>NZ_JAKLYZ010000004.1:0-375758 GCF_040900765.1 Janibacter sp. Y6
AACACCGACCGCGCAGCCGCCCTTGCACCCTGGCTCGAGCAGTACAACACTCGACGACGCCACACCGCTCTGGGCGGACTCCCACCCATCAGCCGCCTGTCACCAACGTCGTGACCGAGTACAGCTAGACCTTGCTCGAGCAGTGTGTGTCGGCGCACCGCGCCGGCGAACGTCCTCGCGAGCCAGCGTCGTAGAAGTGAACCCTGAGGGCTGTCGTCATCCCTTTCGGGGTGTGCCCGGACGAGGGCAGCGTCGCCAAGGTGGTCGCGGATGTAGGTGGTCAGCGACCGCGGTGGGCAGTGGGGCAGGTCTAGAAGGTCGGATGCGACCACGGCCGCGGTGTTTCGGCGTAGATCTGTGGGCACAGCGGTCTGCACGAGGATCTGCGATGTGGGTAAATGCCGCGTCGTTAGGTGCTGCATGTACCCGGTGGTAGTGGCCGGCTCGTACCGGATGGGGCGAGCGAACTGGGTGCTCAGTTCTCGGCCGACCTCGTCGGAGGTCCACGTCCTGGACCCGGTCAGGTCGAGGATGACCACAATCCTGGCCCGAAAGACGCGGCGGGCGGGCCACCCATGCGCTCAGTGGGCCTGGGGTCGAGCCGGCTGTCTGTCTTGACCGAAGGTGTCAGGTGGTGGTGCCGGGCTCGAGGCGGGCTCCCGGCTCGAGGACGACCCCCTTCGCCACCTCGGAGTCACGACCGACGAGGACGACGGCGGAGTCCGAGGGCGGCCAGCGCTTCGGCTGCGCCCCGACCTGCGCGTCCTCGCCGACCCGGCACGAGTCGTCGACGACCGCGGCGAAGACCTGCGCACCGGGCGCGACCCGGACCCGGTGCATGAGCACCGAGTCCTCGACGACCGCCCCCGCCTCGACGACGCAGCCCGGTCCGACGACGCTGCGCCGCACCGTGCCGTGCACGTGCGACCCAGGGCTGATCATCGAGTCCTCGACGACGCTGCCCGCGTGCATCATCGGCGGCGGCATCTCCGGCGACCGGGTGAGGATCGGCCACGAGGGGTCGTCGAAGACGTCAACCCGACCACGCAGCAGCTCGCGGTGCGCGGCGAGGTAGGCAGAGGGCCGGCCGAGGTCGCGCCAGTAGCCCGACAGCGGGTACGCGTGGGTCTTCCCGCCCTCGACGAGCCGCGGGAGCAGGCGGTCGGGGAAGTCGCCGATCCCCTCCGTCAGACCCGGGTCGGCCTGCGCCCGCTCGTGCCGGATCGCGTCGAGGGTGCGCAGCAGCACCGCGACGTCGTAGACGAAGACCTCGGCGGCGATCGTCCCGTGCGGCGGGGTGGTCGGCTTGTCGGTGAGCCCCTGCACGACGCCGTCCCGGTCGATGTCGACGACCGTCTTGTGCTTGGCCTGCGCGAGCGGCACCTCGACGGTGACGATCGTCGCCTCGGACCCGCGCTCGAGGTGCTGGGCGACGACAGCGCGCATGTCGAGGCGGTAGACCTGGTCGGCGCTCGTCACGACGACGACCTCGGCGCCCGCCTCGCGCAGCTGCGCCCCCATCTTCAGCAGGTCGTCGGCGTTGCCGGCGCTGAAGCCCCCGGACCCGCTGGGCTGCCCCTCCTCCGGCACGAGCCGGCGGTAGCCGCCGCGTGTGCGGTCGAGGTCCCACGGGCGCCCGCCGGCGAGGTGACGGTCGAGCGAGGACGCCTCGTACTGCACCGAGACCCACACGTCGGCGATCCCGCTGTTGCCGAAGTTGCTCAGCGCGAAGTCGACGAGCTGGTAGCTGCCGGCGAAGGGGAGCGCGGGCTTCGCGCGCTCGCGCGTGAGGACGTCCATGCGGGAGCCCTGACCACCCGCCTGGACGACCCCGACGACCTTCGGGACACGGGAGAGCCAGAGCAGTTCATCGCTTCGGGGTCGAGGTCCTGTGTTCATGAGGGTGCTCCTTGGACGGATACGACTGGTTGTCGCGTGCCAGACGCTCTTGATGTGGGTGTGGTGCTCCTCGCCGGGGGTGCTCAGGCGAGGGCCACGGCCGCGCGCGCAATATGGAGATGCAAGAGTCGCGCAGCGCATTTACGAGGTAAGCCTAGACGATTCGCCGATTTCTGATTTCGTCGACCCATCGCTGACGGTACCGTCATGAACGCCGGGGGCCTGTGCCCACCGCGGGTGAAGACCTATTGCGCAACCTCACGAATATCGCCCGGCACAACTCGCATGGGGTGCATCTCGACTCGTTCTATGAGCAGCTCGAGGTTGATCTCGAACTCCTCTTTGGCAGGACCGGCATGCGGTGGACGAAGGCGATGGCGGTGATCATCCCGTGCGGGGGAGGGGGCTTGCGGTGGGTCCTTGGTCAAGGCCCGGGCCCGAGCACGTCCACGACCGTCGTGCACTTCGCCCGCGCCGGCGGGGCCGCCACGTGCGGCCGCTTGATCTGCGCGGCTTGCTGCAGCCCACTACAACGGCCGGTAGCACGTTTAGCCGGGACAGGTTGTGCCCCAACCGCGTCGGGTCGTCGGATCGTGGCGCACACCATTCGTGCTCGCTGCAGCGTCGGCCCGTGGGGTGGGCTGCACGATGGCAGCAGGCGGGTCCGGTGCATCACGAGGTGCTACCGGACCCGCCTGCCATCGGGGGAGGGCGCCTATATTGGCGCAGGTCGCCGGGTTAGTCCAGGGTGTAGTCGGCGTTGTCGATCTTGCGGTGGTAGCGCATGCCGGTGATGCCTCCGAGGATGGCGCCGATGAGGGTGACGGCGGCGACGGTGATCAGGGCGATGATGCCGGTGGTCGTCGCGTCGTCGGTGCTGACGGGGATGCTGGGCAGGGCGTCGAGCTGGGAGAGGACGTCGAAGCGGTCGCCGGCGATCAGGCCGAGGACGGCGACGACGATCGCGACGAGCACGGCCCACAGCCACACCGCGACGCCCTGCTTGGCGCCGTCGAAGCGGGCCATGCGGCCGGCGACGTAGCCGCCGGCGAAGTAAGCGATGAGCAAGATGACGAGCAGGGCCACGGCGCCGGCGATTCCGACGTCCTTGGCGTTGTCCGCGGCGTCCTGCACGGTGGTGTCGGTGCTGAACCCGATCGCGCTGCCGGTGCCGGCGACCAGGGCCGCCAGCAGGACCGTCAGGCCTACAGCGGTGAGCCAGCCGAAGAACGCGGCGCCGAACTTCATTCCGCCGAATCGCTCCCTCTGCTGCGTGCGCAGGGAGTCGTGGTGGGTGGGGCGGTTGTCCTTGCTCGGCGAGGTGCGCCCGGTGTCGTTGATGTCGCGGCCGGTGTGGCGGCGGGTCAGCCCGTCGGCGTCAGTGCGGCGGTCCCGGTCTTGGTCTCGGCGGTGGTTTTCTTCGCCCATGCTGGTGCTCATGTGCAGCTCCTGATTCGTGTGCGTGTGGTTCGGGGTGCAGACGCAGCAGTCCCCCATGACCTACCGGGGTCATGGGGGACTGCCGGTGGGGATCAGCCGCGCTGGGTGTTCTCGCGCCGGGTGGCCTCGTCGGGCAGATCGGCCTCGATCTGCTCCTTGCGGACTTCCTCGCTGACCTGCTGCTCGTCGGTGACGGTCTCGGTGCCGAGCTTGACGCGCTCGACCGGGACGGTCTCCTTGTCGACCACGACGCGCTCCTCGGTGAGGGTCACCTCGTGCTCCTCCTCGGTGAGATCACCGCCGGCCATGGCCTGGTCGCGGTTGGCGTCGGTGATGGGCTCGCGCTCGAGGCGGACCTCCTCGCGCTGGACCGGCACGGTGGTGGTGACGTTCTCGGTGACGATGTACTTGCGCAGCCGGGCCCGTCCGGTGGCGACCTTCTCGGTCCCCACGTTGAGGCGCTCCTCCGAGCGGGTCATCGCGTCGTCGGTGTTGGGGCCGGAGGTGTCCTGCCCCTCCCCGTGCACGTCGCGGTCCGCGACGCCTTCAGCGTTGTCGAAGCGGCCCTGGCCGCTGTCGGCAATGCCGTAGTAGCGGTAGAGCTCGGCCTCGTCGTCGGCGTCGAGGTGACCGTCGGCGTCGACGCGGGGGGCGTCCTTGATGACGGACTTGGCGAAGGCGACCTGGACCTCGTCATCGCCGCGCACGGTGGCGCCGCGAAGGGGGACGAAGGTCTCGCTGGTGCCGAAGAGACCGGTGTTCGCGGTCACCCACTCGGGCTGACCGCTCTGGTCGTCGAGGTAGACCTGGCCGACCTTGCCGACCTTCTCCCCGGACGCGTCGACGACGTTGCCGCCAGCCACGAGGGTGTTGATCTGCTCGGTAGAAATCATTGATTCCTCCACTTTCGATCGATTGGCTTACTTCGTAAACGTAGCCGAGGTCGCCGGGCCTGGCCGGGCTGGCAGACCCCCCTCTTAGGGTGTATCCGCATGGCCCGGCTGGCGCAGCAGGGCTCAGCCCTGGTTGCGGTCGAAGGGGACGTCGGGGGAGGTGGCCCCGCCGGTGGGGCGGGTGCGGGCCTCGGCGGCCTGGGCCTTGTTCTTGGCCTGCTGGGCCTGCTCCTTGACCGAGGGGGCCTTGGCGGCCTCGGCCTTGATGTTCTGGGTCTCGCTCTCCATCGTGCCGAGGTAGCTCTCCCAGCGGGCCTGCATGGGCTTGATCAGGCCGCCGCCGACGCCGACGATCAGGATGCCGCCGATGGTGGCCAGGACGGTGATCAGGACCGGCAGGGTGACGGTGGTGGCGATGCCGACCTGGTTCAGGGCAGCGATGATGCCCAGGCCCAGGATGAACGCGGCTGCGATGTTGGCCAGGACCTTGCCGTAGGACAGCCCGCCGAGGGTGTTGGCGATGAGCTCGCGCACGGCGGTGGCGATGGCTGCGGCCAGCACGACGATGACGATGGCCACGACGATGCTGGGCAGGAAGGCGATGACCCGGGTGAGCAGGTCGCTGATCGGGTTGGGTCCGAAGACGCCGAAGGCGAGCTGGAGCACGAACAGGATCAGGGTGTAGTAGACGAGCTTGCCCACGATCGAGGAGGCGTCGTACTGCGACTTCGCCAGGGCCCGCTTGACCCCGCCGCGCTCGACGGCGCGATCGAAGCCGACGCGCTCGAGGATCTTGTCGACGGCCTTGCCGATGACCTTGGCCACGATCCACCCGATGACCAGGATGAGCAGGAACATGACGATCTTGGGCACGTACAGGGCCAGGGCGACCCACAGCTGGTTCAACGCGTTCTCCACGGGGAGTACCTCTCGATTGGCTTACACCGTAAATTTACGGTCCGCTGGGTAGTGTGCCAGAGTCGTAAGCATGGACGAACATTCGTTGCCTACCCAGTGTCCGAAGTGCGGGTGCGCGCAGATCTCAGTGGTCACCGACCGGCGGTTCGACGCCTTGGGCGAGCACGAGAAGCACACGGTGACGTGCTCACAGGGGCACACGACGACCTACAGAGACGACAGCGCACCCGCCTCACCCCGCTCGCTGCTGGCCACGGTCCGCGACGCGCTGACGAAGTGAGCTAGCAGAGGGGGCCCCTCGCCAAACGGGGGGACTCGTTCTCCCGTTTGGCCTCCGTCGCTGTCCGCACCGCCCACCGGCGTTCGCGCTGCGAGGTCGCGCTGGTTCTGTGAGACTCGTCGGTCATGGTGGACACGCCAGGAGACGGCCAGGTCCTTCACTCCGCAGTCTCTCGCCGCCAAGCTGACCGACGCCGGGACGACGCCTACGAGCGCTTCCTCACCGACGTGGATCTGGCGCTGCGTGCCAGGGGGTGGTTGCACGCATCGGACCTAGGTCTGTACGAGTCGTGGGAGGACGAGTGGTGGGAGTACCCGCCCTCACGGCCCTCTGGCCTGGCACCGGGTATGGAAGGGGACGCGACGACCATCTCTGCCTCCGATCCGAAGCGGGGGCACACGCTGTGCGTGGAGTACGCGACTTGCTACCGATTGAACAAGCCCAGCGCGCCGAGTACCGCGACCTGGCGCCGTTGCTGCGGCAGATCGCGATCATCGAGGCCTACCGCTCCCCGGTCATCCCCTTTCGCCGCGACCTTTGATCCAGAGGCTCACGGGGCGGTGTCGTCGTCGGTGCGTTCCCGGGCGGGGAGGGTCGTGTCCTGCTGGACCTTGCCCTCGATCTCCAGGCCTGGGTCGCCCTTGGACTCTCCGACAACCTCCTTGACCTTGCCGACCAGCTGGTCCTTCACGTTGTCGATGTTGTCGCCGA
This sequence comes from Janibacter sp. Y6, assembly GCF_040900765.1. Taxonomy (NCBI): domain Bacteria; kingdom Bacillati; phylum Actinomycetota; class Actinomycetes; order Micrococcales; family Intrasporangiaceae; genus Janibacter; species Janibacter sp. Y6. The sequence continues at coordinate 6,142 of NZ_JAKLYZ010000004.1, forward strand.
TGCCCATCTTCGTCTCCTCGAAAGCCGGTCGTTCTCCTGCCGTTCAACGTAGTCAAGATCGGGCGGGAGGTCGCGCCAGGAGAGCGCCCGTTGGGGTGGAGCCCTGGCCCCGGAGGTCCGGGGTTGACTGATCAGGTCCGCCGATGGTGCTTGTGGCTGACCACGGCGGTCCACCCCCCGGGGCAGGGGTCGACACGCCGTCCTGGCCCCTGCTCCGGTGAGGGTGCGATGCGTCTAGAGCGGGATCGACCGGGACCGGGGCACCTCGTGGTCGTCGCCATGGGGAAATAGGCGGGCTTGGGGGCTGGCGCGGAAGCCGTGCTCGACGCCCCACAGAACGGCCTGAGTGCGTGAGTTGACCCCCATCGTGCGGTAGGCCGCTCTGAGGTAGGACTTCACCGAGTTCATGCTCAGGTAGGAGCGATGGGCGATTTCTTGATTGCTCAACCCGGCCACGACTAACACGACCATCTCCGACTGTCGCGGTGTGAGCCCTTGCTCCTTGCCGGGCCAGTCGCCCTCGTGGGTGTCTTTGTCGACTTCAGGCGCTGAGATCACGCTTTGGCCGGCGTAGATCCGCTCGAGCGCGTCGACGAGCTCGGCGCCGCCGAGGGACTTCGACAGCATCCCGGACACGTGCCGGGTGGCGGCGATCTGGATGACCTCGTCAGTGATCGCCCAGGTGTAGAGGACCGTGTGTTCCACCATCGGATCTCGAGCGAGCCGGTCGACCTCCGGGCTATCGACAGCGGCCGCCGCGTACGTGTCGTACAAGAGGACGTGAACCGGTTGAGAGACCGGCAAGCCGGAGTCGAGCTCGACGACCTCCACGCGATCGGAAAAGGGGGCGAGCATCGCCGCGATACCGCGGACGACGACCTCGTAGTCGTTGAGGATCGCGACCCGCACGGGTGGCGTGTCTTGCTGCTGCACCCGCTTGTTGAGCGCCATCCATCGACGGTAGACCCGTGCTTGGAACCTCGCTAGTAGCAAGGGTGGATGCCCGGCGTCGACGAAGGACGAGCATGTTCGCCTCGTCCGAGGAGGTTTGTTCGATCAGCGCCCACCGCCGCGTCCTGCGACGAGCGACCCGGCGACGCCGGAAACAGCGTCGTCTCGCAGCATGTCACCCGCGTAGCCCGACCCGCGCGCACCCCACTCTCAGGCCGTTGCCCGGCCGGGCAAGAGCCCGGCCCTCAGGCCGCGGGTCGGCGCACCTGCTGGGGGGACAGACGCCGCCCGGTCGAATATGCGCCGGTTGCGATCATGGCGCCGACCGCGACGACGGTGACTGTGGTGACGACACCGATGACGAAGCATGCGGCGATGGCGTATCCAACGGGCTGAGGAACGGTCATGGGGCGAGGTTGCCAGGCCGAGGTGAACAACCTTCCTCTACCGGCGGGGTCGGGCGTGTGTCCTGGGCCACGCGCCGCGCGGGGGACGACGAAGCCCCCCGTCCCTCCGAGGGGATGGGGGACGGGGGACTTCGGATTGCTGTAGGGGGACTTGTGGTCGGTGGTCGAGAGAAGGACAGTCAAGGGCGGTTGCCGGGTGCTCCGATGCGGGGCGGGGACTTGAGCGCCGCCAGCCTCCGATGCTCTGAAGGCGCATGGGAACGGACTGATCCGGTGCATCGCCGACTTCACGGTGAGGTGAATACGTTGTACCGGCCGCGGCTCGGCTGATCATGGCGGTCGCGAACGACGATGCCGACGTTCTCCGACGGTGCGCTCGGCCCGCCGAGCTGACAGTCGACATCCGTGCCCACCGGCAACGCTGCGGTGACGTCGACATCCGGCGGCACGGGACGGTCATCCTCGTCCGACGCGCAACATCCCGGCAGTACCAACAGGGACAGGGCACACACCAGCTCAGCCGAGATCACACGCCCCACCTGATCACCGTACGGCGCGACGCCCCGGTGGCGAGGCGCGAGCCGCGAGTGCCATCGTCACGTCATCCCGCGAAGATCCGCCAGCCCCTCACCAGAACGGCCAGGCCCGGAACCCGCCACGAGGTCGTGGCCGATGGCCGTGCGGCCGTAGAGCACCGAGCGCCCGGAGCGGGTGGCCTGGAGGATCCCGGCGTCGCGCAGCGAGCGCAGGTGCTGGTTGGCCGCCGAGGGTGTGATGCCGAGCCGGGCCGCGACATCCGTCGACGAGGTGGGGCAGTCGAGGAGGTGGAGCACCTCGGCGCGGGTGCGTCCGATGAGCCGGGCGAGGCAGGGCGGGGGAGCGGTGCGTGCCCCCGGCGCCGCCGCCGTGCCCCGCACCGCGTAGACGATCGTCGGGTCCTCCTGCGCGGTCATCGGATGGGTGAGGTCGGTGGTGAAGAAGCTGGGCACGAGGACGAGCCCCCGTCCGGCGACCGCCGACTCGAAGTGCGGCTGCACCGCGATGCGCGGCTGCAGCCGTGTCCCGTCCCATCCGAGCGAGGGGCTGAGCGAGGTGATGGCCGCCCGCATGCCGTGCTCGGCGATGATCGTCCCCCGGTAGCCGATGTCGGCCTGCAGCGTCGCGCGCAGCGCCGGCCAGCGCGGCTCGAGGCAGGTGCGCCAGTACCCCGCCATCGCGGTGACGACCCGATCCCTGACGTCCCTCGGACGGCCGCGTAGCGGCTCCGGGCGACCCGCGGGGTGGACCGCGTCGATGCTCGTGGCGAGCCGGTCGGGGTCGAGGACGGCCAGGGCCTGCAGCTCGTCGGCGAAGGTCGTCCCGCTCGGCCCGGGGCGGGGGTTGAGCACGTCGGGGGTGTCGAACCCGGGCGAGATGAGCGCCGCGAGCACCGGCACGTCGAGCGCGTCGTGACGCTCGCGGACCTCGGCGAGCCACCCGCTCATCCGCGGGTACCAGCCGGGCGCGCGCCAGCCCCGTAGCGAGAGGCACAGCTCGCTCAGCGGGGAGACGCCGAAGCGCACGCTTGCGAGGTCGGCGGTGGAGACGACATAGCTGATCACCGCGCTGCCCCCGTGGATGTAGCCCTCGGCTTCATCGATTGCTCCCGTGCTCGAGGTGGTGGACAACAGGTGGGCAGCCGCGTCGCGGCATCCGGCCGCCGCGTGCCTTGATGAGGAGAGAACCATGAGCCACCCCACCTCGCATCTGCGAAACACCCGTGCGCGCACCGCCACGGGTGCCCTCGTGCTCGCTCTCGCCGCCGGCCTCGCCGTGCCGCTGAGCAACGCCTCGGCCGCGCCGGACGACACGGCCGGCGCTTCGACCCCTTCGGGCTCGGCGAACGTAGAGTCCTCAATCGCGCCGTCCGCGCGCTCCCCCTTCGTCGCCGCCGGTGGTGACGTCGACGCCCTCACCGATCTCGTCCTGGGCCGGGCGCTGCGCGGCAGCGGCGCGACCGGCCGTTCCGCCGACCCGTCGGTCCGGCTCGCCACGCTGCGCGAGGAGGGCCGCGAGGTCACCGTCCGCGTCGACCGGGCGAAGGGGGCGTGGGTCGAGGGGGTCGCGTACGTCGAGGCCGCGGCGGACCAGCACGGCGCGCCGCAGGGCTGGCTCTTCGTCGCCCGGCGCACCGCCGGCTCGTGGGATCTCGCGCTCGAGGGCGAGCCCGGCTTCCTCGGCGCGATGGGCCGGGCCGGGACCACCACCTCGTCGGAGCGCGCGACGTACGTCCAGGCGGCGAAGGCCACCCGGGCCACCTCCCGAACCGGCGCCGTGCGCGCGGCCGCGGCCGTCTCGAACGACACGGGCATGCAGTTCCCGGTCAAGGCGGGCTCGTGGTTCCAGATGGGCAGCCCGCACGGGTGGTCCGGCTCGACCGGCGCGCTGAGCTCGGTCGACATCTCGGGCAGCGACGGCACGGTCCGGGCGGCCCGCGCCGGGACGGTGCGCTCGCTGTGCAACGGGTGGACCCGGATCATCCACGACAACGGCTACTCGAGCGACTACTACCACCTGACGGCGGTGCGGGTCACCGGCGGCACGGTCGGCAAGAACGCCGTCCTCGGCAACCAGGGCACCTCGCTGTGCGCGGGCGGCGCGGCGTACGGCGCGCACGTGCACTTCGGTCTGCGGCAGTACGACGCCAACCTCAACGGCTGGTACGTCTCGCTCGACAACAAGATCATCGGCAGCCACCGCATCCGCACCGGCGGCTACTACACCGGCGGGACGACGACCGACGTCGTCAACGGCAACTACGGCGTGCTCCCCGGCCAGCGCTGGAACCGCTGACCCGGTGCCCGTCCCCCTTCGCCCGGTCGATCCTCAGCCGGCCGGGCGAAGGCGGGGCGCGCTCACGTGAGGTGTGCTCGCCGGCCCTCGCGGGCCACCACTCATCAGTTCCAACTCGTCCACGCGATGGCCGAGGCCGGCAAGACCCAGAGTGTGATCGCGTCGACCACGGATCTGTCCCGCGCCGTCGTCGGACGCGTCCTACGCGGCGAGATCGCCTCCCTGGCGAGGTTCGATGCGGGCTCACAGGAGGGCACGTTGCCGCTGTACCGCGGCGAAGGGCAGCCGACGAACCAGGGGACTGCACTGTGACCCGCGACGACCGCTCCGGCCGCCGCAGCAGCGAAAGTTTCGGGGACAGCGTCGTGGAGGGTCTAGGTATTGGCATCCCCGCGGCATTCGCTCTGGCTGGGGCGCTCTTCGCGGAGTCGACGACGTCCCGGTTGTGGTTCGTTGCCACTGCCGTGGTGCTGGTGAGCTCTCTCTGACCGAGCGCGTGACCTTCTCGTGCCGCTGCGCAGCGCTTCCTGAGGGACGTCCGGGTCGGGGGTGAGGGCCGTGGTGGATCGTGACTGGTCGGCGATTCACGCCGTGGTCATGCGAGGCCTCGAGGACTACGAGTCCGCGGACGCGAGGCGCGGGTATCTCCTCGGGATCGAGAAGAGATCGCGGATGTAGTCACCGATCACCTCGCGGCGAGCCTGGAAAGCGGAGTCCTGCGCACACAGCAGCAGGGGGAGCCCGCGGCAGGTGGGGGTCGGGTGAGTCAACGGCATAAGTGGGATCTTGAGCCGACGCGGTCTGTGCGTTGGGTGGCCCGGCATGCCACCGCGATCTGCGTGGCTTGTGTAGTGGTCGTGGTCATCGCGGCGGTCATGGCGGTCCAGTCGCTGATGGGGGATGACCCGCAGGGCGCGCTCGTGTGGGGGCTCCTCGCGGCGGCGTGGCTGACCTCGCCTCCAAGCGTGCGAGGGATCGCGAGGAGCGTCCGCGCTTATGACGACCGGAAACCTAGCGCCGACTAATCACTTTGAGGTCCTGGTCAGCCCGCGGCGAGACTGCTTTGGTCTATGTGGTCATTGTGGTGTTTATGGTCAATTTATCCAGGTCGCGGCCGCCGAGTCAGCCTTGCCAAGGCGTGCGCTGCTCGATGTCTCCTAGAAGTGCCCTGCATATAGGGAGTTCTGGGGATGGACTGGCGTCGGGTGAGTGCAGGTGGGGGAGTGGGCCGTTGTGTGGGGTGGTAACAGGGCGCTGTCCCGGCCGCCTGACACACTGCCGCGGTGACGATTGAGCCGCGAACCGCGTGGGGTGATGAGAGCATCCGGGATCTCGATGGCGCCGGAGGCGGGAAGTACTTCCTGGGGGCAGCCATCCCGGAGCCCCAGGATTGCGCCTCCATCCGAGAGCGGTTGCTGTCGCTTCCTCGAACGGAGCGGAAGCTGCACTGGCATAGCGCTGACGACCGGCGCCGACGCGCCATCATGAGGGTGGTCGACTCGCTTCCCTCCCAGCACGTCGTCATCGTGGCAATCCCGGTCGACCGCAACCGACAGGAGCGAGCTCGAGCGAAGTGCCTCGAGCGCATGCTCTACGAGCTGGACGCGCGTGGCGTGGCAGAACTGGTCATGGAGGCTCGTACGGACGCGCTGAACCGCAAAGATCTCAGGCTTGTCGATCAGTTACGGGGCTCGCGCCGCCTGACACCGTCGATCCGACTCAACTTCGGCAAGCCCTCAGGGGAGCCGCTGCTCTGGCTGCCCGATCAGGTTCTTGGAGCTGTTGGCGCCGCAGACTCAGGCGACGACCGGTGGCTCAGTTCGACGTTGAACCGCCAGGTGGAGCGCATCGACATACAGGTCAGATAACGCAAAAGCCGAGTCCCGTCATACGGCGGGGATCTCGGCTTCCACTTCCAGCCGCCCCAGCAGGACGGTGGCTCATCTCGAACTGTAGCCGCGTACGAGGCCGTACGCCAACATGTGTTGACGCCAGAACACCGACGATGACCAACTGAGCGAGCCTGGCTCCGGCCCGTGGCGCTCCATCGCGGCGCACCTAACCGGCTCCCAGCCCTCCTTGTACGGGTTGGCCTTCTTGGTGGCGACCTGGGGGAGGGGTGACGAAGGTTCGTCGACAGCTGCAGCAGACCCACGTACATGGCTCGGTAGGGCGATTACCTGACATAAGATAGATTATCGGCATTATCATAGACGTGACTAGATTGACTTCTGGCATCCGTAACGCGTGACAGTGCGTTCTTGTCCCCGCCGCGGGGCATGCGCGTCGTCCGCACGTCCGGGCTGCGGCTATCCACTGCCGGATCGGATCTCGTTGCGCAATCAGTCGGCGACCTGGGCACAGAGATGCCGGCCCGCTCTGATGGGTGCCGTAGCTGGGGACGAATGCGACGGATCTTGAGCCTGGCGATGACCGCGTCTACGTGATCTTGAGGTCGGTGATGCAGGTGGGGTCATCGTCCTCGGTGGTGGAGACTTCCCGGGTGCCCACCTCTCCGTTGTGCTCGATCGTCAGCGTTGCCTTGATCCCGCGCGGCACCCACAGGCCGATGAAGCCGTTGTCGTAGGTCCGACGTGTCTCATCGATGAGGGTTTCACCGCTGCCACCGGTCAGGGTGATGTGTACGTTCGCGTTGCGCAGCTCCCCTACGCAGGTGGTCAGGCTGTGGAAGTGGCACTCGTGTGTCGTGTGGCGGTAGGGCGCGATCGAGATGTACACCTCGTCCTCGGGCATGGGTAGCTGAACTTGTTGCCCTTGGCCACCGGTGATGCTCACCGTTCTCGGGTGCACCGATGCGACGAGGCCGGCGGGACGTTCAGCAATGGGCATGGTGTCAAGACGCTCGATGGCCTCTGCGGTGCTCAGACCGGTCAGGTCGTGCTCGGACAGCAGGTCGGCGGCCGCCGGTGAGGTGGTGGCCGAGGAAGGCGCGGGCGCGCCCGGCGACGGTGCCGACGTGCAGCCTGTCAGGATCAGAGCACCGACAGCAGCGGCAGCGAGCAGGCGAGGTCGGATGGGTGCTTGAACGGTGTACATCGGCGCTCTCCGTCAGGGTCTTGGGGAGTCATCAGCTTTGCTCCGATGACGTCCGGTCGGGTCATCCACGTCTGGGAGGGCCGATCGGGTGAGTGATCTGCTCAGTGCCGTGGCTCGTTCGGCGTCCGTGCTAGTCGATGGTGCGGGCGCGCAGACGTAGTGCGTTGGCGATGACGCTGACGCTGGACAGGGCCATGGCTGCGGCGGCAAGGATGGGAGAGAGGAGCAGCCCGAGCACGGGGTAGAGCACGCCGGCGGCGATGGGGATGCCTGCGGCGTTGTAGATGAAGGCGAACACGAGGTTCTGGCGGATGTTGCTCATCGTCATCTCGGAGAGGTGACGTGCCTTGGTGATCCCGGTGAGGTCGCCGCGAAGCAGCGTGATCCCCGCGCTCTCCATGGCCACGTCGGTGCCCGATCCCATGGCGATGCCGACGTCCGCGGCGGCCAGGGCGGGCGCGTCGTTGATGCCGTCCCCGGCCATGGCGACCACTCGGCCTGCTTCGCGCAGGTTCTTCACGACGTCGCTCTTGTGGTCGGGCAGGACCTCGGCCTCGACGCGCTCGATGCCCAGGGATCGCGCGACGGCATTCGCGGTGACCTGGTTGTCGCCGGTGAGCATGACGACGTCGATGCCTTCGGCTCGTAACGCTTCTAGGGCGGCCGGAGTGCTCTCCTTGACCGGGTCGGCGATGGCGAACAGCGCGGCGAGCTGGGTGTCGATGCCCATGTAGATCACGGTCGCCCCGTCAGCGCGCAGCTGGTCTGCGCGTTCGCGCCACGTAGCGGTGTCGATGTGGTGGGAGGCCAGGAAGTCGGCGTTGCCGAGCGTGACGTGTCGTTGCTCGACGAGGCCCGTGACGCCTCGCCCGACCGGGGAGTCAAAGCCAGCTACCTCGGGCAGGGTCAGGTGCTTGGCGGTTGCTGCTTCGACGATGGCCTGGGCTAGGGGGTGCTCCGATGCCCTTTCGACGGCGGCGGCGGTGCGCAGCAGGTCGTCGGGGTCGCCGCCGCTGATTGGCTCGATGTGGGTGACGGTGGGGCGGCCCTCGGTCAGGGTGCCGGTCTTGTCGACCACGAGGGTGTCGACCTTCTCCATGCGTTCGAGCGCTTCGGCGTTCTTGATCAGCACCCCCAGTCTGGCTCCGCGCCCGACTCCGACCATGATCGACATGGGTGTGGCCAGGCCCAGTGCGCAGGGGCAGGCGATGATCAGGACCGCGACAGAGACGATGAGGGCGTGGGCCAGCTTGGGGTCGGGCCCGGCGAGGCCCCATGCGACGAAGGCGATGACGGCGATCGCGATGACGACGGGGACGAAGATGGCCGAGACCTTGTCCGCGGTGCGCTGGATCGGGGCGCGGGAGCGTTGGGCGTCGGCGACCATGGTCACGATCCTGGCCAGCATCGTCTCGGTGCCCACCCGCTCGGCGCGCATGACCAGCCCGCCGCTGCCGTTGATGGTTCCGCCGATGAGCGCGTCGCCGCCGCTCTTGGTCACGGGCATCGACTCGCCGGTCACGAGCGACTCATCAACGGAGGAGCGGCCGTCGGTGACGGTGCCGTCGACCGGTATCGCCTCCCCGGGGCGGACCCGCAGCAGGTCTGCGACCTGCACCTGCTCCAGGGGGATCTCCTCGTCGACTCCGTCGATGATGCGTCGGGCGGTCTTGGGGCTGAGGTTCAGCAGGGCCTTGATCGCACCGGAGGTCTGCTCGCGTGCTCGCAGCTCGAGGACCTGACCGAGCAGGACCAAGGTGGTGATGACAGCGGCTGCCTCGAAGTAGACGTCGACGGTGCCGTCGTCGTTGCGGAAGGAGTCGGGGAAGACCCCGGGCATGGTCGTGGCCACGAGGCTGAACAGCCAGGCGACCCCGGTGCCCATCGCGATGAGGGTGAACATGTTGAGGTTGCGGCTTCGCAGCGAGGCCCATCCGCGCACGAAGAAGGGCCCCCCCGCCCACAGCACGACCGGCGTGGCCAGCACCAGCTGCAGCCACACCGAGACCCGCGCCGGGACGGCCTCGTGGATCCATGGCACCAGGTGCCTGCCCATCTCCAGGACGGTGATGGGCAGGCTGAGCACAACCGCGGCCCAGAAGCGCCGGGTCATGTCCGACAGCTCCCGGCTCGGGCCGCTGTCGGCTGAGATGGTCACCGGTTCCAGGGCCATCCCGCAGATCGGGCATGCCCCAGGACCGGCCTGGCGAACCTCGGGGTGCATCGGGCAGGTCCACTCGCTGGCCGAGACCGGTGCTGCCAGGTCGGGCGCTGCCGAAGAGCGGTCCACCGCTCCCACCTCGAAGCCCTGCGGGTCTGCCAGGAAGCGCTCCTTGCAGCTCGCGGAGCAGAAGAAGTGCTCCTGCCCGTCGTGCTCCGTGCGCAGGGCCGTGTCCTGCCTGACCTGCATGCCGCACACCGGGTCCGTGGCAAGCGGGGTCGAGTCAGCGAGGTCAGGTCGGTCGTTCTCAGTGCTCACGAAGACCTCCGATGTCGCACGCGAGGGTGGTGGGGAAGGCAGAGCGGCAAATCAGGGCTGCCCGCTCAGAGCAGATCCTTCATCGTGGTGATCTCGCTGTTCTGGGCCTTGATGATGTCCGCAGCCATGGTCTTGACCTCGCTGTTGGAGGTCGTGGACTGCACGTCCTTGGCCATCTTCACCGCGCCCTGATGGTGCTTGATCATCATCGTCAGCCACATCTGGTCGAACTCTTCGCCCGAGGCGGACTCGAGATCGGTCATCTCGGACTCGCTCATCATCCCGTCGCCGTGGTCCATCCCACCGTGCCCCATGCCCTCGCTGGCCGGCTCGGCCCCCCACTGCTCCAACCATCCCTGCATGGTCTTGATCTCCGGGCCTTGAGCGGCCTTGATGTCCTTGGCCAAGGCCTGCACCTTCGCCGACGCGCCCGAGCTGTCGTCCAGGGCAAGGTCAGCCATCTCGACCGCCTGCTGGTGGTGAGGGATCATCATCTGCGCGAACATCACGTCGCCCTCCTGCCCCGAGGACGCAGACCCACCGGTGGTCGAGGACATCGACTCCGAGCCATGGTTCATGCCCGGCATCGACCCGTCGGAGTCGTTGGAACAAGCGGAAAGAGCGACCGCGGCCAGGGCGCTCACGCCCACGACAGCGGCACGGCGGGTGGTCAGGTGCATCGTCTGCTCCTTCGATCAGCGCGAGGTCCGCGCGAATTGCGGTCCCTCGACGATGCGTCACCAAGGTGTTCACCATCTTGTGGTCGTGTTGAGATTTCCTCAAGACCGGGCGACATCTCGCTACAGCTTCAGCTCTTCGAGGTCCCGGCAGGCGAGGGCGCCAGACATGCACCGACCCGGGTTGAGGTTTGACGAAGATCTCCACCAACAGCGCTCAAGGCTCTGCCCACGCGGCCGCGCTGGATCACACTGACGGCGTGAACGACCAGCTCAGCACCGACACCCCGCGCCGGGTCCTCGTCGTCGAGGACGAACGCACCCTGGCGGGGATGGTCGCGGCCTACCTGTCTCAGGCTGGGTTCACCGCCGAGCTCGCCCACCGCGGCGACGACGCCGTCGCGGCTGTGCGAGCCGACCCGCCCGACGTCGTCGTGCTCGACCTCGGCCTGCCGGGGATGGACGGCATCGAGGTGTGCCGACAGATCCGCACCTTCTCCGACTGCTACATCATCATCACCACCGCCCGCAAAGAGGAGGTCGACACCCTCATCGGGCTGTCCGTCGGCGCAGACGACTACCTGACCAAACCCTTCGGCGTGCGCGAGCTCGTCGCCCGCGTGCAGACCCTGCTGCGCCGACCACGGGGCGACGGCAAGCCCCACGACACCGAAGGGGGTACCCACTCCTTCGGGGCGCTGCTCGTCGACCCGCTGGGCCACCAGGTCCACCTCCACGGCCAGCCCGTGGCCCTGACCCCCACCGAACGCGACCTGCTGATCACCCTCGCCACCCGCCCGGCGATGGCCTTCAGCCGGCGCCAGCTCATCGACGAGGTATGGGGCACGGGATGGATCGGCGACGAGCACCTCGTCGACGTCCACATCGCCCATCTGCGCAAGAAGCTCGACGACGACCCCGACACCGCCCGCTACATCACCACCGTGCGCGGCGTCGGCTACCGAATGGGCAAGGGATGAACCTCTTACACGGCCGACCGGCCCGCCCGCACGGACTAGCCACCCGCCTCCTGCTCGGCCAGAGCATCGTGCTCCTCGCCGGCGCCGTGACAGTGGCCTTGGTCGCGACCCTGCTCGGCCCGCCGATCTTCCACCGCCACCTCCTCGAGGCCGGCCATAGCGAGAACTCCCCCGAGGTCGTCCACATCGAGATGGCCTACCGCGACGCATCGTTCCTGGCGCTAGGGCTCGGCCTGCTCATCTCCGTGACAGCCGCGGCCGCCGTCACCTGGTTCTTCACCCGACGCCTGCGGCGACCGCTGGCAGACCTCACCCACGCAGCTCGCGAGCTCTCGCGCGGCCATTACTCCACCCGCGTGCCGGCCATCGACTCCGGCACCGAGCTGGAGACCCTGGCAGCCGCGTTCAACCACATGGCCACCCAGCTCGAAGGCATCGAAGACACCCGCCGACGCATGCTCGCCGACCTCGCCCACGAGCTCAGAACGCCCATCACCACCCTGGCGGCCTACCACGACGGCCTCCACGACGGGATCACTCACCTCGGCCCGCACTCCCAGATCGCCCTGGCCGAGCAGACCGACCGCCTCGCCCGCCTTGCCGAGGACATCGACGAGGTCTCGACCGCGGAAGAAGGACGCCTGAGCCTGGCAATAGACCACATGCCTGTCACCGACGTGCTGTGGAACGCGGCCGAAGGCATACGAGAGCGCTACCGCGACAAAGGTGTCAACCTTGTGGTCCAACCCGACGGCGCCGCCGGCCTCAACGTCATGGCCGACCAACAGCGCATCGGACAAGTCATGACCAACCTGCTGACCAACGCGCTCCGACACACCCCGAGCGGCGGAACCGTCACCGTGTCCGCGGAGCGCCACGGCAACGAGGTCGACATCACCGTTAAGGATAACGGGGACGGCATCAGCTCCCAGCACCTGCCCCATCTCTTCGAGAGGTTCTACCGCGCCGACGCAGCCCGTACCCGCTGGCAGTCCGGCTCCGGCATCGGCCTGACCATTAGCAAGGCCATCATCGATGCCCACCACGGCACCATCCGCGCCGAGAGCCCGGGAGCAGGCCACGGCGCCACCTTCATCATCACCCTCCCCCTCGGGCTGCCCTTCGCGGTAACCCCTCCCCTCGACACACGGCAACACCCCGACGAGCACTAAACCGCTCGACACCTAGAACCCACCGAACGGGGCTGCTGCTCCGGCATCTCGGTCTGTGGCTTCGTTCGCTTGGTGGCGGGGTTTTTGCAGCGCTCCGTGGCGGTCTTGTTGCCGCGATCACGCAGGACTGGCTGCAGGTAGGTGTCGCGGTCTGAACCGAGAGGGGTGCGCCCGGTCGGGGCCGTTTGGATCGCTGCCGCTACGTCAGAGTCCGAAGGCTCCGCCGCTGACGAGGATCACGATGCCGAGGCCGATGAGAACGATGGGGAAGAGGATGTGCTCCCAGCGTTCGAGCACTTCGGCGATCGGGGGGCGGGTGGCGACGAACTTTGACAGGGCCACCAGGACCGCGACGAGCGCGAGAAAGACGATGCAGTAGGCGACTACTGCGAGAGGTTCCGCGCTGAGGAAGACAGGGGTGTAGACGCCGATGTTGTCGCCGCCGTTGGCAAGGGTGACGCCTGCGACTGTCCACACGCCGACCTTCTTGCCGGCAACCTTGGCCTCGTCGTCATCGTCGTCATCGTCTCCGCGCCAGGCCTGCCATGCGGCCCAGAGGCCGAGGCCTAGAGGGATGAGACCGAAGTACGGGATGGCTGCCGAGGGCAGGAATGCTCCGGCACCGATGGTCACCAGGACCGCGGCACCGAGGATGCCGGCGAATCCGAGGTACTGGCCGGCCAGAATGCGGGCGGTAGTGCCGCGCTGGCCTGCCCCTCGCGCGAAGAAGAGGGAGAGCACGATGATGTCGTCGATGTTGGTCGCTGCGAACAGGCCCATCGCCTGCAAGACCGAGGTGAGGATCATGCGCCCTCCCCAGCTGCGTCGCATCCGGGAAGCGAGCAGGCGGGATCGATGCACGGGGCGTCTTCGTCCACTGCCAGGGTGGCATCGACCAGTGCCGTCAGCGCCTGCGCCAGGTGCGAATCGGCGATCTCATATCGTGTCCGACGACCCTCGGGCTCGGAGACGACGATCCCGCAATCGCGCAGGCATGCCAGGTGGTTGGACACGTTCGGGCGTGTCAGGTCCAGATCTCGGGCCAGTTCCGCCGGGTAAGCGGGATGGTCGAGCAGGGTCAAGATGATCCGGGATCGAGTGGGGTCGGCCAGTGCACGACCCAGGCGGTTCATCACGTCGAGACGCGAAGCAATAGTCAGCATGTACTGAACTATACAGCGCGCACTGAACACTCGGTCACAGGCGTCAGCCCAGATCGCATGCCCGTAAGGGGATCGCCGGCTGCGACGAGTCCAAGCACCCCAAGTGCGGGGGAGTCGTCACACCCGCGTCGGTGGTCAAGGGAGGTTTCTCCAGCAAGCACGACGCGGACCTCTACGGCCGCGACGTCATCCAAAACGAGTACACCGCGGGCGACATCGCCAACGACGGCGGGCAGCTGCTCGCCGGGGCCGACCGCTCGACGATCCTGCGGGACTACGTCCTGATCGACGAGGCCAGTGGGGACGTCGTCGACCCCGGCGAGCACGACGACCACGACCTGTTCAACTAACCCCCGCTGGGGAGATGGAGCCAAGAATCATGAGCGCAGATGACGGAATCGTGATGGACCTCGGTGGGGTCTACGAGAGGTGCAAGCACCTGGCCCACCAGGCAGTGATGGACTCGCCCAGTTCGTCCTTTGGGTTGGAGGACGTCATGCCCGAGAGTCGCTGGCTGGCGTTCCTGTCCTCCGGCATGGGGTCGCTGGCGCTTCAAGGGATGCTCAACGGCTGCGTCGAGGCGATGGCTGCCAGGTCGACGACCGCGCTGCACGTTCACGACGTGGCGCTGGAGCCGCCACGGGGCACGTTGGTGGAGAGGGAAGACGTCAAGGTCGCCAAGGGGTTGCTGGTCGCGGGTGTGGCGCCTGGACTCGACGAGCAGGCCCGTCAGGAACTAGTGGCCGCCGAGGTCGAGGAGCGAGGGTGGGCGCTGGACGTGGCCCACCTGTCATCGCTGATGATCGTGGTCGTCATCATCGCGGGCGCCGCCGTCGACCACTGAGCGTGACGACGACCGGGCTGGGGTTGTCACCCCAGGGTCGTAGCGTCTTGGACGCCCCTCCCCTCAACCGACCCCCGGGGGGAGGGGCCTCCTGCACGGACCGGGAGTGCGCCCCCTCGTCGCTCTCGGGTGGGGGTTGTCGGTGGCGGCAGCGACCCTGACGACATGGCCTCGATACTTCAGCTACTCAAAGAAGCCCCCGAGTGGCAAAGCCATGCGGCCTGCGGGGAGGCATCCGCCGCCGAGACGTTTTTCCTGGCGCTCAACGGCAGTCGGCCCGAGGTGTCCGCCGCGATCATGGTCTGCCAGCGATGTCCCGTCCGGGACGAGTGCGGCGATCACGCAGACGCCAGCGGCCAGTGGATCGGCGTGTGGGGTGGGGTTGATCGTGGCAGTGGGGTGAGATGACAGCCCAACCGCCCACCCGACCCGGCGTGCCGTTGAAAGACCGACCAACAGGCGACCAGCCGGCCCCAGCAACGCCGCGCCGTCGACGGCACTGCTGGCTCACCCACGAGGACGGCACTGAGACCGAGGGTCTGGTTCTGCAATGGGCACAGGAGGGGCCCACGTGGGTCGCGCTCGTGGCGCACGTCATCCCGCGACCCGGGGGCGACCTCATAGCCCAGGAGTGGGTCCCCGCAACTCGACTACGACCGGTCAACTGGAGGGCGGGGGGGGGTCGCCCTACGTGTGTTGAACCGAGGTGCATGCTCGCTCTCGTATTGCGGTCGTCTCCAGCTGGATGGTGGCATGTTCGAAGGAAACGGGAAAGTGCTCCTTCACACACGAAATGATCTGCTCCAGAATCTGCGGTGCGTGGCCCGACTCGAAGCACTCGTCGTCGATCACGACGTGCGCGGAGATGACGGGCAGGCCAGTGCCGATCGTGGAGGCGTGCAGGTCGTGGACCTCACGAACATGCTCCAGCTCAAGGACATGTGTCCGCACGGCGTCCAGGTCGACGTCCTTCGGGGTGAACTCCATCAGCACCCGCACGGTCTCGCGCAAGAGCTTGTAAGCGCGGGGGAGGATCAAGGCCGCGATGAACAGCCCGGCGATGGTGTCCGCCCGTTGGAACCCCGTGGTGGCGATCACGATGGCGGCCACGATCACCCCGAGGGAACCCAAGGCGTCGTTGAGCACTTCGAGGAATGCCGCGCGCATGTTGAAGTTCGCGTCGCGACTGGAGGACAGGACCACCATCGCGGCGATGTTGGCGACGAGTCCGATGATGCCGAAGAGCAGCAGCTCCCTGGCTTGGACCTGCGTGGGCTCAACCAGTCGGCGGACCCCTTCGATGGCCGCGTAAGAACCCACCAGCAGCAGCAACACCGCTTGGCCTAGGGCAGCGACGATCTCGATTCGCGCGAAGCCCCACGTGCGCTGGCTGCTGGGGGGCCGCAGCATCATGGTGGCCGCGATGACCGCGACCAGCAGGCCGGTGGAGTCCGATAGAGCGTGGGCGGTGTCCGTCAGCAGCGCCAGGCTGCCGGTGATGATGCTTCCGATCGCCTGCGCGATGACGATGAACGAGGTGATGCCAAAAGCAATCAGAAGGCGGTTGCGCAAGCCACTGCCCGCTTGCCCATTTGCCGTGCCGTGGTGGTGGTCGGATCCCATCAGGCCTCCTCGGTCGCAAGTTGGTCGTGGTCACGGTGCTCGCGCAGGGACAACGACGCGCCCGACGCTGCCAGTAGCGCATCCGCGCTTTCGAACAGGTCAGACAGTCGGGACGGATCGGTCAACGAGATCCACGACGCGCGGCCCTCGGTCCGCACCCTCACCAGCCCGCAGTCCCGCAGGCACGCCAAGTGCTTGCTTACCGTCGACTGAGCAAGGTGCATGTGGTCGACCAGGTCGCGGACCCGATGCTCCCCACTGGAGAGGTGCTTCAGGAGCGCCAAGCGCGTGGGCTCGGCCAAGGCATGGAACAAAGCAGCGCAGGCGTCGGACACCTCCATCGCAGTCGGGCTTTCATTTTGGCTATTGATCGTCATAGAGCGATGTTACCTCCATGGAGCGATTCGTTGGCGCCTATACCTTGGTTGGCTCACGGGTCAGTCGTCGATGTATGGTCACTGAATGCTGAATAGTGCTGCTCGTCTGGACGTGCTCAATCGCTTGGGTAGGGCGATGGCGGACCCGACTCGCGCGCGGATATTGGTGTCGTTGTTGCAGGACGCGAGCTATCCGGCGCAGCTGGCCCGCGATCTTGGACTGAGCCGCACGAATGTCTCCAACCATCTCGCCTGTCTGCGCGGCTGCGGGATCGTGGTCACCGCACCGGAGGGACGTCGGACCCGTTACGAGATCGCCGATGCGCATCTGACTCGGGCGTTGGAGTCGTTGATGGACGTGGTCTTGGCGGTCGACGACGGGGTCCCCTGCATGGACGCGAACTGCGACGTGCCGTTGTGCTGCGGGAATACACCTGCGCTGGTTGCCGATGAGCAGAGGGTCTGACGATGAGTGATGTGTGTTGCGGAACGGACGGGCCCGTGACTGAGGATCTCGCGCCGTGGTGGCGTGATCAGGGCTTGGCGCTGCCAGCCGCCGCTGGAGTGCTGTGGCTGACCGGACTGCTGCTGGAATTCGGCGGCGCCGAGGGCCTGAGCGTGCTGTCCTACGCGATCGGCTTGGCTGCGGGTGCTTGGACGTTTGCTCCGGCTGCGATCCGCCGCCTAGTCACGGGGCGTGGGCAGGGCCGGTTGGGTGTGGGCCTGCTGATGACGATCGCCGGTACGGGTGCCGTCCTGCTGGGGCACGTGGGCGAGGCAGCAGCCTTGGCCTTTCTGTTCTCGATTGCCGAGGCGCTTGAGGACCGCGCTATGGACCGGGCCCGTCACGGGCTGCGGGCGTTGTTGTCCCTGATCCCAGAGACCGCTGTCGTTTCACGAGCGGGAACTGATGAACGGATCCCCGCGGAGCAGGTTCGGCGGGGCGATGTCCTCGTCGTCGGCGCTGGCGACCGGGTCAGCACGGACGGCGTGGTCGAGGCGGGTCACTCGTGGATGGACACCTCTGCGATCACCGGCGAGTCGATCCCCGTCGAAGTCGCGCCCGGCGACGAGATCGCGGCCGGATCGGTCAACACATCGGGCACGTTGCGCATCACAGCAGTCGCCGACGGGCGCGACAACTCCCTGACCCAGATGGTCGAGCTCGTCGAGCAGGCTCACGCGAACAAGGGCGAGCGTGCGCGCCTGGCTGACCGCATCGCCCAACCACTCGTCCCATTGGTGCTGCTGGCCGCTGCTCTGATCGCGGCGTACGGGTTCGTCGTGGGCGACCCACAGACGTGGATCGAGCGTGCGCTGGTGGTGCTGGTCGCGGCCTCACCCTGCGCCTTGGCGATCGCGGTCCCGGTCACGGTGATCTCAGCGATCGGCTCGGCCAGCAAGTTCGGGGTGATCATCAAGTCCGGAGCAGCTTTCGAGCAGCTCGGGACGATCCGCACCGTCGCCTTCGACAAAACAGGCACCCTGACTCGCAACGAGCCCCGGGTGGTGGCCACCCACGCGGCCAACGGTCACACCGACGCGGAGGTGCTCTCCTTGGCAGCGGCACTGGAGGCCACCAGCACCCACCCCCTGGCGGCGGCAGTGGTCGCTGCCTCACCAGATCATCCTGCGGCGAGCGACGTCCACGAGCACGCCGGACACGGAGTCACCGGGTTGGTGGACGGACTCCGGGTACGCGTTGGCAGCCCCCGCTGGGTCGCCCCGCACGACCTGAGCGGGCAGGCCGACGCCATGGCCAGCCAAGGCATGAGCCTCATTGTGGTCGAGGTCAACGATCAAGCGTGCGGCGTGATCGGCGTCCGCGACGAGCTGCGCCCCGAGGCAGCCCAGGCCATCTCCGCCCTGCACCAGCAGGGGGTGTCCACCGTGATGCTCACCGGGGACAACACACGCACCGCGCAGGCCATCGCCAGTGAAGCCGGCATCCGACAAGTTCACGCGGAGACCCTGCCCCAGGACAAGGCCGACCACATCCGCGCCTCGATGGCCACGGCCCCGACGGCGATGATCGGCGACGGCATCAACGACGCGCCCGCGCTGGCCACGGCCACCGTCGGTATCGCGATGGGCGCCAGCGGTTCCGCCGCCGCAGTCGAGTCCGCAGACGTTGCCTTCACCGGCCACGACCTGCGGCTGCTGCCACAAGCCCTCGCACATGCCCGCCGCGGACGAGCGATCATGACCCAAAACGTCGTCCTGTCCGTGGCCCTGATCGCGGTCCTGTTCCCGCTTGCCCTGTTCGGCGTGCTGGGTTTGGCCGCGGTCGTGCTGGTCCACGAGGTCGCCGAGGTCATCGTCATCGCCAACGGTTTGCGAGCCAATCGCACCCAGCGCCATTCCCAGCCTGAGGCCAGAAACGATGACTACTCTGCGCGCCAGCAGCGCCCTTCGATGATTGGAACCCGATGAGCAAGAGCCTGAAACTGTCCATGGCCATGATCGTGGCGGTCCTGGTAGCACTGGTCGCTGCGGTGACGTTCAGCCGGGCCGGCGAAGAAGCGGCACCCACGGGGTCCGGAAGCGGTGCGTCCGCGCCATTGGTGCGCGATGACAGCCCTCGCCTGACCTCCGGCAAGAAGGCAGTGTTCGTGGAGTACCTCGACTTCGAGTGCGAAGCGTGCGGCGCAGCCCACCCCGTCATGACGGACCTGCGAGAGAAATACGGCAAAGATGTGACCTTCGTGGTGCGCTACCTCCCCCTCCACGGAAACTCGATGAACGCGGCGCTAGCTGCCGAGGCCGCCCGTGAACAGGACAAGTTCGAGGAAATGCACGACAAGCTCTTCGAGACGCAGGCCGAGTGGAGCCACTCTGAGTCGTCCAAGGAGAAGACCTTCGAGGGATATGCCCAGGAGCTGGGGTTGGACATGAAGCAGTACCGCGCCAGCCTGAAAGACCCCGCCGCAGCACAGCGCATCGAGCAGAGCAAGAAGGACGCCCAGACACTGGGCGTCACCGGCACCCCCACGTTCTTCCTCGACGGCGAAAAGATCGAGCCGACCACCATCGCCGACTTCGAGACCAAGCTTGATGCCGCAATCGAAGACTGAGCCGGCCGTCGTCACTCCGTCGGCTGCATTCAACGCACGCGGACTGGGCTGGCTGTACCTCGTCGGGGGCCTGGTCGGGCTGCTCTGCGCCGGCGTGCTGCTCGTGGAGAAGATCGAGCTGCTCAAGAACCCGGACTACGTCCCCTCGTGCAGCATCAACCCGATCCTGTCCTGCGGCTCGGTCATGGTCACCCCGCAGGCAGACGCCTTCGGCATCCCCAATCCGCTTATCGGAGTCGCCGGGTTCGCAGCCCTTGCCATGCTTGGAGCAGTCCTGGTCAGTGGCACAAGCCTTCGGGCATGGTTGTGGGTCGCGACCCAGGCCGCGGTGACCCTCGCGGTGGTGTTCATTCACTGGCTGATCTTCCAGAGCCTGTACGTCATCGGCGCACTGTGTCCCTATTGCATGGTCGTGTGGGTCGTGACCATCGCCGTCTTCTGGCACACCACCATCCACAACCTTCGGCGTCACCGTGGCTCCGTCGCTTCGCCCGCACGCCGCGGTGTGGCGATGCTCATCGAGTACCGCGCAGCGGTCTTGACCGCTTGGTACCTGGTGATCATCGTGCTCATCGCTATCAGGTTCTGGGACTACTGGGTCACGCTCCTGTGATCAGTGCCCCGTGGACCGAATCGCCATCACGCCGAGAGGCCGAGCGGCATCCTCCAGCCGCCTCGGCGCTGACGAACGACGACCCCGACACCTCGCCGCGCATCCACGCACGCGCGGCGACGACCTCAGGAGCATGAGACCCGAATGACCGCACGTCGTCCCTCCCGCCGAAGTCTCCTCGCCGCGGCCAGTGCTGTCGCTGCCACCAGTGGGCTCGCCGCGTGCTCCTCATCCGGCGCCAAGGATGAGCAAGACCTCGGCTATCGATCCGGGGACGGCAGCGTGACCGCCTTCGACGAGACCCAGCGGGGCGAACCCGTCGAGCTCGCTGGTGACACGCTTGACGGCCAGACGTGGGACAGCGCCGATCACCGTGGCCAGGTCGTCGTCGTCAACGTCTGGGCCAGCTGGTGCGGACCCTGCGCCAAAGAGGCCCCACACCTCGTCGCGCTCAACAAGGAGTTGAAGGGCGATGACGTGCAGCTCGTCGGGATCAACTTCCGAGAGTCCTCCGTAGCGACCGGCAGAGCACAAGCCAAGACGTGGGGCTTCGTCTGGCCCTCGATCTACGACAAATCCGGCACCACCTCGATCGCCATGCAGGGCAAGATGACCACCCAGCCCTCCACCGCTGTCCTCGACCGACAGGGTCGTATCGCTGCGGTTGTCCTCGGGGCCACCACGCAGTCGACCCTTCGAGGCTTGATCGAGGACACCCTCGCCGAGGAGGGTCGATGATCGTCGCTTTCACGACCGGGCTCAGTGACCAGGTTGCCAGTGGGGCTCTGCCTCTCGCCGTGCTCGTCGCGGCCCTCGCCGGGCTCGTCTCCTTCGCCACGCCCTGCGTGCTGCCCCTCGTACCGGGCTATCTCGGCTACGTCACCGGCCTGTCCGACGTAGCACTGGAGAAGCGCAGCCGCGGCCGGATGGTCTTGGGCGCGCTGCTGTTCATCCTCGGCTTCACCCTCGTTTTCGTTCTTGCCTCGATGTTCGTCGCCACCGCCGGCCGCGCGCTCGTGGAGCACCGAGAGCTGCTGATGCGCATCGGTGGCGTAGTGGTGATTCTCATGGCCCTTGTCTTCCTCGGCGCCGGTTCGCAGCGGACCTTCCGCCTGCCGATCAAGCCCGCCACCGGCCTGGCCGGGGCGCCAGTCCTCGGGGCCGTCTTCGGGCTGGGCTGGGCTCCCTGCATGGGCCCGACACTTGCCGCGGTCCTCGCGCTCAACCTCGCCGGCGACGCCTCGATCACCCGAGCTGTCGTTCTCGCCGTGGCCTACTGCCTAGGGCTGGGACTGCCCTTCATCCTCATCGCCGCGGCCTACGAGCGCTGGGCCCCGGTCTCGTCGTGGCTGCAACGACACCAGCGCGCGATCCAGGTCGTCGGCGCAAGCCTGCTGATCATCGTCGGGACACTCCTGCTCACCGGCGGTTGGGATGCGATCGTCCAGCGGCTGCAGACCAGACTCATCAGCGATTGGGAAGTGCCCCTCTGATGCGAAGGAACGTGACCCACTGATGTCAGTTCCCGAGCCACGATGTGACCGCTCATCGTGTGGCCTCCGCTGTAGACAACGGGGCTCGTCGAGCACCTCGGTGGCGCCGGCCTGCCGGTCAGGTGACGCCCGGGCAACGGGCGTTCCGTTGGAGGATCGTCAACTGCGACGCGCGGCCGGCCCCTTGGTGTGCCGCTAGTCGCTTAGCTCGCGGGTGTCGCACTAGACGTGTGCGGAGGGGTTTCGCAGACACGGGCGTCGTCTGCGACGGTCCGACCCCGACCCCGAGCCCGTGTCCGCACATGTCGGCGAGCCCGGGTGGGCGCCAGCCGTGGCCAGACCTGACGCAGAGCCGCGATCCCCCGAAGGGTCAAGATTCGGCAAGTAGTGGAACAGCGCACTGCGGTCTGGGGAACTGGAGACGGAGCAATCCGACTCCACCTCACCGGACAGAGGACCTGCCATGAAGCACCTCACCCACCTGCCGGCGGCCGTCGGCGACACCAGCAACCTGCAGTCCTGGATCCAGGACAACATCATCCCGCTGCTGCTCCTGCTCATCGCGGTGATGCTCTTCGTCTTCGCCCAGCGCGGCGACAACGCCAAGTCGATGAAGGTCGTCGGCGGCGTCGTCATCGCCCTCGCCGTCCTGGGGTTGGCCACCAGCGGCCGAGCTGACTCCGTCGGCACCTGGCTCGCCAGCCTCGTCACGGGGTGACCATCCATGCGACTGCCAGTCGATGACGAGATCTACAACGTCGACGCGGTCTGGCTCGGCCCGCCCGGCAAGACCCTGCCCTTCCGAGCCCGCTACGTCGCCTACGCCATCGCCGCACTCATCTTCTTCCTCCTGCAGGTCCTCGAGCGGCGGCTCGGCATCGGGATGGGCTTCTTCCCCCTCGCCTACAGCCTCCTGGTCACGGCCGGCCTCACCCGATTGGTCCTGGCGTTCGTCGACCACGACCGCCCGGTCGTCACCGTGCTGCAAGCCTTCATCAACGAGCTCACAGCACCCAGGTTCACGACGGCCAGCACGACGACAACGGTCCGCCCGTCCAAGGTGGTCGCGGTCCCCCTTCGTCTCCCACGTCATGGGCGAAGGGGTGAGGAGTCATGAGAGGGAAGACCGGACTGGCGCTGCGTCGCATCTCCGGCCACTGCACCGTCACGAGCGAAGGGGTCATGGCCTGGTACCGGTTGGCCCCGCAGGGCTGGTCCTTCCGGCCCGACTCCGCTGCGCGTGAGCACCAGGCCGTGCCCCGTCAGTCGATGGGCGCGCGCCCACGACGAGAACGCGCCCGATCCGCTTCCCGGGTGGGCCGAGCACCTACGAGCCGATCAGATGCACCTCGCCCGCCGCAGCATGGCGGACGAGGAGGTCTACGTCGGTGTGAGCATCCCTGATGCGCGACGGGTCATGCGGCTCGCGGCCTAGTTCCACGCAGGGGCTTGGGAAGGGCGCCGGCGGGAGCTGATATGTCCAAACTATGTCCACGAGACGTAGTCGGACGGCCCGGCGAGGGCCAAGAAGCCCGGAAAATGGCGGTGCCCCCGGCAAGATTCGAACTTGCGACACCTTCTTTAGGAGAGAAGTGCTCTTCCCCTGAGCTACGAGGGCCAGCCGCTCCTCGGAGCGGCACCGGACCAGGGTACGTGCACCTCTGCTGGTCCGGCGCCACCGCGGGAGGAGGCAGACTGCGGCCATGCGGACTCACGAGAAGTGGTTGCTCGTCGCCATCACCTTCACGGTGCTGTGGTGGGTCGTCATGGCCACGCTCGACGGGGACGCGGAGACGGTCCTCGGCGTCGCCCTGGGCATCCTCACGCTGGTGTGTGCGGTAGTTGCCTTCGTCGCGTGGCGCCGCGAGGGTCCTCGCCGAGGCTGAGGCCCGCGATCCCCGTGATCGGGCCACGCCGACGCACGTCGCCCCCCGAACTCGCTCCAGGCAGAGGAGGGAGTGCGGGGGACTAGGCCGTCTCGAGGACGGCCCGAGGTCAGCACATCCGCGTCAGCGCCGGCCGGTGACCGCCTTGACGACGAAGAGCAGGATCACGGCGCCGAGGAGCGCGGTGAGGAAGCTGAAGATGATCCCAGCGCCCTCGACGTCGACGCCGACGAGGCTGAGCAGGAAGCCACCGAGCAGACCGCCGACGATGCCGACGACGATGTTCAGCGGGATCCCCATCTGCGCATCCGTGCCCATGAACTTGCTCGCGATCCACCCGGCGAGGCCGCCGATCACGATCCAACCGATGAAGCCGAGTCCGAGCACGACAATCACACCTTTCACATCAGAAACACACACAACACTTGCGGGCCGACGATAGGCGGTGTAGGAGGTCTCCGAGGTTCTTGAGACGGGGCCAATCTGCACGTGCCCGCGTGGACGCGGTCGTCCACCGCACGAGTCAGCGCCTTGTGACCCTGCTGGAGACAGCGGTGGGCCTCCCGCAGGTGAGGCCCTCTCGCGACTGCCTCAGACCCCGAGCTCCCACTCGGCGACGGTGCGGCAGCCGTGGTTGGCATACCTCTGCAGCGAGATCCGCTCGGCCCGGCACCGAGCCGGCAGGGTCGGGCCGAGCGCGGACCGGGTGGACCCGACGGTGACCCCGCCCGCCACGTGGTCGACCGTGAGGTGCGGGACGGGGTCGAAGCGCCCGCCGTACGGTGGGCACTGCGGGAAGGCCGCGACCAGCGCGGCCGTCAGCGAGGCGAAGGGGGCCGCCGGGTCAGGTCCCAGGTAAATGGTGCCGTCGGGGAAGACCCCCATCTCGTCCAGCACGAAGTCGATCGGCGCCGTCCTCGACGCGACCTCGGCGATCACGGCCAGGTCGGCGGTTGTGGGGGCGACGACCCACGGCGCGAGCAGGGTGATGTGGGCGTGGACGAACGCGGCGTCGGTGGACACGAAGGAGTCGTCGTAGTGACGTGTCCGCTCGAGCACGAAGTCCTCGAGCTGCGGCACCGGCACGACGAGCACGAGGTGCCCATCGGTCGACGTGTCGCTCGTGACCATGGCCGCGACCCTAGGTCGGCGCCGCAGGGGGCCGCACGTCCGGACCGTCCCCGGATACCCAGGACCTGCTTCCATGACCCCATGTCACCCGCACGCCTGTGGTTCGCCGCCGCGCTCGTCCTCGGCGTCGCCGCTCGCATCGCGGACCGTGCGCTGTCAGGCGGCGCCGCCGACGTCACGACGGTCCTCGTCGCCCTGATGCTCGTCTGCATCTGCGTCGGCGCCACCTCGTGGTTCAGACGCAGCCAGCGCTGAGCCCCTCACGACAGACGAGGGCCCGGCCGTCACCGGACGACCGGGCCCTCACCTGCTCATGACGTCACACGAGGTCGAAGCGGTCCGCCTCCATGACCTTCGTCCACGCCTTGGCGAAGTCGGCGGCGAACTTCCCCTTCGCGTCCTCGCTGGCGTACACCTCCGAGAGCGCACGCAGCTGCGAGTTCGAGCCGAAGACGAGGTCCACACCGGTCGCCGTCCACTTCTTCTCGCCGCTCGCGGCGTCGCGGATCTCGTAGACCCCGTCGCCGGTCTTCACCCACTCGGCGCCGGGCGCCAGCAGGTTGGCGAAGAAGTCGTTGCTCAGCACGCCCGGCCGGTCGGTGAGCACGCCGTGCTCGGACCCGCCGTGGTTGGCGCCGAGGACGCGCAGGCCGCCGACGAGCGCGGTCATCTCCGGCGCGCCGAGGCCGAGCATGTACGCCCGCTCGACGAGCAGCTTCTCCGCCGGCACCGGCAGGCCCTCGCGCAGGTAGTTCCGGAAGCCGTCGGCCCGGGGCTCGAGGACCGCGAAGGAGTCGACGTCGGTCTGCTCCTGCGTCGCATCGGTGCGACCGGGGCGGAAGGGGACCTCGACGGGCTGGCCGCCGTCCGCTGCCGCCTTCTCCACCGCGGCCGAACCGGCGAGCACGATCAGGTCGGCGAGGGAGACCTGGGCTCCCCCCTTCGCGTTGAAGTCGCCGCGGATCGACTCGAGACGCTCGAGGACGCCGGAGAGCTGCTCGGGCTGGTTGACCTCCCAGCTGCGCTGCGGCTCGAGACGGATGCGGGCGCCGTTCGCCCCGCCGCGCTTGTCCGTCGTGCGGAAGCTCGCGGCCGCGGCCCACGCCGTCGAGACGAGCTCGGCGACGGACAGCCCGGAGTCGAGCACGGCCTTCTTCAGCTCCGCGACGTCCGCGTCGCCGACGAGCTCGCCCTCGACCGCGGGCACCGGGTCCTGCCACGGCTGCGCCTCCGGCACCCACGGGCCGAGGTAGCGATCGACGGGACCCATGTCGCGGTGGAGCAGCTTGTACCAGGCCTTGGCGAAGGCGAGGCGGAACTCCTCGGGGTTCTCGAGGAAGCGCCGCGAGATGGCCTCGTACGTCGGGTCGACGCGCAGCGCGAGGTCGGAGGTGAGCATCGTCGGGCGGTGCTTCTTGTCCGCGTCGAAGGCGTCCGGGATGATCTCGTCGTCGGTCTTCGCGACCCACTGGTTCGCGCCGGCGGGGGACTTCGTCAGCTCCCACTCGTAGCCGAAGAGGATCTCGAAGTACCGGTTGCTCCACTGCGTCGGCACGTCGGTCCACGTGACCTCGAGGCCCGAGGTGATCGCGTCACCAGCCTTGCCCGACCCGTACGAGCTCTTCCAGCCCAGGCCCTGCTGCTCGGTGGGCGCACCCTCCGGCTCCGGGCCGACGTGGTCGCCGTCGCCGGCGCCGTGGGTCTTGCCGAAGGTGTGACCGCCGGCGATGAGGGCGACGGTCTCCTCGTCGTTCATCGCCATCCGGGCGAAGGTCTCGCGGATGTCGCGGGCCGAGGCGGCTGGGTCGGGGTTGCCGTTGGGACCCTCGGGGTTGACGTAGATCAGGCCCATCTGGACCGCGCCGAGCGACTCCTCGAGGGTGCGCTCACCGCTGTACCGCTCGTCGCCGAGCCACGTGTCCTCCGGCCCCCAGAAGACCTCCTCGGGCTCCCACACGTCCTCGCGGCCGAAGGCGAAGCCGAAGGTCTCGAAGCCCATGTCCTCGAGCGCGACATTGCCGGCGAGGACGATGAGGTCGGCCCAGGAGATCTGCTGGCCGTACTTCTGCTTGACCGGCCACAGCAGGCGGCGGGCCTTGTCGAGGTTGGCGTTGTCCGGCCAGGAGTTGAGCGGGGCGAAGCGCTGCCCGCCGTCACCGGCGCCACCGCGGCCGTCGTAGATGCGGTACGTGCCGGCGGAGTGCCAGCTCATCCGGATGAAGAGACCGCCGTAGTGCCCGAAGTCGGCCGGCCACCAGTCCTGCGAGCTGTGGAGCACCTCGACGACGTCGGCCTTGAGCGCCTCGACGTCGAGCCCGGCGAAGGCCTCGGCGTAGTCGAAGTCGGCGCCGAGCGGGTTGCCCTTCGGCGAGTGCGCGTGGAGCACCGACAGGTCGAGCGCGTCGGGCCACCAGTCCTGGATCGTGCGGGGGCGTCCGCCGGTCTTGGGCTCCGGCGAGTCGATGACGGGGTTCTCGCTCTCGGACCCCTGCGCGGTCGCGGAGTCGTGCATGACCGGGCAACCTGCCTCGGCCTTGCGGTCCACTCCCTGCGGGCTCTGGGCGACGTCGTTGTCCTGGTTGTCGGTCATGCGTCGATCATGGGGGCTTATCTGGAATCGGTCAAGACTGGCTTTCGGTCGTGGTGCCGTGCTAGGTGCGGCGGTGGCAGACGTCGCGAAGGGGGTGCAGGGGAGGGGGCGAAGGGGGTGCCGGGGCCGGGCCGGGCGGCCGGCTCGGTGCCCCTTCGCCCGGTTTGCCCGAACTGCCCGCGCGATGTCGGTCCCCGGGTCTAGCGTGACGAGCGGAACTCGGGGGAGGGACACGATGGGATCAGCTGACGCACGTGCGGGGGAGCAGGGAGCGGGCATGATGCTCGCGCTGCACGCGGCATTCCGGCGCGACCTGGGGCATCTCGCCCGGGCGGCCGAGGGGCTCACGAGACGGCCGGAGCGCCGTGCCGCGGTGGTGCGGGGGTGGGTCGCCTTCCGCGACGAGCTGCACCACCACCACACGGTCGAGGACACCTCGTTGTGGCCGGCGGTGCGCCGGCGCACGAGCGCCTGCGCCGACGCCGAGGTGCTCGAGGCGATGGAGTGGGAGCACGGCATCGTCGACCCGCTCGTCGAGGTCGTCGAGGTCGTCGACGCCAGTCTCAGCGCGCCGGCGGGGGCCGGCCCGCTCGACGGCAGCGATCTCGCCGCGGCCGTCGACGAGCTGCACCAGCAGCTGAGCCACCACCTGCGGCACGAGGAGCAGGACGCCCTGCCGCTCGCGCTGCGGGTGCTCACCGCGCAGGACTGGCACGCCAGCAGCGCCACCGCGCGCAAGACGAAGGGGCTGAGGACGATCCCCGCCTTCCTGCCCTGGCTCACGGACGGCAGGACCGCCGAGGAGAGCGCGTCGACCCTCGCGCTCTTCCCCGGGCCGCTGCTCGCGCTCAACGGCCGCTTCTTCGAGCCGCGCTACCGACGCCAGGACCGCTGGCTGTGACCGCCACGCGTTAGGTGTCGGTGGCAGGCTTCTGCGGGTGACCCACCAGCGAACCCCGGACCTCGGACGACTGACGACGTTAAATCCTCGGGACGTCTGGAGGCACGAGGCTCACAACTTCACTCCCTGGCTCCTCGGTAACCTCGACGTGCTGAGCGACCTGCTCGGTATGGAGCTAGCGCTCGATGTCGCGGAGCACCCAGTCGGCAGCTTCAGCCTCGACCTCATGGGGCGCGACCTCACCTCGGGCGAGGTCGTCATCGTTGAGAACCAGCTCGAACCCACAGACCACGGCCACTTGGGTCAGATCCTCACCTATGCGGCGGGCACCGAGCCAGCCACTGTCGTGTGGATTGCCTCGTCATTCCGGCCGGAGCATCGCGCAGCTCTCGACTGGCTCAATGCTCGGACCGATGACCAGACCCGGTTTTTCGGGGTCGAGCTCCGGGTGGTACGCATCGGGCAGTCGCAACCCGCCCCCGACTTCAAGCTCGTCGCCCAGCCGAATGACTGGGAGAAGACGGTGCGTGCATCCGCGCGCTCTGAGCTGTCCAGCCGGGAGCGGGCGTACAGCGAGTTCTGGAGGCTCTGGCTGGACCGCCTCGCTGAGGAGAGCCTGCCGTGGTCACGGGCCACGCGGATGCCCAGGGGGTCAGCCTTCGCGATGCCGACCGGGACGTCGAACGTCAGCTACTACTGCTACTTCATGGGTGGGCGCTTGGGGAGCGAGATCGACTTCGAGGATCCCGACCCGGCGACCAACGATGCGCGCCTTCGCGCCCTAGAGGCTCGCAAGGCCGACATCGAGGCGGCGTACGGGGGCCCGCTGGACTGGCAGGAGATGAAGGGTCGGAAGGCGACCCGGATCGCTGACTATCTCCCTGACTCCGTCATCGACGACACGGACCGATGGGAGGAGTACCTGACCTGGCTCCTCGAGCGTCAGCGCCGGTTGCGCCGAGCGATCACCAGCGTCGGCGGCGTGCCCACTGATCTGGCCTGACTAGTGCTGCCGGGGCGCGACGCCGGTGGGCTGCGTCGCTCTCCGCGCGTTAGCCTCTGGGGCGTGACCGCGACGCCCCCCGCACCGCCCCCGACACCGGGCCCGATGCGGCAGTGGCGCGAGGAGCTCATGGACCTCGGCGGGCCGAACACGCTCGTCTGGCCGCGTCGCGACACCTCCGAGGTCGTCACGCTCACCCGCGCCCACCCGGGCGGCGTCGCCATGCTGCTCGCGGGTCGCACGGTGCGGCTCGGCGACCTCGTCCGCGAGACCGAGTCACGCCTCGCGGCGCAGCGCGCGGCCGCCCGTCTGCGGGCCCGCGCTGACGTCATCGCCGAGGAGCACGGGCTGAGCACCTGCTTCCTCGCGATGGGGACCGCGACCTGGCACACGAAGGACGAGGCCCGGCGCCCCGCCGCCCCCGTGATCCTGCGCCGCGTCGACCTCGAGCCGACCGAGCTCGACGGCGACATGCGGCTGCACTTCGTCGCCGACGTCGAGCTCAACCCTGCGCTCGTCGCCGCGCTGCGCACCCGGATTGGCAACCCCGGCGCCCTCACCCGCACCCTCGACCGGGGGCGCGACACCGGGCGTGGGGGCTTCAACCCCGAGCCGGTCTACGCCGCCCTCTCGGCGCTGTGCGCCCAGGTGCCGGGCTTCGAGATCACGCCATCGCTCAGCCTCGGCGCCTACCCCTACGGCAAGGCCGAGGCGATCTCCGACCTCGCCGCCGTCGAGGAGGCCGTCACCGCGCACCCGGTCGTCACCCGGCTCGTCGGCGACGCGCCCGCAGAGCAGCCCACCCCGCCCGACCCGCGCGAGAGCCGCCGCGCGCCCGAAGGGGTCGACCGCAGCGTCTTCGACCTGCCGGAGGACCAGCAGGGCGCGCTCGACCGGGTCGCCGCGGGCGAGGACCTCTTCGTGGAGGCGCCCCCCGGTGTCGACGCCGCCCGCTTCGTCGCCGCCCTCGTCGCGCAGTGCGCGGGCGACCAGCGTCGCGTCCTCGTCGTCGCCGAGAAGACCGGCGCCCTGAGCGCGGTCCGCGAGCGCCTCGACGACGTCGGCCTGGCCGACCTCGCCCTGCACATCACCGACCCGACAGCGCCGGTCGACCCGCACGTCATCACGCAGCGGTGGCCCGAGCCCGACCCGCAGCGCGAAGGGGACGCCCGCGCCAGCCGTCGTGACGCCGCGCTCGCCGCGTCCGTCCTCGACGGGCACGCGCAGGCCGTGCACCTCGCCCGCGAGCCGTGGGGCGTGAGCATCGCCGACGCCCACGACCACGTCGTCGCGCTCTCCGCCGCGAAGTCGCCCCCGCGCTCGCGGGTGCGCCTGCCCCGCGGGGTGCTCGCCCGGCTCGACCTCGACGCCATGGAGGGCGCGGCCGAGACCGTCGAGCGGGTCGCCGCGGCCTTCGGCTGGGAGCGCCGCAGCGCGGCCTCGCCGTGGTGGCGGGGCCGGGTGGCGGGCGACGGCGACGTGCGGCGCGTCGAGGACACCATCACGACGCTCCTCGACCGCGACCTCGCGGCGCTCGAGACGACGATGGCCGAGGTCTTCCGCGACATCACCGAGCCGGTCGCCCAGTCGCCGGGCGACCACGGGCGCTTCCTCTCCGCAGTCGAGCGGATCCGCGACACCCTCGACGTCTTCCGGCCCGAGCTCTTCGACGCGCCCATCGACCCGCTCATCGACGCGACCGGCGGGGCGCCCGGGCTCGGGATGCTCGAGCGGCGCCGTCTCGTGCGCCAGGCCCGCGCCCACCTTCGCCCCGGGCGTCCGCCCGAGGACCTGCACGCCGCTCTCCTCGCCGCCCAGGAGCAGCGCCAGGCCTGGGCCGCCCTCGTCGGCGGCGGCGGCCGGCCCCGCATCCCCGCGACCATCGACGACGCGCATCGCGCCTACGAGCGGGTGCACTCCGCGCTGGAGTCGGTCGAGGCTGCCGCGCCCCCGGCGGACGGGCACCTCGTCGACCTGCCGACCGAGGAGCTGCGCTCGCGCCTGTCGGCGCTGCGGCGCGACCACGCCGGCGCGGTCGCCGCGTCGGGGACCCGGGCCGACCTCGACGCCCTCGACGACCTGGGTCTCGGCGAGGTCGTCGACGACCTCGCCGCCCGTCGGGTGCCCCGCCCCGCCGTGGGCGACGAGCTGCGCTACGTGT
Organism: Janibacter sp. Y6; assembly: GCF_040900765.1. Lineage (NCBI taxonomy): Bacteria > Bacillati > Actinomycetota > Actinomycetes > Micrococcales > Intrasporangiaceae > Janibacter > Janibacter sp. Y6. The sequence continues at coordinate 37,556 of NZ_JAKLYZ010000004.1, forward strand.
GGTGGATGTCGGTGCTCGCTGAGATCGGCCAGGTCGACAAGCGGTACGGGGCGGTGGCCGGCTCCGACCTCGACGCCGCGCTCTCCGACTTCGTCGTCGCGGACGCCGCGACCGTGCGGGCGAACGCCTACGACCTCGCCGCCGATCAGCGCCGCCGCTACCGCGAGACCGCGCGCGGGCACCGGCGCATGGCCCATGCCGTCGCCCACGCCGCGGCCGGACGCGGCCCGGGCGCCCCGCGCTGGTACGACGCGGTGAGCACGTGGGGCGACCTGCTGCGCGCGGCTGCGCCCTGCTGGATGACGAGCCCGCTCGCCGTCGGCCTGCTCCTGCCCCCCGAGGAGCGCTTCGACGTCGTCGTCGTCGACGACGCGAGCCGGACCACCCTCGCCCGCACCGCCTCTGCGCTCGCCCGGGGCGGCCAGGTGGTCGTCGTCGGCGACACGACCCAGCAGCGACCGGGCACGTGGACGACCGACCCCGCCGTCGTGCCGCCGGCGCCGACCGCGCCCGGTCTGGCCGACGTCGCCGAGGACCGTCTGCCGGTGGTCCCCCTTCGCACGAGCGGTGACCCACGGCCCTGGCTCCCGTCGGCCCGCGAGCGGGGCGTCGTCCACACCCCGTCGCCCACCGGCGACCCCACGCCGCGGCTGCGCCGCGTGGACTCCGACACCGCTGGTGCCGAGGTCGAGCTCGTCGCCGCCCTCGTCGCCGAGGCGCTCGCCGACCCGTCGAGCTCGCTCGGCGTCGTCACCTTCGACGAGGCGCACGCGGCCGCGATCCGCTCCGCCGTCGCCGACCAGCTCCGCGCCCGTCCGGAGCTCGCCGCCGCGGCGGCCGCGCTGCCCGCCCCCTTCGTCGTCAAGCCGGTGCTGCGCTGGCAGCGCGAGCAGCGCGACCGCGTCGTCGTGAGCGTCGGACCGGTCTCCGCGCCGGGCTCCGGTGCGCCGTCGACCGGTGCGACCGCCGCGCTCATGGCCCCCGGGGGCGACCGTCTCGTCGCGACCGCGCTCACCCGTGGCCGCCACCAGGTCGACTGGGTCACCGGTCTCCGGGCCGCCGGTCTCGCGGGTGCGCCGAAGACCTCCGGCGTCGAGGCGCTGCGCCACGTGCTCGTCGAGCTGGAGGACGACCCCACGCCGGTCGCGGGCACCCCGCGGGTGGAGCCCGGTCCGCTCGTCGTCGGCTTCGTCGAGCGCCTGCGCTCGGCCGGGCTCGAGGTCGAGCTCGGTGTCGGGCAGGCCGGTCACCGTGTCGACATCGCCGTGGGCGACCCCGACTACCCGGGCTACCAGCTCGCGGTGAGCATCGACGGCCCCGAGTACGCGACCCGGGCCGGAGCCCGGCAGCGCGACCGGATCCTGCCCGGCGAGCTCACGGCGCTGGGGTGGCGGCACGTGCGGCTGTGGGCGACCGACATCTTCGCCGACCCGGCCCGCCAGGAGGCGAAGGTCCTGCGCGCCCTGCACCAGGCCTGCGTCGAGATCGACCGGGAGCGCGGGCGATGAGCGAGGAGCCGACCCCGCGGCGTCGGCGCAACCGCCGAGCGACCCACCCCGGCACCTCTGAGGCGGCCCGGGCGGCGAGCGCGCAGGCCGACGAGCGCCCCCGCCGCCGTCCGGCGGTGACCTCCGGCGACGAGCCGACGGCCGGCGACGAGCGCGAGCGCTGGCTGCTCGAGCAGCGTCCGCCCCACTGGGGCTGACCGAGGCATGACGACGGGGTGAGGGCCGGCCGGCCCTCACCCCGTCGTCGTCGCGGCTGTGGCGGCCGCTGGTGGTGCGATCAGATCTTGCCGCGACCGGCGCGCAGCTCGTCGCGGATCTCGCGGAGGAGCTCGATGTCCTCAGCGGTCGTCTCCGCCTCCTGGGCCACGAAGCGCTCGCGCATCCGCTGGTAGGGCTGGATGACGACGAAGTAGACGATCGCAGCGATCATGACGAAGGCGATGACGGCGTTGATGAAGGGGCCGACGGGGACCCCGCCGATGGTGATGTTGCCGACCTCCGGCGGGCCGCCGAAGATCTTGCTGATGGTGGCCAGCAGCAGCTTGGTGAACTCGGTGACCACGAGCGCGAACGCACTGGCGATGATCAGACCGGTGGCGATCTCGACGAGATTGCCCCGCATGAGGAAGTCCTTGAAACCCTTCATGACGAGCCGTCCTTCACAGGGGTAGGGGTGCCGGTGCAGGAGCGCACCTTCGGACCAAGGATGGAAGTCCGCGGCCCCACCTGCAACATCAGCCCCTCTCTCGGCGTGGCGCGCTCCTAGATCACCCCCCTCGGGTCGTGAGGACGAAGCCGGTCGCGGCGTCCGCGCCGAGAGCATCGACGACGTCACCGGCGGCCTCGACGGGGAGCGACACGACGGCCGTCGGCTCGGGCACGGCGGCGAGGTCGTCCGCAGCCGACGGGATCGCGACCACGGTGGCGCCGGTCGCCACGGGCTCGCGCCGGCCGGGTCGGTAGACGTCCACCCGGTCACCGACGGTCAGCGATCGCGCCGCACCGAGGAGGGGGAGGGTGACGAGCCGGCGGCCGCGTCCGGCGGACGCGGGGTCCCGGCCGAGGACCCGGGCGGGGGTGATGACCTCGCCGGGGCCGATGGCGACGGTGGCCATCCGGCCCACGGCCTCGTCGGGTCTGGTCAGCGCACCGTCGGGGGCTGCGGACCGCGGCAGGTCGACGACGGCCACGGCCTCGGCGAGCACCTCGGTGCCGGGCGGGACGTGGGCGCTCGCGACGAGGACGGCGCGGGTGGGCTCGGGTGCCTGCTGACCGAGAGCCAGCGTGAGCGCCAGGCAGAGGGCGGCGGCCGCGACGAGGCGACGCGCGACCCGTCGTCGCCACGCGGGGCGGCGGCCCGGTCCGAAGAGCGAGGGCAGCTGGGTCGCGAGGAGGTCGGCCATGCCGGTGACGCTAGGCAGCGTCGCCGGTGCCGCCCAGGTGTCAGGCCGAGGGTGTGGAGGAGGTGCTCGTGCTCGAGGTGCCTGTGGACGACGCGCTCGAGGAGGAGGTCGACGACGTGCTCGACGAGTCCGAGCTGCTGCTCGTGGACTCGCTGCTCGTGCTGCTCGACGTCGCGCTCGAGGAGGTCGACGACCCCGAGCTCGAGCCGTTGGCCGCGCGGGAGTCGTTGCGGTAGAAGCCGCCGCCCTTGAAGACGACGCCGACCGAGCCGAACTTCTTGCGCAGGGTGCCACCGCACTCGGGGCACTGCGTCAGGGCGTCGTCGCTGAAGGACTGGACCGCGTCGAAGGCATGGCCGCAGTCGGCGCACGCGTAGGCATAGGTAGGCACGAGTCCCAAGTATAAGAAGTGCGAAGGGGTGCCCCTTACCACGTCCACCACGGCCCCCCCTTCGCCGAAGCCCGCTCGTGGTCCGCGAGACCCGGTCGTCGCCGGCCCGCGAGGAGCGGGCCTCACGGACGACGAGCGGTGCTCGGCGAAGGGGGGTGGGGGTGGGGCGAGCCGGGTCAGGGGGAGGGGCGGTGCCAGCCGGCGAGGCGGCCGTCGCGGCTCACAGCGCGCAGGCGGCGCTCGACGTCGCGGCGCAGGCCTCGGCCGCACACGACGAGCAGCTGGTCGCCGGCGCGCACGAGCGTCTGCGACCCGGGCACGAAGGACTCGCCGTCGCGGACGACGAGGGAGACGTTGGCCCCCTTCGGCAGCCGCAGCTCGAAGACCCGGACGCCGTGCAGCCGCGAGCCCTCGCCGACGCTCACCTCGACGAGGTCGGCCCCCAGCCGCTCCAGCGGCTCGGACTCGACCATGACGTCGGTCGCGAGCGCCACCTCGGTCACCCCCAGCCGGCGGGCCACCCACGGCAGGGTCGGCGCCTGGATGAGCGTGAAGAGCACGACGAGCACGAAGACGAGGTCGAAGACCCAGTCGACCCCGCGCGCCCCGATCGTCACCGGCACGGTGGCGAGCACGACGGGCACGGCCCCGCGCAGCCCGGCCCACGACAAGAAGGCCTGGTCGCGCCAGGGGACGCCGAAGGGGGTGAGCGACACGATCACCGACAGCGGCCGGGCGACGAGCAGCAGCGCGAAGCCCAGGAGCAGCGCCGCGGGCACCTGCTCGAGCAGCGTGCTCGGCGAGGCGAGCAGGCCGAGCATGACGAAGAGCCCGATCTGCGCGAGCCAGCCCACCGACTCGGCGAAGCCGAGCATCGCCGCCCGGTGCGGCATCGTCATGTTGCCCATGACGAGCGAGGCGAGGTAGCAGGCGATGAAGCCGGAGGTGTGCGCGCTCACGGCGACCGAGTAGGCCAGGACCGACACGGCGATGACCCCGATGGAGAAGAGCCCCGACGTCACCGACGCGGTCCGGCGCACGAGCTGCCCGCCGAGGTAGCCGACGACGATCCCGACGATCCCGCCGCCGACGAGCTCGAGCGTCGCGGTGAGCCCGAGCAGCCACCACGGCTCGGCGTGCGCCGGGTCCGCGGCCCGCGCCGACAGCGCGACGACGAGGATGACGACCGGCGCGTCGTTGAAGCCCGACTCGGCCTCGAGCATCCCCGACAGCCGCCGGGGCAGGGGCACGCGGCGCAGCACGGAGAAGACGGCGGCGGCGTCGGTCGAGCTGACGACCGCCGCGATGAGCATCGCGATGTGCCAGTCGAGCCCGAGCAGCCAGTGCGCGCAGACGGCGGTGACGAGCACCGACACGACGACCCCGACCGTCGACAGCGCGACCGCCGGGGCGACGGATCTCTTGATCGCCGACCACCTCGTCGTCAGCCCGCCCTCGGTGAGGATGAGCACGAGCGCGGCGTAGCCGAGCACCTGCCCGATCGCGTCGGACTCGAAGTCGATGCCGATGACCCCTTCGCCGAGGACGAGCCCGACGGCGAGGTAGATGAGCAGGGTCGGCAGGCCCGACCGGGCGGTGGCCCGCACGGCGGCGATGCACACGACGAGGACGCCGGAGGCGACGAGGAGCACACGTGCGAGGTCCTGAGGGTCCCAGCCCGTCCCACCTGCGCTCGCCAGCACCGCTCACCTCCGTCTCGTCCGGTCGTTAGTCTCGCAGGGTGCCATCGCTCGCCTCCCTCCGGCGCGGCCTGCTCATCGCAGCGGCCGTCGTCCTCGTCGTCGTCCTCGCGCTCTCCGTCCTCGCCTGGATGCAGGTGAGCCGGACCCAGCCGAAGACCTCCGGCACCCTGCAGATCAGCGGGCTCAGCGCGCCGGTCACCGTGGTCCGCGACGACCGCGGCGTGCCCGACATCTACGCCGACACGCTCGGCGACCTCATGCGGGCGCAGGGCTACGTCCACGCGCAGGACCGCTTCTTCGAGATGGACCTGCGCCGGCACATCACCGCCGGTCGCCTCGCCGAGATGGTCGGCGAGCCCGGCGTCGAGACCGACCGCGTCATCCGCACGATGGGCTGGCGCCGCGTCGCCGAGGCCGAGCTGCCGATGCTCGAGCCGAGCACCCGCCAGGCGCTGCAGGAGTACGCCGAGGGCGTCAACGCGTGGATCTCCGACCAGGGCGAGCCGGGCGACATGGCGCTCGAGTACACCGTGCTCGGCCAGCAGAACCCCGACTACCGCGTCGAGCAGTGGTCGGCCGTCGACTCCCTCGCGTGGCTCAAGGCGATGGCCTGGGACCTGCGCGGCAACTACGACGAGGAGCTCACCCGGGCCCGCCTGTCCGGCGTCGTCTCCGACTCGATGCTCGCCGACCTCTTCCCGCCCTACGACTCCGAGAGACACCAGCCGATCCTCTCGCCCGACGAGTGGCCGGCGACGAGCCGCAGCGGCGGCGCGACCTCCGCCGGCGGCGCCCAGAGCGTCGCCCCCGCGGCCACCCCTTCGTCCGGTCCGTCGTCCACCCCCTCGCCGAAGGGGGAGCCCGCCGGCTCCTCGACGCCGGAGCCCGAGCTCTCCGACGACGAGACCCGTCGGGTCCTCGCGTCGACCCAGCAGGCCGTCGACACCGTGCCCCAGCTGCTCGGCCAGGGCGAGGGCATCGGCTCGAACTCCTGGGTCGTCAGCGGCGAGCGCTCCTCGACGGGCAAGCCGCTGCTCGCCAACGACCCGCACCTCGGCATCTCGATGCCGGGCATCTGGTACCAGGTCGGGCTGCACTGCCGCGAGGTCACCGCCCAGTGCCCGCTCGAGGTGAGCGGCTACTCCTTCGCCGGTCTGCCCGGCGTGGTCATCGGGCACAACGCCGACATCGCGTGGGGCTTCACCAACCTCGGGCCCGATGTCACCGACTTCTACCTCGAGCTCGTCGACGACGACTCCGGCCGCTACACCCGCGACGGCAAGCAGGTGCCGCTGACGACCCGCCGCGAGACCATCAAGGTCGCCGGCGGCGACGACGTCGAGCTCACCGTGCGCTCGACGACGCACGGCCCGATCATGTCCGACGTCTTGCCCGGTGTCGCCGAGGCCGGCGAGCGCGGCGACGGCGGGGGCGGCACGGGCGACCAGGCCGTCTCGCTCGCGTGGACCGCCCTCACCCCGAGCACGACGGCCGACGCGATCTTCGCGCTCAACACGGCGAAGGACTGGGGCGACTTCCGCGAGGCGGCGCGCGACTTCTCCGTGCCGAGCCAGAACCTCGTCTACGCGGACACCGAGGGCAACATCGGCTACCAGGCGCCGGGAGCGATCCCGATCCGGCGCGACCGCGGCACGGGCGTCACCCCCGGCGAGCTGCCGGCGCCCGGGTGGGACAGCCGCTACGACTGGCAGGGCTTCGTCGACTTCGAGGACCTGCCCTGGGTGCTCAACCCCGACGACGGCGTGATCGTCACGGCCAACCAGATGGTCACCGAGCGCCGCACGCCCTACCTCACCTCCGACTGGGACTACGGCTACCGGGCCCAGCGCATCCTCGACCTGCTGACGAGCGAGGAGGAGGTGACGCCGGAGAAGATGCTGCGCATCCAGGACGACAGCCGCAACGAGTTCGCCCCGACGCTCGTGCCGCACCTCATGCGCATCACCCTCGACGACCCCTTCGTCACCGAGGCCCGCGACCTGCTCGCCGAGTGGGACTACACCCAGCCGGCGGGACCGGGCGAGGACAGCGCGGCGGCCGCGTACTTCAACGCCGTGTGGTCCAACGTCGTGCGCCTCACCTTCAACGACGACCTGCCGACCGACCTGCAGGCCAGCGGCGGCTCGACCCAGATGCAGTCAGTGACGGCCCTGCTCGACACGCCGCGCTCGGGCTGGTGGGACAACAAGCTCACCCCGGGCCTCGTCGAGGGGCGTGACGAGATCCTGCGCCAGGCGATGGTCGACGCGCGCCTGGAGCTGACGAAGCGGCTCGGCAAGGAGCCGGTCGACTGGCAGTGGGGCCAGCTGCACACCGCCGACTTCGAGCACCAGGTGCTCGGCGGCGAGGGCGTGCCCGGGCCGGTCCGCGCGCTCTTCAACCGCGGCGGGTACGAGGTCGCCGGCGGCAGCTCGATCGTCAACGCGACGTCGTGGGACGCGTCGAAGGGGTACGAGGTCACCGCCGCGCCGTCGATGCGGATGGTCGTCGACCTCGGTGACCTCGACGCGTCGCGCTGGGTCAACCAGACCGGGCAGAGCGGGCGGCCCTTCAGCGACCACTACACCGACCAGGCCGAGGCGTGGGCGCGCGGCGAGACCTACCCGTGGGGCTTCAGCGAGTCGGCCGTCCAGGACGCGAAGGACGACGAGCTCACCCTCGAGCCGAAGAAGGAGTGACCCCCTCGGCGGTGAGCACGGAGCTCACCGGCCGGTCGTGGGGCTCGGCGGGCAGGGGCTCGTCGGCGCGCTCGCCGGGGTGGAGGAGCAGGACGACCGGGGCGTGCGGCGAGAGCCGGGCGAGCGCCCGGTCGTAGCTGCCGCCGCCCTGGCCGAGCCGGGTGCCGAAGGGGTCGGCCGCCAGCCCCGGGACGAGGGCGAGGTCGGCGTGGGATGGGGCGTCGAGGCCGAGCGGGGTGCGCTCGGGATCGGTGACGTCGCACCAGTCGAGGTCGAGGTCGGGCAGCGTGAGGGGCACGAGCACCCGCCAGCCCGCGGCGACGAGCGCGCGGTTGACCTCACCGGTGGGCGGCTCGTGAGGCAGCGACTCGTACGACAGGGCGAGGGGCACCCCTTCGCCCTCGGTCCTCTGCTGGGCGCCGATGTCCTCGGCCAGGTCGAGGACGTGGCGGGCGAGCGCCGAGGCGTCCGCGGCGAGGTCCCGGGCGGCGACGACGGCCCGGCGGCGGGCGCGCAGAGCGGCCCGCAGCTCGCGCTTCGCGGCAACCGTGGACGGGCTCTGCCCGGGACCCTCCTGCGTCACCTGCCTCATCGTAGGGTGGGCGCCATGACCCCTGAGGCGCTGGAGCTGTCGCTGGAGAAGATGCGTGACCAGGGGGTCGACCGACGGGCGATCGCGGTCTTCGAGGCGTACTGGCACCAGCTCGCCGAGGGCGCGCAGGGCGTCATCCCCGAGGACACGATCGAGCCGATGGGCGACCTGCCCGAGCTCGCCGACCTCGACGTCAGCGACGACGAGCGACGCGAGGCGCTGCAGCGCGTGGCCGTCGTCAAGCTCAACGGCGGGCTCGGCACGAGCATGGGCATGTCCGGGCCGAAGACCGCGCTCGTGGCGCTCGAGGGGCTGACCTTCCTCGACATCATCGCCCGGCAGATCATCGCGCTCGGCGAGCGCTACGGCGTGCGCCCGCCGCTGCTGCTCATGAACTCCTTCCGCACCCACGAGCAGTCCCTCGAGCTGCTCGAGCAGTACCCGCAGCTGCGCGAGCAGCCGCTGCCCCTCGACTTCATCCAGAGCCGCGAGCCGAAGCTGCGCGCCGACGACCTCGCCCCGGTGGAGTGGCCGGCCGACCCCTCGCTCGAGTGGTGCCCGCCCGGCCACGGCGACGTCTACGTCGCGCTCGCCGCGTCGGGGATCCTCGCCCAGATGCAGGAGCAGGGGATCAAGTACGTCTTCCTCTCCAACGCCGACAACCTCGGCGCGAGCTGCGACCCCGACATCGCCGCGTGGCTGCTGCGCGAGGACGTCCCCTACGCCGCCGAGGTGACGACCCGCACGGCGAACGACCGCAAGGGCGGCCACCTCGCGATCCGCAAGGAGGACGGGCGGCTCATCCTGCGCGACACGGCGATGGTCGCCGACGGCGAGGACCACTACTTCCAGGACAACCGCCGCCACCAGTGGTTCCACACGAACAACCTCTGGGTGAGCGTCGACGCGCTCGCCGAGCGGATGGAGGCCAGCGACGGCGTCCTCGGCCTGCCGATCGTCATCAACCGCAAGACCGTCGACCCCACCGACAAGACCTCGACGAAGGTCATCCAGGTCGAGTCGGCGATGGGCACGGCGATCGAGCGCTTCGAGGGCAGCCAGGCGATCCGGGTGCCGCGCAGCCGCTTCCGTCCCGTGAAGACGACGAACGAGCTGCTCCTGCTGCGCAGCGACCTCTTCGAGCTCGACGACGACATGCTCGTGCGCGGTCTCAGCGACCAGCCCGACCCGGCGATCGACCTCGACGACCACTACAAGTACATCGCCGACTTCGACCGGCTGCTGCCGCACGGCTCGCCCTCGCTCGCGGGCTGCTCCTCCTTCGCCGTGCACGGCGAGGTGACCTTCGGGTCCGACATCACGTGCGAGGGCGACGTCGAGGTCGTCGCCGACGGCGCGGCCGAGGTGCCCGACGGCACCCACCTGCAGGGTCGGCACGAGCTGACGTGACGCGGCTGGTCAGCCGGCTGCGCCGCCGCCCCGCCGAGCCGGTGCGCTGGCCGATGCGGCTCGCCGCGCAGACCGCGGCGGGCGAGCGGGTGCTGCTGCGCCCCCTTCGCCCCGGTGACGAGGGCGAGTTCCTCGGCGCCCGCGCGGCCAACGCGACGTGGCTCGGCCCGTGGGACGCGACCTCGCCGCTGCCCTCGCCCCCGCGCGTCGCCTTCCGCGAGTACCTCGGCCGGCTCGAGGCGGATGCGCGACGGGGGACCGCCCTACCCTTCGTGCTCGAGGTGGACCGTCAGATCGTAGGCCAGCTCAACGTCAGCTCCATCGTCCTCGGGTCCTTCCGCTCATGCACGATGGGCTACTGGGTCATCCACGACGTCGCCGGGCGCGGGCTCATGCCGGCGGCGGTCGCGCTCGCCGGTGACCACGTGCTGCGCGACGTCGGCCTGCACCGCGTCGAGATCAACATCCGCCCGGAGAACTCCGCCTCGCTCGCCGTCGTGCGCAAGCTCGGGCTGCGTGACGAGGGCCTGCGCCGGCGCTACCTGCACATCGACGGCGACTGGCGCGACCACCGCAGTTTCGCCGTCACCGCCGAGGAGCTCGAGCCCGCCGGCCTCCTCGGCCGCGTCGGCGCCCGCCGCGTCCCCGCCCGCTGACCCTTGGTGGTTGAGGCGCGAGCGCCAGCGAGCCTCGAAACCGCCCCTTCGCTGATCGAGGTGGTCTCGAGGCTCCTTCGTCGCACCTCGACCAGCAACGGCTCCATCGCTGGTCGAGGTGCGACGAGCGCAGCGAGGAGCCTCGAGACCACCACGCGAGGTCGACCAGCACACCGAAACCACACACGCACCACGATTCACAGCAGGCAACATCCGCGACACACCGTATGGCCTGACCGACGAGCGCCCTTGCCCTCCATAGTGTTCGGATCGTGCAGTCGAGCAGCCTCATCTTCGTGGTCGTCGTCGCGATCTGGGCTGCGTATCTCGTGCAGTACTGGGTGCGCCGCCGTGATCACCTCGCGACCGTCCGTTCCGTCGACCGGTTCTCCGCCGCCATGCGTGTCCTCGACTCGCACCGGCTAAGCCAGACCGAGGAGCCCGCGCGCTCCTACGCGGTCTCGCCCGCCCGCGCGGCGCGACCTGAGGTCGTCGTCAAGCGCACCGTCACCGTCCCGGAGGCCCCCGTGCACGAGCCCGAGCTCGAGGACGAGGGGTCGGGCCGTCTCGCGGTCGTCTCGGCCGTCGTCGACGCCCCCCGCCAGGTCCGCGGTCTGGCCTTCCTCGGCCACCTCGTCCTGCTGCCGATCGCCTTCCTCTTCTCCGCCTTCGGCTCGCTGCCGTGGCTCGTCACCGGTCTGCTGCTCGTCGGTCTGCTCGGCTCCTTCGGGTGGCTGCGCCAGGACGTCAAGGCCGCCGAGGCGCGTCGCCGCGAGGAGCACCTCGCCCGTCGCCGCTCCCGTGAGGCCGCCGCCCCCGCGCGTCGCCCCGCCCCGCGCCGCGCGCCCGTGCACGCCGAGACCACGACCGAGGTCGTCGTCGACGAGCCCGAGCGGGCCGTCGCCGAGGCCGCCGTGTCGCAGACCGTCGCGACGGACGCCCCCTTCGACGTCTCCGCGCCGGTCGAGGCCGCTCCCGCCGAGCCCGCCGAGGTCGAGGCGCCCGCAGCGGTCGTCGACGACCGCGAGGGCACGTGGGAACCGGTGCCGGTCCCGCGCCCGACCTACACGATGAAGGCCCGTGCGGGCGCCCGTCCGGTCGTCGAGGACGCCCTGGCCGAGGACACCCCGCAGGTCCTCGACGCGATCGACGACGACGTCGTCGCCCCGCAGCGCGCTGTCGGCAGCTGACCCCCGCCCCTCACGCACGAGTGGCCGCTACGCACCTCGCGTAGCGGCCACTCGTCTGTTTCCCCCTTCGTCCCACCCACGGGGGCGAAGGGGGCACCCCTCACGTGTCGTAGGGGCCGCGCTCACCGGGCTCGATGCGGGCCATCTCCTCGCTCTCGTCGACGTCCTCCTCGACCTCCGCCTGCTCCGCGGGCGTGAGGAGGTCTTCCGGCTCGTCGACGCCCGGCGGCTCCGGGTCGAGCAGGTGGTGCCCGACGGCGTTGAGCACCGCGATGAGCGGCACGGCGACGAGCGCGCCGAAGATGCCGCCGACGACGACACCGGCGGCGATGCCGAGGATGACGGCGAGCGGGTGCACGCGGACCGCGCGGCCGAGGAGCAGCGGCTGGAGCAGGTGCGCCTCGACCTGCTGCACGACGACGACGACGCCGAGCATGATGAGTGCGACGACGGGGCCCTTCGCGACGAGCGCGAGGACGACGGCGATGAATCCGGACAGCAGCGCGCCGATGACGGGGATGAAGGCGCCGAGGAAGACGAGCAGCCCGATGCCGGAGGCGAAGGGGACGCCGAGCGCGAGCGCGCCGAGGCCGATGCCGAGGGCGTCGACGGCCGCGACGAGGATCGTCGCGCGGGTGAAGGCCTGCAGCTGGCCCCATGCGATGCGACCGCCGGAGATGGCCTTGGCGCGCACGGTGCGCGGGAAGAGGCGCACGACCCAGCCCCAGATCTGCGGGCCGTCGTAGAGGAAGAAGAAGAGGGCGAACATCGTGATCGCCGCGCCGGCCAGCAGGTGCCCGACGGTGAGGCCGGCCTGCGCGGCCCGCGTCCCGACCTCGCTCTGACCGAGGCTCTCGCGGGCGCGGTCGAGGTAGCCGGTGAGCTCGTTGTTGCTGAGGTTGAAGGTCGTGAGGACCCACGTGCGGATCTGGTCGACGCCCTGGCCGACCTGCCCGACGAGGTCCGGCAGCTGGGCGGCGAACTGGTTGACGACGAAGCTGAAGAGCCCGACGACCACGGCCAGCGTGCCCAGCACAGTGATGATCGCGGCGAGCCCGCGCGGCATGAAGGACGCGAGCCGGCGGAAGAGCGGTTCGAGCAGTGCCGCGAGAAGGATCGCGACGATGATCGGGTAGGTCACCTCGGAGAGGAAGCCGACGAGGTAGATCAGCGCGGCGATGCCGGCGGCGATGAGCAGCAGGCGCCACGTCCACTCGCTCGCGGCGCGCACGAGCGGCGGCACGTGGCTGCGGTCGGCCTCGGCCGTCGCGTCTGCGGGGACCTCGACGACGAGCGGTCGCGGGGGAGGTCCGGCCTGCCGCTCACGGGCCGTGACGACGGCCTCGGTGATGCGGTGGCGCAGCGAGCGGGTGGCGTCGGTCTCGTCCGTCTGGGCGGGATCCGGCTCGTGGTCCGTGGGCATGGACGTCCTTGCCGAAGGGGGAGGCGCGAGCGCCCTGACCGACGGAGCCTAGCCGTTTGGACCGGGCCCGGACGCTGGGTTATCGTTGCCGCTGCACCTGGGGCTGTGGCGCAGTTGGTAGCGCGTCTCGTTCGCAATGAGAAGGTCAGGGGTTCGAATCCCCTCAGCTCCACCAGCGTGAGACCCCGGCCGGGATCGGCCGGGGTCTTCGTCGTCTCTGGCCGCTCACGGCGGCGGTAAGGCAGCGCTCATGAGCGGACGTGCATCCGCTCGCCCTGGGGCCCGAAGATCGCCAGCACCTCGGCCGGCGCCGGGCCCGGGTTGCCGATCCAGTGGGGGGTGCGGGTGTCGAACTCCACCACCTCGCCCGGCTCGAGCATGAGGTCCCGCGTGCCGAGCAGCAAGCGGATCCGGCCGTTGAGGACGTAGAGCCACTCGTAGCCCTCGTGCGTCTGCAGCGTCGGGGATGGGTTGTCCTCGACGGGCATGACCATCTTGAAGGACTGCAGCCCGCCCGGCCGGCGGGTGAGCGAGATGAAGGTCCGCCCGTGCCGGACGACCGGCTTGGAGCGGATGCGCGGGTCGCCGGTCTCGGGGGCGTCGACGAGCTTGTCGAGCGCGACCCGGTGGGCGCGGGCCAGGGGGAGCAGGAGCTCGAGGGTCGGCTTGCGCTGGCCTGACTCGAGCCGCGACAGCGTGCTCACCGAGATGCCGGTCTCCTCGGCGAGATCGGTGAGGGTCGCCTCGCGCTCGAGGCGCAGCTGGCGCAGGCGGGGGCCGACCCCGCGGAGCACGTCGTCGTCGGTCATGCGTCCTAGTTTGCCAGGGCAGCAAGAATGTTTGTCAAAAGTGCGAGAGTGGTCGCACCGTCGTCGACATGGACGAGAACCCCACCCCCCAGACCTACGACGTCGTCGTCATCGGCGGCGGCGCCGCCGGCCTCAGCGGCGCGATGGCGCTCGGCCGATCGAAGCGCTCGGTCCTCGTGATCGACGCCGGCGAGCCCCGCAACGCCCCCGCCGACCATGCCCACAACTACCTCGGGCGCGAGGGGGTCCCCCCCTTCGAGCTGCTCGAGATCGGCCGCGCCGAGGTCGCCCAGTACGGGGTCGAGATCCTCTCCGACCGCGTCGTCGCCGTCTCCGGCGAGATCGACGCCTTCCTCGTGACGACCGAGGGCGGCCGTCGGGTCATGTCCCGCCGTGTCCTCGTCACCGGCGGCGTGGTCGACGAGCTGCCCGATGTGCCCGGCCTCGCGCATCGGTGGGGCGTCGACGTCCTGCACTGCCCGTACTGCCACGGCTGGGAGGTCCGCGACCGGCGGATCGCCGTGCTCGCCACCTCGCCCATGGCCGGCCACCAGGCCCTGCTCTTCCGCCAGCTGAGCGACGACGTGGTCGTCGTCGTGCACGACGGCGTCGAGATCCCCGACGAGGAGCTCGAGCGGCTCGGTGCGATCGGGGTGCGAGTCCTGCACGGCACCCCTCAGGAGGTCGTCTCCGACGGCGACCGCCTCGTCGGCCTGCGGCTGGCCGACGGCACGCTCCTCGAGCACGACGCGGTCGTCGTCGCCAGCAAGCCCCACGTGCGCACCGACTACCTACGCCCCCTCGGCATCGAGGCGACCCCCTTCGAGATGCACGGGACCGAGCTCGGCTCGGTCATCGCCGTCGAGCCGACCGGCGCGACGAGCGTGCCCGGCGTCTTCGCCGCGGGCAACGCCACCGACATCGCGATGGTCCTCGTCGCTTCCGCCGCCCACGGCGTGCGCGTCGGTGCCTGGATCAACGCCGAGCTCGCCACGGCGGACGCGACCCGGGCCGCGGCGCAGCGCCGGGAGGGCTTCTTCGAGCGGGATGCGTGGGAGGAGCGCTACTCGGGCGACCGCGTGTGGAGCGGCCGGGTCAACGCCCAGCTCGCCGCCGAGGCGCAGTCGCTCACGCCGGGTCGCGCGCTCGAGATCGGCTGCGGCGAGGGGGGAGACGCCATCTGGCTCGCGGAGCAGGGGTGGCAGGTGACGGCCGTCGACTTCGCCGACGCCGCGCTCGCCCGCACCTCTGAGCACGCCGCGCAGGTCGGGGTCGGCGACCGGGTCGAGACCCGTCGCGTCGACGTGCGGACCTTCGAGCCGGACGGCGAGACGTGGGACCTCGTCACCTCGCACTTCTTCCACCTGCCCGACGGCGGCATGCCCGACGTCGTGGGCCGGCTGGCCTCGGCCGTCGCCCCCGGCGGCACTCTGCTCGTCGTCGGCCACCACCCCGGCGACCTCAGCACGGGTCTGCGCCACGGGCATGCGACCTTCATGTTCACCGCCGAGGAGCTCGCGCCCGCGCTGCCCGAGGGCTTCGAGGTCGAGGTCAGCGCGGCCCGACCGCGCACCCAGGCGCACCCCGAGACCGGCGAGGAGATCGCCGTGACCGACGCGGTGCTGCGCGCCCGCCGGGTGGGCTGACCCGCTCAGACCCAGAAGGTGTCGTGCCGGTCCATGAAGTCGGCGCGCTCCTGCTCGCTCATCGGCTCGCCCCGCGCGAGGGTCTCGAAGTAGTCCTCGCGCGGGCCGCCGGGCGCGAACATGAGGAGCATCGAGGCCGGCCCCGCCCCACGGAAGCCGTGGATGCCCCCTTCGGGCACGTAGAGGAAGTCACCCGACCAGGCGGTCACCCACGCGCGCCCGTCGTAGAGCCGCACCTCGCCCGAGAGCACGTAGAACTGCTCGGAGATCGAGCGGTGGAAGTGCGGGTCGGGCCCGGACTCGGTCTCGCCGAATGTCCACCGGTAGAGCCCGAAGCGGTGATCTGTCTGGTCGCCGGTCGCGAGGTACTCGCACGTCCCGCCGCCCCGGTAGGTGATCTCCGGCGGGGTCCCCGAGCGCCCCAGCCAGGCACTCGCCTCGCCCTCGGCTGCCTCGTAGGTCGGCGGCGGGTAGGGGCGGGGGAGCGACATCGGCGGGTCCTCTCTGTCGGGATGTCGATGTCTACCGCTGACGTCACGCCTGCACAAGGGGAGCGGGTGGTGGTGGGGAGGTGGTCTCGAGGCTCCCCTTCGAGGCTCCCCTTCGAGGCTCCTCCGTCGCACCTCAGGGCGGCGCTCCGTCGCACCTCGACCGGCAAGAGCGACCGCCCCGCCCGACGGGTGTCGGACGGGGCGCTCGGTGGTCTGGGTCAGGCGAGGGTCTTCGCGTCGATGACGAAGCGGTAGCGCACGTCCGAGGCGAGGACGCGCTCGTAGGCCTCGTTGACCTTCGCGGCCTCGATGACCTCGATCTCGGAGCCGATGTTGTGCTCGGCGCAGAAGTCGAGCATCTCCTGGGTGAGGGCGATGCCGCCGATCATCGAGCCGGCGAAGGAGCGACGGCCGCCGATGAGCGAGAAGACGTTGATCTCGAGCGGCTCCGGCGGGGCGCCGACGTTGACCATCGTGCCGTCGACGGCGAGCAGGCCGAGGTAGGAGTCGATGGCGATCTTCGCGCTCACCGTGTTGATGATGAGGTCGAAGCGGCCGGCGAGGTCCTGGAAGGTCGTCTCGTCGGAGGTCGCGTAGTACTCGTCGGCGCCGAGACGCAGGCCGTCCTCCTGCTTCTTCAGCGACTGCGAGAGCACGGTGACGTGCGCGCCGAGGGCGTGCGCGATCTTCACGGCCATGTGGCCGAGCCCGCCGAGGCCGACGACGGCGACCTTCGAGCCGGGGCCGACGCCCCACTTGCGCAGCGGCGCGTAGGTGGTGATGCCGGCGCACAGCAGCGGGGTCGCGGCGGCGGGGTCGAGGCCCTCGGGCACGCTGAGGACGAAGTCGGCGTCGACGACGACGTGGGTGGAGTAGCCACCCTGGGTGATTGTGCCGTCGCGGTCGGTCGCGCCGTACGTGGCGACGTTGCCCTCGACGCAGTACTGCTCGTCGCCGTTGGTGCAGTTCTCGCAGCGGCCGCAGGAATTGACCATGCAGCCGACGCCAACACGATCGCCGACTGCGTGGCTGCCCACGTCGGAGCCGACCTCGCGGACGATGCCGACGATCTCATGGCCCGGCACGAGCGGGAAGGCCTGCGGGCCCCAGTCGCCGTTGACCGTGTGGATGTCGGAGTGGCAGATGCCGGCGTACTCGATGTCGATGAGCACGTCGTTCGCGCCGACCTCACGGCGCTCGACGGTCGTGGAGACGAGCGGCTCGCCGGCGGCGGGCGCGGCGTAGGCGTTGACCTGCATGGGTGTGTCCTCGGTTCTCGGGGTGGGGATGGAGGTGACGAAGGGGGTCAGGACCGGCCGACGCGCGTGAGGTCGTCGGCGAGAGCCCTGGCCCGGGTGGAGAGCTCGGCGGCGCGGGCGTCGTCGCCCGCCTGGACCGCACGCCAGTAGTCGACTTTGAGGGCGACGTAGCGCTGGCGAAGAGCGATGGCCTCCGCCTCGCGGGCGAGGCGCTGCTGCTGCTCGGCGAGCAGCTCGTCCTGCTCCGCGGCTGCGGAGGGGCCGAGGCGCCCGTTCGCGACGTAGGTCCTCATGTCGGCGACGGACAGGCCCGTCGCCGCGAGGCAGGCGACCCAGGTGAGCTGGTCGAGGTCGGCGTCGTCGTACACCCGGTGACCGCTGCTCTCGTCGCGGCGCACGGGATCGATGACGCCGATGGACTCGTAGTACCGCAAGGTGCTGGCGGGAAGGCCGGTCAGAGCCGCCGCCTCCTTGATCGTGTACTCGCGCTCGGTCGTCGTGCTCACAGATGACGACGCTAAGAACTTCGAGTACTTGAAGTCAAAGCGCTCGACCGCGCTGTCCAGGGTCGCCCAGAGGGCGTTCTCCGGGCTTGCGAGCTAGGCGAGCCGGGCGACGACGATCGCGAGGATCGCGAGGAAGGGCGGCAGCAGCTGCTTGAGCGCGGCCGAGGTCTTCGAGCGGTCCGAGAGCATGAGCAACAGACCGGCGGCGACCATCGAGCCGGTGCCGACGAGCACGAGGGTGAGGCCGACGGCGCGCTGGTCGGCGATGACGAGGACGATGCCCAGCGCGATCTCGATGGCGAGGAAGAGGTTGTAGAAGCCCTGGTTGTAGGCCAGCGGCTTGGTGATCTCGGCGACCTGGGGGCTCTCGATGCCGAAGGTGCGCCGCGCTGCGTCACCGGTCCACTGCAGGGACTCGAGGACGAAGATGTAGACGTGGATGAGGGCGGCGACCGCACCGAGCACGAGTCCGATGGCGAGCACGGGGCATCCCTTCGTCGACGGCCCGGCCGGCCCGGGTCCGCTCGAAGCGTCCCACGACCGTCGGTGGACCGCTCCCGGACGCGCGGGCGGCCGAGCCCTGCGCTCAGACGGCGAGCGCTCGGCGGCTGCCGGCCTGCACCAGACCCATGAAGGCTCCGAGCGAGCGCAGCTCGCCTGGTGTGCGCGGCGCGGCGTCGAGCAGGCGCGGCGACAGCACGACGTACGCGGCGTGCTGCCCGCGCGAGATCGCGACGTTGAGGCGGTGCCGGTCGAGCACGAAGCGCAGGCCGCGGCTCACGTCGTGCGCTGACGACGCCGCCATCGACAGCACCGCGACCGGGGCCTCCTGGCCTTGGAACTTGTCGACCGTCCCGACCTCGACCTCGGCCATGCCGGCCGTCTCGAGGGCGCCGCGCAGGGTGCGCACCTGGTGGTTGTAGGGCGTGACGACGATGACGTCGCGCGCGGTGAGCGCCCGGGTGCCGTGCTCGTCGGTCCAGGCCCGCCCGGCGAGGGAGCGGACGAGGTCGACGACCGCCGCGGCCTCCTCGGGCGAGCTCGTGCGGCGCGCGAGGTGGTCGACCTCGACGACGTGGAGACCGGGCTCCACGCCCTCGAGCGAGCGGGCCGTCGTCACCGCCTCGTGGGAGCCGAGCTGGTCGTCGTAGGCGAGCCGCGAGACGTGCTCGGTGAGCTCGGGATGCATCCGCCAGGTCGTCGCGAGGAAGTACCCGTGCTCAGCGGGGATCGTCGCGCGGTCGCCGAGGAGCCAGCCCAGGGCGGAGCGGTCGACCGGCTCGGGGTGCGAGCCCTGGCTGACCTGACCGAGCTGCTGCGGGTCGCCGAGGAGCAGCAGCCGCGCACCGGCTGCCGAGCACGCGATGGTCGGCGCGAGCGCGAACTGCCCGGCCTCGTCGACGACGACGAGGTCGAGCTGGCCGCGCTCGACGCGCTTGGTGTTCGTGAGGTCCCACGTCGTCCCGCCGATGACGTAGCCCCGCCCGGCGGCTGCGTGAGCGGCGGCGAAGGCCGCGTGCCCGTCCTTGGGGAGCGCGGTGTGGCTCGGCTCCTCGCCCTGGGCGGCCCTGCCCCCCTGCGCAGCCTTGCCCACCTGGTCGCGGGGCACCCCCGCGGCGACGACGCAGCCGAGCAGGTGCTCGACCGCGGCATGGCTCTGGGCGACGACCCCGACGCGCCATCCGTGCTCGAGCACGAGGTCGCGCACGACGCGGCTGCCGACGTAGGTCTTGCCGGTGCCGGGAGGGCCCTGGACGGCGAGGTAGGAGTCGTCCATCGCGAGCAGGGCGTCGCGGATGTCGGTGATCGGGGTGCCGCCGGCGGGCAGGGCCGAGCCGTCGCGCAGCCGCGGCGGGCGCCGCAGCAGCAGGTCGAGTGCCGAGCGCCCGAGGGTCGGCGTCGTCGTGTCGTCACCCGCGCCCGTGCCGACGCCGCCGGCGGCGAGCACGCCCTGGCCCACCTCGGCGATCGCCGCGGCGATGGTGGCCGTGCCGGGGGGCGCGGACGGGCCGAGACCGATCGGCAGGTCGTCGTAGGGGTCGGCGTCCTTGGGCAGGACCTCGACGAGGACGAGCTCGAGGAGCACCTCGCCGGTCTCGGGGTCGACCCGCTCGTCCTGGGCGAGCACCGTCATGTCGCGACACCCGTGCGGCAGGTCCTCCTTGGCGAGGCACTCGGGACGGTCCGGCCCGTAGACGGCGAGGACCTTGCTGCCGACCCCGGCGCGCATGCCGCTGCCCTCACCGAGCACGCGGACCGTGCGCCGGGGGTTGCCGCTCGTGCCCTGGGCCCAGCCGGTGACCGTCTCGGCCTCGCGGACGACGACGACGTCGGTGCCACGAGCCCACTGCTCCGGCGGGGACTCGAGCCGGTCGAAGTGGCCCCACCAGTAGGGCTTGTCCTCGCGACGGTGGTACTGGACGGCGGCCGAGAGCATGGCGACGGCCTGCTGCTCCGGCGTGCGCTGCTCGGGCGGGGTGTCGCCGGCGAGCTCGCGGAGCGCGACCTCGAGCGGGTTGACGGGCTGGACCGCGGTGTCCGGGTCGGGCTTCGCACGCCCGGGCTGGGGCTCGACGTGGTGCTCCCGCGCCTGCCGGAGCAGCCAGTCGCGCAGCCGCAACGTCGAGAGGCAGTCGTACTCGTTGTACTGGCGGATGTCCTCGAGCCGGCTCGCGGCGAGCGCGGTGTCGCCGTCGAGGACGGCCTGGGCGTAGCGGTGGTACTCGACGATGGAGTCCGCACCCCCGGTCACGCCCTCGCGGTCGCGGTCCTCGTCGCGCTCCATGTAGAGCGGCTCGAGCCGCTTGATCGAGTAGGACGAGGATCCGACTCGCACGGCGGCACGCACGACCGGGTAGAGGTCGACGAGGACCCCGTCGGCGAGCAGACCGTCGACGACCTCCTGGCCGACGGCATGCCGGGCGGACAGACGCAGCAGGGCTGCCCGCTCGTAGTCGGCGTAGTGGTAGACGTGCAGCTGCGGCCAGGTCCGGCGACGCTCCTGCAGCCAGTCGAGGAAGTCGAGCAGCGCCTGGCGCTCGCTCACGCGGTCGTGGGCCCAGAAGCCGCGGTAGCGCTCGACCCCGTCCTCGACCCACAGGCACCCGAAGAGGTACTCGAGCCCCCAGTCGCCCGACCCGGGGACGTGCCACATCGGGTCGCCCTCGAAGTCGAAGAAGACGTCGCCGTCGCTCTCCGTGCGCAGGGCGGCCAGGCCCTGCGGGTGGTGCACCGCGAAGGGGAGGTCGCCCCCTTCGGCCGCCACCCGCTGCAGCTGCGCCTGCTCGCGCAGGGCGTCGAGACGCTCGGGTCGCATGCCCGGCACGACGGTGCCCTGAGGCAGGTCGGCGAGGTCAGCGACGGTGCGCACACCGGCCGCGAGGAGCCGGCCGTGCTGCTCGACGTGGACCCCGGCGACGAGGAGCACGTCGTCGCGGGCCTCGAGCTCGGCGGTGCAGTGCTCGCAGCGCAGGCAGGCCTCCCAGCGCTCGTCGCCCCACCGCACCGGGCCGTCGTCGCGCAGGTGGGCGCCGACGACGTCCGCGAGCCGCTCGCGCCGTGCACGGACGACGGGCAGCAGGTCGGCGAGCCGGGTGTCGCTCACCTCGTCGTCGCCGAGGACGAGCCGGACGAAGGGGGCCAGCCGCACCCCGTCGAGCGCGGCGACGGCCTCGCCGAGGACCTCGGCGTAGGCGCCGGTCTGGAGCAGGGCGGTGACGGACTCGCTGCGGGCGAGCTTCGCGTCGACGACGACCCAGGACCCGTCGTCCTCACGGATGAGGAAGTCGACGAAGCCGAGGAAGTCGCCGTCGTAGACGCAGGCCTGGTGGATGACGCGCACGGCGGGGTCGGCCATGAGCTGCAGCGTCTGCTGCATCCCGGCGGCGTAGCCGGCGGGGGTGCGCTCCGGGGCGGTCGCGCCCCGCACCGCACCGGGGTGGGCCCGGCTCAGCGCGGCGAGGTGGCGCTGCTCGTGGGCGGTGCCGAGCTCGGCCGCGCGCTCGACGACCGGGTCGACCTCGTGGGGGACCTCGGGGGAGCGGCCGGCGCGCACGTCGAGCTCGGCGAGCAGGGCGTGCTCGCAGGCCGTCGCGGCGCGCAGGTCCGAGGCCGAGAGCACGACGTGCTGCGGGGCGTCGGTGCCGGTGGCGTCACGGTCGATGAGGAGCATGCCGCCAGGCTACGAGCGAGGTCTGACACCTCAGACCCAGCTGGGGAACCACATCCGCCACTGCCAGTGCTCGTAGGGGATGACCTGGGCGGTCCACACCGGCCAGTAGAAGGCGAAGTTCGCGAGCACGAGCAGGGCGTAGGCGCCGACGAGGGCGTACCCGACCTGCCGACGCCGCTCGCTCGCCCCGGCGGGCGGCACGAGCATCGCGAGCAGGTAGACGACCGCGAGCACGACGAAGGGCTCGAAGGAGATCGTGTAGAAGGTGAAGATCGTGCGGTGCTGGATGAAGAACCACGGGAACCAGCCCCCGACGAAGCCCGCGAGGATCGCGCCGGCCCGCCAGTCCCGTCGCATCGCCCAGGCGACGACGAGCACGAGGAGCGCGGCGGTCGCGACCCACCAGATCGAGATGGAGCCGAGCGAGGTGATCGCCTTCGAGCACTTCTCGACCTCGCAGCCGATGTCTCCCGCCCCCTTCGACTCGTAGAAGAAGGAGGTGGGGCGCGACTGCACCATCCACGACCACGGGTTGCTCTCGTACGTGTGCGGAGAGGTGAGCCCGTTGTGGAAGGTGAGGATCTCGTGGTGGTAGTGCAGCAGCGAGCGCAGCGACTCCGGCAGCCACGTCACGCCCTGGCCGGGGTTGTCGGCCGCCCAGTGCCGCCCGTAGCTGACGTCGCTGCGGAACCACCCGACGAAGCTCGCGAGATAGGTCGCGAGGACGACGAGCGTCATCGAGACGCCGGCGAGGACGCCGTCCTTGAGCACCCCGCCGGCCATCCAGTGCCGCACGCCGACGGTGCGGCGGGCGCCGATGTCCCAGAAGAGCGTCATGAGGCCGAAGGCGGCGAAGACGTACAGGCCAGACCACTTCGTGCCGGTCGCCAGGCCGAGCATGAGGGCCGCGACGAGCCGCCACGGGCGCCACCACAGCATCGGCCCCAGCCGCCACCGGGTGCCGGCGGGTGCCGACGCGACCACCCTGGCGAGTCTCTCGCGTGACCAGTCGCGGTCGAGCAGCAGCGCCCCGAAGGCCGCGAGCACGAAGAACATGAGGACGATGTCGAGCAGCGCCGTGCGGCTGTGGACGAAGTGGTGCCCCTCGAAGGCGGTGAGGAAGGCCGCCGCCGTCCCGAGGAAGCTGCTCGCGAAGAGGCGCCGCGCGATCCGCCCGATCATGACGATCGAGATCGTGCCGAGCAGGGCGACGGAGAAGCGCCAGCCCCACGAGCTCGTCGAGCCGAAGATCCACTCGCCGAAGGCGATGACCCACTTGCCCACCGGCGGGTGGACGACCATGTCGCCCTCGGTCGAGCGGAAGACGTCGAGGGTGCCGGCCGTGAAGAGCGGGTCGACGACGTCGCCCTCGCCCTTCCAGCGCATCTCGGTGCCGTACTGCAGCATCGAGACGCCCTGCTTGACGTAGTACGTCTCGTCGAAGACGAGCTGGTGGGGACGGTCGAGCCGCCAGAAGCGCAGGATGCCGCCGAGGACGGCGAAGGTCAGCGGCCCCCACCAGCCGAGCAGCCGCTCGCGGCGCGAGTCCCAGGTGGGCAGCCGGCCGAGCAGGCGGGTGCGCAGGTCCTCGAGACGGGCGGCGTCAGGCCCGGGTCGACCCGCGGAGGAGGCGCGTCGACCCGCGACAGAGCCGACGCGATCCATGGGCCGCATCGTAGGCGAGCCGCCTGCGGTGGTTGAGGTGCGAGCGTGCGAGCCTCGAAACCCCCGGCCTGACACCATGACCGCATGCCCCTGATCCTCGCTGCGACCCCGATCGGCGACCCGCGCGACGCCGCGCCCCGCCTCGCTGAGGAGCTCGCGGGCGCGGACGTCGTCGCCGCGGAGGACACCCGCCGGCTGCGTCGGCTGTGCGCGGCCCTCGACGTCACCCCGCGCGGCCGGGTCGTCAGCTATCACGAGCACAACGAGGCGTCGCGGACCCAGGACCTGCTCGACGCGGTGGCGAAGGGGGAGCGCGTCGTCCTCGTCACCGACGCGGGCATGCCCTCCGTCTCCGACCCCGGGTACCGGGTCGTCGCGGCGTGCGCCGCCGCCGACCTGCCGGTCACCTGCGTCCCCGGGCCGAGCGCGGTCCTCATGGCGCTCGCCGTGTCGGGGCTGCCGGTCGACCGCTTCTGCTTCGAGGGCTTCCTCCCGCGCAAGGAGGGCGAGCGGCGCCGCATGCTCTCCGAGCTGCAGACCGAACGCCGCACGATGGTCTTCTTCGAGGCGCCCCACCGGCTCGCCGCGACCCTGACGACGATGGCTGAGGTGCTCGGGGCGGACCGCCCGGCCGCCGTCTGCCGTGAGCTGACGAAGACCTACGAGGAGGTGCGACGGGGTGGCCTCGCCGACCTCGCGCAGTGGGCTGTCGAGGGCGCCCGCGGCGAGATCACCGTCGTCGTCCAGGGCGTCGACCCCGCAGCGGTGGCGGCGACGATCGAGGACGGCGCAGCCCGGGTCGCCGAGCTCGTCGCCCAGGGGGTGCGCCGCAAGGAGGCGGCCGCCCAGGTGGCCTCCGAGACCGGTCTGAGCAAGAAGGCTCTCTACGACTCGACCCTCGGCGCCTGAGCTGCTCAGCAGTGACGGGACTCCCTGGGCGGTTGCCCCCGGATATGGAGGGCAGAGCCCTCAGGAGTTCCCTTCGCGCAGGTCCTGGGCGAGCATGACGATGATGCCGCTCGGGCCGCGGAGGTAGGTGAGCCGGAAGGCGTCCTCGTAGGTCGCGACGCCGCGCAGCGGGTGGCACCCGTGCCGGGCCGCGACCTCCAGGGACTCGTCGATGTCGTCGACGGTGAAGGCGACACGGTGCATGCCGATCTCGTGCGGCTGCGTCGGCTCGGTCTCGACCGGCTCGGGATGGATGTGCTCGAAGAGCTCGAGCCGCCCCTGGCCGTCGGGGGTCTGCAGCATCGCGATGCGGGCGTGGTTGCCGTCGAGGCCGACCGCGGTGTCGGCCCACTCGCCGCTCACCTCGTCGCGCCCGAGCAGGCTCAGACCGAGGTCGGTGAAGAAGGCGATCGCCGCCTCGAGGTCCCGGACGGCGATCCCGACGTTCTCCAGTGCGATAGGCATGTGACCCACGCTACTGAGCCAGGCGTGCCCCGAAGGGGTCGAAGGATCGGTGCTCAGCAAGACTTTCGTCGGGTTCGCCCGAGTCTCTTACTCCTGCAGAGGCGGGGTTTATCGGGTGACCCGAGAAACCTGGGGCGGGTGAGACGTCGGACCCGGGGCCTCACCGAGCACCCAGGTGCGCCTGCAACAATCCAGGTCATGACCACGCCGCAGGACCCCCGGCCGGCCGGGGGCGTCCCCTTCGACGACCCGGAGGCGACCCCGGAGTCCGGGACCGACGTCCCCGTCCTGCGCGAGAGCGAGCAGCAGGCCGAGGGGGCCGCCGCCGAGGCGGCGGCGGGCGCCGCCGCCGGGCACCGAGCCGGCACCGGGGGCACCGAGCGCACCGTCGTGCACCTCCTGCGCCACGGCGAGGTCCACAACCCGCGCAAGATCCTCTACGGGCGGCTGCCCGACTTCCACCTCTCCGACCTCGGGCACGAGATGGCGCGCGTCGTCGGCGAGCACCTCGCCGGCGCCGACCTCGCACTCGTCGTGCACTCCCCGCTCGTGCGCACTGCGGAGACCGCGGCCCCGACGCTGGAGCGCCACGGCCTCACCGCCGTCGTCGACCCCCGGGTCATCGAGGCGGGCAACAAGTTCGAGGGCCGGCGCTTCCGCAAGCGGCTGCTCCTCGACCCGCGCCGCTGGTGGTGGATGCGCGACCCGACGAAGCCGACGTGGGGCGAGTCCTACAAGGCGATCGCCAAGCGGATGACCGAGGCGATCGAGGACGCCCGCGACCACGCCCGCGGTCGCGAGGTGCTCGTCGTGAGCCACCAGCTGCCGATCTGGACCATCCGCAGCGCGATGCGAGGCGAGCGGCTGTGGCACGACCCGCGCCGCCGCGAGTGCAACCTCGCCTCGCTCACCACCTTGACCTACCGCGGCGACGACCTCGAGTCGGTCACCTACGCTGAGCCCGCCGCCCACCTCTACGTCCACGCCGAGAAGCTGCCAGGAGCATGATGTCCCGCACGACCCGCCGCCTCACCGCGGCCCTGGCCGCCGGCGCCCTCGCCGTGGGCCTGGGCGCCTGCTCCGACGCCGACTCGGTCGCCGAGCAGGCCAAGGCCAACCCCGATGCGGGCTATATCGCCGGCGACGGGTCGATCGTCGTGCGCGCCGAGGGTGACCGCAAGGAGCCCGTCGAGCTCGAGGGCGACACCCTCGACGGCAAGCCCTTCGCCATGGCCGACCACCGCGGCAAGGTCGTCGTCGTCAACCTCTGGGCGAGCTGGTGCGGGCCGTGCGAGCGCGAGGCACCGCACCTCGTCGCCGTCGCCGAGCGCTACAAGAAGGCGAAGAAGCCGGTGCAGATGGTCGGCATCGACTACCGCGAGCCCTCCGTCGAGACGGGCCGGGCCCAGGCCGAGGTCTGGGGCTTCACCTGGCCGTCGGTCTTCGACA
Organism: Janibacter sp. Y6; assembly: GCF_040900765.1. Lineage (NCBI taxonomy): Bacteria > Bacillati > Actinomycetota > Actinomycetes > Micrococcales > Intrasporangiaceae > Janibacter > Janibacter sp. Y6. The sequence continues at coordinate 63,940 of NZ_JAKLYZ010000004.1, forward strand.
AGAGCGGCCGCTCCTCCATCGACATGCAGGGAGTGCTGTCGACCCAGCCCTCGACCGCAGTCCTCGACCGCGAGGGCCGCGTCGCCGCGGTGGTGAACGGCGCGACGACCGAGTCGACCCTCACCGGTCTCGTCGACGACGTCCTCGCCGAGGGCGCGAAGGGGTGACCCCGGCATGAACCCGTCCGGCGCCGTCGAGAGCGGCGCGCTCCCGCTCGCCGCGCTCGTCGCGGCGCTCGCCGGGCTCGTCTCCTTCGCCAGCCCGTGCGTGCTCCCGCTCGTACCGGGCTACCTCGGCTACGTCACGGGCCTGTCAGACGTCTCGCTCGAGCGGCGCTCGTCCCGCCGGATGATGCTCGGCGCGGTCCTCTTCGTCGCCGGCTTCACCGTCGTCTTCGTGCTCACCGCGATGTTCGTCGCGACCGCGGGTCGCGCGCTCGTCGAGAACCGCGAGCTGCTCACCCGCATCGGCGGGGTGGTCGTCATCGCCATGGCGCTCGTCTTCCTCGGCGCGGGCAGCCAGCGCACCGTGCGCCTGCCGATCAAGCCGGCCACGGGCCTGGCCGGCGCCCCGCTCCTCGGCGCGGTCTTCGGTCTCGGGTGGGCGCCCTGCGTCGGTCCGACCCTGGCCGCCGTGCTCACCCTCTCGCTGACCGGCGACGCCGGCACCAGCCGGGCCGTCGTGCTCGCGATCGCCTACTGCGTCGGGCTCGGGCTCCCCTTCGTCCTCGTCGCCGGCGCCTACGAGCGCTGGGGCTCGGTCTCCGCGTGGCTGCGACCGCGGCTGCGCGCCATCCAGGTCGTCGGCGGGCTGCTGCTGCTCGCCGTCGGTGTCCTGCTCGTCACCGGCTGGTGGACGACGATCACCGTGTGGCTCCAGTCCCGGTGGATCAGCGGCTTCGAGGTGATCCTGTGACGACGACCGACCCCACGACCCGCGGCGCGAAGAAGACGCCCGGGCAGCCCGTCACCCAGCCCCGCCTGGGTCCGGTCGGCTGGGCCCGGTGGGCCTGGCGGCAGCTGACGAGCATGAAGACCGCGCTCTTCCTGCTCCTCTTGCTCGCCATCGGCGCCGTGCCCGGCTCGATGTTCCCGCAGCGCTCGCTCGACCCGTCGCAGACCGCGGCGTGGATCCAGCGCCACCCCGAGGCCGGGCCGGTCCTCGACCGCTTCTACGCCTTCGACGTGTACTCCTCGCCGTGGTTCTCGGCGATCTACCTGCTCCTCTTCACCTCGCTCGTCGGCTGCATCGTGCCGCGCACGCTCACCCTCGCCCGGCAGCTGCGCGGCCGCCCGCCGCGCACCCCGCGGCGGCTCGAGCGGCTCGACGCCCACGACGCGCTCGTCGTGCGCGACGAGGACGTGCCCGCCGCGCTCGACGCGGCCGCGAGCGCCCTTCGCCGCCGTCGCTACCGCGTGGCCCGGCACGACGACCAGACGATCTCGGCCGAGTCCGGGTACGTCAAGGAGATCGGCAACCTCGCCTTCCACGGCTCCCTGCTGACCCTCATCGTCGGGCTGGCGATCGGCCACCTCTACGGCTGGCGCGCCGACATCGTCGTGCCCGAGGGCGAGTCCTTCGTGAGCACGGTGACCCGCTACGACACCTGGGCCCCCGGCCCGCTCGTCGACGAGTCCTCGCTCACCCCCTTCGAGCTCACCGTCGACCAGATGTCGGCGCGCTTCGAGGAGGACCACCAGAGCCAGATCGGCATGCCGCGCGCCTTCTCGGCCGAGGTCACCTACGCCGACCGGCTCGGCGGGGCGACGAAGAAGGACACCGTCCAGGTCAACCACCCGCTCGAGCTCGACGAGTCGACCGTCTTCCTCCTCGGCAACGGCTACGCGCCCGTCGTCACCGTCAAGGACGACGACGGCAAGGTCCTCTACCAGGGTGCGACGCCCTTCCTCGCGCAGGACGGCAGCTACCGCTCCACCGGTGCGATCAAGGTCGGCGCGGCCCAGCCCGAGCAGCTCGGCTTCGTCGGGCTCTTCCTGCCGACCGCGGTCGTCGACGACACGAACGGCCCGATCTCGATCTTCCCCGACCTGCGCAACCCGGCGCTCGCGATGAGCCTCTACGAGGGCGAGCTCTTCCCGCAGGGCGGTGCGCAGTCGGTCTTCAGCATCGACACCGAGGCGATGACGCCCGTCGCGCCCGACGACGACAGCGAGGACATCGCGCGGCTGTGGCTGCAGCCCGGCGAGACCGCCCAGCTGCCCGGCGACCGCGGCTCGATCACCTTCGACCGGGTCGACCGCTTCGCGGGCTTCGCCGTGCGGCACGACCCCGGCAAGGGGCTCGTGCTCGGCAGCTCGGTCGTCGCGCTGCTCGGTCTCATCACCTCGCTCACGCTGCGGCGCCGCCGCGTCTTCGCGCGGGTCGTGCCCGCCGGTGACGGGCGCAGCGTGCTCCATCTCGGCGCGATGACGAAGGGGGACGACGACCGGCTGGCCCGGGTCGTCTCCGACCTGGCCGACCAGCTCGGCAGCAGCTTCGACGACGAGGGTGACCGCACCCCGGCGTCGGTGGGAGAATCGAGGACGTCATGACGAACGAAGTGCTGGCCACCTACGCCAACTACGCGCTGTACTCGGCCGTCGGGGTGCTGTCCCTGGCGATGATCGCGTACGCCGTCTACCTCGCCGGGGCGGTCCCCGCCTCCGAGCGTGAGCACGAGACGCTGGACGCCGACGAGCAGGCCGCCGCCGAGCGGGCGCGTGCGCGCGCCGAGCGCGTCGCCGCGGTCTCCGGCGGGTCGGTCGCGACGAGCCCGGCGACCGGGCCCGTGGGTGCGGGCGACGGGACCACGGACGACGGGGCCGCTGCGGGCCCCGTGGGCGACCCCGAGCGGGCCCGCAAGGGCGCCGGCATCGGCGGCACCCTGTCCTACCTCGGCACCGGGCTGCTCCTCGTCTCGCTCGTGCTGCGCGGCATGTCCGTCGACCGGGCGCCGCTGGGCAACCTCTTCGAGTTCTCCGTCGCCGGGGCCTTCTTCGCGATGCTCGTCTACTGCATCGGCCCGCTGCGTCGTGGCATGCACTGGCTGGGGCTCTTCGTCCTCGCGCCGGTGACGCTCCTGCTGTGGCTCGCCGGCACGATCTGGTACACCGAGGCCGCCGAGCTCGTCCCGAGCCTCGACTCCTACTGGCTCGTCATCCACGTCTCCATCGCCACGCTCGCGACCGGCCTGTCGATCGTCGGCGCCGTGCTCGCCGCGCTCTACCTCGTGCGCGACAAGGCCGGCCCCGGCTCCTTCTGGACCAAGCTGCCCGCTGCCGCGCGTCTCGAGCGCCTGTCCTACGGCATGCACGTCGTCGCCTTCCCGATGTGGACCTTCACCCTCATCGCGGGCGCGATCTGGGCCCGCCAGGCGTGGAGCTCGTACTGGAACTGGGACCCCAAGGAGGTGTGGACCTTCGTCATCTGGATCGTCTACGCCGCCTACCTGCACGCCCGGGTGACGAAGGGGTCGAACCGCCGCACCGCCGCGTGGATCGCGCTCGCCGGCTTCGCCTGCATCGTCATCAACTACACGATCGTCAACTTCTACTTCATCGGTCAGCACAGCTACGCGGGCACGAGCTGATGGTCCGCTACACCCTCCTGCGCGCACTTGTCTTCCTCGCCTGCCTGGCCGCCCTGTGGCTGGCCGGGCTGCGCGACCGCTCCGAGCAGCCCTGGCTCGTCGTCGGCGCCGCGCTCCTGTCGATGGTCGTGAGCTTCTTCGTCCTGCGCCCCTTCCGCGAGGACGCGGTGCGCTCCATCGAGGCCCGTCGGGCCGCGAAGGAGACGGGCGAAGGGGAGCCCCGCCCCACCCGCTCCCGTCGCCGCCCCGCGGTGAGCGACGAGGACGCCGAGGACGCGGACAGCGACACCTTCCGCTGACCCCCCTTCGGACGAGCTGCTGCATGCAGCAGCTCGTCACGCCTGCCGCAGTACGGGCTGCTGCTGACGCGTCCAGGTGCTGCTGACTCCCGCGCCGCCGGTCTCCCCTTCGCCGAGCCCACTTGTGGCTCGTGGGGTCGTCCGGGCCGCGAAACCCGTCCATGACCGGGAAGCCCGTCCTTCACCGCGAAGCCCGCCGGCGACCGAGACACGTCCCGGTCCTGCCCGGGTTTCCCGGCCCGTGTCGATCAAGCCGGGCATGAGAGCCGCAGGTGCCCTGCGACCCGCTCTCTGGTGTCATGGGGCGATGGACATCACGGACCTGCGCGCGGTGGTCGACGAGCGGTACGCCCGTCTCGACCTGCCGAGCTGGCCCGACCCGCATCCTGATCTCGCCTCACCGGCGGAGGAGGAGTACTCGCGGGTAAGCGACCCCACGAGATATCGCGTCGTGGTCCACCGCGCCTGGCTGTGGGTCGAGGTCATCGCTGGTCTCGACGGCGTGACGAGCGGGGCGTTGACGAGTCGCGAGCTGGATGGCTGCGACGAGGAGGGGCGCCACGTACGGGGTGCCCGACTCGTCTCGACGCGTGCGGGCACGCTCCCGCTGCTGGTCATCGAGCACGCGACGCCGTCCGACCCGGGCCTCCCCCCGATGCCCGGGGTGCGGGTCGCCGTGGGCAGGGCCACCTCCGTGGTCGGCTCGGTCCCGGCGTGCGGGTGCGATGCCTGCGACGACGGTTCGCAGGCCGTCCTCGACGAGGTCGACGCGGCGTTCGCCCGTGTCCTCCAGGGGCCGTACGTCTCGGTCACCGGCCGCGGGTGGAACGCCGAGTGGCATCCGACGGGCATGAGCTACGGGTCCGAGTCAGGAGCGGATGAGCCGCCTGGGCTGGACGACCTCCTCGGGCAGTTGCGCGAAGGGGACGAGGTCGAGCTGCCCGAGGGCGCCACAGCTGTGGTGAGCCGAGGCTGGCTGGACGGTGACGAGGCCGTGATCTCGAGGCTCGGGCGCTGAGCGCCCGTCGCACCTCGACCAGCGAGCGCCCGTCGCACCTCGACCAGCGAGCCCTCAGGACTCCGGGGTGATGCGCAGGACCTTGTCGTCCTCGCCGTTGCTCGTCGTCACGTACAGCGCGCCGTCGGGGGCGGTGCGCGCGGCTCGAAGTCTCCCGAAGTCGTCGACGAGGTCCTGCGGGATCTCGACCTCGTCGACCGAGCCGTCGTCGCCGATGCTCAGCAGGAGCAGCTTCGCGCCCCGCAGCGCGGTGATCGCGAGCAGGCCCTCGCGCTCGCCCCACTGCTCGCCCTCGAGGAAGGCGGCGCCGCAGATCGCCTCGGTCGTCTCGCCCGAGCTCCACGCGGCGGCGACGGCGTCGGGGTAGCGCTCGGTGTCGGTCATCGGCACGGACTCGTCGTAGCTGTCGACGGAGCCGCCCTGCGCCGGGTCCCACCCGAAGTTCGCCCCCGCCTCGATGCGGTTGACCTCGTCGTCGAAGGACGGCCCGTGCTCCGCCGTCCAGATCTCCTCGGTACCGGGCCGCTGCGCGACGCCCTGCACGTTGCGGTGCCCGTAGGAGTAGACGTAGCGCTCGGCCTCGTCGGCGGCGTCGGCGAAGGGGTTGCCCTGCGCCGGCTCGCCCGTCGCCGGGTCGAGCCGCAGGACCTTGCCGCCGAGGTTCGTGCGGTCCTGGGGGGCCGCGGGGTCGGCGGTGTCGCCCGTCCCGACGTAGAGCAGGCCGTCCTCGCCCACCGTCGGGCGGCAGCCGGAGTGGCGCCCGCCGTCGGCCACCGGGAGCCCGGTGAGCAGGTCGCGGTCGCGGGTCGCGCGCGAGTTCTCGACGTCGACGGTGAGCTCGACGAGACGGACGTCGACCGGCTCGCCGTCTTCGGCGTGCGCGAGGCAGGCGACGAGCTTCGGCTGGTCCCAGCCCTGCGCGGGCTCGGGCAGCAGGGCCAGACCCATGAGGCCCCCTTCGCCCTGCGCGTAGACGTCGTCGAGCGGCGCGGAGATCGCGACCGGCTCGGTGCCCGGCTCGAGGCTCGGCAGATAGCTCAGCTCGCCGGAGCGCTGGGTGACGACCGCGCCCCCGTCGGGCAGGAAGGCGATGTCCCACGGGTTGGCCAGGCCCTCGGCGACGACGTCGACCTGCAGACCTCCGCCGCCCCCTTCGGACCCGGACCCAGACCCCGACCCGCCGGAGCCCGACGAGGCCGTCGGGACGGTCGTCGAGCCCGACCCGCCCCGCGACGGCGTGTCCGAGGAGCAGCCCGCGAGGCCGGCGGAGGCGAGCAGGGCGGCGGCGGCCAGGGCGGCGGGGCGAGGGGACATGCCCCTAGCCTGCCGTCCTCAGCGCGCCAGCGGGTAGGCGAGCAGCACCGACCATGCGAGCAGCGCGAGCCCGGTCGTGCCGATGGCGGGCACGAGCGCGCGGCCCGTCGCACCGCCGGTGATCGCCCGGATGCCGGGCAGCAGGACGAGGAAGCCGAGCAGCGCGACCGGGGCGAAGACGTGCCAGATCGCCATCGCGAGCGTGCAGACCGCCGCGACGCCGACGAGGGCGAGGTAGAGCACGCGGGTGCCGTCGTCGCCGAGGCGCACGGCGAGCGTGCGCTTGCCCGACTCGATGTCGGTGGGGATGTCGCGCAGGTTGTTCGCGACGAGGATCGCGCTCGACAGCGAGCCCGCCGCGACGGCGCCGAGCACCCCGACGACGGTGATCTCGTGGGCCTGCGTGTACTGCGTGCCGAGCGTGGCCATGAGCCCGAAGAAGACGAAGACGTAGATCTCGCCGAGCCCGCGGTAACCGTACGGGTTGTCGCCCCCGGTGTACCGCCACGCGGCGAGGATCGCGAGCGCGCCGAGCGGGATGAGGACCCACGTCTGGGCGAGCGCGACGAGCGCGAGCCCGGCCAGCGCCCCGCAGCCGAAGAAGGCGAAGGCCATGAGCTTGACGTTCTCCGGGTCCGCCAGACGCTGCCCGACGAGCCGCACCGGCCCGACCCGCTCCTCGTCCGTGCCGCGGATCCCGTCGCTGTAGTCGTTGGCGTAGTTGACGCCGATCTGCAGGCTGAGCGCGACGACGAGCGCGAGGACGGCCAGCGCGAGGTCGCTCTCGCCGATGGCGGCAGCGGCCGCCGTGCCGACGATCACGGGGGCGGTGGCGGCGGGCAGGGTGCGCGGGCGGGCGCCAGCGACCCACTGTGCGAGGGAGGCCATCGAGCTCGATTCAGCGAAGGGGAGTGTGCCGCCCCATCCTACGAAGGCCCCGGGGCCCCGCCGAGCAGGTCCCTCGCCGCGGCGCGGTCGGGCTTGCCCGGTCCGCGGGTGGGCAGCTCGGCGACGACCCGCACCCGGTGGGGCAGCGCGTGCGCGGGCAGGTGGGGGCGCAGCATCTCGCGGATCTGCCCGACCCCCTCGTGCGGCACCTCGCCGACCGGCGGGCCTCCGGGCGAGGTGACGACGAGGAGGGCCACCCCTTCGCCCCACCGCTCGTGCGGCACGCCGACCGCGAGGGCGGCGGTGATCGCCGGGACGTGCGCGAGGACGCCCTCCTCGACGACGCGCGGGGCGACCTTGAGGCCGCCGGAGTTGATGAGGTCGTCGGCCCGGCCGAGCACGCTGACGACGCCGCGCTCGTCGACCGAGCCGAGGTCGCTCGTGACGAACCACCGCATGCCGTCGCGCTGGACGAACTGCTCGGCGGTGAGCTCGGGCATCCCGAGGTAGCCGTGGGCGACGACCGGCCCGCCGAGCAGGAGCGTGCCGCTCGGGCCGACGTCGACGGCCACCCCGCTCAGGGCACGCCCGTCGTAGACGCAGCCGCCGCACGTCTCGCTCATCCCGTAGGTGAGCACGACGCGCACCCCGTCCTCGCGGGCCCGGGCGACGACCTGGGGGTCGGCGGCGGCCCCGCCGACGAGCACGGCGTCGAGCCGGCGCAGCCCCTCGATGCCGACCGGGTCGGTGGCCATGGCTGTCAGCTGGGCGGGGACGAGCGAGGCGTAGCGGCGCTCGCCGCTCATCGCGGCGACGGCCTGGACGAGGGCGAAGGGGGTGAGCGCCGGGTCCGTGAGGACGGGCCGCGTGCCGGCGTGGACGGAGCGCAGGAGGACCTGCAGACCGGCGACGTGGTGCGGGGGGAGGGCGAGGAGCCACTGGCCGGGCCCGCCGAGCCGGTCGTGGGTGGCGGCGGCGCTCGCGGCGAGGGCCTGGGTCCCGAGCATCGCGGGCTTCGGGGTGCCGGTGGAGCCCGACGTGCTCACGACGACGGCGAGGTCGTCGGGCAGGAGGCCGTCGTGCGCGGGGAGCGGTGCCGGGGGCGCGTCGGGGGCGTGCGGCCGCACGGCGGCCCCGCCGGCGAGGGCACGCTCGAGCGCGGGCAGCGCCTCGAGGGCTCCGTCCCCGGGCGGGATCGGCAGGTCGGTGATCACGGTGGGCACCGGTCCATCCTGGCCGACGGCAGCCCGGGCTTAGCAGGTGGACCGTCCAGGGGATGCTCAGGTGGGGGTGCGACGGCCTCGGTTGTCCTTACAACTGACACGACGGAGCCTCTCCACGAACCGCGTCCTGCTCGACCCCGCGCTGCTCGTGCTGCGTGCCGTCCTCGGCGTGACGATGTTCGCCCACGGCTGGCAGAAGCTCACCGGCCCCGGCCTCGAGGGCGTCGGCGGCATGTTCGACCAGATGGGTGTGCCGCTGGCTTCTACGCCGCCGACGGAGGGTACGAGCTCGTCCTCGTGCTCGCCGCCATGGCGCTCACCCTCGTCCTCACCGGACCGGGCGCGTGGTCGCTCGACGCCCCCCTTCGCCCGTCGTCGCTCCCCGGAGCGGGCCCGGGAGATGGTCTCGGCCTGACCGGCACGACGACGCCCCCTGCTCCGATGCGGAGCAGGGGGCGTCGGTGCGTCCGGGGCGGTCCTTACAGGACGAGGCCGAGGACGAGGACGACCGGCAGCGAGACGACCGCGCCGAGGGAGGTCGCCATCGTCAGGGTCTTCAGCGCCCCCTTCGTCGACAGGCCGAGCAGCGACTTGAACATCCAGAAGAAGTTGCTGTTGACGTGCAGCGCGAACATCGCGCCCGAGGCGATCGCCAGCGCGATGACGACCGGGTCGACCCCGGTGCTCGCGACGACCGGGCCGATGATGCCGGCCGCCGTGATCGCGCCGACCGACACCGAGCCGATGGCGAAGTGCAGCACCGCGGCGACGAACCACGCGAGGAGGATGCTCACGAGGGCCGGGGCGCCGGAGTCGGCGGAGAAGAGCTCCTTGAGCGTGTCGCCCAGGCCGGTCTCGGTGATGATCGCGCCGAGCGAGCCGCCGATGCCGGTGATGAGCAGGATCTCGCCGGTGGTGCGGAAGCCGGAGGACAGCGCCTCGCCGGTCTCGTCGGTGCCCAGGGCCCAGCGGGCGAGGACGAAGGCGATGACGAGCCCGATGAAGAGGGCGATGTTCGCGTCGCCGAGGAAGGCGATGACGCCGTTGGAGAACTCGAGCAGGTCCGCGAAGGCGCCGAAGGCGATGAGGACGAGGGGGACGAGGATCGGCAGGAGCCGGACCCCGAGGGGCAGGCCGGCCGCGCGGGCGGGGATGGCGTGCTCGTCACCCTCGGCGCTCGCGGCCTGGCGGTCGTCGACGGTGCGGCTGGCGAGGAACTCCTCGTGCCGCGGGTGGTCCGGGTGCTCGAGCTCGTCCTCGTCGATGTCGGTGTAGGGGTCCCAGTACCGGGTGCGCGTCAGCAGCTGGCGGAAGAGCCAGGCCGTGACGAGCGCCGTGAGGATGCCCAGCGGCAGGCCGAAGACGAGGTAGCGGCCCAGCGGCAGCTTGAGCAGGCCGGCGACGGCGACCGCGGCGAGGCCGGGGACGACGAAGACGTACCCGGCGAAGATGCCGATGCCGATCGACCCGGCGAGCCAGGGCAGGCCCTTCGTCCGGTCGACGACGGGGGCGGCCTGGCGCGCCATCGGCGAGGCGAGGACGACCTGCACGTCGACGTAGATGCTCGGGAAGATCGTCGACAGCACGCCCGCCATGGCGTACGGCAGCTTGCCGCCGACCCGGCGCGCGATGATCTCGACGAGGGTGCGGAAGGTGCCGGTCGCCGAGAGCAACGACCCGATGAGGACGCCGAAGCCGATGAGCAGTCCGACCTCGGCCATGATCTCGCCGAAGCCCCCGGTGATGCCGGCGACCGTCCCCTCGAGCCCGACCCCGGCCGCGAGGCCGAGGTAGAGCGAGGACAGCACCAGCGAGATCACCGGGTCGACCTTGAAGCGGATGATGAGGAGGATCGCCAGCGCGATGGCGATGGCTGCGTGCAGGACGTCCATCCGTGCAGCCTAGAAGGGCGTGACCGCGATCACGCGGCGGCACCCGCGGGGACGGGGCGGGCCTGGCTCACCCGATCCAGCCCAGGCCCTCGGCGATGAGGATCGCGCCGAAGAGGAAGAAGAGGACGGCCGCGCCGATCTTGATGGTGCGCTCGGGCAGCCTGCGGCCGAGGACCGCGCCGACGCCGATCGCCAGGGCGTCCGCCGCGACCATGCCGAGGGTCGAGCCGATCCACGTGCCGAACCAGCCGTGCTGGGTGGCCAGGGTGATCGTCGCGAGCATCGTCTTGTCGCCGAGCTCGGCGAGGAAGAATGCCATGCCGACGGCGAGGATCGCTGCGCCCTTGGCCTTGCGGGCCTTGGCGGCCTCCTCGTCGGTGAGCTCGTCGCCGCGCAGGGTCCACAGGCCGAAGATCACGAAGGCGATGCCGGCGATGATCGCGATCCAGTCCTGGTAGTCGGCGAAGGCGGTGCCGACCCAGAAGCCGATGGCGACAGAGGCGAGGTGGACGATCGCCGTCGCGGCGGTGATGGCGAGGATGACGTCCCGGGCGCGGTAGCGGGTGGCGAAGGTCATCGCCATGAGCTGGGACTTGTCACCGAGCTCGGCGACGAAGATCACCGCGGTGGAGAGGAGGAAGGCGTACACGAGGGAAGGACCTGTCTGGCTCAGGTGCCCGGACGACCGGCTCGGGGGAGGACGGCTCGACCAGGCACGGTGGCGGCGCGCACCCGGGGCGGGCGCACGACTCGTGCTGGTCGAAAGTCTCGTCCGCCACGGTGACCTGTGGCCTGCCGTGCCGGTCGCTCAGCGGTGAGGCTGGGCGGCAGTGTGTCGACACGACCGTTGAGGACTACTCCCTCTCGATGGCCACCAGTGTAGACGGGACGACGGACAGCCCCGACCGACCGTCTCGCTCGGTGGTCCTTCGGCTCAGAAGTACCAGGGGAAGGGCGACCAGTCGGGCTCGCGCTTCTCCAGGAACTGGTCGCGGCCCTCGACGGCCTCGTCGGTCATGTACGCCAGCCGCGTCGTCTCGCCGGCGAAGACCTGCTGGCCCATGAGCCCGTCGTCGGGCAGGTTGAAGGCGAACTTGAGCATCCGGATCGCCTGCGGGCTCTTGCCCATGATCGTCCGGGCGACGCCCAGCGCCTCGCGCTCGAGGTCGGCGTGGTCGTAGACGCGGTTGACCGCGCCCATCTCGTGCATCTCCTGCGCGGTGTACGCCTCGCCGAGGAAGAAGACCTCGCGGGCCCGCTTCTGACCGATCTGGCGCGCGAGGTAGGCGCTGCCGTAGCCGCCGTCGAAGGAACCGACGTCGGCGTCGGTCTGCTTGAAGCGCGCGTGCTCGCGGCTGGCCAGGGTCATGTCGCACACGACGTGCAGCGAGTGCCCGCCGCCGGCGGCCCACCCGTTGACGAGCGCGATGACGACCTTGGGCATCGTGCGGATGAGGCGCTGCACCTCGAGGATGTGCAGGCGTCCCCCTTCGGCCTTGACCCGACGCTCGTCGACGCTCTCGGCGCTCTCGCCGTCGGCGTACTGGTACCCCGACCGCCCGCGGATGCGCTGGTCGCCCCCGGTGCAGAAGGACCAGCCCTGCGTCGTCTCGCTGCTGCCCTCACGCGGGGTGGGGCCGTTGCCGGTGAGCAGGACGACGCCGACGTCGGCGGAGCGGCGCGCGTGGTCGAGGGTGCGGTAGAGCTCGTCGACGGTGTGCGGGCGGAATGCGTTGAGCACCTCGGGCCGGTCGAAGGCGATGCGCACGCACCCGAGGTCGCGGGCCCGGTGGTAGGTGACGTCGGTGAGGTCCTCGAAGCCCTCGACCTCCTGCCACGCCTGCGGGTCGAAGGTCTGACTCACGCCGTCCAGTGCACTCACGGGGGTGAGCCTACGTGCGTCGTCCACACCCCCGGCGTCACCTCGGCCCGCGTCCACACCCCGGGCGAAGGGGGTGCCGCCCCCTCCTCGTCCGCGGTGTCCTGGGTCGGCGGGGACGGACCCCGGGGGAGCGAGGAGGAGAGATGGGACAGCGGTGGTTGCGGGCCGTGGGCGGCGACGAGGGCGACGGGGGCGAGGTGCGGGCGAGCGACGGCTGGCTGGGTGACGGGTGGGGCGGGCCGCCGGGTGGGGTCGGAGGAGAGGGCGGGGGCGGTGACCGGTGCCTGTGCGACGACTGCCTCTCCGGGATCGTCGGCTACCCGCTCGCCGAGCAGTACGGCGGCGGGGGAGGCTTCGGCGACGACCGCGGCATGATCACCGAGGTCGTCCTGCTCGACGGCCACCTGATCGACGTGCGCAAGGGGCCGGTAGGGGGCAGCGGCTACGAGTGCGCGGCGCACGAGCTGCAGGCCCGCGGGGTGCTGCGTCGCGAGCCGCCGCGCACAGTCGTGGTCCGGGAGGAGCCCGAGCAGGCGATGCTCGACTGGCTCGCCCGGGTCGTCGGCGGCGAGGCCGCGCTCGCCGCTCTCGACGACGAGCCGCTGCCCGTCGAGGACCTCGACCTCGGCGCCGTGCCCGGCTGGGCGCGCGAGCGGGCACGTCTCGTCGACGAGCACGTGCAGGGCGCCTTCGGCCACCAGCTCGTCGGGCCGGAGCTGCTCACGGCCTGCCGCCGGCTGCTCGTGCGGGCGGCAGGAGCGGGAGCCTTCGAGGCGTGGCACGGCGCGCTGCCCGAGCAGGTCGCCGCCGCGGTCGTGCACTGCGCGGCGAAGGCGAGCGCGCTCGGCGCGCCGACCCTCGGCCACCCGATGCGCAGCATCCTGCGCGGTGTCGGCGTCTCCGGCTACCCCTCCGACCGGTCACGCCGGCTGGCGACGCTCGTCGGCGGGTCGGGGTGGCCGCACGGCCGACGACCGACGGAGGTGCCGGACGTGTACGTCCTCGGCGACCCCGCGCTGCTGCTGTCCTGCTTCCGCAGCGATCTCGTCGTCTACCGCGACCGGGCGGTGCGGCTCGCCGCGGGGTCGGGCGCGACCGGCGCGCGGTAGCCGGTCCGGCGGGCGACCACGGCCGCTCCCACGGCGAGGAGGACCGCGAGGGCGAAGACCGCCGAGAAGGGGTCGCTGTCGCCGCGCTCCGCCGCGGCGAAGATCGCGCCGCTGATCGACAGCGCGACGGCCCCGCCGAGCGAGTCCGAGATCGTCAGCGCGGAGGAGTTGAAGCCGCGGTCGGCGTCGGAGGACGCCGCGAGCGTGGCGACACCGGTGCGGGGGTAGGCGAAGCCCATGCCCGCCCCGCCGAGCGCGTAGCCCGCGGCCGCGAGCACGGGGTGCACGTCGAGGACGACGGCGAGGAGCAGGACGAGGACGCCAGCGAGGAGCACTGCCGAGCCGATCGACATGACCGTCGTGTCGTCGAGCCGCGCCCGCAGCCGGGCCTGCACCTGGCTGGCCGTCGCCCACACGACCCCGACGACCGTGAGCGCGAGGCCCGCGCGCACGGCCGTGACCTGCCACTGCTCCTGCAGGACGAAGACGATGTAGGACTCGGCGCAGAAGAAGGAGGCCGACAGCAGCCCGCGGACGGCGATGACCGACGGCAGCCCACGGCGTCCGGTGAGGGAGCCGCCCGGCAGGAGCGGGCGCAGGGCGAGGACGAGGACGACGAGAGGCACCGCCGCCAGCGCCGCGCGCAGCCCCGGCAGCGAGCCGAGCAGCTCGAGCGCCAGCGCGGCGACGGCGGCGACCGTCGCCCAGAGCAGCAGACCGCGCCGGGCCGGCGCGGCGGCAGCGGCCTCGACCTCGGCGGCCGAGCGGGGTCGCAGCATGCGCAGCGCGGGCACGACGAAGACCGCCGCGAGCGCGACGAGGACGATGACGGACAAGAAGACCCAGCGCCACCCCGCGAGGTCGGCGACGACCGCGGCCAGAGCCGGGCCGAAGAGCGCGGGCAGCACCCATGCGGCGGCGAAGCTCGCGAAGAGCGAGGGCTGCAGGTCGGCGGGGTAGACCTCGCCGACGACGACGTACAGCGCGGCGATGAGCGCCCCGCTGCCCAGCCCCTGCAGCAGCCGACCGACGACGAAGAGCTCCATCGCCGGCGCCAGCCCGCACACGAGCAGACCGAGCGAGAAGGTGAGGATCGCGACCTCGAGCGCCCGGCGCGGTCCGTGACGGTCGCTCCACTGCCCGGCGGCCACCATGCCGATGACGCCGGACGCCAGGGGCGCCGAGAAGGCGAGGGCGTACAGCGAGAGGCCGTCGAGCTCGCGGGCGAGCGTCGGCATCACCGTGGTGACGGCGAGGGCCTCGAAGGCGGCGATGGCGATGAGCGCGAAGGCGCCGATGCTGCTCGTGCGGTACGTGGTGCCGAAGATCCCCTCGGCAGGAGCGGGAGAGACGGGCACGACAGACAGTGTGCGCCGTCCTACCCTGGGGGTGTGCACCGGATCTACACGACGAGCGTGGCGTCGGTCTACCCGCACTACGTGACGAAGGCCGAGCGCAAGGGCCGGACCCAGGCCGAGGTCGACGAGGTCATCCGCTGGCTGACCGGCTTCGACGACGCCCAGCTGCGCGCGCACCTCGAGGGCGGCACGACCTTCGAGGACTTCTTCGCCCAGGCCGAGCTCAACCCGGGCGTAGCCCTCATCACCGGCTCCGTCTGCGGGGTCAAGGTGCAGGAGGTCGAGGACCCGCTGATGCGCCAGGTCCGCTACCTCGACAAGCTCGTCGACGAGCTCGCCAAGGGACGCCCGATGGAGAAGGTCCTGCGGAGCTGAGGCGCCCCGGCCGCCGCTAGCGTGCTGGCATGACCCTCGCCTGGTACACCCTCGTCGTCGACGCCACCGACATCGCCTCGCTCTCGCGCTGGTGGGCCCAGACCCTCGACTGGCACGTCGTCTACGAGGACGAGCACGAGGTCGCGATCGCCGCGGACCCCGAGGACGAGGAGCACCCGGTCGAGGACCTCGACGCCTGGCTGGCCCAGCGTCCCTCCCTCGTCTTCGTGCCGGTGCCGGAGGCGAAGACGGTGAAGAACCGCCTGCACATCGACCTCGCACCGCACCTCAGCCAGGACCGGGACGCCGAGATCGCGGCACTCGTCGAGCGGGGCGCGACCCAGGTCGACGTCGGCCAGACCGGTGACGTCACGTGGACCGTCCTCGCCGACCCCGAGGGCAACGAGTTCTGCGTCCTCTCCCGCCGCGACCGGTGAGCCCGCAGACCCCCGGGGTCGACGAGCTCCTCGAGGGGATGCGCGTCGTCTCGATCCCGATGCGCGTGCGCTTCCGGGGCGTCGACGAGCGCGAGGCCGCGCTGCTGCGGGGGCCGAAGGGGTGGGCCGAGCTCTCCCCCTTCGTCGAGTACGGCCCCCAGGAGACGTCACGCTGGCTGGCCGCCGCGGTCGAGGCGGGCTGGCGGGGCTGGCCCCCGCCGGTCCGTGACGAGGTGCCGTGCAACGCGACCGTGCCCGCCGTCGGGCCCGAGCGGGTGCCCGAGGTGCTCGCCCGCTTCGACGGGTGCACGACCGCGAAGATCAAGGTCGCCGAGCGCGGGCAGACCCTCGCCGACGACGTCGAGCGGGTCGCCGCGGTCCGCGACGCGATGGGCCCGGTCGCCGCCGTGCGGGTCGACGCCAACGGCGGGTGGTCGGTGGACCAGGCGCTCGACGCCGTCGCCGCGCTCGCCCCCTTCGGTCTCGAGTACGTCGAGCAGCCGTGCGCCGACGTCGAGGGCCTGAGGGCCGTCCGTCTCGGGCTCGCCCGCGCCGGGGTCGACGTCCGGGTCGCCGCCGACGAGTCCATCCGCAAGGCCGAGGACCCCCTGCGGGTCGCGCGCGAGGAGGCCGCCGACGTCGTCGTCGTCAAGGTCGCACCCCTGGGCGGCGTCGCCCGCGCGCTCGAGGTCGTCGACGCGTGCGGCCTGCCCGCGGTGGTCTCCTCCGCCCTCGACACGAGCGTCGGGATCAGCGCGGGCGTCGCCCTCGCGGCAGCGCTGCCCGATCTGCCCCACGCCTGCGGGCTCGGCACCGTCGGCCTGCTCGCAGGTGACATCACGAGAGACCCCCTCGTCCCCGTCGCCGGCGACGTGCCGGTGCGCCCTGTCGAGGTCGACGAGGCCCTGCTCGACGAGCACGAGGCGCCCGCAGAGCGGGTGCAGTGGTGGCGCGAGCGGCTGCGCGCCGCGCACGCCCACCTCTGAGGAGCCCGTCCACACCCCGGCTGCGGACCGGGCCCGCCTCCACAACCGGCCCGTTCGCCACCTCGCTCGCCCGTCGCGCGGGATGTGCTGGGCCGCATGGAGATCGACCTGCCTCACCTCGACGACGGCGCGCTCGCCGGGCTGCTCCGTGCCGACGTCCCCGGTGCCCTCCTGGGTCTCGCGCGCCGGGTCGCCGACGCGGGCACCGGTCTCGAGGCGGCGGTCCTCGTGGTGCGCCGGTGCGGCGAGCTCGAGTGGCGCTCCGGTGCTGCTGACCTCTACGAGCGCGAGGTGGACGAGGTCCTCGCCGAGCTCGCGGTCGTCGGGCAGGACCTCGGCGCGCTCGCCCTCGACCTCGAGACGCTGTCGACCACGGTCTCGCACCGGCTCGACCTCGTCCGCGCGGCCCGCCTGCCCGTCATCGGCCTGCTGCCATGAGCGAGCCGGGGATCGAGGTCTCCGGCGGCGCGGGCGGCATCGCCGTGGCCCTCGACGCGCTCGACGTCGCCGCCCCGGCACTGCGTGCCGTCGCCGCAGACCTCGCCGACAGCGCCGCCGACCTCGCCCTCGTCCTCGCCGACCCGGCGCTCGTCGCGGCGGCGCTCGTCGCGCCCGGCCGCACCGCGCGGACGGGGGCGGACCTGCTGGCGGTCGCCGGCCCGAGCGGTCTGCTCGGCACCTCGCTGCACCTGCGGGTGCTCGCCGGCTCCGTGGCCGCGGCCGCGGAGCTCTACCGCGCGGGCGAGAGCGGGGCGCGCCAGGCGGTCGAAGGGGTCGACCGCACCGCCGGCCTCGTCCTCGGCGTCGCGGTGCCCACCGTCGTCCTGCCCGTCTCGGCCGCGACGGTGCTCGGTGCGGCCGCCCTGCGCACCCGGCCGTCGCCGGTCTGGCTCGGTGCCTACGTCGGCTCGGTCATCGGCGTCGTGCGCGAGCTCCCGTCACGAGCCGGGCCGCGCGTGGACCGCGTCCTCGGCGAGCACCCCTGGCTCCTCGAGCACTCCGTCGCCGGCGCGGAGGGGCTCGTCGTCGGCCTCGGGCTCGGCTTCCCGCCGCTGGGCCTCTACCTCGCCGACCGGGCAGACCGCGCCGGGCTGCGCTACCCGCCCCGAACGCAGGCCGAGGCGGTCGCCGTCGTCACCGCTGCCGGGGGTGGGCACGTGCTCGACGAGTCGGGCTTCGAGGTCGAGGTGCGGGCGCACCCCGTGAGCACGGCCGGCTGGCGCCCGCCCCGTGGGGTGTCCGACCTCGTCGCAGCGGACGGCCCCGTCTCGGGCGGTGACCACGTGCGGGTCACCGGCATCCCGCTGACGGACGGCCGGTACGCCTGGGTCGTCGACGTGCCCGGCACCCAGACCTTCTCGCCTCGGCCTGGCACGAACCCGTGGGACCAGACGAGCAACCAGCTGCTCGAGGCCCACGAGCGCACCCTGACGATGACCGCGGTGACCGCCGCCCTGAGCGACGCGCGGGCGCGCACCGGTCGAGGGGCGAAGGGGGTGGCCGACCCCGTCCTGCTCGGCGGGCACAGCCAGGGCGGGATCACGGCGGCGGCGCTCGCCGCCGACCCGGTCTTCCGCGCGCAGCACCCCGGGCTGAGCCACGTCGTGACGACCGGGGCGCCGATCGGCGGCGTGCCCGTGCCGGAGGGGGTCTCGGTCCTCTCGGTCGAGCACGTGCAGGACCTCGTCCCCGCGCTCGACGGGGCGCGCAACCCCGATCGGGCCGCCTGGGTGACGGTGCGCCGCGACCTGAGGGGTGACCTCCGCGGCGCCTCGGACGCCGCGCCCACCGCGACGGGGGCGCACTCCGCTCGTCTCTACGAGAGCACGGGTGCCCTCGTCGACGAGCGCATGGTCACCGACCCGTCGCTGCTCCGGTGGCGGGAGGGCGCCGGTGACTTCCTCGACGCCGGGCGCGTCGACGCCCAGCACGGCGACCCGCAGCCCGCCGCCGGGGCGCGTCCGGTCGTCGTCGACTACGAGGTGCGCCGGGTCCGCCGGGACGGATGAGGCCGACGTCCTCTCTCGGCCCCGGACGCTGTCGGTCGTGCCTGCGAGGCTGACCCGGTGCCCGAGGGAGACAGCGTCTTCAGGCTCGCCCGGCGGCTGGACCGCCAGCTGGTGGGCAGCACGGTGCTGCGCTCGGACTTCCGCACGCCCTCTCTCGCGACGCGCGACCTGTCCGGGCGCGAGGTGCTCGAGCACGTCACCCACGGCAAGCACCTGCTGACCCGCTTCTCCGGTCTCGACGGCTCCCCGGCGGCGACCCTGCACAGCCACCTGCGGATGGACGGGTCGTGGTCGACGCTGCGCCCGGGCAAGCACCTGCCCCGTGACATCAGGCCTCACGTCCGTCTGGTCCTCGGGCTCGACGACGGCCGAGCCGTCCACGGCATCCGGCTGCACGACCTCGCCCTCGTGCCCACCGCGCGCGAGCACGACGTCGTCGGGCATCTCGGGCCGGACCCGCTGCGTGACGACTGGGACCCTGCCGAGGCGGTCCGACGGCTGGGCGCCCGGCCGGGCACGCCGCTCGTCAGCGCCCTGCTCGACCAGCGCGCCATGGCGGGCCTGGGCAACCTGTGGGCCAACGAGCTCGCCTTCCTCACCGGCGTCAGCCCGTGGACGGGGGTCGGCGAGGTCGACCTGCCCCGGCTCGTCGACCGGGCTGCGCGGATGCTGCGCCAGTCGGCGACGGCGCGAGGGCGCCTACCAGGTGACGACCGGCTCGCGCGCCAGGGGAGACACCCACTGGGTGACCGGCCGGCAGCGTCAGGGCTGCCGGCGCTGCCGCGGCCCGGTGAGCGTCAGCGCCGAGATCCCCGGCGACGCCGCGAACCGGCGCACGTGGTGGTGCCGGTCCTGCCAGCCGGGGCCGGGCCCCGAGGCGAGGGTGCGGGCCGCCGTGCCCTGACCCACCGGGATGGCACCATCGACCCGTGCAGCCGACACCTCCCGCGACCGTCGCCGCCCGGGCACTGCTCGACGAGCTCGTCCGGCTCGGGCTGCGTCACCTCGTCCTGTCGCCGGGGTCCCGGTCGGCTCCGCTGGCCTACGCCGCGCAGCAGCTCGACCGCGAGGGACGCCTGCGGCTGCACGTCCGGGTCGACGAGCGGGCCGCGGGGTTCCTCGCCCTCGGGCTGGCGAAGGTCAGCCGGGTGCCGGCCGCCGTGGTCACGACGAGCGGCACGGCGGTGGCCAACCTCCACCCCGCGGTGCTCGAGGCCCACCACGGTGAGGTGCCCCTCCTCGTGCTGAGCGCCGACCGGCCGCCCGAGCTGCGCGGGGTCGGGGCCAACCAGGCGACCGACCAGCCCGGTCTGCTCGACCACCGTCACTGCCGGCTCGTCGTCGACGTCGAGACCCCGTCCGCCGACCGGCTCGCCGCCCAGGTCCGCGCGCTGCGCTCGACCGCCGCCCGAGCCGTCGCCGCCGCCACCGGGGCTCTCGGGGGAGACCCCGGGCCGGTCCACCTCGACCTGCCCTACCGCGACCCGCTCGCCCCGCCGGTGGGCGGGCCGTGGCTGCCCGACGACTGCGCCGGGCGCCCGGACGGACGACCGTGGGTCGTCCTGCCGACCGCGGCCGCACCTGGGGGTGCAGAGGGGGGCACCGCCGACCTCGTCGCGCCTCGCACCCTCGCCGTCGTCGGCGACCTCGCCACCCGTGGCCAGCGCGACGCGGCGCTCGCCTGGGCCGGGGCGCACGACGTGCCGGTGCTCGCCGAGACCGGGCCCGGCGCTGCGGACGCGCCGACCCTCCTGCCGCACGGAGCCCTCGCCCTGGCCGCCGCCGACTGGGTCGAGGCGCACCGTCCCCAGCGTCTCGTGCTCGTCGGGCGCACGACGCTCGGCCGGTCCGTCGCGGCCCTGGCCCGCGACCCCCGCACCGAGGTGCACGTCGTCTCGACCGGCCCACGGTGGGCCGACCCGACGCACGAGGCGGCGGGGGTCCACCCCTTCGCCGCTCTCGCCGAGCGCACCGGGCCTCGCGCCGACCCCACGTGGGCCCGCGACTGGGCCGATCTCGGCCGTCTCGTCGAGGAGGCCCTCGTCGAGCTGCCCGGCGGGTCGCACGACCGCCTCACCACGGGTGCCGAGGTCGTCCGCGTCGTCGACAAGGCCCTGCCGGCGGGTGCCCGGCTCTTCCTCGGCAGCAGCTCGGTCGCCCGCGACCACCAGCTCGTCGCCCGCCCCCGCGTCGACGTCGACGTCGTCGTCAGCCGTGGGCTGGCCGGCATCGACGGGTGCGTCTCGACCGCGGCCGGTCTCGCCCTCGCCGACCCGGGCGTCGCGACCTACGCGGCCGTGGGCGACCTCACCTTCCTCCACGACTCCGGCGCGCTCCTCGTCGGGCCGAGCGAGCCGGTGCCCGACCTCACGGTCGTCGTGCTCGACGACCGCGGGGGCAGCATCTTCGCCACGCTCGAGTACGGCGCGAAGGAGCTCGAGGACGACTTCGAGCGGGTCTTCGCCACCCCGACGGGCACCGACGTCGCCGCGCTCGCCCGGGCCCACGGGTGGCCGGCGACGACCGTCACGACCCCCGACGAGCTGCGCGCCGCGCTCGCCCCCGCCCCGGGGCTGCGGGTCGTCGTCGTGCCGCTCGACCTCGGTGACCGACGGGCCACCGGTCTGGCGGTCGCAGAGCGCCTGCGCGCGCTCGGCTGACCTCTGGCGCGGACGGGCGGTCGGCGTCCCGGGACGAGCGGTCGGCTGGGAGCGCCGAGCGGTCACGCGGGTACCGGCATGGTCACGGATACGTGACGACCTGCCCAGATCCTCGGCACCGCGGGTCCGTACTTCTCGGGCCGCGCCGCCCCCGGGCCGCGCTGCTCCAGCGTCGGGGCGACCGCTCCGACCCCCGCGGGAAGGAACGACATGCAACGCACCACCTCCAGGGCCGCCGCCCTGCTCGCCGTGGGGGCGCTGGGCCTGGGCGCCTGCGCGACCGGCGGCGGCGAGACCACAGAGGGCTCGAGCAGCGGCTCGGGCAGCAGCAGCTCGGCCGCCGAGGCCTACCAGCCGAAGGAGGGGGGCGCGGGCGGTGACGTCGGCGTCTTCACCTGGTGGGCGGCCGGCTCGGAGAAGAAGGGCCTCGACGCCCTCGTCGCCGAGTACAAGAAGCAGTACCCGAACGACACCTTCGTCAACCTCGCCGTCGCCGGTGGCGCCGGCTCGAACGCGAAGGCCAAGCTCGCCTCCGACCTCAAGAACGACCAGCCCCCGGGCTCCTTCCAGGGTCACGCCGGCGCCGAGCTCACCGACTACATCGCCGCCGGCCAGATCGAGCCGGTCAACGACGTCGTCGACGCCCTCGGCGGGGACGAGGTCTTCCCGAAGGACCTCCTCGACCGGCTGAGCGTCGAGGGCAGCATCTACTCGGTGCCGAGCAACATCCACCGCGCGAACGTCGTGTGGGCCAACCCGCAGGTGCTCAAGGAGGCCGGCATCAACGAGACGCCCAAGGACATGAAGGCGTGGATCGCCGACATGGAGAAGGTCAAGAAGTCCGGCGTCGAGAACCCGCTGTCCATCGGCGGCACGTGGACCCAGGTCCAGCTCTTCGAGACCGTGCTCCTGTCCGACCTCGGCGCCGACGGCTACTCCGGTCTCTTCGACGGCACGACGAAGTGGGACTCCGACGAGGTCAAGACCGCGGTCTCCGACTTCAAGACCCTGCTGTCCTACGCGAACACCGCCTCGGACGGCGACGACTGGCCGCCGGCCACCGACGCCGTCGTCGACGGCAAGGCCGCCTACAACGTCATGGGCGACTGGGCGGTCGCGCAGTTCGACGACCGCGGCGCGAAGGAGGGCGAGGACTACACCTACTTCCCCGTCCCCGGGACCGACGGCGTCTTCGACTTCCTCGCGGACTCCTTCACCCTGCCCCGCGGCACGGAGAACCCCGACGGCACCAAGGACTGGCTGATGACGGTCGGCTCCGCCGACGGCCAGAAGGCCTTCAACCTCGCCAAGGGCTCCATCCCCGCACGCACCGACGTGGCCATGGACGACTTCCCGGCCTACCAGCAGAGCGCGATGGAGGACTTCACCTCCGACACCATCATCAGCTCGATCGCGCACGGCGCCGCCGTGCCGCTGGCGTGGAGCACCGACATCTCCACCGCGGTCGCGAAGTTCTCCTCCAGCAAGGACGAGGCGACCCTCGTCAAGGAGCTCTCGGCCGCGGCCGAGAAGAACGCCTGAGCCGACCGGCTCATCGCCCCGCGGCCGGGACGCACCCGTCCCGGCCGTGGGGCCCCCTTCGCCATCTCCCTCACCCCTGGAGGACCCGTGCGCCGCGCCAAGAACTGGCTGCCCGGACTGCTCATGGTCACGCCGTCGATCCTGCTCATCGGCGTCTTCGTCTACTGGCTCCTCGCGCAGAACGTGTGGACCTCGCTCAACGTCTCGACCAAGCGCGCCGTCGTCGGCGGGAAGTTCGTCGAGAAGGTCCAGCACACCGGCGGGTACAGCAACTACACCGAGCTGCTCGGCAGCGACGGCTACCAGCACGCGCTGTGGAACCTCCTCGTCCTCACCGTCGTCTTCATGGTCGGCACGATGCTCATGGGTCTGCTGTGGGCCGTGCTGCTCGAGAAGGGCGTCTCCGCCGAGGGCTTCTTCCGCTCGACCTACCTCTTCCCCATGGCCGTGAGCTTCATCGCCGCCGGTGTCGTGTGGCGCTGGCTGCTCAGCCCGGCGAAGGGGGAGGGCGCGGTCGGCCTCAACCAGCTCTTCAGCAAGCTCGAGCTGGACTCGCTGCAGTCGAGCTGGTGGTCCGGTGACGGCCGCTTCACCATGGCCGCCATGGCCCTGCCCGCGATCTGGCAGCTCTCCGGCTACGTCATGGCGCTCTTCCTCGCCGGCTTCCGCGGGATCTCCGAGGACCAGCGCGAGGCGGCCCGGATCGACGGCGCGAGCGAGTGGCAGGTCTACCGCCACGTGCTCTTCCCGCAGCTCTCGCCGATCGCGCTGTCGGCCCTGATCATCCTCGGGCACATGTCGATGAAGATGTTCGACCTCATCTACGTCATCGCCGGGCCGAGCTCGTACACGGCCTCGGTCCCCGCGACGCTCATGTGGACCCAGCTCTTCGCGCAGGACGACCCGGTCGCCGCCGCGGTCAACGCGACGATCCTGCTCGTCATCGTCGCGGTGGTCGTCGTGCCCTACCTCGTCTACACCGTCAAGGCAGAGAGCGAGCGCGACTGATGGCCGCCGACGTCACCTTCCCCGCCGAGAGCGTCAGCACCTCCGGAGTCGTCCGCGGTGGCCCCCGCCGCGACCTCGGCGCACCGGGCACCCGCAGCACCGGCCGGGCCAAGGCCGTGCGCATCGGGCTGCTCGTGCTCTTCGCCGTCCTCGTCCTCGTGCCGCTCTACGTCGTCGTCGTCACGAGCCTCAAGGGGCGCGGCGCGGTCAACCCGTCCTCCGCGTGGTCGTTGCCGACCGACCTCTCCCTCGAGGGGTGGCGCGGCGCGATCGAGCGCCTCGCCCCGGCGATGGGCCGCACCGCCGTCATGGCGGTCGTCGCGGCCGTGCTGTCCTCGGCGCTGGGCTCGATGAACGGCTTCGTCTTCGCGCGCTGGCGCTTCCCGGGCGCGCAGACCGTCTTCACCCTCTTCCTCTTCGGGATGTTCATCCCGTACCAGGCGGTGATGATCCCGCTCCAGGCGATGCTCCTCGACGTCCAGGCGGTCGCGCCGTGGTTCGACGGCA
Source organism: Janibacter sp. Y6 (assembly GCF_040900765.1). Lineage (NCBI taxonomy): Bacteria > Bacillati > Actinomycetota > Actinomycetes > Micrococcales > Intrasporangiaceae > Janibacter > Janibacter sp. Y6. The sequence goes on from NZ_JAKLYZ010000004.1 coordinate 88,036, forward strand.
TCGTCAAGCTCATCGCGGTGCACACGATCTTCGGGATCCCGATCTGCACGCTGATCTTCCGCAACTACTACGCGACGGCCGTGCCCAAGGAGATCCTCGAGGCGGCGAAGATCGACGGCGCGGGCATGTGGCGGATCTTCCGCTCGGTCGTGCTGCCCGTCTCGGCGCCGGCCTTCGTCGTCACGCTCATCTGGCAGTTCACGAGCGCGTGGAACGACTTCCTCATCGCGCTCTTCCTCACCAACCGCAACAACGGGCCGGTCACCTACGCGCTCAACGAGCTCGCCGGCGGCCAGAACCCCGACTACGCGCAGATCATGGCCGGTGTCCTGCTCGCCTCGCTGCCCACCCTGCTCGTCTACGTCCTGCTCGGCCGTTACTTCATCGGCGGTCTGATGTCGGGCTCGGTGAAGTAGACCCGACCACGCGCGAAGGGGGGCGTCCCACCCACCGGTGGGGCGCCCCCTTCGTCGTGGGTCGGCTCAGCAGGACAAACCCCCGCTTCGCACGAGTCTCTTACCCATGCTGAGCCGGGGTTTATCGGGTGACCCGAGAAACTTGGGGAGGTGAGGTCCGAGGCGCGGGGTCAGAAGCTCACGGGTGGGACGGGGAGGGTGGGGGTGGCCAGGGCTGCGTCGAGGGCTCGCAGGGCCGCGGGGTCGTGGACCTCGACGAGGCCCTGGCGGGCGAGGGCGGCGAGGCGGCGGCCGCCGAGGTAGGTCGCCCCGAGCACCCCGACGTCGAGCCCGAGGTCGGCGGGGTCGTCGGTGCGCGTCACCTCGGCGCGCCCGTCGCGGGCCGTCACCCGCCAGCGGCCGGCCTGGTCCTCGAAGAGCCCGTCCCGTACCTCGAGCACGACGTCGCAGTCGGCCGACCAGCCCCGGGCGGACAGCGCTGCGGGCAGGTCGAGCACGCGCAGCCAGAGCTCGTCGCCGGTCTTGTGCACGACGGTGCGCGGCCCGCCGCACCACCACAGCAGGGCGTCGTCGGCGGTGACCCGCAGGCTCGTGCGCGTCACGAGGTCGACGGAGGTGAGCCGACGAGCCAGGGCGAGCTGGGCCGCGCTGTCCGCCCAGGCCCACTCCTCGCAGTCGAGCGTGGCGGCGCTGCGCCCGTCCTCCCACTTGGGGCGGCGCCGCAGGATCGCGTAGCCGACGTCCTGACCGTCGCGCGCGGCGATGACGACGCGGCGCCGCTCGGTGCCCCGCAGCCGTGACGCGGGGTCGGCGTAGACGCGGGTGGCCAGCTCGAGGGTGCGGGTGACCGAGCCGACGCGCCCGGCGGCAAGGGTCTGGTGCGCGGCGTGCACCCGGGCGAGCACGTGCTCGTCGGAGAGGTCGTGCATCGAGGTCGTGATGCCCTCGGTGCTCACCCCCGGTGCGTCGAAGGTCGCGCCATGGCCGAGCGACATCTCACCGGCCGTCGAGGCGACGGCGTAGCCGAAGCGGCCGTAGATCGTCACGTCCGAGGCGTGCAGCGCGGCGAGCGTCAGGCCCTGCTCGCGGCACCAGCTGAGGTGGGCGTCCATGAGGGCGGTGAGCACGCCGGTGCGCCGGTGGTCGGGGTGCACCCCCACCCAGGTCAGCCCCGACACGGGCAGCTGCGTCGGCTCGCCGCCCGGCGCCCCGGGCACGGTGAGCTCCATCTCGAGGGCTCCCGCGATGCCGCGGTACGGCGACCCGTCGTCACCACCGGCGGCGGTGGCGGCCCACCGGTGGGGGACCGCCCGCGCGTGCGAGACGACCTCCTCCCACCCCATGTCGTCGAACCACACGAGGTCGTCGATCGCGGCGAAGCGCTCGACGTCGGGGTCGGCGGTGACGGTGTGCTGCGGGTGGGTGCTCACCCGTCCACCCTGCCCGCGCCGGGCGCGGGTGTCACGCGAGTTACGGGTCAGGCGGGAGGGGTGAGCGCCTGGCGCATCGGGAGGAACTTCGCGTCCGACTCCGCCACCTCGCTCGCGGCGTCGGACCCGGCGACGATCCCGCAGCCTGCGTAGAGGCGCAGCGAGGTCGGCGAGGTCTGCGCGCCGCAGCGCAGCGCGATGCCCCACTCGCCGTCGCCGGTCGCGTCCATCCAGCCCACCGGTCCGGCGTAGCGGCCGCGGTCCATCTGCTCGAGCTCGCCGATGAGCCCGTCGGCGACGGGGGTCGGCGTGCCGCAGACGGCGGCGGAGGGGTGCAGCGAGGCCGCGAGCGCGAGCGAGGTCGACGTGTCGTCGACGACCCCGGCGACATCGGTCGCGAGGTGCATGACGTTCGTCAGGTGCAGGACGAAGGGGGACTCCGGCACGTTGATCGAGGAGGTGTGCGCGGCGAGGGCGTCGGCGACCGAGCGCACGGCGTACTCGTGCTCCTCGAGGTCCTTGCTGCTGCGCGCGAGCGAGCCCGCGAGCGCGAGGTCGTGGCTGTCGTCGCCGGTGCGCCGGATCGTGCCGGCGAGCACCCGCGAGGTGACGAGCCCGCGCTCGAGGCGCACGAGCATCTCCGGGGTCGCGCCGACGAGACCGGCGACGGAGAAGACCCACGTCGTGTCGTAGTCCTGCGCGAGGCGCTGCAGCACCCATCGGGGGTCGATGCGCGAGTCGGCCTCGACGTCGAGGCTGCGGGCGAGGACGACCTTGTCGAGCTCGCCGGCGCTGATCCGCGCGACGGCCTGCTCGACGATCCCGGCCCACGAGCCGGCCGAGAGGTCGCCGTCGCTGAAGCGGATCGACTCCGGCGCGCGCGGCGCCGGGGAGGGGCGAAGGGAGGTCTCGACCGCGTCGTCCGCGGGGGAGGGCTCCTCGCCCGCGAGCCAGGTCGTCGTCACCCAGGCGTCGCGGCCCCGGCGACCGACGACGACGGCGGGGACGACGAGGCGGGAGGGGGTCTGCGAGCGGGCGGAGTAGGCCATCGAGCCGAAGCAGATCGGTCCGGTGCCGGGCACCTCGACCTCGTCCTCGACGTCGGCGACCGCGGTGATCTCGCGCCACCAGTCCTGCGCCCGCCCGAAGCGGTCCTCACCGGTGACCGACAGCCCGGCCACCTCGCCCCAGCCGACGAGCCCCTCGCCGCGTCGCACCCACGAGAGCACCTGCGAGGTGTCGTCGGGCAGGAGGGCCAGGAGGTCACCGACCCGGGTCGCGGGCACCCGCACGGTCCGGCAGACCAGGCGCGGGGACGACGAGGGGGAGGTGCGGGCGTCGAGGCGCGCCAGGGCGGGGTCGAGGGTGGTCATCGCCCGATCAGCGTACGCCTGCCCCCGGGCGTGGCCGTCCTCACGGCCGTCCTCCTGCCCGTCCGTGCGGCAGGGTCCCGGGTGCGAGGATGGGCCCATGATCCGCGCCTCCCTCGAGAAGGACCCCAAGGACGTCGCGACGATGTTCGACGACGTCGCGAAGCGCTACGACCTCACCAACGACGTCCTCTCCCTCGGCCAGGACCGCGCGTGGCGCACGGCCGTCGTGGAGGCCGTCGACGCGCAGACCGGCGAGCGGGTCCTCGACATCGCGGCGGGCACCGCCACCTCGAGCGAGCCCTTCGCGGCCCGCGGGGTCGACGTCGTCCCCGCCGACTTCTCCCTGGGGATGCTGCGCGAGGGTCGCCGGCGCAACCCCGCGCTCGCCCTCACCGCGGCCGACGCGATGCGCCTCCCCTTCGCCGACGACACCTTCGACGCCGTGACGATGTCCTTCGGGCTGCGCAACGTCGCCGACCGGCACGTCGCGCTCGCGGAGTTCCGCCGGGTCACCCGTCCGGGGGGCCGGCTCGTCGTCTGCGAGTTCAGCGACCCCGTCGTCCCGGGCTTCCGCACGATCTACAAGCGCTACCTCATGGGCGCGCTGCCCGCCGTGGCCCGCCGGATCTCCTCGAACCCCGACTCCTACGTCTACCTCGCCGAGTCGATCCAGGCCTGGCCCGGCCAGCGCGAGCTGGCGAGCGACCTCGCCACCGCCGGCTGGCGCGACGTCGAGTGGACCAACCTCTCGGCCGGGATCGTCGCCCTCCACCGCGGGATCAACCCGGCCTGACCCGACCCGGGCCCGACGGGCCAGGTTAGGACAACCTCACTGCACCCCTTCGCGACCGGCACGTACCCTGTCGTAGTTCGTGAATCCCTTCACAAGCACCCGAGGACGAGCGTGACCACCCCTGCTGACGCCCCCACCCCGCGGCTCGACGGCGACGTCGTGCACGCGGACGTCGTCGTCGTCGGTGCCGGTCCGGGGGGCAGCGCGACCGCCGCCTGGCTGGCCAAGGCCGGCCGCCGCGTCGTCCTGCTCGAGAAGACCTCCTTCCCCCGCGACAAGATCTGCGGCGACGGGCTCACCCCGCGCGCGGTCCGCCAGCTCATCCACCTCGAGGTCCCCACCGCCGAGACCGACGGTTGGGCCCACAACAAGGGCCTGCGCATCATCGGCGGCGGCATGCGCCTCCAGCTCGACTGGCCCGAGGTCGACTCCTTCCCCTCCTTCGGCATGGCCCGCGGCCGCGAGGACCTCGACGAGTACCTCGCCCGGCACGCCGAGCGCTGCGGCGCCGAGCTGGTCGAGCGGCGCAACGTCACCGAGCCCGTCCTCGACGACGACGGCCGCGTCGTCGGCGTCGTCGCCAAGGTCATGTCCGAGACCGGGCGCGCGACGGGGGAGCGGGTCACCTACCGGGCGCCCGTCGTCGTCGCCGCCGACGGCGTGAGCTCGCGCCTGGCCGTGGCCCTCGGCCGCGAGAAGCGCGAGGACCGCCCGATGGGCGTCGCGGTGCGCGCCTACTACGAGACGCCGCGCCACACGGACGACTACATGGAGTCCCACCTCGAGCTGTGGACGAAGGGGGAGGACGGCCGCGACATCCTCATGCCCGGCTACGGCTGGCTCTTCGGTCTCGGCGACGGGCGCAGCAACATCGGCCTGGGCATCCTCAACACCTCCGAGGCCTTCGGGCGCACGGACTACAAGGACGTCATGCGCCGCTGGGTGGCCTCGATGCCCGACGAGTGGGGCATCTCCGAGGCGACAATCACCGGCCCGATCAAGTCCGCGGCCCTGCCGATGGCCTTCAACCGCCAGCCGCTGTACGACCGGGGCCTGCTCCTCGTCGGCGACTCCGGCGGCATGGTCAACCCCTTCAACGGCGAGGGCATCGACTACGCCCTCGAGGCCGCCTTCGTCGCCGCAGAGGTCATCGACGAGGCGCTGCGCGCGAGCAGCCTGGCGGCCCGCGAGGCCGTGCTGCAGCGCTACGTCCTGCGGATGAAGCAGATGCACGGCGGCTACTTCCGGATCGGTGCCGAGTTCGCCAAGCTCATCGGCAAGCCGGAGATCATGCGCCTGGCGACGAAGTACGGTCTCCCCCGGACGACGCTCATGCGCTTCATGCTCAAGCTCATGGCCAACCTGCCGCAGGAGAGCGGCGGCGGCCTCGACGACCGCGTCATCCAGGCGATGACGCGCCTGGCGCCGAGCGCCTGAGGAGGCTTCGATGACGACCCCTAGGATGAATGACATGCGTCACAGCGTGCTGACGGAAAGCGAGGTCATGACGCGATGAACCCCTACATCCCGCTCGGCATCCTGCTGGCCCTGGGTCTGGGCTTCGCCCTCCTGTCGGTGGGCACCAGCCTGGTCGTCGGCCCGGCCCGGTACAACTCCGCCAAGGCCCAGGCCTACGAGTGCGGCATCCAGCCCACCCCCCAGGCCGCCGAGGGCGGCCGCTTCCCGGTGAAGTACTACCTCACCGCGATGCTCTTCATCATCTTCGACGTCGAGACGCTTTTCCTGCTGCCTTTCGCCGTCGCCTTCGACAACCTCGGCCTCTTCGCACTCGTCGAGATGGTGCTCTTCATGATCACCATCTTCGTCGCCTACGCCTACGTGTGGCGTCGCGGCGGCCTCGAGTGGGACTGACGCGAAAGGGAGCACACTGATGGGACTTGAGGAGAAGCTGCCGGCAGGGATCGCCCTGACGACGCTCGAGAACGTCGCCGGCTACATGCGCAAGGCCTCGATCTGGCCGGCGACCTTCGGCCTGGCCTGCTGCGCCATCGAGATGATGGCCGTCGGCACCCCGCACTACGACCTCGCCCGCTTCGGCATGGAGCGCTTCGCCGCGACCCCGCGCCAGGCCGACCTCATGATCGTCGCCGGCCGGGTGAGCCAGAAGATGGCCCCCGTCGTGCGCCAGGTCTACGACCAGATGGCCAACCCGAAGTGGGTCATCTCGATGGGCGTCTGCGCGAGCTCGGGCGGGATGTTCAACAACTACGCCATCGTCCAGGGCGTCGACCACATCATCCCCGTCGACATCTACCTGCCCGGCTGCCCGCCGCGCCCGGAGATGCTGCTCAACGCGATCATCGAGCTGCACGGCCAGATCCAGGGCAGCAAGCTCGGCGTCAACCGCGTCGCCGCCGCCCGCGCGGCCGAGCAGGCCGCGCTCGGCGCGACCCCGACCGAGCTGCTCGCGCCCACGCACGACCACGAGGGCCTCGTCGGAAGGAATCTCCTCGCATGAGCGAGCAGGACAAGGACACCCCGGGCACGACGGGCGACCCCGTGCGCCCCGAGGGCGCGGGCCTGACCGGCACCGGCAACCCCGACCTGCCGCCCGTGAGCGGGCTGCAGGGCGAGCAGCGCCCCGTCGAACGGACCAACGTCGTCGCCGACGCGCCGTCGGCCACCCCGCAGCAGAGCTCGGGCCAGGGCCCCGGCGACGCCTCGACCCGCTCGACCGCGGGCGACCCCGCCGGCGCGGTCGTCGTCGGCGAGCGCACCGGCATGTTCGGCGCGGCGAAGGGGGGAGACACCTCCGGCTACGGCGGCCTGCGCTCCCCGATCCTCTTCCCGGGCGCCGCCGAGCGGCCCTACGGCAGCTACTTCGACGAGGTCGTCGACCACCTGCAGGACGCGACCGGCGGCACGCCGGTGCGCAGCGTCGTCGTCGACCGCGGCGAGCTGACCCTGCACGTCGCACCGGCCGAGCTGCCGTCGGTCATGCAGGCGCTGCGCGACGACCCCCGGCTGCGCTTCGAGATGTGCGTGTCGGTCTCCGGCGTGCACCACCCCCAGCAGGTCGGCGAGGAGCTCCACGCCGTCTACCACCTGCTCTCCATCACCCACGGCGGTCGCCGGGTGCGCGTCGAGGTGGCCGTGCCCGACGCCGACCCGCGGATCCCGAGCATCGTCCACGTCTACCCCGCCGCCGACTGGCACGAGCGCGAGACGTGGGACATGTTCGGCATCGTCTTCGAGGGCCGACCGGACCTCACCCGGATCCTCATGCCGGACGACTGGCCCGGTCACCCCCAGCGCAAGGACTACCCGCTCGGCGGCGTGCCCGTCGAGTACAAGGGCGGCACCGTGCCGCCGCCGGACCAGCGGAGGTCGTACAGCTGATGAGCGCTCAAACCTTCCACGCGACCGGCGCCGCCGACGAGGCGACGCAGGGCTACGTCGTCGACGTCTCCGGCGGAGACTGGGACGAGCAGATCGGCGAGCTCGGGATGCACCCCGAGGAGCGGATCGTCGTCAACATGGGCCCGCAGCACCCGTCGACCCACGGCGTGCTCCGGCTCATCCTCGAGCTCGACGGCGAGACGGTGACCGAGACCCGCGCGGGCATCGGCTACCTCCACACGGGCATCGAGAAGAACATGGAGTTCCGCACCTGGACCCAGGGCGTGACCTTCTGCACCCGCATGGACTACCTCACCCCGATGTTCCAGGAGGCGGCCTACTGCCTGGCCATCGAGCGCCTCCTCGGCATCGAGGAGCAGATCCCCGAGCGCGCGAGCGCGATCCGGGTGCTCATGATGGAGCTCACCCGCATCTCCTCCCACCTCATCGCCATGGGCACCGGCGGCATGGAGATGGGCGCGACGACGGTCATGACGATCGGCTTCCGCGAGCGCGAGCGGATCCTGTCGATCATCGAGAACATCACCGGTCTGCGGATGAACAACGCCTACATCCGTCCCGGCGGCGTCGCCCAGGACCTGCCGCACGGCGCGATCGACAAGATCCGCGAGAACGTGCCGCTCATCCGCCAGGGCATCCACGAGCTGGAGAAGCTCCTCCTCGAGGCCCCGATCCTCAAGGGCCGCACGAAGGGGGTCGGCTACCTCAGCCTCACCGGCTGCATGGCGCTCGGCATCACCGGTCCCGTGCTGCGCTCGGCGGGCCTGCCGCACGACCTGCGCAAGCTCAGCCCCTACTGCGGGTACGAGAAGTACGACTTCGACGTCATCACCCGCACCGGCGCCGACTCCTACGACCGGCTGTGCATCCGTCTCGACGAGATCCACCAGAGCCTGCGGATCATCGAGCAGGTCACCGACGAGCTCCAGGCCAACCCCGGCCCGGTCATGGTCGAGGACAAGAAGATCGCGTGGCCCTCGCAGCTCGCGGTCGGCGGCGACGGCATGGGCAACAGCCTCGAGCACATCCGCACGATCATGGGCACCTCGATGGAGGCGCTCATCCACCACTTCAAGCTCGTCACCGAGGGCTTCCGGGTCCCGCCGGGCCAGGCGTACGTCGCCGTCGAGTCGCCGAAGGGCGAGCTCGGCTGCCACCTCGTCTCCGACGGCGGCACCCGCCCCTACCGGGCGCACTTCCGCGACCCGAGCTTCAACAACCTGCAGGCCACCGCGGCGATGTGCGAGGGCGGCAACCTCGCCGACGTCATCGTCGCCGTCGCCTCGCTCGACCCCGTCATGGGAGGCGTGGACCGCTGATGTCCGGCAACTTCGCAGAGCAGACCGCCTCGGGGCACCTCCACGTCCCGAGCGAGAGCAAGGAGCCCTACCCGGCCGAGGTGCTCGAGCAGCTGGCCGCCGAGGCCGAGCTCGTCGTCGCGCGCTACCCGCAGAAGCGCTCCGCGCTGCTGCCGCTGCTCCACCTCGTCCAGTCCGTCGACGGCTACATCACCGGTCGTGGCATCGAGTTCTGCGCCGAGACCCTCGAGCTCACCACGGCCGAGGTCTCCGGCGTCGCGACCTTCTACACCCAGTACAAGCGCCACCCCAACGGCGAGTACACCGTCGGCGTCTGCACGAACACCCTGTGCGCGATCATGGGCGGCGACCAGATCTGGGACGAGGTCTCCGAGCACCTCGGCATCGGCCACGACGAGACGACCGCCGACGGCAAGATCACCCTCGAGCGCGTCGAGTGCAACGCGGCGTGCGACTACGCGCCCGTCGTCATGGCGAACTGGGAGTTCTTCGACAACCAGACCCCCGCCTCGACCGTCGAGCTCGTCGACGCCCTGCGCGCCGGCGAGAGCGTCGCCCCGAGCCGTGGGCCCTCGCGCGTGTGCACCTTCAAGCAGGTCTCCCGCGTCCTCGCCGGCTTCTCCGACGGTCTCGCCGACGAGGGCGTCGGGGCCGGGCCGGCCTCCCTTCGCGGTGTCGAGATCGCCCGGCGCGAGGGCTGGACCGCCCCCGGCGGGTCCGACGCCACGAGCACCTCCGCCAGCGCGGACGCGCCGGGCGGCATGGCGCAGGGCGCCTACGGCTCGGTCAACGCGCCGGCCAACGAGCCCGACGAGAAGCCGGGCGGCGAGGACGCTCGCTCGGCGGAGGCGACGAAGATCGCCGACGACGACAACAAGGCCGAGGGGGAGTAGACGATGAGCACTCAGCTGACCCCGATCCTCACGAAGTTCTGGGACGACCCGCAGTCCTGGACGCTGGAGACCTACGAGCGCAACGAGGGCTACCAGGCCCTGCGCACCGCGCTCACCATGGACCCGGCCGACCTCGTGCAGATGACGAAGGACTCCGGTCTGCGCGGCCGTGGCGGCGCCGGCTTCCCCACGGGCATGAAGTGGGGCTTCCTGCCCCCGCCGGACGGCGGCCCCCGCTACCTCGTCGTCAACGCCGACGAGTCCGAGCCGGGCACGTGCAAGGACATCCCGCTCATGATGGCGGCGCCGCAGTTCCTCATCGAAGGGGTGGCCATCACCTCCTTCGCCATCGGCTGCAACCACGCCTTCATCTACCTGCGCGGCGAGGTCGTCCACGTCTACCGCCGACTGCTGCGCGCGGTCGAGGAGGCGTACGCCGCGGGCTACCTCGGCAAGGACATCCTCGGCTCGGGCTTCGACCTCGACGTCACCGTGCACGCCGGCGCCGGCGCGTACATCTGCGGCGAGGAGACCGCGCTGCTCGACAGCCTCGAGGGCCGTCGCGGGCAGCCGCGCCTCAAGCCCCCCTTCCCGGCCGTCGCGGGCCTCTACGCCCGCCCGACGGTCGTCAACAACGTCGAGTCCATCGCCTCCGTGCCGCCGATCCTGCTCCACGGCGCCGAGTGGTTCTCCGACATGGGCACCGAGAAGTCGCAGGGCTTCGGCATCTTCAGCCTCTCCGGCCACGTGAAGAACCCCGGCCAGTACGAGGCCCCGCTGGGCATCACCCTGCGCGAGCTCATCGACATGGCCGGCGGCATGAGGGACCCGAGCAAGAAGCTGAAGTTCTGGACCCCGGGCGGGTCCTCGACGCCGATCTTCACCGACGAGCACCTCGACGTGCCGCTGGACTTCGAGTCCGTCGCCGCGGCCGGCTCGATGCTCGGCACGCGCGCGCTGCAGATCTTCGACGAGACGGTCTCCGTCGTGCGCGCGGTCTCGCGCTGGATCGACTTCTACCGGCACGAGTCCTGCGGCAAGTGCACCCCGTGCCGTGAGGGCACGTGGTGGCTCGCCCAGATCCTCGAGCGCATCGAGCACGGCCAGGGCACCCCGGAGGACATCGACAAGCTCGTCGACATCTGCGACAACATCCTCGGCCGTAGCTTCTGCGCGCTCGGGGACGGCGCGACGAGCCCGGTGACCTCGGCGGTCCAGTACTTCCGCGAGGAGTTCGAGGCCGGCTGCCACACGCCGGCCGCCGAGCTCTTCCCCCCGGCCGCGTCCGTGCTCTTCTCCCAGAACGACACTGCGAAGGTGACCGCATGACCGTCACGAGCGACAAGAGCTCGGCCGCCGCGAAGCCGGCGGTCGAGACCGTCGAGCTCACCATCGACGGGGTCGAGGTCTCTGTCCCCAAGGACACCCTCATCATCCGTGCCGCCGAGCAGGTCGGCATCGAGATCCCGCGCTTCTGCGACCACCCGGGCCTGGACCCGGTCGGGGCCTGCCGGCAGTGCCTCGTCGAGGTCGCGATGCCCGACCGCGAGGGCAACGTCAAGCCGATGCCCAAGCCGCAGGCGTCGTGCACGATGACCGTCGCGCCGGGCATGGAGGTCAAGACCCAGCTCACCTCGCCCGTCGCCGACAAGGCGCAGCAGGGCGTCATGGAGCTGCTCCTCGTCAACCACCCGCTCGACTGCCCGGTGTGCGACAAGGGCGGCGAGTGCCCCCTGCAGAACCAGGCGATGAGCCACGGCCGGGCGACGTCTCGCTTCGAGGACGTCAAGCGCACCTACCCCAAGCCGATCAACATCTCCAGCCAGGTGCTGCTCGACCGCGAGCGCTGCGTCCTGTGCGCCCGGTGCACCCGCTTCTCCGACCAGGTCGCCGGTGACCCCTTCATCGCCCTCGTCGAGCGCGGCGCGCTGCAGCAGGTCGGCATCTACGAGGAGCAGCCCTTCGAGAGCTACTTCTCGGGCAACACCGTGCAGATCTGCCCGGTCGGCGCGCTCACCGGGGCGGCCTACCGCTTCCGCTCGCGCCCCTTCGACCTCGTCTCCACCCCGACGACCTGCGAGCACTGCGCCAGCGGCTGCTCGCTGCGCACCGACCACCGCCGCGGCACCGTGCTGCGCCGGATGGCCGCCGCGGACCCGGCCGTCAACGAGGAGTGGAACTGCGACAAGGGTCGCTGGGCCTTCACCTACGCCACGACCGGCGACCGCATCGAGCTGCCGATGATCCGCGAGGACGGCGAGCTGCGGGTCGCGTCGTGGCGCGAGGCCCTCGCGGCCGCGGCCGACGGCCTGCGTGCCGCCCGCGGCGCCGGCGTCCTCGTCGGTGGTCGTGTGAGCACCGAGGACGCCTACTCGTACGCGAAGTTCGCCCGGGTCGTCCTCGGCACGAACGACGTCGACTTCCGCGCCCGGCCGCACTCGGCCGAGGAGGCCGACTTCCTCGCCGCGCACGTCATCGGCTCCACGCCGCAGACCGGCGGGGTCACCTACGACGACCTCGGCTCGGCCTCCTCGGTCGTCCTCGTCGGGCTCGAGCCCGAGGAGGAGAGCCCCATCGTCTTCCTGCGGCTGCGCCGCGGGTACCGCAAGGCCAAGACGTCGGTCTACTCCGTCGCCCCCCTGGCCACCCGCGGTCTCGACAAGCTCGGCGGCACGCTCATCCCGAGCGCCCCGGGCACCGAGACCGAGGTGCTGCGCGCCCTCGCGGGCGAGGGCACGACCGAGCAGATGGGCGGGGACGCCTTCGCCGCGGCCCGCACGGCGCTGCGCGAGCCGGGGACGGTCGTCCTCGTCGGCGAGCGCCTGGCCACCGTGCCCGGTGCCCTCTCCGCCGCGGCCGAGCTGGCCGAGGCCTCCGGAGCCCGTCTGGCCTGGGTGCCGCGTCGCGCCGGTGAGCGCGGTGCGCTCGAGGCCGGCGCCCTCCCTGGCCTGCTGCCCGGTGGCCGCGCCGCCACCTCCGCTGCCGACCGCGCCGAGGTCGCCGCCGCCTGGCAGACCGAGCGCGAGCTGCCCGACACCTCCGGCCGCGACACCGCCGGCATGCTCGAGGCCGCCGCGATCGGCCGTCTCGACGCGCTGCTCGTCGCGGGCGTCGACGTCGACGACATCGGTCACGCCGACGGCCGGGCCGCGCTGGAGCGCGCCTTCGTCGTCTCGCTCGAGATGCGTCCGAGCACGGTGACCGAGCACGCCGACGTCGTCCTGCCGATCGCGCCCCACGCCGAGAGCGAGGGGACCTTCCTGGACTGGGAGGGCCGCGAGCGCTCCTTCGCCGCCGCGCTGGACACGACCGCGATGGGCGACCACCGCGTGCTGTCGATGCTCGCCGACGAGATGGGCGTCTTCCTCGGCACCCGCACCGTGGGCGAGGTGCGCCGCGAGCTCGCGACGCTGCCGGCCCGCACGACGGCCCCGACCTCGGCGTCCGCGCCGGCCGTGCCGGTCTCCGTCCCGCAGCCGGGACCGGGCCAGTTCGTCCTCGCGACCTGGCACCACCTGCTCGACCGCGGCTCGCTGCAGGACGGGGAGCCCTTCCTCGCCGGCACCGCGCCGACGCCGCGAGCCCTCATGTCGCCGGTGAGCGCGCAGTCCCTCGGCGTCGTGCCGGGCGATCTCGTCACCGTCACCGGTGACGGCGTGCGGGCCACCGCACCGGTCCACGTCACGGAGATGGTCGACCACGTCGTGTGGCTGCCGACCCGCTCCGAGGGCTGCGACCTCCGATCCCTGGCTGCCCGCTCGGGCGCCGTCGTCACTGTGACCCCAGGTGGTGCCGCATGATCGACCTCGCCTACCTCGTCACCGAGGTCAACCCCTCGGTGCCGCGGGCCGACTTCAGCGACACCCCGGTGTGGCTCTCGCTCGTCAAGGCGCTCTTCCTCTTCGTCTACCTGCTGCTCTCGGTGCTGCTCGTCATCTGGTTCGAGCGCCGCGTCATCGGCCGGATGCAGCAGCGTCCCGGCCCGAACCGCAACGGCCCCTTCGGCCTGCTGCAGACGTTGGCCGACGGCATGAAGTCGATGCTCAAGGAGGACGTGCGGCCCAAGGCCGCCGACGCCCTGATCTTCACGATCGCGCCGATCATCTTCGCGACGATGGCCTTCGTCTCCTTCGCGATCATGCCCATGGGCGGCGACGTGAGCCTCTTCGGCCACCGCACCCCGCTGCAGCTGACCGACCTGCCGGTCGCGAGCCTGCTCGTCCTCGCCGTCGCCGGCGTCGCCGCGTACGGCATCGTCCTCGCGGGCTGGTCCTCCGGCTCGACCTACCCGCTCCTCGGCGGGCTGCGCGCGACGGCGCAGATCATCTCCTACGAGATCGCCATGGGCCTCTCGCTCGTCGCCGTCTTCCTCTACGCGGGGTCGATGAGCACGAGCCAGATCGTCTACGCGCAGCGCGACCTGTGGTTCATCATCCCGGCGTGCGTCTCCTTCGTCATCTACGTCATCACGATGGTCGGCGAGACCAACCGTCTGCCGGTCGACCTCGCCGAGGGCGAGGGCGAGATCGTCGGCGGCTACTTCACCGAGTACTCGGGCATGCGCTTCGCGATGTTCTTCCTCGGCGAGTACATCAACATGTTCACCGTCTCCGCGCTGGCGACGACGCTCTTCCTCGGCGGCCCCGCGGCCCCTCCCGGCATCGCGGCGATCGGCGACGGCATGCTCGACCAGGGCTGGTGGGGCGTGCTGTGGTTCACCGCCAAGCTGTGGGTCTTCATGTTCTTCTTCGTCTGGCTGCGCGGCTCGCTGCCCCGCACCCGGTACGACCAGTTCATGCGCTTCGGCTGGAAGTTCCTCATCCCCGTCGCGCTCGTCTGGGTCATCGCGGTCGCCTTCATGCGTGCCGCGAGCCCCGAGCTGGGCTACTTCGGCGACGGGACCGTGAGCCTGCTCGGCCGCGAGATCTCCATCGCCTCGCTCGTCGTCGTCGGCTTCATCGCCGTCCTCGTCCTCGGCGGGACCTGGCTGTGGGAGACCCGCGTCGAGAAGCGCACGGCCGCGGAGCAGGAGGCGGCGCACGTCCCCGACGAGGTCGACCCCTTCGCCGGCGGCTACCCCGTGCCGCCGCTGCCCGGCCAGCGGCTCGTCGAGCCCGACCGTCGCGGCGCGACGGCCCTGGCCGACGCCCCCGCGAGCACCGACACCACCACGAGCACCGAGAAGGAGCAGCACCGTGGCTGACGAGAGCAAGGGCGGGTTCTTCTCGGACCTCTTCGCACCGGTCGCCGGCTTCGGCGTGACCTTCGCGACGATGTTCCGCAAGGTCGCCACCCAGGAGTACCCCGAGGTCAAGTGGCCCACCCAGCCGCGCTTCCACGGCCGTCACCAGCTCAACCGTCACCCCGACGGTCTCGAGAAGTGCATCGGCTGCGAGCTGTGCGCGTGGGCCTGCCCGGCCGACGCGATCATGGTCGAGGGCGCGAGCAACGACGACGCGTCGGGCCTGCGCTTCAGCCCCGGCGAGCG
This sequence comes from Janibacter sp. Y6, assembly GCF_040900765.1. NCBI lineage: Bacteria > Bacillati > Actinomycetota > Actinomycetes > Micrococcales > Intrasporangiaceae > Janibacter > Janibacter sp. Y6. The sequence continues at coordinate 103,129 of NZ_JAKLYZ010000004.1, forward strand.
CTACGGGCGGATCTACCAGATCAACTACCTGCGCTGCATCTTCTGCGGGCTGTGCATCGAGGCCTGCCCGACGCGCGCGCTGACGATGACCAACGAGTACGAGCTCGCGGACAACAACCGCGCCGACCTCATCTTCACCAAGGAGCAGCTGCTCGCGCCGATCCAGCAAGGGATGGTGCCCGCACCGCACCCCATGGTCGAGGGCCTCGAGGAGCGCGACTACTACCAGGGCAAGGTCACGGCGGCGACGCCGGAGCAGACCCGGTGGGCGCAGGAGCACCACGCCGCCGCGACGGCGCAGGAGGGCCAGTCATGATGTCCACGGGCGAAGGGGTGACCTTCTGGGTCCTCGCCGTCATCGCCACCGTCGCCGCGTGCGGGCTGCTCTTCGCCCGCAAGGCCGTCCACGCCGCTCTCGGCATGGTCGTGACGATGATCTGCCTCGGCATGCTCTACCTCGTCACCCTCGAGGCGCCGCTCCTCGGCGTCGTGCACATCTTCGTGTACACGGGCGCGGTGATGATGCTCTTCCTCTTCGTCGTCATGCTCGTCGGCGTCGACCACTCCGACAGCGTCGTCGAGACGCTCAAGGGCCACCGCCTGGCGACCGTCGTGCTCACCCTCGGCATCGTCGGCCTGCTCGTCTCCGCCGTGAGCCGCGTCAGCTACACCGCGACGCCGAGCCTGGCCGAGGTCAACGCCGACCCGGGCAACGTCAACGCCATGGCGAACTACATCTTCGGCCGGTACGTGTGGGTCTTCGAGACCACCTCCGCGCTGCTCATCACCGCCGCGCTCGGCGCGATGGTCCTCGCCTACCGCGAGCGTCTCGCCCCCAAGCCGACGCAGCGCGCGTGGAGCGAGCGTCGCTTCAAGGAGGGCAAGCACCTCGCCGGTCTGCCCGTGCCCGGCGTCTACGCCCGGCACAACGCCGTCGACACCCCGGCGCTGCTGCCCGACGGCAGCATCTCCGAGCTGTCCATCAACAAGGTCCTCGCGGCCCGCGACCAGGTCACCGTGCCCACCCGGTACACCGAGCTCGAGGCGCGCACCGAGGACGAGATCGAGGAGGGCGGCCGCCGATGACCTACATGGCCTACATCTACCTCGCGTCGGTCCTCTTCGCCATCGGCGGGGCCACGGTGCTGCTGCGCCGCAACGCGATCATCGTCTTCATGGGCGTCGAGCTCATGCTCAACGCCGCCAACCTCGTCTTCGTCACCTTCGCGCGCATGCACGGGACGGTCGAGGGGCAGGCCATCGCCCTCTTCGTCATGGTCGTCGCCGCCTGCGAGGTCGTCGTCGGCCTGGCGATCATCATGGCGATCTTCCGTGCCCGCCGGTCGGCCTCGGTCGACGACGCCAACCTGCTGAAGCTGTAAGGAGCCCTTGGTGCCCAACCAGATCCTGGTCTCCCTCACGACCGAAGGGTCGGCCGCTGCCCACGCAGCGACCGGTCTGACGGCCTGGGGCTGGCTGCTCGTCGCGATGCCGCTCGCCGGCGCAGCCCTGCTGCTGCTCGGCGGACGCGCGACGGACGCCGTCGGCCCCTACCTGGCCACCGCCCTGTCCTGGGCGTCCTTCCTCCTCGGTGCCGCGCTGCTCGTCGCGATGCTCGGCGTCGACGCGGGGGAGCGGGCCTCTCACCTCGACCTCTACGAGTGGATCCCCGCCGGGGCCTTCCAGCTCTCGGCCGGCATGCTCGTCGACCCGCTGTCGATCAGCTTCGTCCTGCTCATCACCTTCGTCGGGTCGCTCATCCACGTGTACTCGCTCGGGTACATGGAGCACGACCCCGACCGCCGGCGCTTCTTCGCCTACCTCAACCTCTTCGTCGCCTCGATGCTGCTGCTCGTCCTCGCGGACAGCTACCTGCTGCTCTTCGTCGGCTGGGAGGGCGTGGGTCTGGCGTCCTGGCTGCTCATCGGCTTCTGGAACCACCGCGCCGCCTACGCGACCGCCGCGAACAAGGCCTTCGTCGCCAACCGCGTCGGCGACCTCGGCATGGCCCTGGCCATCGCGCTGATGTTCGCCACCTTCGGCGCGGTCGACTTCGCCAGCGTCGACTCCGCGGTCGGGGGCGCCTCGACCGGCGCGCTGACCGCGATCGGCCTGCTGCTGCTCCTCGGCGCCTGCGGCAAGTCCGCGCAGTTCCCGCTGCAGAGCTGGCTCGGCGACGCGATGGCCGGCCCGACGCCGGTCTCGGCGCTCATCCACGCCGCGACGATGGTCACCGCCGGTGTCTACCTCGTCGTGCGCAGCCACACGATCTTCGACGCGGCGCCGGACGCGCAGCTCGTCGTCGCGATCGTCGGTGCGATCACGCTCGTCTACGGCGCGGTCGTCGGCTGCGCGAAGGACGACATCAAGAAGGCCCTCGCGGCCTCGACGATGAGCCAGATCGGCTACATGATGCTCGCCGCGGGTCTGGGCCCGGTCGGCTACGCCTTCGCGATCTTCCACCTCATCACCCACGGCTTCTTCAAGGCCGGGATGTTCCTCGGCGCCGGCTCGGTCATGCACGGCATGGGCGACCAGGTCGACATGCGCCGCTTCGGCGGGCTGTCGCGCGCCATGAAGATCACCTGGGTCACCTTCGCCCTCGGCTGGCTGGCGATCCTCGGTCTGCCGCCCTTCTCCGGCTTCTGGAGCAAGGACAAGATCATCGAGGCCGCTTTCGTGGGCGAGGGCTGGCGCCCGTGGGTCTTCGGGCTCGTCGCGCTCCTCGGCGCCGGCGTCACGGCCTTCTACATGTCGCGCCTGTTCTTCATGACCTTCCACGGCAAGCGCCGGTGGACCGACGACGTGCACCCGCACGAGTCGCCCGCGGTGATGACGATCCCGATGATGGTCCTCGCCGTCGGCTCCGCCGCCCTGGGTGGCGCGATGGTCCTCTTCGACTTCCCGACCTTCCTCGAGCCGGTCTTCGGCCACCACGAGCACGAGGAGCCGGTCCTGCCGATCCCCGTCCTCATGGCCGCGACGATCGTCCTCGTCCTCGCCGGGGCTGCGCTGGCCTACCTGCGCTACGTGCGCGAGGAGGTGCCGCAGGTCGCACCGCGGGGCTCCGTCGCCACGCGCGCCGCCCGCGACGACCTCTACCAGGACCAGCTCAACGCGAACTTCCTGCAGTGGCCCGGGATCCACCTGACCCGCAGCCTCGCCTTCACCGACAAGGCCGGTGTCGACGGGGTCTTCAGCGGGCTGGCCGCCGCCGTCGGCGGCTCCTCGTCTCGCCTGCGTCGCGTGCAGTCCGGCTACGCGCGCAGCTATGCCCTGACGATGCTCACGGGCGTCGTCGTCCTCCTCGGTGCACTGTGGGTGATGAACTGATGACCGACCTCCCCTGGCTGTCGCTGCTCGTGGCGCTGCCCCTCGTCGGGGCCGCGGTCACGGCTGCCCTGCCGGCCGCCCTCGCCAAGCGCTTCGCGCTCGGCACCTCGCTGCTCACGCTCGCCGTGGGCATCGCGGCGGCCTCGCAGTTCGTCATCGGGTCCTCGGAGCAGTTCCAGCTCACCGAGCAGTACTCGTGGATCCCCCAGCTCGGCGTCTCGTGGGCCCTCGGGGTCGACGGCATCTCGCTGGCCCTCGTCCTCATGGCCCTCGTGCTCGCGCCCGTGTGCATGGTGGCCGCCTGGGACGACGTGCCCGGCGGGCGCTCGGAGAGCACGTACTTCGCGCTGCTGCTCTCGCTCGTGCCCTTCATGGTCGGCGTCTTCGCCGCCACGGACGTCTTCCTCTTCTACGTCTTCTTCGAGGCGATGCTCATCCCGGTGTACTTCCTCATCGGGATGTACGGCGGGGAGCGCCGCCAGTACGCGGCCGTGAAGTTCCTCCTGTATTCGCTGGCCGGCGGGCTCATCATGCTCGTCGCGGTCATCGGCCTGTACGTCGTCGGCCCCGGTGGCACGGACGGCTTCATGATCGAGCGCCTCACCGGTCTCGACATCGCGCAGGACACCGAGCGCTGGCTCTTCCTCGGCTTCTTCATCGCCTTCGCGATCAAGGCGCCGATGTGGCCGCTGCACACGTGGCTGCCCGACGCCGCGGCCGAGTCGCGGCCCGCGGTCGCGACCCTGCTCGTCGGCGTGCTCGACAAGGTCGGCACCTACGGGATGATCCGCTTCTGCCTCCAGCTCTTCCCGGAGGCCAGCCAGTGGGCGACGCCGGTCGTCGTCGTGCTCGCGCTCGTCTCGATCGTCTACGGCGCGATCCTCGCGATCGGCCAGTCCGACATGATGCGCCTCATCGCCTTCACGTCGGTGAGCCACTTCGGCTTCATCGTCCTGGGCATCTTCGCCTTCACCTCGACGGCGCACGCCGGGTCGAACCTCTACATGATCAACCACGGCTTCTCGACGGCGGCGCTCTTCCTCGTCGCGGGCATGCTCATCGCCCGCCGGGGCAGCCGTCGCATCGACGCCTACGGCGGCTGGCAGCGGGTGACCCCGGCCCTGGCCGGCGTCTTCCTCGTCGCCGGTCTGTCCGCGCTGTCGCTGCCCGGCCTGTCGACCTTCGTCTCGGAGTTCCTCGTCATCACCGGCACCTTCCAGCGTTACCCGGCAGCCGGTGTCGTCGCCTCGCTCGGCCTCGTCCTGTCCGCGCTGTACGTGCTGCTCATGTACAAGCGCGTCATGACCGGCCCCGCGCCGGTCGTCGTCGAGGGCGCGGTCACGCGTCTCGAGGGCCCGGACACCGGCGGTCAGGACCTGCCGTACGTGCGTGCCGACCTCGACGAAGGGGTGACCCCGGCCCAGATCGGCCCGGTGCGCGACCTCGGGCTGCGCGAGAAGGTCGTCGTCGCACCGCTGCTCGCCGCCCTCCTCGTCATCGGCTTCTTCCCCAAGCCCGTGCTCGACGTCCTCGACCCGGCGGTGCAGCGCACGCTGCAGGTCGTCGGGGTCAGCGACCCGGCACACGACGCCCCGGCGGACACCGCCTCGACCCACGGGAGTGACCACTGATGCCCGCCGTGCTCACCAGCCTGCCGATGGCAGGCGACTTCGAGATGGCCGACATCGCGTACGCCGCGGTCGCGCCGATGGTCGTCGTCTTCGCCGGCGCCATCCTCGGGGTGCTCGTCGAGGCCTTCGCGCCCCGTCGGCTGCGCTACCCGCTCCAGCTGGGCATCTCCGTCGTCGCCCTCCTCGGCGCGCTCGTCGCGCTCGTCGTGCCCTCGGGCGACGACGTCACCGGGGCCACCGTCGACGGCACCCTCGCGATCGACGGGCCGAGCCGCTACCTCATGGGCGCGCTGCTCGTCCTCGGTCTCGTCGGGCTGCTCGCCATGGCCGAGCGCTTCGGCGGCGACGGCCCGGACGCCTTCACGCCGATGGGCTCGGCGACCCCGGGCTCGCAGATGGAGAGCGCCGCGGCGCGCGCCGGCTGGGCGACGACCGAGGTCTTCCCGCTGACGCTCTTCTCCCTCGCCGGCATGATGATGTTCACCGCCGCGAACGACCTGCTGTCGATGTTCATCGCCCTCGAGGTCCTCTCGCTGCCGCTCTACCTCATCACCGGGCTGGGCCGCCGCCGCCGGCTGCTCTCGCAGGAGGCGGCGCTGAAGTACTTCCTCCTCGGCGCCTTCAGCTCGGCCTTCTTCCTCTTCGGCGCGGGCCTGCTCTACGGCTACGCCGGCTCGGTGCGCCTCAGCGCCATCGCGCAGGCCGCGAGCACCTCGACCGGTGAGATGGAGGGCCTGCTCCTGCCGGGCGTCGTCTTCCTCCTCGTCGGCCTCCTCTTCAAGGTCGGCGCCGTGCCCTTCCACTCGTGGACGCCGGACGTCTACCAGGGCGCCCCGACCGCCGTCACGGGCTTCATGGCCGCGTGCACGAAGATCGCCGCCTTCGGCGCCCTGCTGCGGCTCGTCTACGTCGGTCTCGAGACCACCCGCTGGGAGTGGCACATCGGGGTCGTGGCGATCGCCGCCCTGACGATGGTCGTCGGCGCCGTGCTGTCGGTCACCCAGACCGACATCAAGCGCCTCCTTGCCTACAGCTCGGTCGCGCACGCGGGCTTCATCCTCGTCGGCGTCCTCGCCTTCGACCAGACCGCGATCTCCGGCGTGCTCTTCTACCTCGTCGCCTACGGCGCCTCGACGATCGCCGCCTTCGCCCTCGTGGCCATGGTGCGCGAGCGCGGCGCGGAGGCCACCCACCTCTCCCAGTGGGCGGGGCTCGGGCGCAGCCACCCCTTCGTCGCCGCGGCGATGACGCTCATGCTGCTCGCCTTCGCGGGCATCCCGCTGACGTCGGGCTTCACGGCGAAGGTCGCGGCCTTCGTGCCCGCGGTCCAGCACGGCGGCCTGTCGGGCATCGTGCTCGTCGTCATCGGCGTGCTCGCCAGCGCGGTCACCGCCTTCGTCTACGTGCGGATCATCGTCCTCATGTACTTCACCGAGCCCGCGGGCGAGGTCACGCTCGCCCAGCCGGCGCTGCTCTCCGTCGTCGCGATCGCCGTCGGCGTCGTCCTCACGGTCCTGCTCGGCGTCTTCCCCGGCCCGCTCCTCGACCTCGCGGCGTCCTCGAGCGTCTTCGTCCGGTGACCTCGGTGACGAGCTCGACGCCTGGCATCATCGCGGTCCCCGGGGCCAGCGACGACCTCACCGCACGGCTGCTCGACGGTCTCGAGCGGGTCGAGCGGGTCATCCTCGAGCGCACGCGCCACGAGGACGACTTCATCAGCGAGGCCAACCTCCACCTCGCGCAGGCGGGGGGCAAGCGCTTCCGCCCGATGCTCACGATGCTCGTCGCCGAGCTCGGCGACGGCATCACCGACGAGGTCGTCGCCGCGGCGGCGGGGGTCGAGCTGACTCATCTCGCGAGCCTGTACCACGACGACGTCATGGACGAGGCGGACATGCGGCGCGGGGCGCCGAGCGCCAACGCGAAGTACGACAACTCCACGGCGATCCTCGTCGGCGACCTGCTCTTCGGCAGCGCGTCGGACATCATCGCCGACCTCGGCCCGCAGGCCGTGAAGATCCAGGCGCAGACCTTCATCCGGCTGTGCACGGGTCAGATCCGCGACGACCGGCCCTGCCCCGAGGGCGAGGACCCGCAGGCGTACTACCGCAGCGTGCTCGCCGACAAGACGGGCGTCCTCGTCGCGACGGCGGCGCGCTACGGCGCGATGTTCAGCGGGGCGACCCCCGAGGTCGTCGCCATGGCCACGGAGTACGGCGAGCGCCTCGGCGTCGCCTTCCAGCTCGCCGACGACCTCATCGACGTCGCGTCGCTCTCGGGCGAGAGCGGCAAGACGCCGGGCACCGACCTGCGCGAGGGCAAGCGCACCCTCCCGGTGCTCCACGCGCTCGCGTCGGACGACCCGGCCGACGCCGAGCTGCAGCGCCTCCTGCTCTCCGACCTCGACGACGACGCCGACCTCGCCCGCGCCCTGGAGCTGCTGCGCGCCCACCGCGCGATGGACCTGGCCCGCGAGGAGACCCTCGCGGTCGGTCGCGGTGCGAGCGAGGTGCTCGCCCCGCTGCCGGACAGCGACGCGAAGGCTGCGCTCCTCGCGCTCGCCGAGAGCGTCGTCACCCGCGCCGGCTGACCCGGCTGCGCCTCGCGGCGAGCACCGAGTCGACCGACAGGACGACGAGGGCGACCCAGACGATCCCGAAGCCGACCCACCGGCTGCTCGGCATGTGCTCGCCGAGCAGCGCCAGCCCGATGACGAGCTGGGCGACGGGGGTGATGAACTGGATGAGCCCGATCGTCACGAGCGGGATCCGCCGGGCCGACTCCGCGAAGAGGACGAGCGGCACGGCGGTGACGACGCCGGACAGGACGAGCAGGGCCGGGTGGAGCGGCGCGTCGAGGGTGAAGGTCGAGACCCCCGTCAGCCCGAGCCACAGCAGCACGCCCGCGGCCAGCGGGGCGAGGGCCACGGTCTCGGCGCTCAACGACTGCAGGGCGGGCAGCGAGGCGCCGAGGCGCTTCTTGATGAGGCCGTAAGTGGCGAAGGACGCCGCGAGGACGAGTGAGATCCACGGCACCGTGCCGGCGACGACGGCGAGGTAGATCCCCGCGCTGGCGCCGATGGCCACGGCGACCCACTGGAGCGGCCGCAGCGTCTCGCGCAGCACGAGGACGCCGAGCGCGATGGTGACGATGGGGTTGAGGAAGTAGCCCAGCGCCGCCTCGTGGGTGCGGCCCTGGGTCACCGCGTAGACGTACACGCCCCAGTTGACGGCGATGACGTAGGCGGCGAGCGCGACGGCGAGCGCCAGCCGTGGGCGGCTGCGCAGCAGCCGCGCCAGCCCGACGAGCTCGCCGCGCACCAGCAGCACGCCGAGGCACACGACGAGGGTCCACACGATGCGGTGGGCGAGGATCTCCCACGCGCCCGAGGGCTCGAGCGCGTGGAAGTACAGCGGGAAGAGCCCCCAGATGAGGTAGGCCGACCAGGCGGCCAGCAGACCGAGTCGGTGCGATCGCTGCTGGTCGGGGGAGGGTGGCGTCACGACGTGAGGATACGACCGCACGCGACGGGGGACCGACCCGCCTGGTGCGGGTCGGTCCCCCTTCGTGGTGGTCCGGCTCAGCGCTTGGGGTGGCCGTGGCCCTCGCCGTTCTGCGGCCCCTTGCCGCGGTTCTTCGGCCACACCATGATCACCGCGGGGCGCGGCTGCGTGTTGCCCTGGTACGGGAAGGTCGAGAGCACGTTCGTCGTGCTCGCGCCGGTGTCCTCGCCCGGGTGCTGCACGGCGGCGAAGACCACTCGGTCGTCCCACTGGATCAGCGGGCCGCAGCACTCGGAGTACGCGGGCACCGAGAGCAGCTGCTGGAGATGACCGGCCTCACGGCCCTCGAGCGGGTAGAGGTACATCCCGTCGCAGTGGCCGAGCGCGTTGCCGTCGGTGGAGATCCACAGGTTGCCGTCGCCGTCGAAAGCGAGGTTGTCCGGGCACGAGATCGGGCTGACCTCGCTCTTGTCGTAGCCCAGGAAGTAGGTCTGCGGGTCCTGCGGGTCGCCGCACACGAGCACGAGGCGCCACGCGAAACGGGTGCCCGTGTGGTCGCCGCGCCGCTCGGTGATCTCGAGGACCTGGCCGTGCTTGTTGCTCGGCCGGGGGTTGGGGCCGTCGACCTCGGCGGCCGTGCGGCGGCTGTTGTTCGTCAGCGCGGCGTAGATCTTGCCGGTGACGAGGTTGGGCTCGACGTCCTCGGGGCGGTCCATCTTCGTCGCGCCGACGGCATCGGCCGCGAGGCGCGTGTAGACGAGGACCTCCTCGTGGGTGAAGCCGGGGACGGCGGAGCGACCGCCCTGGGTGAGCGGGACCCAGCGGCCCTGGCCGTCGTGGGTGCCGTCGGCCTCGCCGTCGAAGGTCGCGACGTAGAGGTCGCCCTCGTGGAGGAGGGTCGCGTTGTGCCGGCGGTCGCCCTTGCGGTAGCGCTTCGCGCTGACGAACTTGTACATGTAGTCGTAGCGCTCGTCGTCACCCATGTAGGCGACGACGTGGCCGCTGTCGCTGATGATGACGTTGGCGCCCTCGTGCTTCATCCGGCCGAGCGCGGTGAGCTTCTTCGGCGTCGACGTGGGGTCGAGCGGGTCGACCTCGATGATCCACCCGAAGCGGTTGGCCTCCTGCGGCTCACGGGTGAGGTCGAAGCGGGGCTCGACCCGGTCCCACGCGTGCTGGGCGGTGCTGCCGGAGGCGAGGCCGTAGCGCTTCAGGGCCTGACCGGCGCGGTCGGAGCCGGCGCTCGCGGGCTGGGTGAAGTAGCCGTTGAAGTTCTCCTCGCCCGACAGGACGGTGTCCCACGGGGTCGTGCCGCCGGCGCAGTTGCCGAAGGTGCCGAGCGCCCGGACGCCGCGGGGGTCGGCGGAGGTGCGCACGAGCTCGCTGCCGCGGACCGGGCCGACGATGTCGAAGGGGGTGACCGCGGTGATCCGTCGGTTGAGCGGGGCGGCCTTGCGGTAGGTCCAGCGCGAGTGCTTGTCGCGGCGTCGCATCTCGACCACGGACATGCCGTGGGCCATCATCGTGATCCGCACCTGGTCGTCGGTGAGCGAGGACGCACCCGCGTACCCGGCGAACATCAGCTCGTTGTTCGTGTACTCGTTGTTCGCGACGAGCACGGCCTCCTTGCCGTTGCGGTTCGTCGGGATGACCCCCACGTAGTCGCAGTTGTAGCCGAACTGGCCGGCCTGGGCGGCCGAGGTCTGGCGGTCGAAGTCGAAGGCCGGCGCGCCGGGGAGGATCGGGTCGCCCCACGCGATGATCGGCGCCCACTGGAAGCCCTTGGGCACGACGACCTCGTCGGTGCCGGCGGGGACGGGGTCGATGCCCTCGAAGCCGAAGGGGGAGGTCGGGCGGGGGAGGTGCGGACGCCCCTTCGTCCCGGGCCCGAGGGCCGCGGCGGCGGGCTGCGCCCCCGCGACGCCGGCGAGGCCGACGAGGGTGGCGGCGGTGGCGCTCAGCGCGCCGGCGCGCAGCACGGAGCGGCGCGAGGAGGCGACGACGTCGCCGAAGTAGGCGTTCTCGCTCGTGTTCGGGACCGGCTGCGAGCACGCGTCGGCGCACTTCCACGTGCAGGTCATCGGGGAGCGGCTGCCGTCGCGGTGGGCGACGGCGAGGGGGAGCTGGGTGCGCGGTCCGGCGTGCGGGCTCATGGCTGTCCTAGGTCTCGACGAGGGGGTGCTCTCGCAACCTAGGGACGGCTCGCGCACACGGGGTGTCGGCCGGGTGAGCAGGAGGCAAACGTCGGGCGACCCCCGCCGGTCGGGCCGGCAGGGGTCGCCCTGGGGGTGTCGGGTGGTCCCGAAGGGGGAGCCTCAGCTCTCCTCCGGGTCACCGTCCTCGGCCTCGGTGACGGAGGGGTCGACGAGGACCGACCACGTGTCGTGGCCGTGGAGCAGCTCGGTGAGCGCGGCGTCGTCCGCCGGGCCGCCGGCGACCTCGACGGCCGAGGAGACCTGGGCTCGGACCTGGTCGTCGTACGTCGGGCGCTCGACGGCGCGGAAGATGCCCATCGGCACGTGGGTCATCGCCGTCGAGTCGAGGCGGCTGATGGCGAAGGCCTGGCTCGGGTCCGGCGCGGCGGGGTCGTGGACGACGACGCGGTCGGCCCACCCCTTCGTGCTGATCTCGCCCTCCGGCACGAACTCGACGCCGCCGGACTCGCCGCGCACGAGGACCTGACGGGCCTCGGCGTCGCCGGCCGTCACGGGCTCGCCGTCGACGAGGTGGACCAGACGCGCCTGCTGCTGGTCGCGGTCCTTGATGAGCTCGAAGGCGCCGTCGTTGAAGATCGGGCAGTTCTGGTAGATCTCGACGAGCGAGGTGCCACGGTGCTGCGCGGCGGCCTTGAGCACCGAGGTGAGGTGCTTGCGGTCGCTGTCCATCGTGCGCGCGACGAAGGTCGCCTCGGCGCCGAGCGCGAGCGAGACGGGGTTGAAGGGGGCGTCGAGGCTGCCCATCGGGCTCGACTTCGTCACCGTGCCCGGGTCCGACGTGGGGGAGTACTGGCCCTTCGTCAGCCCGTAGATCTTGTTGTTGAAGAGCAGGATCGTCATGTTGACGTTGCGGCGCAGCGCGTGGATGAGGTGGTTGCCGCCGATGGACAGCGCGTCGCCGTCACCGGTGACGACCCACACCGACAGGTCCTCGCGGCTCGTCGCCAGACCCGTCGCGATCGCCGGCGCGCGGCCGTGGATCGAGTGCATGCCGTACGTGTCGAGGTAGTACGGGAAGCGCGACGAGCAGCCGATGCCCGAGACGAAGACGATGTTCTCGCGACGCAGGCCGAGCTCGGGCAGGAAGCCCTGGACGGCCGCGAGGATCGCGTAGTCGCCGCAGCCGGGGCACCAGCGCACCTCCTGGTCGGAGGTGAAGTCGCGCTTGGTCTGGCGCGCGTCGTCCTCGCCGAGGGCGGGGACGCCGTCGGTGCCGCGGGCCGTCGTGGGGATGCCGAGATCGATCGACATGGTCAGACCTCCTTCGCCGCGGAGGTGATGACCTCTGCGAGCTCGGTCGTGGTGAAGGGCAGCCCGCGCACCGAGGTGTGGGAGCGGACGTCGACGAGGTACTCCGCGCGCAGCAGCATCGCGAGCTGGCCGAGGTTCATCTCGGGCACGACGACGCGGTCGTAGGCGCGCAGCACGTCACCGGTGTTGGCGGGGAAGGGGTTGAGGTGACGCAGGTGGGCGTGGGCGACGGGGGTGCCCGCGTCGCGGACCTGGCGCACCGCCGCGGCGCACGGGCCGTAGGTCGAGCCCCAGCCGAGGACGAGGACCTTCGCCTCGCCGCTGGGGTCGTCGACCTCGAGCTGCGGGCTCGTCGCGGCGACGCCGGCGACCTTGGCCGCACGGGTGCGGACCATGAAGTCGTGGTTGTCCGGGTCGTAGCTGATGTTGCCCGTGCCGTCGGCCTTCTCGATGCCGCCGATGCGGTGCTCGAGACCGGGCGTGCCGGGCACGGCCCAGGGGCGGGCGAGGGTCTCGGGGTCGCGCAGGTAGGGCAGGAAGATCTCCTCGCCCGACTCGTCGGTGGCGTTCGGGCCGGTCGCCAGCTCGACGGTGAGGTCGGGCAGGTCGGCGACGTCGGGGATGCGCCAGGGCTCGGAGCCGTTGGCGAGGTAGCCGTCGGACAGGAGCATGACGGGCGTGCGGTAGGTCGTCGCGATGCGCACGGCCTCCACGGCGGCGTCGAAGCAGTCGGCCGGGGTCTGCGGCGCGATGACGGGCACGGGCGACTCGCCGTTGCGCCCGTAGAGCGCCTGGAGGAGGTCGGACTGCTCGGTCTTCGTCGGCAGGCCGGTGCTCGGGCCGCCGCGCTGGACGTCGATGACGACGAGCGGCAGCTCCAGGCTCACGGCCAGGCCGATGGTCTCGGCCTTGAGCGCGACACCCGGGCCGGAGGTCGTCGTCACGCCGATCGCCCCGCCGAAGGAGGCACCGAGCGCGATGCCGATGCCGGCGATCTCGTCCTCGGCCTGGATCGTCGTCACGCCGTGGCGCTTGTAGCCCGACAGCGCGTGGAGGATGTCGCTCGCCGGGGTGATCGGGTAGGACCCGAGGACGAGCGGGCGGCCGGCGCGGTGCGAGGCCGCGACGAGACCCAGCGCGAGCGCGGCGTTGCCGGTGATGTTGCGGTATGTGCCGTGGGCGGCGGTCGCCGGGGCGACCTCGTAGGAGACGGCGAAGTCCTCGGTCGTCTCGCCGTAGTTCCAGCCTGCCTTCAGGGCGGCGAGGTTGGCCGCGAGGATGTCGGGCTTCGCGCCGAACTTGCGGGCGAGGAAGTCCTCGGTGCCCTTCGTGGGCCGCGAGTACATCCACGACAGCAGGCCGAGGGCGAACATGTTCTTCGCCCGCTCCTTCTCCTTGCGGGTGAGGGAGTCGTGCTCGGCGAGGGCCTCGACGGTGATGCTCGTCAGCGGCACGGCGTGCACGTGCCAGGACTCGAGGGTGTCGTCCTCGAGCGGCGAGGTCTCGTAGCCGACCTTCTTGAGGTTGCGCTTGGAGAACTCGTCGGTGTCGACGATGATCGTCGCCCCGCGGGGCACGTCGCGCAGGTTGGCTTTGAGCGCGGCCGGGTTCATCGCGACGAGCACGTCGGGCGCGTCACCGGGGGTGAGCACCGCGTGGTCGGCGAAGTGGAGCTGGAAGGAGCTCACGCCGGGGAGCGTGCCCTGGGGCGCGCGGATCTCGGCGGGGAAGTTCGGCAGGGTCGAGAGGTCGTTGCCGAGCAGGGCGGTGTCCGCGGTGAAGCGGTCTCCCGTCAGCTGCATCCCGTCGCCGGAGTCGCCGGCGAAGCGGATGATGACCTGGCTCTTGGTCTCGACGGTCTTGGTGCTCATGGTTGGCGCTGCTGCCCCTGACGTGTCCGGGTCGAGCCCCCGACGGAGATGACCGAGAGCCATCTTCGATGGTAAGTCTGACCTCACCTCTGCACCGAATCGTCTGCCTTATGAGATGCATAACGCAGCGTTATGCATCCTTCGGGGTGGGAGAGGGCGAAGGGGGAGGTGCGGGCATCATGGGCGCACCCGAGCGAAGGAGCCCGACGATGAGCGAGACGACCGCCCCGCTGCGGGTCGAGGACGACGGCCACGTGCGGCTGTGGACCCTCGACCGGCCCGATCAGCGCAACCCCGTGACCGGCGCCGACATGATCGAGGCGATCGAGGTCGCGGTCGACGCGGCGAACGACGACGCCCAGGACGGCTCGCTGCGTGTCGTCGTCCTCACCGGCGCCGGCTCGGCCTTCAGCAGCGGTGGCGACGTCAAGGCGATGCGGCGCGGCGATCCCCCCTTCGGCGGCCCGGTGAGCGGGAGCCGCGAGGGCTACCGGCGCGGGGTGCAGCGCATCCCGACGGCGATGGCGCGGCTCGACGTGCCCGTGGTCGCCGCCGTCAATGGCCCGGCCGTCGGCGCCGGCTGCGACCTCGCGCTCATGTGCGACCTGCGGGTTGCCTCGACCTCGGCCTTCTTCGCCGAGTCCTTCGTCCAGCTCGGGATCGTCCCCGGCGACGGGGGTGCGTGGCTGCTCAGCCGTCTTCTCGGCCCGACGCGGGCGTCGGAGATGGTGCTCACCGGCGACCGGGTCGACGCGCAGCAGGCGCTCGACTGGGGGCTCGTCAACGCCGTCGCCGAGCCCGACGAGCTGCTCGACGTCGCCCGCGCGCTCGCCGGGCGGGTTGCGAAGAACCCTCCGTCCGCCGTGCGGATGGCGAAGTCCCTGCTGCGTGACGCGCCCGAGGTCTCGCTGCGTGCGTCGCTCGAGACGGCGGCGGCGATGCAGGCGGTCGCCCACACGACGCAGGACCACCGCGAGGCGGTCGACGCCCTGCTCGAGCGACGTCCTGGGACATACACGGGCCGCTGACCGCGCGCGTCGGCGGCGTCGCACCACGCGTCGACCGCACCGCGTCACGGGTCGACGGCACCGCATCAGAAGGGTGGGGCGGTCGCGACGGCGCCGTGGTCGACGGTGTCGTGGCGGGCAACGACGCCGGACGTCGTGGGCTGCGTCGGTGTCGACGGATCGGGTGCGCCCGTGGTTTCGTGCGAGGCCGCCTCTGCAGGTGCCTGAGCGGGTGCCTCCGCGGGTGCGTACGCGGTCGGCCAGGTGAGCCGCTGGGTACCGGCTGGTGAGACCCACTCCGCGCTCCCGTCGGCGTGCAGGACGTAGCTCCACGCGGGTGCGTGCTTGACGCGGTGGTGGTGCCGGCACAGGGCCGACAGGTTGGCGCCGCAGGTCGGCCCGCCGGGCCAGGCCGTCGCGTGGTCGAGGTCGCACGCGACCGCCGGTCGGTCGCAGCCCCACATGCGGCACCGGGTGTCGCGCAGCTCGACGAGTCGCCTCACCGAGGGCGGGGGGACATATCCCGTCGTCGAGGTCTCGAGCACGGTGCCGGTCTCCGGGTCGAGCAGGGCGCGAGTGACGCGGCTGTCGAGGCGCTCGACGACCTGCTGGACGACGAAGCCCGGCACCCAGCCGATGCGGGGGATCTCGACTCCACCGACCCAGGGCTCCACGGTCGCGCCGACGTCGATCAGCCGGCCCTCCGCGGCGCTGACGGCCCGTGCACCACCCGCGGTCCTCGTCTCGCCAGCAGGCCTCGTCTCGCCGGCAGGCCTCGTCTCGCCAGCAGGCCTCGTCTCACCCGCGGTCCTCGTCTCGCCAGCAGGCCTCGTCTCACCCGCGGTCCTCATCTCACCCGCAGTCTTGACGTCGCCCGGGCCCTCCGCCTCGCCCGCCTCGCTCGGCCCGCGCACGAGCGCCAGCCCGAGCGTGACGTGGGTGCTCACCTCGACCCCGCGCAGGGCGAGGTCGGCGAGCGCCAGCGCACGCGCAGGCCCCACGCGCAGGTCGGGGTCCTCGCGCTGACGCTCGCGAGCGATCTCGCAGACCCCGGCCATGAGGACGTGAGCGGTCTCGCTCGGGAGGCACGCGACGAGCTCCGTGGTGCCGAGCGGGCCGGGATAGGTGCGCACATCGGTCCGCTCGCGCCGGTTGACCTCGGCCCGGGACTCGCGCCAGCCGGGGTCGGTGCGGTCCAGCACACGCCGGCAGGCCTGGGCGAGGTCGTGCCGGTCGAGGGCCTCGATCCGGGGCACGTCGGTGCCGCGCATCGGCGCGAGCACGTGGGCCACGACGGCCGCCGCCGCGTCGCGGGAGGCGTCCTGCGTCTCGTCGGCGACGAGGCGCAGGGTGCGTTCGGTGACCGCACCGTCCATGAGCGGGCGGATGAGGGGGTCGAGGTCGTCGCCGAGGCGCACGGCCAGCCGGCTGCGCGTCCGGGCGTCGTGATCGCTGCAGCCGAGCGCGAGGGCGATCGTGTCGCTCGCCAGCTCGGCCACCTCGCCCGCAGGGGCACGCGTCTCCAGCGTCGAGCCGTCCGGTCCGGTCTCGAACCCGCGCCGGGCGAGCTCGGCGAGGATCGCCAGCTGCGCCGCGTCGGCCGAGCGTCGGACACGCTCGACCGCGACGGCAGCGGCGGTCAGCATGGCGACGTCCTGGGACGGCGCCAGGGTGGCGGCGGTCATCGTCGTCACCTGCATCCCGGAGACGACCTTGTCGCAGAGGCCCTCGATCTTGTCGAACATGTGTTCGATCATGGTCGAGGGGTCTGACAACGTCCTCCAGGGCGAGGAGACAGAGACAGGAGCCAGGGAGAGAGGGGCAGGGAGAGAGGGGCAGGGAGAGAGGGCACGGAGAGAGGGGGCAGAAGGGGGACGGGGGTGGCGGGAGGTCTGGACCCAGGAGCGCACAGCAGGGTGCGGCCCTACGGCCGAGGTGCTCGAGGAGGGCCGTCGTCTGCCGGCTCTGCGCGTCGCGCTCCTGCCGGTGCTCGTGCCGGTCGTCAGGCGGGCGCCGGGGTAGTCCCCGTGGGTGGGAACGAGTGCCGTCCGCCCGCTCGCCGCGCGGTCACGGGGTGAGACCGGCCAGGGACCTGTCGTCCCCGGGCCCAGGACACGTCCGGACGAGGAGCCGTCCGAGGGCTCGATCGGCCGGACCGGCGGGGAGGCGCGTTCGTCCCCCTGAGCGGGGACGAGCAAGGGCGAGGGTGTGCCGAAGGGGTCCGATCGGCCAGGTCGGCGGGAAGGCGCGTTCGTCCCCCTGGGCGGGGACGAGCAAGTGCGAGGGCGTGCCGAAGGGTCCGATCGGCGAGGTCGGCGGGAAGGTGCGTCCGTCCCCCCGGGCAGGAGCGACCGCTGACGGGGACTCGAGCGAGGGCCCGACCGGCCGGGTCGGCGGGGTGTGGGCTCGTTCCCCTCGGCGGGGGCGAGGGCCGCGGGGGGCCGTCGGTCGGGGCCGTCGACGTCCGCCCGACCCTCGGCGTCCGACCGACCCTCGGCGTCCGACCGACCCTCAGCGTCCGACCGACCGCCTACGCCGGCTGACCCTCGACCAGCTCGGCCTGGCCGCGAACGGGCGTGAAGCCCAGCCTGTCGCCGTACCCGAGCCCGGGCAGCAGGGGCGCGAGCAGCTCGACGACGGTTGCCGGCTGGTGGTGCATCGGCTTGGTCTCGGGGTGCGGGTGGTAGACCAGCGCGGCGACCTCACGCCCCTCGTGCGTCACCGTGCACTCGACGAAGGAGAAGGTCTCAGCCCCGTGCACGTCGGTCCACTCGACCCCTTCGACGGTCCACCGCGGCGCGAGGAGGTGCAGCGCGAAGGGTGAGATGTCGAGGTTGATCGTCGCGGTGTGGAAGCCGGACAGGTCGACCCCGCGGGCGGCGAGATGGGGAGCCTGCAGCTCGATCGTCCCCGCGGCGAAGGGGGAGGCCGCCCCGGTCCCCGAGGCGACCCCGTGGCCGCGGACGACGACCCCTTCGACCCGCTGGACGCTGCTCGTGCTCATCGCCCCAGTGTGCGGGGAGCGGGCCTTCAGCGCACGAAGGCGGGGGTGAGCGGCGGGCTCCACAGCTCGCCGTTGCGGGCCTTCGAGGCGCCGATGACGTGGATGACGACCGCGACGACACAGATGAGCGGGTAGGTGATGAACCCGATGAGGATGACCATGAGCAGCGTCGACAGGATGAGACCGATCGCCGTGACGATCTGGACGTTGAGGCTGTTCACGGCGTGCGCCCGGACGAAGTCGCCGCGGTCCTTGTACATGAGGTAGACGACGAGGCTCGCGACGAAGCCGAGCGTGCCGGCCGACAGCGGGATCGCGATCGCCGGGGCGAGGTGGGCGAGCATCCCGTAGTTGCGCTGGTCCTGTGGTGAGAGCACCTGCTGCTGCTGCCACGGCTGGGGCACGCCCTGCTGCGGCACGCCCTGGTAGCCCTGCTGCGGCACGCCCTGGTAGCCCTGCTGGCCGGTGCCCTGGTAGCCCTGCGGGTCACCGCCACCCGGGGGCGGGGGCGCCTGGCCGTGCGGGTCCCGGGGGTCCTGCGGCTGCGTGTCGTGCTGGTCGTGGTCGTGGGGCTGCGTCATCGTGAGCTCCTTCGTCGTGCCTGCGTCGAGGCTCCAACCTCCCATCCTCACCGCTCCTCGCACCATGGCGGGCCCACCCCGACGTGCGGTGGGGCTGTCCCCACCCCGTCGCCCTCCTGTCCCCGCCGCGCCCCCACGTGTCGGCCCAGGAGGCGGCGGACCGGTGACTAGGGTGTGGAAGGTGGAGGGCTATGTCGTCGTCGCCGGGACGCTGCTCGCGGGCATCGCGCTCGTGGTCGCGGCGTGGACCGCGCGCCGTCTCCTCGCCCCCTCGGCCCCCACGCCGGCGAAGACGACCACCTACGAGTCCGGCGTCGACCCCCTCGGCGACGGGTGGACCCAGGGGCAGGTGCGCTACCTTGCCTACGCCTACCTCTACGTGATCTTCGCCGTCGACGCCGTCTACCTCTTCCCGTGGGCGCTCGTCCTGCGCACCGACCTCGGGGTCGCGAGCCTGATCGAGGTCGCCATCTTCATCGGGGTCGTCCTCGTCGGCCTGCTCCACGCCGCCCGTCGCGGTCTGCTGAGGTGGGCGTGATGACGACCGACCTGCCCATGCCCCGCCCCCGCGAGCACGAGCCGCGCGTCGGTGTCGTCGGGGGCCACGCGCCCCGCCCGATGAAGGTCGTCCTCTCGTGGGGACGCCGGTACAGCCTGTGGGTCTTCAACTTCGGGCTCGCGTGCTGCGCGATCGAGTTCATCGCCGCGTCGATGTCCCGGCACGACTTCATGCGGCTCGGTGTCATCCCCTTCGCCCCCGGCCCCCGTCAGGCCGACCTCATGGTCGTCTCCGGCACGGTGACCGACAAGATGGCGCCGGCCGTGCGTCGGCTCTACGACCAGATGCCCGAGCCGAAGTACGTCATCTCCTTCGGCGCGTGCAGCAACTCCGGCGGGCCGTACTGGGACAGCTACTCGGTGACGAAGGGGGTCGACCAGGTCGTGCCCGTCGACGTCTACGTGCCCGGGTGCCCGCCGCGCCCCGAGGCGCTGCTCCACGGCATCATGCGGCTCCAGGAGCGGATCGCCGCCGAGGAGCTGAGCACCCAGGGGCTGCGTCGCAAGTACGCCGGCCACCGTCTCGCCGACGCCGCCGAGGTGCAGCGCGGGCTCGTCTCGCCGCCGCCGGCCCGACCGGGCGGGGCGAGCGATGCCTGAGGTGCGTCTCACCGCCGCCCTCGAGGAGTGGGTGC
Organism: Janibacter sp. Y6; assembly: GCF_040900765.1. Lineage (NCBI taxonomy): Bacteria > Bacillati > Actinomycetota > Actinomycetes > Micrococcales > Intrasporangiaceae > Janibacter > Janibacter sp. Y6. Next base: position 122,719 of record NZ_JAKLYZ010000004.1, read on the forward strand.
GCGCCGTCGGCGACGCCCGCGACCAGGGCTACGTCTTCTTCGACTGGCTGAGCGCCGTCGACCAGCACGACGACGCCGAGCAGCCCGGCCTCGACGTCCTGTGCCACCTGCTCGACCCGACCCCGTCGCCCGAGCGCGACCAGCGCACCCTCCTGCTGCGCACCCGCGTCGCCGACGGCGCGGCGCTGCCGAGCATCACCGGCGTCTTCGCCGGCGCGGCCTGGCACGAGCGCGAGACCCACGAGATGTTCGGCGTCGAGGTCGAGGGCTTCGACGACGGGTCCGGGCTCGGGATGCGGCCGCTGCTCCTGCCCACCGGCTTCGAGGGGCACCCCCTGCGCAAGTCCTTCGTCCTCGCCTCCCGCGCGACGAAGCCCTGGCCCGGCGGCAAGGAGCCCGGCGAGGGCCACTCGACGCGCTCGCCGTCGCGGCGCCGCGTCCAGGCGCCCGGGGTGCCCGGGCCCGAGTGGGGGAGCGAGGATGAGTGAGCTCGAGGTGCTCGCGCGCAGCCTCGGCGCGCTGCTCGCCGTCCTCGTCCTGCCGCTCGTCGTCGGCTACGGCGAGCACAAGGTCATGGCGCACATGCAGGGCCGGCTCGGCCCGATGTACGCCGGTGGCTTCCACGGCTGGGCCCAGCTCGTCGCCGACGGGGTGAAGTTCGTCCAGAAGGAGGACATCACCCCCGCCGCCGCCGACCGCCGTGTCTTCCGGCTCGCCCCCGCCGTCGCCCTCGTCCCCTACGTCCTCGCCATCGCCCTGCTCCCCATGCACCCCGCCGGCGCGCTCGCCGAGGTGCCCGGCTCGGTCCTCGCCGTGCTCGCCGTCACCGGTGTCGGCGCGCTCGGGACCCTCATGGCCGGCTGGGCCTCGGCGAACAAGTACGCCCTCATCGGCGCGATGCGCTCGGCCGCCCAGCTCATCTCCTACGAGCTGCCGATCGTCCTCGCCGTCGCCTCCGTCGCCATGGCGGCGGGCAGCCTCTCGCTGAGCGGGGTCGTCCTCGCGTGGCACCCGGCGTGGCTGCTGTGGCAGGTCGTCGGCGCGGTCGTCTTCCTCGTCGCCGCGGTCGCCGAGCTGCAGCGGCCCCCCTTCGACGCCCCGATCGCCGACTCCGAGGTCGTCATGGGGCCGTGGACCGAGTACTCCGGGCTGCGCTTCGCCTTCTTCATGCTCGCCGAGTACGCCGGCATCGTCGTCATGTCCGTGCTCTTCGCCGTGCTCTACCTCGGCGGCTGGCGCGGCGTCGGCGTCGACGCGGTGCCCGCGCTCGGCGTCCTGTGGGTGCTCGCGAAGGCCGGCGTCGTCGCCTTCGTGCTCATCTGGGTCCGTGTCAGCTGGCCGCGCCTGCGCGAGGACCAGCTGCAGCACCTCGCCTGGGCGCGCCTCGTCCCGCTCGCCCTGCTCCAGATCGCCGTCACGGCCGTCGGGGTGGTGGTCACCGCATGAGCCCGAAGGGGGACCGCAGCATCGTGCCCGGCCTCGTCACCGGCATGGTGACGACGGCCAGGCAGATGCTCGCGCCCGTGCGCACGGCCGAGTACCCCGACGTCGCGCCGGACCTGCCGGCCCGCTCGCGCGGGGTCATCGCGCTCGTCGAGCAGAACTGCACCTCGTGCATGCTCTGCGCCCGAGAGTGCCCCGACTGGTGCATCTACATCGACTCGCACAAGGAGACCGTCGAGGCCCCGGCCGGCGGCGGTCGCGCCCGTCAGCGCAACGTCCTCGACCGCTTCGCCATCGACTTCTCGCTGTGCATGTACTGCGGCATCTGCGTCGAGGTCTGCCCCTTCGACGCGCTGCTGTGGAGCCCGGCCTTCGAGTACGCCGAGGGCGACATCCGCGACCTGCTCCACGAGAAGGAGCGGCTCGGCCAGTGGGTCGAGACCGCCCCCGCGCCGCCGCCGCTCGACCCCGGCGCCGAGCCCGCGTCCGAGGTGAGCGCCGCGAGCAAGCCCGCGCGGGGAGGTCGCGCACGTGGCTGAGAGCGCCCTCGTCGTCCTCGGTCTTGTCACCGTGCTCGCCGCCGTCCGCGCCGTCACCTCGGCCCGGCTGCTGCGCGCCGTCCTCTGGCTCGTCGTCGCCCTCCTCGGCGGCGCGGGCATCTACCTCGCGCTCGGTGCCGAGCTCGTCGCGCTCGTGCAGGTCCTCGTCTACGTCGGGGCCGTCGTCGTCCTCTTCGTCCTCGCGCTCATGGTGACGCGCTCACCCCTTCGCCCCCTCGCCGAGCACAGCGGCCCGCCCGCGCGGCGCGTCGTCGCCGCCCTCGCCGGGCTCGGGACCACCGGTCTGCTCCTCCTCGTGCTGCTGCCGCTCGCCCGGTCGTGGGAGGAGGGCGAGCCGCGGGCCGCCTCGAGCGAAGGGATCGCCAGCCAGGTCTTCGGGACGTGGGTGTGGCCCTTCGAGCTGCTCTCGCTGCTGCTGCTCGTCGCCCTCGTCGACGCGCTCGCGATCACCCGGGAGCGCGGCACCTCGACGCGTGGTCGGCGATGAGCGCTCAGGTCGCCGTCGTCGTCGCGTCCGTCCTCGCCGGGGTCGGGGTCTACGGGGTGCTCGCCCGGCGCAACGCGATGCTCGTCCTCGTCGCCCTCGAGCTCGTGCTCCTCGCCGCCGGGGTCCTCCTCGTCACCGCCGGCGCCCACGGGCCGGACACGACCGCGAGCGGCAACGTCCTCACCCTCTTCGTCATCACCGTCGCGGCGGCCGAGGTCGTCCTCGCGCTCGCCGTCCTCGTCGCCGCCTACCGCGCCCGCGGCCACGTCGACCTCGACCGTCCCGCCGACGAGGACGCCCGGTGAGGGCCGCGCTCGCGGGACGCGAGATCCCCCTGCCCGGCGCCGAGATCGGCAGCGTCTCCTTCGACCCCTCGCTCTCGCTCACGGCGACGACGCTGACCATCGCGGCCGTCGTCCTGCTCGTCACGCTCTGCGTCCAGGTGTACTCGCTGTGGTACCTGCGCGACGACCCGCGCCGCCGCTCCTTCCAGAGCACGGTCACGCTCTTCGGCGCGGCGATGCTCCTCCTCGTGCTCTCCGGAGACCTCGTCCTCAGTCTCGTCGGCTGGGAGGTCATGGGCTGGTGCTCCTACCTGCTCGTCGGGCACGACTCCGCCCGGCCCGCCGCCCGCCGGGCGGCGCACAAGGCCTACCTCGTCACCCGGGCCGCCGACATCGCGCTCGTCAGCGGTGTCGCGCTGCTCGTCGCGGGCGCGGGCACGACCTCGCTGGTGGGCATCACCGAGCACTGGCAGAGCACCGGGGCACGCCTGCTCGGCGCCCCGCTCGTCACCTGGGCGCTGCTCATGGTCGTCGTCGGCGTGCTCGGCAAGGCCGCGCAGCTGCCCTTCTCGGACTGGCTGCCCGACGCGATGGAGGGCCCGACCCCGGCCTCGGCCCTCATCCACGCCGCGACGATGGTGGCCGCCGGCACCGTGCTCCTCGCCCAGCTCGCCCCGCTGCTCGCGTCGGCCACCGGCGCGCGGGTCCTGCTCGGCCTCAGCGTGTCGGCGACGATGGTCCTCGGCGCGCTCCTCGCGGCCCTGCAGGCCGACGTCAAGCGCCTCCTCGCGTGGTCGACGGTGAGCCAGGTCGCGATCATGCTCTCCCCCTTCGCCCTCGTCGGCGCCGGTCCCCAGGACCACGGCGCGGTCGGCGCGGGCCTGGCCCACATGTACGGCCACGCGCTCTTCAAGGCGCTGCTCTTCCTCACCCTCGGCTGGCTCGCGACGACGGCCGGCGGGACCGCGGCGACGCGTCTGACCGGGGCGGCGCGACGCCACCCCGTCGCGCTCGTGTCGTGGGCCCTCGGGCTCGCCGCCCTCGCCGGGGTGCCCGTGCTCGTCGGCGGGGTGAGCAAGGAGCACGTCGTCGCCGTCGCCCTCGCCTCCACCCGTGACGCGGGACGGTCCGGCGAGCCCGCGTGGCTGCCGGTCCTCGTCCTCGGCGCGCTCCTGCTCACCGTCGTGCTCACCGCCGCCTACAGCGCGCGGGCGTTCGTCGTCCTCGCGGTCGGCCGGCGCGACGAGGTGGCGCGCACCCGGGCGGTCATGCCGCCGGCGATCGTCGCCGTCCTCGTCGTCCTCGCCGCCGGCACGACGCTGGGCGCGATCGCCATCTGGCTCGGCGCCTTCGACCCCGCGGGGCACGCCTCGCTGCTCCTGCTCCTCCTCGTCACCCTGCTCGTCCTGCTCGGCGGGGCCGCCGGCGCGTGGGCCTGCCTCGACCGGGACCCCGTCGGCGACGGCACGGGCCGCGCCTCCCGCCTCGCCGCCGCCGGGCTGCACGCCGACCGGGTCTACGTCGCGGGGGTCGTCGTACCGGTGCTCGCGCTCGCCCGGCTCGTGCGCTTCGTCGACGACGCCGTCATCGGCACCTACGTGCGCGGCGCCGGGTGGCTCGGCGCCGGGCTCGGCGGGGCCGGAGAGGTCGCGCACCGGCGCAGCCGGCCCGGCAGCGCCACCCTGCTCGTCGCGCTGGCGCTCCTGCTCCTCCTCGGGGCCACCCTCGTCGTCCTGCTCACCGAGCCCGCCGCGTCGCCGGGGGTGCTCGGATGAGCCTCGTCCTCGCACTGGCGCTCGCCCTGCCCGTCGTCGCCGCCGTCGCCCTCATCGGCGGCGCGGGCCGCGGCCGGTCTGCCCAGGTCGTCGTCGTCACCTCGCTCGTCTCGCTCGTGCTCCTCGTCGTGGCGTGGGCCGGCGGCGGGGCCGTCGACCTGCCGTGGCTGCCGGCCCTCGGGCTGCGCCTCGCGCTCGCGGTCGACGGGCTCTCCGGGCCGCTCATGGCGCTCACGCTGCTCGTCACGGCGCTCGCCGCGCTCGTCCACCGCTCGCGCCCGGCGGACGCGGGCGACGGCAGCGAGGGCCAGGAGGCGAGCGAGGGGACCTTCGCCGCCTGCCTGCTGCTCACCGCGGCCGCCGCGCTGCTCACCTTCACCGCGCGCGACGCGATCCTCTTCGTCGTCGGGCTCGAGTGCGTGCTCGTGCCGATGTGGGTGCTCATCACCCGCTACGGCGACCCGCGCTCGCGCCGCGAGGCGGGCTGGCTCTTCGTGCTCGCCACCGGGCTCGGCTCGGTCGTGCTGCTGCTCGGCGTGCTCCTGCTCGTCCGGCTGTCCGGCACCTCCGACCTCGAGACGCTCGCGGCGACGGCCGGCAGCGGGCTGACGAGCGGCCAGCAGCTGCTCGTCGCCGGTCTGCTCACCGCGGGGCTGGCGATCAAGGTGCCCGTCTGGCCGCTGCACTCCTGGCTGCCCGTCGCCCACTCGAGCGCACCGACCGCCGGGTCGATGCTGCTCGCGGCGGTGCTGCTCAAGCTCGGCACCTACGGGCTCATCCGGCTGCCCCTGGCGAGCGTGCCCGACGGCTTCGCGCAGATCGCCCCGGTGCTCGGCGTGCTCGGTGTCGTCGGCATCCTCTGGGGCGGGCTCGTCTGCCTCGTCGAGCTCGAGCTCAAGCGGCTCGTCGCCTGGTCCTCCGTCGCGCACATGGGCTTCGTCGTCCTCGCGCTGTCGACCGGCACCCGGACCGGCGTCGTCGCCGCGGTGCTCGGGAACCTCGCCCACGGCGTCGTGTCTGCGCTGCTCTTCGCCGTCGTGGGTGTGCTGCGCTCGGGGTGGGGGAGCGGCCTGCTGCGCGACCGGGCCGCCCTGCGCGACACCCACCCCCGGCTCGGGGTGCTCCTCCTCGTCGGGCTCGCCGCCGGTGCCGGCCTGCCGGGGCTCGCGCCCTTCTGGGGCGAGCTCGGGGCACTCGTCTCCGCGTGGCAGCCCGCGACCGACCGGCCCCAGGCCGCCTACGACGTGCTCGCCGTCCTCGCCGCTGCGGGGGCCGCCCTCGGCGGCGCCTACGCCGTGCGCGTCGTGCGCGCCGTGTGGCTCGGCGACGCGAGCCACGGCGCGAGCGCGACCGGGAGCGACCCGGAGGGCGCGGGCGTCGTCGTGCCGCGCGCCGACCTGCTCGTGCTCGTCGTCCTCGCCGTGCTCACCGTCGTGCTCGGCGTGGCGCCCGGCGTCGTCACTTCGCTCACCACGCCCGTCCTCGACGCGCTGCCCGGGGTGGTCCGATGAGCGTCGAGATCTCCTGGCTGCCACTCCTGCCGGTCCTCGGGCCGGCGCTGGCCGCCGTCCTCGTCCTCGTCGTCGACCTCGTCCTGCCCGGCCGGCGCGGCCCGCTCGGCGCGGTCGCGGGCCTCGGTCTGCTCGTCGGGGTCGCGGGCGCCGTCGTGGGCCGGCTCGCCGACGACGCCCGCAGCCTCTGCCCGCCACCGGGCGCGAGCGCTGCAGGCAGCACGTGCCTCGTCGACGTCAGCCCGGCGGGGAGCACCCTCCAGGCGGTGACCCTGCTCGCCGCCGGAGCCGCGCTCGCGCTCCTGCTGGCAGCGCGGGGGGCGGGGGACAGCCTGAGCGACGACGCGAGCGACGACGCGAGCGACGACGTCGCGGTCGTCGCCGGGATGCTCGCCGGCGCCGCCGGTGCGGCCGTCACCCTCGGGGCCCGCGACCTCGGCAGCTGGCTCGTCGGTCTCGAGCTCGCCACCCTCCCCTTCGTCGCCGTCCTCGCCCTGCGCTCCGTGCGAGCGCGCGGCTCGGCGGCGCTCGACCTGCTCGTCACCGCGGTCCTGTCCTTCGCCCTCGCGGCGCTGGGTGCCGGTCTGTGGGTCGTGAGCACCGGCACCCTGCTCCTCGACGGCACGACCTCCGACGGGACGGCGCTCGGCGCTCTCGCCGAGCCCGAGCGCGCTGCGCTCACGGCGGCGAGCGTGCTGCTCGTCCTCGCCGCCGGCTTCAAGCTCGCGCTCGTGCCCGTGCACCTGTGGGCGCCGCTGTCCTACGAGCGCGGCGGACCCGCCGTCGCGACCGCGCTCACCGGGGTCTCCGTGACCGGTGGTCTCGGCGCGATCCTCGTCGTCGTCGAGGCGGTCGGACGGGCGGGGCTGCCGGGCCCGCGCCTGGCCCTCGGGGTGCTCGCCGCGGTGAGCCTCGTGCTCGGCGCCGTCATGGCGTGGCGGCAGGACGACCTCCTGCGCCTCGTCGCGTGGTCCGGCGTCACCCAGGGCGGGTGGGTCGCCGCCGCCGCGTCGGTCGGCGGGAGCGCCCCGGCGGCGGGGTACCTCGCCGTCTACGTCGTCGCGGTCGTCGCCGTGCTCGCCGCGGTCGCCGCCACGGGCACCCGTCTCGTCGACCACACGGGCCTGCTGCGCCGTGACCCCCTCGTCGGTCTCTCCCTCGCCGCCGGGCTGCTCGCCCTCGCCGGTCTGCCGCCCGCGCTCGTCGGCCTGCTCGCGAAGGTCGTCGTCCTCGACGCCGTCGTCACCGCCGGGTCCTGGTGGCTCGCGGGCGCCGCGGTCGTCGGTGCCGTCGTCGCCCTGGCCATCTACCTGCGCTGGCTCGCGGTCGCCCTTCGTCCGGTGCCGACCGCTCTCGTGCAGCCCGACGGCCCCGAGGACGACCTCTCCGACGACGCGGTCGAGGTCGTCACCGGCCGGCGCGGTGCCGCGCCGGTCGTCGCGCTCGTCGCGGCGGCACTCGTCGTCGTCACCTCGCTCGCCCCCGCGCTGCTTCTCTAGCCACCCCACGCACGACGACGCCCCGGGCCACCTGGCCCGGGGCGTCGCGCGTGCTGGGTCGTCCGCGGTCAGGCCGCGGTGCGACCCTCCGGCAGGACGCTCGGCGCCGGCTTCGCGGGCTTGCCCGACTTGCCGTTGCTGCGCTTGCCGTTGATCTTCTCCGTCGACTGGGCGAGCGTGATCGCGGAGTGCGCGATCGCGTCGCTCATGATGTCGAGCGCGCGCCGGTTGACGTTGGTGATGTCGTCGGCGGGCGTGTGGTAGTTCGGGTCGTAGATGACGCCGGCCGTGCCGCCGAACTTCTCGACCTCGGCCGGGGTCTTCGTGCCGTCGGCACCGGTGAAGAGGCCCGAGGCGGGGATGCCCGCGTCGATGAAGGCCTTGTAGTCGCTGCGGCCCGAGAACTCGGTGTCCACCCACGGCTGCTTGACGCTGTCGAAGTAGTCGGTGAGGACGTCCTCGGTCTCGATCGAGCCCGGAGGCACGACGCCCGGCGCGGGGTAGGTCGACTGGTCCGCGTCGTACACGCCGATGATGTAGTTCGGCGAGCCGATCATGTCGAAGTTGAGGTACGTCGCGATGTTCTTCAGCTCCGCGGGGTCGTTCTCCTGCAGGTCGGCGACGTACTCCGTCGAGCCGAGCAGCCCGAGCTCCTCCGCGCCCCAGAAGGCGACGCGCACCTTGTTGTTGAGCTTGTTGACCTTGCCGAGCTGGATGGCGGTCTCGAGGACGCCGGCCGTGCCGGAGCCGTTGTCGTTGATGCCCGGGCCGTCCTCGACGCTGTCGAGGTGCGCGCCCATCATGACGACGTTGTCGTCGCGACCGGTCGGGGTCTCGGCGATGACGTTGAAGGTCTGACGCTCCTCGATCGTCTTGTCGAGGACGAAGCGCATGGTCACCGGACCGCGCGCCATCTTCGCCAGGATCGCCTGGCCCTCGGCCTGGGTGACACCGGTCGCCGGGGCCGTCGTCGGGTCGATCCCGCCGAGCGTGCCGTTGAGCGCGCCCGTCGTGTTGTTGTAGATGATGATCGCGCTCGCGTTGACGCTCTTGGCGACCTGCGCCTTCTGCGCGAAGGAGCACCCGGCGCCGCGGCTCACGATCGCGATCTTGCCCGTGAGGTCGGCCCCGGCGTAGTCGCCGACGACGCACCCGGTGGCCACCGAGGGAGCCGCGAGCTGACCGGTGACGCCGCCGACCGGGGTGGGCTGGCTGTACGACATCGGGATGTTCTCGACGGTGCGGGCGTCGGGCGAGATCTCCGTCAGGCTCGTGCTGCGGGCCTGCTCGTAGACGAAGGGGAAGTACTGGCGCTCGGTGGTCCAGCCGGCCGCGCGGAGCTTCTGCTCCACGTACCGACCGCTCGCCTCGTAGCCCGACGTGCCGGCGCCGCGGTTGCCGCCGTTGGCGTCTGCGATGTCCTGGAAGGCCTGGAGATGACGCATCACGCCGTCGACGGTGACGGCCTGGCGCATCTTCGCGGAGTTGTTCGGGTTCGCCGCGCCCTGGGCCGGTGAGGCCGCGAAGCTCGAGACGGCGAGTGCCGCAGTCGCGGCGGCCGCGGTGACGGCTGCCTGTCGTGCTGATCTCACGATGATCTACCTCTCGGTGGGTCGACCGGACCACGCTGACCGGTCGTGGCTCGGAAGGTAGTGGCGCACGAGGAGGACCACCACGCCGGTCGGCGATCGTGACCTCCTCGTGACCTGACGGCGGGGACAGGGGAACTATCCGCAGGTCGAGCGGCGTTGACCGGGTATGCACAAGCACTACAACGGGCTGAAGACCGCCGCTCTCTTCGGCGTGATCTGGGCGCTGCTGCTGCTCATGGGCGGGCTCATCGGGAACGGCCGTTTCATCTGGCTCTTCGCGATGATCGGTGTCGTCACGACCTTCGTCGGGTACTGGAACTCCGACAAGATCGCCATCCGCTCGATGCGCGCCCGGCAGGTCTCGCCGCAGGAGGCCCCGGAGATGCACCGCATCGTCGCCGAGCTCTCGCAGCGGGCGAACCAGCCGATGCCGCGCCTGTACATCTCGCCGACGGCCGCGCCGAACGCCTTCGCCACCGGCCGCAACCCCAAGAACGCCGCCGTGTGCTGCACCGAGGGGATCCTGCACCTCCTCGACGAGCGCGAGCTGCGCGGCGTCCTCGGCCACGAGCTCATGCACGTGTACAACCGCGACATCCTCACCGGCTCGGTCGCCGCGGCGCTCGCCGGTGTCATCTCCTCGGTCGCCCAGTTCGCCCTCTTCTTCGGCGCGGGCGGCAGCGACGAGGACCGGCCCAACCCGATCGCGATGATCGCGATGGCGCTGCTCGCCCCCTTCGCCGCGATGCTCATCCAGATGGCGATCACCCGCACCCGCGAGTACGACGCCGACGAGGACGGCGCGCGTCTCACCGGAGACCCGCTCGCGCTCGCCTCGGCGCTGCGCAAGCTCGAGTCGGGCGTCGCGCAGGCCCCGCTCCAGCCGACCCCGCAGCTGCAGAGCAGCAGCCACCTCATGATCGCCAACCCCTTCCGCGCCGGTGACGTCTCGCGCTTCTTCGCCACCCACCCCCCGATGAAGGACCGCATCGCGCGCCTCGAGGCCATGGCCTACGGGCACGACATCCGCTGATGGCCTACGACAGCGCGTACTTCGACGAGCAGGCCGCGCAGTGGGACCAGCCCGACAAGGTGGCCCGCGCGCAGCGGGTCGCCGAGGCCGTCGTCACGGCGGTGCCGCTGCGCGGGGACGAACGGCTGCTCGACTACGGCGCCGGCACCGGGCTGCTCGGCCGCGCCCTGGCCGACCGGGTCGCCTCGATCACCCTCGCCGACGCCTCCGAGGGCATGACGCGGCTCACCCAGGAGCGGGTCGCGACGGGCGAGATCACCGGTGACGTCCGCGCCGTGCGGCTCGACCTGCTCACCGACCCCGTGCCGCACGAGCGCTACGACGTCGTCGTCAGCCTCCAGGCCCTGCACCACGTGAGCGACGTGCCGGCCGTGCTCCGCGCGCTGCGCGAGCTCACCGTGCCCGGCGGGTGGCTCGCCGTGTCCGACCTCGACCGCGAGGACGGCAGCTTCCACGGCGAGGGCTTCGCCGGTCACACCGGCTTCGAGCGCGCCGAGCTCGAGGCGACGGTCCGCGAGGCCGGCTTCGTCGAGGTCTCGACGAGCACCGCGACGACGATGACGAAGGGGGAACCGGGCCACGAGCGCAAGTACCCGCTCTTCCTCCTCGTGGCGCGCGCGCCCGCCTGACCCGTGCCCGCCTGACACGATGGGCCCGTGCCCTCGCTGACCCTCGCCGAAGCCCGAGCCCGCGCCGACCTGCTGCAGGTCACGGACATGGAGGTCGACCTCGACCTCGACCAGGGGGCCGAGCACTTCGGGTCGGTCACCCGGCTGCACCTGCGGGCGAGCGGCGACGGGCAGACCTTCGTCGACGTCGACCCGGTGAGCCTGCACGCGATCCGCCTCGACGGCGTCGAGCTCGACGTCGCGCTCCAGGCCGAGCGCCGCTACCCGCTGACCCTCACCGCCGGCGACCACGTCGTCGAGGTCGAGGCGACGATGGCCTTCAGCCACGACGGCGAGGGCCTGCACCGCGCGACCGACCCGGCGGACGGGCAGGACTACGTCTACGGACACCTCTTCCTCGACGCGGCGCCGACGGTCTTCGCGTGCGTCGACCAGCCCGACCTCAAGGCTCCGTACACGATGACGGTGCGCGCCCCGCAGGGCTGGAGCGTCATCGGCAACGGCCGGGCGACGCTCGTCGAGGGGGTGTGGCACCTGCGTCGCACCCAGCCGCTCGCGACGTACTTCGTCTCCGTGTGCGCCGGGCCCTACGCCAGCGTCACGGCCGAGCACGACGGCATCCGGCTCGGCCTGCACGGCCGCGCCTCGCTGCGCGCCGAGCTCGAGCGGCACGCCCCGCAGATGCTCGAGGTGACCCGCGCGAGCTTCGACTACTTCCACTCGATCTTCGGCATCCGCTACCCCTTCGACGACTACGACCAGGTCTTCGCGCCGGAGTTCAACGCCGGGGCGATGGAGAACCCGGGGTGCGTCGTCTTCCGCGACTCCTACCTCTTCCGGGGCGCCGCGAGCCGCAGCGAGGTCCTCACCCGCTCGAACACCATCAGCCACGAGATGGCGCACATGTGGTTCGGCGACCTCGTGACGATGCGGTGGTGGGACGACCTGTGGCTCAACGAGTCCTTCGCCGAGTACATGGCGCACCGCTGCCTCGTCGCCGCGACCGACTTCGAGGACGCCTGGGTCGACTCGACCGCCACCCGCAAGGCGTGGGGCTACGCCGCCGAGCGCTCCCCGTCGACCCACCCGGTCGCCGGCTCGCCCGCCCCTGACGCCCGCTCCGCGCTCGCCAACTTCGACGGCATCTCCTACGCGAAGGGGGCCGCCGTCATCCGTCAGCTCATCGCCTACATCGGCGACGACGCCTTCCTCGCGGGGATCCGCGACTACCTCGGTGCCCACGCCTTCGGCAACGGCGAGCTCGCCGACTTCCTCGCCGCGATGGAGCGCGCGTCCGGCCGCTCGCTCGCCGACTGGGCGCAGGCCTGGCTGAGCACCGCCGGGGTCGACGCGCTCGCCGTCGACCGGGCCACCGCGCAGCTCGTGCGCACGCCGCCCGCCGAGCAGCCGGCGCAGCGCCCGCACGCCCTCGACGTCGCGACGTGGAGCGGTGGGTCGCTCACCTCGCGCGTCGAGCTCACGGCGACCGACGACGCGACCCCGCTGCCCGGTCTCGACACGACGGCGCCGCTCGTCGTGCCCAACGCCGCCGACCTCACCTGGGCGACCGGCCTGCTCGACGAGCGCAGCCTGGCGGCGCTGACGAGCGAGCTGCCGGCCGTCACCGACGCGCAGACCCGCGCGGTCGTCTGGGTCGGGCTGCGCGACCAGCTCGCGCTCGGCCTCGTCGACCCGCGCCTGCTCGTCGACCTCGCCGAGGTCGCCCTGCCGCACGAGAGCGACGACTCGGTCCTCGCCTCGGTGGGCATGCACCTCACCGGCACGGTCGTGCGCTCCTACCTGCAGCCGGCCGAGGAGGCCCCGGCCCGCGCCCGCATGGCCGCTCTCGGCGAGCGCATCCTCGCCGACGCCGAGCCGGGCAGCAGCCGCGCCCTGCACGCGGCCCGGCTCGTCGCCCGCACCACCGACGACGTCGAGGGCCGGCTGCGCCCGTGGGCCGACGGCGAGGGCCTGCCGCAGGGGCTCGAGGACGACGCCGACCTGCGCTGGGTGGTCCTCGGCCAGCTCGCCCGCCGCGGCCTGCTCGACGCCGACGGCGTCGCGGCGGCACAGGAGCAGGACCGCACGATGGCGGGCAACCTCGGTGCACTCACGGCGCGTGCGGCGATCCCGACCCCGGAGGCGAAGGCGCAGGCCTGGGCGTCCCTGACGACCGACCGCTCGCTGAGCAACTACGAGCTCGTCGCGGTCGCGTCCGGCTTCTGGGGGCCGGCGGACCGCTCCCTCGTCGAGCCCTACGTCGCGCGGTACTTCGAGGACGTGCCGGCGATGGCCGGCCACCTCGGCGACAGCGCGCTCGCCCGGGTCGCCTCGATCGCCTACCCCTCGCGCTTCGGCACGCCCGAGACCCTCGCCCTCTCGCAGGCCTGCCTCGCGCGCGACGACCTCGACCCGACGGTGCGGCGCGCGGTCGTCGACCAGCAGTCGCAGCTCGAGGAGGTTGTGCGCTCCCGGGCGCGCTACGGCGCCTGAGCCGGCTCAGGGCACGACGACGGGGCGTCCGCTCGTCGTGCCGCCGGCGATCGCGGCGAGCGCCTGCGGCACCTCGGCGAAGGGGTGAGCCGTCCCGACGAGCGGGTCGAGGTGCCCCGCGTCGGCGATCTCGACGAGGGCGGCGTGGCACGCGCGCACGACGTCGGGCAGCTCCTCGCGGTAGCGACCGATGTTGAGCCCGAGGACCGAGTACCCCTTGACGAGGGCGTGGTCGAGCCGTGCCCGCTGACGCGTGCCGGAGGCGAAGCCCACGACGAGGATCCTGCCCTCGAGCGCCACGCAGTGCGTGCTCGCCTCGAAGGCCGGCCCGCCGACCGGGTCGTAGACGACGTCGGCGCCGTGCCCGCCGGTCGCCTCGAGCACGGCGGCCGCGACGTCCTCGCTGCGCCGGTCGACGACGACGTCGCACCCGACCCGCCGGGCGAGATCGGCCTTCTGCGGCCCGCCGACGACCCCGATGACGTGCGCGCCGGCCGCCCGCCCGAGCTGGACCGCGGCCGACCCGACGCCCCCGGTCGCGGCGTGCACGAGCAGGTGCTCGCCGGGTCGGATCGCCGCGCGCCGGTGCAGCGCGAGCCACCCGGTGTGATGGCTGATGACGAAGGCTGCCGCCTGGGCGTCGGTGAGCGAGGCCGGGGCCGGGTACGCGGTCGCCGCGTCCATGAGCGCCTCGTCGGCGAAGCCCCCGTGCGGCAGCGCGGTCATGCCGAGGACGCGGTCGCCGACGGCGGGGGTGCTCACCCCTTCGCCCACCGCCGTGACGACGCCGCTCACCTCCAGGCCCGGCACGAAGGGCAGCTCGGGGCGCACCTGGTACTCGCCCGAGCACAGGAGGGTGTCGGCGAAGTTCACCGCCGCGGCACGCACCGCGACCCGCACCTGACCCGGACCGGGGTCGGGCACGGCCACCTCGCCGAGGCGCAGCGCCTCCGCCGGGCTGCCGTGCCGGACGACCTGCCACGCGCGCATCCTCATGGGCCGCGACGCTAGCCGCGGCGACCCCGCCGACGCCCCCGGGCGCGGTCGATCTCACACATCCGGGCCGACGGACGTCCTGGGGGCATGATCACCTCCATGACCACGACGGGGCAGGTGCGCCACGAGCTCGTCCGGACCGGTCTCGGCGAGCTGACCGTCGTCGTCGGCACGGTCGCCGACGGCGACGCGGGGGAGCGCGACGTGCTGCTCGGCATCTACTTCCCGGGGCACTGGACCCTGCCCGACGTCGCGACCTTCGGGCCGCGCCGCACGGGCGAGCCGCTCGTCGCCGAGACGGCCCGCCAGCTGCAGGAGTACCTCGCCGGGGAGCGGCGCGACTTCGACCTGCCGGTCGAGCTGCGCGGCGGCGACTTCTCCCAGCGGGTCTGGGCGGTGCTGCGCGAGATCGGCTACGGCGAGCGGACGACCTACGGGCGGATCGCCGCCCGGCTGGGCACCTCGGCGCAACCGGTCGGCCGGGCCGTCGGGGCCAACCCGGTCTCCGTCGTCGTCCCGTGCCATCGCGTCGTCGGCAGCGACGGCAGCCTCACCGGGTACGCGGGCGGCATCGAGCGCAAGCGGGCGCTCCTCGAGCTCGAGGAGCCGGGCCCCGCCTCGCGTGGGGCACTCTTCTGACCATGGCGACCACCCCCTTCGAGGCCGTCGTGCGCGAGCACGGCCCCCACGTCCTGCACGTCTGCGCCGCGATCGTCGGCGGCAGCGAGGCCGAGGACGCGTGGAGCGAGACCTTCCTCGCGGCCCTGCGGGCCTGGCCCGACCTGCCCGACGACCTCGACCCCCGGGCCTGGCTCACCGTCGTCGCTCGCCGCAAGTGCCTCGACCAGCTGCGCGCCCGGGCCCGCCGGGCGGCGCCCTCCGAGCGGCTGCCCGAGATCGCGCTGCCGCCCGTGGAGCCGCGGGACGAAGGGGTGTGGCGTCACGTCGCCGAGCTGCCGACCAAGCAGCGCCAGGTCATCACCTACCGCTACCTCGGCGGTCTCGCCTTCGCGCAGATCGCCTCTCTCACCGGCGGCACAGAGGCCGCGGCCCGACGGGCCGCCTCCGACGGGCTGCGCTCGCTGCGAGCCAAGGAGATCCGATGAGCACCACCCCGCACGTCGACGCCGAGACGATGGACCGGCTCCACTCGCGCCTCGTCACCCGGGCCGGCCGCACCGGTGACCTCGACGTCGCCTACCGCGTCGTCGACAGCCGGCTCGGCCCGCTCGTCCTCGCGGCGACCCCGCGCGGCCTCGTGCGGGTCGGCTTCGGCGCGACGGAGGGGGAGGAGGCCGTGCTCGCCGACGTCTCCGCCCGGGTCAGCCCCCGGGTGCTGCGCAGCCCCGGCCGGCTCGACATCGCCGCCCAGCAGGTCGAGGAGTACCTCGACGGCCGGCGCGAGGTCTTCGAGCTCGCGCTCGACCTCTCGCTCGCGACCGGCTTCCGCGGCGAGGTCGTCACGGCCCTGCCGCGGATCGGGTACGGCCGCACCGCCTCGTACGGCAAGGTGGCCGCCCTCGTCGGCCGGCCGCGAGCGGTGCGCGCGGTCGGCACGGCGTGCGCGACGAACCCCCTGCCGCTCGTCCTGCCCTGCCACCGGGTGGTGCGCTCCGACGGCGGCATCGGTCGCTACCGCGGCGGCGAGCAGGCCAAGCGCGACCTGCTCGCCCTCGAGGCCTGAGCCTCACCGCCCGAAGACCGGGGGACGCTTCTCGACGAAGGCGCGGGCCGCCTCGACGTGGTCGGCGGTCAGCCCCGTCTCCTTGTGCCGGCGCACCTCGGTGCGCATGGCCTCGGTGAGGGTCTGGGTCGGCACCTCGCGCAGGTTGCTGCGGATGTGGGCGAGGGCGAGCGCCGGCCCGTCGGCGAGCCGCCGGGCGAGCTGCGCCGTCGCGGCCTCGAGCTCGTCCTCGGGCACGATCTGGGTGAGCAGCCCGAGGTCGGAGCAGGCCTGGGCGTCCAGGCGCGGGTTGAGCAGCATGAGCTCGCGGGCGTGCGCGGGGCCGACGAGCCGGTCGAGCAGCCACGCGACCCCGAAGTCGCCCGAGAGCGCGACGGTGGCGAAGGCGGTCGCCATGACGGTGCGCGGGGTGCCGATGCGCAGGTCGGCGGCCAGCGCCAGACCCAGTCCCGCGCCGGCGGCCGCGCCCGGCAGCGAGGCGACGACGGGCTTCGCGTAGGCGTGGATGCGCCCGACGGTGGCCTCCTGGTGGCGGATCTGCGCCGCGACGGCCTCCTCGTCGACCTCGCTCGCGCCGCCCCCTTCGCCGCCGTCCTCGTCGAACTGCTGGACGTCGCCGCCCGCGCAGAAGGCGCGCCCGGCGCCGGTGAGGACGACGACACGCACGGCGGGGTCGGACTCGGCGTGGTCGAGCAGCTCGCCGAGGCGCTCGATCATCGCCGTCGACATCGCGTTGCGCCGGTCGGGCCGGTTGAGGGTGATCGTCGCGACCCCGTCGGCGAGGTCGAGCAGGACGTGGTCGGTGTCGGTCTGGGTCACGAGATCTCCTGGGTCGGGGAGGGGTCGGCGCGCGGCGGGTCCGCGGGCCGGTCGGGTCGGGTGGTGGGCAGGGTGGCGAAGGCGAGGGCGGCGCTCAGCGGCAGGACGGTGACGACGAGCAGGGCCCAGGTGAGCCCGATCGCGTCGCCGAGCCCGCCGACGGCGGCCGCGCCGAGGCTGCCGCCCATGAGGAAGACGAGGGTGAGCAGCCCGAGAGCGCCACCGCGAGAGGCGAGCGGGACGGCGTCGGCGACAAGTGTCGTCATCGCGGGCTGGCCCAGGCCGAAGGACACGATGAGCACGACGGTCGCGGCGACGAGCGGTGCGGGGGAGACGAGGCCGACGCCGAGCGTGGCGAGGAGCAGCGCGAGGGCGGTGCCGAGGGTCGCGACGAGCTGGCCCCGCGCCGGGCCGAGACGCACGAGCGCCGGCCCGGTGATCCGCGGGGCGACGAGGCCGGCAGCCGCGCACGGCACGAGGAGCAGTCCGACGGAGACGCCGGACCACCCCTCGCCGACGAGCGTCGTCGGGACCGCGACGAGCATGCCGAACCACGCCGACGACAGGCTGATCGCGGTGATGAGGCTGCGCCGCGAGGCGGGGTCGGCGATCATCACGGCCGGGACGATGCCGTCCGGGCGCCGCCGCGAGCGCAGGACGACGACCGGCAGGGCGACGACGAGGCAGACCAGGCCGACGAGGGCGACGACGACGCCGAGGGTCGCGGCCTGGAGCGCGAGCACGGCCCCGACGGCGGCGACGGCGACGAGCGCGGCCCCTGCGGCGTCGAGGGTGGCGCCGGGCTGGCGGCGGGTCGGCAGGTCGCGCCAGACGACGGGGAGCAGGAGCAGGGTGGCGACGGGGATCGCGACGACCGGCCGCCAGCCGAGCGGCTCGACGAGCATCGCGCCGACGACCGGCCCGAGCGCGTTGACCGTCGCCCCGACGGCCGCGTAGGTCGCCATCGCGCGGGCCCGCGAGTCCCCCTCGAAGACCGCCTGCACCGCGGCGAGCGTCAGCGCCGGGACCGCGGCGGCGCCCAGGCCCTGCAGCGCCCGGGCCGCGACGAGGGCGGGCAGCGAGTCGGTGAGGGCCCCGGCGCACGCGGCGGTGACCATGATCGCGATGCCGACGACGAGCGGCCCGCGGATGCCGAGGATGTCGCCGAGCCGGCCGTACACGGCGCTGCCCACGGCGAGGGCGAGGGAGTAGCAGCTGACGACGAGGGTCGCCCGGCCCGGGGTGAGGTCGAGGTCCGCGGCGAGGACCGGCAGGACGACGGCGACGGCCGCGCTGCCCAGGCCGGTGACGCCGAAGAGCACGGCGAGGGCCGTCGCCAGGCCGTCGCGGCGCGTCGGCACCGACGTCGAGGGCTCGACGCTCACCGCACCTCCCGCAGTTGAATCTGAATCAGAGTTCAAGTATACCTTGAGTCACCTCACCGCGAAGGAGACACGATGACGAGCGCCGCGACCACCCCAGGCGCCCTCGACGAGAGCGTGACCCGCACCGCCCTGCTCGTCGACTTCGGCGGCGTGCTCACCAGCCCCGTCCTCGACGCCTTCGCCGCGCTCAGCCAGGAGTGCGGGCTGGCGAAGGGGGAGGCCCTGCGCCTGCTCACGCAGGACGAGCAGGCGCGCAGCGCGCTCGTCGAGCACGAGGAGGGCCGGCTCGACGACGCCGGCTTCGAGGAGGCGCTCGGCGCCGCGGTCGTGCGCGCCGGCGGGCACCTGCCCGACCGCAGTCTGCTCGCCACCCTCGACGCCCACATGGAGCTCGACACCGCGATGATCGACCTCGTCCGCGAGGTCCGGGCCGCCGGCATCCCCGTCGCGCTCGTGTCGAACTCGCTGGGCAGCGGCTGCTACGACCGCGTCGACCTCGACGAGCTCTTCGACGTCGCCGTGATCTCCAGCCGGGTCGGCGTGCGCAAGCCCTCGCGGCGGATCTACGCCATCGCCTGCGAGCGGCTCGGCGTCGCGCCGCAGGAGTGCGTGCTCGTCGACGACCTCGAGCACAACCTCGCCGGCGCGGCCCGCCTCGGCGTCCTCGGCGTCCACCACCGCGACGCCGCGCTCTCCGCCCCGCAGGTGCGGCGCAGCCTCGGGCTGCCCGACCCGGCGACCCCCTGACCACGCGACACCCCTTCGACGCCCCCTTCGACCCACCACACCCAAGGACGGTCACGATGTTCGAACTCAGCGAGCGCGGCCAGGAGTACCGCGACAAGCTGCTCGCCTTCATGGACGAGCACGTCTACCCGGCCGAGCCGGTCTACCGCGAGCAGATGGCCGCGTCCGGCGACGCCAACCACCACCCGCAGGTCCTCGAGGACCTCAAGGCCGAGGCGCGCAGCCGGGGGCTGTGGAACCTCTTCCACCCCCACCCCGAGTGGGGCCCGGGCCTGACCAACCTCGAGTACGCGCACCTCGCCGAGATCACCGGTCGCAGCCTCGAGATCGCGCCCGAGGCGATCAACTGCAACGCGCCCGACACGGGCAACATGGAGGTGCTCACCCTCTTCGGCACCGACGAGCACAAGGAGCGCTGGCTGCGCCCGCTCCTCGACGGCAAGATCGCCTCGGCCTTCGCGATGACAGAGCCGGCCGTCGCGAGCTCGGACGCGACGAACATCGAGACCTCGATGGTCCGCGACGGCGACGAGTACGTCATCAACGGCCGCAAGTGGTGGACCTCGAACGCCCTGCACAAGAACTGCAAGGTGCTCATCGTCATGGGCAAGACCGACCCGGACGCGCCGACCCACCGTCAGCAGTCGATGATGGTCGTCCCGCTCGACACCCCGGGCGTGCGCGTCGTGCGCGGGCTGCCCGTCTTCGGCTACATGGACCGCGAGGGTCACGCCGAGGTCGTCTTCGAGGACGTCCGCGTGCCCCGCGAGGCGCTGCTCGCCGGCGAGGGCGACGGCTTCATGATCAGCCAGGCCCGTCTCGGTCCCGGCCGGATCCACCACTGCATGCGCGCCATCGGCGTCGCCGAGCGCGCGCTCGACATGATGATCGACCGCGCCCAGTCGCGCGTCACCTTCGGCCAGCCGGTCGCCGACCGCGGCAACGTCCAGGACTGGGTCGCCGAGTCGCGCATCGACATCGAGATGGTCCGCCTGCTGACGCTCAAGACGGCCTACCTCATGGACACGGTCGGCAACCAGCAGGCCCGCACCGAGATCGCCGCGATCAAGGTCGCCGCCCCCAACGTCGCGCTCAAGGTCCTCGACCGGGCGATCCAGGTGCACGGCGGCGGTGGCGTGAGCGACGACTTCCCGCTGGCCATGTGGTACGCCCACATGCGTACGCTGCGTCTGGCCGACGGGCCGGACGAGGTGCACAAGATGACCATCGCGCGGCGCGAGTACCGCCGGCGCAGCCCCGAGCGGGGTCGGAAGCGCTGAGGCGCAGGACGAGAGGGACGCGATGAGCGAGCACGCCGAGGTCGAGGGTCTCGACGCCGAGGCCGTCGGACGGTGGCTGCAGGAGCGGGCGGGGGTGACCCCGCCGCTGGAGGTGGCGCGGGTCGGTCTCGGCCAGTCCAACCTCACCTTCCTCGTCACCGACGCGACGGGGGAGCGGGTCGTCCTGCGGCGCCCGCCCCTCGGCGAGCTGCTCGCCTCGGCCCACGACGTGGCCCGTGAGCACCGGATCCTCTCGGCGCTGCAGGGCACCGACGTGCCCGTGCCCGTCGTGCACGGGCTGTGCGAGGACCCGACCGTCGCCGACGTGCCGGTGCTCGCCGTGTCCTTCGTCGACGGGGCGGTCCTCGACGACCGCTCCGACGCCGAGCTGCTCTCGCCGCAGGCGCGTCACCGGGTCGGTCTCAGCCTCGTCGAGACGCTCGTGAGCATCCACGAGGTCGACCTCGAGGCCGTCGGCCTGGCCGACCTGGCCAGCCACAAGCCGTACGGGGCGCGTCAGCTGCGCCGCTGGTCGCAGCAGTGGGAGCTCTCGCGCACCCGCGAGCTGCCCGAGCTCGAGTCGCTCACGCAGCGGCTGGTCGAGCGCGACCCCGGCCCGGGCGAGGTGGCGCTCGTCCACGGCGACAGCCACCTGCGCAACGTCATCATCGACCCGCAGGACGCCGCCGTCCGCGCGATCCTCGACTGGGAGCTGTGCACGCTCGGCGACCCGCTCGCCGACCTCGGCACGCTGCTCGCGTACTGGCCGATGCCGGGCGACCCGCCGACGATGCGTTTCGACGCCTCAACGGTGCCGGGCTTCGCCACCCGTGACGAGCTCGTCGAGCACTACGCGGCGCGCAGCGGGCGCGACGTGAGCGCGGTGACCTTCTGGCACGGGCTCGGGCTGTGGAAGCTCGCGATCATCCTCGAGGGCGTGCGCCGCCGTCAGCAGGACGACCCGCGCAACCTCACCGCGGCCGGGGCGATCCCCGCCCAGACCGTCGACGAGCTCGTCAGCTACGCCCACCTCGTGCTCGACGAGGAGCACTAGGGTGGTCGCCATGCCCGCCGACAGCGACACCGGCACCGAGGTGCCCGACCTCGTCGACCCGCAGCGCCTGGGCACCCAGCCGCAGACCGCGCGTGGGCAGCGCACCCGCGACAACCTCGTGCGGGCGGCGCGCACGGTCTTCGAGCGCGACGGCTACGTCGACTCGCGCCTCGTCGACATCGTCGCCGAGGCGAAGTGCTCGATCGGCAGCTTCTACACGTGGTTCGACAGCAAGGACGAGGTCTTCGCGGCGGTCCTGCACGAGGCGCAGAGCGACATGCTCCACCCGGGCACCGGACGGATCGAGACGAGCGACGACCCCGTCGCGATCATCGGGGCGAGCAACCGCGCCTACTTCGAGGCCTACCGCCGCAACGCCCGGCTCAACCAGCTGCTGCAGCAGGTCTCGGCCGTCGACCCCCGCTTCCGCGAGATGCGCCGGGCCCGGTCTGCGGCCTTCGTCACCCGCAACGCCCGCGCCATCTCCGACCTCCAGGCCCGCGGCCTCGCCGACCGCCAGGTCGACCCGGAGATGGCGGCCAAGGCCCTCTCGGGCATGATCGCCCGCCTCGCCTACGACGTCTTCGTCATCGACGACGAGGAGCGGGTCGACGACCTCGTCGAGACCGCCACCCGCCTGTGGACCAACGCCCTCGGCCTCACCTCCCCGGAGCTGCGCGCCGACTGAGACCTCACCTGTCCCAAGTTTCTCGGGTCACCCGATAAACCCCGGGTCCGCATGAGTAAGAAACTCGTGCGGAGCCGGGGTTTCTCTTGCTGAGCGGTCACGCAGACGCGCGAAGGGGGGTCTGCCGAGCCGGCGGACCCCCCTTCGTCGTCGTCCGCAGACCTCGAGCCCCAGGCCAGGCCTCACCTTTCTCAAGTTTCTCGGGTCACCCGATAAACCCCGGGTCAGCATGAGAAAGAAACCCGTGCGGAGCCGGGGTTTCTCTTGCTGAGCGGCCACCGGGACGCGCGAAGGGGGGTCCGCCGGGCCGGCGGACCCCCCTTCGTCTCGTCGTCAGCGGTTGATCGTCACGCCGCCGTCGACGGTGAGGGTCTCGCCGACGACGTAGTCGCCGGCGTCGGAGGCGAGGTAGACGGCGGCTGCCGCCATGTCCTCGGGGCGGCCGATGCGGCCCGAGGGGATCTGGCCGGCGACCTCGTCGCCGTGGTCGCGCGCCTCCTTGTTCATCGAGGACGCGAAGGCGCCGGGCGCGATGGCGCTGACGACGATGCCCTCCGGGGCGAGGCGCACGGCCATCCGGCGGGTGA
This sequence comes from Janibacter sp. Y6, assembly GCF_040900765.1. NCBI lineage: Bacteria > Bacillati > Actinomycetota > Actinomycetes > Micrococcales > Intrasporangiaceae > Janibacter > Janibacter sp. Y6. The sequence goes on from NZ_JAKLYZ010000004.1 coordinate 145,265, forward strand.
GGTGGATCAGGCCGGCCTTGCTGGCGTGGTACGAGTACGTCTCGAGCGGGTTGAGCGACTGGCCGTCGATCGAGGCGATGTTGACGACCTTCGCGAGATGGCCGCGGGCGTGCCCGGCGAGGAGCAGGTCCTTGGCCGCCTGGGTGAGGAAGAAGGGCGTGCGGACGTTGAGGTCCATGACCTTGTCCCAGCCGCTCTCGGGGAACTCGTCGAAGGGCTCGGCCCAGGCCGCCCCGGCGTTGTTGACGAGGACGTCGAGGTGGTCCTCGTGCTCGCGCAGCTGTGCGAGCAGACCGGCGATGCCCTCGGTCGTCGAGACGTCGGCGGGCAGCGCGACGCACCGGCCCTCGCCGTGCTCGGCGCTCAGCTCCTGCGCGGCGGCCTGCGCCGCCTCGGCCTTGCGGGCGGTGATGTAGACGGTCGCACCCTGCGAGAGCAGGCCCTGGGTGATCATCAGGCCGATGCCGCGCGAGCCGCCGGTGACGAGGGCGACGCGACCGTCGAGGGAGAAGAGCGAGGAGAGGTCCATGGGCGTCCTTGGGGCTGGGCAGGTGCGCGTGCGCGCCGGTCACGGGGACCGTAACTCAACCTGAATCGGGGTTCAAGGATCAGTTGAACTCGGGTTCAGATTCTGCGAGGGTGAGCGCGGGCCGCCGTCCGGCGCCCGTCCGACGCATCGCAGGAGCCGACATGACCTGGTCCTCGCAGGAGGTCCGCCTCGCCCAGCGCCCCGCCGGGCGGCCCGACGACAGCACGTGGGAGATCGCGACCACCGAAGTCCCCGACCCCGGCCCCGGCGAGCTCGTCGTGCGTCTCGAGCTCATCTCGCTCGACCCCGCGATGCGCGGGTGGCTCAACGACGTGCGCTCCTACATCCCGCCCGTCGGCATCGGCGAGGTCATGCGGGCCTTCGCCGGGGGCACGGTCGTCGCCAGCCAGCACGAGGACTTCGCCGTCGGCGACACGGTGACGGGCACCTTCGGCGTGCGCGAGCACGCGCTCTCGGACGGCCGCGGCGTGACGAAGGTCGACCTCGACGTCGCGCCGCTCGCCACCTGGCTCGGCGCGCTCGGCATGCCGGGCATGACCGCCTACTTCGGGCTCGAGGACGTCGGCCGGGCCCAGCCCGGCGAGACCGTCCTCGTCTCGGCCGCCGCGGGGGCGGTCGGCAGCGTCGTCGCCCAGCTCGCCCTGGCGAAGGGGTGTCGCGTCATCGGTGTCGCCGGCGGACCGGACAAGGTCGCCTGGCTGCGCGAGCTCGGCCTGCACGAGGTCATCGACCGTCGCGACGGCGACCTGCTGCGCCAGGTGCGCCGCGCCGCCCCGGACGGGGTCGACGTCTACTTCGACAACGTCGGCGGCGAGCTGCTCGACGCCGCCCTGGCCAACCTCGCCCGCGGCGCACGGATCGCAATCTGCGGCGCGATCTCGACGTACAACGAGGAGCGCCTGCCCGAGGGCCCGCGGCGCTACATATCACTGCTCGTCTTCCGCGCGACGATGCAGGGCTTCCTCGTCATGGACTACCTCGAGCGCTACCCCGAGGGCGTCGCCGCGATCTCCGAGCTCATCCGCGAGGGTCGGCTCGTCGCGACGGAGACCACCCTCGACGGGGGAGTGGCCGGCTTCCCGCAGGCCCTCCTCGGCCTCTTCGACGGGGTCAACACCGGCAAGCTGCTGCTCGCCGTCTGACACCCGCCCGACCGACCGACGACAGGACACCCCCATGCGCGCAATCCACATCTCCACCCTCGAGGGCCCCGACGCGATCGAGGTCGTCGAGCTGCCCGAGCCGCACGACGAGTCGATGGTGCGCATCCGCGTCCACGCGGCCGGCGTCGCCTTCCCCGAGCTGCTCCAGACCCGAGGTCTCTACCAGGTCAAGCCCGACCTCCCCTTCGTCCCCGGGGCAGAGGTCTCCGGCACGGTGATCTCCGCCCCCGAGGGCAGCGGGCTGCGCGAGGGCGACCGGGTCGCCGCGCTCACCCTGCTCGGTGGCTTCGCGCAGGAGGTGCTCGCGCGTCCCGACCTCACCTTCGTCCTGCCCGACGAGGTCGAGCTCGACGCCGGGGCGGCCTTCCTCTTCAACTACTGCACGGCCTACTTCGCGCTCGTCGAGCGCGGACGCCTGGCGAAGGGGGAGGGCGTCCTCGTCCACGGCGCCGCCGGGGGCATCGGCACCGCGGCGATCCAGGTCGCCAAGGCCTTCGGGGCCGGCCGCGTCGTCGCCGTCGTCTCCACCGCCGAGAAGGGCGAGGTCGCGACCCGCGCCGGCGCCGACGAGGTCGTCCTCGCCGACGCCTTCCGCGAGGCGGTCGGCCGCACCGTCGACGTCGTCGTCGACCCGGTGGGCGGCGACCGCTTCACCGACTCGCTGCGGGTGCTGCGCGAGCAGGGTCGGCTGCTCGTCATCGGCTTCACCGCCGGCGAGATCCCCACCGTCAAGGTCAACCGCCTGCTGCTCAACAACGTCGACACCGTCGGCGTCGGGTGGGGCGCCTACGCCCTGGCCCGTCCCGGCCACGTCGCGACGGAGTGGGAGGCGATGCTCCCGCACCTGCGCAGCGGCACCCTCGCCCCCCTCGTCGGCTCGACCCACCCGCTCGACGACGCCTCCGCCGCGCTGCGCTCGCTCGAGACGCGCCAGGTCGTCGGCAAGGTCCTCCTGCGGCCATGAGCGTCGTCGCCCGGCCCGCCGTCGAGGACGTCCTCGCCCTGCCGGCCGCCCTCGTCGAGGTCGCGCCCCCGGAGTGGCAGGACGGCAACGGCCACGTCAACGTGCGCCGCTTCTACGACCTGCACATGCGCGGCGCCCACGCGGCGCTCACCGCCATCGGGCTCGACGACGACTACCGGACCTCCACGGGCCAGAGCGTTTTCAGCGTCGAGCAGCACATCCGCTACCTCGACGAGGTCCACGTCGGCGACGAGGTGAGCGTGCACCTGCGCTGGGTCGCCCGCGGCGACAAGGTGCTCCACGCGATGTCCTTCGTCGTCGACCGCACGACCGGACGGGTGGTCAACGTCCTCGAGATGCTCGAGGCCCACGTCGACCTGACGACCCGCCGGGCGTGCTCGTGGGCCCCCACCCTCGCCGCCAGGATCGACGACGCGGTGAGGGCCCACGAGGAGCTGCCCTGGCCGGCCCCGACGAGCGGGGCCGTCGGGGTCAGGCGCTGAAGCGACCGATCGACTCGGCGACGAGGATCGGCTTGTCGATGCCCTCGGCCTCGACGGTCAGCGTCGTCACGACGTTGACCTGACCGGGCTTGGTCTCCTCCACCTTCGTCAGCTCGGCGTGCAGCCGGATCCGCGAGCCGACGGGCAGCGGGTGGATGAAGCGCACCCGGTCGTAGCCGTAGTTGAGGCTGTGCGCAAAGCCGTCGAAGGCCATGAGCTCCTCGAGGAAGGCCGGGGTGCGCGCCAGGCTGTAGAGCCCGTGCGCGATCGTCGAGCCGAAGGGGCTGTCGGCCGCGCGCTCGGGGTCCACGTGGATCCACTGGTGGTCGCCGGTGAGCTCGGCGAAGGCGTCGATCTTCGCCTGGTCGACCGTGTGCCACTGCGTCGGGCCGAGGGTGACGCCGAGGAGGTCCTTGAGGTCCTGCACGGACGTCGGGCGGCGCTGGGCGATGTCGGTCATGGGTGCTCCTTGAGGGGGTCGAGATGCCGATGGGTGATGACGCCAACGTAATTGAACATGAAGACGGGTTCAAGTATGGTGCGAGAGCAGCAGTCGTCGATCGAAGGAGCTCGTATGACCACCCCGCAGCAGCGCGTCGCCGTCGTCACCGGTGCGGCGCGAGGCATCGGCGCCGGCATCGCCCGCCGTCTGGCCTCCGACGGCCTGGCCGTCGCCGTCCTCGACCTCGACGAGTCCGCCTGCCAGGGCGTCGTCGAGCAGATCGAGGCCGACGGGGGACGGGCGCTGGCCGTCGGTGCCGACGTCAGCGACCCCGAGCAGGTCGAGGTCGCCGTGCGCCGCGTCGCCGAGGAGCTCGGCGCCCCGACGGTGCTCGTCAACAACGCGGGCATCATCCGCGACAACCTCATCTTCAAGATGGAGCTCTCCGACTGGGACTCCGTCATGGCGGTCCACCTGCGCGGCGCCTTCCTCATGACCAAGGCCTGCCAGGGCTACATGACCCAGGCGAGATTCGGCCGCGTCGTCAACCTCTCCTCGACCTCCGCCCAGGGCAACCGCGGCCAGGTCAACTACTCCGCGGCGAAGGCGGGTCTGCAGGGCTTCACCAAGACCCTCGCCATCGAGCTCGGCAAGTTCGGCGTCACCGCCAACGCGATCGCCCCCGGCTTCATCGAGACCGAGATGACCGCCGAGACCGCGGCGCGCATCGGCATGGACTTCGAGGACCTCAAGAAGGCCGCCGCCTCGCAGGCCGCCGTGGCCCGCACCGGCCGGCCCGAGGACATCGCCCACGCCGCCTCCTTCTTCGTCAGCGAGGGCGCCGGCTTCACGACCGGTCAGGTGCTCTACGTCGCCGGCGGACCCTGCGACTGAGGGGAGAGGACGACATGGAGATCTCCGGCACGAGCGCCGTCGTCACCGGCGCCGCGGGCGGCATCGGTGCCGCCCTCGCGCAGCGCCTCCTCGAAGGGGGAGCCGCCGTCATGATCACCGACCTCGACGCGAGCCGTCTCGAGGCGAGCGCGCAGCGCCTGCGTGACCTCGGCCACGAGCAGGTGATCGCCGTCGCCGGCGACGCCTCGTCCGAGGACGACATCGCGGCGAGCATCGCCGCCGCCGAGGAGGCCCACGGGCCCGTCGACATCTACGCGGCGAACGCCGGGGTCGGCGACGGCTCCGGTCTGTCGGCCACCGAGGCGCAGTGGGACCTCGCCCTCGACGTCAACGTCCGCGCGCACGTGCGCGCCGCCCGCCAGCTCGTGCCCGGGTGGGTCGAGCGCGGGCAGGGCTGCTTCGTGAGCACCGCCTCGGCCGCCGGCCTGCTCACCCAGCTCGGGTCGGCGACCTACTCCGTGAGCAAGCACGGAGCCGTCGCCTTCGCCGAGTGGCTCGCCATCACGTACGGCGACCAGGGCGTGCACGTCAGCTGCCTGTGCCCGATGGGCGTCGACACCGAGATGCTGCGCACCGGCATGTCGCCCGACGCCGGCGACGGGGGAGCCCTCGCCGCCGCGGCCGTCACCGGTGCCGGCGACGTGCTCGACCCGCTCGTCGTCGCCGACGCGGTCGTCGCCGCGCTCACGGACGAGACCTTCTTCGTCCTCCCGCACGCGGAGGTCGCCGAGTACCAGCGGCGCAAGGTCGACGACCACGACCGCTGGATCCGTGGCATGCAGCGCTACAACCGCACCCTGGAGGGCCGATGAGCACGCAGAACGCCGCCTCGCTCGTGTGGGCCGGGGCGCAGGAGCGCCCCGACGCCGTCGCCCTGCGCGAGGGCGAGAGGTCGTGGACCTTCGCCCAGCTGCGCGAAGGGGTCCGCGGCGCGGCCGCCGAGCTCGCCCGTCGCGGGGTCCGCCCCGGCGACCGGGTGCTCGTCGTCGTGCCGACGAGCGCCGAGTTCGTCCTCACCTACCACGCGCTCCTCGCGCTCGGCGCGACCGCGGTGACGGTCAACCCGCTGTGCACGCCGCGCGAGCTCGAGCACTTCGTGCGCGACGCCGGGTGCACCTACGCCCTCGGCTGGCACGAGGGCGCCGAGGCCGTGACCCGCACCGCCGCCGACACCGACATCCCGCTGTGGGTCCTCGAGCCCGGTGCCGTCCCGGCCGAGGGGCCGGCGATCGACCCGGCCGCCGCCGGCGTCGACGACGCCGCGGTCCTGCTCTACACCTCGGGCACGACCGGCACGCCGAAGGGCGCGGTCCTCACCCACGGCAACCTCCTGTCCTGCGGCGCCGCCCTCGCGGAGGCGCTCGACCTCACGGCCGATGACCGGATGGGCACGGCGCTGCCGCTCTTCCACGTCTTCGGCCAGGCCGCGGTGATGTTCACGACGTGGACCGCCGGCGGCAGCCTGTCGCTGCTGCGCCCCTTCGACCCGAGGGCCCTGCTGCGGATGGCCGCCGACCAGCGCCTCACCGGGGTGGCCGGGGTGCCGACGATGTGGAACGCGATGCTCCACGCCGACACCGACGTCACCGCGGACGACCTCGCCGACCTGCGCCTGGCCTGCTCCGGCGGCGCCGCCCTGCCGCTCGAGGTTGCCAAGGCCTTCCGCGACCGCTTCGGCGCGATGGTCCTCGACGGCTACGGGCTGAGCGAGACGACGGGCGCGGCCACCTTCAACCGGGCCGAGCACCCGCGCAAGGAGATGAGCGTCGGCCGGGCCCTGCCCGGGTGCGCGCTCGCGGTCCTCGACGACGACCGTCGCCCGCTGCCGCCCGGCGAGACCGGTGAGGTCGCCATCAGCGGCCCGGTCGTCATGCGCGAGTACTGGGGCCGGCCGGAGGCGACCGACGAGGTGCGCTCCGGCGAGTGGTTCCTCACCGGCGACATCGGCCGGATGGACGAGGACGGCGACCTGTGGATCGTCGACCGCAAGAAGGACCTCGTCATCCGCGGCGGATACAACGTCTACCCCCGCGAGGTCGAGGAGGTCCTCTACGGCCACCCCGGCATCCGCGAGGCCACCGTCATCGGGGTGCCCGACGAGCGGCTCGGCGAGGAGCTCGCCGCCGTCATCTCCCCGCAGGACGGCACGACCCTCGACCCCGCCGAGCTGCGGGCCTGGCTCGAGGAGCGGCTCGCCGCCTACAAGGTGCCGCGCATCTACCAGCTCGTCGAGGAGCTCCCGAAGGGGGCCACCGGCAAGATCCTCAAGCGCGACATCGACCGGACCGACATCGCCCGGAGCGGCCAGCGCCCCTCCCGCGCGAGCACACCCACCGCCTGACCGACCGAAGGGAGCCGTCGTGGACTTCGCCCTCGACGAGACCACCACGAGCCTGCGCGAGCGGCTCGTCGACTTCATGGACGAGCACGTCTACCCGTCCGAGGCCACCTACCAGGAGCAGCTCGACGCGGCCCCGGACCGGTGGTCGCCCCCGCCGGTCGTCGACGGGCTCAGGGGGGAGGCGCGCAGCCGGGGGCTGTGGAACCTCTTCCTGCCCGGGCAGGAAGGAGCGGGGCTGACCAACCTCCAGTACGCCCCGCTGTGCGAGGTGCTCGGCCGCAGCCTGCACATCGCGCCGGTCGCGACGAACTGCGCCGCGCCCGACACGGGCAACATGGAGGTGCTGCACATGTTCGGCACCGACGAGCAGAAGGAGCAGTGGCTGCGCCCGCTCCTCGACGGGGAGATCCGCTCCGCCTTCGCGATGACCGAGCCGCGGGTCGCGAGCTCGGACGCGACGAACGTCGAGACCTCGATCGTGCGCGACGGCGACGAGTACGTCATCACCGGGCGCAAGTGGTACATCTCCGGCGCGATGAACCCCGACGCCAAGGTCTTCATCCTCATGGGCAAGACCGACCCGGACGCCGACCGGCACCGCCAGCAGTCGATGATCCTCGTCCCGCGCGACACCCCCGGGGTCGACGTCCGGCGTGGCATGAAGGTCTTCGGCTACGACGACCGCGACCACGGCGGCCACGCCGAGATCGACTTCGCCGAGGTGCGGGTGCCGGCGAGCAACCTCATCGGCGGCGAGGGCGAGGGCTTCGCCATCGCGCAGGCCCGTCTCGGCCCCGGCCGCATCCACCACTGCATGCGCCTCATCGGCATCGCCGAGCGCTCGCTGGAGCTGATGATCGACCGCGCTGCCGAGCGGGTCGCCTTCGGCAAGCCGCTCTCCGACCAGGGCGTCATCCGCGAGTGGATCGCCGAGTCGCGGGTGCGCATCGAGCAGCTGCGCCTGCTCACGCTCAAGGCCGCATGGCTCATGGACACCGTCGGCAACAAGGGCGCGCACACCGAGATCCAGGCGATCAAGATCGCCGCGCCCAGCACCGTCGAGTGGATCGTCGACAAGGCCGTCCAGGTCCACGGCGCCGGCGGGCTGAGCCAGGACTTCCCCGTCGCCGAGTGGTTCGCCCAGGTGCGCACGCTGCGCTTCGCCGACGGGCCCGACGAGGTCCACAAGAACGCCCTGGCCCGTCACGAGATCCGTCGCAGGAGCGCCCGTGCCTGATCTGCAGCAGCGCGTCGAGGAGCTCCTCGCCGCGCACGACCCGAGCACGACCGACACCACGACCTTCCTCGGCGCGCGCTTCGACGCCGGGCTGGCGTGGGTGCACTTCCCCGAGGGCCTCGGCGGTCTCGGGCTCCCGCGCGGCCAGCAGGTCGAGGTCGACGCGATGCTCTCCGCCGCCGGCGCCCCCGAGCCCGACCTCGGCCGCAACAGCATCGGGCTGGGCATGGCCGCGCCGACGATCCTCGCCTTCGGCACGCAGGAGATGCAGCAGCGCTACCTGCGCCCGCTCTTCACCTGCGAGGAGATCTGGTGCCAGCTCTTCAGCGAGCCCGGCGCCGGCTCCGACCTCGCCGCGGTCGCCACCCGGGCGGTCCGTGACGGCGACGGCTGGGTCGTCGACGGGCAGAAGGTGTGGACGTCGGGCGCCCACAACGCCGAGCACGCCATCCTCCTCGCGCGCACCGACACCTCCGTGCCCAAGCACGCGGGCATGACGTACTTCGTGCTCGACATGAGCGACCCGGGCGTCGACGTGCGCCCGCTGCGCCAGATCACCGGCGAGGCGGAGTTCAACGAGGTCTTCCTCACCGGGGTCCGGGTGCCCGACCACGACCGCGTCGGCGCGGTCGGCGAGGGCTGGCGGGTCGCGACGACGACGCTCAACAACGAGCGCGTCGCCATCGGCGCCGGCGCCGAGCGCGAGGCCGGGCAGATCGGCGTCGTCACCCGCCGCTGGCGCGAGGACCCCGAGGTCCGCACGCCCGAGGCGCAGAGCGAGCTGCTGCACTGGTGGGTCGAGTGCGAGGTGACCCGCCTGGCCGGCGAGCGCCTGCGCCAGCAGCTCGAGGCCGGTCAGCCCGGCCCGGAGAGCTCGGCGATGAAGCTCGCCTTCGCCCAGCAGGCGCAGCAGGTGAGCGGGCTCGCCCTCGAGATCGCCCCGGAGGAGGGGCTGACCTACGACGACTGGACGATGCGCCGGTCCGGCTCGGCCTCCTTCCTCGGCCGCGGCCCGGGCTTCCGGTACCTGCGTGCGAAGGGCAACTCCATCGAGGGCGGCACGAGCGAGGTCATGCGCAACGTCGTCGCCGAGCGCGTCCTCGGCCTGCCCCCGGACCACCGCCCCGACAAGGGCATCCCCTTCAAGGACGTGCCGCGATGACCGACCTGCTCTACACCGACGTCGAGGAGTCGCTGCGCGACAGCCTGCGCTCGACGCTGCGACGGGCGCTGCCCGACGACCTGCCCGCCCGGGTCTACGACGAGCCCGGCACCGACGTGTCGGCGCTGTGGCGGGCCGTCGCCTCCGACCTCGGCCTCGCCGGCCTGCTCGTCCCCGAGGAGCACGGCGGTCTCGGCGCCGGGCCCCGCGAGGTCGCCGTCGTGCTCGAGGAGCTCGGCCGCACCGTCGCCCCGCTGCCCTACCTCACGAGCGCCGTCGTCGCGACGACCGCGCTCGTGCGCGTCGGCGACACCGAGAGCCTGCCGGCCCTGGCCGACGGCGAGCAGGTGGCCGCCCTCGTCCTGCCGTGGACCGCCCGCCGCGGTGCGTGGCACGCGGTCGACCCGAGCACCCCCGTCGAGCCGGTCGCGGGCGCCCTCGTCGGCGGGCGGACGGCCGACCTCTTCGTCGTCCCCGTGCTGCGCGACGGGGCGACCTCCCTTCGCCTGCTCTCCCGCGACGACGTCGAGGTCGAGGCGATCACCTCGCTCGACATGACCCGTCCGCTCGCCCGCGTCCGTGCCACCGGCGAGGGCCGCGAGATCGCCCGCGGCGTCGAGGCGGACGCCGCCGTCGACGCCGCGCTCGGCGCCGGGCAGGCGCTGCTCGCCTCCGAGCAGCTCGGGCTGGCCCAGTGGTGCCTCGAGACGACCGTCGAGTACGCGAAGACCCGCGTGCAGTTCGCCCGTCCGATCGGCTCCTTCCAGGCGATCAAGCACCGCCTCGCCGACCTCTACCTCGTCGTCGTCGGCGCCCAGGCCGCGGCCCGCTACGCCGCCGCGACGCTCGCGCAGGACGACCCGGACGAGCACGTCGCCCAGGCCCTCGCCCAGGTGAGCTGCTCCGACGCCGCGGTCCGCGCGGCGGAGGAGGCGCTGCAGCTGCACGGCGGCATCGGCATGACGTGGGAGCACCCCGTGCACACCCGCCTCAAGCGGGCGAAGTCCGACCAGCTCGCCCTGGGCACCCCGCAGCGCCACCGCGCCGATCTCGCGGTGCTGCTCGACCTCACCCTCTGACGACCCGACCACCCCGACACCCCGCACAGACCAGGAGATCCACCCATGCGCGAAGCCGTCATCGTCTCCACCGCCCGCACGCCGATCGGGCGCGCCTACCGCGGAGCCTTCAACGACACCCAGCCCCAGGAGCTCGTCGGCCACGCCGTGCGCCACGCGGTCGAGAGGGCCGGCGTCGAGGGCGCCCAGGTCGAGGACGTCGTCATCGGCGCTGCCCTCCAGCAGGGCGCGGGCTCGATGAACATCGGCCGCCAGGCGGCCCTGCGCGCCGGCCTGCCCGTGAGCGTCGCCGGCATGTCGGTCGACCGCCAGTGCGCGAGCGGGCTCATGGCCATCGCGACCGCCGCGCGCCAGGTCGTCCACGACGGCATGGACGTCGCCGTCGGCGGCGGCGTCGACTCGATCTCGCTCGTGCAGAACGAGCACATGAACACCTACCGGATGAAGGACCCGTGGCTCGTCGAGCACGTGCCCGCCACGTACATGTCGATGCTCGAGACCGCCGAGGTCGTCGCGAACCGCTACGGCGTCTCGCGCGAGGCGCAGGACGAGTACGCCCTGGAGTCGCAGCGCCGCACCGCGGCCGCGCAGGAGGCCGGCCGCCTCGACGAGGAGATCGTCGCGCTGCCCTCGGTGATGAAGGTCGCCGACAAGGCCACCGGTGAGGTGAGCTCGCGCGAGACGACCCTCACCCGCGACGAGGGCAACCGCCCCGGCACGGCCATCGAGGACCTCCAGCGGCTGCGCCCGGTGCTCGCCGGCGAGGCGACCGAGGGCTTCTCGATCACCGCGGGCAACGCCTCGCAGCTCTCCGACGGGGCCTCCGCAGTCGTCGTCATGGAGGCCGCCGAGGCCTCGCGCCGCGGACTGACCCCGCTCGGCGCCTTCCGCGGCATGGCGGTCGCCGGCTGCGAGCCCGACGAGATGGGCATCGGCCCGGTCTTCGCGGTGCCGAAGCTGCTCGAGCAGCACGGGCTCACCGTCGACGACATCGACCTGTGGGAGCTCAACGAGGCCTTCGCCGTGCAGGCGCTGTACTGCCGTGACCGCCTCGGCATCGACCCCGAGCGCTACAACGTCGACGGCGGCGCGATCTCCATCGGCCACCCGTACGGCATGAGCGGGGCCCGCATGACCGGTCACGTCCTGCTCGAGGGTCGTCGTCGCGGCGCCCGCTACGGCGTCGTGACGATGTGCGTCGGCGGCGGCATGGGGGCGGCCGGCCTCTTCGAGATCTACTGACCCGTATCGACGAAGGGAGGGCGAGCCCGATGTCGGTCCTCGTCGCCAACCGTGGGGAGATCGCGGTGCGTGTCGTGCGGGCCGCCCAGGAGGCCGGCCTGCCCGCCGTCGTCGCGGTGACCCGCGACGAGACGGACTCGCTCGCCGCGCGCCTGGCCGGCACCGTGCACGTCCTGCCCGGAGAGGGGCCCGGGGCCTACCTCGACGCCGCCGCGCTCGTCGCGGCGGCGTGCGAGCACGGCTGCACGCTGCTCCACCCGGGCTACGGCTTCCTCAGCGAGCACCCCGACCTGGCCCGCGCGTGCGAGGAGGCCGGGGTGACCTTCGTCGGCCCGGCGTCGCACCTGCTCGCCCTCTTCGGCGACAAGGGCGCCGCGCGCCGCGCGGCCCAGGAGGTCGGCGTGCCGGTCCTGCCCGCCACCGCGGTGGGGATCGGGCAGGACGAGGCCGTCGCCTTCGCCGCCGCGCAGCACCCCGCGGGCGTCATGGTCAAGGCGGCCGCGGGCGGCGGCGGGCGCGGCATGCGGGCCGTGCCCGCGGGCGAGGACGTCGCCGAGGCCTGGCGGCGGGCGGGGTCCGAGGCCGAGCGCAGCTCGGGCTCCGCGGCCCTCTTCGCCGAGCTCTACCTCGAGCGGGCCCGGCACGTCGAGGTACAGGTCGTCGGCGACGGCACCGGTGCCGTGACGACCCTCGGCGAACGCGACTGCACCCTGCAGCGGCGCTTCCAGAAGGTGCTCGAGGTCGCCCCAGCCCCGGACCTGCCGGAGCAGGTGCGCACGCATCTCGCCGAGGCCTCCGCGGCGCTGCTGCGCGGCCGCGGTTACCGCGGGCTGGCCACCGTCGAGCTCCTCCTCGACGCTGACGACCCGACCCGCTGGTGGTTCATCGAGGTCAACCCCCGCCTCCAGGTCGAGCACCCCGTGACCGAGATGGTCACGGGGGTCGACCTCGTCCTCGCCCAGCTGCGCCTCGCGCAGGGCGCGAGCCTGGCCGAGATCGGTCTGGAGACCTCGCCGGCCGTGCGCGGCAGCGCCGTCGAGCTGCGCGTCGCGGCCGAGCGCGTCGGCGCCGGAGGCGAGTCCTTCGCCGCGCAGGGCGTCGTCGACGAGCTCGTCCTGCCCGCCGGGCCGGGCACGCGCGTCGACACCCACCTCGTGCCCGGGACCCGTCTCGAGGGCACCTTCGACTCCCTCGTCGCGAAGGTCGTCACCCACAGCCAGGTCGACCTCGCCGCCGCGCTGGGCAAGGCCCGGCAGGCCGCCGAGCAGATGGTCGTCGGCGGGGTCGAGACCAACCTGCCCGTCCTGCGCGCCGTGCTCGACCACGACGACCTCGCCGCGTGGCGGGTGACGACCCGCTGGATCGAGGGCAGCGGGGTCCTCGACGGCCTCGGCGGCACGCACGAGTCCGGGGACGGCCGGGTGCTCGCGGAGACGACCGGCACGGTCGTCGACCTCCTCGTCGCCCCCGGCGACCGCGTCGAGCCGGGAGCCCCCCTCCTCGTCCTCGAGGCGATGAAGATGGAGCACGTCGTCACCGCGCCCGCCGGGGGCGTCGTCACCACGGTGCGTCCCGACCGCGGGACGACGACCGCGGCCGGCGACCTGCTCGTCGAGATCGCCGTCGACGACCTCGGGGGTGGAGAGCGCACCGAGCAGGAGGTGCTCGACCTCGACGCCGAGCGCGACGACCTGCGCCGGCTGCGCGAGCGCGCCGAGCGCCGTCTCGACGCGGCCCGGCCCGACGCCGTCGCCCGACGGCACGAGCGCGGTCAGCGCACCGCGCGGGAGAACGTCGCCGACCTGTGCGACGAGGACAGCTTCGTCGAGTACGGCGGGCTGGCCCGCGCCGCCCAGCGCGCGCGCCGCAGCGAGGAGGACCTCATCGCCTTGACGCCCGCCGACGGCATCGTCACCGGCATCGGCCGGGTGAGCGCGTCCTCGGGCGCGCAGGACACCCGCTGCGCCGTCCTGGCCTACGACTACACCGTGCTCGCCGGCACCCAGGGCTACCTCAACCACAAGAAGACCGACCGCGTCCTCGAGATCGCCCGGGCGCAGCGCCTGCCGGTCGTCCTCTTCGCCGAAGGGGGAGGCGGTCGCCCCGGCGACACCGACACGACCGTCGCGAGCGGTCTCGACGTCGGCACCTTCGCGACGATGGGCAGCCTCAGCGGGCTCGTCCCGACGGTCGGCATCGCCGCCGGACGCTGCTTCGCCGGCAACGCCGCGCTGCTCGGGTGCTGCGACGTCGTCATCGCCACCCGTGACTCGACGATCGGCATGGGCGGGCCGGCGATGATCGAGGGCGGCGGTCTTGGCGTGCACCGCCCCGAGGACGTCGGCCCGATCGAGGTGCAGGGCAGCAACGGCGTCGTCGACGTCGTCGTCGAGGACGAGGAGGAGGCCGTCGACGTCGCCCGGCGCTACCTCGGGTACTTCCAGGGCACCCACGCCACGTGGTCCGCCCCCGACCAGCGCCTGCTGCGCCACGTCGTGCCCGAGAACCGCGTGCGCGTGTACGACGTGCGCCGGGCCGTCGAGGCGCTCGCCGACGAGGGCTCGGTGCTCGAGCTGCGAGCCGGCTTCGCGCCCGGCATGGTCACCGCGCTCGTGCGCGTCGAGGGCCGGCCGATGGGGCTCGTCGCCAACAACCCGGCGCACCTCGGCGGGGCGATCGACACCCCGGCGGCGGACAAGCTCGCGCGCTTCCTCCAGCTGTGCGACGCCCACGGCCTGCCGGTCGTCTCGTTGTGCGACACCCCGGGCTTCATGGTCGGGCCGGAGCACGAGCGCACGGCGGCGGTCCGGCACTTCGCGCGCCTCTTCGTCATCGGCGCCCACCTGCGGGTCCCGATGATCACCGTCGTCCTGCGCAAGGGCTACGGGCTCGGCGCCCAGGCGATGGCAGCCGGCGGCTTCCACCGCCCCGCGGCGACGATCGCCTGGCCGACCGGCGAGATCGGGGGCATGGGGCTCGAGGGGGCCGTGCGCCTGGGCTACCGGCGCGAGCTCGAGGCGATCGCTGACCCGGACGAGCGGGCCGCCCGTGAGCAGGCCCTCCTCGACGACCTCTACGAGCGCGGGCGGGCCGTCGCGGCGGCCTCCGTCGTCGAGCTCGACGACGTCGTCGACCCCGCGGACACGAGGCGGTGGGTCCTCACCGCCCTCGCGTCCGCACCCGTCCCCGACGTGCCGGGCCGGTACGTCGACACCTGGTGAGCGAAGGAGCCGTCGTGGACTACGACGAGGCACTGGTCGAGATCCGTCGTCGGCAGGAGCGGGTGCGACCCCCGGGCGTGCCCCGTGACGTCGTGCACCCCCTCGGCGAGCTCACCGTCCCCGAGCACGTCGACGCCTGGGCGAGGACGAAGGGGGAGCAGCCCGCCGTCGTCCTCGACGAGCGCGTCCTCACCTACGCCGAGCTCGCCGACGAGCACGCGCGGTGGGCCGGCTGGCTGCGCTCGGCCGGGGTGGACCCCGGCGAGCGCGTGGCGGTGCACCTGGGCAACGTGCCGGACTTCGTCGTCGCGATGCTCGGCACGCTGCGCGCCGGGTGCGTGCACGTGCCGGTCAACCCGATGTTCCAGCACGCCGAGCTCGTCCACGAGCTCGGCGACTCCGGCGCGGCGGTCGTCGTGACGAGCGCCGACCTCGCGCAGCGGGCCGCGACGGCAGCGGCGGAGTCCGGCGTCGGCGCGCTCGTCGTCGTCGGCGACGGCCCGCTGCCGCAGGAGCCGGGCCTGAGGGTCCTGCGCTGGTCCGAGGCGGTGGCGGCGGACCCCCTTCGCGACCCGGCCCGTGATCTCGACGCACTCGCCGCCCTCAACTACACCGGGGGCACGACCGGGGTGCCGAAGGGGTGCGAGCACACCCAGCGGCACATGGTCTACACGGCGGTGAGCGCGGCGGGGGCCAACGGCTTCCTCGGCACCCACGTCGTGTCGTTGTGCTTCATCCCGGTCTTCTGGATCGCGGGGGAGGACCTCGGCATCCTCATCCCGCTCGTCATGGGCGGGACGTCGGTGCTCCTGCAGCGGTGGGACGCCGCGCGCGTCGTCGACCTCGTCGAGCAGCACGGCGTGACGACGACGGCTGCCACGGTCGAGAGCTATTTGGAGATCCTCGAGGTGCCCGGGGTGGCCGAGCGCGACCTCAGCAGCCTCACGGCCCCGATGACGATGTCCTTCATCCGCAAGCTGACGCCCGAGGTGCGCCGGCGGTGGGCCGAGGTCGTCGGTGCCGGCTCGGTGCTGCGCGAGGGCTCCTACGGCATGACGGAGAGCCACACCGTCGACGTCGTGCCGTACGGCTTCCACGAGGGCGACCACGACCTGCTCGCCGAGCCGGTCTTCTGCGGGCTGCCCGTGCCCGGCACCGACGTCCTTGTCGTCGACCCCGTGAGCGCACGGCCCCTCGACGTCGGCGAGCACGGCGAGATCCTCCTGCGCAGCCCCTCGATCATGACCGGCTACTGGCGCAACCCGCAGGCGAGCGCCGAGCAGCTGCGCGACGGCTGGCTGCACACGGGGGACACCGGCTACCTCGACGAGGACGGCTGCCTGCACTACCTCGCGCGCACGAAGGACATGATCAAGGTCAAGGGGATGAGCGTCTTCCCCGCCGAGGTCGAGATGCTCCTCGTGCGCCACCCCGACCTCGCCTCGGTAGCCGTCGTGCCCGCCGACGACCCGCGGACCGGCCAGCGTCCGGTCGCCTTCGTCACCGCGCGCGAGGGGTGCTCCGTCGACGCCGAGGACCTGCAGCGCTGGGCGGGGGAGCAGATGTCGTCCTACAAGGTCCCCGTGGTCCACGTGCTCGACACCTTCCCCCTCACCGACACCGGCAAGATCCGCAAGGGCGAGCTGCTGGGCCGCGCCCAGGACCTGCTCGACGCCCGGGGCTGACCGCCTTCGCGGGGTCACCGCCCACAGGTCGGGCCGGCGACGTCCACGGCGGTGCCCGAGGTGTTGACAAGACCTGAATCCGGGTTCAACACGAACTCGAATGTTCATTCACCTAAGGAGCGGGCAATGACATCACCGACAGCGTCGTCGGACCTGATCCACGAGCGGGCCACGAAGAAGGCGCTCACGCGCCTCGTGCCGCTGCTCATGGCGGCGTACTTCATGGCCTTCGTCGACCGGACGAACGTCGGCCTGGCCAAGACCTCGCTCGAGGTGGACGCCGGCATCGACGCCGCCGCCTACGGGCTCGGCGCCGGGCTGTTCTTCATCACCTACGCCTTCCTCGAGGTGCCGAGCAACCTCATCCTCCACCGGGTCGGGGCGAAGGTCTGGATCAGCCGGATCGCGGTGACGTGGGGCCTGCTGACGATGTCGATGATGTTCATCTCCAACCCGACCGTCTTCTACGTCCTGCGCCTCCTCCTCGGCGCCGCCGAGGCCGGTCTCTACCCCGGGATCATGTACCTCATCACGATGTGGTTCGCGCAGAAGGACCGCGCGAAGGTCGTCGGTCTCATCCTCACCGCGTCCTCGGTCGCCTTCATCGTCGCCAACCCCATCGGCGGCGCGATCATGACGCTCGACGGCCTCGGCGGGCTGCACGGCTGGCAGTGGCTCTTCGTCCTCGAGGGCATCCCGACGGTCCTGCTCGGCGTCTACATCTTCTTCCGCCTGCCGAACTCGCCGCAGACGGCGACCTGGCTCGAGCCGGAGGAGGCCGCCGAGCTCACCCGGCGCGCCGTCGGCGACGAGGGCCACGTCGTGGAGACCCCCGGCGCGATCATCCGCAACGCGATGTCCAAGCCCTTCCTGCTCACCATCGCGGCGATCTACTTCATGAACCAGATCGCGACCTACGGCGTCGTCTTCTTCGTCCCCTCGATCGTCGAGTCGATGAACGTGTCCGACCCCTTCATGATCGGTCTCATCGCCGGCTCGGTCGGCATCGGCGCCGTCGTGGGCGTCATCGCGATCCCGCGGGTGCTCGCCCGCACCGGCAACGAGGTCGTGCTCATCGCGATCGCGACGGCCGCGGCGATCGTCATGGCGCTGGTCTTCGTCGCGGTCGACCAGCCCGTGGCCCGCATGGTCATCCTCAGCGCGACGATGCTCTTCATCGTCGGCGTGCAGCCGCTCTACTGGTCGGTCCTCATGGCCCGTCTCGGCGGC
This sequence comes from Janibacter sp. Y6, assembly GCF_040900765.1. NCBI lineage: Bacteria > Bacillati > Actinomycetota > Actinomycetes > Micrococcales > Intrasporangiaceae > Janibacter > Janibacter sp. Y6. The sequence continues at coordinate 162,999 of NZ_JAKLYZ010000004.1, forward strand.
GTCGCCGCGGCGGCTGGTCTGGCCTTCGTCAACACCATCGGTCTCACCGGCGCCTTCGTCGGGCCGTACGCGTTCGGTCTCACCGAGAAGGCGACCGGCTCGCCGTCCTCGGGGCTGTGGGTCCTCATCGCCGCGACCTGCGTCGGCCTGCTGTGCGTGCCGCTGCTGCGCGTCCTGCTCACCCGCCACGACCGCACCCACGCGGTGCGCCCGGTCGAGGAGTCGGTCCCGAGCGCGATCTGACCACCCGCGCCGGACGCGACGGCCACGACCCCACCGGGTCGTGGCCGTCGTGCGTGCCGGGGTGCCGGGCCGGCCGTGACCTGCGATGCTGCTCGCTCAGCAGCAGGGGAGCACGTCATGAGCATCGAGACCCGGGACCCGCACGTCCCGCAGCCCGCCGCACCCGAGGGCGAAGGGGGTGCCCGCCCGGCGCCCACCCGGTGGGGCCGCCGGATCGGGCGGGCCTTCGTCGTCCTGTGGGTGGTCGTCGCCGCGTACGCCTGGCTGGCCGGGTCGCAGGTCGTCTCTCTCGACCGCCTCGAGTCAGATCTCAGGGACGGCTCGATCGGGGAGATCGCGCGTGACCAGCGCGTACCCGTCTCCTCGTGGTGGGACGGCGCCCCCGGCGAGAGCGCGTCCGACCCCGCCTCCGGCGCGATCGTCTACACGAGGGCCGACGACCTCTTCCCTCGCAGCTACGTCGTCGTGCCCACGTCCTCGGGCACGGACGCACCGTGGGCCTGGGGGACCTTCTCCGGCGGGTGGGTCGACTGGTACGGCGAGGAGCTCAGCCACCGGGACGCGTTGCTCGAGCGCGTCGACGCCGAGATCCCCCAGGCCCGCGTCGACGCGGCGCCCGAGCCCTGGGTCGACGGGGTGGGTTGGGACGTGGGCTTCGCCGTGGTGCCGATGCTCGTGACTCTCGCTGCGCTGGGGGTCCTCGTCAACGCCCGGCCGACGTACGGCAACCGGTGGTACTGGCTCTGGGTGATCATCATCGTGCCGGGAGGTCTGGGGTGGCTGGCCTACGCGCGCCGTGAGCACCTCGCCCCGCGACCGAGGGCGAGGCGGGACGGCGGGGTCGCGGGGCTCTTCACCGCCCTCGTCGCGAGCTTCCTGCTCGGCCTCGTCGCCCTCCTCGTGGGCAACGCGACCGGCATGACCGTCATCCCGCGCTAGGCGTCGACGCGCAGGTCGATCGGGGTGCACCGCCCGTTGTTCGACTTCTCCGCGGAGCAGGCGGTGACGCCGACGAGCAGGTCCATCTCGGCGCGCACGACGAAGCGGTCGCCGGGCACCGTCGGCGGCGGGTCGATGTGCAGCTCGCCGTCGAGATCGGTCCACACGTCCATGAAGACGTTGAGCGTCGTCGAGATCCGGTCCGGCGAGATGCCGTGCGGCGCGAAGGCCCCGGCGAGGTTGGCGAAGCAGCTCGGGTGCTCGGCCCCGCCGAGGTCGGGGTAGAGGATGTCGAAGGTGTCCTGGCTGCACGGCGTGAGCGTGAGGTCGTGCACCCCGACGCTGTCCTCGACGACGGTCGCCATGACGCGCGAGCGGTTGCTGTAGAGGCTGCTGCCCGGCCCGACGTAGATCGTGTTCGCGTAGTCGGTCGTGCGCCCGCTGGAGAACCACTCGTCGTGGTCGTCGGCGGCGAAGAGGAAGAGGTCGCTCACCTGCTCCCCGCACGGGTCGACGACGGTGAGGGTCGCCCCCTTCGGCAGCCGCACGGCGGTGCCCGTCTGCGGCGCGAGACGGGTGAAGCCCTCGGCCGGTGCGTCCTCGCCGCCGGCGTAGGCGCGGCGGGCGTCGGGCGCGGGCGTGCGGGGGTGCTGCGAAGGGGGAGTCATCACGGCTCTCTCGGGGTGAAGGGGGCGTGCCAGTCCTCGTCGACCCTACGACCGGAGTACTGGCGTGCCTCCGAGGACGACCCGTGGTCGGCGACCATCGGGTTGGTCGTGCCCTGCACGGCGATGTCCCGGCGTCGGATCGTGTCGCGCATGCGCTCGTAGGAGCCCTGGCTGCGCAGGGTCTCGAACTGCTCGTGGAGGTTGAAGACGAGCATCGGCAGCGGCGCACGGCGGGCGACGCGCGAGGCCTGCGGGTGCAGCCCGACGATGAAGTACGCGACCCCCGCCTGGCTGAAGGCGAAGTGCGCCTGGTCGGGCTCCTGGTCCACGCCCGACGCCCACGGCACCTCGTCCTCGTCGTGCAGCGTCTGCAGCACCTGCCACAGCATCTGCTCGAAGTGGCGCTCGTCCTCGACGGCCGGGCCGCGGAAGACGGCGACGAAGGAGACGAAGGGCCCCGCGGGGTCGGCGCTGCGGCCGTACTCCGCCAGCGCCCGGGCGAGCTCGTGGACGTCGTGCGGCGAGGACATGTCGTCGAGGACGACGACGGTCGCGTCGTCGCGGCGGAAGACCGAGCGCGCGCCGAGGCACGGGTACTCCGGGTGGGCGATCATCGCGCCGACCGCGGCGACGACGTCGTCCCTGCCCGCCTCGGCCAGACCGGCGTCGGCCTGCTCCTGGAGGTGGTGCTCGAGAGAGCGGGCAGCGGTCTCGGGCACAGTCATGGCCTCGACGCTAGGTCGGCGGGGAGGCCGACGATGCCTCCTTGCGGGTGTGAGCCCCATCTGCCCCACGAGCCCCGGCAGGCCCTAGGATCGCCCGCCGTGAGCGATCGATCCCAGACGCAGCCCGCCGTCACGGTCAACCCCGAGGCCGGGGAGCACCGCGTCGTCGCCGACCCCGAGCTGCTCGCCGCGTGCGAGCGCGCCATCGAGGTGACCTACGAGCGCCACCCGTACTACGCGGCGCGGTACTCCGAGCGGGGCCGACGCTTCTCCTCCAGCGACTCGGGCTGGCTCGCCCGGCTCGGCACGGCGGACCCCGACCACGCGTGGGGCCAGGTGTCGTGGCTGGCGCAGGTCCTCGCGGCGCGGGGGATGCCCACGGTCCTGCTCGAGGAGCACCTCGCGCTGCTCGCGGACCAGATCCGGACGGTCGAGGGAGAGCAGGTCCGCGCGGACGGGCTCGCCGGCCTCTCGCGGCGGCTGCGCCGGGCGCGGCTCGGTGCGCTCGACCACGACACCTTCGTCGAGCTCGAGCGCGACCTCGAGATGCGGACGGCGGGGGAGAGCACCCAGCTGCCCCGGGCCGGTCTGCTCGTCGTGTCCGCCGTCGCGGACGAGCTGCGCGGGCTCGAAGGGGTGGAGTCCTCGCTCCTCCAGTGGCTGGCCGACCCCGAGGTCTTCTCACCCACCTGGGCCCGCGCGGTGCGGACCACCGCAGACCGGGCCCGCGCGGCGGCGAGCCCGGTCGGGGTCGGTCAGCGGTAGTTCGTGTACTGCAGGGCGACCTCGAGGTCCTTGCCCTTGAGCAGCTGCTGCACCGCCTGGAGGTCGTCGCGCGACTTGCCCGAGACGCGCAGCTCGTCGCCCTGGATCTGGGCCTTGATCCCCTTCGGGCCCTCGTCGCGGATGATCTTGGAGATCTTCTTCGCGTTCTCCTGGTCGATGCCCTCCTTGAGCGGGCCGGCGAGGACGTGCTCCTTGCCCGAGGGCTTGGGCTCCTTGTCGCCGAAGTCGATGTTCTTCAGCGAGACGCCGCGCCGCACGAGCTTGGTCTCGAAGACGTCGAGCACCGCGAGGACGCGCTCGGCGGTGTTCGCCTTGATCGTCACCGACTCGCCGCTCCACTCGATGGAGGCGCCGACGCCCTTGAAGTCGTAGCGCTGGGCGACCTCCTTGGCGGCCTGGTTGAGGGCGTTGTCGACCTCCTGCTTGTCGACCTTGCTGACGATGTCGAAGCTGCTGTCGGCCATGCTGGGTGCTCCTGGGGTGCGGGTCGGGGACGGGGTGCACGCGCACGATTTAGCCTGCGTGCCGCGGCTTGCTATCCTTCCACGCGCACGGCGGGTTGCCCGAGCGGCCAATGGGAGCGGACTGTAAATCCGTCGCGAAAGCTTCGAAGGTTCGAATCCTTCACCCGCCACCCGTGCAGCGAAGGCCTCGGACCGACACCGGTCCGAGGCCTTCGTCGTCCGGCCGTGACCGCCTCCTGGAGGGACCGCTGATGACCGACCGACCGATGATCACCCGGGGCGGGGTCGCGCTCGCGGCCGCGTCCGGCCTGGTCACCGCCGCCCTGAGCGCGCAGGAGCACCCCCGTCTGCTGCGCGGGGTCACCCTCGTCGTCGCGGCCGGCGCCGGGGTCGCCGTCGCGACCGGTGCGGCGGCCGGGTGGCGCGAGGGCAGCCCCGAGCCCGCCGACGGGCCCCGGCAGCGCGTGCCCCTCCCCGTCTCGCTCGGCCTCGGGACCCTCGCCGCGGTGACCTTCGCCGCCGGCGGCGAGCTCGGGCTGCGCGGTCAGGCTGCCGTCGAGCGCTGGGCGCAGCGCACGACCCGGCACCCCCGGCTCGTCCTCGGCCTCGGCGGCGCCGCGATCTCGCTGCTCGCCACGGCGCTCGACCCCACCCCGCAGGACGCGGGCGAGGACCCCCGGTGAGCGACCTCGTCGTCGGCGAGGACGGGCTGGCCCGCCCGCCCTGGGCGAGCACCGACCCGCTGCTGCGTGCCTACTACGACACCGAGTGGGGCATGCCGGTGCGCGACGAGCGCGGCCTCTTCGAGCGGCTGAGCCTCGAGGCCTTCCAGTCCGGGCTGTCGTGGGCGACGATCCTGCGCAAGCGGCCCGCCTTCCGGGCGGCCTTCGACGACTTCGACCCCGAGCGCGTCGCCCGCTACGGCGACGCCGACGTCGCCCGCCTCATGGCCGACGCCGGCATCGTGCGCAACGCGCGCAAGGTCGCCGCGACGATCACCAACGCCCGCGCGACCCTCGAGCTGCGCGCCGACGGCGGGCTCCCCGGGCTCGTGTGGTCGCACCAGCCGCAGACCACCCCCGTGCCGACGACCCAGGCCGAGGTGCCGACGACCTCGCCGCAGTCGGTCGCCCTCGCCCGAGAGCTCAAGGCACGCGGCTTCGCCTTCGTCGGCCCGACGACGATGCACGCGCTCATGGAGGCGGTCGGCGTCGTCGACACCCACCTCGTCGGCAGCCACCGGCGCGGGACGTCCGGGCTGTGGCGAGAGGATGGCACCCGTGCCTGACCACCCCTTCGTCACCGAGGTCCCGACCCGCTGGCTCGACAACGACCAGTTCGGCCACGTCAACAACGCCGTGCACTACCAGGTGATGGACACGGTCATCAACGACTGGCTCCAGGCCCAGGGCTTCGACCCCGCCGGCGACGTCGTCGACCTCGTGCCCGAGAGCGGCTGCCGCTACCACGCGGAGATCTCCTACCCCGACCGCTTCGTGGTCGCGCTGTCCGTCGCCCGTCTCGGGCGCACCTCGGTGACGTGGTCGCTCGAGCTCTCCCGGGCTAGTGACGGCGTCGCCGTCGCGACCGGCCACGTCGTCCACGTCTTCGTCGACCGGGCGACCCGCACCCCCGTGCCGATCGAGGGCTCCCTGCGCGCCGCGATGACCTCGATCGCGCGGTCCGAGCAGGCCTAGGAGGGGGGCGATGGGGGAACCCGCGGGCCCCGATTTCCGCCCCGACCGCCTCGCCGTGTAATCTCTGCGAGGCGCCGCGCACACGTGTGCGGCACGCCCCCTTAGCTCAGTCGGCAGAGCGTTTCCATGGTAAGGAAAAGGTCGTCGGTTCGATTCCGACAGGGGGCTCGGTATGGCATCACCGGCTCGTCCGGTCGGTGCCGCACCGCACGGCGGGGTAGCTCAGCTGGTTAGAGCGCACGACTCATAATCGTGAGGTCGCGGGATCGAGTCCCGCTCCCGCTACGAGCACCGGTGCCGGTGGCATCCGCAGCGCGGATTTCGCCGTCCTCGGTGCGTGCCCTATCCTGGTATGTCGATGGCCGCCGCCCAGGGCGCGTGTGCCCGACCAGATCGTCTCCACCCCCGTTCCGAGAGCAGGTTGTCCCGTGGCTAGCAAGAGCGCCGACGTCCGTCCCAAGATCACGCTGGCGTGCACGGAGTGCAAGGAGCGCAACTACATCACCAAGAAGAACCGTCGCAACAACCCCGACCGCATGGAGCTGTCGAAGTACTGCCGTCGCGACGGGCGCCACACGCTGCACCGCGAGACCCGCTGAGCGTCCCGCACCGCGCACCTCGACGCCGCCCCGGCCACCGGCCTGGGGCGGCGTCGCGCTGTCCCGGCGCGGCACTAGGGTGAGGCCCATGGCTGTCAACGAGTCCTTCGTCGGGCGCACGTACCCCCCGACCGAGCCCTACCAGGTCGGCCGCGAGGCGATCCGCGACTTCGCCGACGCCGTCGGCGCGAGCTCGCCCCTGCACCGCGACCTCGAGGCCGCCCGGGCGGCCGGCTACCGCGACCTCGTCGCGCCGCCGACCTTCGCGGTCATCGCCGGTCAGCGCACCGACCGCCAGTTCGTCACCGACCCCGAGGCGGGGGTCGACTACTCCCGCGTCGTCCACGGCGAGCAGCGCTTCGTCCACCACCGCCCGATCGTCGCCGGCGACGAGCTGCGCGGGGTGCTGACGATCGACTCCGTGCGCGCCGCCGGCGGCCACACGATGGTCGTCATGCGCAGCGACCTGCTGGACCCCGAGGACCAGCCGGTCGCGACGTCGCTGTCCACGATCGTCATCCGCGGGGAGGAGTCGGCATGAGCGTGCGCACCCACGACCAGGTGAGCGTCGGCGAGGAGCTGCCGGGTCTGACCCTCCACGTCGACCGGGCCACCCTCGTCGGCTACGCCGGTGCCTCCGGCGACCGCAACGTCATCCACTGGGACGAGCGCTTCGCGCGCTCCGTCGGCCTGCCCGACGTCATCGCCCACGGCATGTGGACCATGGGCGCGGCCGTCGAGGTCGTCACCTCGTGGGTCGGCGACCCCGGCCGGGTCGTCGACTACGGCACCCGCTTCACCCGTCCGGTCGTCGTCCCCTACGAGGAGGGCGCCGACGTCGAGGTGAGCGCGAAGGTCACGAGCCTGGACGAGCAGACCCGCCGGGCCGTCGTCGACGTCACCGCGACGTGCGCCGGCGAGAAGGTGCTCGGCCGCTGCCGTGTCACCGTCCAGCTCGACTGATGCGCACCGACCACGACGCCCCGATCGCCCCGCTGACGACGATGCGGGTCGGCGGCCCCGCCGCCACCCTCGTCACCGTCGAGTCGGCGGACGAGGCCGTGGCCGTCGTGCGCGAGGTCGACGCCGCCGGGCGTGAGCTGCTCGTCGTCTCCGGGGGCTCCAACCTCGTCGTCGCCGACGAGGGCTTCGACGGCGTCGTCCTGCGCATGGCCAGCCGCGGCATCACCGTCGAGTCCCAGGACCTGTGCTCGGGGGCCTTCGTCACCGTCGCCGCCGGCGAGCCGTGGGACGACCTCGTCGCCCACGCGGTCGCCTCCGGCTGGTCGGGCATCGAGGCGCTCAGCGGGATCCCCGGGCTCACCGGTGCGACGCCGGTGCAGAACGTCGGCGCCTACGGCCAGGAGGTCGCCCAGACCATCGCCCGGGTCCGGGTGCTCGACCGCACGACCGGTCAGGTGCGCACGATGGCGGCGGCCGACTGCCGCTTCACCTACCGGCACTCGGTCTTCAAGGGCACCGACCGCTTCGTCGTCCTCGACGTGAGCTTCCAGCTCGCCCTCGCCGACCTCTCCGCACCGGTCGCCTACGCGGACCTCGCCCAGCAGCTCGGCGTCGAGCTGGGGGAGCGGGTCCCGCTCGCCGACGCCCGCGAGGCCGTCCTCGCCCAGCGCCGCCGTCGCGGCATGGTGCTCGACGAGGCCGACCACGACACGTGGAGCTGCGGGTCCTTCTTCACCAACCCCGTCCTGCCCGCCGCCGACCACGACGTCCTCGTCGCCCGGGCCGCGGAGCGGCTCGGGCCCGACGCACCGCCGCCGCCCCGCTTCGACGCCCCCGGCGGCCAGGCGAAGACGAGCGCTGCGTGGCTCATCGAGCGGGCCGGCTTCGGCAAGGGCTACGGCATGCCGGGCCCGGCCGCGCTGTCGACGAAGCACACGCTCGCGGTGACCAACCGCGGGTCCGCGAGCGCGGCGGACGTCGCCGCGCTGGCCCGCGAGGTGCGCGACGGCGTCCGCGAGGCCTTCGGCGTGACCCTCGTCAACGAGCCGGTCTTCGTCGGGCACGCGCTCTAGCCGCTCCCCCCGCAGGCAGCAGGGCCCGGCACCCCTTCGGGTGCCGGGCCCTGCCGCCGCTGCTGCGGTGGGTCAGCGCACGGCCGCGGCCGCGTCGACCACACCCTGCCCGTAGTAGCTGTTCTCCGAGGCGTCACCGACGCACGGCGCACCGGCCGCGGTCGTCGAGCACGGGGTGTCGGTCGCCTGGGCGCGGATGCGCTCGACGACCTGCGAGGCGCTCAGCTCGGGGTGAGCGGAGCGCATGAGGGCCACGACACCGGCGACGTGCGGGGACGCCATCGAGGTGCCGCTCTTGTAGCCCCAGCCGTTGTTCGACACGATCGTCGACAGGATCCGGCTGCCCGGCGCCGCGACGTCGATCGAGCCGAGGCCACGGTTGCTGAACGACGACAGCTTGCCGGCCTGGTCGATCGAGGAGACGGTGAGCACGTCGTCGAGCTCGGTCGGGATGTCCTTGCACGAGGAGTTGATCGTGCGGTTGACCGCCGTGCCGTCGTTCGGGCTCGAGGCGTTCGTCGTCTTGTTCGACAGGTCGTAGGAGCTGTTGCCCGCCGCGGCGACGTGCACGGTGCCCTCGTCCTGCGACCACTTCACCGCGCGGCGCACGGCCTCGAGGGCCGGGGCCTGCTCGGGCTGGTCACCGCACCAGAACTCGAAGGGGTCGACGTAGTAGCTGTTGTTCGTGACCTCCATGCCCTTCTCGCCGGCCCACATGAAGCCGCAGATCGCGTACTCGGGGTAGATGTACCCCTCGTCGCTGACGACCTTGACGGAGGCCATCTTCACGCCCGGGGCGACGCCGACGATGCCGACGCCGTTGCGGGCGGCACCGATGGTGCCGGCCACGTGGGTGCCGTGGTCGCTCGTCGTCGGGGCCCAGCCGGTGGCCGAGGTGTCGGGACGACCGCCGGCCGTGCAGTTGACGGACTGCGCGACGTCGATCTGGCTGGCGAGGTCCGGGTGGTCGGGGTCGATGCCGCTGTCGAGGACGCCGACGGTGACCTTCGAGGAGCCGGTCGTCGTCTTGTGGGCCTCGGGGACGCCGATGTTCTTCATGTCCCACTGGAGCGACTCGTACTGCTCCGGGACTCCGGTCGCCGGGGTGGTCGGGCCCTCGACGGGGTCCTCGGCGCGGGGGATCGCCTTGATCTGGCCCTTGCCCGGGCCCCAGGGGGCCTGGACGCCCTCGGGGGTGCCCTCGAGGACGGTGGCGGTGCGGGTCGGGCCGGCCGACGCGACGGCGCCCTTGGCCTTGGTGACGACCTCGGTGCGGAAGTCGCCGTTCTTCGAGTGGGCGACGACGACGCCGATCTGGGGCCAGGACTGCACGACGACGCCGCCGGCGGCCTCCACGGCCTTCTCGACCTTGCGGACCTGGCCGGGGTTGACGATCTTGGCGTTGACGACGTAGCTCGCGAGCTGACCGTCCGGCGTGCTCACGGGGACCGGGGTCGACGGCGGCTCGGCCGCGCTGCTCGAGCCGGCCGCGGACTGCGAGCCGACGAGGGTGAGACCGATCGCGGCGGTCGCCACGATCCAGGGGGTGGTGCGCTTCCTCGTTGAAGCCATGGGGGAGTTTCTCCTTCGGGCTGCCCCGCCGACAGGGTGCGCGGCGGGCTCCGGCGATCCTGGCAGGCGGGGCTCGCCCGCGCCAGACCCCTGCGGGTCACGCCTTCGTGACGGACCGCGTCACAAGAAGGCCCGGCCCTCCCCGCGGTAGGTCGGCACGCTCTGCACGACCTCGTCGCCCTCGACGAGGTGCAGGACGTCGACGTGCTCGCTCAGCTCGCCGGCCTTCGTGTGGCGGAACCACACGCGGTCGCCGATGCGCAGGTCGTCGACGCGAGGACCGGTGAGCGGCGTCTGCACCTCGCCCGCTCCCTCGGCCCCGAGCAGACGCAGGCCGGGCGGGTGCACCGGGAGCGGGAGGCGGTCGCGCCCGGCCGCGCCCGAGGCGACCCAGCCGCCGCCGAGCACCGTCGCGTGCCGGGGGGAGGGGCGCCGCACGACGGGCAGGACGAAGTGGGCGGCCGGGCGGGGCCGGAATCGGGTGTAGTGGTCGAAGAGGTGCGGGCCGAGCAGCCCGGACCCCGCCGCGACCTCGGTGACGGCGGCCTCGGCGGAGGTCGTCTCGAGGCTGCCGGTGCCGCCGCCGTTGACGAAGTCGAGCGGCGCCACCTCGCGCACCGCGGCGACGGCCTCGGCCCGACGCTGCGCGAGCTCGGCCACCGAGCGTCGCTGCACCGCGCGGACGGCGAGACGACGCAGCCCGGGCTGGTCGTCGCCGACACCGGCGACCTGACCCTCGTAGGCCATGAGCCCGACGAGGTGGAGCCGTGGGTGGTCGTGGACCGCCCGGGCCAGGGCGGCGACCTCCTGCGGGGTGTGCGCGGGCGAGCGGCGCGCCCCGAGGTGCACCCGGCCGCCGGCCAGCCGCAGCGACGCGTCGAGCTCGACGCACACCCGCACCGGTGGGCCGTCGGCCCCGACGTGGGCGGCGGTGAGGTCGAGGTGCTCCCGGCTGTCGACCATGAGGGTCACCCGGGCGGCCAGGCGCTCGTCGGCCCCGAGCCGGGCGAGCGCCGCGCGGTTGACGCTGGGGTACCCGACGACGACGTCCTCGACCTCCTCGGCGAGCCACAGCGCCTCGGGCAGGGTGTAGGCGAGGACCCCGGCGTACCCGGGGGTCGCCAGGGTGCGCCGGACGATCTCGCGGCACCGCACCGACTTGCTCGCGACCCGGATCGGGGTGCCGCCGGCCCGCCGGACGAGGTCGGCGGTGTTCGCGCGCAGCGCGGCGAGGTCGACGACGGCGAAGGGGGGCTCGAGGTGCGCGGTGGCACGGGCGAGAGCGTCGTGGTCGACGGGGCGGGCGCGGGGGTCCCCGCTCATGGTCCGAGCACCCGCTCGAGGTAGGGGTTGGCGAAGACCCGTCCGGGGTCGACCTCGTCGCGCACCGCGAGGACGTCGTCGAAGCGGGGGTAGAGCGGGCGCAGGGCGCTCGCGTCGAGCCGGTGCATCTTGCCCCAGTGCGGCCGCCCGCCGGCCGCGCCGAGCACGTCCTCGCACACCGAGAACCACCGCTCGTGCGGCATGCGGTGGTATTGGTGGAAGGCGACGACCGCGCTCTCGCGCTCGTACGCCGGCGAGAGCCAGATGTCGTCGCTGCGCACGAAGCGGATCTCGAAGGGGAAGGACACCGGCTCGTCGTGCTCCTCGACCCACCGCCACAGCTCGCGCAGGGCCGGCACGAGGGCATCGCGGGGCACGAAGTACTCGCCCTCGCGGAAGCGCACGTCCCGCCGGGACGCGAAGACCCGCGGCGCGAGGTCGGTGAAGTCGCGGGCCGAGATCGCCCGGGTGACGAGCGAGGTGATGCCCGGCACGAGGCGTGGCACCCGGGTGCCGACCCGCAGCAGCGCCTCGAGCCCGACGTTCGTCGCGATCTCGTCGTCGAGCAGCCGGGCGAGGGTGCTCATCGGCCGCAGCGGCGCGTCCTCGGGCAGCCGCTCGAAGCGCCGGGTGAGCGCGGTCGAGGTGTGCGGGAACCAGAAGAGCTCGAAGTGGTCGTTCGTCGCGGCGAGCTCGTCGATCTCCTCGAGCAGCTGCTCCATCGGCATCTTCGCGTCGACGGCGTGCAGCGCGTAGAGCGGCACGCACTGGAGCGTCACGCTCGTCATGACGCCGAGGGCGCCGATGCCGACCCGGGCCGCCGCGAAGAGCTCGGGGCTCTGCGTCGGCGAGCAGGTGACGACGCTCCCGTCGCCGAGGACGAGCTCGAGCGCGCGCACCTGCGTCGAGATGCTCCCGAACCTCTCGCCGCTGCCGTGGGTGCCCGTGCTCACCGCACCGCCGACGGTCTGCCGGTCGATGTCACCGAGGATCTCCAGGGCCAGCCCGTGCTCGGCGAGCAGGGGGGTGAGCCGGTACAACGGCATCCCCGCCCCGACACGCACCAGGCCCGAGGCGCGGTCGACCTCGTGCACCGCGTCCAGCCGGTCGGGCAGCAGCTGCACGCCCGGGGCGACGGCCGCGCCGGAGAAGGAGTGACCGGCACCGACCGCCTTGACCCCGAGCCCGTCGCGCACGGCCGCACGGACGGCGTCGCAGACCTCCTGGGTCGACGACGGCGAGACGACCCGTGCCGGGTCGGCCCGCTCCGTGCCCGCCCAGTTCTGCCAGGTCACGATCCCGACCCGTCGCCGGGGTCCTGGGCGAGCCACGCGTCGACGTCGGCCTCGGCCTGGCGGCGCACCTCCTGCGGCGCGCGGCTCATGGCGAAGGAGGCGCGGGCGAGGTCGGCCAGGGCGGCGTCGTCGAGCCCGAGGTCGCGGGCGGTCTCGTACTGGTCGACGAGCCGGGAGCCGAAGAGGAGGGGGTCGTCGGCGCCGAGGGCTACCTGGGCGCCAGCGTCGACGAGCCGGCGAAGGGGGACCGCCCCCGCCTCGGGGTAGACCCCCAGCGAGACGTTGCTCCCCGGGCAGACCTCGAGGCCGATGCCGCGCTCGACGACGAGGTCGAGGACGCGGGGGTCCTCGACGGAGCGCACGCCGTGGCCGAGGCGCTGCGGCCCGATGGCCTCGACGGTCGTCTCGACGGCGGTCGGCCCGAGCAGCTCACCGGCGTGGGGCGCGAGGAGCAGACCGGCCCGCTCGGCGATGCGGAAGGCGGGGGCGAAGTCGGCGGTGTCACCGCGCCGCTCGTCGTTGGACAGCCCGAAGCCGACGACCTCGCCGGGTCCGTCGCCGGCGTGGTGGGAGGCCAGGCGGGCTAGCGTGCGGGCCTCGAGCGGGTGGCGCACCCGGCTCGCCGCGACGACGATCGCGACCTGCGCCGAGCCTGTGCGCCGCGCGTCGCGCGAGACCGCCCGGGCCTCGTCGAGGACGATCTCGATGGCCGGGGTGATCCCGCCGACGAAGGGGGCGTAGGACGTCGGGTCGACCTGCAGCTCGAGCCAGCGCGAGCCCTCCGCGCCGTCGTCGGCCGCGGCCTCGCGCACGATCCGCCGCATCTCGGCCTCGCCGCGCACGCAGTGCCGCGCCGCGTCGTAGAGCCGCTGGAAGCGGAACCACCCGCGCTCGTCGGCGGCCGAGAGCTCGGGCGGGTAGGAGCCCGGGTCGAGCGCGCTCGGCAGTCGCAGCCGGTGCTCGGCGGCCATCTCGCGCACGGTCTCGACCCGCATCGAGCCGGTGAAGTGCAGGTGGAGGTGCGCTTTGGGCAGGACGGCGAGATCGCGCCGGGGCACCGCCCCTACCCCTGGTCGCCCTGGCCGGCGAGACCGTCGGGCCGGTCGCGACCCGCGCCGGTCGCGTGCTCGACGGCGGCGAGCAGGACGCACGTCGCGACGACCTCCATCGCCTCGCGCACCTCGTCCAGGGGCGGCATCGTCGGGGCGAGGCGGATGTTCTCGTCCTGCGGGTCCCGGCCGTAGGGGAAGGACGCCCCGGCCGGGGTGAGGGCGACGCCGACCCCCTTCGCCAGCTCTACGACCCGGCTCGCGGTGCCCGGCACGACGTCGAGGCTGACGAAGTAGCCGCCGGTGGGGGAGTTCCACCGGGCGATCCCGAGCCCCCCGAGGCGCTCGCCGAGGACCCGGTCGACCTCGGCGAACTTCGGCGCGATGATCGCGGCGTGCTCGCGCATGTGCGCCCGCACGCCCTCGGCGTCGCCGAAGAGCTCGGCGTGGCGCAGGTGGTTGACCTTGTCCGGGCCGATCGAGCCCTTGCCGAGGTGCTCGAGGTACCACGCCACCTGCTCGGTCGAGCTCGCCATGAAGGCGACGCCGGCCCCGGCGTAGGTGATCTTGCTCGTCGACGCGAACATGATCGGCCGGTGGGGGTGGCCCGAGGCCGCCGCGAGGCCGAGGACGTCGGCGCTCTTGGCCTCGTCCGGCCCGAGGTGGTGCACGGCGTAGGCGTTGTCCCAGAAGATCTTGAAGTCCGGCGCGGCCGTCGGCATCGCGGCGAGCTCGGCGGCCACCTCCTGGCTGCAGACCGCCCCGGTCGGGTTGGCGTAGGTGGGCACGAGCCACATGCCCTTGACGACCGGGTCGTCGGCGACGAGCGCGGCGACCGCGGCCGCGTCGGGCCCGTCCTCACGCATCGGCACCGTGACCATCGAGATGCCGAGCTCCTCGAGGAGGGCGAAGTGGCGGTCGTAGCCCGGCACGGGGCACACGAAGGTGACGGACTCCTCGTCCTTCCACGGCCGAGGGGAGTCCACGCCGCCGAAGAGCAGGAGGTCGACGAGGCACTCGCGCATGAGGGTGAGCGACGAGCTGCCCCCGGCGACGAGCTGGGGGACGTCGACGCCGAGCAGGTCGGCGAAGATCTCGCGGATCTCGACGAGACCGGCCAGGCCGCCGTAGTTGCGCACGTCCGTGCCGGAGCGGTCGGTCGTCGTCGACGGCAGGCGGAGCAGGGCGTCGGAGAGGTCGAGCTGGGCAGCGCTCGGCTTGCCGCGGGTGACGTCGAGGGCCAGGCCCTTCGTGCGCAGCGCCTCGTAGTCCTCCCGCGTGCTCGCCAGGAGATCGTCGAGCTCGTCGGGGGCGAGGTCGGACAGGGGCCGAGGGCTGCGCTGGGCGGTCACGAGCGCCAGTCTGGCACCGCCGTGGTCGGCGCGGGCGGGGGCGCCCCGCCCGCTGCGGGCCGGGCGGCTCGGCGCCGGTTCGCGCCCGGGCCACCGGCTCACGTATGGTGGTCCCTTGGTTGACCTCGACCAGAGTCTCCGCCATGCCCCCGGGCAGGCCTGACGAAGGGGGTCGACCGCGGGACCCGGACCCAGCCCGGGGCCCGTAGGGCAGTGGCTCAATTGGTAGAGCACCGGTCTCCAAAACCGGCGGTTGGGGGTTCGAGTCCCTCCTGCCCTGCGTTACGCGGTACCCACCGCGCAGCATGGTGTCCCCGACGACGAGAGAAGTGACGACGTGACCGAGCTCGGTGCGCAGCCGTCGAAGGCTCGACGTCAGGAGCCCAAGGGCGGCAACCCGGTGTCCCGGTTCTTCGGGTCGATCGGGCTCTTCATCACCCAGGTGCTCGACGAGCTCCGCAAGGTCGTCCGCCCGACGCGCTCGGAGCTGGTCAACTACACGCTCGTCGTCATCGTCTTCGTCACGGTGATGATGCTCTTCGTGTCGCTGGTCGACTTCGGCTTCACCAGGCTCGTGATGTGGGTCTTCGGCGGCTGACCCCGCCCCCGCACGACCCGTACGTCCTGCGGCGCCCCGCGCCGCCCGTCCACAACACGTGAGGTAGCACCAGGCCATGTCCGACCAGCCGACCAGCCCCTTCGCCGGCTCCGACGACGAGCTGACGCCTGCCCAGGCCGAGGCCGCCGCCAGCGGCCTCGCCACGCCCGACCTGCCCAGCGCCGACGAGGTCGAGGCCGAGCGCGCGCTCGACGCCGACGCCGACCTCGCCCTCGACGCCTCCTCCGACGAGGACGGCGCGAGCGAGGACGACGCCACCGAGGACGTCGACGTCGAGGTGAGCGACGAGAGCGCCCCCACGACGGACGAGGACGGCGACCTGCTCCCCGAGGACCAGGCCGACCCGGTCCAGGCCTTCAAGGACGACCTCGCGAGCAAGTTCGGCGACTGGTACGTCATCCACAGCTACGCGGGCTACGAGAACCGCGTCAAGCACAACCTCGAGACGCGCGTCGCGAACCTCAACATGGAGGACTGCATCTTCGAGGTGGCCGTCACGATCGACGAGGTCACCGAGATCAAGTCTGGCCAGAAGAAGACGCGCAAGCAGCCGCGCATGCCCGGCTACGTCCTCGTGCGCATGGACCTCACCGACGAGTCGTGGGGCGCCGTGCGGCACACCCCGGGCGTCACCGGCTTCGTCGGCAACGCCCACGACCCGGTCCCGCTGAGCCTCGACGAGGTCTACACGATGCTCAAGCCCGCCGACCTGGAGAAGTCCGCCGCCGGCGCGACCTCCGGCGGGGGAGCGAGCAAGGGCGCCGACGGCTCCGGCCAGGGCACGACCCTCGACTTCGAGGTCGGCGAGTCGGTCACCGTCACCGACGGCCCCTTCGAGACCATGCCGGCGAGCATCGCCGAGGTCCACCCGGACACCCAGAAGCTCAAGGTGTTCGTCTCCATCTTCGGCCGGGAGACCCCGGTCGAGCTGTCCTACAGCCAGGTCGCCAAGATCTGAGCGCAGGACGGCGGCCGGTCTGACACCTCGGACCGGCATGCAACCGGGTCATCGCCCATGGCGTCGGCCCACGATCATGTGAGGAGCTTGGGATGCCTCCCAAGAGCAAGAAGGTCTCCGGCCTCATCAAGCTGCAGATCCAGGCCGGTCAGGCCACCCCCGCGCCCCCCGTCGGCCCCGCGCTGGGTCAGCACGGCGTCAACATCATGGAGTTCGTCAAGGCGTACAACGACGCCACGGCGGACAAGCGCGGCAACGTCATCCCCGTCGAGATCACGGTCTACGAGGACCGCTCGTTCACCTTCATCACCAAGACCCCGCCGGCCTCCGAGCTCATCAAGAAGGCCGCCGGCGTCCAGAAGGGCTCGGGCGAGCCGCACAAGACGAAGGTCGCCACGCTCAGCGTCGACCAGCTGCGCGAGATCGCCGAGACGAAGATGCCCGACCTCAACGCCAACGACGTCGAGGCCGCGATGAAGATCATCGCCGGTACCGCGCGTCAGATGGGCATCGAGACCGAGCAGGTCTGAGACCGAGCAGGTCTGATGCTCCCGCGGGACCCGGGCCTGACGGCCCGGGTGCCGCACCCCCTCGTGGGAGGGCCGGCGCTGGCCCGCACCACACCTCCACCATCACCACCAAGGAGAGATCCATGAAGCGCAGCAAGAGCTACCGCGCAGCGGCCGAGGCCGTCGACCGCGACGCCATGTACGCCCCGCTCGAGGCCATCCGCCTGGCCAAGCAGGGCGCGAAGGGCACCTACGACGAGACCGTCGAGGTCGCCTTCCGTCTGGGCATCGACCCCCGCAAGGCCGATCAGATGGTCCGCGGCACGGTCAACCTGCCCCACGGCACCGGCAAGACCGCCCGTGTCCTCGTCATCGCCAACGGCGACAAGGCCGAGGCCGCCCGCGAGGCCGGCGCCGACCACGTCGGCTCCGACGACATGATCGAGAAGATCCAGGGCGGCTGGATGGACTTCGACGCCGTCGTCGCCACCCCGGACCTCATGGGCAAGGTCGGTCGTCTCGGCAAGGTGCTCGGCCCCCGCGGCCTCATGCCGAACCCGAAGACCGGCACCGTCACGATGGACACGGCCAAGGCCGTCACGGACATCAAGGGCGGCAAGATCGAGTTCCGCAACGACAAGCACGCGAACCTCCACTTCATCATCGGCAAGGTCTCCTTCGACGAGAAGAACCTCGTCGAGAACTACGCCGCCGCGCTCGAGGAGATCACCCGCCTCAAGCCGTCCGCGAGCAAGGGCCGCTACATCACCAAGGCCGTGCTCAGCACGACCATGGGCCCCGGCATCCCGCTCGACTTCACGCGCACGAAGGACCTCCTCGAGGAGTCCGCGCCGGCCAGCTCGGCCGACGTCGCCGCGCAGTGACCTCACGCGCCTCTCACGACTGAGGCGCACACGAAGGGGGACCGGGCCAGCCCGGTCCCCCTTCGTCGTCCTCCCGGGACGATTTGGTCGTGCGGGCGAGCGCCCGTAGGCTGGTCCCGACCGATGACCGCCGGTTTGCTGGTCGACCCACCCGGGTCGACCAGCCGAAGGTCCTGCCACGAGCAGGGCGACCAGCGCAGGACGAACCGATCGACCACTCGCCTCAGGGCGATGCTGTGCGAGCCCCGGTGCGCCCTGCGCCGGGGCTCTTCTCGTGACCGGGGCCGGACGCCGGGGGTGATCGCCCCACAGAAATCACGAGAAGGAGGCCCGCATGGCGAACGCTGAGAAGACTGCCGCCATCGCCGAGCTGACGGACAAGTTCCGCAGCTCCAGCGCGGCCGTTCTCACGGAGTACCGCGGTCTGACCGTGGCCCAGCTCGCCGAGCTGCGCACCAACCTCCGTGGCAACGCCACCTACTCCGTGGTGAAGAACACGCTGACCGAGCTCGCCGCGAAGGAGGCGGGCGTCGAGTCCGCCTTCGAGGGCCAGCTCGTCGGGCCGAACGCCATCGCCTTCGTCGAGGGCGACCCGGTCGAGGCCGCGAAGGCTCTGCGCAACTTCGCCAAGGACCACCCGCTCCTCGTCATCAAGGGTGGTGTGCTCGACGGCAACACCCTGAGCGCCGAGGACATCAACAAGCTCGCGCTGCTCGAGTCGCGCGAGGTGCTCCTGGCCAAGCTGGCTGGCGCCATGAAGGCCCAGCTGACCCAGGCCGCCTACCTCTTCAACGCGCCGCTGGCACAGACGGCTCGCGTCGTCGACGCCCTGCGCGCCAAGGTCGAGGAGCAGGGTCCGGCCGACACGGCCGCCCCCGCTGCCGAGGCCGAGGAGGCCCCGTCCGAGGCTGCTGCCGAGGACACCCAGACCGTCGCCGAGGGTGGCGACGAGAGCTGAGGCCCGCCCCCTCGGGGGAGAGCCCGGCTCGACGACACACACACGCCACTCACGGCTGAAACATCTGTAGAAAGGACGCCCATCATGGCGAAGCTCAGCACCGACGAGCTCCTTGAGGCCTTCAAGGAGATGACCCTCATCGAGCTCTCCGAGTTCGTGAAGCAGTTCGAGGAGACCTTCGAGGTCACCGCCGCGGCCCCCGTGGCCGTCGCGGGCGCCGCCCCGGCCGGTGGCGGCGACGCCCCCGCCGCGGAGGAGCAGGACGAGTTCGACGTCGTCCTCACCGCTGCTGGTGACAAGAAGATCCAGGTCATCAAGGAGGTCCGCGCGCTGACCTCCCTCGGCCTCAAGGAGGCCAAGGACCTCGTCGACGGCGCCCCCAAGCCCGTCCTCGAGAAGGTCGACAAGGCTGCCGCGGAGAAGGCCAAGGAGGCCCTCGAGGGCGCCGGCGCCACCGTCGAGCTCAAGTGATCTCGACCCCTTCGGGGGTCATCTGATCGACGGAAGGGCGGGTCGCACCTCACGGTGCGGCCCGCCCTTCGCGTGTCCGGAGGTGCGACGCAGGAGCCTCGGAGGGCGCTGCCCGGCCTCAGTGCTACAGGAGGGGGCGGTAGGGGGAGAGGAGGCCCTCGGCGAGGCGGGAGACGAAGGGGCGCTCGACCCACTGCGCGAGCGTGATCTCCGTGCTGTTGAGGGCGTCGGCGGCGAAGACCTCCTCCATCTGCGCGGCGACGTCGGCGTCGAGGATCTCGAGGTTGATCTCGTAGTTGCCGGCCAGGCTCAGCCGGTCGATGTTCGCCGTGCCGAGCGTCGTCCAGCGCCCGTCGATCGTCGCGGTCTTCGCGTGGACCATGGCGTTCTCGTAGCGCAGGATGCGCACGCCACCGCTCA
This sequence comes from Janibacter sp. Y6, assembly GCF_040900765.1. Lineage (NCBI taxonomy): Bacteria > Bacillati > Actinomycetota > Actinomycetes > Micrococcales > Intrasporangiaceae > Janibacter > Janibacter sp. Y6. The sequence goes on from NZ_JAKLYZ010000004.1 coordinate 182,566, forward strand.
GCAGCTCGGTGTAGCTGCGCCGGCTCAGCCAGTCGGCGACGACGTGGTTGCTGAAGTGCGGCACGAGGATGCGCACGTCGACCCCGCGGCGCGCGGCCTCGACGAGGGCGCGGGTGAGCACGTCGTCGGGGATGAAGTACGCCGCGGTGAGCAGGATCCGCTCGTCGGCCCGGTCGATCGCCTCGAGGTACATGTTGCGGATCGGGTAGACCATGTCGGTCGGGATGTTGCGGTGCACGCGCATCGTGCTCGACCAGGTGCGCGAGTCCGGGTGCTCGAGGTGCGGCGAGCAGCGCCCTGGTGCGACGTTCCAGTAGTCGACGAAGGCGTTCGCCAGCTCGACGACCATCTCGCCGCTCACCCGCGCGTGCGTGTCCCGCCAGCGGTCGGCGTAGAGGCTGCCGACGTTGTAGCCGCCGAGGTAGGCCGCGCGGGAGTCGACGACGAGGAGCTTGCGGTGGTTGCGCCCGCTCTGGCGCGGGGTGACGAAGGGGAATCGGCCGAGCAGGGGGTGGCGCTTGACGTGGATGCCGTCGGGCAGGCCGGCGAAGAAGGACCGGGGCACGACGAGGTTGGCGAACTCGTCGAAGGCGACGAAGACCTCGACACCGCGCTCGTGGGCGCGCACGAGGGCGTCGCGGAAGGCGTGCCCGATCTCGTCGCCCTTCCAGATGTAGGACTCGAAGAAGACGCGGTGCGTCGCGGCGTCGATGTCGGCGAGCATGTCGTCGAAGAGGGACTCGCCGGAGGTGTAGATCCGCAGGTCGCCCCCGGGCACCGGCACGTCGTGCGGCTCGACGCGGGGCAGACGGCGCGAGGGGCGGTCGCGCTTGCGCCGCGAGTCGACGAAGAGCAGGGCCGCGACGGTGGTCGCCTGGGCCGCGAGCGTCGCGGCCAGACCCTGGCGGATCGTGCGACGCGGCGAGAAGCGGGACATGGCCGTCACCCTAGGGGAGCCGAACCCCGGACATGCGGGGCTGCTGCCTTGACGTCGCCGTGGGCGATGGCGCACCATCATGGCGTCGCTTCGCCACGGCCTGGCTCACGTCAGGAGAGCGCGAGACCACCGTCAGGTCCCTGCACTTGACCGGGCTGGACAGTCATGCCCTTTATCGACTACCGTAGCCGTTTGCGCTGCCCTTTCTCCTCCGTCCCCAGCTCGCACGTCCTTCGCTCCCACCGCTGTGGGTGACGACGACGAGCCGAAGGACGGGTCGACGGGGACCCGCGCCGCCCGACCAACACGGCCCGTGGAAGGACCCATCCTTGGCTGCCTCGCGCACCGCTTCCCCGATGTCCACCGCTCGGACGGCTTCTGGCCGTCTGTCCTTCGCGAAGATTCGCGAGCCCCTGGAGGTCCCCGACCTCCTCGCCCTGCAGACCGAGAGCTTCGACTGGCTGCTGGGCAACCAGCGCTGGCAGGAGCGGGTCGCCGCATCTGAGGCGTCCGGGCGCGGTGAGCTGTCACGCAAGTCCGGCCTCGACGAGATCTTCGAGGAGATCTCCCCGATCGAGGACTTCTCCGGCTCGATGTCCCTCTCCTTCTCGGAGGGTCGCTTCGAGGACCCCAAGTACTCCATGGACGACTGCAAGGAGCGCGACCAGACCTACTCGGCGCCGCTCTTCGTCACCGCGGAGTTCATGAACGCCGAGACCGGCGAGATCAAGAGCCAGACCGTCTTCATGGGCGACTTCCCGCTCATGACCGACCGCGGCACCTTCATCATCAACGGCACCGAGCGTGTCGTCGTCTCCCAGCTCGTGCGCAGCCCCGGCGTGTACTTCGAGCGCAGCGCCGACAAGACCTCCGACAAGGACATCTACTCGGCGAAGGTCATCCCCAGCCGCGGTGCGTGGCTCGAGTTCGAGATCGACAAGCGCGACATGGTCGGCGTGCGCGTCGACCGCAAGCGCAAGCAGCCGGTGACCACCCTGCTCAAGGCGCTCGGCATGAGCGAGGCCGAGATCCGCGAGGAGTTCGGCCAGTACGAGTCGATGAACCTCACCCTCGAGAAGGACCACCTCGAGAGCCAGGACCAGGCGCTGCTCGACCTCTACCGCAAGCTGCGCCCGGGCGAGCCGCCGACCCGTGAGGCCGCCCAGAACCTCCTGGACAACCTCTACTTCAACGGCAAGCGCTACGACCTGGCCAAGGTCGGTCGCTACAAGATGAACCGCAAGCTGGGTGTCGAGGTCGGTCTGGACGCCTCGGTCCTCACGCTCGACGACATCGTCGCGACGCTCAAGTACCTCGTCGCCCTCCACGCCGGCTCCGCGACCCTGCCCGGGACGCGCAACGGCGAGGCCGTCGAGGTCCCCGTCGAGACCGACGACATCGACCACTTCGGCAACCGTCGCGTCCGCAGCGTCGGCGAGCTCATCCAGAACCAGGTCCGTACCGGCCTGTCGCGGATGGAGCGCGTCGTGCGCGAGCGCATGACGACCCAGGACGTCGAGGCGATCACCCCGCAGACCCTGATCAACATCCGCCCCGTCGTGGCGTCGATCAAGGAGTTCTTCGGGACCAGCCAGCTCTCGCAGTTCATGGACCAGAACAACCCGCTGTCGGGCCTGACGCACAAGCGTCGCCTCTCGGCGCTGGGCCCCGGCGGCATCTCGCGTGACCGCGCCCAGATGGAGGTCCGTGACGTCCACCCGTCGCACTACGGCCGCATGTGCCCGATCGAGACCCCTGAGGGCCCGAACATCGGCCTCATCGGCTCGCTCGCCAGCTACGGGCGGATCAACTCCTTCGGCTTCATCGAGACTCCGTACCGCAAGGTCGAGGACGGGGTCGTCTCCGACGACGTCGTCTACATCTCCGCGGACGAGGAGGACAAGTTCGTCGTCGCCCAGGCCAACGCCGAGCTCGACGACAAGGGCCGCTTCGTCGGTGACCGCGTCCTCGCCCGCACCAAGGGCGGCGAGGTCGACCAGATCCCGGCCGAGGACGTCGACTACATGGACGTCTCCCCGCGCCAGATGGTCTCCGCGGCCACCGCGATGATCCCCTTCCTCGAGCACGACGACGCGAACCGCGCGCTCATGGGCGCCAACATGCAGCGTCAGGCCGTCCCGCTCGTGCGGGCCGAGGCCCCCTTCGTCGGCACCGGCATGGAGTACCGGGCGGCGCTCGACTCCGGTGACGTCGTGCGCTCCGAGAAGGCCGGTGTCGTCACCGAGGTCTCCGCCGACCTCGTGACGGTCACCCACGACGAGGGCGGCAGCCGCTCGTACAAGATCATGAAGTTCTCCCGCTCCAACCAGGGCAACAGCTACAACCAGCGCGTCATGGTCGCCGAGGGCGACCGCGTCGAGGCCGGCCAGCTCATCGCCGACGGTCCTGCGACCGACGGCGGCGAGATGGCGCTGGGTCGCAACCTGCTCGTGGCCTTCATGCCCTGGGAGGGCTACAACTACGAGGACGCGATCATCCTCAGCCAGCGTCTCGTGCAGGACGACGTCCTGTCCTCGATCCACATCGAGGAGCACGAGGTCGACGCGCGCGACACCAAGCTCGGCCCCGAGGAGATCACCCGGGACATCCCGAACGTCTCCGAGGAGGTCCTCGCCGACCTCGACGAGCGCGGCATCATCCGCATCGGCGCCGAGGTCCGCGACGGCGACCTGCTCGTCGGCAAGGTCACGCCGAAGGGCGAGACCGAGCTCACCCCGGAGGAGCGCCTGCTCCGCGCGATCTTCGGCGAGAAGGCGCGCGAGGTCCGCGACACCTCGATGAAGGTCCCCCACGGCGAGACCGGCACGGTCATCGGCGTCAAGGTCTTCGACAAGGACGAGGGCGACGAGCTCCCCCCGGGCGTCAACCAGCTCGTGCGGGTCTACGTGGCGAACAAGCGCAAGATCACCGACGGCGACAAGCTCGCCGGTCGCCACGGCAACAAGGGCGTCATCTCCAAGATCCTCCCGGTCGAGGACATGCCCTTCCTCGAGGACGGCACCCCCGTGGACGTCGTGCTCAACCCGCTCGGCGTGCCCGGTCGTATGAACATCGGCCAGATCCTCGAGCTGCACCTCGGCTGGGCGGCCAGCCGCGGCTGGGAGATCGAGGGCAACCCCGACTGGGCCCGGATGATCCCGCAGGACGCGCGTGCGGCCGAGCCGAACACCCGTGTCGCCAGCCCTGTCTTCGACGGTGCGGGCGAGGACGAGATCCGCGGTCTGCTCGACTCGACGCGGCCCACCCGTGACGGCGTGCGCCTCATCGACTCCAGCGGCAAGGCGAGCCTGTTCGACGGCCGCTCCGGCGAGCCTTACCCGGACCCCGTGTCCGTGGGCTACATGTACATCCTCAAGCTGCACCACCTCGTGGACGACAAGATCCACGCGCGCAGCACGGGTCCGTACTCGATGATCACCCAGCAGCCGCTCGGTGGTAAGGCCCAGTTCGGTGGCCAGCGCTTCGGCGAGATGGAGGTGTGGGCCCTCGAGGCCTACGGCGCCTCCTACGCGCTGCAGGAGCTGCTCACCATCAAGTCCGACGACGTCAACGGCCGCGTGAAGGTCTACGAGGCCATCGTCAAGGGGGACAACATCCCCGAGCCGGGCATCCCCGAGTCCTTCAAGGTGCTCATCAAGGAGATGCAGTCCCTCTGCCTCAACGTCGAGGTGCTCAACTCCGAGGGCGGCACCATCGAGATGCGCGACTCCGAGGACGACGTCTTCCGCGCTGCCGAGGAGCTCGGGATCGACCTGTCCCGCCGCGAGCCCGCCTCGGTCGAAGAGGTCTGAGCCGATCGGCCGAAGGGGTGAGATCTCACCCCTTCGGCCGGCCGGACGGCCCCACCACCCCCACAGACCTCTACGACCCACACGACTTCTCGACACCACCATCGAGAGAGACGAGAGAAGGACACACGTGCTCGACGTCAACTTCTTCGACGAGCTGCGCATCGGCCTCGCCAGCGCCAACGACATCCGTACCTGGAGCCACGGCGAGGTCAAGAAGCCGGAGACCATCAACTACCGCACCCTCAAGCCCGAGAAGGAGGGTCTGTTCTGCGAGCGCATCTTCGGACCCACCCGGGACTGGGAGTGCTCCTGCGGCAAGTACAAGCGCGTCCGCTTCAAGGGCATCATCTGCGAGCGCTGCGGCGTCGAGGTGACCCGCGCCGGTGTGCGCCGTGAGCGGATGGGCCACATCGAGCTCGCCGCCCCCGTCACCCACATCTGGTACTTCAAGGGCGTCCCGAGCCGTCTCGGGTACCTCCTCGACCTCGCCCCGAAGGACCTCGAGAAGGTCATCTACTTCGCGGCCTACATGATCACCAGCGTCGACGAGGACGCCCGCCACGAGCAGCTGCCCTCGCTCGAGGCCGGCATCGAGACCGAGCGCAAGGCGATGGAGAACCGTCGCGACGCCGACGTCGACGCCCGGGCCAAGAAGCTCGAGCAGGACATCGCGGCCCTCGAGGCCGAGGGTGCCAAGTCCGACGCGAAGCGCAAGGTCCGCGACTCGGCCGAGCGCGAGATGAACCAGATCCGCAAGCGCGCCGACCAGCAGATCGAGCGTCTCAACCAGGTCTGGGACCGCTTCAAGAACCTCAAGGTCCAAGACCTCGAGGGCGACGAGGTCCTCTACCGCGAGATGCGTGACCGCTTCGGCATGTTCTTCGAGGGCGGGATGGGCGCCGCGGCGATCCAGAAGCGTCTCGAGACCTTCGACCTGCAGGCCGAGCAGCTCGCGCTGCGCGAGATCATCGCGACCGGCAAGGGCCAGAAGAAGACCCGCGCCCTCAAGCGCCTCAAGGTCGTCACGGCCTTCCTCACCACCGACAACGAGCCGGCCGGCATGGTCCTCGACGTGGTCCCGGTCATCCCCCCGGACCTGCGCCCGATGGTCCAGCTCGACGGCGGTCGTTTCGCGACCTCGGACCTCAACGACCTGTACCGCCGGGTCATCAACCGCAACAACCGCCTCAAGCGACTGCTCGACCTCGGCGCGCCCGAGATCATCGTCAACAACGAGAAGCGGATGCTGCAGGAGGCCGTCGACAACCTCTTCGACAACGGCCGTCGCGGTCGCGCCGTCACCGGCCCGGGCAACCGGCCGCTGAAGTCGCTGTCCGACATGCTCAAGGGCAAGCAGGGGCGCTTCCGTCAGAACCTGCTCGGCAAGCGCGTCGACTACTCGGCCCGTTCGGTCATCGTCGTCGGACCGCAGCTCAAGCTCCACCAGTGCGGTCTGCCGAAGGTCATGGCGCTCGAGCTCTTCAAGCCCTTCGTCATGAAGCGGCTCGTCGACCTCGACCACGCGCAGAACATCAAGTCCGCCAAGCGGATGGTCGAGCGTCAGCGCTCGGTCGTGTGGGACGTCCTTGAAGAGGTCATCACCGAGCACCCCGTGCTGCTCAACCGCGCGCCCACGCTGCACCGTCTGGGCATCCAGGCCTTCGAGCCCCAGCTCGTCGAGGGCAAGGCCATCCAGATCCACCCGCTCGTCTGCACCGCCTTCAACGCGGACTTCGACGGTGACCAGATGGCGGTGCACCTCCCGCTCTCCGCGGAGGCCCAGGCCGAGGCCCGCATCCTCATGCTGTCCTCGAACAACATCCTCAAGCCGGCGGACGGCCGCCCCGTGACCATGCCCACCCAGGACATGATCATCGGCCTCTTCCACCTCACCTCCGCCCTCGCGGTGGAGGACGAGGAGGCGCCGCTGCGCTCCTTCGCCACGGTCGCCGAGGCGCGGATGGCCTACGACGCCGGGCAGATCCAGGTCGGCACGCCGATCCGGGTCCGTCTCGGTGACGTCGTCCCGCCGCTCGCCGCGGAGCTGCCCGAGGGCGTCGAGCGCGACGAGGACGGCGCGGTCGCCGTCTGGACCGCCCCGACGACCCTGGGTCGCGCCCTCTTCAACGAGGCGCTGCCGGTGCACTACCCCTTCGTCGACGAGCCCGTCGACAAGAAGCGCCTGTCGACGATCGTCAACGACCTCGCCGAGCGCTACTCCAAGGTGCAGGTCGCGGCGTCCCTCGACGCGCTCAAGGAGGCCGGCTACTACTGGGCCTCCCGCTCCGGCACGACGGTCGCGCTGAGCGACGTCGTCACCCCGTCGCGCAAGCCCGAGATCCTCGAGGGCTACGAGACGAAGGCGACGAAGGTCCAGACCCAGTACGAGCGCGGTCTCATCACCGACGACGAGCGTCGTCAGGAGCTCATCGAGATCTGGACGCAGGCGACCAACGAGGTCGCGGCGGAGATGCAGCAGAACTTCCCCAAGGACAACCCGATCTTCCGCATGGTGAGCTCGGGTGCCCGTGGTAACTGGTTCCAGCTGCGCCAGATCGCCGGCATGCGTGGCCTCATGGCCAACCCGAAGGGCGAGATCATCCCCCGCCCGATCCGCACGAACTTCCGTGAGGGTCTGTCGGTCGTCGAGTTCTTCATCTCCACGCACGGCGCCCGCAAGGGTCTGGCCGACACCGCGCTGCGGACGGCCGACTCGGGCTACCTCACCCGTCGTCTCGTCGACGTCTCCCAGGACGTCATCATCCGCGAGGACGACTGCGGTACCGAGCGCGGCCTGCCGATGCTCATCGCCCAGCACGACGAGACGACCGGCACCCGCCGGCTGCACGACGACGTCGAGTTCACCGCGTACGCCCGCTGCCTGGCCAGCGAGGTCACCGGCGAGGACGGCTCCGTCCTGGCCGCCGCGGGCTCCGACCTCGGCGACGTCGTCATCGGTCAGCTCTACGAGGCCGGCGTCGACGAGGTGAAGGTCCGCTCGGTCCTCACCTGCGAGTCGCGGGTCGGCACGTGCGCGAAGTGCTACGGCCGCTCGCTGGCCACCGGTCAGCTCGTCGACATCGGCGAGGCCGTCGGCATCATCGCGGCGCAGTCGATCGGCGAGCCCGGCACCCAGCTGACGATGCGCACCTTCCACACCGGTGGTGTGGCCGGTGACGACATCACGCAGGGTCTGCCGCGCGTCGTCGAGCTCTTCGAGGCGCGCACGCCCAAGGGTGTCGCCCCGATCGCGGAGGCCAACGGCCGGATCACGATCGAGGACACCGACAAGGCGCGCCGTCTGCTGCTGACGACGGACGCCGACGGCGAGGAGCACGCCTACCCGGTGAGCAAGCGCGCGCGCCTGCTCGTCGAGGACGGCCAGCACGTCGAGGTGGGCACCCAGCTCGTCGTCGGTGCGATCGACCCGAAGCAGGTCCTGCGCATCCTCGGCCCGCGGGCGACGCAGAAGCACCTCGTCGACGAGGTGCAGCACGTCTACCGCCAGCAGGGCGTGTCGATCCACGACAAGCACATCGAGGTCATCGTGCGCCAGATGCTGCGTCGGATCACCGTCCTCGAGTCGGGCGAGACGGGTCTGCTCCCGGGCATGCTCGCCGAGCGCGCCCGCTTCGAGGAGGCCAACCGCCGCACCGTCGCCGAGGGCGGTCGTCCCGCCGCGGGTCGTCCCGAGCTCATGGGCATCACCAAGGCCTCGCTCGCGACCGACTCCTGGCTCTCCGCCGCCTCCTTCCAGGAGACGACCCGCGTCCTCACGGAGGCCGCGATGGAGGGCAAGAGCGACCCGCTGCTCGGCCTCAAGGAGAACGTCATCCTCGGCAAGCTCATCCCCGCCGGTACGGGCCTGGCCCGCTACAACAACACGACGGTGGAGCCGACCGAGGAGGCCCGTGCGGCGATGTACACGCTGCCGAGCTACGACGAGTACGCCTACCCGGTCTTCGGCCCGGGCAGCGGCGAGGCCGTCCGCCTCGACGACGCAGAGCTCGGTCTCGACCGCCTCTGAGTCGCCGCGTCGCCTCGAAGGGGGGACCTCCCGCGCACGTCGCGGGGGGTCCCCCTTCGTCGTCCGCAGACCCTCCGGGGGAGCAGAAGCCCGAGAAATGGGGGGACACGCCCTGCGTGCTGGTTCGCCAAACCCGCACCGACGTGGTGGAGTAAGAGGGTTCGCGACGCACCACCGCACAGATTGGGAGATCCCACATGAACAAGTCCGAGCTCGCCAGCGCCGTCGCCGAGAAGGCCGGCGTCTCCGCCTCCTCGGCGGCCGAGGTCATCACCGCCCTGCAGGAGGTCCTCTCCACGCAGGTCGCCAAGGGCGAGAAGGTCACGGTCCCCGGCTTCTTCAGCCTCGAGCGTGTCGAGCGCGCCGAGCGCAAGGGCCGCAACCCGCAGACCGGCGCCGAGATGACCATCCCCGGTGGCTACGCCGCCAAGCTCTCGGCCGGCTCCGCCCTCAAGGCTGCTGCCAAGGGCTGATCGCCACCGCGACCGCGCAGGGCGCGTGCCCGGGCTCGCCGCCCGGCACGCGCCCTGCGGCGTCCCCGGGTGGCACGCGGGGGAGCCGGGTGGCGCCGGGGGAGCACCGCGGGCGAGGATGAGGGCGTGGTCGACGAGCGCAGGCGCGAGGACGTGGCCATGAGCGTGCGCGCCAGCGCCGCCCGATGGGCCCTCGGTGCCGTCCTCGCGGTGGGGGCGCTCGTCCTGCTCCTCAAGCCCGGTGGTGTCTCCAAGCTGCTCGGGCTGGCCCTCGGCGTGGCGGCCGTGAGCGTGCTCGTGCGACGCGACCGCAGCAGCGCGACGATCCTCGCCGTCGCCCTCGGCCTCATCGCCGCCTTCTTCGTCCTCGCCTTCCTCACCGGCAACTCCGCATGGATCACAGACAGGTACACCCGATGACCCTCGACCAGCGCGCCCTGCGCGACCGGCTCGTGCTGCGCCAGGCGGCGCCCGGCGACGACCGCGCGATCGCCGCGCTCACCGACGCCGCCTTCGTCGCGGTGGGGGAGGAGAGCGTCGAGCGCCGGCTGCTGCGCGAGCTCGCCGCCGACGGGGACCTCGTGCCCGAGCTGACCCTCGTCGCCGAGGTCGACGCCGAGCTCGTCGGGCACGTCGCCTGCTCGTGGGGCACGATCGGCGAGCAGCCCGCGATCGGTCTCGGCCCGATCAGCGTGCGCCCCGACCTCCAGCGCCGCGGCATCGGCGGCACGCTCATGAGCGCGGTCGTCGCCACGGCCGACCAGCGCGGCGACGCCGTCGTCGTCCTGCTCGGCGACCCGGCCTACTACGGCTTCTTCGGCTTCGTGCCGGCGAGCACGCTGGGCATCACCTCGCCCGGGCCCTGGCGCGACGCATACTTCCAGGCCAAGCCGCTGCGGGCCTGGCGACCGGAGATGGCCGGCGCCTTCCGGTACGCCCCGGCCTTCGAGCGCATCGAGGGCTAGCACGAGCAGGCGCGTCCGCGGGGGACCTCGACGGGGCGATTTGTGACGGTGTGCACCCCGCCGGTATCGTGGGTCTTCGTGTGCATGCGCCGCCGTGAGGTGGCAGGTGCCACCGCCGGTGCGGCGAAGGTCCTCGGACCCGGACCGCACCACCCCTCTCGCCGGGCGCCTCGCACGGCCTCCTGCTCGCAGGTGAGCCGCCGGGGAGTGCAGGGGAGAGCACCGCTCGACACTCCTGACCTCGGGGGCTGGGCGGTAGTCCAAGGAGCGTGACGTGGCCCCGGCCGCCCACGCAAGAACATCAACCCGTACGGAGACATCAGGTTGCCTACCATCAACCAGCTGGTGCGCAAGGGCCGGCAGGACAAGGTCACGAAGACGACCACGCCTGCCCTCAAGGGCTCGCCGCAGCGCCGCGGTGTGTGCACGCGCGTGTACACCACCACCCCCAAGAAGCCGAACTCCGCCCTTCGTAAGGTCGCCCGCGTGCGCCTCACGTCCGGCATCGAGGTCACCGCCTACATCCCGGGCGTCGGTCACAACCTCCAGGAGCACTCGATCGTGCTCGTGCGTGGCGGCCGTGTGAAGGACCTCCCCGGTGTCCGCTACAAGATCGTCCGCGGCTCCCTCGACACCCAGGGTGTCAAGGGTCGCCAGCAGGCTCGTAGCCGCTACGGCGCCAAGAAGGAGAAGAAGTAATGCCTCGCAAGGGTCCCGCCCCGAAGCGCCCCCTGGTCATCGACCCGGTCTACAGCAGCCCGCTCGTCACCCAGCTCGTCAACAAGATCCTCCTCGACGGCAAGAAGTCCATCGCCGAGTCGATCGTGTACGACGCGCTCGAGGGCGTGCGTGAGAAGACCGGCACCGACCCCGTCCAGACGCTCAAGCGCGCTCTCGACAACGTCAAGCCGAGCCTCGAGGTCAAGTCCCGCCGCGTCGGCGGTGCGACCTACCAGGTCCCGATCGAGGTCAAGCCGAACCGCGCGACGACCCTGTCGCTGCGCTGGCTCGTCGGCTACGCCCGTCAGCGTCGCGAGAAGACGATGACCGACCGCCTCATGAACGAGATCCTCGACGCGAGCAACGGTCTCGGCGCCGCGGTGAAGCGTCGCGAGGACACCCACAAGATGGCCGAGTCGAACAAGGCCTTCGCGCACTACCGCTGGTAGTCAGCGCCCCCGCGAAGGGGGACCGGACCGGTCCCCCTTCGCCTCCGGGCCGACCGGCCCACCCCAGAGCTTGACCACCCGCACGAGCGAGAGAGACATACGTGGCACAGGACGTCCTGACGGATCTCAACAAGGTCCGCAACATCGGCATCATGGCGCACATCGACGCCGGCAAGACGACGACGACTGAGCGCATCCTCTTCTACACCGGTGTCAACCACAAGATCGGTGAGACCCACGACGGTGCGAGCACCACCGACTGGATGGAGCAGGAGAAGGAGCGCGGCATCACGATCACGTCCGCCGCGGTCACCTCGTTCTGGGAGGGCACCCAGATCAACATCATCGACACCCCCGGGCACGTCGACTTCACCGTCGAGGTCGAGCGCTCGCTGCGCGTCCTCGACGGCGCCGTCGCCGTCTTCGACGGCAAGGAGGGTGTCGAGCCCCAGTCCGAGACGGTCTGGCGCCAGGCGGACAAGTACGACGTCCCCCGCATCGCCTTCGTCAACAAGATGGACAAGCTGGGCGCCGACTTCTACTTCACCGTCGACACCATCAAGGACCGCCTCGGCGCGGAGCCGCTCGTCATGCAGCTCCCCATCGGTGCCGAGAACGACTTCGTCGGTGTCGTCGACCTCATCTACATGCGCGCTCTCGTGTGGCCCGGCGACGCCAAGGGCGACGTGACCATGGGTGCGGCCTACGAGGTCCAGGAGATCCCCGCGGACCTGCTCGAGAAGGCCGAGGAGTACCGCAACCACCTCGTCGAGCGCGTCGCCGAGTCCGACGACGCCCTCATGGAGAAGTACCTCGGCGGCGAGGAGCTCACCGTCGACGAGCTCAAGGCCGGCATCCGCCAGCTGACGATCACCTCGCAGCTCTACCCGATCTTCTGCGGCTCCGCCTTCAAGAACCGCGGCGTGCAGCCGGTCCTCGACGCCGTCAAGGACTACCTCCCCAGCCCGCTGGACGTGCCCCCCATGCACGGTCATGCCATGGGCAAGGAGGACGTCGAGGTCGTGCGCAAGCCGAGCAAGGACGAGCCCTTCTCGGCGCTCGCCTTCAAGGTCGCGTCGCACCCCTTCTTCGGCACGCTCACCTTCATCCGGGTCTACTCCGGGCACATCTCCTCCGGCACCGGGGTCATCAACTCGACCAAGGGCAAGAAGGAGCGCATCGGCAAGCTCTTCCAGATGCACGCCAACAAGGAGAACCCGGTCGACGAGGCGATGGCCGGCCACATCTACGCCGCCATCGGTCTCAAGAGCACGACGACCGGTGACACGCTGAGCGACGTCGACAACCCCGTCGTCCTCGAGTCGATGACCTTCCCCGAGCCGGTCATCCAGGTCGCCATCGAGCCCAAGACCAAGAGCGACCAGGAGAAGCTGGGCACCGCGATCCAGAAGCTCGCCGAGGAGGACCCGACCTTCCAGGTCTCGCTCGACGAGGAGACCGGTCAGACGATCATCGCCGGCATGGGCGAGCTCCACCTCGACATCCTCGTCGACCGCATGAAGCGCGAGTTCAAGGTCGAGGCGAACGTCGGCAAGCCGCAGGTCGCCTACCGCGAGACCATCCGTCGCGCGGTCGAGAAGTACGACTACACGCACAAGAAGCAGACCGGTGGCTCGGGCCAGTTCGCGAAGGTCCAGGTGACCATCGAGCCGCTCGACACGACCGAGGGCGAGCTCTACGAGTTCAAGAACGCCGTCACCGGTGGTCGCGTGCCCAAGGAGTACATCCCCAGCGTCGACAACGGCATCCAGGACGCCATGCAGTACGGCGTGCTCGCGGGCTACCCGCTCGTCGGCATCAAGGCCACGCTGGTCGACGGCGCCTACCACGACGTCGACTCCTCGGAGATGGCGTTCAAGATCGCCGGCTCGATGGTCCTCAAGGAGGCCGTCCGCAAGGCCGACCCGGTCCTGCTCGAGCCGATGATGGCCGTCGAGGTGCGCACGCCCGAGGACTACATGGGCGACGTCATCGGCGACATCAACTCCCGCCGTGGCCAGATCCAGGGCATGGAGGACATCTCGGGCGCGAAGATCGTCCGCGGTCTCGTCCCGCTGTCGGAGATGTTCGGCTACGTCGGCGACCTGCGCTCCAAGACGCAGGGCCGGGCGAACTTCTCCATGGAGTTCGACTCCTACGCGGAGGTCCCCAAGGCCGTCGCCGAGGAGATCATCAAGAAGACCCGCGGCGAGTGACGGGTAGCATTACCCGAAACCCGGCGCTCACCAGCACCACCACGTACGACGCCATGTCCTGCCGGACCAAGGCGTAACCCGAAGAAGAAAGTCCTGAGGAGGACAAGCAAGTGGCGAAGGCAAAGTTCGAGCGGTCCAAGCCGCACGTCAACATCGGCACCATCGGTCACATCGACCACGGCAAGACGACGCTGACGGCCGCGATCTCCAAGGTCCTGCACGACAAGTACCCGGACCTGAACGAGGCGTCCCCGTTCGACTCGATCGACAAGGCGCCCGAGGAGAAGCAGCGCGGCATCACGATCTCCATCGCGCACATCGAGTACCAGACGGAGAAGCGTCACTACGCGCACGTCGACTGCCCCGGGCACGCCGACTACGTGAAGAACATGATCACCGGTGCCGCTCAGATGGACGGCGCGATCCTCGTGGTCGCCGCCACTGACGGCCCGATGCCGCAGACGAAGGAGCACGTCCTCCTGGCCCGCCAGGTCGGCGTCCCCTACATCGTCGTGGCCCTCAACAAGGCCGACATGGTCGACGACGAGGAGATCATGGAGCTCGTCGAGATGGAGGTCCGCGAGCTGCTGTCCTCCTACGAGTTCCCCGGCGACGACGTCCCGGTGGTCAAGGTCTCCGCTCTCAAGGCCCTCGAGGGTGACGAGAAGTGGGGCAACTCGGTCGCCGAGCTCATGGACGCGGTGGACGAGTACATCCCCGAGCCCGAGCGCGACATCGACAAGCCGTTCCTCATGCCCGTCGAGGACGTCTTCACGATCACCGGTCGTGGCACCGTCGTCACCGGTCGTATCGAGCGCGGCATCCTCAACGTCAACGAGGAGATCGAGATCGTCGGCATCAAGGACGAGAAGACCACCACCACGGTCACCGGCATCGAGATGTTCCGCAAGCTCCTCGACGAGGGTCGTGCGGGCGAGAACGTCGGCCTCCTGCTGCGCGGCACCAAGCGCGAGGACGTCGAGCGCGGCCAGGTCATCTGCAAGCCGGGCTCGATCACCCCGCACACGCAGTTCGAGGGCCAGGTCTACATCCTCGGCAAGGAGGAGGGCGGCCGTCACACGCCGTTCTACGACAACTACCGTCCGCAGTTCTACTTCCGCACCACGGACGTCACCGGTGTCGTGGACCTGCCCGAGGGCACCGAGATGGTCATGCCCGGCGACAACACCGACATGAAGGTCGAGCTCATCCAGCCGATCGCCATGGAGGAGGGCCTGAAGTTCGCCATCCGCGAGGGTGGTCGTACGGTCGGCGCCGGTCGCGTCACCAAGATCATCAAGTGATCTCCCGCTGACCTCGGTCAGCACCGAAGGGGCCCTGCCGCACGGCAGGGCCCCTTCGTCGTCCTCCGGCAGCGCCCTAAGACGTAGGCTGGCCGAGCCCGAACGAGAGGAAGGCGGAGCATGGCGAGCACAGGCGAGGCGGCGGCGAAGGGGTCGACCGCACCCGACCCGGAGGACCCCCGCAAGCCCGACAACCCCCCCGAGCTGAAGGGGAGGACGTGGGGCTACTCGCTCAAGAGCGCGCTCGGCGAGTTCACCCGTGACCAGTGCACCGACCTGGCGGCGGCGCTGACCTACTACTCGGTGCTCTCCCTCTTCCCGGCGCTGCTCGCACTCGTCTCGCTGCTCGGCGTCTTCGGGCAGGGGGAGACGACCGTCCAGGCCCTGCTCGACATCGTCGACGACATCGGACCGTCGACGGCGGCCGAGCAGCTGAGGGGTCCGGTCACGAGCATGGTCGGTGCCA
Organism: Janibacter sp. Y6; assembly: GCF_040900765.1. Taxonomy (NCBI): domain Bacteria; kingdom Bacillati; phylum Actinomycetota; class Actinomycetes; order Micrococcales; family Intrasporangiaceae; genus Janibacter; species Janibacter sp. Y6. The sequence goes on from NZ_JAKLYZ010000004.1 coordinate 197,935, forward strand.
GCGGCGCCGGCCTCACCCTCGTCGTCGGTCTCGCCGGCGCCCTGTGGTCGGCGTCGGGGTACGTGGGGGCCTTCGGGCGCGCGATGAACCGGATCTATGACATCGACGAGGGTCGGCCGGTGTGGAAGCTGCGCCCCCAGATGCTGCTGCTCACCGCCGGCCTCGTCGTCATGGCGGCCCTCATCCTCCTCGGGCTGACGGTGTCGGGCCCGGTCGCAGAGAGCATCGGCTCGGTCATCGGTCTGGGTGACACCGCGGTCACCGTGTGGAACATCGCCAAATGGCCGGTGATCCTGCTGCTCGTCGTCGTGATGATCGCCTCGCTGTACTACTTCACCCCGAACGTGCGGCAGCCGAAGTTCACCTGGGTCAGCCCGGGGGCGGGCCTGGCGATCGTCGTCGCGATCCTCGCCTCCGTCGGCTTCGGCTTCTACGTGGCGAACTTCGGCAAGTACAACGAGACCTACGGCTCGCTCGCGGGCGTCATCGTCTTCCTGCTGTGGCTGTGGATCATCAACAACGTGCTCCTGCTCGGCGCCGAGCTCGACTCCGAGCTCGAGCGCGGGCGCCAGCTCCAGGCGGGGATCAAGGCCGAGGAGACCCTCCAGCTGCCGCCCCGAGACACCCGCCAGTCCGACAAGGCGGCCGAGAAGCTCGACGAGCACATCGAGCAGGGTCGCGCTCTGCGCTACGAGAGCGTCCGCGAGCAGGGCGGCTCGCTCGCCGACGAGGCGCCCCAGGGCGGCTCGAGCAAGGACTGAGGGATCCCCCTTCGCCCCCGGCGCGACGCGCCACGCACGACGTGGTGCGGGCGCCGGCGAAGGGGGAGTGCTAGGTCGATTTGGCCGCCTCGCCCCGCCTCTGGCACACTGGGTGGGTTGCTTGATGCACGCCGGGTACTCACGTGCCCGTCGTGGACCCTGGTGAAACGCATCGAACCGCTGCACGACGGCGGGGCGACACACCGGATGGATCAAGTTCCGGCTCGACCGGACTGCCGACTCGGACGTCATATCTATGGGATGACGTGCGCCGCGGAACGGGTGCGACACACCCGACCGCGTGGGTCGGACGCCCGGGCGAGACGAACCACAGACCACTGCACGACGGCGAGAAAGAGACAAGGCTCAGATGGCCGGACAGAAGATCCGCATCCGACTGAAGTCGTATGACCACGAGGTCATCGACAGCTCGGCGCGCAAGATCGTCGACACGGTGACCCGTGCCGGCGCCACCGTTGTTGGCCCTGTGCCGCTGCCCACGGAGAAGAACGTCTTCTGCGTGATCCGGTCGCCGCACAAGTACAAGGACAGCCGCGAGCACTTCGAGATGCGTACCCACAAGCGCCTCATCGACATCATCGACCCGACGCCGAAGGCCGTCGACTCGCTCATGCGACTCGACCTGCCGGCGGACGTCAACATCGAGATCAAGCTCTGATCGCAGGGACGACGTTATGACTACTGTTATCGACAAGACCGTCAAGGGTGTCCTCGGCGAGAAGCTCGGTATGACCCAGGTCTGGGACGACGAGAACCGCCTCGTCCCGGTGACCGTCATCCAGGCTGGCCCGTGTGTCGTCACCCAGGTCCGCACCACCGGCACCGACGGCTACGACGCCGTCCAGATCGCCTACGGGTCCATCGACCCGCGCAAGGTGAACAAGCCGGAGGCCGGGCACTTCGCCAAGGCCGGGGTCACCCCGCGCCGCTACAGCATCGAGATGCGCACGGCTGACGCCTCGCAGTACTCGCTCGGCCAGGAGCTGACCGCCGAGACCTTCGCCGGTGGCGAGAAGATCGACGTCACCGCGACGACCAAGGGCAAGGGCTTCGCCGGCGTCATGAAGCGTCACGGCTTCCACGGCGTGAGCTCCTCGCACGGTGCGCACAAGAACCACCGCAAGCCGGGCTCCATCGGTGGCTGCGCCACCCCGGGCCGTGTCTTCAAGGGCATGCGCATGGCCGGCCGCATGGGTGGCGTGCGCCAGACCACCCAGAACCTGACGATCCACGCCGTCGACGCCGAGAAGGGTCTGCTGCTCGTCAAGGGCGCCGTCCCCGGCCCCCGCGGCAGCGTCGTCCTCGTCCGCAACGCGGTGAAGGGAGCCTGACGTGCCGACCATCGACATCCTCAGCCCGGCCGGCCAGAAGTCCGGCACGGTGGACCTGCCCGCCGAGATCTTTGACGTGCAGACCAACGTCCCCCTGATCCACCAGGTGGTCGTCGCCCAGCTCGCCGCGGCGCGCCAGGGCACGCACTCGACGAAGACCCGCGGCGAGGTCCGCGGCGGTGGGCGCAAGCCGTACCGCCAGAAGGGCACCGGCCGCGCCCGTCAGGGCTCGACCCGCGCGCCGCAGTTCGCCGGCGGTGGCGTCGTCCACGGCCCGCAGCCGCGTGACTACAGCCAGCGCACGCCCAAGAAGATGAAGGCCGCCGCCCTGCGCGGGGCCCTCTCGGACCGGGCTCGCCACGGCCGCATCCACGTGATGTCCGCCCTCGTCGAGGGCGACGCCCCGTCGACGAAGTCGGTCGCCGGCGTCCTCGGCTCGCTCTCGGAGCGCAAGAACCTCCTCGTGGTCCTCGACCGCTCGGACGTCCTGTCGACCAAGAGCGTGCGCAACCTCGCCGACGTCCACGTCCTGTGGGCCGACCAGCTCAACACCTACGACGTGCTCTGCGCGGACGACGTGGTCTTCACCCAGGCCGCGCTCGACGCCTTCGTCGCCGGTCCCGCCACGAAGACCGAGGAGGTCGCCAAGTGAGCACCACCGTCAAGGACCCCCGCGACATCCTCATCCGTCCGGTCGTCTCGGAGAAGTCGTACGCGCTGCTCGATGAGGGCAAGTACACCTTCCTCGTCGACCCGCGGGCCAACAAGACCGAGATCAAGATCGCCGTCGAGCAGATCTTCGAGGTCAAGGTCGACTCGGTCCACACCATGAACCGCCCGGGCAAGACGCGCCGTACCCGCTTCGGGATCGGCAAGCGCAAGGACACCAAGCGTGCGATCGTCACCCTCCGCGAGGGCTCGATCGACATCTTCGGTGGCCAGGGCTGAAGGTAGAGGAACGTAACCATGGGTATCCGTAAGTACAAGCCGACCACGCCCGGTCGCCGCGGCAGCTCCGTCGCCGACTTCGTCGAGGTGACCCGGTCCACGCCGGAGAAGTCCCTCGTCCGTCCGCTGAGCAAGTCCGGTGGCCGCAACGCCAGCGGTCGTATCACGACCCGTCACATCGGTGGTGGCCACAAGCGCGCCTACCGTGTCATCGACTTCCGTCGTCACGACAAGGACGGGGTGCCGGCCAAGGTCGCGCACATCGAGTACGACCCCAACCGCACCGCGCGCATCGCGCTGCTGCACTACGCCGACGGCGAGAAGCGCTACATCCTCGCGCCGAACAAGCTCAAGCAGCACGACCCGATCGAGGCCGGCCCTGGTGCCGACATCAAGCCGGGCAACAACCTGCCGCTGCGCAACATCCCGACCGGTACGACGATCCACGCGGTCGAGCTGCGTCCGGGCGGCGGCGCCAAGCTGGCCCGCTCGGCCGGCACGAGCATCCAGCTCCTCGGCAAGGAGGGCCCCTACGCCACGCTGCGCATGCCCTCCGGTGAGATCCGTCGCGTCGACGTGCGCTGCCGCGCCACCGTCGGCGAGGTCGGCAACGCCGAGCAGAGCAACATCAACTGGGGCAAGGCAGGCCGCATGCGCTGGAAGGGCAAGCGCCCGACCGTCCGTGGTGTCGTCATGAACCCCGTGGACCACCCGCACGGCGGTGGCGAGGGACGCACCTCTGGTGGCCGTCACCCCGTCTCCCCGTGGGGCCAGCCGGAGGGCCGGACCCGACGTCCGGGCAAGGCGAGCGACAAGCTCATCGTCCGCCGCCGTCGTACTGGCAAGAAGCGCTGAGTAGGAGCCTGAGACATGCCTCGTAGTTTGAAGAAGGGCCCCTTCATCGACGACCACCTTCAGAAGAAGGTGGACGCTCAGAACGAAGCGGGCAGCAAGAACGTCATCAAGACCTGGTCTCGCCGATCGGTCATCAGCCCCGACATGCTCGGGCACACCTTCGCCGTGCACGACGGCCGCAAGCACGTCCCGGTGTTCGTCACCGAGGCGATGGTCGGTCACAAGCTCGGCGAGTTCGCACCGACCCGCACCTTCCGCGGTCACGTGAAGGACGACAAGAAGGGACGGCGTCGCTGATGGCTACCGACACCACCCAGACCCCCGCCCTTGAGGCCCGGGCTGTCGCGCGTCACACGCGCATCACCCCGATGAAGGCCCGACGGGTCGTCGACCTCATCCGTGGCAAGGACACCCAGACCGCCATCGCGACGCTCATGTACGCGCCGCAGGCTGCCTCGGAGCAGACCCTCAAGGTCCTGCAGTCCGCCATCGCGAATCTGCGCGTCCGCTCGGACGAGCTCGGTGAGCCCTTCGACGAGCGCAACCTCGTCGTCTCGGCCGCCTTCGTGGACGAGGGCCCGACGATGAAGCGGTTCCGTCCGCGTGCGCAGGGTCGCGCCGGCCGGATCAACAAGCGCACGAGCCACATCACCGTGGTCGTCACCGCGAAGCCTGAGAAGGCCGCGAAGGGAGGGACCCGCTGATGGGTCAGAAGATCAACCCGCACGGCTTCCGCCTGGGTATCACCACCGACCACAAGAGCCGCTGGTTCGCCGACTCCAACAAGGAGGGGCAGCGCTACCGCGACTACGTCAAGGAAGACGTCGCGATCCGCAAGCTGCTCTCGACGGGCATGGAGCGCGCCGGCATCGCCCGCGTGGAGATCGAGCGCACGCGTGACCGCGTCCGCGTCGACATCCACACCGCGCGTCCGGGCATCGTCATCGGTCGCCGCGGCGCCGAGGCCGACCGCATCCGCGGCGAGCTCGAGAAGCTCACCGGCAAGCAGGTCCAGCTGAACATCCTCGAGGTCAAGAACCCCGAGATCGAGGCTCAGCTCGTCGCCCAGGGCATCGCCGAGCAGCTCGCTGCTCGTGTGACCTTCCGTCGCGCCATGCGCAAGGGCATCCAGTCCTCGCAGCGCGCCGGTGCCAAGGGCATCCGGATCCAGTGCTCCGGTCGTCTCGGCGGCGCCGAGATGTCCCGCAGCGAGTTCTACCGCGAGGGTCGCGTGCCGCTGCACACCCTCCGCGCGAACATCGACTACGGCTTCTACGAGGCCCGCACGACCTTCGGCCGTATCGGCGTCAAGGTCTGGATCTACAAGGGCGACATGACGGAGAAGGAGTTCGCCGCGCAGCAGGCGTCCGCCGCCCCGCGTGGCCGCGGCCCCCGCCGCGACCGCGACGACCGTCCCGCCCGTGCCCGTCGCAACGACCAGGGCTCCGCCCCGCAGGCCACCGAGGCTCCCGCCGAGGCCCCGGCCGCGTCCGCCCCGAGCACCGAGGGAGAGAACCGCTGATGCTCATTCCTCGTCGAGTGAAGCACCGCAAGCAGCACCACCCGAAGCGTTCGGGGATGGCCAAGGGCGGCACGACGATCGCCTTCGGTGACTACGGCCTCCAGGCTCTCGAGCCGGCCTACGTCACCAACCGCCAGATCGAGTCTGCTCGTATCGCCATGACCCGCTACATGAAGCGTGGCGGCAAGGTGTGGATCAACATCTACCCCGACCGTCCGCTCACGAAGAAGCCTGCTGAGACCCGCATGGGTTCCGGCAAGGGTTCGCCCGAGTGGTGGGTCGCCAACGTCAAGCCCGGCCGCGTCATGTTCGAGCTCTCCGGCGTCTCGGAAGAGGTCGCCCGCGAGGCCATGCGTCTGGCCATGCACAAGCTGCCGATGAAGTGCCGCTTCATCGCGCGTGAAGGTGGTGACATCTGATGGCAGTCGGATCCAAGGACCTGACTCCCTCGGACCTGCGTGAGCTGGCCGACGACCGTCTGGTCGACGAGCTGCGCAAGGCCAAGGAGGAGCTCTTCAACCTCCGTTTCCAGTCGGCCACCGGCCAGCTGGAGTCCCACGGCCGGCTGCGCGCCGTCCGCAAGGACATCGCCCGGATCTACACCGAGATGCGTGAGCGCGAGCTGCGCATCGGTCAGGGCCCCAGCACGACGGACGGGACCGGTGAGAGCAAGTGAGCGAGAACGTGAAGGATGAGACCGTGACCGAGGCGCGCAACTACCGCAAGGCCCGCCGTGGCTACGTCGTCAGCGACAAGATGGACAAGACCGTCGTCGTCGAGGTCGAGGACCGCGTCAAGCACGCGCTCTACGGCAAGGTCATGCGCAAGAGCCACAAGGTGAAGGCGCACGACGAGGCGAACTCCGCCGGTATCGGCGACCACGTCCTCATCATGGAGACCCGCCCGCTGTCGGCGACGAAGCGCTGGCGCCTCGTCGAGATTCTGGAGAAGGCCAAGTGATCCAGCAAGAGTCCCGTCTCCGGGTGGCCGACAACACCGGCGCCAAGGAGATCCTGTGCATCCGCGTGCTCGGCGGCTCCGGCCGTCGCTACGCCGGCATCGGCGACACCATCGTGGCGACCGTCAAGGACGCGATCCCTGGCGGCAACGTCAAGAAGGGTGACGTCGTCAAGGCCGTCATCGTGCGCACGACCAAGGAGCGTCGCCGCGTCGATGGCTCCTACATCAAGTTCGACGAGAACGCCGCCGTGATCCTCAAGAACGACGGTGACCCCCGTGGCACCCGCATCTTCGGCCCTGTCGGCCGCGAGCTGCGCGACAAGAAGTTCATGAAGATCGTGTCGCTGGCGCCGGAGGTGCTCTGAGCCATGGCGAAGATGAAGATCAAGAAGGGTGACCTCGTGCAGGTCCTGTCCGGCAAGGACAAGACCAAGCAGGGCAAGGTCATCGCCGTCCACACCGAGACGCAGCGCGTCGTCGTCGAGGGCGTCAACCGCGTCACCCGCCACACCAAGGCGGGCGTGGGTGGCCAGGCCGGCGGCCTCGTCGTCCAGGAGGCGCCGATCCACGTGAGCAACGTGGCGGTCGTCGACCCGGAGGACAACAAGCCGACCCGGATCAAGACCCGCGTCGAGAGCGTCGAGCGTGACGGCAAGACGAAGACGAGCCGGACCCGCGTCGCGGGCCGCTCGGGCAAGGACCTCTGAGATGACTGAGACCATCGAGACCCCCGCGACCTCGGTCGCCCCGCGCCTCAAGACGCGCTACCAGGACGAGATCAAGGGCGCCCTGCAGGAGCAGTTCGGCTACCCGAACGTCATGCAGATCCCCGGTCTGGTCAAGGTCGTCGTCAACATGGGTGTCGGCGACGCGGCCAAGGACAGCAAGCTCATCGAGGGCGCGATCCGCGACCTCACCGCCATCACCGGCCAGAAGCCGCAGGTGACCAAGGCCCGCAAGTCCATCGCGCAGTTCAAGCTGCGCGAGGGCATGCCGATCGGTGCGCACACGACGCTGCGCAACGACCGGATGTGGGAGTTCCTGGACCGCCTCGTCTCCGTCGCCCTGCCGCGCATCCGCGACTTCCGCGGTCTGTCGCCCAAGCAGTTCGACGGTCGTGGCAACTACACCTTCGGCCTCACCGAGCAGTCGATGTTCCACGAGATCGACCAGGACAAGATCGACCGGGTCCGCGGCATGGACATCACCGTGGTCACCACGGCGACCAACGATGACGAGGGCCGCGCCCTGCTCAAGCAGCTCGGCTTCCCCTTCAAGGAGAACTGACATGGCGAAGACTGCCCTGGTCAACCAGGCCAACAAGAAGCCGAAGTTCAAGGTGCGGGGCTACACCCGCTGCCAGCGCTGCGGCCGTCCCCACTCGGTCTACCGCAAGTTCGGCCTGTGCCGGATCTGCCTGCGCGAGATGGCGCACCGCGGCGAGCTGCCCGGTGTCACCAAGTCGAGCTGGTGACCACCCCGGCCGGAGGGCCGAGGTGAGACACCTCGGCCCGCCGGCCACCGCGGCACCCGCCGCAACCCCCGACGTTCTACATCGCAGGTCGCCCGGAGATCCCCTCCGACCGTGAAACCGCGATGAGGAAGGGCAAGAGAAGCCCATGACCATGACCGACCCGATTGCGGACATGCTGACCCGCGTGCGGAACGCCAACTCGGCGCACCACGACGACGTCTCCATGCCGTACTCCAAGCTCAAGTCGCACATCGCGGAGATCCTCCAGGCCGAGGGCTACATCGCGGGCTGGACCGTCGCCGACGCGACCGTCGGCAAGACGCTGACGATCAACCTCAAGTACGGCCCGAACCGAGAGCGCTCCATCGCCGGGGTGCGCCGGGTGTCCAAGCCCGGTCTGCGCGTGTACGCCAAGTCGACCAACCTGCCGAAGGTCCTCGGTGGCCTGGGCGTCGCGATCATCTCGACGTCCTCCGGTCTCCTCACGGACAAGCAGGCCGCTAGCAAGGGTGTGGGTGGGGAAGTCCTCGCCTACGTCTGGTAAGGGAGAGCAACATGTCGCGTATCGGACGACTCCCGGTCGCCATCCCCAGCGGTGTCGACGTGACCATCGACGGCCCGACGGTGACCGTCAAGGGCCCCAAGGGCGAGCTGAGCCACGTCGTGGCCCAGCCCATCTCCGTCGAGAAGGGTGAGGACGGCGTCGCCGTCACCCGCCCCGACGACGCTCGCGAGTCCCGCAGCCTGCACGGGCTGACCCGCTCGCTCATCAACAACATGGTGGTCGGCGTGACCGAGGGCTACACGAAGAAGCTCGAGATCCACGGCACCGGTTACCGCGTGCAGAACAAGGGCGGTTCGCTCGAGTTCGCGCTCGGCTACAGCCACTCGATCACGGTCGACGCGCCGGAGGGCATCACCTTCGCCGTCGAGAACCCCACCCGCTTCTCGGTGCAGGGCATCGACAAGCAGCTCGTCGGTGAGGTCGCCGCCAACATCCGCAAGCTCCGCAAGCCCGACCCGTACAAGGGCAAGGGTGTCCGCTACGAGGGCGAGCACATCCGCCGCAAGGTCGGAAAGGCTGGTAAGTAAGCCATGGCTATGACTGTCAAGCGCGCCAAGGGCAAGGTTGCCGCGCGAGGCCGCCGCCACCTGCGCGTGCGCAAGAAGATCACCGGTACCGCGGTCCGTCCGCGCCTGGTCGTCAGCCGCTCGAGCCGGCACGTCTTCGTCCAGGTCGTCGACGACACCGTGGGCAAGACCGTCGCCTCCGCGTCGACGATGGAGGCCGACGTCCGCACCGTCACCGGTGGCAAGACCGAGCAGGCCAAGAAGGTCGGTGAGCTCGTCGCCGAGCGCGCCAAGGCTGCCGGTGTCGAGGCCGTCGTCTTCGACCGTGGTGGCAACAAGTACCACGGCCGCGTCGCCGCGATCGCCGACGGTGCCCGCGAAGGTGGGCTGGCCCTGTGATGTCGCAGAAGCAGACTGTCGAGAAGAGGAACATCTGATGCCCGGACCCCAGCGTCGAGGCGCCGGTGCCGCAGGCACCAACGAGCGCTCCAACAACCGCGGTGACAACCGCGGGGGCCGCCGCGACGGCGGCCGCGACAACCGCGCCGCCGAGAGCCAGTACCTCGAGCGCGTCGTGACCATCAACCGCGTCTCCAAGGTCGTCAAGGGTGGTCGTCGCTTCAGCTTCACCGCTCTCGTCATCGTCGGTGACGGCGACGGCACGGTGGGCGTGGGCTACGGCAAGGCCAAGGAGGTGCCCGCGGCGATCGCCAAGGGTGTCGAGGAGGCCAAGAAGTCGTTCTTCAAGGTGCCCCGCATCCAGGGCACCATCCCTCACCCCATCCAGGGTGAGGCCGCCGCGGGTGTCGTCCTGCTCCGTCCCGCCTCGCCCGGTACCGGTGTCATCGCCGGTGGTCCGGTGCGTGCGGTGCTCGAGTGCGCCGGCATCCACGACGTCCTGAGCAAGTCGCTCGGGTCGGACAACGCGATCAACATCGTCCACGCGACGGTCGCGGCCCTCAAGGGTCTCGAGCGTCCGGAGGCCGTGGCCGCCCGCCGCGGTCTGCCGCTGGACGAGGTCGCCCCGGCCGCGATGCTGCGCGCCCAGGCCGCCGGTCGCCAGGAGGCCCGTGAGGCCGCCGACGCGAAGGCAGGTGCCTGATGCCGCGGCTGAAGGTCACCCAGACCCGTTCCGAGATCGGTGGCAAGAGCAACCAGCGTGACACGCTGCGCAGCCTCGGTCTGAAGCGCATCGGCGACGTCGTCGTCAAGGAGGACCGCCCGGAGATCCGTGGCATGGTCCGTACGGTCGCGCACCTCGTGGCCGTCGAGGAGGTTGACTGATCATGGCTGACGCCAAGAAGACCACCGAGAACGAGGCCTCGAGCCACGCTCTCAAGGTCCACCACCTGCGTCCCGCCCCGGGCGCCAAGACCGCGAAGACCCGTGTCGGTCGCGGTGAGGGCTCCAAGGGCAAGACGGCCGGTCGCGGTACGAAGGGCACGAAGGCCCGCTACCAGGTCCCGGCCGGCTTCGAGGGCGGGCAGACGCCGCTGCACATGCGTCTGCCGAAGCTCCGCGGCTTCAAGAACCCCTTCAAGACGGAGTACCAGGTCGTCAACCTCGACCGCGTCTCCGCTCTCTTCCCCGAGGGTGGTTCCGTGACGGTCGACGACCTCGTCGCCAAGGGCGCGGTCCGCAAGGGCCAGCTCGTCAAGGTCCTCGGCTCCGGCGAGATCACCGTCGCGGTCGACATGACCGTGGACGCGTTCTCCACGAGCGCCAAGGAGAAGATCGAGGCTGCCGGCGGTTCCATCACCGGCGCCTGATCCACCACGGCCACTGACGAAGGGGTCCGACGGGCACAGCCTGGCGGACCCCTTCGCCGTCGGTCACGACGTGTGACGCGTCACCCCTCACGCCCACCCCGTTCGCCCGCCCCGGGTGCGCCGGGTATCGTGCTTCAGTCTTCACCCCCCGCCACCGGAGCACCCGTCGATCACGGGTGGACCCGGTGAAATCTGGAGGATCAGGTGCTCTCCGCCTTCACCCGTGCGTTCCGTACGCCGGACCTGCGTCGCAAGCTGCTCTTCACGCTGGGCATCGTCGTGCTCTTCCGCCTCGGGTCGCACGTGCCGACCCCGAACGTCGACGCGGCCGCCGTGCGCGCCTGCGTCGCGGGTGCCCGTGACGACGCGAGCTCGACCTTCCTCGGGATGGCCAACCTCTTCAGCGGGGGAGCGCTGCTCCAGCTGTCGATCTTCGCGCTCGGGATCATGCCGTACATCACGGCGAGCATCATCGTGCAGCTGCTGACGGTCGTCATCCCGCGCTTCGAGGCGCTGAAGAAGGAGGGCCAGCAGGGTCAGGCGAAGATGACCCAGTACACGCGCTACCTGACGATCGCGCTGGCCGTGCTGCAGTCGGCGACCTTCATCACCTTCGCCCGCAACCCCAGCCAGCTCTTCGGCAACGCGAACTGCACGAACATCCTCTACCGCGAGTCGATGCCGAGCATCCTCATCATGGTGCTGACGATGACCGCCGGCACGGGCCTGATCATGTGGCTCGGCGAGCTCATCACGGACAAGGGCGTCGGCAACGGCATGTCCCTGCTGATCTTCACCTCGATCACCGCGACCTTCCCCGGCTCGCTGTGGGCGATCCAGCAGCGCGAGGGCCGCTGGGACATCTTCTTCCTCGTCATCGGCATCGGGCTGCTCATCATCGCGGCCGTCGTCTTCGTCGAGCAGAGCCAGCGCCGCATCCCGGTGCAGTACGCGAAGCGGATGGTCGGGCGCCAGATGTACGGCGGGACCTCGACGTACATCCCCATCAAGGTCAACATGGCCAACGTCATCCCGGTGATCTTCGCCAGCTCGATGCTCTCGCTGCCGCTGATGATCTCGCAGTTCCGTCAGGACCCCGGCGGCAACACCGCCGGCTGGGTGACCTGGCTGCAGACGCACTTCAACCCCTCGCAGCCGACGTGGGTCTACATCGCCGTCTTCACCGGGCTGATCTTCTTCTTCACCTTCTTCTACGTCTCGATCACGTTCAACCCCACCGAGGTCGCGGACAACATGAAGAAGTACGGTGGCTTCATCCCAGGGATCCGGGCCGGGCGACCCACGGCCGAGTACCTGAGCTACGTGCTGACCCGGATCACCGTGCCGGGCGCCATCTACCTGTCGTTGGTCTCGCTCATCCCGCTCATCGCCCTCGTCCTCGTCGGCGCCAACCAGAACTTCCCCTTCGGCGGCACCTCGATCCTCATCATGGTCGGTGTCGGTCTGGAGACGGTGAAGCAGATCGAGTCCCAGCTCCAGCAACGTGAATACGAAGGGTTCCTCCGCTGACATGCGACTGATCATCTTCGGCCCGCCCGGGGCCGGCAAGGGCACGCAGGCCACCCGGATCGCCGAGCGCTACGGCATCCCCGCCATCTCCACCGGTGACATCTTCCGCGCCAACATCAAGGCCGAGACCCCTCTCGGCCTGCAGGTCAAGGAGATCACCGCGGCGGGCGGCTACGTGCCCGACGACGTGACGAACGCGATCGTCGAGTCCCGTCTCGACGAGGCCGACTGCGAGCCGGGCTTCCTGCTCGACGGGTACCCCCGCACGACCGGTCAGGTGAGCGCGCTCGACGCGATGCTCGCCAAGCACGACCGGGCCGTCGACAAGGTGCTCATGCTCACCGTCGAGACCGACGAGGTCGTCGCCCGGCTGCTCAAGCGCGCGCAGACCGAGGGTCGTGCCGACGACACCGAGGAGGTCATCCGCGAGCGTCAGGCGATCTACACCCGCGAGACCGAGCCCCTCGCCGCGGTCTTCCGCGAGCGCGGCCTGCTCGTCGAGGTCGACGGCATGGGCGAGGTCGACGAGGTCAGCGAGCGCATCGCCGCGGCCCTGCAGGCCTGAGCGCAGGTCGTCAGATGGGCTGGATGGGTCGCGAGCGCGTCGTCGCGAAGACCCCGGAGCAGATCGCGCTCATGCGCGTCGCCGGGCTCCTCGTCGGCCGCACCCTGGAGATGCTGCGCGGCGAGGTGCGCGAGGGCGTGACGACTGCCCAGCTCGACGCCCTCGCCGAGCAGCACATCCGCGACCACGGCGGCATCCCGAACTTCCAGCTCGTGCCGGGCTACTCGCACACGCTGTGCACCTCGGTCAACGACGAAGTCGTCCACGGCATCCCCGGCGAGCGGGTCCTGGTCGCCGGAGACCTGCTGAGCATCGACTGCGGCGCCCAGGTGCAGGGGTGGAACGGCGACGCGGCGATGACCGTCGTCGTCGGCGGCGAGGAGGCCGCGCGACCGCGCGACCTGCGCCTGTCCGAGGCCACCCGCGCCTCGATGTGGGCGGGCATCGCCGCGCTGCGGGCTGGGGGACGGATCAGCGACGTCGGCGCGGCCGTCGAGGACTCGATCATCGCCTCCGGCCGGGAGCACGACCACGAGTACGGCATCGTCCTCGACTACGTCGGCCACGGCATCGGCGAGGACATGCACATGCCACCGCAGGTCCCGAACTACCGGCACACCGGGCGCAGCCCGGCGACCCCGGTCGGCACGACGATCTGCGTCGAGCCGATGGTGACCCTCGGCTCGCAGGACAACCACGTGCTGCCCGACGACTGGACGATCGTCACCGACGACGGCTCGAGGGCCGCGCACTGGGAGCACTCCGTCGCGATCACCGAGCGCGGCCTGTGGGTGCTCACCGCGATCGACGGCGGCGAGGCCGAGCTCACGGCGGCGGGCGCCCCCTTCGGCCCGCTCGACTGACCGCTACGCCGACCCGGGCCGCATGACACCCTGGTCGGTCGTCGGGTCCCACGGGACCGACTCGTGCTGGTGCACGACCAGCCAGCGCCCGGCACGCCGCTGCAGGACCGCCGTCGCCCGCACCCACATGTCGACCTCGTCGCCCGAGCGCAGCGTGCCGCTCACGGCGTAGACGAAGGTCGCGACCGCGAGATCGCCGTCCGCGCGCACCTCGAGCTCGTGCACCGCGTACCCGATGTCGGAGGCGTACCCGGCGAACCACGCCTGCAGGCCGGCCGCCATGGCGTCGCGACTCCTGACCCGGTGCGGCGGGGTGACGCCGAAGCTGTCGAGCTCGTCGGCCATGCGGGCGAGCAGGGGAGCGGGGTCCTTCGCGGTGACCGCGGCGACACGCTCGTCGAGCAGCGCCCGCACCTCCTGCTCGGCGCTCACCGCGTGCCCCCGCCGACGACGTCGTAGACGAGGGCGACGACGCCGCTCGCGAAGCGCTCGGTCTCGCGCAGGCGCAGCTCGAGCGGCAGGCCCTCGGGCACGAAGCGGCGCGACCCGGCGCCGGCCACGCGGGGCCCGACATACGCGCTCACCTCGTCGACGAGGCCGGCGCGCAGGGCGGCGCGCAGGGCGGCGCCCGCGAGGGTCGGCCCGCCGACGGAGACGTCGCCGTCGGCCTCGGCGACGAGGGCCCGCAGGCGGTCGACGTCGAGCTCGGGCCACAGGGTGGTCCGCGGCGCGTCGAGCGCGGTGAGGGTGCGCGAGACGACGACCCGGTCGGTGTCCTGCCAGGCCTGCGTGTACTCGCGCACGTAGGGGACCTCGAGGTCCTCGGCGGGCGGGTCCTGCCAGTAGCGCATCGTCTCCCACATCCGACGCCCGTAGACGTCGAGGACGAGCCGCTCCTGCATCCGGTTGAAGTGCTCGTGCAGCTCGCGGTCGGGCTCGGTGGCCTCGCCCGCGTCGTCGACGAACCCGTCGAGGGTGGTGGTCATCGCGTAGATCAGCCGTCCCATGCCGCTCTCCTGTCAGTGCTTCGTCACGAAGGTCAGATGGCTCACGCCCGAGGCGGGCGAGACCACGGTCTCGACGTCGTAGCGCTCCTCGAGACCCTCGAGCCCCTCCCAGAGGCAGACCCCGCGGCCGAGGAGGACGGGCACGACGACGACGTGCATCCGGTCGACGAGTCCGGCGGCGACGAAGTCGCGCACCGTGCTCGGGCCTCCGCCGACGCGCACGTCCCGCCCGTCGGCGAGCCCGCGGGCGACCTCGAGAGCCTCGGCGGGGGAGGCATCGACGAAGTGGAAGCTCGTGCCCCCTCGAGGTGCAGGGTCGGCCTCGGGTGGTGGGTGAGGACGACGACGGGGGTCTCGAAGGGAGGGCGCGGCCCCCACCACCCCTGCCACTCCACGTCGGTCCACGGCCCGGTCGGCGGCCCGAACGTGCGCCGCCCCATGATCTCGACACCGACCGAGCCGTCCCACCCGAGCGCGGCGAACGCCCCGTCGACGCCGTCGCGGGCGCGCCCGCCCCCGGGCTGGTCCGGCGGCATCATCCACTCGTGGAGACGACCGGTGGCATGGCCCATGGGCTGCTCGAGGGTCTGCGGCTCGCCCGTGGCGTAGCCGTCGAGCGAGACGCTCAGCTGGGTGACGACGACCTCGGACATGGCGCTCCTGCCGGTCAGGTGGTTGCGCTGCGCAACCGCTCCTCACCGTAGAGTAGGGTGATTGCGCAGCGCAACCACTTGCCGGACGAGCGGGACGAAGGGGGACGATGCGCACCGAGCCGAGATCGGGCTGCCCGATCAACCGGGGGGTCGAGGTGCTCGGCGACCCGTGGAGCGCCGTCGTCCTGCGCGACATGATCTTCGGCGACCGTCGGTACTTCCGCGAGCTGCTCTCCGGGTCGCTCGAGGGCATCGCGAGCAACGTCCTCGCCGCCCGGCTGCGCGACCTCGTCGCCGCGGGCCTGCTCGTGCGCGAGGACGCCGGGCGCGGTCACCGCGCCAGGTACTCCCTCACCGAGGCCGGCATCCAGACCCTGCCCGTGCTCGTCGCGCTCGGCACGTGGGGGCGGGCGCACCGCGAGACGGCGCCCGAGCTCACCGTGCGCCAGCGGCTGCTCGAGGAGGGCGGGCCCGGGCTCGTCGCCGAGCTCATGGACGAGCTGCGCGCCGCCCACCTCGGTGCCCCGCTGCCGCCCGCGACCGGGCCGCGAGCGAGGGAGCGGCTGCACGCCGCCGACGAGGCCGAGGTCGCCCGCCGGCTCGCCGACGGGTGAGCCGGACGGGTGCCGGAGGCGGGTGTCCCGCCGACCCGCCAGGGCCGTGCCGCTGTGCGGGATCTCTCAGTCTGAGCCGGCCTGCCCGCCGGTAGCCTGACGACGTCCCGCCGCTGCCCGGCATGCGTGCAGGAGCCGTCCGAGCCGCCCCCGAGGAGCGATGCGCACATGATGTCTGCCCGGCCGACCGAGGTCATGCCGCTGGCCGAGGGCTTCGCGCCCACCGACGAGGCACGCTGGCGCGAGCTGGCCGCGCAGGTCGTCGGCAAGAGCCGCGCCGAGGACGACGTGATCGGCCCCGACGAGGCGGTCGAGGCGCTGTCGACGACTCTGCCCGACGGCGTCGTCGTGCGCCCGCTCTATACCCGGCCCGCGCAGGAACGACCGCTCGGCGTGCCCGGGGCCATGCCCTTCACGCGCGGCACCGGCCCGCGCCGACCCGACCAGCCGTGGGACGTGCGCGCCCTGCACGAAGGGGGAGACGCGGCCGCGACGAGCCGCGCGGCCCTCGTCGACCTCGAGCGGGGCGTCACCTCGCTGTGGCTCGCGGTCGGGGACGGCCACCTCGAGCCCGCTGACCTCGCGGGGGCGCTCGACGGCGTCCACCTCGGCATGGCCCCGGTCGTCGTCTCCTCGACGACCGCCCAGCGGCCCGCGGCCGAGGCGCTGCTCGACCTCCTCGAGGCCGCGCCCGAGCTCGCCCCCGGCTCCGGTCTCGGGCTGGACCCGCTCGGCGCCGCCGCGGCGACCGGCGCAGCCGCCGACCTCGCCGGGCTCGCCCCCTTCGTCACCCGCGCGGCGGCGCTGACCGACGTGCGCGCCCTCACCGTCGACACCCGCGTCTACCACGACGCCGGGGCGCATGACGTCGAGGAGGTCGCGCTCGCCGTGGCCACCGCGGTCGCCTACGTCCGCGCGCTCGAGGAGCAGGGGGTCGACGCCGCCGAGGCCTTCGCGAGCATCGACGTGCGCGTCGCCGTGACCGCCGACCAGTTCACGACGATCGCCAAGCTGCGCGCCCTACGGCGGGTGTGGGCCCGCGTCGGCGAGCTCGCGGACGTGCCGGAGCGGGCCCGGGCGGCGCGCGTCCACGCCGTGACCTCCGGCCGGATGCTCACCGCGACCGACCCCTGGGTCAACGTCCTGCGCGGCACGATCGCCTGCCTCGGCGCGAGCGTCGGCGGCGCCGATGCCATCACCGTGCTGCCCTACGACACCCCGCTCGGGCTGCCGGAGGCCTTCTCCCGCCGTCTGGCCCGCAACACCCAGAGCCTGCTCGCGCTCGAGAGCCACGTCGCGGCCGTCGCCGACCCCGCCGGTGGCTCCTGGTACGTCGAGGCCCTCACCGACGAGATGGCCGAGCGCGCCTGGGCGCGGCTCGGCGAGCTCGACGCGTCCGGGGGAGTGGCGGCGGCGCTCGCCGACGGCTCGCTCGCCCGCGGGCTCGAGGCGATGTGGCAGGAGCGCCTGCGCGGCCTCACGACCCGGCAGGTCCCGCTCACCGGCACCTCGACCTTCCCGCTCGCCGGCGAGACGCCGCTGCAGCGCGCACCCCGCCCCCAGCCCCCGTCGGGGGGTCTGCCCCGCCACCGCGACGGCGAGGTCTTCGAGCGTCTGCGCGCCCGGGCCGCCCGGCTCGACGACCCGACGGTGCTCGTCGTCAGCCCCGGCAGCCGCCGGGACTTCGGGGCCCGTCAGACCTTCGCGACGAACCTGCTCGCCGTCGCCGGCATCGGCGCCCGTCTCGTCGACGGCGCCGACGCCGACGCGGCCGCTGCGGCGGCCCGCGACAGCGCCCTGCCGGTCGCCGTCCTCGCGACCTCGCCCCGGGTCAACGCCGAGCACGGGCCCGAGGTCGTCGCCGCGCTGCGCGGCGCGGGCGTCGAGCACGTCGTGCTCGCCGGACGGGCGGGCGAGCTCGGCGAGGGCGACCACGGCGTCGTCGAGGCCCGTGAGGGCGTCGACGTCGTCGCCCTCCTCTCCGACCTGCTCACCCGGCTCGGGGCCGGGGACGACGTGACCACGACGACGGATGGAGGCGCCCGATGAGCGCGATCCCCGACCTGTCCACCGCCTCGCTCGGCGAGGGCCTGCCCGGCGAGGACGCCGCCGCGCGCTGGGCCGAGATGCTCGAGCAGGTGCCCGGCGCGGCCGACGGGTGGCAGACCCCCGAGCACATCACCGTCGCGCCCGTCTACACCGAGGCCGACACCGCGGGCCTGGACTTCCTGCGCACCGTCCCCGGCGCCGCGCCCTACCTGCGCGGCCCCTACCCGACGATGTACGTCAACCAGCCGTGGACGATCCGGCAGTACGCGGGCTTCTCGACGGCCGAGCAGTCCAACGCCTTCTACCGGCGCAACCTCGCGGCCGGGCAGAAGGGGCTCTCCGTCGCCTTCGACCTCGCGACCCACCGCGGCTACGACTCCGACCACCCCCGGGTCGAGGGAGACGTCGGGATGGCCGGCGTGGCGATCGACTCGATCTACGACATGCGCACCCTCTTCGACGGGATCCCGCTCGACCAGATGTCGGTGTCGATGACGATGAACGGCGCGGTCCTGCCGGTCCTCGCGCTCTACGTCGTCGCGGCCGAGGAGCAAGGGGTGAGCCCGGAGCAGCTGAGCGGCACCATCCAGAACGACATCCTCAAGGAGTTCATGGTCCGCAACACCTACATCTACCCGCCCGAGCCGTCGATGCGGATCATCTCCGACATCTTCGCCTTCACCAGCCGGCGGATGCCGCGCTTCAACTCGATCTCCATCTCCGGCTACCACATGCAGGAGGCCGGGGCGACTCAGGACCTCGAGCTCGCCTACACCCTCGCCGACGGCGTCGAGTACATCCGCGCCGGGCGCGACGCGGGGCTCGACGTCGACCGCTTCGCCCCGCGGCTGTCCTTCTTCTGGGCCATCGGGATGAACTTCTTCATGGAGGTCGCCAAGCTGCGGGCCGCCCGGCTGCTGTGGGCACGGCTCGTGCAGGAGGGCTTCGAGCCGGGCAACCCCAAGTCGCTCTCGCTGCGCACCCACAGCCAGACCTCGGGGTGGAGCCTCACCGCGCAGGACGTCTTCAACAACGTCGTGCGCACCGGGGTCGAGGCGATGGCGAGCACCCAGGGCCACACGCAGAGCCTGCACACGAACGCGCTCGACGAGGCGATCGCGCTGCCGACCGACTTCTCCGCGCGGATCGCCCGCAACACCCAGATCGTCCTGCAGCAGGAGTCGGGCACCTGCCGCGTCATCGACCCCTGGGGCGGCAGCGCCTACGTCGAGCGGCTCACCCACGACCTCGCGCAGCGGGCGTGGGCGCACATCGAGGAGGTCGAGGCGGCCGGCGGCATGGCGAAGGCGATCGAGGCCGGGATCCCGAAGATGCGCATCGAGGAGGCGGCCGCCCGCACCCAGGCGCGCATCGACTCCGGGGCCCAGCCGGTCATCGGCGTCAACACCTACCCCGTCGACGAGGACGAGCCGATCGAGGTGCTCAAGGTCGACAACGCCGCGGTGCGCGCGAGCCAGGTCGCGAGCCTGGAGCGCCTGCGCGCCGAGCGCGACGAGGAGGAGACGCAGGCCGCGCTCGCGGCGCTCACGCAGGCCGCCCGTGCCGACGGCGGCGACATGGAGACCAACCTCCTCGCGCTCGCCATCGACGCGGCGCGCGCCAAGGCGACGGTCGGAGAGATGTCGGCCGCGCTCGAGGAGGTCTACGGCCGCTACACCGCCCAGATCCGTACGATCTCGGGTGTGTACCGGGACGAGGCGAAGGGGAGCGGCTCGGTGCGAGAGGCCCAGGCCGCCGTCGAGGACTTCGAGCAGCAGGAGGGGCGTCGTCCGCGCATCCTCGTCGCGAAGATGGGCCAGGACGGGCACGACCGCGGCCAGAAGGTCATCGCGACCGCCTTCGCCGACCTCGGCTTCGACGTCGACGTGGGCCCGCTCTTCCAAACCCCCGCAGAGGTCGCCCGCCAGGCGGTCGAGGCGGACGTGCACGTCGTCGGGGTGAGCTCGCTGGCCGCGGGGCACCTCACCCTCGTGCCGGCGCTGCGCCGCGAGCTCGACGCCCTGGGGCGCCAGGACCTCATGATCGTCGTCGGCGGGGTCATCCCCGACCAGGACTTCGAGGAGCTGCGCGCCGCGGGGGCCGACGACATCTACCCGCCCGGGACCGTCATCGCCGACGCGGCAGTGCGTCTCGTCGCCCGGCTGCAGGAGCGTGCGTCGGGCGATGCCTGACCCGGTCGCCGATCTCGTCGCCGGGGTGCGGGCACGCTCGCGCGCGCACGTCGCCCGGGCGATCACGCTCGTCGAGTCCTCGCGCCCCGACCACCGCGACCAGGCGCGAGCCCTGCTCGAGCAGATCGCGCCCGAGACCGGCGGGGGAGTGCGCGTCGGCATCTCCGGCATCCCGGGGGCCGGCAAGTCGACCTTCATCGATGCCCTCGGCACCCGGCTCGTCGAGCAGGGCCACCGGGTCGCGGTCGTCGCCGTCGACCCCTCGTCCTCGCGCACCGGCGGCTCTGTCCTCGGCGACCGCACCCGGATGGCGCGCCTGACGAGCACCGAGGACGCCTTCGTGCGGCCCTCGCCCTCGGGCCGCCACCTCGGCGGTGTCGCCCGGGCCACGCGCGAGTCGATGCTCGTGCTCGAGGCCGCGGGCTTCGACGTCGTGCTCGTCGAGACCGTCGGCGTCGGCCAGTCCGAGGTGGCCGTCGCCGAGATGGTCGACACCTTCCTCCTGCTCGCCCTCGCCCGCGGCGGCGACCAGCTCCAGGGCATCAAGCGCGGCATCCTCGAGATGGCCGACGTCATCGCCGTCAACAAGGCCGACGGGCCGCACGAGGGCGACGCCCGCGTCGCCGCCCGCGAGCTGAGCGGCGCGATGCGCCTCATGAACCCCGACCCCTCTGCCCGCCGACCCCCGGTCCTCACGTGCAGCGCCCAGACCGGCGCCGGTCTCGACGAGGTGTGGCAGGCGGTCCTCGACCACCGCGCCTACCTCACCGAGCACGGCTCGCTCGAGGCCCGGCGCCGCGAGCAGCAGACGAGCTGGATGTGGGCGATGGTCGACGCCGAGCTGCGCGACGGGGTCCGGCGCAGCCCCGCGGTCCGCGAGGTCGTCGCCGACGTCGGCGAGGACGTCGCCTCGGGTCGCGTGAGCGCCGTCGACGCCGCTCGCCGGGTGCTCGACGCCTACGCCCGCGACCTCGCGCCGGGCTGACCTGCGGGCTGACCCGCGGGCCGAGCGCCGAGCGCGCCGCCCCCCGGGCGACGGCCCACCGGTGCTGCTCACCCGATTTCGTGGGTCCTCACCCGGTCCCGTAGGATGGGGCGTCGCTCTCGTGTGCGTGCTGCGCGCGCGGGGCGTCCCCGGGCGTCCTCATCCAGAGGGCCCCAATCACACGGATTGAGAGGATATGGCCAAGAAGGACGGTGTCATCGAGGTCGAGGGCACGATCGTCGAAGCACTCCCGAACGCGATGTTCCGGGTCGAGCTGACGAACGGTCACAAGGTTCTCGCCCACATCTCGGGCAAGATGCGTCAGCACTACATCCGGATCCTCCCCGAGGACAAGGTTGTCGTCGAGCTCAGCCCGTACGACCTGACCCGCGGCCGCATCGTCTTCCGCTACCGCTGACGGTCGGGCCGCCCGACCAGACGCACGTACGACCCGGCACCCATCTGGGGCTCGGGACAGATCGACCAAGGACGAGTTGGCAGTGAAGGTTCAGCCGAGCGTCAAGAAGATCTGTGACAAGTGCAAGGTGATCCGCCGCAACGGTCGGGTCATGGTGATCTGCGAGAACCTGCGCCACAAGCAGCGCCAGGGCTGATCGCGACCCACCCGGGCCCTCACGGGCCCAGCACCACGTCATAGAGCTTCACGACACGTACACACCGCACGCAGCACCCGACCCCTGAAGAAGGCCGCCTCGCGGCCGGATCTGGCGGCGCAGTCGCGCCGCGCAGGACGTCACCCTCGGCCCGGAGGCCGAGGACCGCAGGACCCCGCCCAGGTGCGGGGAGAGCTCCTCGGACCGGTGCTGCACCACGACCTCCGGATGCACAGACAAGGAAACACCACAAGATGGCACGTCTTGTTGGAGTGGACCTCCCGCGCGAGAAGCGCGCCGAGGTCGCACTGACCTACATCTTCGGCGTCGGTCGCACGACCTCGCAGAAGGCCCTCGCCGCCACCGGCGTCGACCCGAGCACCCGCGTCAAGGACCTCGACGACACCCAGCTCGTCGCCCTGCGCGACTGGCTCGAGGCCAACTGCCAGCTCGAGGGTGACCTCCGCCGCGAGGTCGCCGCCGACATCCGCCGCAAGGTCGAGATCGGCACCTACGAGGGTCTGCGTCACCGTCGCGGTCTGCCCGTGCGCGGTCAGCGCACCAAGACCAACGCGCGCACCCGCAAGGGCCCGAAGCGCACCGTCGCCGGCAAGAAGAAGGTTGGTAAGTAATGCCCCCCAAGACCCGTTCCGGCGCCAAGGTGCGTCGCAAGGTCAAGAAGAACGTCGCCGTGGGCCAGGCCCACATCAAGAGCACGTTCAACAACACGATCATCTCCATCACCGACCCGACCGGTGCGGTGATCTCCTGGGCCTCCGCCGGCCAGGTGGGCTTCAAGGGCTCGCGCAAGTCGACCCCCTACGCCGCGCAGATGGCCGCCGAGGCCGCCGCGCGTCGCGCCATGGAGCACGGCATGCGCAAGGTCGACGTCTTCGTCAAGGGCCCGGGCTCCGGTCGTGAGACCGCGATCCGCTCCCTGACCGCTGCCGGCCTCGAGGTCGGCGCGATCAGCGACGTCACGCCCAGCCCGCACAACGGGGTCCGTCCGCCCAAGCGCCGTCGCGTCTGAGCACGGGAACCTAGGAGATATAGACCATGGCTCGTTACACCGGCCCCATCACCAAGAAGTCCCGTCGCCTCAAGCTCGACCTCGTCGGCGGCGACAAGAACTTCGAGCTCCGTCCCTTCCCGCCCGGCCAGCACGGCCGTCGTCGGATCCAGGAGAAGGAGTACCTCACCCAGCTCCAGGAGAAGCAGCGCGCCCGCTTCACCTACGGCGTCATGGAGAAGCAGTTCGTCCGGTACTACAAGGAGGCGGCCAACCGCCCCGGCAAGACCGGCTCGAACCTGCTCATCATCCTCGAGTCGCGTCTGGACAACGTCATCTACCGCACCGGTCTCGCCCGGACCCGTCGTCACGCGCGTCAGCTCGTGACCCACGGTCACTTCGAGATCAACGGCGTGCGGACCGACGTCCCCAGCCACCGCGTCGAGCAGTACGACATCATCACGGTGCGCAAGCAGTCCGTGGAGAGCTTCCCCTTCCAGCTCGCGCGTGAGACCTTCGGCGAGCGTCCCGTCCCGGCGTGGCTCCACGTCGTCCCGGGCAGCCTGAAGATCCTCGTGCACCAGCTGCCGACCCGTGAGCAGATCGACACCCCGCTCACCGAGCAGCTGATCGTCGAGCTCTACTCGAAGAACTGATCCTCGGATCTGCCCGGTGGCTCCCCCTTCGTCCCTGAGGCGAAGGGGGAGCCCCCGGTCCGAGGACCACCAGGGTCGTCGTCGCGGACCGATGCGCGACGACCAGCCGGGTCGCACCGGCAGCATCACGAGGCGTCATATAGCGGTCGCCCGTGGGAAGGAACAACCGTGCTCATCGCACAGCGCCCCACCCTCAGCGAGGACGTCGTCGCCGACAACCGCTCGCGGTTCGTCATCGAGCCCCTCGAGCCGGGCTTCGGCTACACGCTGGGCAACTCCCTGCGTCGCACCCTGCTGAGCAGCATCCCGGGTGCCTCCCTCACCTCCATCCGGATCGACGGCGTGCTCCACGAGTTCTCCACGATCCCGGGGGTCAAGGAGGACGTCACGGAGATCATCCTCAACCTCAAGAGCCTCGTCGTCTCCTCGGAGAACGACGAGCCGGTCGTCATGTACCTGCGCAAGACCGGCTCCGGCCCCGTCACCGCCGCGGACATCAACCCCCCGGCCGGGGTCGAGGTCCACAACCCGGACCTGCACATCGCGACGCTCAACGACAAGGGCTCCGTCGAGATGGAGCTCACCGTCGAGCGCGGCCGCGGCTACGTCTCGGCCCAGCAGAACAAGTCCGGCGAGCAGGAGATCGGCCGCATCCCGGTCGACTCCATCTACAGCCCGGTCCTCGCCGTGACCTACAAGGTCGAGGCGACCCGTGTCGAGCAGCGCACCGACTTCGACCGTCTCGTCGTCGACGTCGAGACGAAGAGCTCGATGACCCCGGCCGACGCCATGGCCTCCGCCGGCAAGACGCTCGTCGAGCTCTTCGGCCTGGCCCGTGAGCTCAACGTCGAGGCCGAGGGCATCGACATGGGCCCGTCGCCGACCGACGCCGCGCTCGCCGCGGACATGGCGCTGCCGATCGAGGACCTCGACCTCACCGTCCGGTCCTACAACTGCCTCAAGCCCGAGGGCATCCACACCGTCGGCGAGCTCGTCGGTCGCAGCGAGGCCGACCTGCTCGACATCCGCAACTTCGGCGCGAAGTCGATCGACGAGGTCAAGGCCAAGCTGCACGGCATGGGCATGGCCCTCAAGGACAGCCCTCCCGGCTTCGACCCGAGCCAGATCGTCGACAGCTACGGCGACGAGGACTACGAGGACGACCAGTCCTTCGTCGAGGACGAGCAGCTCTGACCCACCCGACGGCCTGACCCGTCCGGGTCGGCTTGCAACTCAAGGAGAATCACCATGCCCACCCCCACCAAGGGACGTCGTCTGGGTGGCGGCCCGGCGCACGAGCGCCTCATGCTCGGCAACCTGGCCCAGTCGCTCTTCGAGCACGACCAGATCACGACGACGCAGGCCAAGGCCAAGCGTCTGCGCCCGCTCGCCGAGCGTCTCGTCACCTTCGCCAAGCGCGGTGACCTGCACGCCCGTCGCAAGGTCATGACGGTCGTCAAGGACAAGGGTGTCGTGCACCGTCTCTTCACCGAGATCGCGCCCGACATGACCGACCGCGAGGGCGGCTACACCCGCATCACGAAGATCGCGCCGCGCAAGGGCGACAACGCCCCCATGTGCGTCATCGAGCTCGTGCGCGAGCCCGTCTCCGCCAAGCCCAAGCGCGCCGTCGTCGCCGAGGCCGAGGCCGCCACCGCGCGCTCGGCCAAGGACGAGGAGGCGCAGGACGCGCCGGAGACCACGGACGAGACGACCGAGACCGAGGCCCCCGCGGCCGAGGCCACGGACTCGATCGAGGCCACCGAGTCGACGGAGTCGACCGAGGGCGAGAAGGCCTGACCCAGGCCCTCACCTGACGAAGGGGTGAGCCTCCCGCAGCAGCGGGGGCTCACCCCTTCGTCGTGCCCGGGCGGGCCGCTCGGTAAAGGGTTGTCCAAGAAGTCCGCGATCACCTGTCGCCGCAGGTCACGGCGGGCCTATGCTCCGCCCGACTGCCCTCGACGGCGAGGGCGACCCGCAAGGAGCACCCCATGGTCCGACGCCCCCACGCCGCAGCCCTCGCGATCGCCCCCTTCGCCCTGTCCGCACCCGCCAGCGCCGCCGAGCCGAGCAGCGTCACCCTCGTCGGCTCGTTGCAGGACGAGCTCGGCTGCGCCGCCGACTGGGACCCCGCGTGCGCGAAGGCCCACCTCGTCCAGGATGCCTCCGGCAAGACGTGGTCGGCGACGATCTCGCTGCCCGCCGGCAGCTACGAGTACAAGGTCGCCATCGACGACGGGTGGGCCGAGAACTACGGCGCCGGGGGCGTCAAGGACGGCTCGAACGTGCCGCTCGTGCTCGAGGGCCCGGCCCGGCTGCGGGTGAGCTACGACGAGGCGAGCCACGTCACCACCATGACGCCGCTCGGTCTCGCCGGGGCGACGAGCAGCGCGGACAAGAAGGCGGCCGCCGACTCGCTGCGCGGGCCGCTCGGGCGTGAGCGCTTCTACTTCGTCATGGCCGACCGCTTCGCCAACGGCAGCACCGCCAACGACCGCGGCGGGCTCACCGGCGGGCGCCTCACCACCGGGTACGACCCGAGCGACAAGGCCTTCTACCACGGGGGCGACCTCAAGGGCCTCACCGGCAAGCTCGACTACATCAAGGGCATGGGGACGACGGCGATCTGGCTCACCCCGAGCTTCAAGAACAAGCCGGTGCAGGGCAAGGCCGGCGAGGAGAGCGCGGGCTACCACGGGTACTG
The DNA here is from genome assembly GCF_040900765.1 of Janibacter sp. Y6. NCBI lineage: Bacteria > Bacillati > Actinomycetota > Actinomycetes > Micrococcales > Intrasporangiaceae > Janibacter > Janibacter sp. Y6. The sequence goes on from NZ_JAKLYZ010000004.1 coordinate 224,088, forward strand.
GATCACCGACTTCACCCAGATCGACCCGCACCTGGGCACGAACGCCGAGATGAAGACCCTCATCGACGCCGCGCACAAGAAGGGGATGAAGGTCTTCTTCGACATCATCACCAACCACACCGCGGACGTCATCGACTACGAGGAGGGCGCGTACACGTACAAGAGCAAGAAGTCCTCGCCGTACACCGACACGAGCGGCACGGCCTTCGACGACCGCGACTTCGTCGGCAAGCCCGCCTCGCAGTGGCCGGCGATGGACCGCACGTCCTTCCCGTACACCCCCTTCGTGCGTCCCGCGGAGAAGGACGTCAAGGTCCCGGCGTGGCTCAACGACCCGCTGATGTACCACAACCGCGGTGACTCGACCTTCGCCGGCGAGAGCTCGACGTACGGCGACTTCATCGGTCTCGACGACCTCTTCACCGAGCGCCCCGAGGTCGTCGACGGCATGGGCGAGATCTACAAGCAGTGGGCCGACTTCGGCATCGACGGCTTCCGGATCGACACCGTCAAGCACGTCAACCTCGAGTTCTGGCAGCAGTTCATGCCCGACCTGCTCACCCACGCGCAGAAGAAGAACGACGACTTCTTCGCCTTCGGCGAGGTCTACGACGGCAACCCCGCGGTGATGTCGGAGTACACGACCCGCGGCAAGCTCCAGGCCACCCTCGACTTCGGCTTCCAGCAGCAGGGCGTCGACTTCGCGAAGGGGAAGTCGGCCGCGACGCTCGCCGACTTCTTCGCCAAGGACGACTGGTACACCGACGCGGACAGCAACGCCTACCAGCTGCCGACCTTCCTCGGGAACCACGACATGGGCCGCGCCTCGATGTTCTTGAAGGACTCGAGCACGGACGAGAAGCAGCACCTCGCCCGCGTGCGCCTCGCGCAGAGCCTGATGTTCACCACCCGCGGCAACCCGGTGACGTACTACGGCGACGAGCAGGGCTTCATCGGCACCGGCGGCGACCAGCTCGCGCGCCAGGACATGTTCGCCAGCAAGACCTCGATCTACAACGCCGAGGACGTCCTCGCCGGGCCGGAGGGATCGCGCGACCGCTACTCGCGCACCCACCCGCTCTACCGCCACGTCGCCGAGCTCTCCCGGATGCGCGCGAAGCACCCCGCGCTCGCCGACGGGGCGCAGGTCGCGCGGTACGCCTCCGACGACGCCGGCATCTTCGCCGTGTCCCGTCTCGACGCGTCGAAGAAGGTCGAGTACGTCGTCGCGGCGAACAACTCGACGACGACGCAGACCGCGAGCTTCGCGACGTGGACGAAGGGGTCGGCCCGCGCCGGCAAGGGTCGCTACGACGGCGCGCTCTTCACCCCGGTGACGCCGGGCGCCCCGTCGGTGCGCCCCGGCGCCGACGGCCGTGTGAGCGTCACCGTGCCGCCGCTGTCGGTGCGCGTGTGGAAGGCCAACCGGACGATCTCGACCGGCACGGCAGCGCCGACGGTCGAGCTGAGCGCTGGCACCGACCATGCCGTGGGCGGACGCGCGGAGATCTCCGCCGACGTTACCTCGGGGACCTTCGCCCAGGCGACCGTCCTCTACCGCCCGGTCGGCACGAAGACCTGGCGCACCGTGGGCACCGACGACAACGCGCCCTACCGCGTCTTCCACGACGTCGAGGGCATGGCGCTCGGGACGATGCTCGAGTACCGCGTCGTCGTCGAGGACGCCGCCGGCCGGGTCTCCGCCGACAGCGACTGGGCCAGCGTCGTCTCCGCCACCGGACCGGCGCCCGAGGCCGAGATCGGCGACCCGCCGGCCACCCAGCCCGGTGCCGTCGCCGTCGCGGGCACCCACAACTCCGAGATGGGCTGCGCCGCCGACTGGGAGCCGTGGTGCGACCAGGCGCAGCTGACCATGGACCCGCAGGACTCGATCTGGAAGGGCAGCTACACGCTGCCGGCCGGGCCCTATGCCTTCAAGGCCGCGCTCGACCGGACGTGGACCGAGAACTACGGCGAGAAGGGGGAGCGCGACGGCGCGAACATCTCCTACGAGACCGACGGCCCCGTGAGCTTCTACTACGACCCGACGACGCACTGGGCGACGACGTCCGAGGACGGCCCGGTCGTCACGGCGCCCGGTGACTACCAGTCCGAGCTCGGCTGCGCGGCCGACTGGTCGCCCGCGTGCATGCGCCCGTGGCTGCAGGACAAGGACGGCGACGGCACGTACACGTGGGCGACGACGAAGATCCCCGCGGGTACGTGGAGCTTCAAGATCGCCCACGACCTGTCGTGGACGACGAGCTACGGGGCCGGCGGGTCGCCGACGGGCGGCAACATCACCGTCACCGTGCCGGCCGACGGCGCGAAGACCGTCTTCTCCTACGACTCGGCCACGCACGTCGGCCAGGCGACGAGCAGCTAGGGGGCGCCCCCTTCGCATGGTTCGACGAAGGACCGTCACCTCGAGGTGACGGTCCTTCGTCGACCCGGCCGGATCAGTTGATGATCTCGGCCTGGCTGAGCGCCGCCAGGCGCTCGCGCCAGAGGTCAAGGGCCTTCGGCGTGAGCCGGGTCCACCCCGTGACCTCCTCGACGACGAGGACCGGGGCGCTCGTGCGGTAGGAGCGCGTGGGGTTGCCGGGGAACTTCTTGTCGGTGACGTTCGGGTCGTCGACGTAGGGGCCGGTGGGCTCGACGCGGTAGACGTGCGGCTCGCTGCCCTCCGGCCCGAGCAGCACGGCGAGCTCGGCGGCCAGAGCGGCCCCGTCGACGAGCGAGGTGATGTAGACGTGGCGCATCGTCAGGCCGGCGCGGTAGTTCGAGGGGCGTCCGGCGACGAGGTGGTCACCGGGGCGAAGGGGGGCCCGCGTGCCGTGGAAGAAGGGCCCCTCGTCGAGGGGGCGCTCGCCGGTCACGACCGCGGGGTCCGGTCGACGGGGTGCACCGCGAGGGTGACGGCGACGCGCTTCGCGCCCGGGGTGCCCGCGCCGATCCGGCGGTAGCGCTCGAGGGTGCGCATGACCTCGGTGCGCAGCGCGACGAGCTGCTCCTCGTCGACGAGCACGGCCCGGTCGTGCAGGCCGGCCTCCTCCTGCCACACGAGGGGCCACGTCGGCGCGGCGTCGACCCAGGCATGGGCGCGCGCTGCGAGGTGCTCGACGTGGTCGTGCGCCAGCCAGGCCTCGTCCTGCGCGCTCAGCGGGTCGTCGTCGTCCGCGCCGACACGGGTGACGACGACGTCGTCGTCGTCCTCGTCGGGCAGGGCCCAGACCCGGGTCTTGGCGTTGCCCAGACCCGTGTCCTCGACGAGCCCGCCCTCGGCGAGCGTGCGCAGGTGGTAGCTCGTGGCGCCCGAGTTCGTGCCGAGCGCCCGGGCCAGCTCCGCCGACGTCGAGCCGCCGTGCAGCCGCAGGTGCGCGAGGATGCGGGTGCGCAGCGGGTGGGCCAGCAGACGCCAGCCGTCGGGGGTGCCCGGGGTGCTCATGGATCGCACAATAAGTGTGCGATCTGGGACGGGGCAAGCGCGTCGCGCCGGGCGCAGTCAGTCGGATCCCGCTCGCCCGTAGGGCTCCAGGGGGTGCGCCCGCGATTTCGGGCGGTGTGCGGCCCGCCCGTAGAATTGTCGGGTACCCCGAACGACACGACACGAAGGCTGCACCTGTGCGTACCTACACCCCCAAGGCGGGCGACATCACCCGTCAGTGGCACGTCATCGACGCCACTGACGTCGTCCTCGGCCGTCTCGCGAGCCGGACCGCGATCCTCCTGCGCGGCAAGCACAAGACGACCTTCGCCCCGCACGTCGACACCGGCGACTTCGTCATCATCATCAACGCCGACAAGGTCGCGCTCACCGGCTCCAAGGCCGAGCAGAAGCGCGCCTACCGCCACTCGGGCTACCCGGGTGGTCTGAGCTCGACCTCCTACACCGAGCTGCTCGAGAAGAACCCGGAGCGCGCCGTCGAGAAGGCGATCCGCGGCATGCTGCCCCGCAACTCCCTCGGCCGCCAGCAGCTGAGCAAGCTCAAGGTCTACGCCGGTGCGGAGCACCCCCACGGCGCCCAGCAGCCGACCCCCTACACGATCTCCCAGGTCGCGCAGTAAGCCGCGCGCAGAATCACGACGAAGGACTGACACGTGGCTGACACCACCGACACCACCGAGCAGCTCGGCGACGACGTCGAGCTCACCTCCTACACCTCCGAGTCCGACGGCCCCGTCGGCGACGCCGAGCCGGCTCGTCGTCCCTCGGCCTCGGCCCCCGGCGCCGGCACCGGCCGCCGCAAGCAGGCCATCGCCCGCGTGCGGATCGTCCCCGGCACCGGCGAGTGGAAGATCAACGGGCGCACGCTCGAGGAGTACTTCCCGAACAAGGTCCACCAGCAGATCGTCGCCGAGCCCTTCACGGTGCTCGAGCTCGACGGCGCCTACGACGTGCTCGTCCGCGTGCACGGCGGTGGCCCCTCCGGCCAGGCCGGTGCGGTCCGCCTCGGCGTCGCCCGCAGCCTCAACGGCGTGGACCCCGAGCTCAACCGCGACACCCTGAAGAAGGCCGGCTTCCTCACCCGTGACGCCCGCGTCCCGGAGCGCAAGAAGGCTGGTCTGAAGAAGGCGCGCAAGGCGCCGCAGTACTCCAAGCGTTGATCGAGAGCGCTCCTGGCGAAGGGCCCCACCACGCGGTGGGGCCCTTCGTCGTGCGCCTGCGCCTCGACCTCGCCTACGACGGCGGGGGATTCGCGGGGTGGGCTGCTCAGCCGGGCCTGCGCACCGTCGAGGGCGAGCTGACGAGCGCGCTCGAGACGATCTGCCGCACCTCGGGGGTCCGCGTCGTCGTCGCGGGGCGCACCGACGCCGGGGTGCACGCCGCGGGGCAGGTCTGCCACGTCGACCTGCCGCAGGAGGCGCTCGAGGCCGCACGCGGCCGTCGCGAGCGCAGCCCGCAGGAGGCCCTGCTCGCCCGGCTGCGCGGGGTGCTGCCCCCGGACGTCGCGCTGCACGCCGTGACCCGGGCCCCCGAGGGCTTCGACGCGCGCTTCTCCGCCCTGCAGCGGCGCTACCGCTACCTCATCGGCGACGACCCGGGCCGGCGCGACCCGCTGCGGCGTCACGACGTCGTCGCCCTGCGCGAGCCGCTCGACGTCGCGGCGATGGACGAGGCGGCCACGGCGATGCTCGGGCTGCGCGACTTCGCCGCCTTCTGCAAGCGGCGCGAGGGCGCGACGACCACCCGCACACTCGTCGAGCACTCGTGGCGGCGCACCGAGGACGGGCTCGTCGAGGGCCGCGTCGTCGCCGACGCCTTCTGCCACTCGATGGTGCGTGCTCTCGTCGGTGCCGTCGTGCCCGTCGGGCAGGGCCGGCAGGGGACCGGATGGCCCCTCGAGGTGCTCACCGCCGGGGTGCGGGACCCCCGCGTCAAGGTCATGCCCGCGCACGGGCTGAGCCTGGTCGAGGTCAGCTACCCCGACGACGACCGGCTGGCCGCGCGCGCCCGTGAGGCCCGCGCCCGCCGGGACTGACAGGTCCCCCGTCGCCCTGGGTCCCCCTTCGCCCTCGGTCAGACGGGGCCGGGTCGACCCGGCTGCCCGGCGCGCAGCTCGTCGACGAGGGAGCGGGCGACCCCGACGAGGGTGCCCTCCTCCTGCGCGACGCGCAGCTGGCGCTGGTAGCTCGCGCCGGTGCGGGTGATCTGCTCGACGTCGGCGAGCTCGGTCTCGCAGCCGAGGCGGCGGGCGACCGGGGCGAGGCGCTCGAGCAGGTCGGCGAGGTCCTCGGTGACGAGCCGCTCGCGGTTGCGGTCGTCGCAGATGATGATCGAGTCCATGCCGTAGCGCGCGGTGCGCCACTTGTTCTCCTGGACGTGCCACGGCGGCAGCGTGCGCAGGGTGCCGCCGTCGGTGAGCCGGTCGTCGAGCCACACCACGAGGCACTGGACGAGCGCGGTGATCGCGGCGAGCTCGCGCAGCGTCGGGATGCCGTCGCAGACGCGGATCTCGAGCGTGCCGAGGTGGGGCGCCGGGCGGATGTCCCAGCGGATCTCCTTGAGCTCGTCGATGACCCCGGTGACCATGAGGTCGTCGACGTAGCGCTCGTACTGCGGCCACGTGTCGAACTGGAAGGGCAGCCCGGCGGTCGGCAGCTGCTGGAACATCTGGGCGCGGTTGCTCGCGTACCCGGTCTCCTCGCCGGCCCAGAAGGGCGAGGACGCCGAGAGCGCCTGGAGGTGCGGGGCGTAGGTGAGCATGCCGTTGAGGATGGGCAGCACCTTCGCGGCGTCGGTGATGCCGACGTGGACGTGGACGCCGTAGATGACCATCTGGCGGCCCCACCACCGCGTGCGGTCGATGAGGGTGGCGTAGCGCTCGCCCTCGCTCACCTGCTGGCTCTGCCACTGGGCGAAGGGGTGGGTGCCGGCGCACATGAGCTCGAGACCGAGCGGGTCGGTGACCTGGCGCAGCGCGCGCAGCGAGGAGTCGAGGTCGGCGCTCACCTGCGGCACGTCGTCGCAGATGCCGGTGACGATCTCGACGGTGTTGCTCAGCAGCTCGCGGTGGACGCGGGCGGAGACGTGCTCGTCGTCGAGGGCCTCGGCCACGCCGGCGACGACGTCGTCGGCGCGCGGCACGAGGTCGAGGGTGTCGCCGTCGACGAGGGCCAGCTCCCACTCGACGCCGAGCGTCGGGCCCGCGGAGGGGCGGAAGTCGATCACGGGCGGAGCCCTTCCTGCTCGTCGGCCCACCTGCCGTGGGTCGCGGAGGACTCCAGCCTAGGTCGCGGGTATCGTGCTGCGAGCCGCAAGGTCCTCATGCCGGTTGCCTGCCGGGGGGCCGATCCCCAACTGGAAGGCACCGAGAGCGACATGGCACGAATCTTCGGCACCGACGGCGTGCGTGGGCTCGCCAACGGCGACGTCATCACCGCGGACTTCGCCCTCTCCCTCGCACAGGCCGCGGCCGTCGTCCTGCGACGACGCGACCACGAGCACGGGCACCGCCCCCGCGCGGTCGTCGGCCGCGACCCGCGGGCCTCCGGTGAGTTCCTCTCCGCCGCCGTCGTCGCCGGGCTCGCCTCGGCCGGCGTCGACGTCTACGACGCGGGCGTCCTGCCGACCCCGGCGATCGCCTACCTCACCGCCGACACCGACGCCGACTTCGGGGTCATGCTCTCGGCGTCGCACAACGCGATGCCCGACAACGGCATCAAGTTCTTCGCCCGGGGCGGGCACAAGCTGCCCGACGCCGTCGAGGACGAGATCGAGGCCCGCATGGGCCAGGAGCCGCTGCGCCCGACCGGCGCCGAGGTCGGCCGCGTCCAGGTCATGGCCGACGGCGGGGCGCGCTACATCCGCCACCTCCTCCTCGCGGTCCCCGGCTCGCTCGAGGGCCTCACGGTCGTCCTCGACGCGGCGCACGGGGCGGCGAGCGAGGTCTCGCCCGAGGTCTTCCGCCTCGCCGGCGCGACGGTGCACGTCATCGGCGCCAGCCCGGACGGGCTCAACATCAACGACGGCTACGGCTCGACCCACCTCGAGCAGCTGCAGGAGGCCGTCGTCACCCACGGCGCCGATCTCGGCATCGCCCACGACGGCGACGCCGACCGCTGCCTCGCGGTCGACGCGACGGGTCAGGTCGTCGACGGCGACCAGATCATGGCGGTGCTCGCGATCGCGCTCAAGGAGCGCGGCCGGCTCGCCGACGACACGCTCGTCGCGACCGTCATGAGCAACCTCGGTCTGCTCAACGCCATGCGCGAGGCCGGCATCGCCGTGAAGCAGACCGGCGTCGGCGACCGCTACGTCCTCGAGGAGATGCGCCGCGGCAGCTACTCGCTCGGCGGCGAGCAGTCCGGGCACGTCATCATGCTCGACCACGGCACGACCGGCGACGGCGTGCTCACCGGTCTGATGATCGCCGCGCAGGTGGCCGCGACCGGGCGCCCGCTCGCCGAGCTGGCCTCCGTCATGACCCGGCTGCCCCAGGTGCTCATCAACGTCGGGGGCGTCGACAAGTCCCGCGTCGACACCGACGAGGGCGTGCGCAGCGCGGTGCAGGAGCACGAGGCGGGCCTCGCCGGCTCGGGTCGTGTCCTCATGCGCAAGTCCGGCACCGAGCCGCTCGTGCGCGTCATGGTCGAGGCCCCGACGCAGGAGCACGCGCAGCAGGTCGGCGAGGCGCTCGCCGGGGTCGTCCGGGAGCGCCTCGCGCTCTGACCCTGGGGGTCAGCCCCCGATGCTGCCGACGACCTCGACGAGCCGGGCCTCGCCCTCCGCGAGGTCGTACTCGGCGCCGACGACGGCCAGCCGGCCCTCTCGCACCGCCGCGGCGATGCTCGCCGAGCGCTCCGTCATGAGGTGGCACGTCGCCCGCACGTGCTGACGCTCGATCTCCTTGACCGACTCCAGACCCGCACGGCGGGCGGCGATGACGCTCGGCGTGACCCGCTCGACGATGTCGCGCAGGAAGCCGGGGGGCATCTCGCCGGTGTCGCTCGCCTCGATGGCGGCACGCACCGCGCCGCACGAGTCGTGCCCGAGGACGACGACGAGAGGGGCGCCGAGGACGTCGACGCCGAACTCGAGCGAGCCCAGGACGCTGGGATCCATGACGTGACCGGCGGTGCGCACGACGAAGAGGTCGCCCAGCCCCTGGTCGAAGATGATCTCCGCCGCGACGCGTGAGTCGGCGCAGCCGAAGAATATGGCGAAGGGGGTCTGACCCGCAGCCAGCGCCGCCCGGTCGTGGACGCCCTGGTGCGGGTGCTCGTGGTCGCCGGCCATGAACCGGGCGTTGCCCGCGGCCAGCTCGCGCCACGCCTGGCCCGGGGTGACCGGGCGGGCGCCGGGGTCGCGGCTGCCGTCCGGCGCGTCGACGTGGTCGGTCTCTGGCACGACATCTCCTCGCGGTCAGCTCAGCACTGCTGGGCCGCCCGAGGCGGCTCGTCGTCACCCTACCGGTGGCGGACGGTGCGGGATTCAGGGTGCAGCCCCGGGGCCCTCAGCCCCCCTGCGCGTGTCAGCATGGTGCCCAACGACACCGCTGTCGCTCGCGAGTGCGGGGCCATCGGCGGTGCATGTCATCGACGGAGGGACCGACAGTGCGCGGACGCAGACGAGGCCGCACCGTCGCGGCGGCGGGCGCCGTCGTCGCCGCCGTCGTCACGACGACGGCGTGCGGGCAGGACGACACGAGCGACAGCACGAACAGGCTCACCTGGTACATCAACCCCGACGGCGGGGGCACCAACCCGCAGGGCGGTGGGCAGGCGCAGCTGGCCAAGGAGTGCACGGACGCCTCCGGCGGGCAGTACCAGATCTCGGTGCAGGTGCTCCCGAACAGCGCGAGCGACCAGCGCCAGCAGCTCCTGCGCCGGCTCGCCGCGGGCGACAAGGGCGTCGACATCATGTCGGTCGACCCCGTCTTCGTCGCCGAGTTCGCCGAGGCCGGCTTCCTCGAGAAGGTCCCCTCGGACAAGGTCGACACCTTCACCGACGACGTCGTCGACCCGGTCATCACCTCGGCCCAGTGGAAGGACGAGATGTACGCGTCCCCCTTCTGGGCCAACACCCAGCTGCTCTGGTACCGCAAGTCCGCCGCCAAGGAGGCGGGCCTGGACATGAGCAAGCCGGTGACGTGGGAGCAGCTCGTCGAGGTCGCGGAGAAGGACGACACGAACATCGGGGTGCAGGCCTCGCGCTACGAGGGCTACATGGTGTGGATCAACGCCCTCGTCGAGGGCGCCGGCGGCAAGGTCGTCGAGAACCCCGGCGCCGACGGGCAGGAGCTGACCTTCGGGCTCGACACCGACCAGGGTCGCGCCGCCGCCGAGGTCATCCGCTCGATCGCTCAGAAGGGCGTCGGCGGACCGGCGCTCGGCTCGACCGACGAGACCTCGACGCTCGACATGTTCCAGACCGAGGGAGCGGACTACATGGTCAACTGGCCCTACGTCTACGCGGCGCTGGAGCAGGCCGAGGTGGACTGGATCGACGACATCGGCTGGGCGAAGTACCCCGCGACCGTCGAGGGTGAGGACTCCCGGCCCCCGCTGGGCGGCATCCAGATGGGCGTCAACAGCGCCTCGACGAAGAAGGACAAGGCGTGGGCGGCCGTCGAGTGCCTCACCTCGGAGCGCAGCCAGCGTGAGTACATGATCGGCACCGGCAACCCCGCGGCCCGCAAGGCGGTCTACGACGACGCCGAGGTCAAGAAGATCTTCCCGATGGCGGGGCTCATCCGCTCCTCGCTCGACGACGGCGCGGCGCGGCCCTCCACGCAGTACTACGGGGACGTCTCCGGGGGCATCCAGCGCGAGTACTCGCCGCCCGGGGCCGTGGACCCCTCGACCACGCCGGCGCAGACCACCCAGCTGCTCACGGACGTCCTGTCCGGGGACGCGCTGCTATGAGCACCGAGGCGAGGGAGCGGTTGAGCACGAGCCCGGCCCCGCGGGGCCGTGACGCGCCCGCGGCGATGTCGCAGCGGGCGCGCGACGAGCAACGGCTGGGCTGGAAGCTGGCGATGCCGGCCTTCGTCATCATGCTGCTCGTCACCGCCTACCCGATCCTGCAGGCGGTGTGGAACAGCTTCTTCAGCTACCGCCTCACCGACCCGGACAACCGGGAGTTCGTCGGCCTGCAGAACTACGTCGTCTCGCTGAGCGACCCCGTCTTCTGGAGCGCGATGCGGATGACGGTGCTCGTCACCGTCTTCACCGTCGCCGTCGAGCTCGTCCTCGGCTTCGTCATCGCGCTCGTCATGCACCGCATCGTCATCCCGCGGCGGACCCTGCGCACGATCGTGCTCATCCCGTACTCGATCATCACGGTGGTCTCGGGCTTCACCTGGCTGTACTCCTTCCAGACCGACACCGGCTTCGTCAACCGATGGCTGCAGTGGCTGCCGGGCATCGACCCCTCCTACGACTGGTTCGGCAACTTCTGGGGGTCCTTCTTCGTCATCTCGCTGTCGGAGATCTGGAAGACGACGCCCTTCATCTCGCTGCTGCTCCTCGCCGGTCTGGCCCAGGTCGACACGTCGATGGAGGAGGCGGCCAAGGTCGACGGCGCGACCTGGTGGCAGGTCCTCACCCGGGTGATCCTGCCGAACATGAAGGCCGCCATCATGGTCGCGGTGCTCTTCCGCACCCTCGACGCCTTCCGCATCTTCGACAACATCTTCATCATGACCGGCGGTGCCAACGAGACGAACAGCCTCTCTGGGCTGATCTACCGCCAGACCATCGACCGCACCGAGATCGGGCTGGGGTCGGCGCTGTCGGTGATCCTCTTCCTGTGCGTGCTCGGGATCGCCGCGCTCTTCGTGCGGGGCTTCAAGGTCGACCTCGCCGCAGGGAGGAGCTGACATGGCCGACACCAGCAAGGGGACCGGCATCTGGACGGTGCTCGCCGTCCCGGTGATGGTCTGGACCGTCATCCCGCTGCTCTTCATGGTCTCGTTGTCGCTGAAGAGCGCGGAGACCCTGGCCGACCCGTCGCAGAGCGTGCTCGGCAACTTCTGGCCCAAGGACCCGACGCTGGAGAACTACGAGCTGATCTTCACCGGCGGGGCGAGCGAGCTCTTCACCCCGGCCCTGCGCAACAGCCTCGTCGTCTGCCTGCTCGCCACCTTCATCTCCGTCGTGCTGGCGATGTTCTGCGCGTACGCCATCAGCCGGCTGGAGTTCAAGGGCAAGCGCCTCATCCTCACGACCGCGCTCGCGGTGAGCTTCTTCCCCGTCGTGGCGATGGTGACCCCGCTCTTCGACGTATGGCGCCAGATCGGTCTCTTCGACACCGTGCCGGGCCTGGTCATCCCCTACCTCGCGCTCACCCTGCCGCTGTCGATCTGGACGATGTCGGCCTTCTTCCAGCAGATCCCGTGGGAGATGGAGCAGGCCGCCCAGGTCGACGGGGCGACGAGCTGGCAGGCCTTCCGCAAGGTCATCATCCCGCTGGCGACCCCGGGGGTCTTCACGACCGCGATCATCACCTTCTTCGTCGCATGGAACGACTTCGTCTTCGCGATCTCGTTGACCTCCGACCGGGCTCGGACCGTGCCGGCGGCCCTGGCCTTCTTCACCGGCGCCTCGCAGTTCGAGCAGCCCACCGGCGCGATCATGGCGGCCGCGGTCGTCGTCACCATCCCCGTCGTCATCCTCGTCCTCCTCTTCCAGCGCCGCATCGTCGCCGGTCTGACCTCGGGTGCCGTCAAGGGCTGAGCCCTGGTACCAGGAAGTGAGCTGTCCCCATGGCTGAGATCACCCTCGCGAACATCGTCAAGAAGTACGGAGACGGGTTCCCTGCGGTCAACGACGTCTCGCTCGACATCAAGGACGGCGAGTTCATGATCTTCGTCGGCCCCTCGGGCTGCGGGAAGTCGACCCTGCTGCGCATGGTCGTCGGTCTGGAGGACATCACGAGCGGCGACCTGTCGATCGACGGCAAGCGCGTCAACGAGCTCTCTCCGCGCGACCGCAACCTGTCGATGGTCTTCCAGAACTACGCGCTCTACCCCCACCTGTCGGTCTTCGAGAACATCGCCTTCCCCCTTCGTCTGGCTCGTGGTCAGCACAGCGAGGAGGAGATCCGCGCGAAGGTCGAGAACGCCAGCCGGATGCTCGAGCTCGACGAGCACCTCGAGCGCAAGCCGGCCAACCTCTCCGGCGGTCAGCGCCAGCGGGTGGCGATGGGCCGGGCCATCGTGCGTGACGCCGACGCCTTCCTCTTCGACGAGCCGCTGTCGAACCTCGACGCCAAGCTGCGCGGTCAGATGCGCACCGAGATCGCCCGGATGCAGCGTCGCCTCGGCGTGACGACCATCTACGTCACGCACGACCAGACCGAGGCGCTCACCCTCGGCGACCGCGTGACGGTGCTCAAGAAGGGCGTCGTGCAGCAGGTCGCCAGCCCGCGCGAGCTCTACGAGCAGCCGGTCAACCTCTTCGTCGCCGGCTTCATCGGCACCCCGCCGATGAACTTCCTGCCCGCCCGCGTCGACGGCGACCGGCTCGAGCTGCCCTTCTGCTCCGCCCCGATGCCCCGTGGCCTGGCCGAGAAGGTCAGCGGCAAGGACCTCGTCATCGTCGGGCTGCGGCCCGAGCACATCAAGGACGCGACCCTGCGCGACGAGGTGCGAGACGGGGTGGGCTTCACGGCCCCCGTCGACGTCACCGAGTGGCTGGGCAACGAGCAGTACGCGTACATCCCCTTCGCCGCCGACGGTGCGGTCCAGGGCAAGCTCGACGAGCTCGACCGCGATCTCGACGGCGAGGGCATGCGCACCCAGATGGTGGTCAACCTCGACGCGCGCAGCAGGATCATCGAGGGCGAGGACGCCGACTTCGTCTTCGACCCCTCGCTCATGCACGTCTTCGACCCCGAGACCGGCGAGTGCCTCACCCGAGACGAGGAACGGGCCGCGGAGATCGACCGTCAGTCCGACGAGGACCGCACCCGGGCGCTCGAGCGGGCCCGGGCGCGCGAGGAGCGCGAGCGCGAGAGCCAGAGCGCCTGAGGGGCGACGCCGAGCAGGACGAGCACCGGGCCCCCGGCCACGGGCGTCGCTACGGTACGGGCATGGTCTACGACGTCACCGACGCCGCGACGCTCGCCGCGCGGCTGCCCGCCTCCTTCCGACTCGGCGCGGCCACCGCGTCGTACCAGATCGAAGGGGGAGTGGCCGAGGGCGGTCGCGGGCCCTCGATCTGGGACACCTTCAGCCACACCCCCGGGATGATCATGGGCGGCGACACCGGTGACGTCGCGTGCGACCACTACCACCGGTGGGAGGGCGACGTCGCGCTCGTCGCCGACCTCGGTCTCGACGCCTACCGCCTGTCCGTCGCCTGGCCGAGGATCGTGCCGACCGGCTCGGGAGCGGTCAACCAGGAGGGGCTCGACTTCTACCGGCGGGTGCTCACCGGGCTGCGCGAGCGCGACGTCGACACCGTCGTCACGCTCTACCACTGGGACCTGCCGCAGCCGCTGGAGGACGCGGGCGGCTGGCCGGTGCGCGAGACCGCCGAGCGCTTCGCCGAGTACGCCGGGGTGCTGGCCCGCGAGCTCGGCGACCTCGTCGGCACGTGGACGACCCTCAACGAGCCGTGGGTGTCGGCCTTCCTCGGCTACGCCTCCGGCGTGCACGCACCCGGTCGCACGGAGCCGGCAGCCGCGCTCGCGGCGGCGCACCACCTCAACCTCGGCCACGGCCTGGCCGCCCGGGCGATCCGCGCCGAGCTCGGCGACGACGCGTCGGTCATGGTCACCCTCAACCACCACGCGATCCGCCCGGCCGACCCGAGCAGCGCGGCCGACGTCGACGCCGCCCGCCGGCTCGACGCCGTCGGCAACCGGATCTTCACCGGGCCGATGCTGCGCGGCGCCTACCCGCAGGACCTCTTCGAGGACACCGCCCACGTCACCGACTGGTCCTTCGTGCGCGACGGAGACGAGGCGCTCGCGCACGTGCCGGTGAGCGCGCTCGGCATCAACTACTACACGCCGACGATCGTGCGCGCCCTCGCCGAGGGCGAGGAGCCGAGCAGCAGCGGCGGCCACGGCGAGGGCTCGGCGACCCCGTGGGTCGGGGCGACCGGCGTCGACTTCGTCGAGCCCGAGGGGGAGCGCACCCGGATGGGGTGGCTCGTCGAGCCGTCCGCGCTGTCGGGCATGCTGCGCCGCCTGCGCGACGACTTCCCCGGGCTGGCGCTGATCATCACGGAGAACGGCGCGGCCTACGAGGACGAGGTGAGCATCGACGAGGACGGCGGCCGGGCCGTCCACGACCTCGACCGGACGAGCTACTACTCAGGCCACATCAGCGCCGTTGCGGACGCGATCGACGACGGCGTCGACGTGCGGGCCTACTTCGCCTGGTCGCTGCTCGACAACTTCGAGTGGGCCTTCGGCTACGACCGCCGCTTCGGGGTCGTCCACGTCGACTTCGAGACCCAGGAGCGCACGCCGAAGGACTCGGCGCTGTGGCTGCGTGATCTCGCCCGGGCGCACCGAGAGCGGCGCTGAGGGGTGGGGCAAGCCCGGCGGCCACGGCCGCCGGGCTAGGCGCAGCGGGTTCGTCCCCCCTTCGTGCGTCGACCGGGTTACCGGATCGTTACGGCGAAGTTGAGGCGATTCTGTGGCGCACCTCGTGCGGTGAGCGGTTCACTGTCACCGCAGGTCTGCGGGGGAGTCGGCTCGCCGCGTGGACCGCTCGACCACCTGTGGTCGGTGGCGCCGTCGAGGTCCGTCGGTGCGACGAAGAGCAAAGGGATCCACATGTCCTTCAACACCTCGCGCCGGGCGCGCGCCTCGGTCGGCATCGCCGCGCTCGCGGTCGTCGGCCTCGCAGCCTGCGGCGGGTCGTCCTCCACGGAGGAGAGCGGCGCCGCCATGGACACCACGGACTACTCCAAGTGGTGCGACATGAAGTCCGAGCTCCAGGGCAAGACCGTCTCCATCTACACCTCGATCGTCACCCCCGAGGACGCCCCGCACAAGGAGTCCTACAAGGAGTTCGAGGAGTGCACCGGCATCACCATCAAGTACGAGGGTGACAAGGACTTCGAGAAGAACCTCCCGCAGCGCGCGCAGAGCGGCAACCTGCCCGACATCGCCTTCATCCCGCAGCCGGGCCTGCTCGCGACGATGGCCGACACCGGCAAGATGGTCCCCGCCCCCGAGTCGACCGCGAAGATGGTCGACGAGCACTTCGGCGAGGACTGGAAGAAGTACGGCACCGTCGGCGACACCTTCTTCGCCGCCCCGCTCGGCGCCAACGTCAAGAGCTACGTCTGGTACTCGCCGAAGACCTTCACCGACAAGGGCTACGAGGTCCCCGAGACCTGGGACGACCTCATGACCCTCACCGAGAAGATCGCGGCCGACGACTCCAGCGCCAAGCCCTGGTGCGCCGGCTTCGGCTCGGGCACCGCCACCGGCTGGCCGGGCACCGACTGGCTCGAGGACACCCTCCTGCGCACGGCGGACGCCGAGACCTACGACAAGTGGGTCGCGCACGAGATCCCCTTCAACGACCCGAAGGTCGCCGAGGCCCTCGGCGAGGACGCGAAGATCCTCAAGGAGAGCAAGTACGTCAACGGCGGGTTCGGCGACGTGAAGTCGATCGCCACGACGACCTTCCAGGACGGCGGCCAGCCGATCCTGAAGAACAAGTGCTACATGCACCGCCAGGCGTCCTTCTACGCCGCCAACTGGCCCAAGGGCACGAAGGTGGCCGAGGACGGCGACGTGTGGGCCTTCTACCTGCCGAGCAACGGCGAGGAGAAGCCGGTCCTCGGTGGTGGCGAGTTCGTCGCCGCCTTCCGTGACGCCCCCGAGGTCAAGGCCTTCCAGACCTTCCTCGCCTCGCCCGACTGGGCCAACGCCAAGGCCAAGGCCACGACGAGCGGCGGCTGGGTCAGCGCCAACAAGGGTCTCGACCCGAAGAACCTCGTCAGCCCCCTGGACCAGCAGTCCGCGGAGATCCTCCAGGACCCGAAGGCCGTCTTCCGCTTCGACGGCTCGGACATGATGCCCAGCGCCGTCGGTGCCGGCACCTTCTGGTCGGAGATGACCAACTGGATCAACGGTCAGGACGACAAGACCACCCTCGACAACATCGAGAAGTCCTGGCCCTCCAGCTGATCTGACGTCGCCATGATGCCTCGGCGGGCGGGTGCCCACCCGCCCGCCGGGCATCGTCATCCCCGCACCAAAGGAGGTGCCCGTGCTCCACGCCCTGATCCTGCCCGCGGCGACCGCCGGCGAGACGTCCGGCAAGTTCGTCACCATGCTCGTCGGCCTGGCGGTCTTCGGTGCCGTCTTCCTCGGCATCCTGCTGCTCGCATCGGTCTTCAAGGGACGGGTGGGCGAGCGCGTCCAGGCCGCCGCCTTCGTCGGGCCGACGCTCCTCTTCATCGCGATCGGCCTGATCTACCCGGCGATCCTCACGATCCGTCGGTCCTTCTACAACGGCAAGTTCTTCGACATCAACTTCGGCGGGTACACCTCGAGCAAGCCCGAGTTCGTCGGCTTCGAGAACTTCGCCAAGCTGTGGACGACGCCCGGTCTGCCCGAGGTCATCCGCAACACCTTCCTCTGGGTCATCCTCGTGCCGCTCGTCGCGACCGCCTTCGGCCTGCTCTACGCGGTGCTCGTCGACCGGGCGAAGGGCGAGGCCGTCGCCAAGGCGCTCATCTTCATGCCGATGGCGATCTCGATGGTCGGCGCGACCCTCATCTGGAAGTTCGTCTACAGCTACAACGGCGGCGGCGACACCCAGATCGGTCTCATCAACGCGATCCTCAACGCCGTCGGGCTGCCGATGGTCGACTTCCTGCGGGCACCCGACGGGGCGATCCCGACGAACACCCTGGCCCTCATCGTCATCATGATCTGGATCCAGGCCGGCTTCGCGATGACGATCCTGTCGGCCGCCATCAAGGGCATCCCCGACGACATCATCGAGGCCGCGAAGATGGACGGCGTCTCGGGCGTGAAGCTCTTCCGCTTCATCACCCTGCCGAGCATCCGCCCCTCGATCGTCGTCGTGCTCACGACGATCTCGATCGCGACCCTCAAGGCCTTCGACATCGTCCAGGCCACCGACGGCGGCACGCAGGGCAACTCGGTGCTCGCCAACGAGTTCTACCGGCGCTCCTTCGTCACCCAGGAGCCCGGTCTCGGCGCGGCCATCGCCCTCGTCATCTTCCTGCTCGTCATGCCGATCATCATCTTCAACGTCATCCAGATGAGGAAGGACGCCTGATGAGCACCCTCACCCCCGCCATCGACCCGGCGGACACACCGGACCCGAAGCAGGCCTCTCCCGAGGCGGCCGGCCCGCGTCGGCGCAAGCGCGGCGGTGCCGCGGGCAACGCCGCCCGCGCGGTCACCTCGCCGTGGGGCTCCTTCTTCGCCGTCGTCCTCGCCATCGCGTGGACGACCCCGACGGTGGGCCTGCTCGTCACCTCCTTCCGCAACCAGGAGGACATCCAGAGCACCGGCTGGTGGTCGGCCCTGTGGAACGGCGGCTTCACGCTGCAGAACTACAAGGACGTGCTCGGTGGTGGCGCGGAGATGCCGGTGTCGATGACGGACTTCGTCATCAACTCCATCGTCATCGCGATCCCGTCGGTCATGCTGCCGCTGCTGCTCGCCTCGCTCGCGGCGTACGCCTTCGCGTGGATGGACTTCCCCTTCAAGAACGCGCTCTTCGTCGCGGTCTTCGCGCTGCAGATCGTGCCGCTGCAGATCGCCCTGCTGCCGCTGGTGCAGATGTACCAGCAGATCAAGATCGGCAGCTGGACGATGGGCGGGTCCTTCTGGGCGCTGTGGATCTCGCACGCGATCTTCGCGCTGCCGCTGGCGGTCTACCTGCTGCACAACTTCATGAAGGACATCCCGGCCTCGCTCATCGAGGCAGCCCGCGTCGACGGCGCCGGGCACGTGCGGATCTTCTTCAAGATCATGCTGCCGCTCATGGCGCCGGCCCTCGCGTCCTTCGGCATCTTCCAGTTCCTGTGGGTCTGGAACGACCTGCTCGTCGCGATCACGATGCTCGGCGGCTCGCCAGACCGGGCACCGCTGACGATGGAGCTCAACCAGATCTCGGGCACCCTCGGTGGCCGCTGGTACCTCCTGTCGGCCGCCGCCTTCATCTCGATGGCGCTGCCGGTGATCGTCTTCCTCGCCCTCCAGCGCTACTTCGTCCGCGGCCTGCTGGCCGGTGGCACGAAGGGCTGACCCGGGCTCGACCGCAGACGGCCGGCACCCCCCTTCGGGTGCCGGCCGTCTCGCGTGCGGTGGGCGCCCGCGACCCGCTCAGCACGACTAACCCCGGCTCGGCACGAGTCTCAGACTCATGCCGAGCCGGGGTTTATCGGGTCACCCGAGAAACGTGGGGCGCGTGGGGTCGTGGGCGAAGGGGGGAGGGCGAAGGGGAGGGGGTCAGAGCTCGGAGCGGTCGGGGGCGTAGGCGCCGGGGCGGCCGACGGTGATCGCGCTCGTCGTCAGCGCCCGGTCCAGGGCCGGGGCGAGGGCGGCCTCGTCCGCGGCGTGCAGGGCCTCGCGGGTGGCGGGACCGAGCAGACCCGCGTCGAGCAGGCCCGAGAGCAGCCCGGCCATGAAGGAGTCGCCCGCGCCGACGGTGTCGGCCACCTCGGGCGCTCGGGTGGGGGCCGAGCCGGACGCCCCGGACGCCGCCCGCCAGACCACGCCGTCTGCCCCGCGGGTGATGACGACGAGACCGGCGCCGAGTCCGAGCCAGCGGGTCATGACGTCGTCGAGGTCGACGTCGCCGTAGAGCTCACGGACGTCCTCGTCGCTGCCCTTGACGACGTCGGAGAGGGCGATGACCTCCTCGACGCCGATGCGGTGGTCGCCCTCGCCGACGACGGCGGGGCGGATGTTCGGGTCGTAGGAGATGCTCGCGGCCTCGCGCCGCTCCCGCACGAGCGCGACGACGTCGACCGCACCGGGCACCAGGACGGTCGCCAGCGACCCCGTGTGCACGTGCCCGGCCTCGCCGAGGCCGTCGAGCGTCGGGTCCCACTCGATCTCGAAGGTGTACGTCGCCGAGCCGTCGGGCGCGAGCAGCGCCTGAGCGGTCGAGGTGCGCCCGGGCCGCACGGTGCCGTGGCTGAGCTCGACGCCGTGCCCGGTGACGTGCTCGACGACGACGTCGCCGCGCTCGTCGTCACCGACGCACGCGGCGAGGACCGTCGGGTGGCCCAGCCGGGCCAGGCCCATCGCGACGTTGGCCGGGCTGCCGCCGACGTGCTCGGAGCGAGCCCCGTCGCGGTCGACGACGTCGACGAGCGCCTCGCCGACCACGAGCACCCGGTGCACGGCGCTCAGCCCTGCGAGGACGGGCCGAGACCGGAGTACTGCTCGACCTTCGTCAGGCGGTGGTGGCCCTCGATAGTGCGGATCGTGCCCGAGCGGCTGCGCATGACGAGCGAGTGCGTCACCGCGCCACCGCCGCGGTAGCGCACCCCGCGCAGCAGCGAGCCGTCGGTGATGCCGGTCGCGACGAAGAAGCAGTTGTCGGTGCGCACGAGGTCATCGGTCGTGAGGACCGCGTCGAGGTCGTGCCCGGCGTCGATCGCGCGCTGGCGCTCGTCGTCGTCGACCGGCGCGAGACGGCCCTGGATGATGCCGCCGAGGCACTTGATGGCGCAGGCCGTGATGATGCCCTCGGGGGTGCCGCCGATGCCGAGGAGCAGGTCGACGCCGCTGTCGGAGCGGGCGGCGGTGATCGCCCCCGCGACGTCCCCGTCGGAGATGAACTGGATGCGGGCGCCCGCGTCGCGCACCTCGCGGGCGAGCGCCTCGTGGCGGGGGCGGTCGAGCATGACGACCGTGACGTCCTCGACGTCGGACCCCTTCGCCTTGGCCACGCGGCGCACGTTCTCCGCGACGGGCAGGCGGATGTCGACGACGTCGGCGGCCTCGGGGCCGGTGACGAGCTTGTCCATGTAGAAGACGGCGCTCGGGTCGTACATGCTGCCGCGGTCGGCGACGGCGAGCACGGAGACCGCGTTCGGCATCCCCTTCGCCGTGAGGGTCGTGCCGTCGATCGGGTCGACCGCGACGTCGCACTCGGGGCCGGCGCCGTCGCCGACCTCCTCGCCGTTGTAGAGCATCGGGGCGTCGTCCTTCTCGCCCTCGCCGATGACGACGGTGCCGCGCATCTGCACGGTCGAGATCATCGCGCGCATCGCCTCGACGGCGGCGCCGTCGGCGAGGTTCTTCTCGCCGAAGCCGACCCAGCGGCCTCCGGCCATCGCGGCGGCCTCGGTCACCCGCACGAGCTCGAGGGCCAGGTTGCGGTCGGGGGTCGTCGTCGGGCTCATCGGCCGGTCCTCACTGTCGTGGCGCGTCGTCGTGCGGGCGCGGGGCGCCTGCGCCGAGCCTATCGAGGGCGCGGGGGTGGGGGTGCACCCGACCACGGGTGGTCGGCGCGGTCAGGTCGGGATGCGACAATCTCGATCATGAGTCAGAGCTCGGTCAGCCACTACGCGAAGGGGTCGGTGGCCAACGTCATCCGCTCCCTGCTCGTCGTCGGCGGGCTCACCGCGGTGATCTTCTTCGCCGTCGCCCGCACGAGCTCGGTGACCGCCGAGCAGGTCGACGTCGTCGCCGCCGCCGAGCAGCGCGCCCAGCAGTCGGGGGTCCCGTACGAGTACGCGGAGGACCTGCCGGAGGGGTGGACGCCGGTCTCGCAGCGCTTCGTGCGCAGCAAGGACGACGTGCAGATGTGGAGCGCGACGTGGACGACGCCGGACGGCGCGTACGTCGCCGTGCAGCAGGCCGTCGACGCCACCGACTCGTGGGTCGACACCCAGACCAACAACGGCGCCCGGGTCGGCACGGTGACCACCGACGACGGCACCACCTGGGTCAAGCGCGACCGCGAGGGCAAGGTGCAGCGCAGCCTCGTCGACCGCCAGGAGGGCACGGGCGAGCTGACGACGCTCGTCACCGGTACGGGGACCTTCGAGCAGCTCGAGACCTTCGCCGACCACCTCGTCGCGGCGCCCGTCAACCGCTGACCCACCCGCGGGGCGCGAGCGCCCCGACGGCCGAGCGAGCCGCTCAGTCCTGCTCGGCGTCCTGCGCCGACCCGTCGTCGTCTGACCCGTCCTCGCCGAGGCTGCGCTCGGCGCGGTCGAGCCATGTCGTGCAGTGGGCGGCGAGCTCCTCGCCGCGCTGCCACAGCCGCATCGACTCCTCGAGCCCGCTGCGCCCCGACTCGAGCGTCGCGACGAGGGCGACGAGCTCGTCGCGGGCCTGCTCGTAGCTCAGCTCGGCCACCGGGCGGGGCTCGGTCTGCTCCTGGCTCATGGCGGCCACCCTACGACCCGCCACCGACGGCCTCGACGGCGAAGTCGCCGTCGCCGACGGTGACCCGCAGCAGCTCGCCGGCCTCGACGTCTCCGCGCGACTGGACGACAGCGCCGCCGCGGTGCTGGACGATCGCGTACCCCCGGTCGAGCGTCGACTGCGGGGACAGCACCCGGGCCTGGGCCCGCAGGTGGGCCACGTGGTCGCGCTCGCGGTGCAGCATCGACTCCGTCCGCGAGCGGGCGCGGTGCTGCAGCGTCGCGACGACCTCGCGCTGGGCCCGCACGAGCGCGGTCCGGTCGGCGAGCACCGGCCGCGACGTCAGCTGCACGAGCGCACGGCGCTCGCGGTCGAGGCTGCTGCGTGCCTGCCCGCGCATCCGGCTCAGGGCGGTCGCGACCGTGCGCAGCTCGGCGTCGTGGTCGGGGCAGACGAGCGAGGCGGCGTCGGTCGGGGTCGAGGCGCGCACGTCGGCGACGAGGTCGAGCAGGGGACGGTCGACGTCGTGGCCGATCGCGCTCACAACGGGGGTGCGGGCCGCGCTCACCGCGCGCAGCATCGACTCGTTGCTGAAGGGCAGGAGGTCCTCGACCGCCCCGCCGCCGCGGGCGATGACGACGACGTCGACCTCGGGCATCGCGTCGAGCGCCCGGAGCGCCTCGACGACGTCGGTCACGGCCTGCGCGCCCTGCACCGCCACCTGCCGGATCTCGAAGTCGAGCCCCGGCCACCGGCGGTGGGCGTTCTCGACGACGTCGCGCTCGGCCGCGCTGGCCCGCCCGCAGATGAGCCCCACGCGGCGGGGCAGGAAGGGCAACGGCTGCTTGCGGTCGGCGTCGAAGAGCCCCTCGGCGGCGAGGTGCTGACGCAGGTACTCGACGCGGGCGAGCAGCTCGCCGATGCCGACGGGACGGATCTGGCGCACGTCCATCGACAGCGACCCGCGCTGGCTCCAGTAGCTCGGCTTGGCCTGGACGACGACGCGCGCGCCCTGGCTCAGCGGGGTCGCCATCGCGTCCAGCGCGGTGACGCGCACGGAGCACGACAACGACATGTCGACGTCCGGGTCGCGCAGGGTGAGGTAGGCGGTCCGGGCGCCGGGCCGCCGGGTCAGCTGGACGACCTGGCCCTCCACCCAGGTGACCGACATCCGCTCGACGTAGTCCTGGATCTTCATCGACAGCACGCGCACCGGCCACGGCTGCTCGGCCGTCGTCTCGGCGGCCTTCTCCGGCAGGGCGCTCATGGGGGTCACTGTAGGTCGCACCGGTGACGACGCCCCGGCGGGCGGACGGCTGGGCCGGGGCTACGGGGGCGTGGCAGGTGGCCGCTCATGACCCCTTCGCCCGAGCAGACCGAGCCGCCCCGCGACCCCGCCGGCGGGGTCGTCGTCCGCGAGGCCGCCCTCGAGGACGTGCCGACGATCGTCGCGCTGCTCGTCGACGACCCGCTGGGGCAGTCCCGTGAGGACCCCGCAGACCTCGCGCCGTACGACGCCGCCTTCGTGCGGATCGCCGGCGACCCCGGTGAGGTCCTCGTCGTCGCCGAGCTCGACGGGCAGGTCGTCGGCACCCTCCAGCTCTCCGTCCTGCCGTCGCTGTCCCGGCGGGGTGCGCTGCGCGGTCAGCTCGAAGGGGTCCGCGTCGCCGCCGACATGCGCGGCGCCGGGGTGGGGGAGCAGCTCGTGCGGTGGGCCGTGGAGCGGGCCCGCGCCGAGGGGTGCGAGCTCGTCCAGCTGACCTCGGACAGCAGCCGGACCGGCGCGCACCGCTTCTACGAGCGACTCGGCTTCACCGCGAGCCACGTGGGGATGAAGCTGGCGCTGCGCTAGGGCGCCCTCGCCCGTCGCCGGGCACCGGTCTCGGCCCCCGCCGCACAGGGCGCGCCCAGGGCGCTCGCCTACGATGAGCACATGTCTGACAGCCCGCGCGTCCTGCTCGCCGCCCCCCGTGGCTACTGCGCCGGCGTCGACCGCGCCGTCGTCGCGGTGGAGAAGGCCCTCGAGCTCTACGGCCCGCCCGTGTACGTCCGCAAGGAGATCGTGCACAACAAGCACGTCGTGACGACGCTGGAGAAGCGCGGCGCGATCTTCGTCGACGAGACCGGCGAGGTGCCCGAGGGCGCGACGGTCGTCTTCTCGGCGCACGGCGTCGCCCCGGTCGTCCACGAGGAGGCCAAGGCCCTGTCGCTGAAGACGATCGACGCGACCTGCCCGCTCGTGACGAAGGTCCACCGCGAGGCCGTCCGCTTCGCCGCCGACGACTTCGACATCCTCCTCATCGGCCACGAGGGCCACGAGGAGGTCGTCGGCACCTCGGGCGAGGCGCCCGAGCACATCACCCTCGTCGACGGGCCCGACCACGTCGCCGAGATCGAGGTCCGCGACCCGGAGAAGGTCGTCTGGCTCTCGCAGACCACCCTCTCGGTCGACGAGACGATGGAGACGGTGCGCCGCCTGCGCGAGAAGTTCCCCGCGCTGCAGGACCCGCCGAGCGACGACATCTGCTACGCCACCCAGAACCGCCAGCTCGCCGTGAAGCAGATGGCCGCGCAGTGCGACCTCATGATCGTCGTCGGCTCGCGCAACTCGAGCAACTCCGTGCGTCTCGTCGAGGTCGCGCTCGAGCACGGCACCCGTGACGGGCACCTCGTCGACTACGCCGAGGAGATCGACCCGGCGTGGTTCGAGGGCGTGCGCACCGTCGGCGTCACATCCGGCGCCTCCGTGCCCGAGATCCTCGTGCGCGACGTCCTCGCCCTGCTCGCCGAGCACGGCTACGCCGACGTCGAGCCGGTCGTCGCCGCGGAGGAGAGCCTGCTCTTCGCCCTGCCGATGGAGCTGCGCCGCGACCTCAAGGCGGCCGGCATGGACGACAAGATGCGCCACGACGCCGGCTCCCTCGAGGACGCCGGTCAGCTGCGCTGACCTGCTCAGGCAGTGGTCTGACCTGCGCAGCCACCCCGGGCGAAGGGGGCGGATTCTGACCCCCCGTCGTCACCCCCTCTCAGCCGACTCCCAGGCGTAGCGACCCCCTCGGTGCTCGACGCGACGGCGCGACGAGCCGGTGGCCCTGGGAGGTATGGATGTCCACAGCTGAGGCGACGGAGCAGGACAAGCCGGTCCGCAGCCTGATCCCCGCGCGCATGCACGACATGCCGTGGTCGAAGTTCCACTGGATGGTGATTCGGTCTCGGCACGGCCTGGATCCTCGACGGGCTCGAGGTACAGATCGTCGCGTCCGGAGGCTTCGAGAAGACCCTCGGCATGGACGCGACCGACGTCGGGCTCGCCGGCACGGTCTACCTCATCGGTCAGGTGACCGGTGCGCTCCTCTTCGGCCGGCTCACCGACACCCTGGGCCGCAAGAAGCTCTTCGTCATGACGCTGGCGCTCTACCTGGTCGCGTCCGGCCTCGCGGCCTTCTCGCCGAACATGTGGGTCTTCTTCGCGCTGCGCTTCGTCGCCGGCATGGGCATCGGCGGCGAGTACTCCGCCGTGAACTCCGCGGTCGACGAGCTCATCCCGGGGCGCTTCCGCGGCCGGGTCGACCTCGCGATCAACGGCACGTACTGGTTCGGCGCCGGCATGGGCGCCTTCGCCTCCTACTGGCTGCTCAACCCCGACATCGTCGGCGAGAACATCGGCTGGCGGATCGCCTTCCTCATCGGCCCGGTGCTCGGCCTCGGGATCATCTACCTGCGTCGCCACATCCCCGAGAGCCCGCGCTGGATGGTCACCCACGGGCGCACCGAGGAGGCCGAGAAGGTCGTCTCCGCGATCGAGGAGCAGGTGCGGGCCGAGGGCAAGACCCTGCCCCACCTCGACGAGGAGAAGGACGGCATGTGGATCAAGGCCCGCGAGGGCCTGACCCCGAAGCAGCTGTCCTACGTCTTCTTCCAGATGTACCCGACGCGCACGGTGCTCGGCGCGACGCTGATGATCACGCAGAGCTTCCTCTACAACGCGATCTTCTTCACGTACTCGCTCGTGCTGCAGAACTTCTACGACCAGACGCCGTCGAGCGCGGCGCTGTACTTCTTCCCCTTCGCGCTGGGCAACCTGCTCGGCCCGCTGCTCCTCGGCCCCTTCTTCGACACCGTCGGCCGGCGCAAGATGATCGGCGGCTGCTACGCCTTCGCGGCGATCGTGCTGTCGATCTCGGCCTTCCTCTTCAACGCCGACGCGCTGAGCCCGGTGAACCACACGATCTTCTGGTGCGTGGCGTTCTTCTTCGCCTCCGCCGGGGCGTCGGCCGGGTACCTCACGGTCTCGGAGATCTTCCCGCTCGAGGTGCGCGGTCAGGCGATCTCGTACTTCTTCGCCATCGCGCAGGTCTTCGGCGCCATCGGTCCGGTCTTCTACGGCTGGCTCATCGGGGACGGGAGCGACCGCGGGCCGATGTTCGTCGGGTACCTCATCGCCTCCGGGATCATGCTCGTCGGCGCGCTCGTCGCGGCGGTCTGGGGTGTCGACGCCGAGGGCAAGTCCCTCGAGGAGATCGCCCCGCCGCTCACGAGCTACGACGAGCACGGCAACGAGACCGTCAACCTGCCGGTCTGAGGGAGGACGACATGAGCGAGATGCGTCCGGACGCGGGCGAGCGTCCGTACACCGTCGTCGTCGGCGTGAGCGCGACATCGAAGTCGCCGACCGCCCTGCGGTGGGCCGCCGGCCAGGTGGCCGCGAACGACGGCCACCTCGTCGCCGTGCGCGCCTGGCGGGTGGGCGCCCCCCAGGCCAGCACCGCGGGGGTCATGGCTGCGGCCGGACCGACCGAGGGCGAGCTGGAGGGTGCCGAGCGCACCGCCCTCGAGCGCGACGTCGAGGAGGTGCTCGGGCCCGACCACCACGCAGAGGTCCGGCTCGTCCGGGGCAGCGACCGTCAGGTCCTGCTCGACGCGGCCGTCGGGGCCGACCTCCTCGTCATCGACGCCCCTCGCGCGCTCACCGGGGCTCCGCTCTTCGCGCAGCGGCTCATCTACGACGCGAGCTGCCCGGTGGTCGTCATGCCGCCGCACATCTCGGGCCAGGAGCCGGGGCTCGTCGAGCGCGCCGGCCGCGCCGTCGGGCGGGCCGCGGTCCGCTCCGCCGGCACGGCCGGGCGGCCGGGCTACCGCCCGCCCGCCCGGCGCTAGGGGGTCAGGGGTGACCAGTGCCGCCGGTCAGAGCCGGCGGCACTGGTCCTCCTTGGTGCCGCGCACGGTGTTGTTCCACCCCTTCGGCGCCGGGGTGTTGCTCTTGCACTGGAGGTTGCCGTCGACGGAGTTGTCGTAGACGTACTTTGTGCCGGAGCGGTTCGAGAAGAGCTGGATGTCGCCCTTGACCCGGTTGCGGATGACGTTCTGCGTCGAGCGGTTGCCCTCGAGCTGGATGTTGCCGTCGACCGTGAGGCCGCGCAGGTGGTGCATGCTGCCGCCCTCGAGCTGGACGTCGCCGTCGACCCGGCCCCACGTGTTGCGCACGTAGCGGTGGCCCTCGGACTGGATGTTGCCGTCGATGCTGTTCTGCCAGCCCTGCAGGGTCGCGCCGCGGCGCACGACGACGTCGCCCTTGACGACCGATTTGGTGAGCTTGCACGTCGCGCCGGCCGGCACGACCACGTCGTCGTCGATGGTGCGGCCGGTGATCGTGCCGGAGCACGTCCGGTCGGCCTGGGCGGGCGCCGCGACGGCGACGAGGCCGGTCGTGGCGAGGGCGGCGGTGGCGAGGGTGCTGATGATCCGGGTGGTCGACATGCTGGTCTCCTCGGTGAGTGGCAGCGGCGCCGGTGCGCCGCGAGAGCAACGCTGCCGGGTCCGCGTGAGGCCACGGTGAGCCGTCGATGAGAGGGGGCTCATCAGCCGGCCACCTCCTCGTCAGGTGGCGGGCGTCCCGAGCCGGCGGTGGATCGTCGCGACCGAGCGGCGAAGGGGGACGAGCAGCTCCTCGGGCCCCGTCACCGTGCCCTCCGGGTAGGTGAGGGCGACCGCCGCGAGCGGCTGCCCGGTGCGGTCGAGGACCGCGAGCGCCACGGAGGCCAAGCCCTGGGTCACCGACCCGCTCTCGAGGGCGTGACCGCGGCGGCGCACGGCGACGAGCTCACGGCGCAGGGCGGACGGGGTGGCCGGTGACCCGGCGCTCGCGACGACCGA
Source organism: Janibacter sp. Y6 (assembly GCF_040900765.1). NCBI lineage: Bacteria > Bacillati > Actinomycetota > Actinomycetes > Micrococcales > Intrasporangiaceae > Janibacter > Janibacter sp. Y6. Next base: position 252,025 of record NZ_JAKLYZ010000004.1, read on the forward strand.
GGCGGCGTCGGGGTAGAGGGCCGTGACCTGGCGGGCGGGCAGGGCCGCGAGCATCGCCAGCCCGCTCGCGGTCGTCGTCGCCGGCAGCCGGACGCCGACGTCGGAGACGAGGAGGGGCCGCCCGGGCGCGCGCTCCTCGACGACGTAGAGGACGTCGCGGCCGTGCAGGACGGCGAGGTGACCGTTGTGCGTCGTCTCGTCGACGAGGCGCTGGAGGACCGGGCGGGCCAGGCGCTGCAGCGGGCTCTGCCGCTGGTAGCCGCTCGCGAGCTCGAAGGCGGCCACGCCCAGGCCCCACCGGCGCTCGTCGGGGTAGTGGGTGACGTACGAGTGCTCGGCCAGCTCGGCGAGCAGGTGGTAGGTCGTGCTGCGGGGCAGCTCGAGGTCACGCGCGAGCTGCGCGGCGGGCACCGGCTCGACGCGGCCGGCGAGGTAGGACAGCAGGCGCAGGGCGTGGCCGGCGGCGGGGACCTGGGGCACCGCCCGAGCCTACGTCCATGTCTCGGATCCGAGACAGTAGTGGCGCGTGCGCGGTGGTCGCGGGGGTGACCCGCGCGCTTCCATGGATGCATGCCGCACATCGTCGACGTCGAGACCCCCGAGACCACCATCCGCATCGGCGACCGCCCGCTGACCGTCGAGGAGGTCGTCGCCGTCGCCCGCTTCGAGGCGCAGGTCGAGATCTCCGACGCCGCGTGGGAGCGCGTGCGCGTCTCGCGCACCGTCGTCGAGGACCTCGCCGAGGACACCGTCGCCCACTACGGGGTGTCGACCGGCTTCGGCGCGCTCGCGACGACCCACATCCCGCACGAGAAGCGCACTCAGCTGCAGCGCTCGCTCGTGCGCAGCCACGCCGCGGGCATGGGCGACCCCGTCGAGGAGGAGGTCGTGCGCGCCCTCATGCTCCTGCGCGTGCAGACCCTCGCGACCGGGCGCACCGGGATCCGCGAGGAGACGCTGCGGCTCTACGTCGCGCTCCTCAACCAGCGGATCACCCCGGTCGTGCGCGAGTACGGCTCGCTCGGCTGCTCCGGCGACCTCGCCCCGCTCGCGCACTGTGCGATGGTCCTCATCGGCGAGGGGGAGGTCATGGCTGCCCACGACGTGTCGGTGCCGGGCGACGCGATGCCCGCGTCCGAGGCGCTGGCCCAGGCCGGCCTGACCCCCGTCGTCCTGCACGAGAAGGAGGGCCTGGCCCTCATCAACGGCACCGACGGCATGCTCGGCATGCTGTGCCTGGCGATCCACGACCTGCACGTGCAGCTGACGACCGCCGACATCGCGTGCGCGATGAGCGTCGAGGGTCTGCTCGGCACAGACGACGTCTTCGCCGCTGACCTGCAGGCCCTGCGCCCGCACCCGGGCCAGGCCCAGTCCGCGGAGAACCTCCGCGCTGTGCTCGCCGGCAGCCCGATCCGCGACAGCCACCGCGACCCCCACGCCTGCACCCGCGTCCAGGACGCCTACTCGCTGCGCTGCGCCCCCTCGGTGCACGGCGCCGCCCGCGACACCCTCGCCCACGCCCGCCGGGTCGCCGACGCCGAGCTCGCCTCCGCGGTGGACAACCCCGTCGTCACCCTCGACGGCCGGGTCGAGTCGAACGGCAACTTCCACGGCGCGCCCGTCGCCTACGTCCTGGACTTCCTCGCCATCGTCGCCGCCGACGTCGCGAGCATGAGCGAGCGCCGCACCGACCGCTTCCTCGACGTCTCGCGCTCGCACGGGCTGCCGCCCTTCCTCGCCGACGACCCGGGCACCGACTCGGGCCTGATGATCGCGCAGTACACCGCGGCCGGGATGGTCTCGGAGATGAAGCGGCTGGCCGCGCCCGCGAGCGTCGACTCCATCCCGAGCAGCGCGATGCAGGAGGACCACGTGTCGATGGGCTGGGCCGGCGGACGAAAGCTGCGCCGGTCGGTCGACGCACTCACCCGAGTGCTCACCGTCGAGCTCGTCACCGCCGCTCGTGGGATCGCGCTCCGCGCTCCGCTGGAGCCCGCCCCGGCCACCGCCGCCGTCATCGCCGAGCTCGACTCGCTCACCTCGACCGCCCCAGGTCCCGACCGCGACCTCGGCCGGGACCTCGAGATCTGCTACCTCACCGTGCACGACGGCGGCCCGGTCCTCGCGGCCGAGTCCGTCACCGGCCCCCTGCACTGATCTTCGGAGTGCGCTGATCACTCGCACTGACCCCCCTTCGCCCGACGACCACCGACCCGACCCACCCGAGGAGTACCCCATGGACGGCGCCCGTCCCGTCCGCGCACCGCGCGGCACCGAGATCACCGCCCGCAGCTGGCAGACCGAGGCCCCGCTGCGGATGCTCATGAACAACCTCGACCCCGAGGTGGCCGAGCGCCCCGACGACCTCGTCGTCTACGGCGGCACCGGTCGGGCGGCGCGCAGCTGGGAGGCCTTCGACGCGATCGTCGAGACGCTGCGCGACCTGCAGCCCGACGAGACCCTCCTCGTGCAGTCCGGCAAGCCGGTCGGGGTGCTGCGGACCAACGAGTGGGCGCCCCGCGTGCTCATCGCCAACTCCAACCTCGTCGGCGACTGGGCGACGTGGCCGGAGTTCCGCAAGCTCGAGGCCGAGGGCCTGATGATGTACGGCCAGATGACCGCCGGGTCGTGGATCTACATCGCGACGCAGGGGATCCTTCAGGGCACCTTCGAGACCTTCGCCGCGGTCGCCCGTGGCCGGTTCGACGGGACGCTCGCCGGGACGATCACCCTCACCGGCGGGTGCGGCGGCATGGGCGGCGCGCAGCCGCTCGCGGTCACCCTCAACGGCGGCGTCTGCCTCGTCGTCGACGTCGACCGCTCGCGTCTGGAGCGGCGCGTCGCCAAGCGCTACCTCGACGAGATCGCCGACGACCTCGACGACGCGGTCGCCCGTGCCGAGCGGGCGAAGGGGAAGCGCCGCGCACTGTCGATCGGCATCGTCGGCAACGCGGCGGAGGTCTTCCCGGAGATGCTGCGTCGGCACCGCGCCGGCGAGATCCGCGTCGACGTCGTCACCGACCAGACGAGCGCGCACGACCCGCTGAGCTACCTGCCTGCCGAGATCGCCGTCGACGAGTGGCAGCGCGAGGCCGAGGCCGATCCCGAGGGCTTCACGAAGAAGGCGCGCGAGTCGATGGCCGCCCAGGTGCAGGCGATGGTCGAGCTGCAGGACGAGGGCGCCGAGGTCTTCGACTACGGCAACAGCATCCGCGACGAGGCGCGCCAGGCGGGGTACGCCCGGGCCTTCGAGTTCCCCGGCTTCGTCCCGGCGTACGTGCGCCCGCTCTTCTGCGAGGGGCTCGGCCCCTTCCGCTGGGTCGCGCTCTCGGGCGACCCTGAAGACATCGCGGTCACCGACGCCGCGCTCAAGGAGCTCTTCCCCGACGACGAGCACCTGCACCGCTGGCTCGACGCGGCCGCCGAGCACGTCGAGTTCGAGGGGCTGCCGGCGCGGATCTGCTGGCTGGGCTACGGGCAGCGTCACCGGGCCGGGCTGCTCTTCAACGAGCTCGTGCGCGACGGCAAGGTCAAGGCGCCGATCGTCATCGGGCGCGACCACCTCGACTCCGGCTCGGTCGCCTCGCCGTATCGCGAGACCGAGTCGATGCTCGACGGCTCCGACGCGATCGCCGACTGGCCGCTGCTCAACGCGCTCACCGCGGCGAGCTCGGGCGCCACGTGGGTGTCGATCCACCACGGCGGGGGCGTCGGCATCGGCCGCTCCATCCACGCCGGTCAGGTGGGCGTCGCCGACGGCACCGACCTCGCCGCCGCGAAGCTCGAGCGCCTGCTCACCAACGACCCCGGCATGGGCGTCCTGCGCCACGCCGACGCCGGCTACTCGCGCGCCGTCGAGGTCGCGCAGGAGCGCGGCGTGCGGGTCCCGATGACCCCGGTGGTCCGCGACGGGGAGGGGGCGTGACCCCCTTCGTCTGGAAGGGTCGCCACGACGGGCCCGGTCCCGAGCACCGTCGGCTCTGGCACACGGTGAGCGAGCCCGGCGGGCCCGCGGACGCCGCAATCGTCGGCTTCGAGAGCGACGAAGGGGTGCGCCGCAACCGTGGTCGGGTCGGTGCGGTGGAGGGCCCGGCGGCGCTGCGCACGGCGCTGGCCTCGCTCGCCGTCCACGACGACCTCACCCTCGTCGACCACGGCGACGTCACGGTCGAGGACGACGACCTCGAGGGCGCCCAGCGCCGGCTGGGCGAGGCCGTGGCCCGGGCGCGACGTGACGCCCCGCTCACCGTCGTCCTCGGCGGCGGGCACGAGAGCGCGTACGGGAGCTATCTCGGGCTCGGGCACCCGCCGCGGCTCGGGGTGATCAACCTCGACGCCCACCTCGACCTGCGCGAGGCCGACCGGCCGACGTCGGGCACTCCCTTCCTGCAGATCGCCCGCGACCGACGTGAGCGCGGGCTCGACGTGCGCTACGCGGCGATCGGGGTGAGCACCGCGAGCAACACGACGGCCCTCTTCGACACCGCGCGCGAGATCGGGGCGCAGTGGGTGCTCGACGACGAGTGCCAGGACGCGGAGGCGCCGCTCGAGCTCGTCTCCCGCTTCGTCGCCGACGTCGACGAGGTCTACCTCTCCATCGACCTCGACGTGCTGCCGGGGTCCGCGGCCCCCGGGGTGAGCGCTCCGGCCGCCCTCGGGGTGCCCCCCGTCGTCATCCAGGCCATCTGCGACGCGGTCGTCGACAGCGGCCGCCTCGTCCACCTCGACGTCACCGAGCTGTGCCCGAGGCTCGACGCCGACGCCCGGACCGCCCGGGTCGCAGCCCGGCTCATCCACCGCGTCATCACCCGCGAGACCGCCCGGCGGCGGGGCGCATGAGCGCCGGCTCGACCCTCGTCACGGGCATCGGCGAGCTCGTCACGTGCGACGGCACGGGCGACGGGGGAGCCGGCGTGCGGCGCGACCATGCGCTCGTCGTCGAGGACGGACGGGTCGCGTGGGTCGGTCCGGCCGCGTCGGCACCCTCCGCGGACGCGGTGGTGGACGTCGAGGGCCGGTGCGTGCTGCCCGGCTTCGTCGACAGCCACGCGCACCTCGTCTTCGCGGGGGACCGCTCGGCGGAGTTCGCCGCCCGGATGGCCGGCGAGCGCTACGACGGGGGCGGCATCGGGGTCTCGGTCGGGGCGACCCGGGCAGCCGGCGACGACGAGCTGAGGGCGCTGCTCGCGGGCAGGGTCGCCGAGATGCGCTCCCAGGGCACGACGACCGTCGAGGTGAAGTCCGGCTACGGGCTCACCGTCGCCGACGAGGTCCGGGCGCTGCGGCTGGCGGGGGAGGTCACGCAGGAGACGACCTATCTCGGGGCGCACGTCGTGCCCGAGGAGATGCGGGCCGACCGGTCGGCCTACGTCGACCTCGTGACGGGCGAGATGCTCGCGGCCTGCGCGCCGCACGCCCGGTGGGTCGACGTCTTCTGCGAGCCCGCGTCGCCGCACGCCTTCACGGGGGAGGAGTCGCGCGCCGTGCTCGTCGCCGGTCGGGACGCCGGTCTCGGGCTGCGGGTGCACGGCAACCAGCTGGGCCACGGCCCCGGCGTGCAGCTGGCCTGCGAGCTCGGCGCGGCGAGCGTCGACCACTGCACCTACCTGTCGACCGCCGACGTCGACGCGCTCGTCGGCAGCGCGGGGACCACCACCGCGACGCTGCTCCCGGGCGTGGAGTTCTCCACCCGCTCGCCGTACCCGGACGCCCGGGCGCTCCTCGACGCCGGGGTGTCGGTCGCGCTCGCGAGCGACTGCAACCCGGGGACGTGCTTCTCGAGCTCGATGCCCTTCGTCGTCGCCCTCGCGGTGCGTGAGATGGGGATGACGCCGAGCGAGGCCGTCGTCGCGGCCACCCGGGGCGGGGCTCGCGCCCTGCGGCGTGACGACATCGGCCGGGTCGAGGTCGGGGCGCGGGCCGATCTCGCGGTCCTCGACGCGCCGAACCACCTGCACCTCAGCTATCGCGCGGGCGTGCCGCTCGCGCGGGTGCTCGAGGTCTGAGGGCGGTCGCGCCCCGGTCCTGCTCCGGGCCTGACGGGTGCCGCCGTCCTCCGCGCCGGCGGGCGGGGTCTGCCCCGCCTGGCTATGCTCGTCGCGCGCACCAGCCAGGGGGTGCCGCGCATCCGCAGGACCCCGACCCTGGCCCCGCACCAGGACCGAGGGACCCCATGCGCCACCCCCGCCGTACCGCCACCACGACCACCCTCCTCACGGCGGCGGGTCTCGTCGCCGCGCTGGGGCTGGCCGCTCCCGCGACCGCCGACCCCGCGCCGGCCCGCGTGCCGGCGCAGGCCACGACGCCGCCGGACCCCGGCGGCAGCGGCGAGCACAGCGAGACGACGGCGGGAGTGGTCCCTCCCTTCGTCGCCCCGTCGCACACGGGCCCGGCCCGCAGCGTCGACGGCACGGCGCGCTCCGCCGCGGGCCTGCCGGCGAGCGGCCTGCCGACACGGCTCAGCTCGCGCAGCACGAGCTTCGGGTCGAGCTTCAGCGGGTCGGTCTTCGACACGAGCACCGGGTCGCCCATCTGGAGCAAGCAGGCGACGAAGGCGCTGCGTCCCGGCTCGACGATGAAGCTGCTCACCGCGACGACCGCGCTGCGCACCTTCGGCACCCGGCACCGCTTCGTCACCCCGGTGCTGCGGGCCGGCAGCCGCGGGGACTACGTCTACCTCAAGGGCGTCGGCGACCCGACGGTGAGCAGCTACCGCCTCGACCAGATGGCGGCGTCGACCGCCTACCAGCTGAAGAAGCGGGGGATCCGCTCGATCTCGCTGCGGGTCGACGACACGCTCTTCCCCGCACCGCGCAACGCGACCGGGTGGGAGGCCTCGGACGTCGGGCAGTGGGTGACGCCCGTGCGCGCGCTCGTCTACGACGGCCGGATGGTCTCCGACACCTCGATGGACGCGGGCGACCGCTTCCGCTCCGAGCTGCGCTCGCGGGGGATCAGCGTGCGCGACCTGCGCCGCGGCGCGACCGCGTCGGGTGCTCAGCAGATCGCGTCCGGCCGCTCGCCCGAGCTGCGCACGATCGTCGGCGACATGCTGCGCGTCAGCCACAACGACTACGCCGAGAAGCTGCTCTGGGCCTCCGGCATGAAGGCCGGCACCTCGCGCACCTGGGCCGGTGTGACGTCCTACTCGCGCTCGCAGGTCGCCGGGTACGGCGTGTCGACCCACGGCTCCGTCATCGCCGACGGCTCCGGACTGTCGCGCTCGGACCGGCTGACGAGCCACACGCTCGCCCAGCTCGTCCTCGCGCTGCGCAAGCACCCCTCGCTCGGACCGGTGATCTTCGCCGATGCCTCCCTGCCGATCGCGGGCCGGACCGGCACGCTGCAGAACCGCTTCGAGACCGCGCCGGCGTCGTGCGCCGTCGGTCGGGTGCGAGCGAAGACCGGGTCGCTGCGCGACGCGGGCGCCATGGCCGGCATCGCGAAGGGCACCGACGGCAAGGAGCGCGTCTTCGCGGTCGTGAGCAACGGCCAGCCCTACGACGCCGACCTGCGCGGTCGCATCGACGCGCTCGTCGCAACGACGACCCTGTGCATGTGACCACCGTGCGCATGTGACGACCGCGCGCGTGCGACGACCGTGCGCTGAGACCGGCGTGCGGGCGGGCCGGGGACGGCCTGCGGCGTCGGGTCAGCCGGCATCGGCCACGTCCGGACGGCTGTCCCGTCGGGTCCGTGGGGCGAGGTCGAGGTCCAGCTCGGCGCGGCCGAGATCGCCGGCGGCGGAGTCGAGCTCCTCTCCCAGCGAGCGCGGTCGGGAGTCGTCGGTGCCCACGAGCTCGGGCGCGCTCAGCGGGCGGGGGGCCGCCGTCGAGGGCTCGAGCTCGTCGATCGCCTGGGTCGACAGGCCCATCTCGGCGATTCGCCGGGCGGAGACGAAGACCCTCGTCTCGAGGGCGCCCACCATCGCGTTGTAGCTCTCCACGCTCTTCGTCAGCTGGCGGCCGAGCGCGCTCGTGCGCTCGCCGAGGGTCGACAGGCGCTGGTAGAGCTCGCGACCGAGGGCGAGCAGGTCCTGCGCGCTGCGCGTCAGCGCGTCCTGCTGCCACCCGTAGGCCACGGTGCGCAGCAGGGCGAGGAGCGTGCCGGGGGAGGCGAGCACGACGTGCGCCCGCATCGCCTCCTCGTGCAGACCCGGGTCGCGGGCCAGGGCCGCCGACAAGGTCGCCTCCGACGGGACGAAGCACACGACCATCTCCGGCGAGGGCTCGAAGGCCGACCAGTACTGCTTGCCGGACAGGACGCGCACGTGTCCTCGCAGGGCGGCGACGTGCCGACGGAGGAGCCGCTCGTGCTCGGCCGGGTCGACACCCTCGCCCTGGGCCGCGAGCCAGTCGCTCATCGGGGCTTTCGCGTCGACGACGAGGTGCTTGCCCCCGGGCAGGCGCACGACGACGTCGGGGCGCACCGCGCTGCCGTCGGGGGTCGTGCCCCGGGCCTGCTCGTCGAAGTCGCAGCGAGCGAGCATGCCGGAGACCTCGAGGACCCGGCGCAGCTGGGTCTCGCCCCACGCGCCGCGCACCGACGAGACGCGCAGCGACGACGCGAGCGAGCTCGCCTCGTCGGAGACGCGCCGGGTGCTCGTCTCGACCCGGCCGAGGACCTCGCGCACCGTGGCGAACTGGTCGACCCGGTCGCGCTCGAGGGTCTCGACCTGGGTCGCCACGCGGCGCAGCGCGTCCTGCATCGGGCGCAGGGTCGCGGCAGTCTGGGCGTCCTCGGACAGGCTCGCCTCGAGGTCGACGACGCGGGCCCGCAGCACGTCGCGCTCGGCGCTGGCCGCGGCCAGGCCCTCGCGGGCAGCGGCGCCGTCCTCCACCGCCCGGGCGCGCACCCCGGCGACCTCGGAGCGGGTCATGCCCCACAGCGTCGCCGCACCGAGGAGTGCGCCGAGCACGGCGCCGAGGAGCAGGGCGGTGATGTCCATGGCGTCACCCAACCACCGCCCTCCGACAGCCGGGGTCCGCCCGGGGCGCGACGCGCCGGCGCGGGTAGCCTCGCAGCATGACTCGTGACGAGCCCCGCGAGGAGGAGGTGAAGGCCGCCGCTCCACGCCCCGACCTCAGCACGGAGTCCGGTCAGCTCGCCTTCATCCAGGTCCTCAACGACCGGCTGCCGACGAAGCGGCTCATCGCCCAGGGCCTGCTGCGCAACGAGCGCGGCGAGGTGCTCCTGTGCGAGCTCGTCTACAAGAGCGCGTGGGACCTGCCCGGCGGGGTCGTCGACCCGGGGGAGTCCCCTGCCACCAGCGTCCATCGCGAGGTCACCGAGGAGCTCGGTCTCGACCTGCCCGTCGGGTCCCTCGCCGCGGTCAACTGGCTGCCGCCCTACCGCGGGTGGGACGACGCCCTGCTCCTCCTCTTCGACCTCGGCACCGTCGACTCCGCGCTCATGGAGCGTGCGGTGCTCCAGCCCCGCGAGATCCGGGCGGTCCACTGGGTCGCACCGGACGACCTCGCGGACCACGTCGCGCCGTACACGGTCGAGATGATCCGGCAGGTCGCGACGCCCGGCCCGACCCGCTACCTGGAGAACTCGCAGGACCGCTGAGGACGCCCTCGGGCGACCCCGACCGAGGGCCGCACCGGCCCCGGCGCGAAGGGGTGGGCAGGACCTCCCTTCGCCCGCCGGTAGACTCCTGTCCCCGTGGCACTCACCATCGGAATCGTCGGTCTCCCCAACGTCGGCAAGTCGACGATGTTCAACGCTCTGACGAAGAACAACGTCCTCGCCGCGAACTACCCCTTCGCGACCATCGAGCCGAACGTCGGCGTCGTCCCGCTGCCGGACCCCCGGCTCGAGCGGCTCGCCGAGATCCACGGCTCCGAGAAGATCCTCCCCGCGACGGTCTCCTTCGTCGACATCGCCGGCATCGTGCGCGGCGCGTCCGAGGGCGAGGGGCTGGGCAACAAGTTCCTCGCGAACATCCGTGAGGCCGACGCGATCTGCCAGGTGGTGCGCGCCTTCGAGGACGGCGACGTCGTCCACGTCGACGGCAAGGTCTCGCCCGAGTCCGACATCGAGACGATCCACACCGAGCTCATCCTCGCCGACCTCCAGACCCTCGAGAAGGCCGTCGTGCGCCTCGAGAAGGAGGCCCGCATCAAGAAGGAGTCCAAGCCGCTCCACGAGAACGCGCTCGCCGCGCAGAAGGTCCTCGAGGAGGGCAAGACCCTCTACGCCGCGGGCGAGGCCGCCGGCGTGGACCTCGACGAGGCGCGCTTGCTCGGGCTGCTGACGACCAAGCCCTTCATCTACGTCTTCAACCTCGACGAGGACCAGCTGACCGACGACGCGCTGAAGACCTCGCTCGCCGAGCTCGTCCCGCCGGCGGACGCCGTCTTCCTCAACGCCAAGCTCGAGATGGACCTCATGGACATGTCCCCCGAGGACGCCCAGGAGATGCTCGAGGGCTTCGGCGCGACCGAGTCGGGTCTGGACCAGCTCGCGCGCACCGGCTTCCACACGCTGGGGCTGCAGACCTACCTCACGGCCGGCCCGAAGGAGTCACGCGCCTGGACGATCGGTCAGGGCTGGACCGCGCCGCAGGCGGCTGGGGTCATCCACACCGACTTCCAGCGCGGGTTCATCAAGGCCGAGATCGTCTCCTTCCAGGACCTCGACACCCTCGGCACGATGCAGAAGGCCAAGGAGGCCGGCAAGGTGCGCATGGAGGGCAAGGACTACGTCATGCAGGACGGCGACGTCGTGGAGTTCCGCTTCAACGTCTGATCCCGTCGATCGGGCGAAGGGGGGAGGATCGGCGCATGCCTGAGGTTCTCTTCTCCCGTGGGACCTGGATGCCGGCCGTCGTCGACGACGACGGCCGCCTGCTCCTCGACGTCGTCGGCGGGGCCGACGCGCTGCACGGCCCGCGGACCTTCACCGTCTCGGTGACGCACGAGCACGCCGAGGCCGTGCGCACGAGCGTGCGCCGTCACCTGCTGCTCTACGCCGCCCTGCTGCCGCTGTGCTACGACGCCGGCGTCGCCGGGCCGTGGGACGAGGAGGCAGCGGCAGCGCTGCTGGACCCCGTGCTGCTCGGCACCCCGCAGGAGGTCGACGAGACGCTGCGCCGGGCCCGGGTCGACCGGCGCGTCCTCGTCGCCCATCACGTGAGCCTACGGCTGCTCAAGTCCCGTCGCTACTACGAGGCGGCGCAGTCGGCGACGGCGGAGTCGGACTGGGCCAGGGTTCGCAAGCATCTCGGGGTCTGAGCCCAGCGGCGCTCGCGGACCAGCCGCCTCAGAAGGGTGGGTCCGCCCCCGGGACGGGGGGCGAGGCCACGGCGAGCTCGGCCTCATCCCGACCACCCGCAGGTGCACCGGGCGCTGAGGTCTGTGGTGCTGCGGTCGCGGGTGCTGCGGTCACTGACACCAGTGCCGTTGGCGCCGAGGCCTGCGACTCCGAGGCGAGCGGCGCCGGTCTCGCAGGCGCCGGTCTCTCGACCGCCCAGGTCCGGGGCCACGTCACGCGGCTCGTCCCACCCGGCGCCGTCCAGGTCGCTCGGCCCTCGGCATCGAGCTCGTAACCCCACCGCGGATGCTGCTTGAGCCGGTGGTGGCGCCGGCACAGGGAGCCGAGGTTGCGCGACGACGTCGGGCCGAGGGGCCAGGCCTGCGCATGGTCGAGGTCGCACTGCACCGCGGGGCGGGTGCACCCCCACATCCGGCAGGTCCCGTCGCGGGTCTGCACGAGCCGGCGCAGCCCCGGACGCGGGACGTACCCGGGCTGGGGCTGCCCGGAGGCGACGACATGACCCTCGTCCGCGTCGAGGAGCACCCGCCCCAGCTCGTGGTCCTCGCTCCGACGGATCCTGTCGACGACGTCGGCCGGGATCCAGCCCGCACCTGGCACCTCGACGCCGCCCAGTCGAAGGCCGCGGGCGCCCTCGCCGTCGAACCGCTGGCCGTCGAGCCGCCCGCCGCCGACCTCCGGATGGCCGGGCCGTCCGCCGGAGGTGGACCCTAGAGCGGACCCGGCGGGCATGCCCCCTCCGGCTTCCTCGCCCCCGCTGGCGGGGGTCGACGCCGTGAGGTCCGCCGCGCCCCACACGTCCGTGATCACCGGCACGGTGAGGTCGAGCCGCGTGCGCACCTCGACCCCTCGAAGTGCGAGGTCGACGAAGGCCTGAGCCCGCGCTGCGCCGAGGCGCAGTCCCGGCTCGTCGCGCACCGCCCGGGCGGCGAGGTCCTCGACCGCTGCATAGACGACGACGGCGAGCTCCGTCGGCAGGACCGCCGAGATGACGCTCGTCCCGAGTGGTCCGGGGTCGAGGTGCACGTCGGTGCGGTCGCGACGGTTCTGCGCCGCGCGCCGCTCGAGGATGCCCTCGTCGACGTTCATCAGCACCCGGCGACAGGCCCGCGCGAGCTCGCGGTGCTCGAGCGCGACGAGCCGCGAGTGCTCGCTGCCGCGCTTCTGGGCAAGGACGTGCGCGACGACGGCCGCGACGGCCTCGGGTGACGCGTCGCGCGTCTCCGTGGCGACGAGCTGCACCGTCCGCTCGGGCACCTCGCCCGCCACGAGAGGCGCGACGAGAGCAGCGAGGTCGCCCGACAGGCGCGCAGCCAGGCGGCACCTGCGGTCGGCGACGGCGATCGAGCAGTCGAGCGTCATCGCGGCCTCGTCGCCGCAGAAGTCGGCGGTCGCCCCGTCGGGCAGCCGGATCTCGCCCGCACCCGACGGGTCCCGCTCGCGCCGGGACAGCTCGGCGAGCAGCGCGAGCTCAGCCGCGTCGGCGGCCCGCCGGGCGCGCTCGACAGCGACGAGCATCTCGGCGAGATCGGGGGTCGCGATCGACCCGCCGACGACCTCCGCCGTCGCCGCGCACGCCCCGAACCCCAACCGGGCCTGCTCCGCGAATCTCATGGCGTCGTCGAACATGTGTACGAATATACGAGCCCCCACCGACAGCCCACGGCAGCCCAGGGCAGCCCACCGACAGCCCACCGACAGCCCACGACGCCGCCCGCCGCCGACCGTGGTCAGCCCTACCCCCTGTCCCCACCCGCCCCTACGCTGAGCCCATGACCGACCTCGTGCTCACCGTCACCGCCGACGACCGCGCCGGCCTGGTCTCGCGACTCGCCCAGGTCGTCGCCGACCGCGGCGGCAGCTGGACGACGAGCTCGATGGCCCATCTGGCCGGCACCTTCGCCGGGGTCGTCCTCGTCTCCGTGCCCGCTGAGGGCGTGGCCCCCCTTCGCTCCGCCCTCGAGGGTCTGGCCGCCGACGGCATCACGGTCGTCGTCCGCGAGACCCGGCCGCAGCCGGCCACGGCGGGGGAGCCGACCCTGCTCCACCTCGTCGGCCAGGACCGCCCGGGCATCGTCGCCCAGGTCTCCGCCGCGATCGCGTCCGCCGGCGTCGGCATCGAGGAGATGCAGACGGCGACGAGCGAGGCGCCGATGGCGGGCGGTCTGCTCTTCGAGGTCCGGGCGCGGCTCGTCGTCCCCGAGGGGGCCGGCGTCCCGCTGCGCGAGCGCCTCGAGGCCATCGCCGACGAGCTCATGGTCGACCTCGACCTCGCCGACCCCGTCACCACCTGACGCCGACCCCGTCACCACCCTCCGCCGAGACCCGACTGGCCTTCTGCGCCCCGGCCCGGCACAGTAGGAGGCGAGCCGCGCACCGCGGCGACCGGACGAGGTCACGTACCCGGATCGCGACAAGACGTGTCGTCGAAGGAGTCGTGCCATGCCCTGGGTCGTCCTCATCATCTCCGGTGTCCTCGAAGCCGTCTGGGCCACCGCCCTCGGCCGCTCGGAGGGCCTGAGCAAGCCCGTCCCGACGACGGTCTTCGCCGTCGCGCTCCTCGCGAGCATGGGCGGTCTCGCCTACGCCATGCGTGACCTGCCGACGGGCACCGCCTACGCGGTGTGGGTGGGCGTCGGCGCCTCCCTAACGGTGATCTACGGCATGGCGACCGGCGCGGAGACCGCCTCGGTCGCCAAGATGCTGCTCATCGCCGGCCTCGTCGGCTGCATCATCGGCCTCAAGCTCGTGAGCGACGGCGGCCACTGACCCGACCGGGGCGAAGGGGTGGCCCCCAGCCCCGCGGACGGGTTGACTGAGCCCATGAGCCAGCCCCAGGTGATCACCGCCAGCCGCGAGATCGACGCCCCCGCCGCCACCGTCTTCGAGCTGGTCGCCGACCCGGCGCAGCACGCGAGCTGGGACGGCAACGACAACGTCGTCGAGCTCGTGCGCGGCGGCCGGGTCCGGGCGACCGGTGAGATCTTCGCGATGCGCACGACGAAGGGCAACGTCCGGGACAACCGCGTCGTCGCCTTCGAGGAGGGTCGGCTCGTCGCGTGGCGCCCGGGTGACGACGGCGGCGAGCCCGCCGGTCACGAGTGGCGCTGGGAGGTCGAGCCGCTCGGCGAGGGTCGCTGCCGCGCGACCCACACCTACGACTGGCGCGAGCTCACCGACGAGCGCCGCCGCGCGCGAGCGGAGTCCACGACCGAGCGCAACCTCAGCGCCTCGCTCGACAACCTCGCGCAGCGCGCCGAGGCCGTCGGCGGCACGCCTCAGGCCTGACCGGACTCCACGAGCTCGGTCCACAGGTCCTGCCGGGCGGCGGGGTCGGTGAGCAGGTGCAGGTCGAGCTCGCGGCTCATCCGCTCGAAGACCGCGCGCCCCCGGGTGCTCGTGCCGTGCCGGTCCAGGCGCGGCGAGTACGTCGCGAGCCCGAAGCGGCCGGGGATGGCCCCGACGAGCACGCCGGAGACCCCGCTCTTGGCGGGGATGCCGATCTCCGACATCCAGTCGCCCGCGGAGTCGTACATGCCGCACGTCGTCATGACACTCAGCGCCTGGCGGCTCGAGGCGACCGAGAGCACGCGCTCGCCGGTGATCGGCTGGCGCCCGCCGGTGGCCAGCGTCGCCGCCATGACGGCGAGGTCGCGCGTGGTGACGAGCACCGAGCACTGCCGGATGTAGCCCTGCACGACGTCGCGCGGGTCGTCCTCCATCACCCCTTCGCCGCGGAGCATGTGCGCGATGGCGAGGTTGCGGTGGGCAGCGGCGAGCTCCTCCTCCGCGGCCTGCTCGTCGAGCGAGAGCTCGCGCCCGGCGAGCCGGGACAGGCCCTCGAGGACGAGCCGGTCGCGGTCCTCCCAGCTCGAGCTCGGGCCACCGACCATGCCGTGCACGACGAGTGCACCCGCGTTGATCATCGGGTTGCGCGGCCGCTTCGTCTCCGGCTCGACGGACAGCACGTCGAAGGCCTCGCCGGAGGGCTCGACGTCGACCCTCTCCATGACCCCCTCGACGCCGTACTCGTCGAGGACGAGCGCGTAGACGAAGGCCTTGGCGACGGACTGGATCGTCATCTCGTGCTCGGAGTCGCCGGAGTCGAAGATCTCGCCCTCGGTCGTGCACAGGGCGACGCCGAGACGGTCGGGGTCGGCCTCGGCGAGCGCCGACGGGACGCCGTGCACCTCGCCGCCGGAGTCCTCCCGCACCGCGTCGAGGGTGGAGGAGAGGTAGTCGGCGAAGGATCGGGTCACCGGCCCCACACTAGGCGCGGACCTGCCGGGTCCCCCCACCGCACTAGCCTGCCCGCCATGAGCGTGCAGCCTGACCCCGTCCCCGGGTGGGACGAGTACTTCCTCGGCATCGCGACCGCGGTCGCCGCCCGGGCGAAGTGCACCCGGCGCCGGGTGGGCGCCGTCCTCACCATCGAGCACCGGATCATCGCGACCGGCTACAACGGCGCCGCGCCGGGGGAGCCGGACTGCCTCCAGGGGGCCTGCCCGCGGGGCGCGCTCGACTACGAGACCGTGCCGGGCCTGGGCGACTACGACCGCCCCGGCACCCCCGGCTTCTGCATCGCGATCCACGCCGAGGTCAACGCGCTGCTCTTCGCCACCCGTGACACGAAGGGGGCGACGGCCTACATCACCGACCCGCCGTGCCCGGGCTGCCGCAAGGCGCTCGCGGCGGCCGGCATCGTGCGCGCGGTGTGGCCCGGAGGAGAGCACGACAGGAGCTCGCTCACCCGCTGGGCGTGAGACCGCTCGCGATGCCAAGATGGGGCATGGGTACCGCAGCCGAGCACCAGATCACTCCAGCAGGCGCCGTCGTCGTCGCGGTCGACGGCACGAGCAAGGACGAGGCGGTGCTCGCCTGGGCGGCCCGCTCCGCCCAGCGACGAGGCACGTCGTTGCACGTCGTGAGCGTCGCGGACATCGGGGTGTCCGCCTTCGGCGGACCTGAGTCGGCGGGGGCGGGGGCGGTCGTCGACCAGCTCCTCGCGGGTGCCGACGCGACCGTCACCGACGCCCTCGAGCGCATCGCCCAGATCGCCCCGGACGTGCCCGTCACCTCGCAGTCGCTCACCGGCAGCCCCTCGCGCGTCCTCGTCGACGCCGCCGAGCAGGCCGCCATCGTCGTCGTCGGGTCGAGCCGGGCGAGCCGCCTCGAGCGGGTCGTCCTCGGCAGCGTCTCGGCCGCCGTCATCCAGCACGCGAGCGCTCCCGTCGTCCTCGTCCCCGAGGGCTCGGGCGCGGGCCCGGCCCGCGTCGTCGTCGGCGTCGACGGCAGCTCGCACTCCCGGGCCGCGGCCCGCTCCGCGCTCGACGTCGCCCGGCACGCCGGCGCCCCGGTCCTCGTCCTCACCGCCTGGCGGGTCGAGGTCGTCGACGGAGTCGTCGTCACCGAGCCCGGCACGCCCGCGTGGGAGCAGGTGGAGACCCGGTACCGTAAGGTCGCCGAGGGCGTCCTCGCCGAGGCCCGCGCCGACGTCGAGCACGGCATGACGACGGCGCCGGGCATCGAGGCCAAGGCCCAGGGGATGCCCGAGGTGAGCGTCGAGGTGCGCCGCGGGCGCGCCGCCGACGTCCTGCTCGACGAGGTGTGCGACGAGGACCTCATCGTCGTCGGCACCCGCGGGCGCGGCGGCTTCCGGGGTCTGCTCCTCGGCTCGGTGAGCCAGCGGGTGCTCGAGGCCGCGCCCTGCCCGGTCCTCGTCACCCGCGGCTGAGCCGACGGCGAAGATCGTCGGTGTGTTTCGTCCTCGCGCGGCGTCCCATCGGACATCGTGGGCGTCGTGAGTGACACCCTGCCCTCGGACCTCGTCGACCTGGCCCACGCGAAGGGGGTCTCGACCGAGTACTGGGACTGGAAGGGCGTGCACACCCACATCCCGCAGGACGCCCTGCGGCAGGTGCTCACGGCGCTCGGCGAGGACGTCTCCGACGACGACGCGGTGCGCGGCTCCCTTCGCCGGACCCGGCAGGCGCCCTGGCGGCGCACGCTGCCCGCGACGGTCGTCGCCCGTACGTCGCACCCCTACCGACTGGCGGTCCACGTGCAGCACGGCCGCGCGGTGCGGGTGCACGTCGAGCTCGAAGGGGGAGGCCGTCTCGACCTCGACCAGGTGCCCCACGACGTGGCGCCGGTCGAGGTCGACGGGGTGCTCGTCGGCGAGGCCGCCTTCGAGATCCCCGCGGGCCTGCCCCTGGGCTACCACGAGCTCGTGGCCGAGGTGGAGGGCGAGGACGCCCTGCCGGACCCGACGACCCGACGGGCGACCTTCGTCGCCGTCCCCGACGCCCTCGAGCTGCCGGCGGGTCTCGACGAGCGGGCCGCGACCGGTCTGACCACCCAGCTCTACCAGGTGCGCTCCGAGACCTCCTGGGGCCTGGGCGACCTCGGGGTGCTGCGCGAGCTGTCGCGGTGGGCCGCCCGGGAGCACGGTCACGACTTCGTCCTCGTCAACCCGCTGCACGCGGCCGAGCCGGTCGCGCCGGTCGAGCCCTCGCCGTACCTGCCCACCTCGCGCCGTTTCGTCAGTCCCCTCTACGTCGACATCGCGACCCTGCCCGACCTCGACCGGCTCGAGCCCGGGACGCGGGCCAGGATCGACGAGCTCGCCGCCGAGGCGGCGCCGCTCAACCGCACCGACGTGCTCGATCGCGACGCGAGCTGGGCGCTGCGCCACCAGGCGCTGCGCATCGCCTACGCCGAGCTCGGCCCGCTGCACGCGCAGCGGATGCAGCCCTGGTACGAGGCCGAGGGCGAGGGGCTGCTCCTCTTCGCGACGTGGTGGGTCATCGCCCAGGTGCACGGGCCGCACTTCGCCACCGACTGGCCGGCCGAGCTGCGCGACCCGGCCTCGCCGGCGGTCGCGGACTTCCAGCGGGCGCACACGGGCGAGATCAGCTTCGCCTGCTGGGTCCAGTGGGTGCTCCAGGAGCAGCTCGCGGCGGCCCAGGAGGCCGCCGTGGGGGCGGGCATGCGGCTCGGGGTGGTCCACGACCTCGCCGTCGGCATCCACCCGAAGGGGGCCGACGCGTGGGCCCTCGGCGACGCGCTCGCCCGCGGGGTGACCGTCGGGGCGCCGCCGGACCAGTTCAACCAGCGTGGCCAGGACTGGTCGCAGCCGCCGTGGCGCCCCGACCGTCTCGCCGAGCTCGGGTACGCGCCCTACCGCGACATGATCCGCGCCGTGCTGCGCGACGCCGGGGGAGTGCGGGTCGACCACGTCATCGGTCTCTTCCGGCTGTGGTGGATCCCGGAGGGGCACGCACCGACCGACGGCGCCTACGTGCGCTACGACCACGAGGCGATGATCGGCATCCTCGCCCTCGAGGCGCACCGGGCCGGCGCGGTCGTCGTCGGCGAGGACCTCGGCGTCGTCGAGCCGTGGGTGCGCGAGCACCTCCTCGAGCGGGGGATCCTCGGCACGAGCATCGTGTGGTTCGAGCGGGCCGCCGACGGGCGGCCGCTGCCGCCCGCCGACTACCGCCGGCTGTGCCTGGCCTCGGTGACGACGCACGACCTGCCCCCGACCGCCGGCTACCTCGCGCTGCGGCACGTCGAGCTGCGCGAGCGGCTCGGGCTGCTCACCCGGCCGCTGGGCGAGGAGCTCGAGGCGGAGCGCGCCACGGTCGAGGAGATGAAGGACGCACTCGTCGCCGCCGGGCACCTCGACCCGGACGAGCGCGACCGACTACCACGGGTCGTCGATTCTCTCCACCGCTGGCTGGCCGCGACCCCTTCGGTCCTGCAGGGCGTGGCCCTCACCGACCTCGTCGGGGACGTCCGGGCGATCAACCAGCCGGGGACCGACGAGGAGTACCCGAACTGGCGCCTCCCGCTGGCCGACAGCGCCGGTATCCCGCTGGTCCTGGAGGACGTCGTGGGCCCGCGCGAGGAGCAGCGGCCGCCCCACCCGAAGGGGTGACGTGAGGGTCACAGTTGGGTCTCGACAGCGACCTGACCGTGGCGCAACCGACTTCTCATCAGTTGAGATGGCCCCTGCAGCGACGACCGTGGCTGCGACCAAGGCCGGACGGACGTCCGGGAAGCCGTCACCGTGGCGGCGTATTCGTAGGAGGACATCTATGCGAGTCAACTCTCGCGCGATGGCCATTGCTGGGATCTCCGCAGTCGCGCTCGTCGCGACCGCGTGTGGCGGTGGCGACAACAGCAGCGGCAGCGACGGCGGCGGCGACGGGGCCGCGGCGACTGGTGGCGAGATCATCGCCCGCGGTTGCGAGAACCAGAACCCGCTCATCCCCGGCGACACCGGCGAGTCCTGCGGTCACGACGTCGTCGAGCTCTTCACCTCGACGCTCTTCCGCTACAACCCGGAGACCTCGGAGCCCGAGAACGACCTCGCGGAGTCGGTCGAGACCGAGGACAACCAGAACTTCACCGTGAAGATCAAGCCGGACGTGAAGTTCCACGACGGCACCCCGGTCACGGCCGAGAGCTTCGTCAAGGCGTGGAACTACACCGCCAACGCGGCGAACGCCCAGTACCTCTCCTACTTCATGGAGCCCATCGAGGGCTTCGCGGACCTGCAGTCGGAGGACCCGGACGGCGACGGCCCGAAGGAGGCCCCGGAGCCCAAGGAGACCGAGATGTCGGGTCTGAAGGTCGTCGACGACACGACCTTCACCATCAAGACGACCGAGCCGGTCTCGAACCTCCCGGTCCGTCTCGGCTACACCGCCTTCGCCCCCCTCCCCGAGGTCTTCTTCGAGAAGGGTGCCGAGGAGTTCGCCAAGAAGCCGGTCGGTGCCGGCCCGTACATGGTCGAGAGCTTCTCCCAGGGTGACGAGACCGTCCTGACCAAGTTCGCCGACTACGGCGGCGGCACGGCCAAGGGCAACGCCGACAAGATCACCTTCCGCGTCTACGACGAGAGCGACGCGGCGTACAACGACCTGCTCGCCGGCAACATCGACACCATCGACGAGATCCCCTCGGGCCAGCTCGTCGACGACCAGTGGAAGAGCGACCTCGGCGACCGCGTCGCGGAGGAGGCCTACCCGGCCATCCAGACCGTCACCGTCGCCCCGGAGAAGACGTCCCCGGAGTACAAGGACCCGAAGCTGCGTCAGGCCATCTCGATGGCCATCGACCGGCAGAAGATCATCGACGACCAGTTCCAGGGCGCTCGTGAGCCCGCGACCGGCTGGGTCGCCCCGGGCGTCACCGGCTTCAAGGGTGGCGCGTGCGGCGAGTACTGCGAGTACGACGCCGAGAAGGCCAAGCAGCTCTTCGACGAGGCCGGCGGCTTCGACGGCAAGCTGACGATCAGCTACAACGCGGACGCCGACCACAAGGCATGGGTGGAGGCGACCTGCAACTCGATCAAGGGTGCGCTGGGCGTCGACTGCGTCGCCACGCCGGTGCCGGACTTCGCGACCTTCCGCGAGCAGATCGGTGAGGAGAAGATGAAGGGCATGTTCCGCTCCGGCTGGATCGCGGACTACCCCCACATCGAGAACTTCCTCACCCCGCTCTACGCGACCGGTGGCTCCTCGAACGACAGCAAGTACTCCGACGAGGACTTCGACGCCAAGCTCGTCGAGGCCGGCAAGCTCGAGGAGGACGAGTCCAACGCCGCCTACCAGGAGGCCGAGGCGATGCTCGCCGAGGACATGGGCTCGATCCCGATGTGGTACTACACCGCTCAGGTCGGCTGGAGCGACAAGCTCGACAACGTCAAGATCAGCAAGGCCAGCGGGCGTATCGACCTGCTGAACGCCTCTGTGAAGCAGTGACCCCGAGCGATGGTGCCGGCGCCCTTCCGTGGCGCCGGCACCATCGCCATGTCGCCCTCTGACGAGGGCGCACGCGGAGCCCGGGCGAGCCTCGGCCACCGTGCACCACATCCGCGTGAGACTCACGCCATGAACAGCTATCCGAAGGGGTGGTTATGGGCGCCTACGTCGTCCGACGCATCCTCCAGATGATCCCGGTGGTCATCGGTGCAACCTTCATCATCTACGCGATGGTGTTCTCGCTCCCCGGCGACCCCACGGCCGCGCTCTGCGGTGACCGTGGCTGCCCCCCGGCTCTCCAGCAGGAGATCGCCGAGAAGTACCACCTCGACGACAACGTCTTCGTCGCGTACGGCCAGTACGCCGTCGGCCTGCTCCAGGGCGACTTCGGCGACAACGTGCGGGGCAACCCGGTGACGGGGGACCTCGCCGACCGGTACCCGGTGACCGCGAAGCTGGCCATCATGGCGCTCGCCTTCGAGGCCCTCATCGGCGTCCTCGCCGGCGCGCTGGCGGCCCTGCGCAAGAACGGCTTCCTCGACAACGTGATCCTCGTGAGCACCCTGCTGCTCATCTCGACCCCGATCTTCGTCATCGGTGGTCTCTCTCAGTACTTCCTCGGCGTCCGGTTCGCGATCTTCCCCGTGACCGTCTCGCGAGAGGCCGGGTTCTACGACCTGCTGCTGCCGGCGCTCGTGCTCGGCTCGGTGTCCGTGGCCTACGTCGCTCGGCTCACCCGGACCAACCTCGCGGAGAACCTCCGCGCGGACTACGTCCGGACCGCGAAGGCGAAGGGCCTGACCCCCCGCCGGGCGATCGGCCTGCATGCGCTGCGCAACTCGCTGATCCCCGTCGTCACCTTCATCGGCTACGACTTCGGAGCCCTGCTGGGTGGTGCGATCATCACCGAGCGCATCTTCAACATCCGCGGCATCGGCGGCTACATCTTCCAGGGCATCAACCAGCGCGACGGCTTCGCGGTCGTCGGTGCGGTCACCGCCCTCGTCATCGTCTATCTCATCGTCAACCTCATCGTCGACCTTCTGTACGGCGTGCTCGACCCGAGGATCGCCCATGACTGAACAGACCTCCCACGCGGCCGGCCAGGCCACGGCGACGACCGAGAGCACCTCGCTCGTCTCCGGCGACCAGCCCGCCCCCGAGCGTCCGCGCTCCCTGGCCTCCGACGGCTGGGCCGAGCTGCGGCGCAAGCCGACCTTCTGGTTCGCGGTCGGGCTCATCGTGCTCTTCACCGTGATGGCGATCGTGCCCGGCCTCTTCACCAGGACCGGTCCGGGCGAGGTCTTCGACGTCCGGCGGACCCCGAGCGGCGAGCACTGGTTCGGCACCGACGGGCAGGGGTACGACATCTACGCCCGGACGATCTACGGCGCCCGGGCCTCGATGATCGTCGGTCTCGCGGCGACCATCATCACCGCGCTGGTCGGCTCCTTGGTCGGCATCGTGGCCGCGTACACCGGCGGCTGGTTGGACTCCCTCATCAGCCGGTTGACCGACGTCTTCTTCGCGATCCCGCTGCTCCTGGGCGGCATCCTCTTCCTCAGCGCCTTCCCGAACACCCAGAGCACCCCGTACCTCATGGTCGTCGGCAAGGTCGTCCTCGTCCTCGGCGTGCTCGGCTGGCCGAGCCTGGCGCGGCTCATGCGGGGCTCGGTGCTGCAGGTCAAGCCGCAGGAGTACGTCCAGGCGGCGCGCGCCCTCGGGGCGGGCCCGGTGCGGATCATCCGCAAGCACATCATCCCCAACGCGCTCGCGCCGGTGCTCGTCGTCTCGACGATCAACCTCGGCGTCTTCATCGTCGCCGAGGCGAGCATGTCCTTCCTCGGCATCGGTCTGGTCCCCCCGGCGGTCAGCTGGGGCGTGGCCATCGACGAGGCGGTCGACGTCGTCCGGGTGCGCCCGCACATGCTGTTCTTCCCGGCGGCCTTCCTCAGCCTGTGCGTCCTGTCCTTCATCATGCTCGGCGATGCCCTGCGTGACGCCTTCGACCCCAAGAGCCGCTGAGGTGGATCCCCGATGAGCACAGCAGCCACGAGCATGGCGAACCCCACCGACCGGTCCCCGGAGGACTCCCTCCTCGCGGTCCGAGACCTCGAGGTCGAGTTCCACACCCGGGAGGGCGTGGCCCGCGCGATCAACGGCGTGAACCTCACTCTCGACGCGGGCCAGACCCTGGCCGTCCTCGGCGAGTCCGGCTCGGGCAAGTCCGTCACGGCCCAGGCCATCATGGGCATCCTCGACATGCCTCCGGCCAAGATCCCCGCCGGCCAGATCCTCTACCAGGGTCGCGACCTGCTGACCATGCCGGCGGAGGAGCGACGCAAGATCCGCGGCGCGGAGATCTCGATGGTCTTCCAGGACGCGCTCAGCGCGCTCAACCCGGTCTTCCCCGTGGGCTGGCAGATCGGCGAGATGTTCCGCAAGCACCGCGGGATGAACAAGTCCGACGCGTACGACGAGGCCGTGCGGCTCATGGAGCGGGTCAACATCCCCGCGGCTCGCGAGCGTGTCAAGGCCTACCCGCACCAGTTCAGCGGCGGGATGCGCCAGCGCATCATGATCGCCATGGCGATCGCGCTGGACCCCAAGGTGCTCATCGCCGACGAGCCGACCACCGCCCTCGACGTCACGGTGCAGGCGCAGATCATGGAGCTGCTCCAGGAGCTGCAGGCCGAGTACCACATGGGCCTGATCCTCATCACCCACGACCTCGGCGTCGTCGCCGACGTCGCGGACCGGATCGCCGTCATGTACGCGGGCCGGATCGTCGAGGAGGCGGACGTCCACGACATCTACGCCAACCCGGCCCACCCGTACACCAAGGGTCTGCTCGAGTCGATCCCGCGCCTGGACCAGAAGGGTCAGGAGCTGGCGGCGATCGGCGGGCTGCCCCCGAACCTCATGCGCATCCCCAGCGGCTGCGCCTTCCACCCGCGGTGCGTCCTCGCGCGCGAGAGGTGCGTCGAGGAGCGTCCGCCGCTCGAGCCGGTCGGCATCAACCGGGCCGCGGCCTGCCACTACTCCGAGGAGGTCCTCAATGGCTGACGACGTCATCCTCAAGGCCCGGGGCCTGAAGAAGCACTACCCCATCAAGGGCGGCGTGCTGCGCCGCACCATCGGCTCGGTCAAGGCCGTCGACGGGGTCGACTTCGACCTCCGACGGGGCGAGACGCTCGGCATCGTCGGCGAGTCCGGCTGCGGCAAGTCCACGCTCGGTCGGCTGCTCATGCGGCTCGAGGAGCCGACCGAGGGCACCGTGGAGTTCGAGGGTGTGGAGATGCACTCCCTCAAGGGCGGCGACATGCGCGCCATGCGGCGCGACATCCAGATCGTCTTCCAGGACCCGTACACCTCGCTCAACCCGCGGCGCACGGTCGGCGACATCATCGGTGAGCCCTTCGACATCCACGCGGACGTCGTCCCGAAGGGGGGTCGTCGGGCGCGGGTGCAGGAGCTGCTGGAGCTCGTGGGGCTCAACCCGGAGCACATCAACCGCTACCCGCACCAGTTCTCCGGCGGCCAGCGTCAGCGCATCGGCATCGCCCGTGGCATCGCGCTCAACCCGAAGGTGCTCATCTGCGACGAGCCGGTCTCCGCGCTCGACGTCTCCGTGCAGGCGCAGGTCATCAACCTCATGGAGAAGCTCCAGGGCGAGCTCGGGCTGTCCTACGTCTTCATCGCCCACGACCTCTCCGTCGTCCGGCACATCTCCGACCGCGTCGGGGTCATGTACCTCGGCCGGATGGTCGAGATCGGCGGCGAGGACGAGGTCTACGGCCGGCCGACGCACCCCTACACCCAGGCACTGCTCTCCGCCGTGCCGGTGCCGGACCCGACCCTGCGGGGACGGCGCGACCAGATCACGCTGAGCGGCGACGTCCCCTCGCCGGCCAACCCGCCGAGCGGGTGCCACTTCCACACCCGCTGCTGGAAGGCGCAGGAGAAGTGCCGGACGGAGACGCCGCTGCTCGAGGTGCGTCCGGACGGCCTGTCCGGGCACATGTCCCGGTGCCACTTCGCCGAGGTGCGCGAGGTCATCGAGACCGAGGACGTCCGCGCCGCCGATCAGTCGACGCTCTTCGGCGCCGGTCCCGAGAGGTCGGAGGACGCGTACGCGGGCATCGTCAACGAGCAGGACCGGGCCGACAGCGACCCGCAGCAGCCGTAGCCCGTACGCCGACCACACGACCGAAGGGGGCCGCACACCACGAGGTGAGCGGCCCCCTTCGCTCGTGGGGGCGGTGGGCTACGAGAAGGGGATCTCGTCGGTGATCGCGGCCGCCTCCGCGTCGCGGAGGGCCTGCGGCTTGTCCTCGAGCACGGTCTCCACGGCGTGCCGCGTGATCTCGCCTCGCTCGATCTCCTCGGCCCAGTGGCAGGCCACCTTGTGGCCGGCGCCCACCCCGTCGACCTCGACGAGGCGCAGCTGCGGACGCTCGTCGTCGCAGCGGGTCTCCTGCCGCCAGGGGCAGCGGGTGTGGAAGCGGCACCCGCTCGGCGGGGCGGCGGGGGAGGGGAGGTCGCCGCTGAGGAGGATCTGCTCGCGCGAGTCCTCGAGCACCGGGTCGGGCACGGGGACCGCGGAGAGCAGCGCGCGCGTGTACGGGTGCAGCGGCCGGGCGTAGAGGTCGTCGGCGTCGGCCTCCTCGACGAGACCGCCGAGGTACATGACCCCGACCCGGTCGGAGATGTGCCGCACGACGGCGAGGTCGTGGGCGATGACGAGGTAGGTCAGGCCGTACTCCTCCTGCAGGTCGGCGAGGAGGTTGATCACCTGCGCCTGCACCGAGACGTCGAGGGCCGAGACCGGCTCGTCGGCGACGACGAGCTCGGGGTTGACCGACAGCGCCCGGGCGATGCCGATGCGCTGGCGCTGACCACCGGAGAACTCGTGCGGGTACTTCTTCAGCGCGGCGGCGGGCAGGCCGACGTCGGAGAGCAGCTGCTTCAGGCGCGGAGCCGCCTCCTTCGCGTCCTTGACGATCCCGTGCGCCTGCATGCCCTCGACGAGGAGCGACTCGACGCTCTGCCGCGGGTCCAGGCTGCCCATGGGGTCCTGGAAGACCATCTGCAGGTCCTGGCGGCGCCGGCGCAGCGCGTCGCCGCGCAGGTCGGTGAGCGCCTCGCCGTCGAAGGTGACGGTGCCCTCGGTGATCTCCTCGAGCGCGAGGATCGCGCGCCCCATCGTCGACTTGCCGCAGCCGGACTCGCCGACGAGCCCGTAGGTCTCGCCGCGCCGGATCTGCAGGTCGACACCGTCGACGGCGTAGACGTGCCCGACGGTCTTGTCGAAGATCACGCCCCGCTTGATGGGGAAGTGGACCTTCAGGCCCTGGACGTCGACGAGGACGTCGCCGTCCTCCCCCTTCGTCCGGGTGCCGTCCGTGCTCGTCGTGGACCGCGCGCTCATCGGGTCACCTCCGTCGTCTGCTCCGCCGGCGAGGGCTCGCCGTGGAGGGGGTTGAAGCAGCGCACGACGCGGGCGTCGCGCTCGGCGAGACCGGGGGTCTCCTCGCGGCACCGGTCCACGGCGTTGGAGCAGCGCGGTGCGAAGGCGCACGCACTCGTCCATGGCAGGTTGTCGGCGACCGAGCCGGGCACCGGGTTGAGCCGCTCGCCGCGGGCGCTCTCCAGACCGGGCACGGACGCGAGGAGGCCACCGGTGTAGGGGTGGCGGGGCTCGGCGAAGAGCGGGTGACGGTCACCGCGCTCGACGAGCCGGCCCCCGTAGAGGACGTTGACCTCGTCGCACAGGCCCGCGACGACGCCGAGGTCGTGGGTGATCATGATGAGCGCGGTGCCCATCTCCTGCACGAGGTCGCGCAGCAGGGTGAGGATCTGCGCCTGGATCGTCACGTCGAGGGCCGTCGTCGGCTCGTCGGCGATGAGCAGGCGCGGCTCGCAGGCCAGCGCCATGGCGATGAGCGCGCGCTGGCGCATGCCGCCCGAGAGCTGGTGCGGGTACTCCGAGAGGCGACGCTCGGGGTCGGGGATGCCGACCTTGTGGAGCATCTCCCTCGCGAGCGGGCGGGCGGCCTTCTTCGACAGGCCCTTGTGCCGCTCGAGGACCTCGGTGACCTGTCGCCCGATCGGCACGACGGGGTTGAGCGAGGACAGCGGGTCCTGGAAGATCATGCCGATCTCCTGGCCGCGCCGGTCGCGCATCTCCTTGTCCGAGAGCGTCAGCAGGTCGGTGCCCTCGAAGTCGACCGTGCCCGTCACGGTGTTGCCGCGAGCGGGCAGCAGGCCCATGATCGCCAGCGAGGTCACGGACTTGCCGCAGCCGGACTCGCCGACGAGGCCGACGGTCTGACCGGGGGAGACGTCGAAGCTCAGCCCGTCGACCGCGGTGAAGGGCTGCTCGCCGGAGCGGGTGAAGGTCACGGTGAGGTCCCGCACGGACAGCAGCGGGGTCGCGCCGCCACCGGTGGGGCGGGGGTGCTGGGTGCTCGTCGCCGTCATGGCGTCACCTCCGGGTCTTGGGGTCGAGGGCCTCGCGCAGCGACTCGCCCATGAGGGTGAAGCCGAGCGCGACGACGATGATGCAGATCGCCGGGTAGAAGGCGAGGTGCGGGTAGTCGTAGAAGTACTTCTGCGACGCACCGAGCATCTGGCCCCATTCCGGGGTCCGGTCGTCGGGGTTGCCGAGGCCGAGGAAGGACAGCGCGGCCGCGTCGATGATCGCCGTCGCGAGGACGAGCGTCGCCTGGACGATGACCGGGCCGAGCGAGTTCGGCAGCATGTGGCGCAGGACGATCGCCGAGCGCTTGACGCCGAGGGCCCGGGCCGCGAGGACGTGGTCCTTGCTGCGCTGGGCGAGCATCGCGCCCCGCAGGAGCCGGGCGAAGATCGGGATCTGCACGATGGCGATCGCGATGATGAGCGTCCACTGGCTGGGCCGGGCGGCGAGCGCCGAGATCGAGAAGGCGAGCAGCAGGCTGGGGATGGAGAGCATGACGTCGACCGCGCGCATGATGACGCTGTCGACCCAGCCGCTGAAGGCTCCCGCGAGGGTGCCCAGGACGACGCCGCCGGCGAGCCCGATGAGGGTGGCCATGACACCGACGACGAGGGTCTGCCGGCTGCCGACGATGAGGCGGGAGAGCAGGTCTCTGCCCTTGTCGTCACCGCCGAGGGGGAAGCCGTCCCGGGGAGCGGGGACCGGGTCCTTCTGGGCGCTCACCTTGAGCAGCCACTCGGTGGGGTCGTTCGGCGCCAGCAGCGGCGCGAGCAGCGCGATGAGGACGAAGACCGTCGTGATCGCCAGCCCGACGAGGAAGACGGGGTTGCGGCGCAGCCGCTTCCACGCCGAGGCGATGAGGCTCGTCCCGGGGGAGTCGGAGACCGCGCCGGCCTCGGCGAGGGCGTCGATGCGGGCCCGCTTGCGGTCGCCGGGACGCGGCATGGGACGCGGCGTGCCGGGCTCGGGGGTGCTGGGAGTCGTGCTCATCGGGTCCTCACTCGGGGGTCGATGACGGCGTAGAGGACGTCGACGACGAGGTTGACGAGGACGTAGACGATGGCCGCCGCGAGGATGATCACCTGCAGGACGGCGAAGTCGCGGCTGCTGAAGGACTGCGAGAGCGCCTGGCCGATGCCGGGGAAGTTGAAGACGGTCTCGGTGAGCACCGCACCGCCGAGCAGCGCGCCGGTCTGCAGGCCGACGGCGGTGACGATCGGCAGGAGCGCGTTGCGCATGACGTGCCGCCCGCGGATGACCCGCGAGCCCAGGCCCTTGGACTGGGCGGTGCGCACGTAGTCCTCGTCGAGGACGTCGAGGACGCTCGCCCGGGTGATCCGGAAGATCATCGCGAAGGGGATCGAGGCCAGGGCGATGCTCGGCAGGACGAGATGCTTGAGGGCGTCGAGAGAGGCGTCCCACTCGCGGGTGAGAATGCCGTCGAGGACGAAGAAGCCGGTGACCCGGGTCGCGTCGCCGACGTCCTGACGACCGGAGACCGGCAGCCAGCCGAGCTTGATCGAGAAGTAGTACTTCAGCAGGAAGGCGAGGAAGAAGACGGGGACGGCCACGCCGACGAGCGAGCCGACGACCGAGAGGTTGTCCAGCGCGCTGCCGCGCCGCCGGGCGGCGATGTAGCCGAGCGGGATCGCGAGGAGGAGCGCGATGAGCATCGCGCCCAGGGCGAGCTCGATCGTCGCGGGGAAGCGCTCGAGGAAGACCTCCATCGCGGGCCGGCCGACCTGCACGGAGGTCGAGGCGCCGAAGTCGCCCTGGAGGGCGCGCTGGAGGAAGCGCCAGTACTGCACGGGGAGGGGGTCGTTGAGCCCCAGCTCGGCGGTGAGAGCGGCGCGGCTCTCGGGGGTCGCGCGCTCGCCGAGCATCGCGGAGACGACGCCGCCGGGCAGCGCGCGCAGCCAGGCGAAGAGCAGGATCGACAGGACGAAGACGACGAGGACCAGCTGGAGCAGCCGGCGGACGATGAATCTCAGCACGGGTAGGTGCCTCCTAGCGCTCGACAGGCGGTGGGGCCGCCTGGTCCGGGGGTGACCCGGAGCAGACGGCCCCAGCCTGGGTGTCGGGACAGATCGGCCGACGTAGGGCTTACTTGCCGCCCTCGACGGTGACCGTGTCGAACTGCTCGGCCGTCAGCGGGCTCGCGGTGAGACCCTCGACGCCCTCGCCGACGACGAGCGCGGGCGGGCTGTGCGAGATCGGCAGCCCGGGGATGTACTCCTCGGCGATCTTCTTGTTCAGCTCCTCGTACATCGTCGTGCGCTCGGCCTCGTCGACCGTCTGGTCGGCCTCTTTGAGCTCCTTGCTCAGGTCGGAGCCGAAGTCGGTCGCCGAGGTGTGGAAGTCGTTGCTCTTGAGGTTGCCGAAGAAGGTGCCGATGAAGTTGTCGGCCGAGTCGTAGTCACCGGTCCAGCCGAGCAGCCACGCGTCGAACTGGCCGTTGTCGACGCCGTCGAGGTACCCGCCGTTCCACGGCTTGGTGACGACCTTGACCTTGATGCCGACCGCCTCGAAGTCGCGGCGGATGGCCTCGTGGATCTTCTGCGGGTTCGGCATGTACGGCCGGGTGACCTCGCTCGGGTAGGCGAAGGTCAGCTCCATGCCCTCGGCGCCGGCCTCCTTGAGCAGCTTCTTGGCGCCCTCGACGTCCTTCTTCATCGGCTGCAGCTCGGAGTTGTAGCCCTTGACGGTGTCGGGCATGAACTGCGACGCGGCGACAGCGCCCTCGGGCAGCTGGGAGGTCACGAGGTTCTCGCGGTCGACGGCCATGGACAGCGCCTGGCGGACCTTGAGGTCCTTGAGCTTGGTGTTCTTCTCGGGGTTGAGGCCGACGTAGAGGATGTTGAAGGCGGGGCGGACCTCGACGGTGTTGCCGGAGTCCTCCAGGCCCTTCCAGTCCACGGGGTTCGGCAGGTCGTAGCCGTTGATCGAGCCGGCCTCGAGCTCCTGACGACGGGTCGACTCGTCGGGGATGATCTTGAAGACGATCTCGGCGTTCTTGGCCTTCTCGCCCCAGTAGTCGTCGTTGCGCTTGAGCGTCACCGTGCTGTTCGCGGTGTCGTACTTCTCCAGCGTGTACGGGCCGGTGCCGACGGGCTCCTGCGCGTTCTTCGGGTAGGCGAAGCCCTCGCCCTGCTTCTTGACGTTGTTCGCGTCACCGGACTCGAGGGCCTTGGGCGACTGCATCGCGAAGGCCGACAGCGAAAGCATCGCCGGGAACTTCGAGGTGGCGCGAGAGATCTTCAGCTCGACGGTCTTGGCGTCGGTGGCCTTGCAGGAGCGGTAGAGCGAGTCCTCGCCGAAGCCCTCCATGGAGTAGGCCCAGTACTCGGCCGGACCGGCCTGCGCGGTCTCGTTCTGGTCGGCCATGCGCTCGAAGTTCGCGCAGACGGCCTCGGCGTCGAAGGTCTCGCCGTCGGTGAACTTCACGCCCTCGCGCAGGGTGAAGGTCCAGGTCTTGCCGTCCTCGCTGGGCTCCCACTTCTCCGCCAGGCCCGGGCCGATCTCGGCGCTGCCGGGCTTGACCTCGACGAGGCCCTCGAACATCTGGCGGGTGACGCGGAAGGTCTCGCCGTCGCTGGCGTAGAAGGGGTCGAAGACCTCCGGCGCGCCCGCGGCGCCGAAGGTGAAGGTGGCGTCGGTGGCGGCGGAGTCGCCGCCGCTGTCACCGCTGCCGCTGTCTTCGCGGTCGCTCTGGGCACAGGCGCTCATGGTCAGAGCGGCCGTGGCCAGGAGGACCACGGGAGTGGACTTCCGCATGGACATCGTCTACCTCGCTGGTGTGGCGTTCGGTCGACCGAGGAGTCGGTGACCCTCGGCAGCCACCCTGTGACGCGGTCACCCGGAGGGGGCCGAGGCGCCATGGACGCGGCTGGTTGGTGAACCTAATCGAGTGAGCACCCGCTGGGTAGGCCGTCGGCGACGCCTTTACCGGTCTGAGACCGAGCGGGCGAAGGGGGTCCCCCTTCGCCCGGAGGGTCGGGAGCGGGCCGCGGGCGCGACCGCGGATTTCCGGCATCGGCGCTCCTGCTGAGACAATCGCGCTCATGCCCATGAAGACCCGCTCAGACGTGCGCAACGTCGCCATCGTCGCCCACGTCGATCACGGCAAGACCACCCTCGTGGACAAGATGCTGTGGCAGGGCGGCACCTTCGGCGAGCACGACAAGAGCGGCTCCGTCGACCGCGTCATGGACTCCGGTGACCTCGAGCGCGAGAAGGGGATCACGATCCTCGCGAAGAACACCGCGATCCGCTACACCGGTCCGTCCGCCTCCGACTTCGACGCCCCCGAGGGCGTCACCATCAACATCATCGACACCCCCGGCCACGCCGACTTCGGCGGCGAGGTCGAGCGCGGCCTGTCGATGGTCGACGGCGTCGTCCTGCTCGTCGACGCGTCCGAGGGCCCGCTGCCCCAGACCCGCTTCGTCCTGCGCAAGGCGCTCGCCGCGAAGATGCCGGTCATCTTGTGCATCAACAAGGTCGACCGCCCCGACAGCCGCATCGCCGAGGTCGTCGACGAGGCCTACGAGCTCTTCATGGACCTCGACGCCGACGCGGACCAGATCGAGTTCCCCATCGTCTACGCCTCGGCGAAGGCGGGAGCGGCCAGCCTCAACCGTCCCGAGGACGGCGGGCTGCCCGACAACGGCGACCTCGAGCCGCTCTTCCGCACGATCATGGAGACGATCCCGGCGCCGGCCTACGACGACGAGACCCCGCTCCAGGCGCACGTCACCAACCTCGACTCGAGCAACTTCCTCGGTCGCCTGGCCCTGCTGCGCGTCTTCAACGGCGAGATCCGCAAGGGCCAGCAGGTCACGTGGTGCCGTCACGACGGCTCGCAGGAGCGCGTGAAGATCACCGAGCTGCTCATGACCGAGGGCCTGGAGCGCAAGCCGCTGGAGGACAAGCCCGCGCGCCCGGGCGACATCATCGCCATCGCCGGCATCCCCGAGATCATGATCGGCGACACCATCGCCGACGCCGAGAACCCCGTCGCGCTGCCCGTCATCACCGTCGACGAGCCGGCCATCTCGATGACCATCGGCACGAACACCTCGCCGCTCGTCGGCCGTGGCGCGACCCGCGGCACGAAGGTCACCGCCCGCCTCGTCAAGGACCGGCTCGACCGCGAGCTCGTCGGCAACGTCTCGCTGCGCATCCTGCCGACCGAGCGTCCCGACGCCTGGGAGGTCCAGGGCAGAGGTGAGCTCGCGCTCGCCATCCTCGTCGAGCAGATGCGCCGCGAGGGCTTCGAGCTCACCGTCGGCAAGCCGCAGGTCGTCACCCGCGAGGTCGACGGCAAGACCCACGAGCCGGTCGAGCGCCTGACGATCGACACCCCCGAGGAGCACCTCGGCGCGATCACCCAGATCCTCGCCTCCCGCAAGGGGCGCATGGAGCAGATGACCAACCACGGCACCGGCTGGATCCGCATGGAGTTCCTCGTGCCCAGCCGCGGGCTCATCGGCTTCCGCACGGAGTTCCTCACCGAGACGCGGGGCACCGGCATCGCCCACCACGTCTTCGAGGGCTACGAGCCGTGGTTCGGCACGATCACCACGCGCATCTCCGGCTCGCTCGTCGCCGACCGCAGCGGTCCCGTCACCGCCTACGCGATGGTCAACCTCCAGGAGCGCGGCACGCTCTTCGTCGAGCCGACGACCGAGGTCTACGAGGGCATGATCGTCGGCGAGAACTCCCGCGCCGACGACATGGACGTCAACATCACCAAGGAGAAGAAGCTCACCAACGTGCGCGCCAGCTCCGCGGACAACTTCGAGAAGGTCGTACCCCCGCGCAAGCTCTCGCTCGAGCAGTCGCTGGAGTTCTGCCGCGAGGACGAGTGCGTCGAGGTCACCCCCGACGCCGTGCGGATCCGCAAGGTCGAGCTCGACCAGGTGCTGCGCAACCGGCTGGCCCGCTCGCGCAGCTGAGCCCCAGGACGTCCCCAGGAGGACCTCACCGATGACCCCCGCCCCCCGCCGCGCCGCGGCGCTCGTCACGACGAGCGGCCTGCTGCTCTTCTCCGCGTGCACCTCGGCAGACGGCGGCGGGGGAGGGGGCGCGTCGGGCGCGAGCACGACGCCCCTCGCGGGCCCGGAGCAGCAGCTCACGGTGCTCTCCCAGGGCCCGGTCCTCTCCTGGGACCCCCAGCGGATCACCTCGCGCCAGCAGTCGGCCTTCGCCGGCCGCACCTACCTGCGCACGCTGACGACCTACGCGCCCGCGACCGACCTCGCCGGGCAGAAGGAGCTCGTCGGCGACCTCGCGACGAGCACCGGCCGGGCGAGCAAGGACCAGACGCGGTGGTCCTTCACCCTGCGCAAGGGCGTCAGCTGGCAGGACGGCTCGCGGATCACCTGCGGCGACCTGCGCTACGGGGTCTCCCGCTCCTTCAGCAAGGACACCGCCTCCGCCGGGTACGCGCTGACCTACCTCGACATCCCGAAGAAGCCGGACGGCAGCTCGCGCTACCCCGGCCCCTTCGGCAGCGCGGGTCGCAGCGCCGGGGCGACGAACCTCATCCAGGCCGCCGTCACGTGCTCCGGCGACACGATCACCTACCGGCTCAGCGAGCCCGTCGCCGACTTCGGCGAGGTCGTCTCCACCCCCGAGTTCGCACCCGTCAAGCGCAGCACCGACAAGGGCGACGACTCCGCCTACCTCGCCTACTCCAACGGCCCGTACAAGCTCGAGGACGCGTGGCAGCCCGGTGAGGGCGGCACGTGGGTGCGCAACGAGGAGTGGGACGAGCAGAGCGACCCGGTGCGCGAGCCCACCCTCGAGCGCATCGTCCACCGCGAGGGAGTCGAGCCGGTCGAGGCGGTCGAGACCATCACCGAGGGCGACGACGGCTCGCGCTCGGTGCTCCTCGACCCGCTGCCCGACGGGCTGCAGCAGCCCGTGGCCGACGCCGCCGACCAGGTGCAGAGCGTCACCAGCGACGGCCAGATCGTCGACTACCTCGCGCCGAACCACACGAGCGAGGTCATGCGCAGCGCCCGGGTGCGCACCGCCCTCGCTCTCGCGACCGACCGCGAGGGCTACGCACGGGCCCTCGGCGGCCAGGCGGTCGCCACCCCCGTGTGGTCGCTGCTCAGCACCGCCCTGCCCTCCGCCCACGAGCCGGTCCTCGACCGCGGCCCCACTGGCGACCCCGAGGCCGCCCGCGCCCTGCTCACCCGGGCGAAGCAGGAGAGCCCGCGCATCCGGGTCGCCTACCGCTCCGGCGAGCAGAGCGACGCGGCGATGGCCGCGCTGAAGTCCGGCTGGGAGAAGGCCGGCTTCGTCGTCGAGCTCGAGGGCCTCGGCGAGGACTACTACACGACGATCGCGCAGCCGGCCTCGGCGAAGAAGTACGACGTCTTCTGGTCGAGCTGGGGCGCGGACTACCCCTCGGCGGCGACGGTGCTCCCGCCGCTCTTCGACGACCGGATCAACATCACGAGCGCCTCCTCCGGGCGCGACTACGGCTACGTGCGCGACGACGCGGTCAACGCGGCGATGGACAAGGCGATGGCCGTCGCCGACGCCGACCGGCGAGCCGCGGCATGGACGAAGGTCGACACCACCCTGCTCGAGCAGGGCAGCTACGTCCCGCTCGTGCAGCACCGGTCGACCTTCGTGGCCGGCCAGGAGGTCACCGGGCTGAGCAGCAACGCCGTCTTCGGGGGCACCCCGGAGATGGGCACGATCGGCGTGGCTCGGTGAGCCTGCGCCTGCTCCTCGTCCACGCCCACCCCGACGACGAGAGCATCGCCACGGGGGTCTGCCTCGCTCACCACGTCGCCGCCGGTGACGAGGTGCACGTGCTCACGTGCACCCTCGGCGAGCAGGGCGAGGTCATCCCGCCCGATCTCGCCCACCTCGACGCCGATCACGACGACGCCCTCGGGCCCTACCGCCGTGAGGAGCTGCGCCGCGCGATGAGCGCGATCGGCACGCAGCACCGCGTCCTCGGCGAGGGAGCGGGCACGCTCTCGCGCTACCGGGACTCGGGCATGGTCGGCACCCCCTCGCAGGACGACCCCCGCGCCTTCGCCCGGGCCGACGTCGCCGAGGCGGCGGCCCTCGTGCGCGACGTCGTGGAGGAGGTCGACCCCGACCTCGTCATCACCTACGACCCGCAGGGTGGGTACCGCCACCCCGACCACGTCCAGACCCACCGTGTCGTCTGCGCCGCGGTCGCCGCCCTGCCCGCGGCCGCCCGCCCGGGCGTCCTCGCCGTGCTCACCCCGCGCAGCTGGGCCGACGAGGACCGGGCCCACCTCGCGCAGCACGGCCCGGCGCGCGCCTCGTGGACGCTGCCGACCGGCGAGCACCCGCCCCAGGTCGTGCCCGACGAGCTCGTCGCCTTCGAGGTCGTCGACCCGCAGGCCGTCGCCGGCCAGGTCGCCGCTCTGCGCGAGCACCGCACCCAGGTGAGCGTCGAAGGCGATCAGTACGCGCTGTCCAACGACATCGCGGCCCGGCTCTCCGGACGCGAGGGCTACGCCGAGCTCGACGTCGAGACCGGGGCGCTCGTCCCCCCTTCGTCCCCCGCTCGCCGACCCCTCGCCGAGGCGGTGCGCCGATGAGCCTCGAGCCCAGCGCCGCCCTGCGCCAGGCGATGAGCCGGCTCGCGACGGGTGTGTGCGTCGTGACGACGACCGTCGACGGCCACGACCACGCGATGACCGCCAACGCCTTCACGTCCGTCTCCCTCGAGCCGCCGCTCGTCCTGCTCTGCGTGCGTCTCGACAGCGGGTTCCAGGACGCCGTGAGCACGGCGCGCCGGTGGGGCGTGAGCGTCCTCGCCGAGGAGCACCGTCGCATCGCGAGCTGGCTGAGCACCCCGGGGCGCCCCCTGCAGGGCCAGCTCACCCGGGTCCCGCACCACCGCGGCGAGTCCGGGGTCGTCCTGCTCGACGGAGCCCTGGCCACCATGGAGTGCGAGACTGTCGAGGAGCACGTGGCGGGCGACCACGTCATCGTCGTCGCCGAGGTCATCAGGGCCGACCACGCCGACAGCGGCAGCCCGCTGGTCTACTACCGCAGCACGTACACGAGCACGAGGTGAACGCATGAGTGACCGCCGCGACGACGGCCGCCTGACGGACGAGGAGCTGGACGGCCAGGGGCCGCGCCGCCGCGGCCGTGGGGTCCTCGCCGGGCTCTTCGTGCTCCTCGTCCTCGGGGCGCTCTACGTCGGCACCGCGGTGTACTTCGGCGACCGGGTGCCCGCGAGCACGACCGTCGGCGGCGTGAGCATCGGCGGCATGGACGAGTCGGAGGCGCGTGCCGCCCTCGAGCGGGGCACGAAGGACGCCGTGACCCAGCCCCTGCAGGTCGAGGGCGCCGGCACGAAGACCCGCATCGACCCCGCGAAGGCCGGCCTGACCGTCGACTACGACGCGTCGCTGGCCGGGCTCACCGGCTTCAGCCTCAACCCCGCCGACGTCGTCGCCCACGTGCGCGGGGGTACCTCGCGCGACCTCGAGGCCGAGGTCGACGACGACGCGCTGACCAGGGCTGTCGCCACGGCCGCGAAGACCTTCGAGAAGAAGCCCGTCGAGGGGTCGGTCGCGGTGACCGACGGCGAGGTCGTGACGAAGAAGTCCGCCACCGGGCGCGCGGTCGACCGCGACGCGCTCGTCGAGCAGATCTCCTCCGGCTGGCCGCAGACCCGGACGTACTCCGCGAAGACCTCGACCCTCGAGCCGACGCTGGCCCAGGACGAGATCGAGCGCTTCACCACCGAAGAGCTCGACCCCCTCGCCGACGGCCCGGTGGAGATCACGACGACCGACCCGGCGGCGAAGGGGGCGGCGCGGAGCGTGAGCTTCAGCGTCCCCGCGAAGGAGCTCATGAAGGCGGTCACGGTGTCGGCCGACAAGGGCGAGCTGTCCTACGACGTCGACGAGGCCAAGGTCTCCGCGGCGGTCGTCGCCGCGGGCACGAGCTCGGGCACCCTTCGCCCGGCCAAGGACGCCGAGGTCGTCCTCAGCGGCTCCCAGGACTTCTCGGTCACGCCGAGCCAGTCCGGCCTGAGCCTGAAGAAGGACGGCGTGGCCGCGCCCGTCGTCGCCGCGATGGCGAAGTCGGGCGACCAGCGCACCGCCGCCGTGCCCTCCGAGGCGACGAAGCCCGAGGTGACGACCGCGATCGCGCGCAAGACCATCCCGAAGGAGGAGATCTCCACCTTCACGACGTACATGTCGACCTACGGGCCCCGCGTCGAGAACATCAAGCTCGCCGCGAGCCGGCTCAACGGCGCCTACGTCGGCCCGGGGCAGACCTTCAGCCTCAACGACCACCTCGGGCCGCGCACCGCGGCGAAGGGGTACAAGTCGGCGGGCGTCATCATGAACGGCCGCCTCGCCGAGGACTACGGCGGCGGCATCAGCCAGCTGTCGACGACGCTCTTCAACGCCGTCTTCTTCTCCGGGGCGCGGATCGAGGAGTTCCACCCCCACTCCTTCTACATCTCGCGCTACCCCGAGGGCCGCGAGGCGACGATCAGCTACCCGGACGTCGACAACCGCTTCACGAACAACACCAAGGGCGGCATCCTCATCCGCGCGAACGCCACGAACTCGCAGGTGACGGTGAGCTTCTACGGCGTCAAGACGTGGGACGTCGAGGCGAAGAAGGGCCCGCGGCGCAATGTCGTGCAGCCCAAGACGATCACCGACGACTCGAAGGGGTGCGTGCCCCAGGCGCCGACCCCGGGCTTCGACGTCACGGTGACGCGCGTGCTCAAGCCCGTCGCGGGCGGTGCCGCGACGACGAGCACCTTCGACACGCACTACATCCCCGAGGACGACGTCACCTGCACCAACCCGTGACGGGACGAAGGGGTCAGCCTCTCGGGTAGACGGGGACGTCGCCGGTGACGACGAGGCCGACCCGCTCGCCCTCCTGCGGGGTCCGCGTCCCGGGGACCCGGGAGAGCGCGGCCTCGCCGCCGTCGAGCCGGAGGTCGACGAGCGCGTCGTGCCCGAAGTAGCGCACCGAGACCACCTCGGCAGGGGCACCCTCCGGTGGGACCACGAGGAGGACCTGCTCGGGACGCACGACGACGTCGACGGCGGTCCCGGGCGGACCTCCTTCGCCCCGGACGCGGACGCGGCCGAAGGCGCAGGTGACGGTCCCGTCGGCCTCGAGGACCCCCTGGACGCCGATGGACTCGCCGAGGAAGGCAGCCTCCCTCGGGCCGGACGGGCGCTCGTAGACCTCACGCGGCGAGCCGACCCGGGAGAAGAGCCCGTCCCGCATGATGGCCACCTGGTCGGCGAAGGAGAGCGCCTCGCCCTGGTCGTGGGTGACGAGCACCGTCGTCGCGCCCCGCTCGGCGAGGGCCGCGGCGACGGCCTCGCGGGTCGAAGCCCGCAGCGCCGTGTCGAGAGCGGCGAAGGGCTCGTCGAGGAGGATGATCGCGGGGTCGAGCGCGAGCGCCCGGGCGAGGGCGACCCGCTGCTGCTGACCGCCGGAGAGCTCGTGCGGCCGGCGCCGGGCGAGAGAGGGGTCGAGCCCGACGAGCTCGAGCAGCTCCCCCACACCGTCGCGTCGACGCCGCCGCGAGCGGTCCCAGCCGAAGGCGACGTTGTGCCCCACGTCGAGGTGGGGGAAGAGCCCGCCGTCCTGGCGGACGTAGCCGATCCCGCGTCGCTCCGGGGGCAGGTGCACCCGGGGGGAGGCGATGACCTCGTCGTCGAGCCGCACCTCGCCGTCACCGAGGTGCATGAAGCCCGCAACCACGCGCAGCAGCGTCGTCTTGCCGCAGCCCGAGGCGCCGAGCACGGCTGTCGTCGACCCGGCCGGCACGTCGAGGTCGACGCCGCGCAGGACGGGGGTCTCGCCGTGGGCCGCGGTCACGCCGCGGACGTGCAGGCACCTCATCGGCGCGTGCCGCTCTGCCGCAGAAGCAGGATCGTCAGCGGCGCGGACAGGAGGATCATCATCGCCGCATATGGTGCCGCACCGACGTAGTCGAGCTCGTCGCTGGCCGCCCAGAAGGCGGTCGCGAGCGTCGAGGTCCCGGTGGGCGCGAGGAGCAGCGTCGCGGTGAGCTCGGTGGCCGACGCGATGAGGACGAGGGCGGCGCCGGTGAGCATCGACGGCGCGACGAGCGGCAGGAGCACGCGACGCAGGCGGTCCGGGCCGGAGGCACCGAGCGAGCGGGCGGCCTCGACGAGCTCGGGCGGGGCGGCGGCGAGCCCGGCGCGCAGGCTGACCATGGCGCGGGGCACGAAGAGGATCGCGTAGGCGATGACGAGCACCGACGCGCTCTGGTAGATCGCCGGCAGGTAGCGCACCGTGACCGTGACGAGCGCGAGGCCGACGACCACCCCGGGCAGGGCGCTCGCGAGATAGGTCGTGCGCTCCATGACGAGCGCGGCCCCGGTGCGTCGTCGGTCGAGCAGCCAGGCACCAGGGAGGGCGGCGATCGTCGCGACGATCGCCGCGGCGGCGGCGAGGCCGACCGTCGAGCCGGTGGTGAGGAGCAGTGAGGGTCCGTCGGGGGTGGTCGCGACCCAGCGCACCAGCCACCGTCCGACGAGGGTGAGGGGGAGGGCGAGCGAGAGGACGACGAGGGCGCCGAGCCCGAGCAGGGCGGGCAGGCGGAGCCGGCCGAGGGACAGCGGGGTGTGCGGCTGGTGGGTGCCGCTGCCGACCCGGCTGACCCGGGCGGTGCCACGGAGCAGCATCTCGAGGCCGAGCAGGGTGAGGCAGAGGCCGACGAGCGCGACGGCGAGCAGGCTGCCCTCGTCGTTGCTGAAGCCGACGGAGTACTGCGTGAGGATCGCTGTCGTCAGCGTCGGGAAGCGCATCATCTCGAGCACGCCGTACTCGGCGAGCAGGTGCAGCCCGACGAGCAGCGTGCCGCCGCTCATCGCGGGGCGCAGCCGCGGGATCACCGTGCGGTGCACCGCCATGAGCGGTCCGAGACCCTGCGAGCGGGCGAGCTCCTCGTCGGAGCCGTCGAGGTCGCGCAGGATCGCCGCCACCGGCAGGTAGACAAAGGGGAAGTACGCGAGGGTCGTCACGAGGGCGGCGCCGAGCAGGCCGTGCAGGCCGGGGGCGAAGGAGATCCACGCGTAGCTGGCGACGAAGGCGGGGATGGCCAGCGGCGCGGCGAGCAGGACTCGCCAGACGCCGGCGCCAGGCAGGTCGGTCCGCTCGACGAGCCAGGCCGCGGTGATCCCGATGAAGAGCGTCGCGGGGACCGTGAGCGCGACGAGCCCGAGGGTGTTGAACAGCAGCTCAGCGATCCGGGGCCGGACGAGGTAGTCGATCGCGTCGGCGGCCGGCATGCGCAGCGCGCGCGAGCCCACGACGAGCAGGGGCAGCACGGTCACCGCCGCCACGACGAGCGCGGCGGCGGTGACGAGGAGGCTCGAGGGGCTCGGGCGATGCGCTGCCAGGGACATGGGTTCCTAAAGGATCCCGGCGTCGGTCATGAGCTCGGTGACCTTCTCCGAGCTCAGGCCGAAGGGGTCGACGGGCGGGGCCTCGAGGGAGTCCAGCGGCGGGAGGGCCGGGTCAGAGTCGACGCCCTCGGCGACGGCGTACTCCATCGACCCGGAGTCGACGAGCACCTGCTGGCCCTCGGGGCTCGTGACGTAGGCGAGGAACTGCTGCGCCTGCTCGGCCTTGTCCGAGCTCTTGAGCACGCCGCCGCCGGAGAGGGAGACGAAGGCCCCCGGGTCCTCGTTCTTGAAGTAGTGGAGCTTCGTGCTGCCCGAGCCCTCCTTGGTCCCGGCCTGGTCGCGGTACCAGTAGTAGTGGTACATGACGCCGACGGGGACCTCACCGGCGTTGACGGCCTTCATCGTGGCGATGTTGTTCTGGTAGATCCGGGCTCCGTCCTTGAGGGCCTCGAGCCAGGCGGTCGTCTTCTCCTCGCCCTGGTCGGCGAGCATCCCCGCGACGATGGCCTGGAAGTCCGCGCCGGAGGCGCCGCAGCCCCAGCGGTCCTTCCACTCTGGCCGCTGGAGGTCCATGAGCGAGGTGGGGAGCTCGTCCTCGGAGATCTCGTCGGGGTTGTAGACGAGGACGGTGGACCGGGCCGCGATGGCGGTCCACGTCTGGGAGGAGGGGCGCCGGTCCTCGGGGATGGCCTGCAGGGTCGCCGCGTCGACGGGGGCGAGGAGCCCAGCGCTGTCGACGAGGGTCATCGCCGGGCTGTTCTCGGTGAGGAAGACGTCGGCGGGCGACCGGTCACCCTCCTCGACGATCTGGTGCCCCATCGAGGCGTCCTTGCCCTGCCGGACCTGGGTCTTGATGCCGGTCTTCTTCGTGAAGGCGTCGGCCCAGGCCTTGGTGACGTTGTCGTGCTGCGAGGAGTAGATCTGCAGCGCCTCGGGGTCGGGCGTGTAGGCCTCGCCGTCCTCGGAGCTGCCGCAGGCGGTCAGGGCGAGCGACCCGGTGAGGACGACGGCGGTGAGGAACGAGCGACGGTTCATGGGTGGGACCTCCGGGGTCGGACGGGCAGCGCCCGCATGATGCGGGGCGCGGGGGCGAAGGGGGTGGCCCGGGTCCCCGGACGGGCGTCGGTGACGCGCCGGGTGGCTCGGCGGACGACAGGCTCGCTCACGGCGGCGAGGACGAGGCCGGCGGCCACCGAGGCGAGCAGGCCGAGCCAGTCGGATTCGACCCGGGTGAAGACCT
The DNA here is from genome assembly GCF_040900765.1 of Janibacter sp. Y6. Lineage (NCBI taxonomy): Bacteria > Bacillati > Actinomycetota > Actinomycetes > Micrococcales > Intrasporangiaceae > Janibacter > Janibacter sp. Y6. The sequence goes on from NZ_JAKLYZ010000004.1 coordinate 294,232, forward strand.
GGAACTGGACGAGGTAGATGTGCAGCGACGCTCCGGCGAGGGCGCCGAGCGCGGGGACGGCGGGGCGGGGGACCCGGACCCGGGGGACGAGGGCGACCAGGGCCACGAGGGCGAGGACGGTCAGTCCGCGGCTCGTCGTCTGGAAGAAGCCGGCCAGGCCGACGGCGAGCAGGGCCAGCGTGATCCAGGTGTGCAGCGGCCGTCGGGCGAGCGCGAGGGCCACCCCGGCCGCGACGAACCAGAAGACGGTGCCGGGCAGGCCACGCGTGGGTCCGGTGCCCTCGGGCACGAGGACGTAGCGCGGGACGAGGGCGAGGGCCGTGAGCGCCATCGCGCACTCCCACGGGCGGCGCGCGACGAGGCGTGCGAGCGGCGGGATGCTCAGCAGACCGGCGAGGACGACGATCGCCGCGAGCAGCGCCTCGACGAACCACAGCTCGATGCGCGGTCCCCACTCGACCCGCCCGAGCAGCCAGTTGAGGTGGACGACGTTGGCCCAGCCGTAGGCGCCGGTCGTGAGGTGCACGGCCAGCGCGACGGCGCTCGCCGGCAGGGCGATGCCGACGAGGAGCGCCCCGGTCCGCCGCCACCGCTGGGCGAGGGTCGGGGCGACGAGGGTGAAGGCGGCGAGGTGGTAGCCGGCGACGACGAGGAGGGTGTGCGCGCCGCCGGGGAGGTCGGTGAGGCCGACGTGCGTCGCGCAGATGGCGAGCACCGCGAGGGCCCGGACGAGGACGCTCGTCTCCACCGAGCGGGTCCAGCGGTCGAGCCACCGCCGACGCGGTCGCTGCGCCGCGGCCCGGACGAGATCGGTGAGCGGACGCTGGTGCCAGCCGCGTGGGAGCGGGCCGAGCACCGCCTCAAGCCCGAGCGTGGCGCGCACGAGGGAGAAGGAGTCGCCGCCCTGGTCGGCGAAGGAGCGCTCCAGCCGGACCGGACGTCCGAGGGCCGCGGCGAGGGCAGCCCTGGCTCGGGTCGCGAGGTCGCCGTCGGCCGCGCCGGAGCCGTCCTCGACCGCGGCGAGGGCGAGCGCGGCGCACCGGGCGCGGTCGGGCTTGCCGCTCGCGGTCCGGGGCAGCGTCGGGACGGTGGCGACGACGACCTGGGCCGTGGTCAGGCCCGAGCAGCGGGCCGCCTCCGTGGCGACAGCGTCGGCGTCGGTCGCGGTCGTCGTCACGAGGAGTCGTTGGTCGTCGGAGGTCACGCAGGCCTCGACCCCCGCCGTGTGCAGCCGGTCGGCGACGTGGTCGAGGTCGACGCGCAGCCCGAGGATCTTGGCGACGGCGGAGCGCCGCCCGACGACGTGCAGCAGGCCCTCGTCGTCGAGCCGGCCGAGGTCTCCGGTGCGCAGCTCGGGGGTCCAGCCCCCGAGTGCCAGGTCGGCCGGTTCGACGGCGTAGCCGAGCATGACGCCCGGGCCGCGGAAGACGATCTCGCCGACCTCCCCCTTCGCCTCCGGGACGGTGGTGTCTATGCGGACGGAGGAGCCGGCGACCGGACGGCCGACGACCCCGGCGGGGCGCGCACCCTCGGCGGGGTCGAGGACGGTCATCCGGGCGGTCGCCTCGGTCTGGCCGTACATCACGACGAGCTGCCAGGACGAGCGCGCCTCGACCGCGCGCACTCGGGCGAGGCGGGTCGCGCCGAGAGCGCCACCGGCCTGGGTGACGAGCCGGATCGAGGAGGGGAGCGTGTCGAGGTCACCGGCCGCGTCGAGCAGGTCGAGGGTGTGGGGGACGACCGGCAGGGTGGTCGAGCCCGCGACGTCGCGCCAGAAGCCGGGGTCGGTCACCGGCGCCTCGCTCAGCGCGACGCTGCCGCCGGAGACGAGGTGAGAGTGGAGCACCGAGAGCCCGAAGCAGTAGTGCAGCGGCAGGGCGAGGGCGGCCCGGTCGCTCGCGCGCAGGTGGAGCGCCTCGGCGATGCCGTGGGCGTTGGCCGACAGCGCCGACCGGGAGATCCGGACGAGCTTGGACGAGCCGGTGCTGCCGGAGGTGGGCAGGAGGACCGCGAGGTCGGGGTGCAGGACGTGCGCCGGGGTGCCGGTCAGCCGGGCGAAGGGGGAGCGCAGCTCGCCCGTCGCGGTGAGATCGGGTCTCCACGGGGCGGGGGTCTCGGCGCCGGGGCGCGTGAGCAGCCCGACGTGCCCGGCGCGCTGGACGGCGAGGTGCGCGACTATCCCGGGGAGGTCGCGGCCGAGCGGCACCCGGACGAGGAGGCGGCCCTCTGTGGCGGGCGGCAGCGTCGCGGCGGCGTGGGCCACGAGGCGGTCCAGCTCGCGGTGGCTGACGACCCGGCCGTCAGCGACGAGGGCCGCGGCGTCGACGTCGAGGGTGGGCTGATCGACCCACCGGTCGATGCTGCGCGTCGTGGTGGGCCGCGTGGGCGCGAGAGCAAGCGGCACAGTGAGCAAAGTTAGCCTATCCTTGCCTCCGTGCGAAGTCCGTCCGTCTCCACCTCCCCGGCGCTCGTCCGGTGGCTCTCCGTCGCGGACGTCGACCCGGCCTGGCACGGCCTCCTCGACGCGGGGGAGCGCGGCCGCTACGAGGTCAAGGGCAGCGACGCCGAGCGGGCTCGGTTCCTCGGTGCTGCCGCCCTCATGCGGGAGGTCGCGGCCGAGCTCGCGGGGTGCGACCGTGCCGATGTCGGCCTGCACCGCGCGTGCCCGGACTGCGCCGAGCCGCACGGCCGCCCCGTCCCGACCGGGGCCGCCGCTGGCTGGCACGTCAGCGCCTCGCACTCCGGCCTCCACGTCCTCGTCGGCGGGGCCGCTCGCCCTCTAGGCGTGGACGTCGAGGTGGTCCGGACGGCGCCTCCTTCGCCCCGGCTGCTCGAGCGGGTCCTGGCGCCGGGCGAGGCGGTGCCGGCAGACCCCGAGGCGTTCGCCCACCTGTGGGCGGCCAAGGAGGCCTACCTGAAGGCGATCGGGACCGGGCTGGCCCTGTCGATGTCGCGGGTCGTCGTCGATGCGGGCGAGGTCGGGCTGCGCGACGAGACTCACCCGGCCGGGCGGCTCACCCGGCTCGACGCCCCGGACGGGGTCGTCGGCTGGCTCTGCGTGCTCTAGCGGTCGTGCTCTAGCGGTCGAGCCGCAGGTAGGCGTAGCGGTGGTGCGTCGTCAGGCCGGCCCGCTCGTAGAGCGCGACCGCGCCGGTGTTGGGCTCCTCGACCTGGAGGTAGCTGAGCACGACCCCGCGCTCCAGCGCGATCCGCCCGGCGGCCGCGGTGAGGGCCGCGCCGATGCCGCGGCGTCGGTGCCCCGGCACGACGTGCACCCCGTAGAGCCCTGCCCAGCCGGCGTCGAGGGCCACCCGGGCAACGCCCAGAGCCTCACCCCCTTCGTCGCGGGCGAGGAGGAAGACCTGCTCCCGCGGTGCCGAGAGCACCGCGCGGGTCGCCTCGGGGCGGGCCAGGGCGCGCGGGTTGGCGACCTCGAGCCACTCGTCCGCGAGAGCGGGGCTCTCCTCGATCGTGACGTCCGCAGCGGCGCCGGTGGGGAGGGCGTCGCGCAGCCCTTCGCCGCGACCGGTCATGACGAGCGTCGGGGTGAGCAGGCGCCATCCCTGGCCCAGCAGCCCTGCGGCGAAGGGGTCGTCGGACCAGTCCGCGCGAGGCGGCAGCGGGACCTGCAGGAGCGGGGTCAGACCCCGGTCGCGGTACCAGCGGACGACCGTTGCGACGGCCGACTCGTCGGTCGTGCCGGGATCCCCCAGCGGGAGCGCGGAGTTGGCCCGACCTGTGTACCCGCCGCCGGCCCGCAGCAGCCAGCCTCGGCCCGGCTCGCCGAGCCACTCCGTCTCGAGGCCCGGGTTGCCCTTCGTCATGACGAGGTGCAGGTCCTCGATGGCGATCGCGCGGTGCGGAGCTCCTCGACGGCTGGGGCGGGGCGGGATGACCCGGGCGGCGACGACCAGCTCGCGGGGCAGGGTGGCCTCGCCCTGCCGGGTGCGGACGACGACCTCGTGGTCGTCGACCGAGACCACCTCGCCGACGGTGTCGGTGAGGGTCGGACCGCCGGGCGCGGCGTCGGGGAGCCTGGTGCGGATAGCCATGCGGACTCCTGAGGTGAGCCTGATGTCCGCGCCGTCCACAGGCGGCATAGTATGGCGCGCATGACGTACGTGATCGCTCAGCCGTGTGTGGACCTCAAGGACAAGGCCTGCATCGAGGAGTGCCCGGTCGACTGCATCTACGAGGGTGAGCGCAGTCTCTACATCCACCCCGACGAGTGCGTCGACTGCGGTGCGTGCGAGCCGGTGTGCCCGGTCGAGGCGATCTACTACGAGGACGACACCCCCGAGGAGTGGGCCGACTACTACAAGGCCAACGTCGAGTTCTTCGACGACCTCGGCAGCCCCGGCGGCGCCGCCAAGATGGGCATGATCAAGAAGGACCACCCCCTCATCGCCGCGCTGCCCCCGCAGGAGCACGACGAGTGACGACGGCGTCCGGGCTCTCCGGCCTGCCGGACTTCCCCTGGGACTCGCTCGCTCCGCTCAAGGAGCGGGCGAGAGCCTTTTCCGGCGCGGACCAGGCGCAGGGCGACGGGCTCGTCGACCTCTCGGTCGGCACCCCCGTCGACAGCACCCCGCCCGTCGTCCAGGACGCGCTGCGCGCGGCCGCCGACGCCCCGGGCTACCCCCAGACGTACGGCACCCCGCCGCTGCGCGAGGCCGTCTCCGCGTGGTTCGCCCGGCGTCGCGGTGCGCCCGACGTCGACCCCGACGGGGTCCTGCCGACGATCGGCAGCAAGGAGCTCGTCGCCTGGCTGCCGACGCTGCTCGGCATCGGTGCCGGTGAGTCCGTCGTCTTCCCGACCGTCGCGTACCCGACGTACGACGTCGGCGCCCGGATCGCCGGGGCGACCCCGGTGCCGGCCGACGCGACGACCGCGCTGGGGCCGGTGAGCGGCGCCTCCGCCCCGCGCCTCATGTGGCTCAACTCCCCGAGCAACCCGACCGGCCGCGTCCTCGGCGTCGAGCACCTGCGCAAGGTCGTGCGCTGGGCGCGCGAGCGCGGTGTCGTCGTCGCCTCCGACGAGTGCTACGCCGAGCTGGACTGGCGCTCCGAGGAGGAGCGCGGCCAGTCCTACGACGAGCTGCCCACCACGCCGAGCATCCTCGACCCACGCGTGTGCGAGGGCTCCCACGAGGGCCTGCTCGCCGTGTACTCGACGAGCAAGCAGTCCAACCTCGCCGGGTACCGCGCCGCCTTCGTCGCCGGCGACCCGACCCTCGTGCGCCGCGTCCTCGAGGTCCGCAAGCACGCCGGCATGATCGTGCCCGCGCCCGTCCAGTCCGCCCTCGCCGCGGCGGTGTCCGACGACGCCCACGTCGCCGAGCAGCGAGCCCGCTACGCCGCCCGGCGCGACGTGCTCCTGCCCGCCGTGCAGGCCTTCGGCCTGCGCGTCGAGGACTCCGCGGCCGGGCTGTACCTGTGGGCGACGGCCGACGAGCCGGCCGCGACCACCCTTCGCCGTCTGTCCGACCGGGGCGTGCTCGTGGCGCCGGGCACCTTCTACGGGGCGGCCGGCGCGCACCACGTGCGCATCGCCCTCACGGCCACCGACGCCCAGATCGCCGCTGCCGCAGCCCGGCTCACGGCCTGAGCGCCGGCGTTCCCCAGGGTGGGCCCGTGTGGATCGGGCCGCGACGGCTGGGGTAGTTTCGGACGAGACCACGCGGTGCGTCTGCCCTCACCCGGGCGTGACGGGCCAGGCGTCACGACTGCGAAAGGGCAGGAGTTCTTCTTATGACTGACAGCGCCACCTTCTCCGCCGGGGGCAAGGACCTGAGCTTCCCGCTGATCCCCGCCGCCGAGGGCAACAGCGGCTACGACATCTCGAGCCTGATGAAGGAGACCGGCAACACCACGCTCGACGTCGGCTTCGTCAACACCGCCTCGGCCGAGTCGAAGATCACCTACATCGACGGCGACCAGGGCATCCTGCGCTATCGCGGCTACCCGATCGACCAGCTGGCCTCGAAGTCCACCTTCACCGAGGTCGCCTACCTGCTCATCTACGGCGAGCTGCCGACGACCTCCGAGCTCGAGGACTTCGAGGAGCGGATCAGCCGCCACACGATGCTCCACGAGGACCTCAAGGCCTTCTTCAACGGCTTCCCGCGGGACGCGCACCCGATGCCGGTGCTGTCCTCGGCCGTCTCTGCGCTGGGCACCTTCTACCAGGACAGCCTCGACCCCTTCGACCACGAGCAGGTCGAGATCTCGACGATCCGCCTCCTCGCGAAGCTGCCGACCATCGCTGCCTACGCGCACAAGAAGAGCGTCGGCCAGCCCTTCCTGTACCCGGACAACTCGCTCTCGCTCACCGAGAACTTCCTGCGGATGACCTTCGGCTTCCCGGCCGAGCCCTACGACCTCGACCCCGAGATCGTCAAGGCGCTCGACCAGCTCTTCATCCTCCACGCCGACCACGAGCAGAACTGCTCGACGTCGACCGTCCGCCTCGTCGGCTCGGCCCACGCGAACCTCTTCAACTCGGTCTCCGCCGGCATCCACGCCCTGTCCGGCCCGCTCCACGGCGGCGCCAACCAGGCCGTGCTCGAGATGCTCGAGCAGATCCAGAAGTCCGACGACGGCGCCGAGACCTTCATGAAGAAGGTCAAGAACAAGGAGGACGGCGTCCGCCTCATGGGCTTCGGCCACCGCGTCTACAAGAGCTACGACCCGCGCGCGGCCATCGTCAAGGACGCGGCGCACACCGTGCTCGAGAAGATGGGCGGCGACGAGCAGCTCGAGATCGCGATGAAGCTCGAGGAGATCGCCCTCAAGGACGACTACTTCGTCGAGCGCAAGCTCTACCCGAACGTCGACTTCTACACCGGCCTCATCTACACGGCGATGGGCTTCCAGCCCAAGATGTTCACCGTGCTCTTCGCCATCGGCCGCCTCCCGGGCTGGATCGCCCAGTGGCGCGAGATGATCGAGGACCCGAAGACCAAGATCGGCCGTCCGCGCCAGATCTACATCGGCGAGACCGAGCGCGACTACGTCGGCATCGACGAGCGCTGACTCATCGATAGGCGCTGACTCATCGATAGGCGCTGACCTCGAGGTCGAGCGAAGGGGGCCACCCGGCCGGGTGGTCCCCCTTCGTCGTGCTCGGAGCGGGTTCGGCGTGGGGCGGGTCAGCCGTCGGCGAGGGTGATCCGGACGGTCGAGGCGTCGACCGGGTCCGGTGCGGCCGACCAGCTGGACCCGTCCTCGCGGGTCCACATGCGGTCGCCGACCTGCACGGAGGTGACGCCGTGCCCCTTCGCCGTCGCGACCGCCCACGCCCCGACACCCCACGCGCGACGCTCCTGCGAGGCCCGGACGACCACGACGCCGTCCCCGGTGTCGGCGCGGTACCCGGTCTCGGTCCGCAGGCTCTCGACGAGACGCTCGCGGTCGCCCGCGCCCGTCGGCGGGTCGAGGCGGCAGACCAGGCCTTCGGGGGAGTGGCCGGAGATCGCCGAGGCGATGGTGCGGCCCTCGTGCTCGTGGTCGGCGTAGGCCTCGGGGTAGGCGCTGCGCTGGACCTCCTGGGCGATCTCGGTGATCCGCATGTCCTGCCAGCCGTCGACCTTGACGAGCGCGTCGTAGAAGGCGTTCGTCGAGTAGCGGGGGTCGAGGATCTGCTCGACGGTGCCCCAGCCCTGGCTCGGGCGCTGCTGGAAGAGGCCGACGCTGTCGCGGTCGCCGTAGGTGATGTTGCGCAGCTTGCTCTCCTGGATCGCCGTGGCGACCCCGATCGAGCCGGCGCGGGCGGGCAGGCCACGGCGCTCGGCGACCTGGACGATCGTCGCCGCGTTGTGCATCTGCTCGGGGGTGAAGCTCACGTCCTGCTCGAGCGCGGTGGCCTCGCACGACTCGCTCCACGGGGTGATGACCTTGTCGCGCACCCACCACGCGGCGCCGCCGAGGAGCCCGAGCACGGCCACGCTCGCGACGAGCGCGCGGTTGCGGCGCACCCGGGCGCGCGAGACCGCCCGCTCCTCGGCGAGGGGCGGGCGGTCGGCGGCGGGACGGCGGGGCGGCATGGCTAGTTCGTGTGGAGGGCCTCGTTGAGGGCCACGCCGTCGCCCGTGCGGTCCTTGGCCTCGACGGCGCCGGTGACCGAGTTGCGCAGGTAGAGCAGGCCGCTGCGGCCGGAGAGGTCGCGCGCCTTGACGACGGTGCCGTCGGGGAGGGTGACCTTCGTGCCGGCGGTGAGGTAGAGCCCGGCCTCGACGACGCAGTCGTCCCCGAGGGCGATGCCGACGCCGGCCTCGGCGCCGACGAGGCAGCGCCGGCCGATGGCGACGCGCTGGGTGCCGCCGCCGGAGAGGGTGCCCATCGTCGAGGCGCCGCCGCCGATGTCGGAGCCGTCGCCGACGACGACGCCCTGGCTGATCCGGCCCTCGACCATCGAGGTGCCGAGGGTGCCGGCGTTGAAGTTGACGAAGCCCTCGTGCATGACGGTCGTGCCGCTCGCGAGGTGCGCGCCGAGACGGACGCGGTCGGCGTCGCCGATGCGCACGCCGGCCGGGATGACGTAGTCGACGAGGCGCGGGAACTTGTCGACCGAGTAGACGGTGACCTGGCCGCGGGTGCGCAGCCGGGCGCGGGTGGTCTCAAAGCCCTCGACCGCGCACGGGCCGTGGTTGGTCCACACGACGTTGGTGAGCACGCCGAAGAGCCCGTCGAGGTTGATCGAGTTGGGCTCGACGAGGCAGTGCGAGAGCAGGTGCAGGCGCAGGTAGGCGTCGCTCGCGTCCTGCGGGGCCGCGTCGAGGTCGATCGCGACGGTCACGACCTCGGTGCGCACGCCCCGGGCCTCGTCCTGCCCGGCGAGTGCGGTGAGCTCGGTGGGCACCTGGTCGGCCTCGGGGGCCTGCCCGAGCCGCGGCTGCGGGTACCACGTGTCGAGCACCGTGCCGTCCGTCGTCGTCGTGGCGATCCCATGGCCCCAGGCTGCGCGCGTCGTCATGCCCCGGAGTCTACGAACTGCTGCCCGTTGCCCCGAACTCGCTTGCCGTCTCCCCGTGGTCGCCTGGCCCGGGAGCGACAAAACCCTGCTGGCTGGGTCTTGATGAGTCAGCAGGGTCTCGACAGGGTCCTGGCACGTCAAGGGGCTGCTGGCAGGGTCTTGTAGGGCGGAGGGGGTGCCCGGAGGCGCCGATCGGAGGGGTTGGTGGCGAAGGGAGGTCAGGCGGCCAGGGCGAGGGCGCGACTGATCTTGGCCCGTGCGATCGTCGGCTGCCTCAGGTCTCGCCACATGAGCCGCACCACGACGTACCCCCGGGCACGCAGGTCGTCCTCGCGTGTCTTCTCGTCGACGAGGACCTGGCGGTCCGTGTACTTCAGCGCGCCGTCGAACTCGAGGATCACCCGGGTGCCCGCGATGAGGAAGTCCACGCGCCACGGGCCGATGTCGACCTGGGGGATGAGCGGCACGTCGAGGAGGTCGCACACCAGCGCGGTGAAGCTCTCGCCCGGTGACTCGCGCCGGCGATCAGCGAGCCGAAGCGCATTCCTCACGGCCCCGATGCCGCGCGTCCCCCGTGGGACGCGGGCCACTGCCGCCTCGAGGTCGGCAGGCTCGACGAGCCCCGCGTGCAGGGCCGCGTCGGCGGCGGCGAGCGCGGTGATCGGCCGCTCGGTCAGACCTGCGGCGACTGCGGCGTCCGCCGGTCCGACTGCGGGGACCGGGGTCGCCACCAGCGGGTGGCGGTCCGAGGTGATGACGTCCCGCCGATATGTCCGCAACGTGTAGCCCTTCTCGAGCCGGGTCGACGCCGCCTCGGCCCTCACGAGGTGGACGAGCCCGAGGTCGGCCTCGACGACCGGCAGGTCGTGCAGCAGGAGGGCCGATACCGAGTCGGCGGCTGTGCGGCGGGTCAGACGCGACAGGTACGCCACGGTGCGCAAGACATGCATGTCTGCGGAATCCGCGGGAGGCGAGATGCTCCAGACGCCCCGGACCACCTGGGTGATGAGACCGGCCCGACGCATCTGCTGCAGGACGAGGCGATGCACGCCGGCCCTGCCGGCGGCCCCGGTGGTGAAGACGCCGTTGACCTCGATCGCGGCGAGCAGCGGCAGGGTGTCCTCCATCGCCGAAGTCTGGCGCGGATCCCCCTTCGCGCCGATCGTCTCTCCACAACCCTGCTCCTACGAAACCCTGCCAGCAGCCCTTTGATGTGGCAGGACCCTCTCGAAACCCTGCTGGCTCACCAAAGGGCAGCCAGCAGGGTTTTGTCACGGGTCGGAGGGGGGTTTGTAGGGTGCGGGGCATGGGCCTGGACCTCAGCACGGACATCGTCACCCTCACGGCAGCTCTCTGCGACGTCGAGTCGGTGAGCCTTGGGGAGGAGGCGATCGCCGACGCGATCGAGGAGGCGCTGCGCGCGCTGCCGCACCTCACGACGACCCGGCACGGGCACACGGTCGTCGCGCGCACCGACCTCGGGCGGGCGGAGCGGGTCGTGCTCGCCGGACACATCGACACGGTGCCGCTCACCGACCCGCCGAACCTGCCCGTTCGCCGCGAGGTCGTCGACGGCGAGGAGGTCCTCTACGGCCGCGGGACCGTCGACATGAAGGGCGGGGTCGCGGTGCAGCTGCGCCTGGCCCACGAGGTGCGCGAGCCCTCCCGCGACATCACCTTCATCTTCTACGAGGCCGAGGAGATCGAGGAGAGCCACAACGGGCTCAAGGCCCTCGGCGACACCCGGCCCGACCTGCTCGCCGCCGACCTCGCCGTGCTCCTCGAGCCCACCGCCGCGGCCGTCGAGGGCGGGTGCAAGGGCACGATGCGCGTCGAGATCCGCACGAAGGGGATCGCCGCCCACTCCGCCCGACCGTGGAAGGGGCACAACGCGATCCACGACGCCGCCGACGTGCTGCGCCGCCTCGGCGAGCACGAGGAGCGCTCCGTCGAGGTCGACGGGCTGACCTACCACGAGGCCCTCCAGGCGGTCGCCATCACCGGCGGCATCGCCGGCAACGTCATCCCCGACGCGTGCACGATCACGGTCAACTACCGCTTCGCGCCGGACAAGAGCGCTGACGACGCGCTCGCCTACGTGCAGAGCGTCCTGCCCGGCTACGAGCTGACGGTCACCGACCTCGCCGAAGGGGCCCGCCCGGGTCTGGACCGGCCCGCCGCCCAGTCCTTCGTCGCCGCGCTCGACGTGCCCGTCGGCCCGAAGGAGGGGTGGACGGACGTCGCCCGCTTCTCCGCGCTGGGGGTGCCGGCGGTCAACTTCGGCCCGGGCGACCCCAACCTCGCCCACCACGACGAGGAGCGCTGCCCCACCGCGCAGCTGCGCGAGGCGGAGGCCGCCATGATGCGCTGGCTCGCGTAGGGTCGGCGGCGTGAGCCAGCGGCACGAGGACAGCGAGCGGGCGTACCACAAGGGGCCGGTCGTCATGCGCGGCGCCCAGGTGCCCAGCTCGACCACCGACCAGCGTCTCCTCGACACCCGGGGCACCGCCGACTGGGTCCACACGGACCCGTGGCGCGTCCTGCGCATCCAGGCGGAGTTCGTCGAGGGCTTCGGCGCGCTCGCCGAGCTCGGGCCGGCGATCAGCGTCTTCGGCAGCGCCCGCACCAAGCCCGGCACCCGCGAGTACGCGATGGGCGTCGAGGTCGGTCGCCGGCTCGCGCTCGCCGGCTACGGCGTCATCACCGGCGGCGGGCCGGGCGCGATGGAGGCGGCCAACCAGGGGGCGCGCGAAGGGGGAGGCGTCTCCGTGGGTCTGGGGATCGAGCTCCCCTTCGAGGCCGGGCTCAACCCCTACGTCGACCTCGGCGTGAACTTCCGCTACTTCTTCGCCCGCAAGACGATGTTCATCAAGTACGCCGAGGGCTTCATCGTCCTGCCCGGCGGCTTCGGCACGCTCGACGAGCTCTTCGAGGCCGTCACCCTCGTGCAGACGCAGAAGAAGACGTCCTTCCCCATCGTCCTGCTCGGCACCGACTACTGGGGCGGGCTGCTGGACTGGCTGCGCCGCACCGCGGTGCCCGCCGGCACGATCAGCGAGGTCGACGTCGACCTGCTCCACCTCACCGACGACCCGGCGCACGCCGTGCGCATCGTCAGCGAGTACGAGGACGAGCGCCCGCACCCGCACTTCACCCAGCAAGGACCTGAGTGATGGTCTGGGTCTTCCTCATCGGTGTCGCGATCCTGCTCGTCGTGGGCCTCGGGTCGCTCGTCGTCGGCCGCGCGAGCGTCGACCCCGTGCCGTCCCCGGTCTCGACGACCCCGTCGACCGGCCTGGGCGCCGACGTCCACGCGACGGACATCCACGACATCCGCTTCGACACCGCGCTGCGCGGCTACCGGATGGACCAGGTCGACGACGTCCTCGACACGCTCCACGCCCGCATCGCCGAGCTCGAGGCGCAGCAGCCCGTGACCCCCGCGGGGGAGGCGGCTCCCCCTTCGCCCCCGGCCACCTCGCGCCCGACCACCGCGCGCCCGACCACCACGCCGACGACGACCGAGCCCTCCAGCACCCAGGAGCCGGCATGAGCGCCGTCACCGAGCGTCGCCGCGTCGCGGCCGACGTCCAGGAGGTGTGGGACCGCGTCACCGACATGGCGGCCCACGGCCGGCACGTCCCGCTCACCCGGATCACCCGGCAGGAGGAGCTCGCCCTCGGCGGGACCTTCGTCATGCGCACCTCGCTCGGGCCGCTCGGCTTCGACGACCCGATGACGGTCACCGGCTTCGACCCGCCGCCGGCGCAGCCCGCGCGGCTGCGGCTGGTGAAGTCCGGACGGCTGCTCTCCGGCTGGGCCGAGATCGTCGTGCGTCCTGTCGACGGGGGGTCCGAGGTCTCCTGGACCGAGGAGGCCGTGCCGACCTCGGCGCTCCTGCGCGCCCTCAGCCGACCGGCCGACCGGCTCTCGCGTCGCGCCACCTCCGAGCTGCTCACCCGCATCCTCGACGGGACCCTCGCGGGCCTCCCGGCGCTGCCGCCGGTCCCGCCCCACGGCAGGGGCTGATGAGCGGGCTGTCCTTCGCCGCCCGTGAGCGGTGGAGCACCACCGCGCTGCGCCACCCCGTGCGGACGCTGCTCGCCGTCTACGTCGTCTCGCGGCTCGTCGCCTTCGCCGCCATCTGGGTCGCCGCCCGGTACTACCAGGCGCCCGCCGGCGTCGGTCATCTCGACCCGACGCTCACCGACATGCTCCAGCTGTGGGACGCCGAGTGGTACGAGCGGATCGTGCGCGAGGGCTACCCGGTGCCGCTGCCGGCGGACCCGACGACGGGCCAGATCACCTACAGCCAGTGGGCCTTCTTCCCGGTCTTCCCCCTCCTCGTGCGGTTGCTCATGACGACCGGGCTGGGCTTCACGACCGCCGCCGTCTTGCTCAACCTCGTCCTCGGGGCGCTCGCGGTCGTCCTCGTGTGGAAGGTCCTGTCCTTCCCCGTCCACGCCGGCTCGCAGCCCGCCCGCGAGCGGCTCGCCCTCGTCGCCGCCGCGCTGTGGTGCCTCTACCCGGCGACCGGCGTCATGGTCCTGCCGTACACCGAGGCGCTCGCCGCGTGCCTCATCGCCGGGGCGCTGCTGCTCCTCATGCGGCGGCAGTACCTCGCCTTCGCCGTCGTCGCGCTCGTCCTGGGCTACACCCGCGCCGTCGCGCCGGCTCTCGGACTGGCCGTGCTCGTCCACCTGTGGCTGCGGTGGCGCGAGGACCGCGCGGCCGGCACGGTCCCCCTTCGTCATGACCGCCCGCAGGTCGTCGTCATGCTCCTGGCCACCGCCCTCTCGGCGGTCGCCTGGCCGCTCACGGTCGGCTACGTCTCGGGCCTGCCGGGGGCCTTCTTCGACGTCCAGGCGGCGTGGGGGCAGCGCCCCGACCAGGGCCCCTTCGTCCTGTGGTTCAGCTGGGCGTGGGGCGAGCACGGCCTCATCTCGGTCCTCGTCATGGTGGCGCTCGTCGCGACCTACGTCGCCCTGGTCATCGGGCGGCACGGCGCGTGGATGCCGCTCGAGGTGCGCATGTGGGCGATGGCCTACCCGCTCTACCTCTTCGCCGTGGTCCGCCCGATCACGAGCATGTGGCGCTTCCTGCTCCTCGACTTCCCGCTGGCGGCGCTCGTCGCGTCGGTGGCGATGCGCACCTCGACCGGCCGTGAGGTCGTACGGCACTGGCGGCTGCGGGTCGCGGTCGTCGCCGTCTGCCTCGTCGGCGGCATCCTCGCGTGGTCGTGCGGCCTGCTGCCGTACGTCCCGTGGCACGTCACACCTCCGTGAGCACGGGCGACGGGGAGCGACGCGGCCCACGTCGGATTAGGAGTGATCCGGATCGCCTGGGATAATGGCGGGTAACGTACGGCGGCGCGACCGGCGCCGTTGCCACCACCCGGTGGTCGGGCGGTGACGAGAAGGGATTGCATCATGGCGGCAATGAAGCCTCGGACCGGCGACGGACCCCTTGAGGTCGTGAAGGAAGGACGGGGGATCGTCCTGCGCATGCCCCTCGAAGGTGGCGGCCGTCTCGTCGTCGAGATGACCCCCGACGAGGTCAAGGCCCTGGGCCAGGCCATCGACAGCTGCGAGGGCCTGAAGTAGGACCCGCCGAACGGCCCCCGACGCACCCGCGTCGGGGGCCGTCGTCGTCCCCGGGGGGCGCAGGCGAAGGGGTGGCCCCTCACCGCCGCGAGGCGCCCGGATGATGACATCCGGCTGACGGTCCGGCAGGCCGCGGGCTACGGTGCACGCTCCTGACAACCCCGACGGCTGGGAGGCCTCATCCATGAACGCTGGCTACGGGCTCGCCGTGCGCTGGTCCCTCACCGAGACCTCGCCGGAGGTCGCCCAGGAGCTGCGGGAGTACGTCGTCGGCACGTCGATGGCGAGCTTCATGTTCCTCGACGGGCTCGCCTTCAAGACGTGGCGGATGCGCGAGGGCGAGTGGTTCGAGGGGACCTACGTCTTCGGCGAGGAGAAGGCCCGCGACGACTTCCAGGCCGACTTCGCCGGCCGGGCGGCGCAGTCGCCGGGCAGCGAGATCATCGGGTCCGCGCCGCTGAGCATCGAGGCCTTCGAGGTCGTCGCCGTGGCCGAGGGCCCGGCGCAGTTCCGCCGCGGCGCCGGCCCCGGCACCCTCTGAGCCGCTAGCACTTGACGGCCGCGAGCAGGCCGTCGCCGACCGGCAGCAGCGCCGGCAGGAGGCGCTCGTCGTCGCGCAGCGACTTGCCGAGGTCGCGCAGCACGCGCGTCGTCTCGTCGCGCTGGGCCGGGTCGGCGACGCGGTCGTGCCAGAGCATGTTGTCGAGCGCCAGCACGCCGCCCGGGCGCAGCAGCCGGATCGCGTGCTCGACGTAGGCGGGGTAGGCGCCCGTGTCGGCGTCGACGTGGACCATGTCGTACGCGCCGTCGGTCATCCGGGGCAGCACCTCGTCGGCGCGGCCGACGATGACGCGGGTGCGCTGCGAGGGGATGCCCGCGTCGGCGAAGGCCCGTCGGGCCGCCCGGGCGTGCTCGGGCTCGAGCTCGATGCTCGTGAGGACGCCGTCCTCGGGCATGCCGGCGAGCAGCCACAGGCCCGAGGTGCCCGCGCCCGTGCCGATCTCGACGACGTGCTGGGCCCGGCTCGCGGCGGCGAGCAGGCGCAGCGCGGCACCTGCCCCCGTGCCGACCGGGGTGGCGCCGAGCTCCTCGCCCGAGCGGCGGGCGGTCTCGGCGATCTCGGGCTCGGAGACGAAGTCCTCGGCGTAGACATAGCTGTTCAGGCGCGATCCGCTCATGGCGGGCCAGCCTAGTCGCAGCCACGGGGCGGTCCGGGGTCGCCTCCACGCACGCCGCAGGCCTGGACAGCGCTCAGGCTTTCCCCAGGTGAGTGGCCCAAGATCGTCGTGTCGGCAGATGCGACGTCGGCGGGACCCGCCGCCGCGCGCAGCACGCACAGGAGGCGACGTGAGCACCCAGGAGTCGCTCGACTGGACCCCGCCCACGTGGCACGAGGTCGTCGAGCAGCACGGCCCGCAGGTCTACCGGCTGGCCTACCGCCTCACCGGCGACCACCACGACGCCGAGGACCTCACCCACGACGTCTTCGTGCGCGTCTTCCGCTCGCTGGACTCCTACAGCCCCGGCACCTTCGAGGGCTGGCTGCACCGCATCACGACCAACCTCTTCCTCGACCGCGCCCGCCGCTCGCAGCGGCTGCGCTTCGACGCGATCGGCGAGGGCCTCGCGGCCCGGCTGCGCACGACGAGCCCGGACCCCTACGAGGTCTACGAACGCACCCACCTCGACGCCGACATCCAGGCCGCCCTCGACGCCCTGCCCCCGCAGTTCCGGGCCGCCGTCGTGCTGTGCGACCTCGAGGGGCTGACCTACGAGGAGGTCGCGGACGTCCTCGGGGTCAAGCTCGGCACGGTGCGCTCGCGGATCCACCGCGGCCGAGCCCGCCTGCGCGAGTCGCTCGCCCACCGCCAGCCCGCCGAGCGCCCGAGCGCCCCGCGCCGCACCGGTGGCGGACGCCGCGGTCGTCCGACGGTGTCGGGCTTCCCGGTCGCCGCCCCCGCGCAGTGACGGCTGCCCGCCCCGGCAAGGCAGAATCGACGACATGACGCAGAGCAGCGACCACCCGGAGACCCCCAAGGGGTCCGACGGCACCCAGCCGCTGCCCGCGGCGGAGGACACCCAGGCGTTGCCGCCCCAGCAGCAGGCGTCGCCGCAGCAGGACGCGCCGCCTGTCGAGCAGCACGACCTGCGCTCCAAGCACCACGGGAGCGCGCCGCAGACCGCGCAGGACGCTCCCGCTCCCGCGACAGACAACCCCTTCGCCCCCGGGTGGTCCGGGGCGCAGCCGGGCGACCGGCCCGCGCACGACCCCTACGTCGCGCCTCACGACCCTCAGGGCGACCCGTACGCCGCGCCGCAGGCGCAGCACGACCCCTACGCGGGTCAGCCCCAGCACGACCCCTACGCCGCGAGCTCTGGCTACGGCTACGGGCAGCCGCAGCAGCAGGGCTACCCCGCGTGGACCGCGGGCGCCCCGCACCCCGGCCCGGCCCCGGTGGCCGCGGCGCCGCGGCGCGAACGGCGCAAGGTCTCCTTCCTCGGTGCCGCGACCGCGGTCGCCGCGACCGCGCTGCTCGCCGGCACGGCCGGTGGCGCCATCGGTGGCCTCGCGGCCGACCAGCAGGCAGGGACGGGCGTCGTCACTCTCGACGGCCCGCCCGTCGAGCGCCCGGAGGGCTCGGTCGCAGCCATCGCGGGTCGCGCGGTGCCGAGCGTGCTGACGATCCGCGTCGGCAGCTCCGGCCGCGGGGGCACGGGCTCGGGCTGGGTCTACGACGGCAAGGGCCACGTCGTGACGAACAACCACGTCGTCTCCGCCGCCGGTGACGACGGCACCATCGTCGTCGAGCTCGCCGACGGCACCCGGCGCGACGCCGAGCTGGTCGGCCGGGACGTCAGCTACGACCTCGCCGTCCTCGAGGTCGACCCCAAGGGCCTGAAGCCGCTGCCCGTCGGCAACTCCGACGACGTCGTCGTCGGCGACCAGGTCGTCGCCGTCGGCTCGCCGCTCGGCCTCGACAGCACCGTCACCGCGGGCATCGTCAGCGCGCTTGAGCGACCCGTCGCCGCGGGCGAGCAGGGCGACCAGTCCTACATCAGCGCGATCCAGACCGACGCCGCGATCAACCCCGGCAACTCCGGCGGGCCGCTGCTCAACGCCCGTGGCGAGGTCGTCGGCGTCAACTCGGCCATCGCGCAGATCCCCGGGGGTGCCCGCGACTCGGCGTCGGGCTCGATCGGCGTCGGCTTCTCGATCCCGAGCACCCAGGTGCGGCGCACCGTCGACCAGCTCATCAGCACCGGTGAGGCCGTGCACCCCGTCATCGGGGTGCACCTCGACACGCAGTACTCCGGCGAGGGCGCCCGCGTGCTGCCCGACGCGGTCCAGGGCACCGAGCCGGTCGTGCCCGACGGGCCGGCCGACAAGGCCGGTGTCGAGGCGGGCGACGTCATCACGAAGATCGACGGCCGACGGGTCAGCGACAACGACCAGCTGGTGGTGCGCATCCGGGCCAAGGCCGTGGGCGATACGGTGCAGCTGACGGTCCAGCGCGACGGCAGGGAGCGTCAGCTGACCATGACGCTCGAGGCCGCGGAGGAGGACTGAGCCATGCCGATGAACGGCTGGGAGTTCATCATCCTCATCGTGCTCGCGGTGGTGATCCTCGGACCCGACCGCCTGCCCGAGTACGCGCAAAAGCTGGCACGCTTCGTCGTCGGCGCCCGCCGGATGGCCAACGACGCGCGGGGCCAGCTCCAGGACCAGCTCGGCCCGGAGTACGAGGACATCGACTGGCGTCAGTACGACCCGCGCCAGTACGACCCGCGGCGGATCGTGCGCGAGGCGCTCCTCGAGCCGATCGAGGACTCGGTGCGCGACGTGCGCGAGATCGGCACCTCCACCCGCGCGGACATCGACGGGTTGTCCCGTCGGCGTCGTGACCGCGACGAGGACGTGCGCCACGACGACGCCGCGCCGGAGCCCCTCGAGGGCACGCCCTACGACCTCGAGGCGACCTGACGCAGCACGCCTGCCACCCTGGGCCCGACCCGCCCGGTCACGACGAGGGCCCCCGACCGCATGCGCGGCGGGGGCCCTCGTCGTGGGTGACCTCGGTGGGTGACACCGCGCGGTCAGCGCGCCGTGGGGCTCAGCCCGAGCGAGCGGCCGGCGAGGCCGCGGGAGCGGGAGGCCAACCCCTTCGCCACGCCACGGATCGCGACCGCGGCCGCGCTCTCCGGGTGGCCGAGGACGACGGGGGTGCCGCCGTCGGAGCCCTCGCGCAGGGTGACGTCGAGGGGGATCTGCCCGAGCAGCGGCACGGGGGCGCCGACGGTGCGGGTGAGGCTGTCGGCGACGGACTGGCCGCCACCGGAGCCGAAGATCTCCTGGCGGGAGCCGTCGGGCAGCTCGAGCCACGACATGTTCTCGACGACGCCGACGATGCGCTGGTGGGTCTGCATCGCGATCGAGCCGGCCCGCTCGGCGACCTCGGCGGCCGCCTGCTGCGGGGTGGTGACGACGAGGATCTCGCTGCTCGGGATGAGCTGGGCGATGGAGATCGCGATGTCGCCGGTGCCGGGCGGCAGGTCGAGGAGCAGGACGTCGAGGTCGCCCCAGAAGACGTCGGCGAGGAACTGCTGCAGCGCGCGGTGGAGCATCGGGCCGCGCCACACGACGGGCTGGTTGCCGGGGACGAACATCCCGATCGAGATGACCTTCACGTCGTGCGCCACGGGCGGCAGGATCATGTCGTCGACCTGCGTCGGCTGGTGGGTCACGCCGAGCATGCGCGGGATCGAGAAGCCGTAGATGTCGGCGTCGACGACCCCGACCTTGAGGCCCTGCTGCGCGAGCGAGGCCGCGAGGTTGGCGGTGATCGAGGACTTGCCGACGCCGCCCTTGCCCGAGGCGATGGCGTACACGCGGGTGAGCGAGCCGGCCTTGGCGAAGGGGATCTCGCGCTCGGCGGTGCCGCCGCGCAGCATCTGGCGCAGCTCGGCGCGCTGCTCGTCGGACATGACGCCGAGCGTGACGGTGACGTCGGTGACGCCCTCGACACCGCGCACGGCGCGCTCGGTGTCGGTCGTCAGGGTGTCCTTCATCGGGCACCCGGAGACGGTGAGCAGGATCGTCACGGCGACGTGCCCGGAGGCGTCGACCTCGGCGGACTCGACCATGCCGAGCTCGGTGACCGGCTTGCGGATCTCGGGGTCGATGACGGTGCTCAACGCCTCGCGGAGCATCTCGTCGGTGATCGTGGGGTGGGTCGAGGGCATGGCTCCATGCTAGGCGCCGTCGGCGACACCGCCGTCATCGCCTCCGGCGTCCGGGGCGAAGGGGGAGCGAGCTCACCCCTTCGGGGCGGGGCCCTCCGCCTGCTCGCGCAGACGCACCTCGAGACCCTTCTCCTCCATCTCCTCGAGCAGCGAGCGCAGCTCGCTGCGCACGAAGTCTCGCGTCGCGGCGTCGCGCAGCGCGATCCGCAGGGCCGCGACCTCGCGGGTGAGGTACTCGGTGTCGGCGAGCGCCCGCTCGGCCTGCACGCGGTCCTGCTCGAGCGCGACGCGGTCGCGGTCGTCCTGCCTGTTCTGCGCGAGGAGGATGAGCGGCGCGGCATAGCTGGCCTGCAGCGAGAGGATGAGCGTGAGCAGCGTGTAGTTGAGCGAGCGCGGGTCGAACTGCGCCGCCTCGGGCACGAAGGTGTTCCACGCGAGCCAGGCGACGACGAAGACCGACATCCACAGCAGGAAGGTCGGGGTGCCCATGAAGCGGGCGAACTTCTCCGAGAGCACGCCGAAGGACTCGGTGCTGAGGTTCGAGGGGCGCCGCAGGGTGCGCCGGCTCAGCTCGCGCGGCTGGTCGACGCGCACGTCGGAGCGGGCGTCGGGACGCCGCTGACGGGGCTTGCCGTCGCGCTCAGCCATCGGTCACCTCGTGCCGCTCGTCGCGCCAGTCCTCGGGGAGGATGTGGTCGAGCACGTCGTCGACGGTGATGACGCCGATGAGACGCTGCTGGTCGTCGACGACGGGCACCGAGATGAGGTTGTACGTCGCGAGGGTGCGCGTCACCTGGCCGAGCGGCGCGTCGGCGCGCAGCGGGTCGACGCCGGTGTCGAGGAAGGACCCGACCGAGGCGTGCGGGGGCTCGCGCAGCAGGCGCTGGATGTGGAGCATGCCGAGGTACTTGCCGGTCGGCGTCTCGTGCGGCGGGCGGCAGACGTAGGCGGTCGCGGCCAGGCCGGCGGCGATCTCCTCGCGGCGCACGACGGCCAGCGCCTCGGCGACGGAGTCGTCGGGGCCGAGGACGACCGGCTCGGTCGTCATGAGACCGCCCGCGGTGTTCTCCTCGTAGGTGAGCAGCCGGCGCAGGGGGGCGGCGTCGTCGGGCCGCATGAGCTGCAGCAGCCCCTCGGCGCGCTCGGGCGCGAGGGCGGAGAGCAGGTCGGCGGCGTCGTCGGGGTCCATCGCCTCGAGGACGTCGGCGGCACGCGACTGCTTGAGGGTGCCGATGATCTCGGACTGCTCCTCCTCGTCGAGCTCCTGGAGCACGTCGGCGAGGCGCTCGTCGTCGAGGGCGGCGACGACCTCGGCGCGCCGCTTCGGGGTGAGGTCGGTGACGACCTCGGCGAGGTCGGCGGGCTTGGAGTCCTCGAACTGCTCGAGGAACTTCGCGGCCGACTGGTCGGCGTCGCTCGTGTGCAGCCCGGTGACGTCCTCGAAGGGGACGGTGAAGGTCTCGCCGCGGCGTCGGGTGAGCAGCCCCCGCGTGCTGCGTCGGCCGGCGCGCACGAAGACGCGGGTGACCATCCAGTCGCGGTTGCTCGCCTGCTCGACGCCGATGTCCTCGACCGTCGCCTCGACCGGGCCGTCGTCGGTGCGCACGCTCACGGTGCGCTCGAGGAGCTCGGCGAGCACGAGGGTCTCGTTGGCGCGCTGCTCGAAGCGGCGCATGTTGACCAGCCCGGTCGTGATGACCTGCCCGCCCTCGACGGAGGTGACCCGGGTCATCGGGACGAAGACGCGGCGGGCACCGGGGACCTCGACGACGAGGCCGATGACGCGCGGGCGGCGACCGGAGCTGAAGGTGACGACGACGTCGCGCACCCGGCCCACCTGGTCGCCGAGCGGGTCGAAGACGTTGAGGCTCGCCAGCCGGGCGACGAAGAAGCGGGACGAGGCACTCACGCCGACCACAGTAGTGGCCGACCCGTCGTGCGGCCGAGCCGCCGTCGAGCCTCAGCGACGACGGGTGCGCCGACCCCCGAGGTGCCAGGGTCGACGGACCTGAGGGGCGGCGGCGCTCGGACGCACGGGGGCCGCGACGAGCTCGGTCGAGGGCGCGGCCGCCGGGGAGTCGAGGGGCTGGCCGAAGGGGGAGAGCAGCCACAGCGTCGCGCCCTCGCGCCAGCGCTCGAGGGTGCCGTCGGAGGCGTTGAGCCGGGCGGCCAGGGCGGTCTCGGCGGCGGGCTGCCAGCGCTCGTCGGCCGGGTCGAGGGCGAGCGCCCGGGCCTGCAGGACGAGCAGGCGGCGGCCGTCCCCCTTCGAGCGCAGGACGAGCTCGACCGGGTCGGGGAGCGCCCCGAGGTCGGGCTCGCCCCCGCCGCTCACGAGCAGGACCGAGCCCTCGGGCAGGTCGGTGCCCGCGCCGACGACGGCGAACCACGTCGCGCGCTCGCGCTCGGGGGTGCGCAGCCACAGCAGGTCCGACTTCGAGAGCGCCTCGCTCGTCACCGCGCTGAGGTTGACCATGGGCCCGATCCTCGCAGGAGGGCGGGTGTCGTGCGTCATAACCGGGCCGGGGCGCCCGCTGGTACGTTCGCGACCGACTCGCCCTGCCCCCTTCGGAAAGGACCTGCACCCCGTCATGCGCAGCGCCAAGGACTTCTTCGCCCCGCTCGCCGTCGGGGCGCCCGCCCCGGTCCGCGAGGTCCCCGCCCGACCCAGCCGGATGATCCACTTCTTCGACCCGAGCAACCCGAAGATGGCGGCGAAGGTCCCCGGCATGGTCGGCACCGTCGACGTCCTGCTCGGCAACCTCGAGGACGCGGTCAAGGCGGAGTCGAAGGAGGCCGCCCGCCAGGGCCTGGTCGACATCGCCCGTGCGACCGACCTGGGCGAGCAGACCCAGCTGTGGACGCGGATCAACAGCCTCGACAGCCCGTGGGCGCTCGACGACCTCACGACCCTCGTGACGCAGATCGGCGAGAAGCTCGACGTCGTCATGGTCCCGAAGGTCCAGGGCGCCGAGGACATCCACTACGTCGACCGCCTGCTCGCCCAGCTCGAGGCCAAGGCCGGTCTGACCCGCCCGATCCTCGTCCACGCGATCCTCGAGACCGCGCGCGGCATGGCCAACGTCGAGGAGATCTGCGGGGCGAGCCCGCGCATGCAGGGCATCAGCCTCGGCCCGGCCGACCTCGCCGCGGACCGGCGGATGAAGACGACGCGCGTCGGCGGCGGCCACCCTGGCTACCTCGTGCGCGAGGACCCCTCCCGCGACCTCGGCGAGGGGGTCGACCCCGTGACCGCGCCGCGCTCGGTCCACCAGCAGGACCTGTGGCACTACACGATCGCCCGGATGGTCGACGCGTGCGCGATGCACGGGATCTTCCCGTACTACGGCCCGTTCGGCGACATCAAGGACGTCGTCGCGTGCGAGGACCAGTTCCGCAACGCCTTCCTCCTCGGCTGCGTCGGCGCGTGGTCGCTGCACCCGGTCCAGGTCGACATCGCCAAGCGCGTCTTCAGCCCCTCCGCCGAGGACGTCGCGCACGCACGCCGCGTCAAGGAGGCGATGGGCGACGGCACGGGCGCGGTGATGCTCGACGGCAAGATGGAGGACGACGCGAGCCTCAAGCAGTGCCTCGTCATCCTCGAGCTCGCCGACCGCCTCTCGGCCGGCGACCCGGAGCTCGCCGAGCTCTACGCGACGCAGGAGGCCTGAGGGATGAGCGAGCTCGCCTACACCCCCCGCCGCTCGGTGCTCTACATGCCGAGCAGCAACGCCCGGGCCCTCGAGAAGGCCAAGACCTTGCCCGTCGACGCCCTCATCCTCGACCTCGAGGACGCCGTCGCGCCGGCCGACAAGCCCGCCGCCCGTGACGCGGCGTGCGCCGCCGTCACCTCGGGCGAGTACGGCGAGCGCGAGCTGACGATCCGGGTCAACGCCATCGGCACGCAGTGGCACGACGACGACATGGCCGCGGTCGCCCAGGCGGGACCGGCCGGTGTCGTCGTGCCGAAGGTGAGCAGCGCCGACGAGGTCCGCCGGCTCGTCGCCGCCCTCGAGGCCGCCGGGGCGCCGGAGAGCACGCGGCTGTGGGCGATGGTCGAGACGCCGACCGCGGTGCTCGACGTGCGCGAGATCGCCCGTGCCTCGGACCGCCTCGCCGCCCTCGTCATCGGCAGCAACGACCTCGTCAAGGAGCTGCAGGCCGACCACGTGCCGGGCCGTGCCCCGCTGCTCACCGCCCTGTCGTGGTCGCTGCTCGCGGCCCGCGAGGCGGGCGTCGCGATCCTCGACGGCGTGTACAACGACGTGCGCGACGCCGAGGGTTTCCGCGCGGAGTGCGAGCAGGGCCGCGACCTCGGCTTCGACGGCAAGACCCTCATCCACCCCGGCCAGGTCGAGGTGTGCAACGAGGTCTTCGCCCCGTCGGCCGAGGCCGTCGAGGACGCGAAGGGGGTCCTCGCGGCCTGGGAGGAGGGCGCCGGCAGCGGCGTCGTCACCTACGGCGGCAAGATGGTCGAGCAGCTGCACGTCGACGTCGCGCAGCGGGTGCTCGCGACCCACGAGGTGATCTCC
Organism: Janibacter sp. Y6; assembly: GCF_040900765.1. Taxonomy (NCBI): domain Bacteria; kingdom Bacillati; phylum Actinomycetota; class Actinomycetes; order Micrococcales; family Intrasporangiaceae; genus Janibacter; species Janibacter sp. Y6. The sequence goes on from NZ_JAKLYZ010000004.1 coordinate 318,579, forward strand.
GCCCGCGGCTGAGGTCACCCATTCCGCGGCCGTCCCGGCGCGCCTGGGGATGAGTGCTCGCGGGTGTTGACAGGTCGCAGTAGATTGTCAGCGGCTCGAGACAACCGGACGGGCCGGTGCGTCGTCGAAGCAGGGGGGCACCACATCGGGTGCCGGCACCGATCAGTCCAGGGGAGCACGTACACATGTCTCGTTATCAGCCTCGTCACGCCGTCGGCACCACCCGCGCCGACATCGCACCGCTCGAGATCGCGCCGCTCGAGACCGCCCGGTCCGACCGCCGCACCGTCCTGCGTCTCGGGGCGGCCACCGTCGCCGTCGGCGCGACCGCGCTCGCCGCGCCCTCGGTGGCCGGTGCCGCCTCGCGCCCGACCCTCAAGCTCGGCTCGCGCGGCTGGCAGGTGAAGTCCCTGCAGACCAAGCTGCGGGCCAACGGCTACTGGTGCAAGGGCGCCAACGGCGTCTACGACAGCAGCACCCAGCAGGCCGTCATGGCGCTGCAGAAGATGCGTGGGCTCTCCCGCGACGGGGTCTGCGGCCCGAACACGTGGAAGGCCGTCGACACGATCTACCGCCCCGTCTCGCGGACGAAGAGCGGCAACATCATGGAGATCAACAAGGGCCGCCAGGTCATCCTCTTCGTGCGCGCCGGCAAGGTGAAGTGGGTCTTCAACACCTCGACCGGCAACGGCGAGCGCTACTGGTCCTCGGCCTCGGGGCGCTACCTCTACGCGACGACCCCGAGCGGGCGCTTCGCCTTCCAGCGGGCCATCGACGGCATGCGTCGCGCGCCCCTGGGCAACCTGTGGCGCCCGCGGTACTTCAACGGCGGCATCGCGATCCACGGCTCGCCCTCGATCCCCGGCTACCCGGCCAGCCACGGCTGCGCCCGCCTGGACAACAAGGCGATCGACTACATCTGGTCGGCGAACCTCGCCCCGATCGGCAGCCGCGTCTGGGTCTACTGACCCCTCTCGTCCCCCACCACGGGCCGCGCACCTCACCGGGTGCGCGGCCCGTGGTCTGCCCGCAGGTCACGAGCAGGTCACGAAGGGCGCCCGAGGGCAACCGTCGTCGGGGTCGCCGCGTCCTAGGGGTGTGGCGGCGCGCAGGGGGCGCCGCCACACCAGCTTCTCGCCCTCGGGCGGTCAGGACAGGTGATGGTGATGGTCGGCAGGGCGAAGGGGGAGCGCCGTCGCGCGACCGGGTCGGCAGCGCTCGTCGCCGGTCTCGTGCTCGGGCTGGGGGCCTGCGCCGGGGGCGGCACGAGCGACGCGGGCGGGCCCGCGAGCCAGACCTCCACCGGGCGGTCGACGACCGCGCCGAGCGCGTCGTCCACCAGCCCGTCGTCCGGCAGCACGTCGACGAGCGGCACCTCGTCCAGCAGCATGTCGTCGAGCAGCGCGCCGTCCAGCAGCTCGTCGTCGAGCACCTCGACGCCCTCGCCGTCGGTGACGCCGCGGGACACCTCCCTTCGCCCGGGTGACTCCGGACCGCGGGTCCGTGACCTGCAGCGCGCGCTCACACGGCTCGGCTACTGGGGCGGCACGGCCGACGGCACGTACGGCGGTCTCACCGAGCAGGCGGTCCTCGCGCTGCAGAAGCAGGCGGGCCTGGACCGCGACGGCGTCGCCGGGCCGCGCACGCTGCGCGCGGTGGCGAAGGGGACCCGGCCGACGGTCGGGGCGGGCACGCCGGACCGGGTCGAGATCGACCTCGAGCGCCAGCTGCTCTACGTCGTGCGCGACGGCCGCGTGCGGTGGGCGATCAGCACGAGCACCGGGTCGGGCGAGACCTACGAGAGCTCCTACGACGGGCTCGCCGTCGCGGTGACGCCGCCGGGGACCTTCACCGTCGGGCGGGTCTACGACGGGTCGGAGGTCGCGAAGCTCGGCACGCTCTACCGCCCGCGATACTTCAACGGCGGCATCGCCGTCCACGGCGCGGCCTCGGTGCCGGGCTGGCCCGCGTCGCACGGGTGCGCGCGGGTGAGCGACCCGGCGATGGACCTCATCTGGTCGCAGGACCTCATGCCCGTGGGCAGCACCGTCGTCGTGCGCTGACGGATCTCACCCGAAGGCTGCCGCGCACACCTCGCCGACGAGCTCCTCGACGTCGACCTCGAGGCCCCGGCGCACGAACCACGTGCACATCGTGCGCAGGTCCCGGTCGAGGAAGTCCATGCCGCGCGGGTTGCCGACGACGTCGACGACCTGGGGCCAGTCGATGACGACGAGGTCGCCGTCGCGGACGAGGACGTTGTACGGCGAGAGGTCCCCGTGGGTCCAGCCGAGCTCGACGAGGTCGAGCATGAAGCCCCGCAGCTGCTCGAAGAGGTCGGCGAGCTCGTCGGGGCCGGGGCGCAGCTGGACGAGGCGGGGTGCCACGGCGCCGTCGCTGCCGACGAGCTCCATGAGCATCTCGGTCTCGTCGAGCTGGACGGGGTAGGGGACCGGCAGGCCCTCGGCCCACAGCCGAGAGAGCGTGGCGAACTCCGCCATCGCCCACTGGCCGGCGATCATCTCCTTGCCGAAGGCGGTGCGGCGGGCCATCGCCCGCATCTCGCGGCTCTTGCGCACCCGGCGACCCTCGAGGTAGCCGGAGTCACGGTGGAAGAGGCGGTGGTCGGCGCTGCGGTAGCGCTTGGCCGCCATGAGGCACGCGCGACCGGTGCCGGGCACCCAGCGCCGCACGAGGTGGACGTCGGCCTCCTTGCCGGTCTTGAGCACGCCGAGATCGGCGTCGACGGCGCCGAGGTCGGTGACGACCCACTCGGGCAGCGGACCGGGGCCGTGGCTCGCACGGTCCCACGAGGTCCAGCGCTCGCCCTCGGGCGGGGCGTCGGGCGCCGAGTCGACGGCGAAGGCGCCCGCCGGGGCGAGTCCCTCCCGCGCGGGGAGGTGGAAGGGTTGGTGAGCCATGCCGTCCAGGGAAGCGCTGCACCCCTTCGCCCGGCAACCGAATTACCGGCTGCGGGCGGCCCGCAGCGTGTCCCATCCCACGCCCGGCGGGCCTGTCCCCGCGGCGGTGCGCTGAGGCAGGATCGAGGAGTTCTCGCGCGCCCCGGCGCGCCCCCCAGACGCGAAGGCGGCTCACCGATCATGTCCCGACTGCAGACGACCGACGGCCTGAGCGAGGAGCAGCACGACCTGCTGGGTCTGGTGCGTGAGTTCGTCGACGAGCAGATCATCCCGGTGGCTCAGCAGCTCGAGCACGCGGACGAGTACCCGCAGGGGATCGTGGATCAGATGAAGGAGATGGGGATCTTCGGTCTGATGATCCCCGAGGAGTACGGCGGGCTGGGTGAGTCGCTGCTGACGTACGCGTTGTGCGTGGAGGAGATCTCGCGGGGCTGGATGCCGGTGTCGGGGATCATCAACACCCACTTCATCGTGGCGTACATGATCCTCAAGCACGGCACGACCGAGCAGAAGGAGCACTACCTGCCGAAGATGGCCACCGGGGAGATCCGGGGGGCCTTCTCGATGAGCGAGCCGGGGCTGGGCTCGGACGTGGCGGGGATCAAGACCAAGGCCGTGCGGGACGGGGAGTCCGACGACTGGACGATCACCGGTCAGAAGATGTGGCTGACCAACGGCGGCAGCGCCAACCTCGTCGCGGTGCTCGTCAAGACCGACCTGGGCGCGGACAGCGCGCACAAGAACATGACGACCTTCCTCGTCGACAAGACCGAGGGCTTCGGCGAGACCGCCCAGGGCGTGACGGTGCCGGGCAAGATCGAGAAGATGGGCTACAAGGGCGTCGACACTACCGAGCTCGTCCTCGACGGCCACCGCACGAGCACCGCGAAGATCCTCGGCGGGGAGCCCGGTCGGGGCTTTTACCAGATGATGGACGGGGTCGAGGTGGGCCGGGTCAACGTCGCGGCCCGGGCGTGCGGGCTGGCAATGCGGGCCTTCGAGCTGGGGGTGGCGTACGCGCAGCAGCGCGAGACCTTCGGCAAGAAGATCGTCGACCACCAGGCGATCCTCTTCCGCATCGCCGACATGGCCGCCAAGGTCGAGGCCGCCCACCAGCTCATGGTCAAGGCGGCGCGGCTGAAGGACAAGGGCGAGCGCAACGACCTCGAGGCGGGGATCGCGAAGTACATGGCCGCGGAGTACTGCGCCGACGTCGTGGGCCAGTCCTTCCGCATCCACGGCGGGTACGGCTACTCCAAGGAGTACGAGATCGAGCGCCTGTACCGCGAGGCCCCGATGCTCCTCATCGGCGAGGGCACCGCCGAGATCCAGAAGATGATCATCGGCCGCTCGATCCTCAAGGACTACCCCGCGAAGGGGTGAGCGGGGGGTCTACCCTCCTGCCAGCCGGGTCGCTCGGCCCGCCCCTCGAGAGGACACCCATGAAGCGCTCCACCATCGTCGCCGCCGCCGGTGCGGTGACCCTGCTCGCCGCCTCGCCAGCCGCGGCGATCAACACCTACAACGCCCAGCCCGCCCCGGAGCGCACCGAGGTCGGCGCCTACCTCGCGCTGTGGGACACGACCGGCGACGGCGTGCCCGACCGCTTCGACTGGCGGTGCAGCGGGACGATGGTCGACGACGACACCTTCCTCACGGCGGCGCACTGCACCGACGGCTCCCCGGCTGGCACCCGGACCTTCGTCTCGCTCGAGGAGGACGTGCAGAGCCTGCTCGACGAGCACGCCGACCTGTCGCCGAGCGCGCAGGCCGACCTCTTCCTCGCCAACGGCTGGGTCGTCGAGGGACATCCGCACCAGGACGCGCGCTATCCCGGCCCTGCGAGCGACACCGCCGACATCGCCGTCGTCGACTTCGCCGGGCGCGACGTCACCCCGGCGGACGTCTGGGACTTCACGCCGGCGACGCTCCCGACCGCGGGTCAGCTCGACCGGGTCGGCGGGACGACCCTGGCGCGCGCGCCGTGGACGGTCGTCGGCTACGGCACCGCCGAGGCGCAGAACGGCCCCGGCGGTCACACGCACCCCGGTGGCGGCGTGCGGCTGAAGGCCAGCGAGGGCTTCAACGCCCTGACGAAGAGCTGGGTGCGCCTGTCGATCGACGAGTCGAAGGGGTACGGCGGCGCCTGCTACGGCGACAGCGGCGGCCCGAACTTCGTCACCGTCGACGGGCAGCAGATCCTTGGCGGGACGACGATCACCGGTGACGTCCCGTGCAAGGCGACGAACGTCGCCTACCGCCTCGACACCGCCCCCGCCCGGGCCTTCCTCGCCCCCTTCGTCACCCTGCGCTGACCCCGCGACGGGCCGTGCCCCGGTCGGGTGATCGGGGCGCGGCCCTCACAGCCCTCGTCCAGCGGACGGTGAGACAATCGCGCCATGAGCCAGACCCCGCTGACCGCGGCCCGTCAGCAGATCCTGCACCTGGAGTTCCCCCAGTCGCTCGGCACGTACGACGCGTACCCCGAGGCGCAGCAGGCGGTCGACTTCCTCGCCGACCGTGAGTTCCCCGTGCAGGACGTCATGATCGTCGGGACCGACCTCAAGCAGATCGAGCGCGTCACCGGACGCCTCACGACCGGGCGCGTGCTGCTCGGCGGGGCGCTCTCGGGCGTGTGGATCGGTGTCTTCGTCGGCCTCGTCTTCGCGGTCTTCGAGGGCGGCGAGCAGTTCCTCGTGCGGATGCTCTCGACGATGATCATCGGTGCCTTCTTCGGGCTCGTGTGGGGCTGGCTGGGCTACAAGGCGACCGGCGGGCAGCGCGACTTCACCTCGGTGAGCCAGGTCGTCGCGACCCGCTACGAGGTCCTCGTCGAGCACCGGCACGTGCAGCAGGCGCGCGAGCTGCTCGCCGAGCACGACCCCATGCGTGCCGCCGTCGAGAAGGCCCGCATCATGCGCGAGGAGGCCGACCGCGCCGCGGCGGCCCGCGCGGCGCGCGAGACGCGCGACCACCCGCGCGCCTGACGCACCCGGGGGAACCAGGCGCGCGCTGACGGCGTCGAAGGGGGACCACCCCCGCCGTCAGGAGCCGTCGTGGCATCTCCCTCTCCCGCCGTCGCCCTCGTCCTGGGTGGCCTGCTCGCCGCCGGTCTCGCCGGGACGACCGCCGCGGCGGCCCGCGCCGGTGACGGCCGGGCCGAGGCGACACCCCCGCCGCCCGCTCTGCTGAGCTGCCCCGCCCGTTACGACGGGACCGAGGACCGCCCCGCCGTCCCGACGTACGACGCGCCGGACGGCTTCGACCCGGGTGATGCCCTCGCACCGGCACGGACGCCGAGGCGCGCGCTCGTCTGCCTCTACGCGGCCGGGACGAACGCCGAGCCGGCCCCGCCCCCGCGTCCGCTCTCCGACGAGCTCGAGCTCACCGACGGCCTGGCGCAGGTGGCGACCGACCTGTCCGGGGCGCCGGACAGCGGCAGCTTCGACGGGTGCGGGGAGGTCGGCGGGCCGCTCACCCATCAGCTCGTGGGGCTGGAGTACCCGACCGGCACGGTGTGGGTCTCGGCGACCGACGAGGCCAACGCGTGCGTGCTCGGCTCGAACGGCGACTTCACGACCGACGGGGCGGTGGGTCGGCAGGTCGCGAAGGCGGTCGCCGACGGGGGCTGGGTCGTGCCGACGCAGGGCGAGCGGCCGGTGTGCGGCGCCACCGAGGCGGTGGGTCGTGCCGGGGTCGACTCCGAGCTCGTGCCGGCGCACCCGGTCGCCCTGTGGGTGTGCCGCGTCGACACCGACGTACCGGGCCGGAGCAGCGGGACCTTCGCGGTCCTGCGGGCCGACCGCCCACGCCTGCTCGCGGCGCTCAGGGCGCTGCCCACCCGCGCGGCGTCGGGCGACCTGCTGTGCGTCGACGACACCGCCGACCGCTGGCAGGTCGAGGCGCGCTACGAGCGGGGAGCCCCGGTCGTCCTCGACGTCACGACCGGCGCGTGCGGCCCCGGCGGGGTCGTGAGCAACGGCGCGCTCGAGGCCGACGTCTCGGGCGAGGTCGTCGCCCTGCTGCGCCGGACGACCACCCAGCCCTGACCCCCCTTCGCCCAGCTCTGACCCCCCTTCGCTGAGGTATGGCAATCCGTCGTCAGAGCGAGCCTCCGGCGACCGATCTCCATACCTCGGCGAAGGGGGAGGGGGCGGGTCAGCGGGTGAGGGCGGGGGCTGGGGCGTCCGAGCGGATCTGCGCGAGGAGGGCCTCGTGGGCGGTGGTGTCGCCGGTGAGCTCGGGGTGCAGCGAGATCGCGAGCACCGCGCCGCAGCGCACGCCGACGACGCGGTCGACGCCGTCGACGGCCATCGTCGAGACGACCTCGACACCCGGACCGACGTCGAGCACCTCGGGGGCGCGGATCGCGGCGGCCCGGATGCGGTCGGGGCCGACCGGCACCCGCCAGCTCGCCCACGTCTCGACGGAGTCGACCTGGCGCCCGAAGGCGTTGCGGCGCACGGTGACGTCGAGGACGCCGAGGCTGCGCTGGCCGGGGGCGGGGTTCTCGACCCTCGCGGCGAGAAGGACGAGCCCGGCGCACGTGCCGAGGGTGGGCAGCCCGTGGCCGACCGCCTCGACCAGCGGCTCGCGCAGGCCCGCGACGTCGACGAGACGGTCGAGCACCGAGGACTCTCCGCCGGGGATCACGAGGGCGTCGAGCCCGACGACGTGCGCGGGGGAGCGGACCGGGACCGGTGTCGCGCCGAGACCGGCCAGCATCCGCTCGTGCTCGGCGACCCCGCCCTGCAGGGCGAGGACGCCGACCCGGGCCGCGCTCACCAGCCGCGGTCGGCGAGGCGGTGCGGCGCCGGGATGTCGGCGACGCTGATGCCGACCATCGCCTCGCCGAGCCCGCGCGACGCGGCCGTGATCGCCTCGACGTCGTCGTAGAAGGTCGTCGCGCGCACGATCGCCTCGGCCCGGGCGGCCGGGTTGCCCGAGAGGAAGATCCCGCTGCCGACGAAGACGCCCTCGGCGCCCATCTGGCGCAGCATCGCCGCGTCGGCCGGCGTCGCGACGCCGCCGGCGGTGAACATCACGACGGGCAGCCGGCCGGTGCGGGCCACCTCGGTGACGAGCTGGATCGGCGCGGCGAGCTCCTTGGCCCGGGTGTAGAGCTCCTCGGGCGCGCTCGCATGGAGCGCCTGCAGCTGGGCGATCTCGGAGCGGATCGTGCGGATGTGCCGCACGGCCTCGGAGACGTCGCCGGTGCCGGCCTCCCCCTTCGAGCGGATCATCGCGGCGCCCTCGGCGATGCGACGCAGCGCCTCGCCGAGATTCGTCGCGCCGCAGACGAAGGGGACCTCGAAGGCGTGCTTGTCGATGTGGTGCGTGTAGTCGGCCGGGGAGAGGACCTCGGACTCGTCGACGTAGTCGACCCCGAGGTGCTGCAGGACCTGCGCCTCGACGCTGTGGCCGATGCGCGCCTTGGCCATGACGGGGATCGAGACCGAGTCGACGATCTCGAAGATGAGGTCGGGGTCGGACATGCGCGCGACTCCGCCCTGCGCGCGGATGTCGGCGGGGACGCGCTCGAGGGCCATGACGGCCACGGCGCCGGCGTCCTCGGCGATGCGCGCCTGCTCGGCGGTGACGACGTCCATGATGACGCCGCCCTTGAGCATCTCGGCCAGACCGCGCTTGACGAGGTCGGTGCCGGCGCGGGGCCCGTCGGCGCTCGGGGTGATCGGGTCGGTCGGGTCGGTCGGGCGAAGGGGGGTCTGCGTGCTCATGCGGACAGCGTGCGACGCGGAGTGGTCCAGTGAGAAGATCCAGAACGGCGGATCTGCGATGGACCACTTCGAGTAGCGTGGGGGCGTGAGACATCCCCACGACGTCGACCTGCCGCTCGTCGTCGACCGCGGTGCCGGCATCTCGCTCGTCGTGCAGGTCGCCGACGGGATCCGGCGTGCCATCGAGTCGGGTGCGCTGCGGGGCGGGGACGTCCTGCCCTCGACCCGCACGCTCGCCGAGCGGGTCGGGGTCTCGCGGGGCACGGTCGTCGCCGCCTTCGACCAGCTGCACGGCGAGGGCTGGCTCGTCGCGGACCAGGGAGCGACCCGGGTCGACCCCGGGCTCGCCGACCACCCGGTGCCCGGCCGGGCGACCCGGCCGACCTCGACCTCATCGGCCGGATCTGGACGTCGGGTCGGCGCGTCCGTGGCCGACCTGCGCCCGGGGCAGCCGGACGTCAGCGGCCTCGTCGACCCGACGTGGCGGGCCGCGTGGCGCGAGGCCGCTGCCGGGGCGGGCACCCAGCACCCGCCGCAGGGCTCGCCCGCGCTGCGTGCCGCGCTCGCCGAGCACGTGCGGGTCGCCCGGGGGACGGCGGTCGACCCCGACGCCGTCGTCGTCACCGCCGGGGTCCGCGAGGGTCTGCAGCTCGTCCTCACCACCCTCTCGCGGCGGGCGGGCCGCCCCCTTCGCGTCGTCGTCGAGGACCCCGGGTACCCGGCGCTGCGGAGGGTCGTCGCCGCCCTCGGGCACGAGGTCCGGCCGGTGCCCGTCGACGGCGACGGGCTGTCCGTCGACCTGCTCGACCACGAGCCGGCGGCCGACGTCGTCCTCGTGACACCCGGCCACCAGTACCCCCTCGGCGGTGCGATGCCCGTCGCCCGCAGGCTCGCGCTCGTGGCCTGGGCGCGGGCGCACGGGGCCGTCGTCGTCGAGGACGACTACGACGGCGAGCTGCGCTTCACCGGCGAGCCCGTGCCGGCGCTGGCCGCTCTCGACCGGCGAGGGGGCGAGGATGACGGGGTGGTCGTCACCCTCGGGTCCTTCGCGAAGGTCCTCGCCCCCGGCATCGGGGTCGGTCACGCCCTCGTGCCCGACGGGCTGCGCCCGGACGTCCTGGCGCTGCGCGGTGACCTCGGCTCGCCGGTGCCGGCCACGGTCCAGGACGCGCTCGCGCACTACCTCGACGCCGGGGCCCTGCGCCGGCGTACGGGGAGGATGCGACGTCGCTACCGGGCGCGCCGCGATCTAGCCGTCACCGCCCTCTCCGACCTGCCCGAGGCACGCCTGCGCCCCATGGACGGCGGTCTGCACGGGGTCGTCGAGCTGGTCGGGGCCGACGCCGCCCGCGAGCACGCCGTCGTCGAGGCCGCGGCCCGCGCCGGGGTGCTCGTCGCCGGCATGGGTGACTACTGGGCGGACCCGGGAGGTCTCGTCGTCAGCGCCGACCTGCCCCGGCACGGGCTCGTCATCGGGCTCGGCTCGCCCCATCTGGAGCGCGGGCTGCGCCGGCTGCGCCCGCTGCTCGCCGGTGCCGGGTCACCCGCTGCCCGATAGCGGCTCGCCGGACGAGCGGGATCCCTACGCTGGCGGCATGAGCGAGCTGCAGCCCCTGGACGAGGACGGGATCGAGACGGTCCTGTGCGTCGTCGCCCACCCCGACGACATCGAGTACGGCACGAGCGCCGCGGTCGCCCGCTGGACCGACGACGGCAAGGACGTCTCGTACTACCTGCTCACCCGCGGCGAGGCGGGGATCGAGGGCATGGACCCGGTCGACGCGGCTCCGGCGCGCGCCGACGAGGAGCGTGCGAGCGCCGCGGTCGTCGGCGTCGACCGGGTCGAGTTCGCCGATCTCGCCGACGGCACGATCGAGTACGGGATCCCCCTTCGCCGGCTCGTCGCCGAGCAGATCCGTCGGACCCGGCCCGATCTCGTCGTCAGCCTCAACCGGCACGAGGTCTTCGGCCCCGGTCAGCTCAACCAGGCCGACCACCGCGCCGTGGGCCAGGCCGTCATCGACGCCTGCGCCGACGCGGGCAACAGGTGGATCCACCCCGAGCTGGCCGCCGACGGTCTCGAGCCCTGGCACGTGCGGATGATCGCCTTCGCCGCCTCGCCCGAGGCGACGCACTACGTCGACGTCACCGGGTACGCGGAGCGGGCCGTCGAGTCGCTCGAGGAGCACCGGCTCTACAACGCGGCGCTGCCGGAGAGCTTCCCCAGCCCGCGCGAGATCGTCGAGGGCTCGCTCGGCGGGGGAGCGGAGCGTCTCGGCGACCCGGACATCACGCACGCGCTGCTGCTCGAGGTCTTCACCCGCTAGCCGATCGGCTCGCCGGTCAGCGCCCGCGCGTCGAGACGCTCGACCTCGCTGGCCTCCCACACCTCGTGGGCGGCGTGCAGGGCCAGCGTGATGATCGCGCAGCCGAGGACGAGGTCCGGCACGCCGGAGCCGGTCGCGACGGTGAGCGCTGCCATCGCGATGATCGCGAGGTTGACGAGCACGTCGTTGCGCGCGGACAGGAAGGCCGCCCGGCTCAGCGAGCCCCCGTGGCTGCGCCACGAGAGCAGGAGCCACGCAGACACCCCGTTGACGACCACGGCGCCGAGCGAGGCGAGGACGACCGGGCCCGCATCCGGCGCGACGGGGTCGCCGACGCGCTGCACGGCCTGCCACCCCGCGACCAGCGCGGGGACGAGGATGACCGCCGCCATCGCCTTGCCCGCGGCCGCTCGGCGGGCCAGCGGCCAGCCCAGCGCCAGCGCGACGAGCAGGTTGATCGACGCGTCCTCGAGGAAGTCGACGCTGTCGGCGAGCAGCGCCACCGACCCCGCCGCGAGGGCGACCGCGGCCTCGACGACGAAGTACGCGAGGTTGAGCCCGGCGACGACGAGGACGACCCGGCGCAGCCGGGCCCTGTCGGCCGTGCCGGTCAGCGCCCCTGCACCTCGGCGATCCACGCCTCGACCTCCGCGGAGGTGTGCGGCCACTCGCCGGTGAGGTTGCGCGAGCCGTCCTGGGTGACGACGACGTCGTCCTCGATGCGCACCCCGATGCCGCGGAAGCGCTCCGGGACGAGGAGGTCGTCGGCCTTGAAGTACAGGCCGGGCTCGACGGTGAGGACCATGCCGGGAGCGAGCTCGGCGTCCATGTACTCGGCGCGGGTGGCAAGCGCGCAGTCGTGGACGTCGAGACCGAGGTGGTGGCTCGTGCCGTGCACCATCCAGCGGCGGTGGTACTGGCCGTGCTCGGTGTCGAGGGTGTCCTCGACGGAGACGCCCTCGGGGAGCAGGCCCCAGCCGTGGAGGCGCTCGGCGATGACCCGGATGGCGGCGGCGTGGACGTCGGAGAACTTCGCGCCCGGGCGGATCGCGTCGATGCCGGCCTGCTGCGCGTCGCACACGGCGTCGTAGACCTCGCGCTGCGCGTCGGTGAAGGTGCCGTTGATCGGCAGGGTGCGGGTGACGTCGGCGGTGAAGAGGCTGTCGACCTCGACCCCGGCGTCGAGCAGGAGCAGCTCGTCGGGGGCGATGTCGCCGGTGTTCTTGATCCAGTGCAGGGTGTTGGCGTGGTCGCCGGCGGCGCAGATCGAGTCGTAGCCGACGCCATTGCCCTGGTGGCGGGCGTGGAGGCCGAAGACGCCCTCGACCCAGCGCTCGCCGCGGCCGCGCTCGGCGACGGTCGGCAGCTCGGCGATGACGGCGTCGAAGCCGACGCGGGTCGCGTCGACGGCGTCCTGCATCTGCCCGAGCTCCCAGTCGTCCTTGACCATGCGCATCGTCGAGACGCGGTGGGCGAGCTCGTCGTCGGCGGCGGTGAGGGCCTCGGGCTGCGCGCCGTTCTGGGTGCGCAGCTCGTCGACGCGCGCGGTGAGGCTGGCCTCGGCGTCGCGCACGACGCGCACGGTGACGGCGCCCGCGTCCTTGCCGACCGCGTCGGCGAAGCCGTCGACGTGCGCACCGGTGAGGCCCAGCTCGGCCTCGACGTCCTCGATGCTCGGCCGGGCACCGACCCAGAACTCGCCGTAGCGCGAGTCGCCGAAGAACTCCTCGGTGTCGCGGCCGGCCAGCGGGCGGAAGTACAGGACGGCCTCGTGCCCGCCCTGCTCCGTCGGCTCCATGACGAGCACCGCGTCGGGCTCGCGGTCCGCACCGAGACCGGTGAGGTAGGCGAAGGCGGTGTGCGGGCGGAAGACGTAGTCGCTGTCGTTGGAGCGGACCTTGAGGCCACCGGCGGGGATGACGAGGCGGTCGCCGGGGAAGGCGGCCGACAGCTCGTCGCGGCGCACGGCGGCGCGGCGGGCCGCCTCGGTCAGCTCCGGCAGCTGCGTCGAGCGCGGGGCCCAGCCCTGCGCGACGAAGGTGCGGAACTCGTCAGTGGTCGGGCGGGCGCGGTTCTCGGGCTTGGTCTGCTCTTCGCTCACCGGCCCATCGTGGCACGACCCGCCGTCAGGGCACCCGGCGACGGCGAAGGGGGACCCGACTGCACGCGGCCGGGTCCCCCTTCGCCTCGTGTCACTGGTACATGTCGACGACGGCGACGCTGCTCACGGTGCCGCCACCGAGGACCGTCGTGTTGCGGCCGGTCGACAGGTCGTGGCGGGCGAGGCGGACCGTGCCGGGGCCGCCGCAGCTGGCGCCGCTGGCGAGGTGGTAGAGGCCGTCGCCGACGACCGTCTGGACCTCGGTGTGGTCGCTCGGGACGCCGAGCGCGATCTCCGGCTCGCCCGCGGTGAGGCGGTGGGCGGTGGCCGGGCCGCAGCCGTTGATGCTCAGCGCGACCGTCCCCTTCGGGTGAGCCCAGGCGTCCATCCACCCGATGCCCATGCCGCCCGTCGTCGTCGTGACCCGCGAGGAGGTGCCGACGAAGGGGACGCGCAGCACTTGCTCGGTGCCCCGGAGCGACCCGCTCGTCACCGAGCACGTCGCGACGAGCCCGCTCGTGCCCCACCAGCGGGTCGGGGCGCACGCAGAGTAGCCCGTGCGGCCGGAGAGCGTGCTGATGGTGGCGCCGGTCCTCGCGTCGAGGCTGCGCAGACGGCCGGAGCGGTTGAGCACGACCTTCGAGCCGTCAGGGGTGCTGATGACGCTCGGCGCGTCCAGGGTGCCGCGGCGGGGGGTGTGCAGCGTGCGCACGAGGGTGCCCCCGGGGCTGCGGACCTCGACGACGCGTTCGGTCTCCTCCCAGCCGCGGACGACGACGACCTTCGACCCGGCGGCGTCGAGGTACCGGACCTGCTCCAGCTTCGAGACGGCGAAGGTGGAGCGCGTCCCCGTCGCCGTGTCGTGGGCGATGACCCGGGGGTCGCCGCCGCGACGGTCCACGGTGAGCACGCGGCGCCCGTCGGCGGAGACGTCGACGACGCGCTCGCCCCGACCGACCCGGCCGAGGACGGTCTTCGAGGTGCCGCCCGGGCTCGACAGGACGAGGTCCTGGCCGCGCCACGACGGTGACCCGGTCGGCAGGTGGGCGCTGACGCTCCAGCCGGGCGAGGCGGTGGGCGCCGCGCCGACGGCGGCCTGGGCCGAGGTGGCGACGGGTGCGACGAGCGCGGCGGTGGCGACGACGAGCGCGGCCCGGCGGGCGGTGGTGCGGGTCATGGTGGGTCCTCCCCTGAGGTGAGCCAGCCCCTGCGGTGGCTCTGCCCTTCTGACTCCGGTCACGACGAGTCGGTTGTCGGGTGTGATGTCACGGTCGGGACTCATGCCGCAGACCGGGTCACCCGTCCCGGACCGGGACGTCCGCCCCGGACCGGGATGCCCGCCCCGGACCGGGACATGTCCCGGGGCGTGCCCGACGTCCCGGTCCGCGCAGGGTTGCCCGGCGCGGGCCTGTGGATGACGCCGCGGTCGTCGTCGCGTCCCTCGCCACGATGGCGGGATGAACACACGGCTCCAGGCGCTGATGATCGGGCAGGCAGGGGTGTGCACCTCCACGCAGGCGCGCCGGTGCGAGACGAGCGAGGCCGATCTCGCCGGGCTGGTGCGACGTGGAGAGCTCGTCCGCGTTCGGCGCGACGCCTACGTCGCCGGCGAGATCTGGTCGGCAGCGACCCCCGAGGCGCGTCTGGCGCTACGGGCGCGAGCCGTGATGCTCGGTCGACCGAGGTCGAGCGCCTCGCACCAGGCCGCCCTGGCGCTGCACGGTCTGCCCCTCTGGGGGGTCGACCTGAGCAGGGTCGACCTCGTCGTGGAGGTCGACCGCCTCCGTCACCGCGACGGGGTGCGGCTCCACCCGTCGCGGACCGGTGAGAACCCGGTCCCGGCCGGCGGCGTGCGCTGCGTGCCGGTCGCCGTGGCGGTCGCGCAGGTGGGTCTCGAGGCCGGGGTGGCCGCGGCACTCGTGCCGCTGGACCACGCCCTGCGCACGTCCGTGTGCACGAGGGAGGAGGTCGCCGAGGCGTTCGAGCGCCGGGCCTCGGGCCCCCTTCGCCGTGAGAGGGCGCGCTCGGTGCTGGCCCTGGCCGACCCCGCCAGCGAGTCACCCGGCGAGACGCGGACCCGTCTCCTGCTCACCGACATGGGGGTGCCCTTCGAGAGCCAGGTCGACGTGCGCGGTCCCGACGGCCGGCTCGTGGGTCGGGTCGACTTCCTCGTGTCGGGCAAGGTCGTCGTCGAGTTCGACGGCCTGGTGAAGTACGAGGGCGCCCAGGGGCGAGAGGCCCTCGTCCTCGAGAAGCGGCGCGAGGACTCCCTTCGCTCGCTCGGTCTCGAGGTCGTCCGCCTCGTCTGGTCGGACCTGGACCACCCGTTGCGGGTCGCCCAGCTCATCTCCGCCGCGCTCGTCCGCTCCGACTGACCGGGCACACCGCCCCGGACCGGGAAACCCGGCGGGGACCGAGATTTGTCCCGGCCCGTGGCGGGTTTCCCGGTGCGCGGCGGCCGAGCCGGTCTCGTGGGCTCTGCGTGGTCTCGAGGCTCGCTGGCGCTCGCACCTCGACCAGCGGGGCGGCCTGGTCAGCGGCGGGGGACGAGGACGGTGTAGTCGAGGTCGAGGACGACCTGAGGGAGGTAGCGGCCGTCCTCGCCGCGGTAGGGGAAGTCGGCGCACGGGAGGTCCTTCGTCGCGACCGTGCGCAGCCGCAGGGCGCCGACGTCGGTGCGCCCGGGTAGCTCGAGGACGTCGAGCACCTCCGACCAGGCGTAGATCGTGTCTCCCGCGAAGGTCGGGTTCGCGTGGGTCCCCGCGTTGATCGCCGCGATCATCTGGGCGTTGGCGAGCCCGTTGAAGCTCAGTGCCCGCGCGTGGCTGATGACGTGCCCGCCGTAGACGAGACGCCGGCCAATCGTCGTCGCCGACTGCGCGTGCTGGTTGAAGTGGACCTTCGCGGTGTTCTGGTAGAGCCGGGTGGCGAGCATGTGCTCGCTCTCCTCGACGGTCATCGCGTCGACGTGGTCGATGCGCTCGCCGACCTCGTAGTCGTCCCACAGGTGGGGCGACCCGGCGAGGACCGTGTCGTAGGCCCCCGTCGCGATCTCGAAGGGGACGTGCAGGTCCTCCGGGGCGACCGCACCCGGCAGCTCCGGCACGACCGTCTCCGGCGCCGGGGCGTCGACGTCGCGCTTGTGCACCATCACCCAGCGCACGTAGTCGAGGACGGTCTCGCCGTGCTGGTTCGTGCCCACCGAGCGCACGTGGACGACACCGGTGCGGCCGTTGCTGTTCTGCTTGAGGCCGATGACCGTGCTGCGGGTGCTCACCGTGTCACCCGGGTAGAGCGGCACCCCGAAGCGTCCCCCGGCGTAGCCGAGGTTGGCGACGGCGTTGAGCGAGATGTCGGGCACGGTCTTGCCGAAGACGAGGTGGAAGGCGAGCAGGCTGTCGACCGGCATCCGCTCCAGGCCCATCGAGGCGGCGACGGTCGACGCGCTCGTCGCGGCGAAGCGCGACCCGTACAGCGCCGTGTACATCGCGATGTCGCCCTCGGTCACCGTGCGCGGCGTCGCGTGGACGATCTCCTGCCCGACCGCGAAGTCCTCGAAGTAGTTGCCGGCGACCGTCTTGGTGGACATGCATGACCTCTCGGGCGGGGGTGGGTGCGGCGGTCATCCTCGCACCGGGTCGGCGGGCCGCTCACCCCTTCGTGAGCCGTCTTACAGCGCGAAGGGGGACCCGCCCGCCCCGTCGGGCGGTCGGCCCGGACCTGCTAGAAGTGCCCTATGACGAGTGCGACGACGCCCCTCATCCGACTCGAGCGCCACGACGACGGCGTGGTCGAGGTGGTCCTGGACCGGCCGGAGGCGATGAACGCCGTCTCGACGGCGATGGCCACCGCGCTGCGCGAGGCCGGCAAGGAGCTGCGCGACGACACCTCGGTGCGCACGGTCGTCCTGTCCTCGAGCCACCCGAAGGCCTTCTGCGTCGGTGCTGACCTCAAGGAGCGCAACGGCTTGAGCGACGACGAGCTGCGGGCGCAGCGGCCCGGCAACCGGGTGGCCTACCGCGCGCTGCTCGACCTGCCCGTGCCCACGGTCGCGGCCGTCGGGGGCTTCGCGATGGGCGGGGGATGCGAGCTGGCGCTCACCTGTGACCTCATCGTCGCCGGGGAGGGGGCGGTCTTCGCGCTCCCGGAGGTCTCCGTGGGGGTGATCCCCGGTGCCGGTGGCACCCAGCTGCTCGCCCGCCGGGTGGGCTGGTCGCGGGCCGCCGACGTCGTCTTCACCGCCCGCCGGCTCGACGCGCAGGAGGCCTACCGGATCGGGCTCGCCGACCGGGTCGTGCAGGACGCGCGCGACGGGGCCCTCGAGCTCGCCGCGGGCATCGCCCGGCACTCGCCGATCGGGGTCCGCAACGCCAAGGCCGCGATGCGCGTCGGGCTCGACCTGCCTCTCGACGAGGGCCTCGACGTCGAGGACGCGCGCTGGCACGACACCGCCTTCAGCGCCGACCGGGCCGAAGGGGTGCGCGCCTTCGCCGAGAAGCGCGCGCCCCGGTGGCCCGGCCTGGGGTGAGGGTCAGCGACGCTGGTCACCGCCTCCTCCGTGGACGACGCCGTCGGCGTCGGTCCACCTGAGGGAGGCGGTGGCGCGTCGGTCGAGGTCGGGCGACGGGAGCTCGGCGAACCATGCCCGGCGGCCGCCCGACAGGGTGACGATGACGGCGTCCGCCTCGCCGCCCGACCCGCCGGGCGCGCTCCACCGTGCCGTCGCCGACACCGCGTCGGCGCCCTCGGGGAAGACGCCGGCGGCGCGCATCGCCGTGCCGTCGCCCCAGGACAGCGCGACGAGGTCGTCGGTCCCTGTCAGAGGCGCGCTGACGCCCCCGACGCCTCCCTCGGCCCCGATCACCCCAAGGGCCTCGTCGACGTAGAGCACGGCGTCGTGACCGGGCACCGGTGCCGACTGCGCCGGACCGGGCCGACCGTCGGGGAGTGCCGAGAGCACCCGGTGGGCCGACCCGTCGTAGGTCAGGGTGCCGACGACGTCGGCGGCCCGGACCGTGCGGTCGAAGCGGACGGCGAAGACGCGCAGGCCGCTGTGGCCCAGCTCGGCCCAGCCGGTCGTCGAGCCGCCCTCGAGGTCGTCGTCGGCTCGTCGCTGGATGGTCACGCCGTCCACCGAGGTGCTTGCGACGACGACGTAGTCCCGTGGGCCCAGGCGCCGCGTCACACCGGCGGTCCCGACGACCTCGTCGGCCCGCAGGTCGACCTGCGTGCGGTGGCCTCCGCCGGCCACCGACACCCGGTCCGAGCCGTCGGCTCCCGAGGTCCCGACGACCTCGTCGGCCCGCAGGTCGACCTGCGTGCGGTGGCCTCCGCCGGCCACCGACACCCGGTCCGAGCCGTCGGCTCCCGCACCGGGGTCGAGCCGGAGGTCGTAGGTGACGCCGGGGACCCGGGACCCCTCGAAATACATGTCTGCCCCCTCCAGCGTCGTGCGGACGGGTGCCGTCGACGCGCTCGTCGACGTCGGGGCGGCGGGGTCGGTGCTCGCGCGGTCGCGACTCCCGGGCAGCCCGAGCCAGGCCCCGCCCACGACGAGCGCGAGGGCGGTGACGCCGGAGACGGCGGCGACGCGGCGGCGGGTCCGGGTACGACGGGCCCCGGCGACGACGGCTCCGGTGTCGACGCCCATGTCGGGCACGGGCGCCGCGTGGAAGAGCGCCTCGAGGTCGCCCTCCCCGAAGTCGCCCCCACCGGGTCCTCGGGTGTCGGTGTCACTGCGCACGGCTGGTCCCCTCCTCCTGCGTCGTCTGCTCGCGCAACCGGGCCAGGCCGCGCGAGCAGCTGCTCTTCACGGTGCCCACCGAGCAGCCGAGCGTCTGCGCCGTCTCCGCCTCGCTGAGACCGACGTAGTGGCGCAGCACGACGGCCTGGCGCTCGCGCGGTGCGAGCGTGGCGAGCATGCGGTGCAGGGCCCGGGTGTCCTCGGGCTCCGCGTCGGTGACCGGCCGGTCGGCCGGCGCCTCGGTGAGCGACTCGCGGCGGCGGCGCCGCCACGTGTCGGTGTGCTCGTTGACCAGGCAGCGCCGGGCGTAGGCGACGGGGTCGCCACCTCGCAGCCGCGACCAGCGCAGGTAGACCTTCTCCAGCGCAGACTGCACGAGGTCCTGCGCCTGGTGGGCGTCGCCGCACACCCAGTACGCGGTGCGCAGCAGCCGGGGCGACGCCTCGCGGACGAAGTCCGCGAACTCCGCCTCGACGGCGCCTGCGGCTCGGATGCCCATGCGCTCACCCCTTCGTCCTCGGCCCGGTCTGGCCTGCTCACCTCTACGACGTGGCGACCGGCCAGAAGGTTGAGATGCCGTGGCATCCTGCCGCGTCGGCCCGCACAATGGCCCGACCACCCGCCCGAGGAGACCCATCCGTGACCGCACCGGCCACCCCTTCGCCCGCCCCGACGACCGATGTCGTCCTCGCCCTGGCCTGCGCCGACCGGCCCGGTCTCGTCGCCGCCGTCTCCGGGTTCGTCTTCGAGCGCGGTGGCAACATCACCGAGAGCCAGCAGTACGGCGACACCCTCACCGGTGACTTCTTCATGCGCGTCGACTTCGCGGACGAAGGGGGAGTGGGCCTGGAGCAGCTGCGCGAGGACTTCGCGCAGGTCGCCGAGCGCCACGCGATGACGTGGCAGATGCACGACGCCCGTCGGCCGCTGCGCACCCTCGTCATGGTGAGCCGCTTCGGCCACTGCCTCAACGACCTGCTCTTCCGCCAGAGCACCGGGTCGCTGCAGGTCGAGATCCCCGCCATCGTCTCCAACCACCGCGACCTCGAGGGGCTGGCCGCGAGCTACGGCATCCCCTTCCACCACGTGCCGGTGACCGCGCAGACCAAGCCCGAGGCCGAGGCGCGGCTGCTCGAGATCGTCGACGAGCACGACGTCGAGCTCGTCGTGCTCGCCCGCTACATGCAGGTGCTCTCGGACGGGCTGGCGCGGCGGATGGCCGGACAGGTCATCAACATCCACCACTCCTTCCTGCCGTCCTTCAAGGGCGCCAAGCCCTACCACCAGGCGCACCGGCGCGGGGTCAAGCTCATCGGCGCGACGGCGCACTACGTCACCCCCGAGCTCGACGAGGGGCCGATCATCGAGCAGGACGTCGCACGGGTCGACCACCGCCTCGCGCCGGACGCGCTCGTCACCGCCGGGCGCGACGTCGAGGCGCGGGTCCTCGCCCGTGCCGTCGGCTGGCACGCCGAGTCGCGGGTCCTGCTCCACGGCGAGCGGACGGTCGTCTTCAGCTGACCTCGCTGTCGGGGCCAGCCCGTAGGCTGGCGCCGTGATCGACCTGCACACCCACAGCCTGGTCAGCGACGGCACGGACTCCCCGACGTCGCTCGTCGCCCAGGCCGCCGAGGGCGGGCTCGACGTCATCGCCCTCACCGACCACGACACGACGGCCGGGTGGGACGAGGCGGCCGACGCGGCCGCGCAGCACGGCGTGGGACTCGTCCGCGGCGCCGAGCTGTCGACGAAGCACGGCGGTCGCAGCGTGCACCTGCTCGCCTACCTCTTCGACCGCGACCACCCCGAGCTGCGGGCCGCGATGGAGCGGGTCGTCGACGACCGGCTGCCGCGGCTGCGCGAGATGGTCGAGCTCATGGCCGCCGACGGCATCGACATCAGCTGGCCCGAGGTCGACGCCCTCCTCGTGCCGGGCACGACGCCCGGCCGCCCGCACATCGCCGACGTCCTCGTGGCGAAGGGGGTCGTGCCCGACCGCAGCGCGGCCTTCGGGCGCTGGCTCTACAACGGCAGCCCGTACTACGTGCGCCACTTCTCCCTCGAGACCGCCGACGCGGTGCGGCTCGTGCGCGAGGCGGGCGGGGTGCCCGTGCTCGCCCACCCCTTCTCGATCACCCGCGGCAGCGTCATCGGGGCCGACGACGTCCGCGAGCTCGCCGCCGGCGGGCTGAGCGGCATCGAGGTCATGCACCGCGACCACGACGACGCCGGGCGGGCCCTGGCCGCCGACCTCGCCGCCGAGCTCGACCTCGTCCCGACGGGCAGCAGCGACTTCCACGGCGACGGCAAGCCCAACCGGCTCGCCGAGCACACGACCTCTGCCGAGTCGCTCGCACGTGTCGAGGCTCTCGCCAGCAGCCCCGTCGCGGTCCTGCGGGCCTGACCCCGATCGGCACCCCGGCCTGAGACGATGGCCGCGGTCCCCCGACCGAGCCCGCACCCGGAGGAAGCCCGTGCCACGCAAGAAGAAGGCCGCGATCATCGCTGTCGCCAACCAGAAGGGCGGCGTCGCGAAGACCACCACCGTCGCCTCCCTCGCCGCAGCCTTCGCCGAGCACGGCAAGCGGGTGCTGCTGATCGACCTCGACCCCCAGGCGAGCCTGACCTTCAGCCTCGGCATCGACCCCGACGTCGTCGAGCTCTCGACCCACGAGGTCGTCCTCGGCCAGGCCGAGATCGGTGACGCGCTCGTCGAGGCCGGCGAGGGCATCGACCTGCTGCCCGCCTCGATCGACCTCGCCGGGGCCGAGGCGCAGCTGCTCACCAAGCCCGGCCGTGAGTTCGTCCTCTCCTCCGTCATCGACGAGGTGCGCGCCGACTACGACGTCGTCCTGCTCGACTGCAGCCCGAGCCTGGGCGTGCTCACCCTCGCCGCGCTCACCGCGAGCACCGGGCTCATCATCCCGATGCAGGCCGAGATGCTCAGCCACCGCGGGGTGGGCCAGCTGCTCGACACGGTGCGCGACGTGCGCCGCCTGCTCAACAAGAAGCTCGAGGTCATCGGCATCCTGCCGACGATGTACGACGGCCGGTCCAACCACGCCCGCGAGGTGCTCGCCGACCTCGGGGAGCGCTACGGCCTGCCCGTGCTCAGCCCGCCGATCCCGCGCACCGTGCGCTTCGCCGAGGCCCCCGCCATCGGTCGCTCGGTCCTCGACACGGCCCGCACGAGCAAGGGCGCCCAGGCCTACCGCGACGTCGCCGCGTCGCTCCTGCCCCGCCTCTAGACCCCCTCGAGAAGCCGGCACGCGCCCGGGTTGCAACCAGCGCGGGTGCCATCATCTCGGGTCTTCCTCTCGAGAAGCCGGCACGCGCTCGGGTTGCAACCAGCGCGGGTGCCAGGATCTCGGGCGGGATGGCGTCAGCCGGCGCTGGCGTCCCAGGCGTCGATGACGCGCTGGGACTGGTCGGAGATCCGCTTGCCGTCGGCGTCGCCGTCGAGCGGGCCGATGTCGACGGCCGGGCCGGTCGCGCTGCTGCGCCAGCGCAGCTCGGAGCGGTCGCGGCCGAAGGACCGGTAGCCCAGGACGACGTCCCCCTCCCACCCGGCGTCGCGCATCGCGCGGAAGGTGGTCTGCGGGTCGCCCAGGCGCCCGCGGATCGCGAGGTCGACGCCGTCGTGCTCCGACGCGCTGCCGGCCGTGACGTGCAGACCGGGGGCGTGCGCGGCGAGGGCGAGCGGCGCGAGCCTGGAGCGCTGCGACGCCGTGCCCCCGACGCTCACGGTGCCGTTGGTGCCGGTGCCCGAGGACAGCACGACGTCGCCGTCGCCGAGGTCGGCGGTGGCCGCGCTCGCGAGGTCGTCCGGCGAGCCCAGCGCGATGGTGAGCCGGCCGCGGTCGCGGTCCCGGTTGCGCAGGCTGGTCGGCTCCACGTCGCCGAGCCCGTCGAGCGCGGTGTGCATGGGCTGGGTGTCCACGCAGCCGAAGATCCGGGAGGCGCCGCTCGCGGTCGTCAGCGTGACGTCGGGGCAGACCGCCCGCGCGACGTCGTCATGCGTGTCGAGCACCCGCTGCGGCGTGACCACGCCGGAGGTGCCGCCCCCACCGATCTCGACGGTCAGCGCGTCGTCGCGCAGCCGGAGCACGGGGCTGAGGTCGCTGCTCTCCAGGGCGCCCCGAGCCTGCTCGACCTCGTCGAGCAGGCCGCCGATGCCCGGGGTGCCGAGCTCGACCTCGAGATCGAGGTCGCCGTCGGTGCCGCTGGTCGTCGTCGTGAGGCGCACCGGGTGGTCGCCGCCGCCCTGCAGGGCCCGGTCGCCGGTGGCCAGCGAGCGCATCGTCGCCATCGGGTCGTCGGTCATGACGCTCATCCGGGGCCGCGTCGACCACAGCAGCTCGAAGCCGGTGACCGGGTCCCCTTCGCCCGACAGCCGCTCGACGTAGCCGGCGGCGCGGGGCAGGTCGTCCGCCTCGCGGGGCACCTGGGCGCTGTCCTCGCCGCTGATGACGCTCACCTGGGCCTCGCTGCCGAAGATCCCCTTGCTGTCGCCGTCGCGGAAGTCCTGGTAGGCCTGCGCGACCCGCTCGTAGGCGGCGCGGTCGAGATCGCCGGACAGGGTCACCTCCGCCTCGACGGCGCGACTGAGGCCGGTGCTCGGTGTCGACGTCTCCACCGAGGCGACCCCCTGGACCCCCTGGAGGTCGCTCTTGAGCTGGGCCGCGCGCTCGGGAGCGCTGTCGCCGCACCCCGAGAGCCCGAGCGCTCCCGTCGAGAGCGCCACGACCGCTGCTGCCCGTCCCCACCTGCTCACCCCGCACACCCTGGCACAGCCCGCGCCGTGTCACGATGACGTGATGCGGGGAGCCCTCCCCGCGAGCGAGACCAGGAGGCACATGTGAGCAGCTCGGCCACCACCGACCAGCGCGACGGCAGCACCCCCTTCGAGACGGCGGCGCTGTCCACCCCGTCCGCCGGGGCCCCCTTCGAGGCGGTGCGTCTGCCGCGTCGCGCGCTGCGTGAAGACGACGTCCTCATCGACATCGCGTGGGCCGGCATCTGCCACTCCGACATCCACACCGTGCGGGACGAGTGGGGCCCCGCGCATTACCCGATGACCCCCGGCCACGAGATCGCCGGCACCGTCGCGGCGGTCGGTGCCGCCGTCACCCGGTACACGGTCGGCGACCGCGTGGGTGTCGGGTGCCTCGTCGACGCCTGCCACGAGTGCGAGCAGTGCAAGAACGGCGACGAGCAGTTCTGCGAGCGCGGTGCCGTCGGCACGTACAACGCGAAGGACTACCACGGCGAGATCACTCAGGGCGGCTACGCCCAGCAGGTCGTCGTCAGCGAGAGCATGGTCGTGCGGGTCCCCGACGCGATCGAGCTCGACGTCGCCGCCCCGCTGCTGTGCGCCGGGATCACCACCTACGTCCCGCTCAAGCGCTGGGGGGCCGGGCCGGGTCGTCGGGTCGCCGTCGTCGGCGTCGGCGGCCTGGGCCACATGGCGGTGAAGATCGCCGCGGCGATGGGTGCCGAGGTGACGACGATCAGCCGCTCGGACGCCAAGGCGCAGGACGCGAAGGACCTCGGGGCGAGCACGCACATCGCGACGAAGGACGAGGGTGCGCTCCGCGCGGCCAAGGGCTCCTTCGACCTCATCATCAACACCGTCAGCGCCGATCTCGACATGAAGGACTACGTGCGCCTGCTGCGTCCCCAGGGCGCGCTCGTCAACGTCGGGCTGCCCCCGGGCGACCTCGTCGTCGCGCCCGGCTCGCTCATCGTCGGCAACAAGGCGATCGCCGGGTCGAACATCGGCGGGATCCCCGACACCCAGGAGATGCTCGACTTCTGCGCCGAGCACGGCATCGCCGCCACGGTCGAGCACGTCGACGCCACGGACACGACCGCGGTCGACGCCGCCTACGAGCGTGTCGTCGCCGGCGACGTGCGCTACCGCGCGGTCATCGACACCTCCACCATCAACCCCGCCTGAGCGTGGCCAGCCTGCAGCGCGCCCGCACCCTCGCCGCGGGAGGGGTCCGAGCCGTCGTCAGCGGCGACCCCGCCGCGCGACGACGGGTGCTCCAGCCGCTGCGGGCACGGCTGCGCCCGACGCGCCTCGGCGACGTCGACCCGCTGCTCGCCGCGTACGCCCGGGCGGGTGAGCAGATCGGTGTCGACGACGTCGTCGCGACGGGTCTGCGGACGAAGGGGGCGCTGCTGCGCGACGTCGCCGGTCTCCTCGCCGAGCGCACCGGGTCGCCGAGCTGGCGCGCCGGGCACGCCGAGCTGCTCCTCGTCGGCGACGACGGGCAGGACGTCCGGGCAGGCGTCGACGTCGTCTCGCGGCTCGTCGCCGACGGCGCGGCCGACCAGCTCACCGGGCGCCAGGCGCTGCTCTACGCCCACGCGCTCCTGCGCGGGATGCGCGGCGCGGCCGAGCCGGGGCCGCTCGTCGTCGCCGGGCCGGGCGAGCAGCGGCTGCGCCGCGAGCTCGCCCTGCTCACGACCCTCTCCGACGACGAGCGGGCCGACCTCGAGACCGATCTCGCGCACCCCGACCTGGGGGGCGACGAGGCGACCTGGTGGTCCGGCGTCACCCGCCGGTGGCGCGAGGCGGGGATGCTCGTGCCGCGGCTGCTCGACGACGACGAGCTCGCCGACGTCGTCGGCGCAGGGGCGGTCGCGGCCTTCGAGGAGCTGCCGGTGCTGGACCGGGTCGGTCCCGACCCGGCCGAGCTCGCCGTGCTGCGCGAGGGTCTGCCCGCGCGGGTCCGCGAGGCCGGTGGCGACCCCGCCGTGCTGCCGCTCGTCAGCGTCGTCGTCACCGCCTACCGCCCCGGTCCGTGGCTGACGACGGCGATGCGCGCCCTGCTCGACCAGACCTGGCCGCAGGTCGAGGTCGTCGTCGTCGACGACGCCTCGGGCCCCGAGCACGCCGAGACGATCGCGCGGGCGGCGGCGCTGCACCCGCGGGCCCGGGTCGTCACGCGGGAGAGCAACGGCGGCGCCTACCGCGCACGCAACGAGGGCGTCGCGGCGTCGACGGGGGAGTACGTCGCCTTCCTCGACGCCGACGACTGGATCCACCCCGAGCGGGTCGAGCGCGCGCTGCTGCCGCTCCTCGCCGACCCCGACCTGCCGATGACCCGCTCGCTCGCCCTGCGCGGCGACGACCGGCTCCACCTCGCCTGGCCCGGCTACCCCGCCGTGCGGCACAACGCCGCCGGCCCGATGCTGCGCCGCTCGACCCTGACCCTCGTCGGCCCCTTCGACGAGGTCCGCAAGAGCGCGGACAGCGAGTACGACGCGCGGGTCGTCGCGGTCACCGGGGTCGAGCCACCGACGGTCGAGCCGGCGCTGCAGCTCACGCGGCTGCGGCCCGGGTCGCTGTCGCGCGCCGACTTCGGCGTCGGGTGGGGCGTCGGCGGCCGCCTGGCCTACCGCTCCGCGTACAAGGCGTGGCACCGCACCCTGCCGAAGGGGGAGCCCGTCACCCTGGGCGAGCGGGCCCCCTTCGCCGCCCCGCGCGCGTGGACGAGCGACGCACCGCACCCACGCGTCGACGTCCTCGTCGTCGACGACGCGGCCGACACGATGGTCGACCCGGCATCGCTCGCCGCTGATCTCGAGGCCCTCGCCGCCGGCGGTCTGCGCGTCGCGCTCCTGCACCGGGAGAACCCCGCGCGGATGCGCCTGTACCGCAAGGGCCTGCAGGCCGCGGTGCGGCGTCTCGTCGATGCCGGGACGATCACGCAGGTGCACCCCGAGGAGGCCGTCGAGGCCGTCGTCGTGTGGGTGCGCACGCCCGAGGTCGCCGTCGCGGGACGCCCGGCACCGCTCGTCAGCGCCGGGGCGGTGCTCGTCGGCGAGCCCGACGGCGCGCACACGCACCGGGTGACCCTGGCGTGGACCCGGGCCGCCGTCGAGGACGAGCTCGCGACGTGGGGGGTGCCCGCCCCGCGGTGGGTGCCGGCCGCCGCCGCCCGCGACGAGGTCGCGGTCCAGGTGCGCCAGGGCACCTGACATCCTGTGACCACCGCCTGCCCGGGACCGGGCGGCACTCACGCGTGCGAGGAGCATGATGGCCAAGGACCTGTCGACGAGCCTGCGGCGACCCGTGCAGCGGGCACGACGCCTCGTCGGTGACGCGACGGCCGACCAGCGCGCGGCCCGCGCGGCCCGCGCCCGGCACGCGCTCGTCGCGGCGCCCCTTGACGAGGAGGTGCCGGCACCGCGCGCCAGCGCACCGCGGGCCGTCGTCCACGCCGGGGAGCGGGTCCGTCGCGGGCTCGCGCCCCTGCTGCGGCTGCAGGACGAGGTCGTCGGGGCTGACGTCGTGCTCCTCGAGGTCGACGCGAGCAGCGAGGTCGCGGCGCAGGCGCCGCTCGAGGACCAGGTCCGGCTCGCCGCCGCCGCCCACGGCTGCGGGATCCCCGTCGTGGCCTGGGTGACGGGCAGCCAGGTCGAGATGGCGGGCGCCCGTGCGCTGCAGCGACTTCGAGAGGCGGACCCGCGGCTGCGGGTGGCCGTCGACGACGCCGAGGCCGTCGCCGCCTACGCCGCCGAGCTCGGCGGCGAGGTCACCCATCTCGGGCCGGCTGCCGACCCCTTCGTCCACTCGCCCGCCCGCACCGGGCCCGCCCGCCGGCGCGAGCAGGCCGTCGCGATCACCGGGGACCCCGGCTACGACGTGGCGCGGCTCGCGCCGGCGCAGCCGACCCGTCTCGACGTCCTCGGCGCCCAGGGCTCGGCCTCCGCGCCCGACGGCGACCGGCCGATGCTCGCCCACTACCGGTCGCTCGCCGTCGTCGCCGACCGGCCGAAGGTGGGGTGGCAGGTCGTCGAGGCCGCAGCCTCCGGCACGCCCGTCCTCGCCACCCCCGAGGCCGCCGACCGGCTGCCCGCCGACATCGCCGAAGGGGTCGCGGTCGCCGAGGGCGACGACGCGATGCGTCAGCAGGTCGTCGCCGCGCTGTGGCAGGACGAGCTCGTCGACCGGGCCGGTCTCGTCGCCGGTCGCGCAGCCCGCGCCGGGCACACCTTCGCCGACCGGGTGAGCTCGATCTCCCGGCTCGCCGGTCTCGTCGACCCGCCCCGGCGCACCCCGCTCGGTGTGTGCGGCGACCGCGGGGTGAGCGCCGTCGTGTCGACGAACAGGTCGCACGAGCTGACGACCGTCGCCGACAACATCGCCCGGCAGGTGGAGACTCAGCACGGCAACGTCCAGCTCGTCCTCGTGCTCCACGGTCTCGACGACCGTCCCGCCGAGGTCGAGGCGATGATGCGCGACCGCGGGATCGAGGACGTCGTCGTGCGCCAGGCCCGCTCCGACCTCACGCTCGGGGCCTGCCTCAACCTCGGCGTCGACGCCGCGGACGGGCGCTACGTCGCGAAGGTCGACGACGACAACTACTACGGGCGGTACTACCTCACCGACCTCGTCGACGCCTTCGCCGTCTCCGGCGCGCAGGTCGTCGGCAAGTGGTGCCACTACACGTGGCTGCGCAGCAGCGGCGCGGTCGTCCTGCGCTTCCCCAAGGACGAGCACCGGTACACACGGCTCGTCCAGGGCGGTTCGATCCTCGTCGAGGGCGAGGTCATGCGGCGGCTGCGCTTCTCCGACCTGCCGCGGGCCGTCGACACCGACCTGCTCGACCGGGTGCAGGCGGCGGGGATGCGCACGTACTCCTCGGACCGCTTCGGCTACGTGTCGATCCGGGGGACCGACCGGCACGCGCACACGTGGACGATCGAGGACGCGCGCTTCATGAACGCCTCGGGGCGCGTCGCCTTCTACGGCGACCCGCGCGAGCACGTCGACGTCTGACGGCGCGTCTGCGCCGACGGGCTGCGACGGGTCTCTCGCGCCGCTAGCGTCCGGGCATGAAGCGTCCCGTCGTCGCGGCCCTGGCCGTCGTCGCCCTCGTGCTCGTCGCCGGTCTGGGCTGGTGGGCCACCGCGCAGTGGCGTGAGGGGCCCGCCGACGCCCTGTCGATGGGGTCCGGTGACAGCGAGAACTGGGTCTCGGTCACCGCCGAGGCAGGTGTCCCGATGTCCTGGTCCCTGAGTGACCTCGTCGCCGACCCCGACCGGGGACCCGTCACCGTGACCGACGTGACCGTGGATGCCGACGAGAGCATGACCTTGCTCGGGGTCGGGTGGATCGACACCCGCAGCCCGATGCGAGGGATGGTGACGACCGACTTCCCGCCCGAGTCCTTCTTCGAGGAGATCAAGGGGACTCGTGAGCACTACCACTCGGGCCTGCCCGCCGGCCCGTTGCCCCGAGGTGAGGTCGGGTGGACCCCGGTCCTCGGCCTCACGGTGGATCGGGCGGGGCCGTCGCGGCTGCGGGCCATGCACGTGACGTACGAGGTCGACGGCGAAGAGCACGTCCAGACCTTCGAGCTGCGGCACACGGTGTGCGCCTACGTCGGTTCGGCGAAGGACGTCGACTGCGACCCGGTGTTCGACAAGACCCCCTGACGTACAAGACCCTGCTGGCTGCCTCTTGATCAGTCAGGACCCTTTCGAAAGGGTCCCGGCTCGTCGAAGGGCAGCCAGCAGGGTTTCGTAGCCCGGGGCGAAGGGGGAGCGGCGGGGTCAGCGGTCGCGCAGGACGGCGTCGTAGACGGCCTGGTAGCGGGGGCCGTTGGCGCTCCACGAGCGCTGCGTGCTCACCCACTCGCGACCGGCTGCGGCGAGCTCGGCCCGCCGCGCGGGGTCGGCGTGCAGCCGGGCGAGGACGTCGGCGAGCGCGGTGCCGTCGCCGGCGGGGAAGGACTCGCCGCGCGCACCCGCCCCGGTGATCTCCGTGAGCGCGGGCAGGGCGGAGACGACGACGGGCAGACCCGCCGCCATCGCCTCGAAGGGCTTGAGCGGGGTGACGAGCCGGGCGGCCTGCTCGTCGACGCGCGGGACGACGAAGACGTCCATGAGCGCGTAGTGGTCGAGGACCTCGTCGTGCGGGACCCGCCCGGTGAAGACGACGGCGTCGCCCGCGCCGACGGCCGCGGCGTGCGCCTCGACCTCGGCCCTTCGCTGCCCGTCGCCGACGACGAGCGCGGTGGCGTCGACCCCCTTCGCCCGCAGCGCCATCGCGGCGTCGACGAGCAGCTCCTGCGCCTCGCGGTAGTGGTCGAGGTTGGAGACGTAGCCGAAGACGAAGCGGCCCTCGAGCCCGTAGCGCTGCACGAGCTCGGGGCGCCGCTCGCGCGGCGAGAAGGCCTGCGCGTCGACGCCGTTGGGCACGACGTGCACCCGCTCGGCCGGCACCCCACGACCGACGATGTCGCTGCGCATCGACTCCGAGAGGGTGACGACGGCATCGGCGGCGAGCATCGCGCGGGTGTCGGCCGCGCGCCGGCGCCGGTAGGTCTCGGCCCCCTCGGCGTGCTCGGGGTCCGGGCTCCACGTCGCCTCGAAGAAGCCGCGCACCTCGTAGACCCACGGCAGACCGAGGGCCTGGGCGACGGCGCCGCCGACGAGCGCGGCCTCGTACCCGCGGCCGCCGGAGTGCACGTGCAGCAGGTCGGGGGCGAGACCGGCGAGGACCGGCGCGAGCGCGCGGGCGTACGCGTCGAGGTGCTCGTCGTGGGTCTCGTGCACCGGCACCTCGGCGCGCCGGAGGTGGTGGTGCGGCACGCCGTGGACGTCCTGCGGCGAGTCGTCCTCGGCGGCGAAGTCGAGCGCGGTGACCGCCACCGGGTCAAGCCCGGCCTCGACCTGGGCCGCGAGGTTGTACCGGGTGCGCACGGAGTAGCCGGACTGGCGCTGGGGGAGCGCGATCTTCAGCAGGTGAGCCGGGCGAAGGGGGAGACCCTCGCCCCGCTCGGCGCGGGCGCGGTCGAGCAGCTCGACGGCGCTCCTGAAGACCTCGGCGGGCACGCCCGGCGCCCACGACGGGTCGGTCTCGCGCAGCCGGCCCTCGACCTGCCGGCGGGCGCGCTCGAGGCGCGCCCGGACCGGTGCCTCGAGCCGCGAGGTCGCGGCGAGCTGTGCGCGGACGACCTCGAGCTGGAGCGTCGGCTCCCCGGCGCGCGACGCGGCGCGGCGGGCGAGGTCGAGGAAGACGACGTCGCGGCCCAGCGCGTCGAGCTCACGGCGCACGAGGGCGACCGCGGCGTCACCGCGGCCCTCCTGCGTCAGCGCCTCGAGCTCGGCGCACACCGACGCGGCCGGGCGGCCGTCGGACGCGCTCGCCCGCGGACGCAGCCGCTGCGCGACGCGGTACCCGCGTCGCGCAGCACTGGTGAGCGCCCGTCGGGCGCGAGGGCCCGAGGGCACCGGCGGCAGTCCTCAGCCCTGGGCCGGGGCCGAGCCCGTGCTCGTCTGGCCGTCCTGCCCGCCGCGGGTGCGGCGACGGTTGCGGTTGCGGCGCGGGGCGCCCTCACCGGACGCCGAGGCGCCCTCGCGGCGCTCCCCGCCCTCGCGGGAGCCACGACCACGACCGCCATCGCCACGGCCACCGTCGCCACGACCCCCTTCGCCACGGCCGCGCCCGCCGTCGCGACCGCGACCGCCGTCACGACCGCCCTGGGGGCGACGACCGCCGGACTTGCCGGTCTCGCCGAGGTCCTCGAGGACCTCGGCCGACAGGCCCTCGCGGGTGCGCTGGGCCCGGGGCAGACGCCCCTTCGCGCCCTGCGGGATGTCGAGGTCCTCGTAGAGGTTCGGCGAGGAGGAGTAGGTCTCGACGGGCTCGGGGATCCCGAGGTCGAGCTGACGGTTGATGACCGACCACTTCGTCATGTCGTCCCAGTCGACGAGCGTCACCGCGACGCCGGTGTTGCCGGCGCGACCGGTGCGACCGATGCGGTGGACGTAGGTCTTCTCGTCGTCGGGGCACTGGTAGTTGACGACGTGGGTGACGTTGCTGACGTCGATGCCGCGGGCGGCGACGTCGGTCGCGACGAGGACGTCGACCTTGCCGTTGCGGAAGGCGCGCAGCGCCTGCTCGCGGGCGCCCTGGCCGAGGTCACCGTGGATCGAGGCCGCGGCGAAGCCACGGTCGGTCAGCTCGTCGGCGACCTTCGCGGCGGTGCGCTTGGTGCGGCTGAAGATGATCGTCAGACCGCGGTCCTTGGCCTGCAGGACGCGGGCGAGCATCTCGACCTTGTCCATCGCGTGGGCGCGGTAGACGAACTGCTCGATCGCCTTGACGGTCTGACGGTCCTCGCCGTCCTCCGTCATCGCGCGGATGTGGGTCGGCTGGTTCATGTAGCGACGCGCGAGCGCGACGATCGCGCCCGGCATCGTCGCGGAGAAGAGCATCGTGTGGCGGCCCGCGGGGGTCATCGCCATGATCTTCTCGACGTCGGGCAGGAAGCCGAGGTCGAGCATCTCGTCGGCCTCGTCGAGCACGACGGTGCGCGCGGCGGAGAGGTCGAGGTGCTTCTGCTGGGCGAGGTCGATGAGCCGGCCCGGGGTGCCGACGACGACGTGCACGCCCTCGCGCAGCGCCTCGATCTGCGGCTCGTAGGCCCGGCCGCCGTAGACGGTGAGGACCTTGATGCTGCGGCGCTTGCCGGCCTTCTCGAGGTCGCTGGCGACCTGGACGGCGAGCTCACGGGTGGGGGCGACGGCGAGGGCCTGGGGGCGGGTGTCGTCGGTCTCGGTGTCGATGCCGTCGAGGATCGGGACGCCGAAGCCGAGGGTCTTGCCGGTGCCCGTCTTGGCCTGGCCGATGATGTCGTGGCCGCCGAGGGCCACGGGCAGGGTCATCGCCTGGATGGGGAAGGGGTGGATGATCCCGCCGTCGGCGAGGCTCGCGACGATGTCGGGGTGGACGCCGAAGTCGGCGAAGGTGGGCTGCGGGGCGTCCTGCGCCACCGGCTCGACCGTCTCCTCCACGGTGGGGAGGGTCTCGGGCTCGGTCGCGGCAGGGGTCTGCTCGGTGATGTCGCTCATGTGGTGTGCAGAGGTCTCTCGATCAGCGGCGGGCACGTGGGGTCACGCCGTCGTGGCGGGCCGATCGGAGGTCTGCGGGCGGGGCGTCGTGCTGGGCGCCGCCTGCCGGTCCGTCGCGGACCGGCGAGAAGATGCGTGCCGACCGGGCACCGTGGTCCCTCCCATGGTAGCCGCCTGCCCCCGAGACGACGACTACGCTGAAGTCTCATGAGCGACAGCCCCTCGACGAGCGCCGCGAGCGCCGGAGCGCACCTCGGCGAGCGAGAGCGCGAAGGGGTGGTCGACCTCCTCGGTGCGATCGCCTACGGCACGATGTCGGGCTTCACCCGGATGGCGGCCGACAGCGAGCTCACCGACGACCTGCGCCTCAAGACCGCGGTCGCCGGGATGGCGGTCGGCGAGTTCCACAGCCACGAGCTGCTCGTCGGGCACATCCGCGCCCTCGGCGCCGACCCCGTCGCCGCGATGTCCCCCTTCGTCGAGGCCTTCGACTCCTTCCACGCGCGCACCGCGCCGCGCAACCTCGCCGAGGCGCTCGTCAAGGCCTACATCGGCGACGGGATCGCCGACGACTTCTTCCGCGAGATCTCCGTCTTCGTCGACGACGAGTCGCGGGCGATCATCGCCGCGGCCTCGGCCGACGACGGGCGCACCGACGTCATCGTCGAGGAGGTGCGGGCCCAGATCCGGGCCGACCGCCACCTCGCCGGGCCGCTCGCGCTGTGGGGGCGCCGGCTCATGGGTGAGGCGCTCTCGCAGGGCCAGCTCGTCGCGGCGCACCGCGAGGCGCTCGTCGAGCTCATCCTCGGCCAGAGCCACTCGCGGCCCGGTGCCGACCTCGGCGAGATGGGCGCGATCATGCAGCGGCTCACCGACGCCCACCAGCAGCGCATGGCGCGTCTCGGCCTCTCGGCCTAGCCCTGGCACGACGAAGGCCCCCGGCGGGAGCCGGGGGCCTTCGCGAAGGTTCGTGACGCTCAGACCTGCTTGCGTCCGGTGACCATGCCGTAGATGACGATGAGAGCCGCGGCGCAGACGACGCCGATGGCGTTGGCGATCCAGTCGATGCCGTTGGTCTCGCCGCCACCGAGGGAGGCGTAGATCCAGGAGCCGATGAGCGACCCGAGGATGCCGAGGATGATCGTGACGACCATCGAGATCGACTGACGGCCCGGCAGCACGAGACGTGCGAGGGCACCGATGATGGCGCCGACGATGATGGCCACGATGATGGTCCAGAGCATGGGAGCCTTCCTTTCAAGATCCCGGCAGGGTGCGCCGGGGGGTGACTGGCCGGAGACCCGGCCATGCGCTCGATGCTAGGACACCTGAGGCACGAAATCGGGGACGGCGTCCAGGGATCCTGAGAGACCGCTGGACGCCGCCCCGTGACGTCAGCCAGGCTGCTGACCTGGGCGGACGACGTCAGGAGGCGCCGAAGCCCACTCGGCCGCGCGAGGGCTCGCCGAGGTCGACGTAGCCGAGGGCGCCGGCGGGCACGACGACGCGGCGACCGCGCTCGTCACGCAGGTCGAGGGCCTGCCCGCCCAGCGCCGCCTCGACGGCGGCGACGATCTGGTCCTCGCTGCCCGTGGCGTCGATGACGATCTCGCGGGCGACGTTCTGGATGCCGATCTTGACCTCCACGGAGGGTCCCTTCTTCGCAGGTGCGGTGTACGAGCCGATCTTGTCAGGCGCCGCCGTCACCGCCGCCCGCGGCTCCCCCTTCGCCCGCCTCGGTGCCCGCGGCGCCGCGCAGCGTCGCCTGGCTCGGGTAGGAGCTGAGACCGCGCCACGCGAGGTGGCCGGCGGCCAGGGCCGCGTCGGCCTGCGGGATCGTCGCGCTGTGCGCGAGCCACGCCCGGGCGGAGACCTGCGACATGCCCGCCAGGGTCACGCCCAGCAGGTCGGAGAAGCTCTTGGGCAGACCGGTGTCCTGCGCGATGCGGTGGCTGATCGCGTCGCCGAGCTGTGCCTCGAGCGCGTCGATGCGATGACGCACCCGCGAGTCGCCGGTGAGGTCGGACTCGAAGACGAGGCGGAAGGCCTCGCCCTCGTCGCCGACGAACTCGAAGAAGGCCGCGATCGTCGCGTAGACCCGCTCCTTGTGGTCGTCGGTGCTGTCGAGGGCCTCGAGGACGAGGCTCTCGAGGCGGTCGCACTCGCTCTCCAGGAGCGCGAGGTAGAGCTCGAGCTTGCCGGGGAAGTGCTGGTAGAGGACGGGCTTGGAGACCCCCGCCTCGTCGGCGATGTCCTCCATCGCGGCGGCGTGGTAGCCCTTGCGCACGAAGACGGTCTGGGCGGCCTGCAGGAGCTGGGCTCGGCGCTGCGCGCGCGGCAGCCGCTGCACCCGGTGGGGCGTGCTGGTCATGGGGTCCTCCCGCGTCTGAGCCGTACTCCTCATCGTACCCACGGGTAGCCCCCGCGGCGGGCGTCGGCGGGCTGTCGGGCACGGGTGATGGGATGGGTGCATGACGACGACGCAGACGAGCGGACCGGGGGCGAAGGGGGCGACCTCGGTCGCCCTCGCGCGTCACCTGAGCCCTCGGGTCGGCGGGGTGCGCCGGCTCGGCCGGGAGCGTCTCGACGACGACCAGGCCGCGGCGGTCGACGCGCGGGCCGAGGTGCTCGTCGTGCTCGGCGGGCCAGGCACCGGTCGCACGGCCGTCGCGGTCGAGTGCGCGCTGGACCGCGTGCGCACGGGGGAGTGCCGGCCCGACGAGGTCGTCCTCGTCGGCGCCACCCGTCGCTCGGCCGCCGACCTGCGTGACGCGGTGACCTCGGGGCTCACAGGCGCGGCCGCGGTCCCGCTCGCCCGCACGGTGCAGAGCCTGGGCTTCGCCGTGCTCCGCGCGCAGGCAGCGGTCGACGGGCTGCCGCCGCCACGCCTGGTCTCCGGCGCCCAGCAGGACCTCGTGCTCTCGGACCTGCTCGCCGGCCACGCGGAGACCGGTACCGGTCCGCGCTGGCCGCAGCGCCTCCACGAGGCCCTGCCCACCCGGGCGATGCGTGACGAGCTGCGCGACCTGCTCATGCGGGCGGTCGAGCACGGGCTGACCGCCGACGACCTGCGCGACCTCGGGGCGCGTCACGGGCGCCCGGAGTGGGTCGCGGCGGCCGAGGTCTTCGAGGAGTACGAGCAGGTCGGTGCGCTCGCGACACCCGGCGCCTACGACCCCGCGTGGGTGCTCACCGCCGCGGCCGAGCTGCTCGAGGGCGACGCCGAGGCCCGGGTGCGCGCGCTGCGCTCCGTCGGCTGCGTCGTCGTCGACGACGCGCACGAGCTCACCGCCCCGGCAGCCCGGCTGCTGCGGGTCTTCGCCGCCTCGGGGGTGCCCCTCGTGCTCCTCGGCGACCCCGACGCGAGCGTCCAGGGCTTCCGCGGTGCCGATCCCGCGCTCTTCCTCGGCGACTGGGCAGGGCGCCGCGTCGAGCGGGTGGTCCTGCGCACCGGCTACCGGGTGCCCGCCGCGGTGGCCGAGGCCGACGCCCGCGTCGTCGCCCGGATCGGGGCGCTCGGAGGTGGTGCGCAGCGCGGCGCGAGCGCGGCTCACGACGACGGCGCGTGCACCGTGCGGGTGCTGCGCTCGCAGGCTCAGGAGGCCGGCTACGTCGCGCACGCCCTGCGCCGGGCCCACCTCGTCGACGGCGTCCCGTGGGACGAGCTCGCGGTCGTCGTGCGCGGGGCGGGGCGGCAGTCGACGCTGCGCCGGGTGCTCGCCGCCCGGGGCGTGCCCGTCACCTCGGCCTCGGCAGACGTCCCCCTTCGAGACCAGCCGAGCGTCGCCCCGCTGCTGCTCCTCCTGCGTCTCGTCGTCGACCTCCAGCGCGGGCACCGCGAGCTGCCCGACGTCGAGGAGGTCCTCGCGCTGCTCACCTCGCCGTTGCTCGGGGCCGACACCGTCGCCGTGCGCCGGCTGCGTCGCGCGCTCCGCGCGGCCGAGCTCGCCGACGAGGGCGGGCGCTCCAGCGACGAGCTGCTCCAGCACGGCACCGTCGACCCCGCCTGGGTCGACCACCTGCTCCTCGAGCGTCCCGACGTCGCGCCGCTGGCCCGGCTCGCGCGGGTCGTCGCCGCGGCCCGGGCGGCGGCCGTCGTCGAGGACGGCCGGTGGGCGCAGGGCGTGAGCGGCGAAGGGGTGCTCTGGGCCGTCTGGGAGGCCTTCGGGGTCGCGGACCTCTGGCGCGAGCGGGCGCTCGCGGGCGGTGCCGGGGGAGCCCGGGCCGACGAGGCCCTCGACGCCGTCGTCGCGCTCTTCTCGGCTGCGGCGGCCCTCGAGGACGCCCGCCCCGGCAGCGGACCCGAGTCCTTCCTGCTCTCCGTCGCCCAGGAGGAGGTCGCCGCGGACTCCCTGGCCGACCGCAGCCCCGACACCGGGGCCGTCGCCATCGTCACGCCGGCCGCCGCCGCGGGCCGGCAGTGGCGACGGGTCGTCGTCGCCGGGGTGCAGGAGGGCGTGTGGCCCGACCTGCGCCTGCGCGGGTCGCTGCTGGGCTCGACCGAGCTCGTCGACGTCGTCACCGGTCGTGCCGCGGTCGGCTCGGGACCGGGCGACCCGGGCGCCGACGACCGTGCCGAGGCGGCTCGCGCGCAGGTCCGCTACGACGAGACACGGATGCTCCACGTCGCGATCACCCGGGCGAGCGAGCACGTGCTGCTCACCGCCGTGTCCTCCGAGGACGAGCAGCCCTCGCCCTTCCTCTCCGTCGTCGACCCGCTGCCGGCGGGGGTCGGTCGGCGCGAGACGCACGAGGCGCCGATGCCGCTCGACCTCGTCGGTGTCGTCGCCCGGCTGCGCCAGGAGCTCGCCGAGCCCGAGCGGGCGCACCTCGCGGCGACCCGGCTGGCGCACCTGCGCGAGGTCGGCGTGCGCGGCGCCGACCCCGACCAGTGGTGGGCGCTGCGCGACCGCAGCGACGAGCGCCCGCTGCGCGGTCCCGACGAGCTCGTCCGGGTCTCGCCCTCGCAGGTCGAGGCCTTCGACACGTGCGGTCTGCGCTGGTTGCTCACGAGCTCGGGCGGCGGGGGAGCCAGTCACGTCTCCGCCGACATCGGCACCCTCGTCCACGCCGTCGCCGAGGACCTGCCCGACGCCGACCACGCGAGCATCGCCGCCGAGATCGAGCGGCGCTGGCCCCAGCTCGGGCAGCCCCCGGGCTGGGTCGGCGAGCAGCACCTGCGCCGTGCCCAGGTCATGGGCCGGTGGCTCGCGGACTACTACGTGCGCGCCCGCACCGAGGGGTGGTCGCTCGCGGGGGTCGAGATCCCCTTCGCCGCTACCGTCGGCCGGGCCCGCATCGGCGGCAGGGTCGACCGGCTCGAGCGTCGTGACGCCGACGGGGCGCTGCGGGTCGTCGACCTCAAGACCGGCTCGACCAAGCCCACGGGCGACGAGCTCGCCGAGCACCGCCAGCTCGGCGCGTACCAGGTCGCCGTCGAGGAGGGCGGCTTCGGCGAGCACGGCTCGAGCAGCGCCGGCGCGGTGCTCGTGCAGCTCGGGCGGGCGGCGACGTCGCGCACCTTCGTCCAGGCGCAGGTGCCCCTGCGCGACGCCGACGACCCGCGGTGGGCGCACGACGCGGTCGCGGCGGCCGCCGACGGCATGTCCGCGGCGCACATGGTCGCCCGCCCCGAGGAGGCGATGTGCTCGCGGTGCCCCGTGCGCACCTCCTGCCCGACCCATCACGAAGGGGGGACCCTGCGATGAGCGACCAGCCGAGCCTCTTCGACGACCTCGCCGACCTGCCCCCGGCCGGTCGGGCGAGCACGACCGCGGTCGCCGACGGACCGCGCTACTCGGCGCTCGACGTCAGCCGTGCCCTGGGGCAGGAGCATGCCCCGACGCCGGAGCAGGCCGCGATCGTCGAGGCCCCGCTGC
This sequence comes from Janibacter sp. Y6, assembly GCF_040900765.1. Taxonomy (NCBI): domain Bacteria; kingdom Bacillati; phylum Actinomycetota; class Actinomycetes; order Micrococcales; family Intrasporangiaceae; genus Janibacter; species Janibacter sp. Y6. The sequence continues at coordinate 357,166 of NZ_JAKLYZ010000004.1, forward strand.
AGCCCCAGCTCGTCGTCGCCGGGGCTGGGTCGGGCAAGACCGAGACGATGACCGCGCGCGTCGTCTGGCTCGTCGCCAACGACCTCGTGCGCCCCGAGGAGGTCCTCGGGCTCACCTTCACCCGCAAGGCCGCGGGCGAGCTCGCCGACCGGGTGGGTGCCCGGCTCGCGGCGCTCGCCGACTCGGGGCTGTGGTCGCCGCCCGAGCGCGACGACGCCGGCGCGCTCGTGCTGCCCGGGGCGCCCACCGTGACGACCTACCACTCGTACGCGGGCGCGCTCGTGCGCGAGCACGGGCCGCTGCTGGGACGCGAGCGCGACGCGCGGCTGCTCACCGAGGCGGCGTCGTGGCAGCTCGCGCACGAGGCCGTCCTGTCCTACGACGGCCCGATGGAGGAGCTCGACTGGGTCGAGTCGACGGTCACCTCGATGGTGCTCGCGCTGTCCGGCGAGCTCGCCGAGCACCTGAGGGCGCCCGAGGAGGCGCAGGCCTACCTCGAGACGGTCGCCGGCCGGTGGCTCGCCGCCGACGCCGCCGCGCCGAAGGGGCTCAAGGCCGTCCGGGACCAGGCGACCGCCCTGCGCCGACGGGCGCTCGTGCTCCCCGTCGTGCGCCGCTACCTCGACCTCAAGCACGAGCGTGGGGTGCTCGACTTCAGCGACCAGATGGCGCTCGCTGCCCGGCTGGCGCAGGAGGTGCCGGTCGTCGGTGCTGGGGAGCGGGGCCGCTACCGCGTCGTGCTGCTCGACGAGTTCCAGGACACCTCCGAGGCGCAGCTCGTGCTCATGACGAGCCTCTTCGCCCCGCAGGGGCGCCCGCCGAGCCCGGTGACGGCGGTCGGCGACCCGCACCAGTCGATCTACGCCTGGCGAGGGGCGAGCGCGACGACGCTCGCGACCTTCCCCGAGCGCTTCGGCGGCGCGCCGGTGCTCCACCTGTCGCGCAGCTGGCGCAACGACGACGCGGTGCTCGAGGCGGCCAACGCCGTGGCAGAGCCGCTGCGGGCGGGCAGCGCCGTGCCGGTGCTGCCCCTGGACGCCCGGCCCGGGGCGGGCCGCGGCCAGGTGTGGGCGGCGCGCGTGAGCGACGCCGCCGCCGAGGCCGACCTCGTGGCACGGTGGGTGCAGGAGCGACGCGGCGACGGACGACGCTCGGCCGCGGTGCTGTGCCGCAAGCGCTCGCAGTTCACCGCGATCACGGCTGCCCTGGCGGCCCGTGACATCCCGCACGAGGTCGTCGGCCTCGGCGGTCTGCTGCTCACCCCCGAGGTCGCCGACGTCGTCGCCCTCCTCACCGTCGTGCAGGACCCTGCCCGCGGCGACCGGCTCATGCGGCTGCTCACCGGGCCCGTCTGCCGGCTCGGCGCAGCGGACATCGCCGCCCTCGCCGCGTACGCGCGGGCGAGCGGGCGTCCGCCCCAGCGCGGGGTCGGCCAGGACCTCGCCCCGGACTCTCGCGACGAGCTGACGATCGTCGACGCGCTCGACGACCTGCCCGACGAGCAGTGGCGGGGACCGGGGGGCGAGCACATCAGCGCCCGCGGCCTGTCGCGGCTGCGGGCCCTCGCCGCCGGGGTCGGCCGGCTGCGCCTCGCCGCTGGACAGCCCCTGCCCGATCTCGTCGTCGAGGCCGAGCGGGTCCTCGGCGTCGACGTCGAGGTCCTCGCCCGCCCCGGCTGGAGCGCCGGCGCGGCGCGGGCTCACCTCGACGCCTTCGCCGACGTCGCCGCGCAGTTCGCCGCCGGTGCCGACCGGGCGACGCTCGGCGGCTTCGTCGACTGGGTCGAGGCGGCCATCGCCGAGGAGCGCGGCCTTGACCGGCCCGTCGTCGAGCCGACTCCCGACGCCGTGCAGGTGCTCACCTGCCATGCGGCGAAGGGGCTCGAGTGGGACGTCGTCGCCGTGCCCGGTCTCGTCGAGGGCACCTTCCCCTCGCACGCGGCCCGGGCGCGCGCCGTCGACGGCGGCTGGGAGCTCGGACGGGTCACCGACCCGGGCTGGCTCGCCGCGACCGAGGGAGGGCTCCCGTACCCGTTGCGCGGCGACCGCGGGGGGCTGCCCGAGCTCGCCGAGCACGGTGCCACCCCGCACGAGATCCGCGACGACGTCGACGCCTTCAAGAGCGCGGGCGGTGAGCAGGTCATCACCGAGGAGCGCCGCCTCGCCTACGTCGCGCTCACCCGGGCCCGGCAGCACCTGCTGCTCACCTCGGCGGTATGGGCGAGCACCGGTCGCACCCCGCGCCTGCCCTCGCGCTTCTTCGACGAGGTCGTCGCCCTGCCCGGCGTGCACCAGATCGCCCAGGCCCCGATGCCCGAGCCCGGCGAGCCCAACCCCCTCCTCGAGCTCGAACGTGCTGTCGTGTGGCCGGCCCCCGTGACCTCGGAAGACCGGCCCGCGATGGAGCAGGCGGTGCCCGTCGTCCTCGGCGGGGCACCCGCGCTCGACGGCGCGACCGACCGGCACCCGCTCGACGACGAGATCACCCTGCTGCTGCGCGAGCGTGACGCGGCGCGGGCCCGCCGTTCGCCCCAGGTGGCCCTGCCCGAGCACCTGTCGACCTCGGCCCTGGTCTCCCTGGCCCGCGACGAGGCCGACTTCGCCTCCCGGCTGCGTCGGCCCATGCCCCAGGCCCCCTCCCCGCACACCCGGCGCGGCACCGCCTTCCACGCGTGGGTCGAGCAGCACTACGGCGCCGCGGCGATGGTCGACGTGCACGACCTGCCGGGTCGGGCCGACGCCGCGGTCGACGACCCGGGTCTGCCCGCGCTGCGCAAGCGCTTCCTCGCCAGCCCGTGGGCCGAGCGCACCCCCGTCGAGGTCGAGCTCAGCCTCGAGGTCGTGATCTCCGGGCGCGCCGTGCGCGGGCGGGTCGACGCGGTCTTCGCCGACCCCGACGGCGGGGTGACCATCGTGGACTGGAAGACCGGGCGCCCGCCGACCGGCGAGAGCGCGGCAGCAGCCGCGTTGCAGCTGAGCGTCTACCGCGTGGCGTACGCGCGCTGGACGGGTCTGCCCGCGGAGCAGGTGCGTGCAGCCTTCTACTACGGCGCGACGGGCGAGACCGTCAAGCCCCCGCTCGCCGACGAGGCCGAGATCGCCGCCCTGCTGGGGCCTGACGAGGCCTGAGCCTGAGGCCTGGGCGGCTCGAGGTCAGCCGCGGACGGGCCCGCTGCCGGGCTCGGCGGACCCGTCGGGCTCCTCGCCCGTGGGCCTGGCCTCCATCGGCTGGGTCTGCCCGACCACGTCGACGTCGGTGACGTCGACGTGGACGGGCTCGTCGACAAGGTTGTCGAGCTGCTGGTCGTCGAGCTGCTGGTCGTCGTCGAGGTCCGCGAGCCCGGCGGCAGGGCTCGCACCGGCCGGGGCCGCCCCGGAGGTCGCGGGTGCACCCGCGGATGTGTCGTCGGCCTCGTCCGGGCTGCCCGTCTGCTGCTCCAGGCGACGCATCGCGGCGGCGTGCTCCTCGGCCCGGTCGAGGTCTCCGGCCGCGACCGCCGCCATCATCTGGCGCACGAGCGTCATCTCGTACGACAGCCGGGCGCGCTCGAGCAGGTGCCGGTCGGGCCGGTCGACCCGCGTGTGCGCGTAGGCCTCCATGAAGGTGTCGAGGGCGTCCGGCTCGAGCCGGCCGACGACCTCGGCGAGGTCGTCGGCGGGGTCGGCGACCCGTGCGTCCTCCCAGCCGAGCAGCCCGCGCACGACGAGCTCGCCCTGCTCGTCCTCGCCGACGAGGACCTGCTCGCCGGTGAGCCGCCCGACCGTCGCGGTCGGCTTGTAGCGCCATCGGCCGACGTCCTCGAGCTGGGACTCCCACCGCGCGAGCAGACCGGTCGGCACCCGGCCGGTCGCGGCGGCGCGGTCGAGGTCGGCCAGCCGACGGCTGCGGTAGACCTCGGCGTCGTAGGTCGCGGCGCCGGCCTCGTCGTAGATCGCGACGTCGAGGTTGTGCACCGAGGCCACGGCGCGTCCGAGGCTGGCGGTCAGGCCCGGGCCTGGCCCGAGGAGCTCGAGCTCGACGGGCCGACCGGCGAGGTAGTGGTGCACGGCGGCGCGTCCCCCTTCGGGCAGCGCCACCCATCCCTTGACGACCGGGACGGACAGGAGCAGGCGGCGCGCGAGGAGCGCGGTGAGGGCCGAGGACTGCTCGAGCTGGGCGGAGGCGGCCGCGGAGCGCGGGCAGCGGATGACCCACCGGCGGTGCTCGGCGTCCTGCACGAGGGCGACGTCGTAGCGCGCCCCCGTCGCACCAGCGACGGGCTCGACGCTCACCGGGTCCAGACCGGGGACGGCAGCGCTGGCCAGCGCGGCGAGGGCGAGAGGTCCACGACCGGCAGGAGAAGTCACGGCCCCCACGGTACGGCGCGGCGCTCCGGGCGCGGGGGAGCGCCACGACGGATCTACAGTGGCGGGCATGGTGCACCCCTTCGACGAGCTCGTCTTCTCCGGAGCCGTGCTCGACCGGCAGGCGCACCTGCGCGCCGACCCCGACGCCCTCGAGACGCTGCGACGCGACCCCGCGGCCCGTGTGCTCGAGGCCGGCGGCATGGCCGTGGCGGTCGAGCGCTCGGGCGACGGAGCGCGGCTGGCCACGCGCCCGGTCGAGCCCGGCGACGCCGGACGCGACCTGGCCCTCCTCGGCCGCCTCGGCCCCCATCTCCTCCTCGCGGCGCTCGGCGGGGACGGGGGGACCCCCCTTCGCCAGGTCGCCGACCTGCTCACCCCGCAGGAGGCGGGGCACGCCGCGACGGCCGTCGCGCTCGACAACTGGCACCGCACGCACCCGCGCTGCCCGCGCTGCGGCGCGCAGACCGAGCTCGCGCAGGCGGGCTGGGTGCGGCACTGCCCGCAGGACGGCAGCGACCACCACCCGCGCACCGACCCCGCCGTCATCATGGCCGTCGTCGACGCCGACGACCGCCTCCTCCTCGCCCAGGGCGCGGGCTGGCCGCAGGGGCGGATGTCCGTGCTCGCCGGTTTCGTCGAGCCCGGCGAGACCCTCGCCGGTGCCGTTGCGCGCGAGGTGCGCGAGGAGGTCGGCGTCGACGTCGTCGACGTCACCTACCAGGCCGACCAGCCCTGGCCCTTCCCCGGCTCGCTCATGGTCGGCTTCACCGCGCGGGCCACCTCTGCCGAGCTCACCCCCGACGGCACCGAGATCGCCGATGCCCGGTGGTTCACCCGGGCCGAGCTCACCGACGCCTTCGAGCGCGGCGAGCTGCGCCGCCCCGCCCCCGTGTCGATCTCGGCGCGGCTCATCGAGCAGTGGTTCGGCGGCCCGCTGACCCGCCCCTCCGACATCGGGGCTGTCCGCGCGCTCTGAGACCATGCGGTCGTGACCCCCTCCGCAGACGACGTCCTCGACGCCCTCGACCCCGAGCAGCGCGAGGTCGCCGCGCACCCGACGGGTCCGATGTGCGTGCTCGCGGGTGCGGGCACGGGCAAGACCCGGGCGATCACCCACCGCATCGCCTACGGCGTGCACAGCGGCGTCTACCAGCCCCAGCGCGTGCTCGCGGTGACCTTCACCGCCCGGGCGGCGGGTGAGATGCGGGTCCGGCTGCGCGACCTCGGTGTCGGCGGGGTGCAGGCGCGCACCTTCCACGCGGCGGCGCTGCGCCAGCTGCACTACTTCTGGCCCCAGGCCATCGGGGGCGCGGCTCCGGAGATCCTCCCGCACAAGGCGTCGGTCGTCGCAGAGGCCGCCTCGCGCCTGCAGCTGCGCCTCGACCGCACCGAGCTGCGCGACGTCGCCTCCGAGGTCGAGTGGGCGAAGGTCAGCCTGCTCACCCCCGAGACCTACGCCGCGGCGGCGCGGCGGGCGCGGCGCGAGCCCCCGGGCATGGACGAGAGCGGCATGGCGCGTCTGCTCGGGGTCTACGAGGAGGTCAAGGGCGAGCGCGGGGTCATCGACTTCGAGGACGTGCTGCTGCTCACCGTCGGCATCCTCCAGGACCGCGAGGACATCGCGGCGACGGTGCGCCAGCAGTACCGCCACTTCGTCGTCGACGAGTACCAGGACGTCAACGCGCTGCAGCAGCGCCTCCTCGAGCTGTGGCTCGGCGGACGTCACGAGGTGTGCGTCGTCGGCGACCCGATGCAGACGATCTACTCCTTCACCGGCGCCAGCCCGCGCCACCTGCTCGACTTCGGGCGCACCCACGCGGGTGCGCAGACCGTGCGGCTCGTGCGCAACTACCGCTCGACCCCTCAGGTCGTCGACCTCGCCAACCGCATGCTCTCGACCGCCCCGGTGAGCCGGCGCAGCGCCGGGGTCGAGCTCGCCGCGCAGCGCTCGGGCGGGTCCGCGCCCACGCTCACGGCGCTCGACGACGACCCGGCGGAGGCCGCCTGGGTCGCCGGCGAGATCCGTCGCCGGGTCGAGGCCGGCACCCCCGCGAGCGACATCGCGGTGCTCTTCCGCACCAACGGCCAGTCGGAGGCGCTCGAGTCGGCCCTGTCCGAGGTCGGCGTGCCCTACCTCGTGCGCGGCGGCGAGCGCTTCTTCTCCCGCCGCGAGGTCCGTGACGCCATCGTCCTGCTCCGCGGCGCCGCGCGCACCGACGACGGCGAGGCGGCCCTGGGTCATCTCGTCGCCGACGTGCTCACCGGTGTCGGCTGGCAGCCGGAGCCGCCGGCGAGCTCGGGTGCCGTGCGGGCCCGGTGGGAGTCGCTCAAGGCTCTCGTCGACCTCGCCGAGTCGCTCGCCGCGACGACCCCGACGACCCGGGTCGCCGATCTCGTGCGCGAGCTCGACGAGCGGGCCGCTGCGCAGCACGCGCCCGCCGTCGACGGCGTGACCCTCGCCTCGCTGCACGCGGCGAAGGGGCTCGAGTGGCCCGTCGTCCACCTCGTCGGCTGCTCCGACGGGCTCATGCCCATCGTCATGGCCGAGGGCCTCGACGAGATCGAGGAGGAGCGCCGGCTCCTCTACGTCGGGCTCACCCGCGCCCGCGACGAGCTGCACCTGTCGTGGGCCCGGGCACGCACCCCCGGGGCCCGACCGAGCCGGCGCGTCAGCCGCTTCCTCGCGCCGCTGTCCGAGGTCCTCGGCGAGGGCGCCATCTCCGAGCCCAAGCGCGGCGGCGGGGGCCGTGGCTCGGGCGGCGGTCGCACGGCCCGCACCGCCCGGGTGCGGCACTGCAAGGGCTGCGGTACCGAGCTCGTCACCGCAACCCAGCGCGCCTCCGGGCGCTGCCCCGCCTGCCCGCCCACCTACGACGAGGCCCTCTACGAGCGGCTCGTCGCATGGCGCCGCGAGCTGTCGAAGACCCAGGCCGTGCCCGCCTTCGTCGTCTTCACCGACGCGACCCTCGAGGCGATCGCCGAGGCCGAGCCGAAGGACACCCGAGGGCTGCTCGCCATCAGCGGGGTCGGGGCGCGCAAGCTCGACCAGTACGGCGAGGACGTGCTCGCGATCGTCGCCGGCCGAGAGCCCTCGCAGACCCCCTGACGAAGCCGCTCGTTAAATAGGTTGTGGCCCCGATCGCAGGTGCCCTAACCTTCGGAAGGTCAGTCGGTCGCGCCTGGGCGTGATCGAGTCGCAGATCCCACGAGAGGAGGGCAGTGCACATGGAGAAGCAGATCGTCATCACCGTCGAGCTGGCGTCCCGTGCTGCCCACCTGGGTCTCGTGCCGTCCCTCGCCGGACGTACCCGTGCCCCCTTCGGCATCGTCGATCTCTTCGGCGCCGCCCCTCTCGATGACCCGCGACCTCCAGGACCGGGATCCCCCCTTCGCTAGACGAAGGGAGGACCTCTCGTCCTCGCCACACAGGCCGCGGCATCCATCGGATACCGCGGCCTTTACTTGTCCCCCCGCAGATCACCCCCCAGGAGCACCCTCATGTCTGCCGTACCGACCACCCACCCACCGCATCAGCAGGTGCGTCTGCCGTCCTTGACGGGCAGCGCACCGTGCCTGACCGAGGAGCCGGAGATCTGGTTCGCCGACACCCCCGACGGTGTCGAGTTCGCCAAGGCTCTGTGCGCCACCTGCCCCGTGCGTCAGCGGTGCCTCGAGGGCGCCCTCGAGCGCCGCGAGCCCTGGGGCGTGTGGGGCGGCGAGCTCTTCGACGCCGGTCGGGTCATCCCCCGCAAGCGGCCGCGAGGCCGTCCCCGCAAGCATCCGCTGCCCGTCTGAGCCCCCTGAGAGGAGGTGCCCGCCGATGACCCCCGTCCAGCGCATCCTGCAGTCGCGCCGCCGCCACCTGCCGCAGCCGCAGGACGTGCTCTCCCGCCGTGAGCGGGCCGAGCTGCGTCAGCCCGTGCCGATGCACATCCGGATCCGATGACGGGCAGGTGCCCGTCGGACCGCGTGCCGGCCGCCCTCGTCGACCCCGTACCGACCCCGGTGCGGGGTCGACCTGTACCCGGGCCTACGCGGGGTCGGCGAAGCCGGGCAGGTAGCGCTCCATGATGGAGCGCGCCGAGACGCGGGCGCCGAGCTGGCAGAGCACGGCGGTGCTGCCGAGGAAGACGCGGTGGACGAGCACGTACTCCGGGGGCAGGTTGAGACGTGCACCGGTGACGAACTCCCGGCTGCGCATGTCCATCGCCCCGGCGGAGACCTGCTGCAACCACTCGCGGCTGAAGTGGTGGGTCTCGTGGCTCAGCGGCTCGATGAAGGGGCGCAGGTAGCTCAGCAGGTCGTCGGCGTCGATGCGCACCCCCGGCCGCACGAAGCCCTCCTCGCGCAGCCCCTCGACGAGGGCCGCGGCGTCGCCCTCGAGGGCGCGGCGGGCCAGCCGGCCGACCGCCGGCGGCAGCCCGTCGGGCAGGTGGGCGACCGCCCCGAAGTCGACGACACCGAGGCGGCCGTCGGGGGTGAGGCGGAAGTTGCCGGGGTGGGGGTCGGCGTGGAGCAGGCCCGCGCGGGTGGGGGAGCGCACCGCGAGCTCGAGGTAGAGCGTGCCGAGGGTGTCGCGCACCTCCTGGTCCGCCTCGCGGATGATCTGGCTGAGGGGCACGCCGTCGAGCCACTCGGTGACGAGGACGTGCTCGGTGTGCATGACGACGGCCGGGACGGCGACCTCGTCGTCGCCTGCGTACGCGTCGGCGAAGGTCTGCTGGTTGCGGGCCTCGAGGGGGTAGTTGAGCTCCTCGTCGGCGCGCTCGAGCAGCTCGGTCGTCGCCGCCTTGACGTCCATGCCGGGGGCGAGGGTGCCCATGACGCGCGCGAGGCGGGCCAGCTGCTGCAGGTCGCTGCGCAGGGCGTAGTCGGCGCCGGGGTACTGGATCTTCACGGCCACGGTGCGCCCGTCGTGCCAGGTGCCGCGGTGGACCTGCCCGATCGAGGCCGCGGCCACCGGCTCGGGCGTGAGGTCGCGGATCTGCGTCGTGCGCCAGTCGCGGCCGAGCTCGAGGTCGAGGATGCGGCGCACCTCGGCCTGGTCCATCGGGGGAGCGGCGTCCTGGAGGCGCACGAGCATCTCGCGGTAGGGCTCGACGAGGTCCTCGGGCATCGCGGCCTCGAGGACGCTCAGGGTCTGGCCGACCTTCATCGCGCCGCCCTTGAGCGACCCGAGGACGGCGAAGAGCTGCTCGGCGGTGCGCCGGCGCATCTCCTCGTTGACGACCTCGGCCGACTCCCCGCGGGCACGTCGACCCAGGCCGACGGCGCTGCGCCCTGCTGCGCCGAGGGGGATGGAGGCGAGCCGAGCGGTCCGTCGGGCAGCGTTGCGCGGGATCTGAGACATCACGCCCATTGTGACTGCTGGACCTGAGATCCGGCCGCAGGAGAGGTGGCTGATGCGCAGCGCGGGCACGCGGGGTGACGCTCCCAGTGCCGCCGCTCGAAGCTGGGCCCGGGCGAGCACGCGTCGAGGGACCACCCGGAGGCGCTCGGGCCGTGGGCGAGGACGTCGAGGGCGACCGACGCCGCGATGCCGACGACGAGGCTGCGCACGCACGCGTGCGTCTCGACGGGCACGACCGGTCCGACCCGCGGGCGGCTGATCTGCGCGCGGATCCACGGCCAGGCGGGGTCGAGGTGCACGCGGGTCAGCTCGAGGCACTGCAGGCACGGCCCCTCGCCGGGGACGACGAGCGGCCCGACGCTCGCGTGGTCGGGCCCGCACCACACCGGCAGGTGGGGCACCCGCGCGCGGCGCCAGGTCTCTCCGGCGCCTGCCGGCACGGGGACCGTGCTCGTGATGACGGCGAGGTCGGTGCTCGTCGGGTCGGCGTCCTCGACCCACCGCACGACCTCGCCGATGCCGGCCTCGCGCAGGATGTCGACGAGGTGGGCGGGCACGCTCCCGGCGCCGACGACGACGACGCGGCGCTCGAGCGGCTCGAGGACGCCCTCGGTGTCGAGCACGCCCTGCGCGGCGAAGGCGCGGACGAGCTCGCCCGCGCGCTCGGGGGTCAGCCCGTGCTGCGCCGCGTCGGCGAGGACCTGCTCCTCGCTGCGCGACCCGTCGAGGGTGGTGACCCAGCGGCACTCCGCCGCGCTCACGCCGGTCGCGACGAGCGCGCTGCCGGGGTCGAGACCGAGCTGGATGGACCCGTCGGGGCGCAGCAGGGGGTGGATCGGCCGGGTCAACCGGGGGTGGCGCTCCATGGGTCCTCGTCTCGCCGGGGTGGTCGTCGCAGACTGCCACCGGCCGCGCGCTCGAGGTCCGGGGTTGTCCACACCCCTCGCCCGCGCTGTCGCCGCCGAGCCCTAGGGTCGAGCCCATGGAAGGCTTCGCCGACGTGGAGATCCGCCGCAGCGCGCGCCGGCGCAAGACGGTGTCGGCCTACCGCGACGGCGAGCGCCTCGTCGTGCTCCTCCCGGCCGGCCTGGCCGACCGGGTCGAGCAGCGCTACGTGCGCGAGATGGGCGAGAAGGTCCTGGCCCGCGAGGCCCGACGCCGTCCGAGCGACGTCGATCTCGTCGAGCGCGCGCGCGACCTCTCCCGGCGCTATCTCGAGGGCCGAGCCGTGCCGACGAGCGTGCGCTGGGTGACCAACCAGGGCACCCGGTGGGGGTCGTGCACCCCGAGCCAGGGCACGATCCGGCTCAGCCACCGGCTGCAGGGGATGCCGGGCTACGTGCAGGACTACGTCCTCACCCACGAGCTCGTGCACCTGCTGGTGCCCGGGCACGGGCGCGACTTCTACGCCCTGCTCGACCGGTACCCGTCCTGCGAGCGCGCCAGGGGCTACCTCGAGGGGTGGTCCGGTCGCGACGAGACGGCGTGGGACGACGGGCCCGAGCCGGCGCCCGAGACCGCCGAGGGCGACGGGGTCAGCCCACCCGCCTGAGCGCGGCGGCGACCAGGGGCTCGAGCTCGTCGGCCGAGTCCGCCGGCATGGCCCGCACCGGCCACCACGCGAGGTCGAGCGACTCCTCGCTGCGGATCTCGCGCGCATCTTGCGCGGCGACGGCGACGTAGCGCACGTCGAGGTGCTCGCGGCACCGCCCGAAGGACCCGACGAGCTCGTGCCGGTCGAGATGGACCGGCTCGGGGTGCAGGGTCAGCTGGTCGGCGGGCAGCCCGGACTCCTCGACCGCCTCGCGGAGCGCGCCGGCGAGCACGTCGGCGTCACCCGGCTCGAGGTGGCCGCCGAGCTGGAACCACCGGTGCGCCTTGCCGTGGAGCGTGAGCAGCGCCGAGGTGAGCGTCGCGTCGAGGACGAGCACGCCGACGGTGAAGTGCTCCGGCGGCCCGTCGCGCAGCACGGCGTCCGGGTGGGCGGCGAGGTGCTCGAGGTAGTCGCGCCGCAGCCGCTCCTGCTCCTCGTCGGGCGCCTGCCAGCTGCTCAGGACCCGCTCGAGGTCGCTCGCGAGGTCAGCCACCGGTGCGGCCGTCGCCCTCGCCGTCGCCCTCCCCGCGGGTCTCGGCGTCGAGCAGGGCGGCGAGCTCGGCGTCCATGTCGATCCCCCCGGTGACGTCCTGCGCCCCGGAGGTCGAGCCGGTGCTGCGCTCGACGTAGCCGAGGACGTCGTCGAGGTCGGCGCCCGTCGGGGCGACGTCCGGGTGGGCCCAGGCCGCGTCGCGGGCCGGGGCGCCGCCGGCGTCCTCGAGGGCCGCGAAGAGGTTCGCCGCGTCGCGCAGCCGGCGCGGCCGCAGCTCGAGCCCGACGAGGGTGGCGAAGGTCCGCTCCGCCGGCCCACCGGTCGCCCGCCGCCGACGCACGGTCTCGGCGAGGGCGTCGGTGCTCGGCAGGTGGGCGCCGCCGGCCCGGGCGGTGACGACGTCGACCCACCCCTCGATGAGGGCGAGCCAGGTCTCGAGACGGGTGAGCGCGGCCTTCTGGGCGGGCGAGGGCGCCGGTCGGAAGAGGTCGCTGCCGAGGGCCTGCTGCATCCCGCCGACGTCCTGCGGGTCGAGCTCGGCGACCGCGCGGTCGATCGCGCTCGTGTCGATGGCGATGCCCCGGGCGTACTCCTCGACCGCGGTGAGGATCTGCGGCCCGAGCCACGGCACGTCGGTGAAGAGGCGCATGCGGGCGGTCTCGCGCAGGGCGAGGTGCAGCCACACCTCGTCGACCGGCACGTCGAGACCGTCGGCGACCTGGGCGATGTTCGCCGGCAGGAGCGCGACGCGGTCGGTGAGCAGGGGGATGCCCACCTCCGTGCCGCTCACGGTGCTCGTCGCGAGCGCGCCGACGGCCTGCCCGACCTGGGCCGTGACGAGCGCGCTGCCCATCCGGTTGATCATCGGGGTGAGCTGCCCGGCGAGCGCGAGCGGGTTGGTGCCCGGGGGCACGCCGAGCGCGCTGAGGTCGGGGGCGTCCGGGCCGGTCAGCTGGGCGGTCATCGAGTCGCGGATCGCGCCGGAGACGCCGTCGGCGACCGGCTCGACGACGCGCGCCCACGTGCCGATCGTCTCCTCGACCCACGTCGAGCGTGACATCGCGGTGCCGGTGAGGGCGGGCGCCTCGAGGTCGGTCACCTCGTCGAGCCACAGCTGGGCGACCCGCACGGCCTGCTCGGCCAGCGCGACCTCGCGCTCGCCGACGCTGACGTCGCCCTCGGCCCGGGCGGCCTCGCAGGCCGCCGCCGTCGCGGCGGCGAGGTCGACCCCCTTCGCCGTGGCGGTGGGGCTGAACATCGCGCGCATCTGGTCGGCCATCGCGCGCACGGCCGACGGGTCGGCGTCGGCGATGCCCATGGCGCCCAGCTGACGGGCCACCTCGGGGGGCAGCGGAGCGCCCCCGGTGAGCTCGCGGAAGATCGCGGCGATCTCCTCGGGCAGCTCGTCGTCGGGTCCGGTACCGGGGTCTACGGGGTCTGTCACGGTGCCTCCTTAGGATGGCGTCGACGTAGAACCCAACCACGGGCGCCGACCAAAGGTTCCCGCGCCCCCTGAGGATCCGGAGCCAGCATGGTCGACACCCGACGCGTGGACGATCTCGCGTGGCGGGTGATGCGGTGGTCGATGGTGCTCCTCTGCGTCTCCCTCGTCCTCGCGACCATCCGCGTCCCGTACGCGATCGAGGCCCCCGGCCCGGTGAGCGACACCCTCGCCTCGCGGGGCGAGGGCAGCTCGGCCCAGCGCGTCGTCGACGTCGAGGGGCACCGGACCTACCCGACCTCGGGGCACCTCTACTTCACGACGGTCACCGTCCAGGGCGGGCCGGAGGAGCACATCACCCTGTGGGAGTGGGTGCTCGGCAAGGTCGACCGCGACGCGAAGGTCGTGCCCGAGCAGACCGTCTTCGGCACAGGGCGCTCCGAGGAGGAGATCCAGCAGCTCAACGCCGCCGAGATGCAGGGCTCGCAGAAGAGCGCGATCGCGGTGGCGCTGCGCAGCACCGGCGAGGACGTGCCCCAGGACAACGTCGTCGCCTCTATCGCGGGCGACCTGCCTGCCGACGGTCGGCTCGAGCTCAAGGACGAGGTGACCGCCGTCGACGGCGTCGCCACCGACCACGTGAGCGACGTCGTCGCGGCGATCTCGGACCGCGAGCCCGGCGAGGACGTGCGCCTCACCGTGCGCCGCAAGGGCGCTGAGCGCGAGATCACCCTGCGCACGGCCGACCTCGGAGGCGGGCGGGCCGGGATCGGGGTCGGTCTCGAGCCGCTCTTCGACTACCCCTACGAGGTGCGCATCGACGCCGGCGAGGTCGGCGGCCCCAGCGCGGGCACGATGTTCGCGCTCGCCGTGCGCGACCTCGTCACCCCGGGGGAGATGACCGGCGGGCGCTCGGTCGCCGGCACCGGCACGATCGACGACTCCGGCCAGGTCGGCCCCATCGGCGGCATCCGGCAGAAGATGATCGGCGCCCGGGACGCGGGGGCGCAGTACTTCCTCGCCCCGACGGACAACTGCGACGAGGTCGCCGGGCACGTGCCCGACGGGCTCACCGTCCTCGAGGTCGACGACTTCGACGCGGCGGTCGACGCCGTCGAGGGGGCGGCGAAGGGGGAGGTCGGCGACCTCCCGTCCTGCGGCACCCGCTGAGGGTCGGTCCCGACGCGTCTGCCCTCGGGGGTCAGCCCTGCGGGCCAGCCCCGCGGACTCAGTCCTCGAGCGTCGCGCGCAGCGCGTGGACGAGCCCGGGGGCGATGTCCTCGCCGGTGGCAACGCGGTCGTCGCTGTCGTTCGAGCGCTGACGCAGCAGGCAGATGGCACGTCCGTCGCGGTGCACCGCGACGAGCAGACGGATGTCCTCGCGCTCGGGGTGCTGGGCCAGCTGCTCGGTCGCGGCGACGGGGTCCGAGGGCAGGTCGCGCTCGGCGCCCGCCGGGACGACGACGCGCTCGAGGGCGATGGCCGCCCCGTGCACGGTCTCGGGCCAGGCGAGGCGGCCGAGGAGCGACTCGACGTCGCTCGTGCGGGCCACGCCCTCCTGCTCGATGGCGGTGAGCGAGCCGGGCAGCACGTCGGTGACGTCCATGGAGTCCCGCAGGCTCGGCTCGGCGGCGACGAGCTCGGCCGTCTCGACGAGCGCGAAGAGCCTCGGCGGCTGGTCCCAGCCGCCCTCGGCCACGTGGCGCTCGGTCTCGAGGGCGCACCGGGCGAGGGGCTCGGTCGTCGGCTCGGAGGGCTTGTCAGCGGTCGGCGAAGGGGTGTCAGGCACGGATGACATGCTGCCGCACGGGCGCCCAGGTCCGGTAGGTAGGTTGGGCCCCGCCACGACCGATGGGGTCGCGACGATCACGAGGTGACCGATGAGCACGCAGCAGCCACCCGAGGACGGGGACGCCCCGACCGGTCGTGAGGGCGGGGCCGCCGCGGCGCCCTCGTCGATGCGCACACGAGGCCTGAGGGTCCTCGCCGTCCTCGCCGCGCTCGTCGTGGCCGTGCTCGTCATCACCTCGATCTGGACCGAGGCCCTGTGGTTCGACGCCCTGGGCTACAGCGGCGAGTGGTGGAGCCGCATCCGCACGCAGACCCTGCTCTTCGTGCTCGGCGGGCTGCTCATCGCGCTCCCGCTGGCCGCGAGCCTCGTCATCCCCTTCCGCTCCCGGCCGATGAGCTGGCCGACGTCGCCGGGGGAGCAGGCGCTGTCGCAGTACCGCCAGGTCATCGCCCCCCTGCGCCGGCACATCGCCATCGGCGTGCCGCTGCTCTTCGGCCTCATGGGCGGCCTCACCGCCGCCGGGCAGTGGCAGCAGTGGCTGCTGTGGCGCAACGGCGCGGCGACCGGCGTCACCGACCCGCAGTTCGGTCGCGACCTCGCCTACTACCTCTTCGGCCTGCCCTTCTACTCCTTCGTCGTCGGCTACCTCACCGTCGTCGCGATCTGCTGCCTCGTGGCGGCAGCCTTCGCGCACTACATCTACGGGGGCCTGCAGCCGCCGGGCCGCGGGCGCTCGACGCGGGCCGCCTTCCTCCACCTCGCCGTCGTCGGCGCCGTCCTCGCGCTGCTGCGCGGCGTCTCCTACGTCCTCGACGCGCACTCCCTGACGACGCACGAGACCTCCGTGCTCACCGGTGTCGGCTACACCGACGCCAACGCCGTGATCCCCGCGAAGTACATCCTCGCCGTCGCGGCGGTCATCTGCGCCGGGCTCTTCTTCGCCGCGGTGCGCAGCCGCAGCTGGCGCCTGCCGGTCATCGGCGTCGCGACGCTCGTCGGCCTGTCGATCATCGTCGGCAACATCTACCCGGCGCTCGTCGAGACCTACCGCGTCACCCCGTCGCGCTCCTCGCTCGAGCAGCCCTACCTGCAGCACAACATCGACTCGACGCGCGCCGCGTACGACGTCGCCGGTGTCGAGACCGAGGAGTACGACGCCGTCTCCGAGATCTCCGCCGGTCAGCTGCGCCAGGACGCGGCGACGATCCCGGGCATCCGTCTGCTCGACCCGAACGTCGCGGCCCCGACCTTCCAGCAGCTGCAGGCCCAGCAGCCGTACTACTCCTTCCCCGAGGACCTCGACGTCGACCGCTACGACATCGACGGCGAGTCCACGGACACCGTCGTCGGGGCGCGCGAGCTCGACCTGTCGAAGCTCCCGGCGGACCGGCGGGACTGGGTCAACGACCACACCGTCTACACCCACGGCTACGGCCTCGTCGCGGCGAAGGGGTCCGAGGTCTCGGGCAGCGGGACCCCGGCGTGGTTCGACCTCTCCGAGGTCGAGGAGTACGAGCCGCGGATCTACTTCGGCGAGCGGATGACGCAGTTCTCCATCGTCGGTGGCGAGGAGGGCGCGCCCGCCCGCGAGGTCGACCGCCCGTCGGGCGGCGAGGAGGGGCGCTACACCTACACCGGTGACGGCGGCGTGTCCATCGGCTCCCCCCTTCGCCAGGCCGCCTTCGCGATCACCCATCGCGACCTCAAGTTCGTCCTGTCCGACGCCGTCGGCAGCCAGTCGCGCCTGCTCGAGCACCGCACGCCCAAGGAGCGCGTCGCCCGCGTCGCGCCGTGGCTCACGCTCGACAACGACCCCTACCCGACCGTCGTCGACGGCCGGATCCAGTGGGTCGTCGACGGCTACACGACGTCGCGCACCTACCCCTACGCGAGCCGCTTCAGCGTCTCGGGTGTGCAGGAGGGCACGGTCTCGTCCGTGGAGACCCAGCGGGCCGCGGCGATCAACGCCGACCGGATCAACTACATGCGCAACTCGGTCAAGGCCACGGTGGACGCCTACGACGGCACCGTGACCCTCTACCGCTGGGACGAGCAGGACCCGGTGGCCTCCGCCTGGGACAAGGCCTTCCCAGGGCTGATGAAGCCGCGCTCGGAGATCAGCGGCGAGCTCATGTCGCACCTGCGCTACCCGGAGGACCTCTTCCGGATGCAGCGCGCGGTGCTCGCGGAGTACCACGTGACCTCGGCCGGCGACTTCCGCGCCGGTCAGGACCGCTGGCGCGTGCCGAGCGACCCGACGGTCCTCGCCGAGAAGAAGGTGGCCCAGCCGCCGTACTTCCTCACGATGGCGATGCCGAGCCAGCAGGAGGCGTCGTGGTCCCTCACCTCGACGTACATCCCCAACGGCGACCGCGACGTCATGGCGGGCTACCTCGCCGTCGACTCCGACGCCGGTGACATCGCGGGCAAGCCGGCCTCCGGGTACGGCCAGCTGCGGATGCTCGCGGTGCCGCGCTCGACGACGGTGCCCGGACCGGGGCAGGTGCAGAACGACATCGCGAGCAGCTCGGTCAAGGGCGCCGACACCGACCAGACGCTCACCGACTACCTCAACAACAACAACCGCGGGTCGAGCAAGGTGCTCCTGGGCAACCAGATGACCCTGCCCGTCGGCGAGGGCTTCCTCCACGTCGAGCCGGTCTACCTCTCCGGCACGAACGAGAACTCCTACCCCTCGATGCGCGTCGTCATCGTCTCCTTCGGCGGACGGATCGCCTGGGCGCGCACGCTCGAGGGCGCGCTCGACCAGCTCTTCGAGGGCGACTCCGGCGCCGACGCCCCGATCGGCGGCGACGACGGGGGCACGCAGCCGCCGAAGGGGGAGCAGGAGCCGACGGGTCCGCTCACCTCCAAGGAGCGGGCGCTGCGCGCGGCGATCGAGGACATGCAGGGCGCCTACCAGCGCGGTCAGGAGGCGCTGAAGAAGGGCGACCTCGAGGCCTACGGCAAGGCCCAGGCAGATCTGCGCAAGGCGCTCACCGAGGCCGCCCGCAACCAGCCCGGTGGCGGCTCCGCGACCCTCGACGAGTCCGCCGCGAGCTGAGTCCTCGCCGGTCGAGGTGCGAGCGCCGGCGAGCCGGTCTTCGCTGGTCGAGGTGCGAGCGCCGGCGAGCCGGTCTTCGCTGGTCGAGGTGCGAGCGCCGGCGAGCCGGTCTTCGCTGGTCGAGGTGCGAGCGTCAGCGAGCCTCGAGACCACGAAGCCGTGGTCTCGAGGCTCAGGCCGCAGGCGGCCTTCGCACCTCGACGACCAAGGGTTTGCGGGTCGAGGTGCGAGCGTCAGCGAGCCTCGAGACCACCGCCTCGGGCCTCGATTTGGCCCAGCGGACGCAGACGCGTAACCTTGGCAGAGCAACGACGCGGGGTGGAGCAGTTCGGTAGCTCGCCGGGCTCATAACCCGGAGGTCGCAGGTTCAAATCCTGCCCCCGCTACCACTGTCCTGTCTCAGGACATATGAAACCCCCGAACCTACGGGTTCGGGGGTTTCGTGCTGTTCTGGGGCTGGTAGTCGCGGGTGGGGTCGAGGGTGAGCTGGCGGATGATCTCGCCGGTGTCGGC
>NZ_JAKLYZ010000005.1:0-244413 GCF_040900765.1 Janibacter sp. Y6
GATCGGTCCCGAGCTGGGCGTGCCCGCGCGCACCGTCAGCCGGGTTCTGCGGCGCCACGGCGTGCCGTACCTGCGTGAGTGCGACCCGCTGACCGGCGAAGTGATCCGCGCGTCGAAGACCACCGCGGTGCGCTACGAACGCGACCGTCCCGGCGAGCTGGTCCACGTCGACGTCAAGAAGGTCGGCAAGATCCCCGACGGCGGCGGGTGGAAGGCCCACGGTCGAGCGATGGGATCGACCTCGGCGAAGAAGAAGGCCCGGATCGGCTACGACTACGTGCACTCCATGGTCGAGGACCACTCCCGACTGGCCTACAGCGAGATCCTGTCCGACGAGAAGGGCACCTCCTGCGCCGGGTTCATCCGCCGCGCCGCGGCCTACTTCGCCGACCACGGGATCACCCGGATCGAGCGAGTGATGACCGACAACCACTTCTCCTACAAGAACTCCCACGACGTGCGCGAGGTCCTCGACCAGCTCGGTGCCAAGCACAAGTTCATCAAGCCCCACTGCCCCTGGCAGAACGGCAAGGTCGAACGCTTCAACCGCACCCTGCAAACCGAGTGGGCCTACCGGCAGGTCTTCACCAGCAACCAGCAACGAGCAGACGCCCTTGCACCCTGGCTCGAGCACTACAACACTGAACGCCGCCACACCGCACTCGGCGGCCTCGCCCCGACCAGTCGACTGTCAACAACCTGACGGCCGAGTACATCTAGAGCTTGGTGAGCGGCGCGTAGCGCAGGAGCAGGCGCTTGACGCCGGTCTCGCCCCCGAAGTCGACGTGCGCCATGGACTTCTCGCCCTCGCCCTCGACGCGCACGACGGTGCCGAGCCCGAAGGCGTCGTGCGTCACCCGGTCTCCGGCGTCGAGCGCGATGACCGGGCGGTTGCCGGGCGAGCGCACCCCGGGACGGGCGGCGAGCCGGGCCACGGCGGGCTCGCCGCGCCGCGCGACCGGCGAGGTCGGCCCCGTGCGCTCCCACTCGAGCAGCTCCTCGGGGATCTCGGCGAGGAATCGAGAGGCGGGGTTGTACTGCGGGGTGCCGAAGGCCGACCGCACGCTCGCCCGCGACAGGTGGAGCCGCTCACGGGCGCGGGTGATGCCGACGTAGGCCAGGCGCCGCTCCTCCTCGAGCTCGCTCGCCTTGCCCAGGCTGCGCATGTGCGGGAAGGTCCCGTCCTCCATGCCGGTGAGGAAGACGACGGGGAACTCGAGCCCCTTCGCCGTGTGGAGGGTCATGAGGGTGATGACCCCTCGGTCCTCGACCTCGCCGTCGGGCTGGTCGGGGATCTCGTCGGCGTCGGCGACGAGGCTCACCTGCTCGAGGAAGTCGTCGAGGCTGATCTCCTCGCCGGTGGCGACCCGGGTCGCGTCGAACTCGCGGGCGACGGCGACGAGCTCGGCGAGGTTCTCCAGCCGGGTCTCGTCCTGCGGGTCTCGGCTGGCGCGCAGCTCGTCGACGTAGCCGGAGCGCTCGAGGACCTCGGTCAGCAGGTCGCCGACCCCCTCGCCGCTCTCGCGCACGCCCTGCAGCCCCTCGAGCAGCGAGGTGAAGCCACGGATGGCGGTGAGCGAGCGGGTGACGAGCCCCGGCGCGTCCTCGGCGCGGCCGAGGGCGGCGACGAAGGGGATCCGCTCGCGCTCGGCGAGCTGGGAGACGGCCGCCTCGGCCCGGTCGCCGATGCCGCGCTTGGGCACGTTGAGGATGCGCCGCAGGTTGACGGTGTCGGTCGGGTTGGCGATGACGCGCAGGTAGGCGAGCGCGTCCTTGATCTCGCGCCGCTCGTAGAAGCGCGTGCCGCCGACGACCTTGTAGGGCAGCCCGACGCGGACGAAGACCTCCTCGATGGCACGGGACTGCGCGTTGGTGCGGTAGAAGACGGCGACGTCGCCGGGCTTGACCCCGTGCTCGTCGGAGAGGGTGTCGATCCGCGTCGCGATGAAGGACGCCTCGTCGTGCTCGTTGTCCGCGACGTAGCCGACAATCGCGTCGCCCGCGCCGGACTCGGTCCACAGCCGCTTGGGGCGGCGCGACTCGTTGCGCTCGATGACGGCGTTCGCCGCGCGCAGGATCGTCTCGGTCGAGCGGTAGTTCTGCTCGAGCAGGATCGTGCGGGCGTCGGGGTAGTCCTGCTCGAACTCGGCGATGTTGCGGATCGTCGCGCCGCGGAAGGCGTAGATGGACTGGTCGGCGTCGCCGACGACGACGAGCTCGCTCGGGCCGACCGCGTGCTCGGCCGGCTCGTGGTCGGGGCTGCCGCCGACGAGGGTGCGGATGAGCATGTACTGCGCGTGGTTGGTGTCCTGGTACTCGTCGACCATGACGTGGCGGAAACGACGCCGGTAGTGCTCGGCGACGTCGGGGAAGGCCTGGAGGATGCCGACCGTCGTCATGATGATGTCGTCGAAGTCGAGCGCGTTGGCCTCGCGCAGGCGTCGCTGGTAGGCGGTGTAGACCTCGGAGAGCACCTGCTCCTGGTGCGTGCCGCCCGGCGCCTCGTCGTGCTCGCTGCCGACCCGACGGGCGAAGTCCTCCTCGTCGACGAGCTCGTTCTTGAGGTTGCTGATCTGGTGGCCGAAGGAGCGCGGCGGGTAGCGCTTGGAGTCGAGGTCGAGGTCGCGCATGACGAGCGCGATGAGGCGCTGGCTGTCGGCGGCGTCGTAGATCGAGAAGCTGCTGCGCATCCCGACCTTCGTCGCCTCGCGGCGCAGGATGCGCACGCACGCCGAGTGGAAGGTCATGACCCACATCGCCTTGGCACGCGGGCCGACGAGGTCCTCGACCCGCTCGCGCATCTCGGCGGCGGCCTTGTTGGTGAAGGTAATGGCGAGGACCTGGCCCGGCTGGACCCCGCGGGCTGCCAGCAGGTGGGCGATGCGGTGCGTGAGCACACGGGTCTTGCCCGAGCCGGCGCCGGCGATGATGAGCAGCGGGGAGCCCTCGTGGAGCACGGCCTCGCGCTGCTGCGGGTTGAGCCCCTCGAGCAGCTCGTCGGGGTCGCGCCCGCCGGGGTGGGCGGGGTGCGTCCCCGCCCGGGCCGGGCCCTCGTCGGTCATCGCCCAGGTGGGCACGCCGGAGTCGGTCACGGCGGTGGACCAGTCGTCGGGGAGGTCGTCGAAGAGGCTGCTCATCTCGGGTCCAACCCTACGTCGCGGCGCGGACAGCCCCGCCCACCGCGGGCGGGCGGGGCTCCCCCTTCGCCCTAGGGCCTGCGGACGGGCAGGCCCGCCTCGAGCCACGCGTCGAAGCCGCCGACGACGTCGGCCGCACGGTGGATGCCGACCTCGCGCAGGGTCTGCGCGGCCAGCGACGACGCGTAGCCCTGCTGGCACAGGACGAGCACCCGCAGGTCGGTCGACGCGATCGGCAGGCTGGCGCCCGAGGTGGGGTCGAGACGCCACTCGAGGACGTTGCGGTCGATGACGACCGATCCCGGCCCCTCCGGCAGCTCGCCGGTGGTCTCGCGCTGCGAGACCGGTCGGATGTCGACGACGACGGCGCCGTCCTCGACCTCGCGCCAGGCCTCCTCGGGAGTCACCCGGTCGATCTGGGCCCGGGCGGCCTCGAGCCGCCCCTCGATGCCGGGGGTGCTCACCACGCCTCCCGGCGCTCGACACCGGCCGGGCGCAGCTGGCCGTCGACGAGGTCGTAGTGGGTCATCTGCTCCAAGGACGGCGAGTACGCGTGGATGCTCACGGCCTCATCCTCGCCGAGGTTGACGACGTCGTGGACGTGGGAGGCCCCGAAGGCGCGCCCGTCTCCCGCGCCGAGGCGCTCCTCCTGCACCTGGGCGACGCGGGTGCGCTCGGTGAGCGCGCCCCGCACGACGGTGAAGGCGCCGACCGCGCGGCCGTGGTCGTGCCAGCCGGTCGAGGTGCCGGGTGGCCAGCGGATGAGCCAGACCTGCAGGTGCGGGGCGCCCGCGAGCTGGAGCCAGGTGCGCTCGTGGGGGTCGGCGTCGGGGCGGGCGGTCGCCTCATCGGCGATGCCGGGGCGGCCGGCGAAGAGCCGCGCGAGGCGCAGCAGCTGGACGGGGGTGAGGTCGCGGGCGTCGGCCGCGAGATCAGCGGTGGTGCTGTGGACGGGCATGGTCTCTCCTGGGGTGCGAGGTGTGCGGGCGGGGGCGAGGCCCCGGACACATCGCGGCGGAGAGGCGCATGAGGTCGACGTGCCGGCGTCGGTGCAGCGGCGTCGGCGAGGTCATGTCCCGATCCCACCACCCATCTCCTACAAGTTCAGTAGGCGTTCCGCATCGTGGACGCCCCCTTCGCCGCCACCGAGCACGCCGCGGCTCCTACGCTGCCCCCATGGCCAAGGGAGAGCACGGCGAGGACGTCCATCTCGAGGTCGGCGGGCGCGACGTGCGCATCTCCTCGCCGCAGCGGGTGTACTTCCCCGAGACGGGCGCGACGAAGCTCGACCTCGCGCAGTACTACGTCGCGGTCGGAGACGGCATCCTGCGGGCGCTGCGCGAGCGGCCGACGATGCTCCACCGCTTCCCGAAGGGGGTGTCGGGCGCGAAGGTGCACCAGAAGCGGCTGCCCCAGGGGGCGCCACCGTGGGTGGAGACCGTGCGCCTGCACTTCCCGCGCTACGGCCTGCACGCCGACGAGCTGTGCCCCACCGAGCTCGCGCAGATCGTCTGGGCCGTGCAGATGAGCACCGTCGAGCTGCACCCGTGGAACGTGCGTCGCAGCGACGTGGATCGCCCCGACGAGTGGCGCATCGACCTCGACCCGATGCCCGAGGCCGGGCTGGACCGGGTGCGTGAGGTGGCCGGCGTCGTCCACGAGGTGCTCGACGAGCTCGGCATCGTCGGCTACCCGAAGACCTCGGGCGGCGGCGGGCTGCACGTCTACGTGCGCGTCGAGCCGCGGTGGGAGTTCGGCGAGGTGCGGCGCGCGGCGCTCGCCTTCGCCCGCGAGGTCGAGCGGCGCGCGCCCGAGCTCGTGACGACGACGTGGTGGCGCAAGGACCGCGACCCCTCCGCCGTCTTCGTCGACTACAACCAGAACGCACGGGACCACACGATCGCCGCTGCGTACTCGGTGCGCGGCAACGCACGGGCGACGGTCTCGACCCCGATCACGTGGGACGAGATCACCGACGTGGAGCCGCAGGAGTGCACCATCGCGACCGTGCCGGCCCGCTTCGCCGAGCTCGGCGACCTCCACGCCGGCATCGACGACGTCGCCCACGACCTCACCCCGCTGCTCGAGTGGGCCGAGCGCGACGAGGCCGCGGGCGAGCAGGTGCCGCCCGACCCGGACGAGGACGACGCGTGACCCTCCTCCCCCACCCGGTGACGGGTGCCCCCTTCGCCAGCCCGGTCCCGCCGGGCACCGGCTGGCCCGGCGACCCGGCGACCGCGCAGACACCCGTCGCGCGCACGGCGGCCGGCGTGCGCCGGCTCGCGGCGACGCCCGACCCGGCCGAGCTGGCTGCCCGGATCACCGTGTGCCGTGCGTGCCCCCGGCTCGTCGACTGGCGCGAGGAGGTCGCGACGACCAAGCGCGCCGCCTTCGCCGACCAGCCGTACTGGGGCCGCCCGGTGCCCGGGCTCGGCCCGCTCGACGCCCGGGTGCTCGTCGTCGGGCTCGCGCCCGCGGCGCACGGCGCCAACCGCACGGGGCGCAACTTCACCGGGGACCGCTCCGGCGACTGGCTCTACGCGGCGCTGCACCGCGCGGGCTACGCGAGCCAGCCGCAGTCGTGGGCCGCCGGGGACGGCCTCGAGCTCACCGGCGTGCGCATCGTCGCGCCGGTGCGCTGCGCCCCGCCGGCGAACAAGCCGACCGGCGAGGAGCGGGCGACCTGCGCGCCGTGGTTCGAGGCCAGCCTGCGCATCAGCGAGCCGCACGTCGAGGCGATCCTGTGCCTCGGCTCGATCGGCTGGGACGCGACCGTCACCGCCCTGCGCGGCGCCGGGTGGCAGGTGCCGCGGCCCAAGCCACGCTTCGGGCACGGCGCGCGCGCGGCCGTCGCGACGCCGTCCGGCCGACCCGTCGAGCTCGTCGGCTGCTACCACGTGAGCCAGCAGAACACCTTCACCGGGAGGCTGACGCAGGACATGCTCGACGACATCCTCGCGTCTCTGCCAGGGTGAGCCGCATGACCGACATCCGTGCCCTCGTCGCCACGTCCACCGGTGGGGGCGCCGTCCTCGCCGTCGAGTCCCGGCTCGAGCCCTCCCCCGGACCCGGCGAGGTCGCGGTGCAGGTCGCGGCCGTCGGGGTGAACTTCATCGACGTCTACCAGCGCGAAGGGGTCTACCCGACGCAGACCCCCTTCGTCATCGGCAACGAGGGGGCGGGAGTCGTGCGCTCCGTCGGCGAGGGGGTCCACGACCTCACCCCCGGCGACCGGGTGGCGTGGCCCTTCACCCTCGGCTCGGCCGCCGAGGTCACCGTGCTCCCGGCGGCGCGGGTCGTCCCGGTGCCCGACGGCGTCGACCTCGAGATCGCCGCCGCCGCCCTGCTCCAAGGGCTCACCGCGCACTTCCTCACCCGCTCGACCTACGAGGTCCGGCCGGGCACGCTCGCTCTCGTGCACGCCGCGGCCGGCGGCGTCGGCCGCCTCCTCGTGCAGATGATCACCGACCTCGGCGGCACGGTCATCGCCACCGCGGGCGGCCCGGAGAAGTGCGAGATCGCCCGCGACCTCGGCGCACAGGAGGTCGTCGACTACCGCGAGGCGAAGGGGGACGACCTCGCCTCCGAGATCGAGGGCGCCGCCCACCGCCTCGGTCGGGAGGACGGCGTCGACGTCGCCTACGACGGGGTCGGGGCCGCGACCTTCGACGCCTCGCTGGCCTCGCTGCGACCGCGAGGGCTCATGGTGCTCTTCGGCGGGGCGAGCGGCCAGGTGCCCCCCTTCGACATCCAGCGCCTCAACTCCGGCGGCTCGCTCTTCCTCACCCGCCCGACGCTCGCCCACCACATCGCGACGACCGAGGAGCTGCGCGGCCGCGCCGCCGAGCTGCTCGGCGCCGTCGCCGAGGGCCGGCTCGACGTGCACGTCGGCGGCCGCTACTCCTGGGACGACGCCGCGAGCGCCTACGCCGACCTCGAGGGCCGGCGCAGCACCGGCAAGCTGCTCCTGCTCCCCTGAGTCTCAGCAGCACGCGCGTCGGACGGCACGGCGGTCACCGCCCGACGCGCGGGGTCACCAGAGGAAGGCGACGAGCGCGTTGACCACGGTGAGACCAGCCGCGGCGAGCATGAGCGGGCGGTGGCTCTCGCCACGGCGGGCGCGCGCGTTCGCGATCTCGGCGCAGGCGACGACGGCGAGCGCCACGAGCAGCTTCACGCCGATCTTCGTGTGGTTCAGGCTCGCGTCCTGCATCTCGAGGACGCCGACGAGCAGGAGCCCGATGAGCAGCTGGACCCGGGCAGCCCACACCTGGGTCGTGCGCCCGAGGGCCGCGACGAAGGGGGAGAGCACGATCGCCACCATCGCGATCATGTGCAGGACGTAGAGGACGAGGCGCAGGGCTTCCATGCCGCGGAGTTTACGGGCCGGGGGTATCGCCGAGGCGCCCGGCCTCGCGCAGCAGGAGCACGGTCGGCACGAGGCGCAAGGCGTCGATCTCGTCGAGCGGCACCCACCGGGCGTCAGCCGTCGAGCCGCCCACGTCGTGCACGACCGGGGCGCTCGGCGCGGCGACCCGGGCCCGGTAGACCAGGCGCACGGCGTGGAAGTCGTCGAGCGCACCGCTCGGCGCCCGCCCCACCCAGTGCTGCGTCTGCACGTCGAGCAGCCCGCCGATCTCGGCGTCCTGGCCGCTCTCCTCCCACACCTCGCGCACGAGCCCGGCGACCGGGTCCTCGCCGGGGTCGAGCCCGCCGCCGGGCAGGGTCCAGCGGCCGGGGGCGGCGTGCACCCGCGACGAGAGCTGGGTGAGCAGGAGCGCGCCCCCCTCGACGACGACGGCGTAGGCGGCGACCCGCTGGTGCGGCACGACCTCCTCGCCCGGTGCGAGGTCGAGACCGGCGTCGAGCGGTGCGACCGCCGGCACGAAGGGGGTGACCTCGCCACGACGGGCGGCCACCTCGATCTCGACGGTCTCGGGCTCGCCCGCCGGTCGGCTCGCGCCGAGCCAGCGCGGGTCGTGCCACCCCACCGCTGCGAGCGCGGCCCGCGGGTCCTCGCCGTGGCGAAGGGGGACGAGCGCGGTCGGGTCGCACTCGTCGAGCAGACCGGCCGCTCCCCCGGCGTCGGCGCAGACCCGCAGCAGCACCCTGCTCATCGCGCCCCCGCCCGCTCGTACTCCGCGAGCACCTCGGGCAGGACGTGCGACCACACCTGCCGCGGCGGGACGGTCCGGTTGTGCGCCGCCATCCGTGCGCGCAGGGCGTCGTCGGTGACGAAGCGGGCGACGGCACGCGTCAGCCCCGCGTCGTCGGGCACGAGCAGACCGGACACGCCGTCGTCGACGACGTCGTCCACCCCCGAGCCACCCATGGCGACGACGGGCAGCCCGGCGGCGCGGGCCTCGAGCACCGCGATGCCGAAGGCCTCGAGCCGGGTCGGCGCGAGGTAGCCGTCGGCGTCGGCGTAGAGCGCGCGCAGGTCCTCGCGGGGCAGCCGCCCGCGCACGACGACCTGCCCGGTGGGCAGCTCCGCGACCCGGTGCTCGAGCCGGGCGCGCAGCGGGCCGTCACCGACGACCTCGAGCCGCGCCCGGTCCCCCAGCCCCGCGGCGACGAAGGCGTCGACGAGCTCGAGGGGCCGCTTGCGCGGGGCCAGCCGCATCGTCGAGACGAGCCGGACCGGCCCCCCGTCGTCCGCCGTCGACCCCCCGTCGCCCGGCGTCGACCCCCCTTCGCCGCCGGCTACCACGCAGTACTGGTCGTCATCGCGACCAGTACTGCGTGGTAGGTGGGGGCGCCACCGGTCGAGGTCGATCGCGTTGGGGAGCACCGCCACCTGCGTGCCCGCGGGTGCGGCCGCGCGCACCTGGCCCGCGGCGAAGGTCGACACCGCCGACAGCACCGCTCCCCGCCCGGTCCACCGTGCGAGCACGCCCGACGCGCGGTACAGCGCCGTCGCCCGGTGCAGCACGCAGTGCCACGTGATCGCCGTCGGCAGCCCGAGACCCGTGCTCACCCGAGCCGCGTCCCACGCGAAGGGGCTGACCACCCCCACGTGCACGTGCGCCACGTCGAAGCTCCCCGCCGCCAGCCGGCGGCGCAGCTCGGGCACCGCGAAGGGGTTGACCGGCACCCGCAGCAGCGGCTCGGCGAGGCGGTGCACCCGCACCGGGCCCTCCTCGACGTCGCCGCGGGACTGACCCGCCGCGCCCGTCGTCGCCGTGAAGACCTCGACCTCGTGACCGTCGTCGACGAGATGCGCGGCGAGGTCGGCGACCTGCGACTCGATGCCCCCGACACGCGGGGGGTAGCAGTCGGTGAGCAGGGCGACCTTCACGGGTGCCAGGGTGCCACGGCCGGGTGTGGGAGGGTGTGGCCGATGACCTCGCAGCCCGCAGGCGGGGGCGGCCGCACGATCGTCGCCCTCCACGCCCATCCCGACGACGAGGCCCTCCTCACCGCCGGCACGATGGCCCGCGCGGCCGCCGAGGGCCACCGCGTCGTCCTCGTCGTCGCCACCGACGGGGCGCAGGGGCTGGCCGACGCCTCGGCCTACGGCGCGAAGGGGGACCACCTCGCCGCCACCCGGAGCCGCGAGCTCGCCGCGAGCGCCCGCGCGCTGGGCGTCGCCCGTGTCGTCGAGCTCGGCTACGCCGACTCCGGCAGCGACCCGCAGATGGAGCCCGACCCCGCGGGGGCCACCCGCTTCGCCCGGGTGCCCGTCGAGGAGGCCGCCGGGCGTGTGGCCGAGGTGCTGCTCGAGGAGCGCGCCGACGTCCTGCTCACCTACGACCGTCACGGCGGCTACGGCCACCGCGACCACGTCCACGTCCACGCCGTCGGCGCCGCCGCGGCGCAGCGCCACCGCGAGGCGAGCGGGCTCCCCCTTCGCGTCCTCGAGGCGACGGTCCCCCGCGACACGATCTGCCGGGCCCTCGACCTCGTCGGGCGCGTCTACCGCTTCCCCGACGCCTTCGACCGCGCGTCCTTCGACCGGGCCTACTCGGCGCGCTCCGAGATCACCCACCGCATCTCCGTGCGCTCCCACATCCGCGCGAAGCGGGCCTCCATGCGCGCCCACGCGAGCCAGACGAGCGACTCCGCCGGCGACGCCCGCACGCTCGGGATGCTGCTGCGCATCCCCCGCCCGCTCTACGACCTCGTCTTCGGCCGCGAGTGGTACCGCGACCCGGCCCTGCCCGCGGGCTCCCCCGTGCGCCGCGACCTCCTCGCCGACGTCGAGGCCGGCTCATGACGACCCAGGCCCCCGACCGCCGCCGCGTCCTCGTGCGCCGCGGGCTGCAGGTCACCCTCGGTCTCGGGCTCGCCGCCGTCATGCTCGTGTGGGGCCTGCCCTACTTCGCCAAGACGAGCTGGTCGGAGGTCTTCTCGGTGCTCGGCACCGTGCCGGCGACCTCCGCCCTGCTCTACATCGCCCTCGTCCTCGCCGGCCTGTACTGCTACACCTTCGTCATGGTCGGCGCCATGCCCGGCCTGAGCCACGGGCGAGCGCTCGTGCTCAACCTGTGCGGCTCGTCGGTGAGCAACCTCCTGCCCGGCGGCGGCGCCGTCGGCCTCGCCGCGACGTACACGATCGCGAAGTCGTGGGGCTTCTCCGCCGCCCGCGTCACGACGATGGCCGTCGTCACGGGCGTCTGGAACGTCCTCACCCGCGCCGCCCTGCCCGTCGTCGCGATCGCCGGGCTGTCCGTCGGCGCCACCGACCTGCCCACCTCGATGCGCGAGGCGTCGTGGGCGGCGATCGTCACCGGCGTCGTCGTGCTCGCGGTCTTCGCCCTCGCC
Source organism: Janibacter sp. Y6 (assembly GCF_040900765.1). Taxonomy (NCBI): domain Bacteria; kingdom Bacillati; phylum Actinomycetota; class Actinomycetes; order Micrococcales; family Intrasporangiaceae; genus Janibacter; species Janibacter sp. Y6. Next base: position 10,902 of record NZ_JAKLYZ010000005.1, read on the forward strand.
GTCGCGACCGACCGAGGGGCCGCGCTCGTCGGCTCGGCCGTCGACCGCGCCATCCGCGTCGTGCGGCGTCGGCACGCCGACCAGGTCGAGCGGGCCGCGCGCGACCTGCGCTCGCGCATCGCCGAGACCTTGCGCACGGGCTGGCTGTCGATGACCCTCGGCATGGTCGGCTTCTTCGGGCTGTACTACGCGCTCTTCCTGCTCGTCACGCGCGCGACGGGCGTCGACCTGCCCTTCGGCCAGCTCTTCGCCGCGTACGCCATCGGGCGTCTGCTCACGGCCGTCGGCGTCACCCCCGGCGGCCTCGGGGTCACCGAGACCGGCACGGCCGCCGCCCTCGTCGCGTGGGGCGCCGACCCCGCCGCCGCGATGGCCGGCGTCGTGCTCTTCTCCGTCTTCACCCACCTCATGGAGGTGCCGCTCGGGGTTATCGGGTGGCTCGCGTGGACGGTCATGCCGCGCCGGGCGAGCACCGCCGACGACGACCTCGAGCCGGTCGCCTAGCCGACGAGGCGACGGACCTGGCGCTGCTGGGCCTCGCGCGCCGTCGAGTCGTCGAGCGTCTCTGGCACGAAGGGGGACCCCGTCGCGTGCTCGGCGGCCCACCCGACGAGCGTGTCAGCGAGGACCGGGTTCGCGGGCAGGATCGGCCCGTGGAGGTAGGAGCCGATGACGTGACCGGTGATCGCGCCCTCGGTGCCGTCGGAGCCGTTGTTGCCCAGACCGCTGCGCACCCGCCCGAAGGGGGCCTGCCCGGGCCCGAGGGTCGTCGAGCCGGAGTGGTTCTCGTAGCCGACGACGTCGCCGTGATCGGTGCTCAGCACGACGGGGCCGATCATCCGCTTCGCGTTGCCCTGGGTCGTGACGTCGAGGATGCCCAGCCCGGGCAGGCGCTGCCCGTCCACGGTGATGAAGGCGTTGCCGAAGAGCTGGTACATGCCGCAGATCATGAGCATCGGCACGCCCTGGTCGGCGAGCTCGCGCAGCCGGTCGGCGATCCGCTCGAGGTCGTCCTCGACGGTCACCTGGCCGGAGTCCTGCCCCCCGCCGCCGACGACGAGGTCGACGCGCTCCGGGAAGGGCTGGCCCGGGTGGTGCTGGTGGACGACCGGCACGTAGCCGTGCCGCCGGATCCGGGCGGCGAGGCAGCGGGTGTTGCCGAGGTCGCCGTAGATGCTCATCTCGCGCGGGTAGAGGTGGACGAGGTGGATCTCTCCCTTGCCCTCCCCGCCGGGGTCCGCCGGCAGCGACGAGCCGAGGGGCTCGCCGAGGATGGTGACGTCAAGATCGCTCATGCCTGACCTGCCTCGGGTGCGTCGGTGCCCATCTCGGGCACGTCGTAGCGCTCGCCGAGCATCCGGCGCAGGGCGAGCATCGCCGTGTACGTGCAGAAGACCCGCTTGGGCTCGTCGCGGTGCTCGGCGAGGAAGGTGCTCAGCCCCGCCTCGAGATCCGTGAGGGTGCGGCCCACCTCGACGTCGTCGTACTCGAGCCGCAGGGCCATGTCCCAGCCGCGCACGCCCGAGGTGAGGGCCACCCCCTTCGCCCGCAGCGGGGTGAAGTCGACGTCGTAGAGCCACGAGACGTCGCGGCCGTCGGCGTAGTCGTCGTTGATCGCGATCATCGACGCGACGGGCGTCGACCCGTACGTGCCGAGCGCGACGGTGAAGCCCGCGGGGTTCTTGACGAGCACGAGCTCGAGCGGCTGGCCGTCGGCGTCGATGACCTCGCCGCGGCCGAAGGGGGGAGCCACGGTGCGCAGCGCGTGCAGGGTCGCGTCCTCGCGGAAGTCCTCGCCGAGGAGCATCCGGGCGGTCGTCGTCGCGGCGGTCGCGTTGATCATCGCGGCGAGCCCGCGCTGCTTGAGGGTGACCGGCCCGAGGACGCCGCCCTCGTGCTCCTCGCCCCAGCGCACGAGCAGCTGCTGCTCGTCGATCGGGGCGAGCAGGCCGTCGACCGGCCCGGCCAGCGGCGGGGTGTAGGCGTCCTGGGCCCGGACGTCCTGCTCCTGCAGCTCGCCGAGCCGCGCGGCGATGCTCTCGTCGAGCCCGAACCACCTCACCTGCACGCCGTCGGCGAGCTCGGCGGCGATCCGGTTGACGTAGGAGTCGTCGCGGTTGAGCACGACGCCGGTCGTCGTCATGCCGGCGAGCTCGGTGAGCAGCCGCGCGGTGTGGTCGATCTCGGCGAAGCGGTCGAGCTGGTCGCGGGCGACGTTGAGCAGCAGGGCGTGGCTCGGGGCGACCGCCCGCGCGAAGTGCAGCGCGTGGGCCTCGTCGAGCTCGAGCACGGCGAGGTCGGCCTCGAGCCGGCCGCGCAGGGGCAGCTCCTCGAGCATCGCCGAGATGACGCCGCGGGTGAAGTTCGAGCCGGTGGGGTTGGTGAAGACGGTGCGCCCGTGGGCCCGCAGGAGCGCGACGAGCATCTTCGTCGTCGTCGTCTTGCCGTTCGTCCCGCTGACGACGACGACGCCGTCGCGCACCCCGGCGAGGGCGTGGGCGAGGAAGCCGGGGTCGACCCGCTCGGCGACGAGGCCGGGCAGCGCCGAGCCCCCGGACCCACCGCCCCTGATGCGGGCGGCGGTACGCGCGGCCTTGCCGGCGATGACGGCGGCGGTCGTCCTCAGCACGCGGTCAGTCTAGGAGGCGGGCCGGACGCCCGTGCGGCGCACCGGGGTCCGCGCGCCAGTGTCGCGCCCGGCAGGGTCAGGACGCACTGCGGTCAGGAGGCACTGCGGTCGGAGAAGCCGTCGGAGCGCTCCTGCGGCGAGCGCTGCGCGATCTCCTCCATCACCGCGTCGGTGATCGCCCGGTAGAGCCGGGTCTTCACGTGCTGGCGCTTGAGGCTCGCGACGTCGACCGGCGGGCCGAAGCGGACCGTCACCCGGTGCGGTCGCAGCCCGCGCGCGCCGACCGGCTGCACGCGGTCGGTCCCGACGAGGGTGCACGGCACGACGACGGCGTCAGTCGCGTCCGCGAGCCGGCCGACCCCGGTCTTGCCCTTGTGCAGGCGGCCGTCGCGGCTGCGCGTGCCCTCGGGGTAGATGCCGAAGGCACCGCCGGAGCGCAGGTGCTCCTCGGCGACCTCGAGCGACCGGGCGGCAGCTCGGGGGTCGTCGCGGTCGACCGGGATCATCCCGGCGAACTCGCCGAACCACAGCCGCTTGAGCCACCCCTTCGCCCCGGTGCCCTCGACGTACTCGGCCTTGCCGAGGAAGCCGACCTTGCGGCCCGCGGCGAGCGGGATGACCATCGAGTCGACGAAGCTGAGGTGGTTGCTCGCGATGATGACGGCGCCGGTGGCGGGCACGTGCTCGCGCCCCTCGACACGCATCCGCAGGTACGCCTTGAGCGGAGGCCCGACGAGCACCTTGCGCAGGATCACCTCGGCGACGTGGGTCGGCAGGTTGGCGGGCATGCGGCCAGGGTAGTCACCTAGGGTCGGGCCCATGTCGAGCCTTCCGCCCGTGGGACCGCCTCCGCCGCAGCAGCCCCCGCACCACCACCCCGGACCGCCCGCCCCGCCGCCCCAGCACCACCAGGCCCCGCACCACCCGTCCGGCCCTCCCGCTCCCCAGCCGCCGCAGGGCGGCGCGGTCATGCCGGTGCACGGCGAGCACGCCCGGACCATGGCGCCCCCACCCGGCTACGGCGCGCTCCTCGTCACCCTCCAGGGCAACGCGCTGACGACCGGTCTCACCCCGGCGGTCCACGTCGACGGGCACCGCGTGAGCGGCGCCTTCGGGGCGACGCTGTACCCCCTTCGCCCGGGCCGTCACCGCGTCGACGTGCACACCCAGTGGCTGCGCCGCTACGGCCAGGCCGGCATGGAGGTCGACGTCCGCGAGGGCCAGGTCGTCCCCGTCTTCTACGCCGTGCCGTGGCACCAGTTCACGACCGGCTCCATCGGGCACGAGACCCAGAAGCGCAAGGGCGTCGGCGTCCTCGTCGCGATGCTCGCCCTCGTCGTCCTCGTCGTCGCGCTCTGCGTCGGCGGCCCGATCCTGCTCAGCTGAGCGAAGGGGGACCCGCCTCGCCCTTGGCGTCGACGGGTCGCCGGGCGGTGGTGACGAACGACGCGACGGCGGTCGTGGTCGTCTTCGTGCGCGGTGGCGGCCCTCGTGCGCGGTGGCGGCGCCACGCTCACTCCCACTCGATGGTGCCCGGGGGCTTGCTCGTGACGTCGAGGACGACCCGGTTGACCTCTTCGACCTCGTTGGTGATCCGGGTGGAGATCTGGGCGAGCACGTCGTAGGGGACGCGGGTCCAGTCGGCGGTCATCGCGTCCTCGGAGGAGACGGGACGGAGGACGACCGGGTGGCCGTAGGTCCGGCCGTCGCCCTGGACGCCGACGGAGCGCACGTCGGCGAGCAGCACTACGGGGCACTGCCAGATCTCCTTGTCGAGACCGGCCTGCGTGAGCTCCTCGCGGGCGATCGCGTCGGCGCGACGCAGGATGTCGAGGTTGGTCTCGGTGACCTCGCCGATGATGCGGATGCCCAGCCCGGGCCCGGGGAAGGGCTGGCGGTCGACGATGGGGTCGGGGACGCCGAGCTCGCGGCCCACCTGGCGCACCTCGTCCTTGAAGAGCGCGCGCAGCGGCTCGACGAGGCTGAACTGCAGGTCGTCGGGCAGCCCGCCGACGTTGTGGTGGCTCTTGATGTTCGCCGCGCCCGAGCCGCCGCCGGACTCGACGACGTCGGGGTAGAGCGTGCCTTGGACGAGCCACTTCACGGGGTGCTCGGCGTCCCCACGATCCTCGACGACGTCGCGGGCGGCCTGCTCGAAGACCCGGATGAACTCTCGGCCGATGATCTTGCGCTTCGCCTCGGGCTCGGTGACCCCGGCGAGGGCACCGAGGAACTGCTCCTTGGCGTCGACGACGACGAGGTCGACCCCCGTCGCCGCGACGAACTCCTGCTCGACCTGCTCGGCCTCGCCCTGGCGCAGCAGGCCGTGGTCGACGAAGACGCACGTCAGCTGGTCGCCGACTGCGCGCTGGACGAGCGCGGCCGCGACGGAGGAGTCGACACCACCGGAGAGCGCGCACAGCACGCGGTCCTCGCCGACCTGCTCGCGGATCGCCGCGACCTGGTCGTCGACGACGTTGCTGGCGGTCCAGTCGGCGGAGAGACCGGCGCCGCGCAGGAGGAAGTTCTCGAGGACTCGCTGCCCGAAGGTCGAGTGCATGACCTCGGGGTGCCACTGCACGCCGTAGAGACGGCGCTCGTCGTCCTCGAAGGCGGCGACGGGGGCGCCGGAGGTCGTCGCGGTGACCCGCATGCCCTCGGGCGCCTCGATGACCGAGTCGCCGTGGCTCATCCACACCGACTGGTCCTCGGGCTGGCCGTTGAAGAGGGTGGACTCGCGGTCGGCGATGCGTGCGCGGGTGCTGCCGTACTCGCGCAGCCCGGTGCGCTCGACGGTCCCGCCGAGGGCCTGGACCATCGACTGGAAGCCGTAGCACATGCCGAAGACGGGGACCCCGGCCTCGAGCAGCTCGGCCTGCAGCTCGGGCGCGCCCTCCTCGTACACCGAGCTCGGGCCGCCCGAGAGGATGATCGCGGCCGGCTCCTTCGCGAGCAGGTCGGCGGCGCTCGTCTCGTGGGGGACGACCTCGCTGTAGACCTTCGCCTCACGCACCCGACGGGCGATGAGCTGGGCGTACTGGGCGCCGAAGTCGACGACGAGGACAGGGTGCTGCTTCAGCGATTCCGTCACGCGCCCAGGTTACCGGGGCGAGAGGGTGCGTCTCGCGCCCCCTTCGCCCGCTCGTCCACCCGCCCGAAGGGGGTGCGCTCAGCTGGTGAGCGGCGCGACCTCGCGCACGACGCGGCGCTCCTCGACGAAGGCGACGAAGGGGATGCACGCGAGGAGGAGGATCGCGACCATCCGGCCGATCCCCCAGCCCACCTTGAGACCGAGGTTGGCCGTCGCCGCGGCGAAGACCATGAAGATCAGGCCGTGGACGGGGCTCCACCACGTGAGCACGTCGTTGCCCATGCCGTACTTGAGGACCATCTCGAGGATGAGGACGAACATCGCCAGACCGGCGACGATCGCGCTCACCCGGAAGAAGGACAGCGCGCTCGCGACCTGGCGGGGGCTCGCCCCGGTGCCGGTCCTGCTCGTCTGGGTCATGACTCTCCTGTCTGCACGACCGCGCGCTCCTGCGCGGGCGTCTCGTCGCGTCGGGCCTCCTGACGCATCATCCGCCACCACATCCAGATCACGAAGGCGGCGATGACGTACCACTGGGCCGCGTAGCTGGCGTTGCGCCAGTCCAGCGAGGTGTCGGGCAGGGGCGGGGGCACCCGCTCCAGCCCGTCGGGCGGGGTGGCGCCGGACCCGCCGCGCTCGTCGACGACGAAGCCGAAGCCGTTGTACAGCTCGCCCGGCCAGTCGTTGACGAGGGCGGCGAGGTCGATGGTCGAGGCGGTGCCCGGGGCGAGCCCGGTCGCGGTGTCGGGGGCCTCGCCAGGAGCGAGCGAGGCGACGACGTCGACGGTGCCGGTCGGGGGCGAGGGGGGCTCCTCCCCCTTCGGCAGCCAGCCGCGCACGACGGGCAGGTTGGCCCCGGTCTGCTCGACGACGAGCCGCTCGACGGCCCAGCCGCCCTCGCGCCCGTCGAGCAGCCGGCCGACGACGACGAAGCCGCTGCCGGGCTCGTACTCGCCGGTGACGTCGACGCGCTGGCCGGACCCGTCGTCGGGGAAGCCCTCGTGGGGCGCGATGACGTCGGCGATCGGCTCGACGGGACGCTCCTGCACCTCGCGCACGGCCTCCTCGCGGGCCCGGTCGTGGGCGACGGCCCACTGCCAGCGCCCGGCGGTCACGGCGAGCGCGGCACCGAGGAGCGCGAGGACCAGCAGACCCAGCCACTTCGGGCGGGTCGCGGTCCTGAGCACCCGCCCAGGTTACGTCCCGCCCCTGAGGGCTCCCTGCACGGGCTCAGACGCTCGCGGTGCGCCAGTCGTCGGCGGGGCCGACGACGTCGACCTCCTCCGGCGGGGGCGCGACCCGGGGCATGCCGAGGTCGACCTGGCGCGACTCGACGTGGGTGAAGGCGGTGACGGCCGGGGTGCGCGCGGGCACCGGGTCGAGCCGGCGGTAGCCCTCGCCCTGGGCCGGTCGTGGGTCGTCCTCGCCGCGGTTGGGCCACAGCGCGAAGGCCCGCTCGGCCTGCGCCGTGATCGTCAGCGAGGGGTTGACCCCGAGGTTGGCGCTCACGGCGGAGCCGTCGACGACGCTGATCCCGGGGTAGCCCCACAGCCGGTGGTAGGGGTCGAGGACGCCCGACGCCGCCGTGTCGCCGATCGGTGCCCCGCCGAGGAAGTGCGCGGTGAGCGGGATGTCGAAGGCCTCGCTCCACGTGCCGCCCGGGTAGAAGGGGATGCCGATGCGCTCGGAGAGGCGGTGCGCCAGCGCCCGGATGCCGCGATGCCCGGCCTCGATGTACGTCGGGTTGGGCTCGCCGTGACCCTGCGTCGAGGTGAGCCTGCGACGGCCCCCCTTCGTCGTCAGCGAGGTCGTCAGCGAGTTGTCGAGCGACTGCATGACGAGACCGATGACCGTCGAGTCGGCGAAGTGGGTGCCGGGCGGCGCCCACGCCCTCAGCGCGGGCAGGTTGCGGGGCAGCTCGGCGAGCAGCCGCAGCCACCGGGGCGTGCGCCCGGTGCGCGGCGGGGCGAGGAGGGTCGTCAGCAGACCCATCGCGTCCGAGCCGCGGCCGTACCGGCAGTTCTCGACGTGCGTGTCCGCGTCGGGGTGGAAGGAGCTCGTGATCGCGACGCCGCGGGTGAGGTCGTGCTCGCCGGTCGGCGGGGTCGCCGCGAGCGCGCCGACGAGGGCCTCGGAGTTCGTGCGAGTCAGCTCGCCGACCCGGTCGCTCGTCGCGCTCAGCTCGCCCTCGGCGCGCATCTCGTGCAGGAGGTGCTGGGTGCCCCACGTGCCCGCGGCGAGGACGACGTGGCGGGCGGTGGTGACCCGTGCCGAGCGGTCGCCCCGGTCGTCGGTCGCCTCGTGGCGCACGCGGTAGGTGGGGGTCCCCCCTTCGCCGCCGGGCACGAGACCGAGCCGGGTCACCGTGCGAAGGGGGGTGACCCGCGCCCCGAGGCCCTCGGCGAGGGCGAGGTAGTTCTTCACGAGCGTGTTCTTCGCGCCCACCCGGCAGCCCACCATGCAGTTGCCGCACTCGGTGCACGTCGTGCGCTGCGGCCCGGCCCCGCCGAAGTACGGGTCGGGGATCGTGCGGCCCTGCTCCTCGGGGCGGTTGCCCTCTCCGAAGAGGACGCCGACGGGGGTCTTGCGGAAGGTGTCGCCCACCCCGAGGTCGTGCGCGGCGTCGCGCATCGCCTGCTCGACCGGGCCGTCGCACGGGTTGGTGACGACCCCGAGCATGCTCTGGCCGGTCGCGTAGTGCGGCGCGAGCTCGGCCTCCCAGTCGGTGATGTGCCCCCACTGCCGGTCCTCGAAGAAGGCCCGCGGCGGCACGTAGAGGGTGTTGGCGTAGTTGAGCGAGCCGCCCCCGACGCCTGCCCCGGCGAGGATCATCACGTCCTTGAGCAGGTGGATGCGCTGCACCCCGTAGCACCCGAGGCGGGGCGCCCAGAGGAAGTTCTTCAGGTCCCAGCTCGTGCGGGCGAAGTCCTCGTCGGCGAAGCGGCGACCGGCCTCGAGGACGAGGACGGAGTAACCCTTCTCGGCGAGACGCAGCGCGGCGACGGAGCCGCCGAAGCCGGACCCGACGACGAGGACGTCGACGTCGGGCTCGATCGCGCTCATGACAGCCCCACCGACTTCAGCGCGCGCAGCCCGAGCGTCATGACCTTCGCGTACCGGCGCTGGTCCAGCCCCATCGACGGCGCGATCGGCAGGACGTGCTGGGCCGTGACGTTCTGGCTCTCGGTGTACTTGAGGATCCCCTCGGCGCCGTGCCGGCGGCCGACACCGGAGTCCTTCATGCCGCCCATCGGGGCACCCATCGACGCCCAGGCGGCGGCGTAGGCCTCGTTGACGTTGACCGTGCCGGTGCGGATCCGCGCGGCGACCGCGCGCCCGCGGCGCACGTCACGCGTCCACACCGAGGCGTTGAGCCCGTAGTCGGTGTCGTTGGCGAGCGCGACCGCCGCGTCGTCGTCGGCCACGCGGTAGAGCGAGACGAGCGGCCCGAAGGTCTCCTCGTCGCGGCAGGTCATCGCCGAGGTCACCCCGTCGAGGACGGTGGGCTCGAAGACGAAGGGGCCGACGTCAGGCCGGGCGGACCCGCCCGCGAGGACGCGGGCCCCCTTCGCCACGGCGTCGCGCACGTGCTCGGTGACGGTGTCGAGCTGGGCCTGCGAGACGAGGCTGCCCATGTCGTAGCCGTACTCGAGCGAGGTGCCGAGGCGCAGCGCGCGGACGGCCTCGACGAAGGCGGGCACGAAGCGGTCGTAGATGCGGTCGTGGACGAGGACGCGCTCGGCCGAGATGCACAGCTGGCCGGCGGAGGAGAAGCACGCCCGCACCGCTCCCTCGACGGCCCGGTCGAGATCGGCGTCGTCGGCGACGTAGACGGAGTTCTTGCCGCCCAGCTCGAGGCTGTAGGACACGAGGCGCTCGGCGGCCGAGCGCGCGACGGAGCGACCGGTCGCCGTCGACCCGGTGAAGCAGACGTAGTCGCCGGCGTCGACGACGGCCTGCCCGGTCGACCCGCCCGGCCCGAGGACGACCTGGAGGACGCCGTCGGGCAGCCCGGCCTCGCGGAGCAGCTCGACGCCTGCGAGCGCGGTGAGCGAGCCCTGCTCGTCGGGGCGCAGCACGACGGCGTTGCCCGCCATGAGGGCGGGGATCGCGTCGGTGACGGCCAGGCTCAGCGGGTAGTTCCACGGCGAGACGATGCCGACGACGCCCTTCGGGTGGTGCAGGGTGCGCGCCTGGCTGAGCAGCGGCAGGGCGCCGAGGTGGCGGGTCGGCGCGAGGTAGCTCTCCGCCCGCGCGGCGTAGTGACGGGCGGCGATCGCGCAGTCGAGGACCTCCTCGAAGGCGTGCAGGCGCGCCTTGCCCGCCTCGAGCTGGACGAGGTCGAGCAGCTCGACCTGACGCTCGAGGACGAGGTCGTGGAAGCGGCGCATCACCCGCCGGCGGTCGTCGTGCGTCGTCGCCGCCCACCGCGGCTGGGCCGCGCGCGCGGACGCGAAGGCCCGGGCGACGTCCTCCGGGGTCGAGATCGGCAGGGCCGCCAGCGGCGCACCGGTCATCGGCGAGGTCCGCGTGAAGGTCTGCGCGCGCGGCGCCGCGACGACGCGGGCGGAGAGGCGGCGGGCTCGTGCCGGGTCGACGGCGTAGGCCGCGGTGGGGTCGAGCTCGGGATCGGCGATGATCTCGGACGTCATTACTCCACGGTAATGCTGTCGTCGCCCTTGCGCCTGTGGCTCTGCTCACCCGCACCGGCCCGAGGACGACAAAACCCTGCTGGCTGCCTCTTGATGTGCCAGGACCCTGTCGAAAGGGTCCTGGCACGTCGAAGGGCAGCCAGCAGGGTCTTGTCCGCCGGCCGGCACGGGCCGGGGCGAAGGGGGTCAGCTCGGCTGGTGCGGGGCGACGACGACGCCGATCCGCTGCAGCTCCTTGACGTCGGTGTACCCGGTCGTCGCCATCGCGCGGCGCAGGGCGCCCATGAGGTTCGTCGTGCCGTCGGAGTGGCGGCTCGGCCCGAAGAGGACCTCCTCGAGGTTCGCGACGGAGCCGACCTCGACCCGCGAGCCGCGGGGCAGCTCACCGTGGTGAGCCTCGGCGCCCCAGTGGTAGCCGCGGCCGGGGGCGTCGGTCGCGCGCGCCAGCGCGGCGCCGAGCATGACGGCGTCGGCGCCCACGGCGATCGCCTTGACGATGTCGCCGCTCGTGCCCAGGCCGCCGTCGGCGATGACGTGCACGTACCGGCCGCCGGACTCGTCGAGGTAGTCGCGGCGGGCAGCAGCGACGTCGGCGACCGCGCTGGCCATCGGCGCGTGGATGCCGAGGGTCTGCCGGGTCGTGTGGGCCGCTCCCCCGCCGAAGCCGACGAGCACGCCGGCCGCACCGGTGCGCATGAGGTGCAGGGCCGCCGTGTAGCTGCCCGCGCCGCCGACGATGACGGGGACGTCGAGCTCGTAGATGAAGCGCTTGAGGTTGAGCGGCTCGGCCCGGCTGCTCACGTGCTCGGCCGAGACGGTCGTGCCGCGGATGACGAAGAGGTCGACGCCGGCCTCGACGACGGTGCGCCAGTGCTGCTGGGTGCGCTGCGGGCTGAGCGCGCCGGCGACGGTCACGCCGGCCTCGCGGATCTCGCGCAACCGCTCGGTGATGAGCTCGGGGACGATCTCGGCGGAGTAGATCTCCTGCATCCGCGCCGTCGCGACGGCGGGGTCGAGGGTGGCGATCTCGGCGAGGACCGGCTCCGGGTCCTCGTAGCGGGTCCACACCCCTTCGAGGTCGAGGACGGGCAGCCCGCCGTGCTTGCCGAGGGCGATCGCGGTGGCCGGCGACATCACCGAGTCCATCGGCGCGGCGATGACCGGCATCTCGAAGTGGTAGGCGTCGATCTGCCAGTCCAGCGAGACCTCCTCCGGGTCGCGCGTGCGCCGCGTGGGGGTCACCGCGATGTCGTCGAAGGAGTAGGCCCGACGGCCGCGCTTGCCTCGCCCGATCTCGATCTCGTTCACCCGGTCAGCGTACGGGTAGCCCGATGGGCGGGTGCGCGGGGAGCAATCGGGCGCACCGCTGCGTTAGACATGGACGAAGCGTCCTCGACCCGAAGGAGAAGACCATGGCCAGGCTCGGCAGGATCACAGTGCTCGCCACGGCGGCGGAGGCCGCCCGTCAGTGGGCGAAGAACAACCCCGACAAGGCCGGCGCCTACATCGACAAGGCGGGCGCCGCCGTCGACAAGGGCACCAAGGGCAAGTACTCGCGCCAGATCACCTCGGCGACCGGCAAGGCGAAGGGCGCGGTCGGCGGCGGGCACCGCGGTGGCACCACCACCGCACCTCCCGCCCCGGGCACGACGCCCCCGCCCTCCTCGCAGACGCCGCCGCCCCCGGTGAGCTGACGCCACGTCCGACGAAGGGGCGACGCACCACGGTGCGTGGCCCCTTCGTCGTGCGTGGTGACCCGTCAGCAACGGGACCCGTGGAGGCCTGGCCCTCCACATGCCGGGGCAACCGCACCAGGAGTCCCGTTACTGCCGAGTAGCTGCGTCAGGTCCGCGCGCACGACCGCGCCCCGCGTCAGACCTCGGTGTCACGCAGGACGCGCAGGGCGTTGCCGTGGGCGAGCGCCTCGAGGTCGGCCCGTGACCAGCCACGCTCGGCGAGCGCGCCGAGCAGGTGGGGGTAGCGCGAGACGTCGCCGAGATCGGCGGGCAGCACGTCGACGCCGTCGAAGTCGCCGCCGAGACCGACGTGCTCGATGCCGACGACCTCGCGCAGGTGCTCGAGGTGCGCGACGACGTCCGTCGCGGTCGCCGGCGCCGGCGCCTCGCCCTTGAAGCCCCCGAGCCGCCACTGCGCCCAGTCCTCGCGCAGGAAGTACGGCACGAAGTTCGCCATGACGACCCCGCCGTTGTCGGGCATCCGCTCGAGGACGTCGTCGGGCACGTTGCGCGGGTGGGAGCACAGCGCGAGCGCGTTGCTGTGGCTGAAGAGCACCGGCCGGCTCGTCTCGTCGAGCGCGTGGTGCATGGTCTCGGCGCTCACGTGGCTGAGGTCGACGGCCACGCCGAGGGCGTTCATCGTGCGCACGACCTCGCGCCCGAAGTCGGTGAGGCCGCCGTGGACGCGCTCGTCGGTCGCGGAGTCGGCCCACGCGGTGTTGTCGTTGTGCGTGAGGGTCATGTACCGCACGCCCCGGGCGGCGAAGGCTGCGAGGTGCTCGAGCGAGCCGTCGATGCTGTGCCCGCCCTCCATGCCGAGCAGCGCCGCGTGACGCCCCTGCTCCCACACCCGCTCGACGTCGGCGGCCGTGCGGGCGAGCTCCATCTCCTCGTAGCGCGCGCACATGGCCTCGACGAAGTCGACCTGCTCGTGGGTCGCGGTCACCGCGGCCTCGCCCGGCAGCTCGCAGGGCACCCAGACCGACCACAGCTGGGCCGCGAGCCCGCCCGCGCGCATCCGCGGCAGGTCGGTGTGCAGCTCGGGCTGCTCGAGCGCGATGTCGCAGCGGTCGAGGTCGTACCCGGCGATCTCGCGGTGGTGCCACGGGAGGTCGTTGTGACCGTCGAGGACGCGGATGCCGGTGATGTCGGGGCTCGCCATGCCCGGCAGTCAACCAGCCGTCGAGCATGCTGGGCGCATGGACCTCGCCCCCGCCGGCCCGCTCGACGCCATCACCGACGTGCCCGGCGTGCGCGTCGGCCACGCGACCCGTGACGAGCCGGGCTGGCTCACCGGCACGACCGTCGTCGTGCCCCCCGTCGGCACCGTCGGCGGGGTCGACGTGCGCGGCGGCGGCCCCGGCACCCGTGAGACCGACCTGCTCGACCCCCGCCACACCGTCGACCTCGTCGACGCGGTCGTCCTCGGCGGGGGCAGCGCCCTCGGCCTGGCCGCCTGCGACGGCGTGAGCGCCGGCTTGCTCGCCGACGGGCGGGGGTGGCCGGCGGGCCCGGGCCCCGGCGAGGTCGTGCCGATCGTGCCCGGCGCCATCGTCTTCGACCTCGGCCGCGGGGGCGTGTGGGGTCATCACCCGGGGGCAGCAGAGGGCCGGGCCGCGTACGACGCGGCGACCACCGGCCCGGTGGACGAAGGGGTCGTCGGCGCCGGCACCGGGGCCCGCGCCGGGGGCCTCAAGGGCGGGGTGGGCACGGCGAGCGCCGTCCTCGCCGACGGCTCGACCGTCGCCGCTGTCGTCGTGGTCAACGCCGTCGGCTCCCCCGTCGCGCCCGACGGCAGGCTCCTCGGGGCTCACCTGCTCGGTCCGCAGGACGCGGCCGAGCTGCCCGTGCCCGACCCCGAGCGGGTCAGCGCCTACTGGTCCGCGCTCGAGCAGGAGCAGGCAGCCCTGCGGGCCGGCACCGCGACGACGATCGCGGTCGTCGCGACGGACGCGAGGCTCACCAAGCCCGCGACGTCGATGCTCGCCCGGGTCGCCCACGACGGCATGGCCCGGGCGATCTCACCGGTGCACACCGCCTTCGACGGCGACACGGTCTTCGCCCTCGCCACCGGCGAGGGGCCCACCCCCTCGCCGCTCGACCTCGTCGTCCTGCAGACCGAGGCGGCCCGTTGCGTGACCCGGGCGATCGTGTCCGCGATGCTCGCGGCGACCTCGGTCGACCGCAGCGCCGACGGCGGCGCGGTCCTGCGCTCCTACCGGGACGCCCTCGTCGGCTGAGCCGCGCTCAGCGCGCCCGGCTCAGCGGGCGGAGTAGTTCGGCGCCTCGACGATGCCCTGGAGGTTGTGCGGGTGGCTCTCCTTGAGCGAGGCGGAGGTGATCCGGACGAACTTCCCCTTCGCCTGCAGCTCGGAGACCGTGCGGGCGCCGACGTAGAACATCGACTGGCGCAGCCCGCCGAGCATCTGGTGGGTGACCGCCGAGACGGCGCCGCGGTAGGCGACACGCCCCTCGACACCCTCGGGGACGAGCTTGTCGTCGCTGTCGACCTCGGCCTGAAAGTACCGGTCCTTGGAGAAGGACTTCTTGCCGCGGCTGCTCATCGCGCCCAGGCTGCCCATGCCGCGGTAGGACTTGTACTGCTTGCCGTTGACGAAGATCAGCTCGCCGGGGCTCTCCTCGCAGCCAGCGAGCATCGAGCCCACCATGACCGAGTCGGCGCCGGCGACGATCGCCTTGGCGATCTCGCCGCTGTGCTGCATGCCGCCGTCGGCGATGACCGGCACGCCGGCCGGCTTGCACGCGAGCGAGGCGTCGTAGACCGCGGTGATCTGCGGGGCGCCGACACCGGTGACGATGCGGGTGGTGCAGATCGAGCCCGGACCGACGCCGACCTTGACCGCGTCGACGCCCGCGTCGACGAAGGCCTGGGCGCCCTCGCGGGTCGCGACGTTGCCGCCGATGACCTGCACGTGACGGGTCGCCGGGTCGGACTTCAGGCGGCCGACCATCTCGAGGAGCATCCGCACGTGGCCGTGGGCGGTGTCGGCGACGAGCACGTCGGCCCCGGCCTCGATGAGCGTCGTCGCGCGCTCCCACGCGTCGCCGAAGTAGCCGATGGCGGCGCCGACGAGCAGACGGCCGTCGGCGTCCTTGCTCGCGAGGGGGAACTGCTCGCTCTTGACGAAGTCCTTGACGGTGATGAGACCGGCGAGACGACCCTCGTCGTCGACGATCGGCAGGCGCTCGCGCTTGTGCTGGCGCAGCAGCGTCGTCGCGTCCTCCTGCGAGATGCCGACGGGGGCGGTGATGAGCGGCATCTTCGTCATGACGTCGCGTACGAGCGTCGTGGCCCACTCGGCGACGGGGGTGAAGCGCAGGTCGCGGTTGGTGATGATGCCGATGAGGTGCTCGCCCTCGTCGACGACCGGCAGCCCGGAGACACGGTACTCGCCGCAGCGCTGGTCGAGCTCCTCGAGCGTCGCGTCGGGCCCGATGACGACGGGGTTGGAGATCATCCCGGTCTGGGTGCGCTTGACGAGGTCGACCTGGTAGGCCTGGTCCTCGATGGAGAGGTTGCGGTGCAGCACGCCGATGCCGCCCTGCCGCGCCATCGCGATCGCCATCCGCGACTCGGTGACGGTGTCCATCGCGGCGGAGAGCAGCGGCGCGTTGAGCGAGAGCTCACGGGTCAGCCGCGTCGTCGTGTCGAGCTCGTCGGGCGCCAGGTCGCTGAAGCCGGGCAGGAGGAGCACGTCGTCGTAGGTGAGCCCCACCTTGGCGAAGGGGTCCGCCTGCGCCGCCGCCTGGGCGGCGAAGTCGTCGTGGCGAGGGTCGCAGGAGGAGCCGAGAGCCATTGGACAAGTCTAGGCCGCGTCGGCAGGTGGTCCGGACACCCCCACGACCGGGCTCGACCACGTCCGCGGGGCGGTCCCGTGACGTCCGCGAGGCGGTCGCCCCTAGCGCGATCGCGCCGACCCGCAACCCGGCATGACCATCTCTTGACGAAGACCCCCGATTTCTTGGGCGAATCCTGACGTCTAGGGGTGTTGGACCTGGGCGCCCTCTCCGTAGCGTTCCGTGCCACGAGGGCAGCCCGCCCAGGGGTCGACATGACCAGGGCCGCCCTAGATCAGCAGAGCAGAACGGGGTACCGCGATGGCCGACCTAGGACACCTGCCAGGACCGGTGGCGGACCTGTGGGAGTGGCAGTACGAGGGCCGCTGCCGCAGCATCGACACCGACGTCTTCTACCACCCGGAGGGCGAGCGAGGGGCTGCCCGCCGGCTGCGCGAGACGGCGGCCAAGGAGATCTGCGCGACCTGCCCGGTCATCGCGGCCTGCCGCGCGCATGCCCTCGCCACCCGCGAGACCTTCGGCGTGTGGGGCGGCATGACCGAGGACGAGCGCGAGCACCAGCTCGCCCGCGCCGCCCTCGCCGGCTGACCCGGCGGCGACCGCGGCACGCGCCGACCCGCCTACGCTGGTCCGCGTGAGCACGCACGAGTCCGTCTACATCCGCGACGACGTCATCCGGCTCGGCCAGCTGCTCAAGCTCGCCGGGCTCGTCGACGACGGCGCCACCGCCCGCGAAGTCATCAGCGAGGGCCGGGTGAGCGTCGACGGCGAGGTCGACATGCGACGCGGCGCCCAGATCCGCCCCGGCCAGGTCGTCACGCTCGACGGCCAGGAGGTCACCGTCGTCCAGGGCGAGCCGGAGATCGACGTCCCCTGGTGACGCCACCGACCCGGTCGAGGTGATGGGGCGAGCCCTGGCTCATGGGATCACCTCGACGCGGTGCGGGTCGCTCAGGAGCCGGCGAGCATCCAGTCGAGCGCGTCCGCGACGTGGATCTCCGTCGTGTCGTGCAGGGGCACCGGGCAGTCGTCGGGCTCGATGAGCAGCCCGAGCTCGGTGCCGGCGAGGACGACGGCCTCGGCGCCGCGGTCGACCATGCCCTCCATCACCTGACGCACCCGCTTGCGCGAGGCGTCCTTGATGACGCCGTGCACGAGCTCGTCGTAGATGAGCGCGTCGACCTCGGGGCGCTCGCTCTCCTCGGGGAGGATCACCTCGAGCCCGCGGGCCGACAGCGGCCCCGTGTAGAAGTCGGCGCCCATCGTCGTCGCCGTGGCGAGCAGGCCCACGCGGCTCTGGCGCTGCTCCTCGACCCGCCGGGCGGCGGACTCGGCGATGTGGAGCAGCGGGATGTCGACCGCGGCCGAGACCCGGTCGGCGACGGCGTGCATCGTGTTCGCCGCGATGAGCAGACCCTCCGCTCCCCCGCGCTCGAGCGAGCGGGCCGCGTCGACGAGGACCTCGGCCATGCCGTCCCAGTCGCCGGCGTGCTCGAAGTCCGTCACCGGCGCGAAGTCGACGCTGTGCAGGAGCACCCGCGCGCTGTGCAGACCACCCAGGCGCGCCTCCACCCCTTCGTTGAGCAGCCGGTAGTACTCAGCCGTCGCGGACCAACCCATGCCGCCGATGACACCCAGGAGCCTCATGGCACTCACCCTAACCACGGGGGGCCGGGGTGCGCGCGTCCGAGTGGCGTACACCCTGCGCACCGTCCTCCCCGGGCGATCTAGGCTCGTGCGACGTGAAGGTCCTGCTCCTCGAGAACATCCACGAGTGCGCCACCGCCGCGCTCACCGACGCCGGCTTCGAGGTCGAGACGCGCTCCGGCGCCCTCGACGAGGCCGAGCTGATCTCCGCGCTGGAGGGCGTGGAGATGCTCGGCATCCGCAGCAAGACGCAGGTCACCCGGGAGGTGCTCCAGGCCCGGCCGGAGCTGCGGGCCATCGGCGCCTTCTGCATCGGCACCAACCAGGTCGACCTCGACGCGGCCGCCGCGCACGGCACCGTCGTCTTCAACGCGCCCTTCTCCAACACGCGCAGCGTCGTCGAGCTCGCCATGGCGGAGATCATCGCGATGGCCCGTCACCTCACCGACAAGAACTCCGCGCTCCACGCGGGCGTCTGGGACAAGTCGGCGAAGGGGGCGCACGAGGTCCGCGGGCGCAGCCTGGGGATCGTCGGCTACGGCAACATCGGCAGCCAGCTCTCCGTCATCGCCGAGGCCTTCGGCATGCACGTCAGCTACTACGACGTCGACGACAAGCTGCCGCTCGGAAACGCGCGTCGCTGCGACAGCCTCGAGGAGCTGCTCGAGACCTGCGAGACGGTCTCGCTCCACGTCGACGGACGCGACGGCAACGCCGGGGTCTTCGGCGCCGAGCAGTTCGCCCAGATGCGACCGCGCAGCCTCTTCCTCAACCTGTGCCGCGGCTTCGTCGTCGACCTCGAGGCCCTGCGCGAGCACCTCGTGAGCGGTCACATCGCCGGCGCGGCGGTCGACGTCTTCCCCGAGGAGCCGAAGAAGGCGGGCGACCCCTTCGTCTCGATCCTTCAGGGTCTGCCGAACGTCATCCTCACCCCGCACGTCGGCGGGTCCACCGAGGAGGCGCAGTACGACATCGGGCGCTACGTCAGCGGCAAGCTGCGCGACTACGCCCACACCGGTGCGACGACGATGTCGGTCAACGTGCCGTCCGTCGCGCTCACGCAGTCGCCCGGAGACACCCGCATCCTCCACCTGCACCGCAACGTCCCCGGCGTCCTCGCCCGGGTCAACACGCTGCTCTCCGAGGGCGGGGCGAACATCGACAGCCAGCAGCTCTCGACGCGGGGCGAGTACGGCTACGCCGTCACCGACCTCGCCGGCTCCCTGCCCGGCGACGTCGAGCAGCGGCTGCGCGAGCTCGACGAGACCGTCGAGGTCCGCGTCATCACCTCCTGAGGCCTGCCCGTCCGGCGCGTCGGACGGCACCTCGGGCGGGCGAAGGGGGACGACCCGCCAGGGCTCGTCCGGTCGCCGGCGACCCGCCGTCCGACACGCAGGGCGGGTCAGCGGGCCGGGACGACCTCGGGCAGCACCGGGGCACGGCGCGCGCGGGCCTGGAGCAGCTGGGCCGCGGCCAGGCCGGTCATCGCGATGCCGGCACCGACGAGGTCGGTCGCCGAGGGCTGGTCGCCCTGCAGCACCCAGGCGAGCAGGATCGCTAGCGGCGGCACCGCGAGCACCCACGAGACGACGGTCGCGCTGGGGTTGCGGTGGAGCAGCGAGTAGAAGATCCCGTAGCCGACGAGCGTCGAGACGACCGCCGTCCATGCCGTCGACAGCAGCGGGCGCCAGCCGAGCCCGGAGAGGGCGTCGACGACGGTCGCCGGGCCGTCGACGAGCAGGGACAGCGCGAGCAGCGGCAGCGGCACGACGAGCGAGGACCAGACCGTCAGACCGAGGCCACCGGGCACCCCCTTCGCCCGCACGACGACGTTGCCGACCGCCCAGGACAGTCCGGCGAGCAGGGTGACGGCGAAGGGGAGCAGGCCGGCCGCTCCCCGGCCGAGGGCGACGACGGCGAGTCCGACGACGGCCACGCCCACACCGATCCCCACCGCCGGGGCGACCCGCTCGTGGAGGACGACGGCCGCGATGACGATGGTGAGGGGCACCTGGACCTGCAGGACGAGCGCGGACATCCCGCTCGGCATCCCGAGGTGCAGCGCGAGGTAGAGCATCGAGAACTGGCCCAGGCTCACGGTGAGCCCGACCGTGGCGAGCACCCGCCACGACACCGCCGGGCGCGGGACGAGGAAGATCGCCGGCAGCAGCACGAGGACGAAGCGCATCGCGGCGAAGAGCAGCGGCGGGACGTCCTGCAGACCCCACTCGATGACGACGAAGTTGCTCCCCCAGATGAGGGCCATGAGGGCGGCGAGCCCGGTGTCACGAGGGGTCATGGGTGCCAGTCTGCGCGCGACGACCTCGTAGCACCAGCAAATGATCTGCGTGCCGACCGTGTACCTTCGCTGCATGATCGATCTCGACGCCGTCCGCGCGCTGCGCGCCGTCCAGGACCACGGCACCGTCGTCGCCGCGGCGGAGGCGACCGGCTACACGACGAGTGCGGTCTCGCAGCAGGTCAAGCGGCTCGAGCGGGCCGTCGGCCTGCCGCTCCTCGAGCGCGTGGGGCGCGGCGTCATCCTCACCGAGCACGGCCGGCGGCTCTGCGACTCCGGTGGCGAGGTCCTGCGCGCCGTCGAGCAGGTCGAGGCCGGGCTGCAGGCCGCCGCCGACCGCGTCGTCGGCGAGCTGAGCGTCGCGGCCTTCTCGACGGCGCTGCGCGGGCTCGTGGCCCCGGTCGTCCGCGACGTCCTGCAGACCTGGCCCGACCTGCGCCTGCGCCTCAGCGAGAGCGAGCCGTGGCAGACCGTCGAGCTCGTCGCCGCCGGTCGGGTCGACCTCGGCATCACCCACTCGTGGGGGACGGTGCCGCTGTCGATCCCCGAGCACGTCGACGTCCGCCCGCTTCGCGAGGACCGGGCCGACCTCGTCGTCCCGGCGGGTCATCCCCTCGCCACGGCCCATGAGGTCCGCGCCGCCGACCTCGTCGACGAGAGCTGGGTGGCGACGCCCGAGGGGACGATCTGCCGCGAGTGGCTCGTCCACATGCATGCGCTGCACCGGTCTCGGCCGCGGGTCGTGCACGAGTCGGCCGAGTTCGACGCCCAGCTGGCGCTCGTGCGCGCCGGTCTCGGGGTCGCCCTCGTGCCGCGCATGGGCCGCTCCGAGCTCACGGCGGACCTCGTCGCGGTGCCCGTCGTCGACCCCGTGCCGACCCGCGAGGTGCTCGCGCTCTCGCGGGTGTCGATGCGCGAGTCCCCCGCCGTCCGCGTGCTCCTCGACGCCCTGACCTGCTGAGCCGGGCTCTCCTGCCCGCTGCGCGGCGACGAGCGGGGAGGTGCGGGAGCCGGTAGGTTCCGCACACGCGGGTGCAGGGCCCGCGATGTCGGCAGGGGGTCGTCATGAGCAGGTCCGTCCGTGCGCTGCAGGTGCTGCTTGCCGCGCTGCTGCCCCTGCTCGTGCTGGCGCCCGCCGCCGCGGCCGAGCGCGTGCCGGTGCCGCCGGCGCCCTCCTCGGCCACCCGCTTCGCCGACCCGGACGACGTGCTGACCTCGGGTCAGCGCAGCCGGCTCGCACGCTCGCTGCGCGAGACCGCCCGCTCCGAGCCCCGGGTCGTCGTCCGGGCGCTCGTCGTGCGCACGACCGGTGACGAGGACGTCGAGGCCTACGCCCGGCGGGTGGGGACGAGCTGGCGGGCCGGCGTCGGACGCGGGGTCCTCGTCGTCGTCGCGACCCAGGACCGCCGCATCCGGGTCCAGGTCGGCAGCCGCGAGCGGGCCCGGCTCACCGACCGCGAGGCGGCGCGCATCATCGGGCAGGTCCGACCTGCTCTGCGTGACGGGCGCTGGGAGACCGCGGTGGCCCGGGCCGTCGAGCTCGCCGCGGCCGAGGCCGGCAGCCCCGCCCAGCGCACCGGCGCCGACACCGAGAGCGACTGGGTCGAGCACGACGAGATGCTCGGCGGGCCGTGGGACGTCGGCGACGACGGGGTCGCGACGGGGCAGGACCTCTTCGGCGTCCCCTTCGCCGTCGTCGGGGGCCTCGTCGTCGTCCTCGGGCTCGTGGCCGTGGTGACAGGCGGTCGCGGGTCCTCGCGCCACCGCTCGAGCGCGGCCGGCGTCGCGCTCGGCATGTCGCACCACCATCACCATCACGGCGGGCACATGGGTGGCGGCTTCGACAGCGGGAGCGGCTTCGGCGGGGGCGGCGGAGGGGGCGACGGCGGGTCCTCGGGGTCCTTCTGACGAGGCGGGAGGGCCCGAACCCTCCCCGCCGTCTTGGCCCCAGAGATCCCGGCTCTCCCCCTTAGCTACCCAGCAGTAACGGGACCCCTGGTGCGGTTGACCCCGTATATGCGGGCCAGCACCCCCACGGGTCCCGTTGCTGCCGGGTCACCGGGACGACGACGGGGCGACGCACCGTGGTGCGTCGCCCCGTCGTGGGTGAGGTCGGGTCAGTGGTGGTGACCGTGGCCCGCGGCAGCGGGCTCCTCGTCCTCGGGCTTCTCGACGACGAGCGTGTCGGTGGTGAGGACCATCGACGCGATCGACGCGGCGTTGACGAGCGCGGAGCGGGTGACCTTGACCGGGTCGATGACGCCGGCGCCGACGAGGTCGCCGTACTCACCGGTCGCGGCGTTGAGGCCCTGACCCGGCTCGAGCTCGGAGACCTTCGAGACCGCGACGTAACCCTGGAGGCCGGCGTTCTCGGCGATCCAGCGCAGCGGCTCGACGGCGGCCTTGCGCACGATGCTCGCGCCGGTCGCCTCGTCGCCCTCGAGGGTGAGGGTGTCGATGACGGAGACGGCGTGCACGAGGGCGGAGCCGCCACCGGCGACGATGCCCTCCTCGATCGCGGCGCGCGTCGCGGAGATCGCGTCCTCGATCCGGTGCTTCTTCTCCTTGAGCTCGACCTCGGTGTGGGCACCGACCTGGATGACGCAGACGCCACCGGCGAGCTTGGCGAGGCGCTCCTGGAGCTTCTCGCGGTCCCAGTCGGAGTCGGTGCGCTCGATCTCGGCCTTGATCTGGTTGACCCGGCCCTCGACCTGCGAGCTCTCGCCCTGGCCGTCGATGATCGTCGTGGCGTCCTTGGTGATGACGACGCGACGGGCCTGGCCGAGGTCCTCGAGACCGGCCTGGTCGAGCTTGAGGCCGACCTCCTCGGCGATGACCTGGGCACCCGTGAGGATGGCCATGTCCTGCAGCATCGCCTTGCGGCGGTCGCCGAAGCCGGGGGCCTTGACGGCCGCGACGTTGAAGGTGCCGCGCATCTTGTTGACGACGAGCGTCGACAGCGCCTCGCCCTCGATGTCCTCGGCGATGATGAGCAGCGGCTTGCCCGACTGCACGACCTTCTCGAGGACGGGGAGGATGTCGGCGACCGTGGAGATCTTGCCCTGGTTGATGAGGACGTAGGCGTCCTCGAGGACGGCCTCCATGCGCTCGGCGTCGGAGACGAAGTAGGGGCTGATGTAGCCCTTGTCGAACTGCATGCCCTCGGTGAAGTCGAGCGAGGTCTCGGCGGTCGAGGACTCCTCGACCGTGATGACGCCGTCCTTGCCGACCTTGTCGAAGGCCTCGGCGATGATCCCGCCGATGGTCTGGTCCTGCGCGGAGAGCGAGGCGACCTGGGCGATCTCGTCCTTGCCCTCGACCTCGCGGGCGGTCTCGAGCAGACGCCCGGAGACGGCCTCGACGGCCTTGTCGATGCCGCGCTTGAGGCCGGACGGGGCGGCGCCCGCGGCGACGTTGCGCAGGCCCTCCTTGACCATGGCCTGGGCGAGGACGGTCGCGGTCGTCGTGCCGTCACCGGCGACGTCGTTGGTCTTGGTCGCGACCTCCTTCGCGAGCTGCGCGCCGAGGTTCTCGTAGGGGTCCTCGAGCTCGATCTCGCGGGCGATGGTCACGCCGTCGTTGGTGATCGTGGGGGCGCCCCACGCCTTGTTGATGACGACGTTGCGACCCTTGGGGCCGAGCGTCACCTTCACCGCGTTGGCGAGCTGGTCGACGCCGCGCTGGAGGGCGTCACGGGCGGAGTCGTTGAACTCCAGTTCCTTGGCCATGTCAGTCCTTTGTGTTGATCGAAGGGGGGAGGTCAGCGCGACGCCCCGGGGAGCCCGGGCGGGCCCGCACCCGGGGCGTCAGCGTGCTGAGAGGTGGGTCAGCCGACGATCGCGAGGACGTCGCGCGCCGAGAGGATGAGGTACTCGGTCCCGCCGTGCTTGACCTCGGTGCCGCCGTACTTGCTGTAGATGACGCGGTCGCCGACGGAGATGTCCATGGCGACGCGCTCACCGGCGTCGGACACGCGGCCCGGACCGACGGCGACGACCTCGCCCTCCTGGGGCTTCTCCTTGGCGGTGTCCGGGATGACCAGGCCGGAGGCCGTGGTCTGCTCGGCCTCGAGCGACTTGACGATGATGCGGTCCTCGAGCGGCTTGAGCGAAACCGACACGTTGGCTCCTTCGATGGAAGTTACTTCGCTTGTCTTCGGTGGTCAGAGCCGCTCGCCGTCGCGGGGGTCGACCGGCTCTGGTCCTGGCACTCACCAGTGGAGAGTGCCAAGCAGAAATCTAGGCCGCTCGTTAGCACTCGGTCAACCTGAGTGCCAGCAGGCGGTCAGCGCGGGCCGTGGTGGTGGGATCTGAGGACCTGGCGGCCCGTCGCGGTCGGTGCGTAGTAGACGCTGCTCCCCCGCCGGCTCGGCTCGAGCAGGCCGGCCCTCGTAAGCCACCGCAGGTGCTGGCCGGCGGCCGAGGTGGAGACGCCCAGGTGGCGACCGAGGGCGGTGCTCGTCGTCTCCAGGCCCACCGAGGACAGCGCCGCCGCTCGGGCCGGCCCGAGCAGGGCGGAGAGGTCGGGGCGGTGCGGTGCGGCCCCGAGCGGCACCGGACGCGCCGGGTAGAGGACGTAGGGCTGCGCCCCCTCGTGCACCGGGCAGGCCGGGAAGGGCGCGAAGAGGGTCGGCACGAAGACGAGCCCTCGCCCGTCGACGTCGGCCTCGAAGTTCGGCCCGTTGGGGTTGCGGCAGACGACCTGCGTCGCCGTGACCTCGAGATGGGGACTCAGCTGGTCGAGAGCCGGCAGCAGCCCCGCGGTCACCGCGACGTCGGAGCGCACGGCGATGTCCTCGCGCAGCGCGGCGCTGATCCGCTCCCACCACGGCGCGAAGCTGTGGGTCCAGTACGCCTGCATCGCGGCGACGACCTGGCGGTGCACGGCGACGTCCGAGCCCTGCAGCGCCACGGGGCGACGGTCGGGGAAGAGCACGTCGAGCTCGGCCCCGACGACCGCTGGGTCCATGCGGGCCAGCTCGCGCATCTCGGCGGTGAAGTCCGGTGCACCCGCGTGCGGCCGCGGGTTGAGGAACTCCGGGGTCGACATGTCGTCGGAGACGAGCGCGGCGAGGGTCTGCAGCACGGGCAGCGGCGTCGTCGCGAGCACGTGCCGACGCCACTCGCGCAGGTGCGGGTAGTCCTCCGGCCGACGGATGACGCGCAGCGAGAGGCAGGCCTCGGTGAGGGCGGAGATGCCGAAGCGCGACGTCATGAGCTCGGTCGGCGTGAGCCGGTACACGAGCTCGTCGGGCGCGGGCAAGGCCTTCAAGCGATTCACTTCATCTCTGCACGAAGGGGTGTGCTCCGTCAGAGCATGTCACCTGGACGAATCGCACCGAGACCACAGCCAGATCCGGGCGTGACCACATCATGACGTCACGCCGGTCTGCGCGGAAGGAGCCTCCCGAGCTGAGCTCGACCGCGTGACCCCGCTGGTGCGGGCGCGCGCAGGAGATCAGCCACCCGTCTGCCCGGCGCAGGGACCGTTGGCAGCCCCCGGAGGGACGAAGGGGGACCTCACTGGCGAAGGGGCCAGAGGGGTCCCCCTTCGCATGGGGTCTGGCCGATCGGAGGAGGTCCCAGGGGGCCGCGCCGACGACGGGTCCCCTTCGCGCAGCGCGCACGACGCCGGCACGGCCTGGGGAGGCCGGGCCGAGCGACGCACCGCGCGAAGGGGGGGTGAGAGGGTGGGGCGGTGGACGTCACGACGGTCAAGGCCCTCGCGGGTCCCCAGGGGCACGAGCTGCTGAGCTCGCTCCCCCCGTACGACGAGTCGCAGGTGCTCGCGGTGCAGGGCCGGCTGCGGGCGCAGGGGCACTCCCCCGAGCTCGTCGCGGCGGCCCTCACCCAGCACCGGCTGCGCCACCGCGCCCGGGACAAGTTCGGCGAGTTCGCCGACGGCATGCTCTTCACCCCCGACGGGCTCGAGCAGGCCACCCGGCTCGAGGTGGCCGCCACTCACGCCGCCCGCTTCGCCGCCGCCTCGCTCGCGACCGTCCACGACCTCGGCTGCGGCATCGGCTCGGACGCGATGGCGATGAGCTCTCTTGGCGTCACCGTCCAGGGCCTGGACCGGGACCCCGTGACCGCCGCCGTCGCCGACAGCAACCTGCGGCCGTGGCCGGACAGCCGCGCACGCGTCGGCCTGGCCGAGGACCTCCAGCCCCCGGCGGACCCGATCCACGCCCGGGTCGGCATCTGGCTCGACCCCGCGCGGCGCACCCCCGGGGTCGCCGACGCGCAGGGGCGCACCCGTCGGGTCTTCCGGCTCGAGGAGCTCTCGCCGTCGTGGGACCTCGTCCTCGAGCTGGCCACCGCCGTGCCGGCGACCGGGGTGAAGATGTCGCCCTCTCTGCCGCACGACGTGCCCCCGCTGGGCACCGAGGCGCAGTGGGTCTCCTACGACGGCACGGTCCTCGAGTGCTCTGTGTGGTGGGGCCCCCTCGTGCGCACCGCCGGGCGCAGCGCGCTCGTCATGCGGCACGGGGCGCCGAGCGTGCGGGTCGACCAGTCGCACGCCGACGAGGACCCGCCCGCCGTCGCCTCGCTCGGGGGGCTCGGCGCGCACCTCTACGAGGCCGACCGCGCGGTGGTGCGGGCCGGTCTCGTCGGCGCGCTGACCCGAGAGGTCGGCGGGGCGGAGGTCGAGCCCGGTCTGGGGCTCGTGACGAGCGAGAGCGCGCACGACGTCCCCTTCGCCCGCGGCTACCGGGTCGTCGAGGCGATGCCCTACAACGTGAAGGTGCTGCGCGCCTGGCTGCGCGAGCGCGGCATCACCGGGCTGACCATCAAGAAGCGCGGGATCCGGGTCGACGACGAGCAGCTGCGCCGCGGGCTGCGCATCGGCCGCGGGGCCGGCGACGGGGCCCAGGCGGTCGTCGTGCTGACGCGGGTGGCCGGAGAGAGCGCGGCGGTCGTCGTCGAGCCGCTCGCGTAGCGTGACCCGGGTGACGCACCGCTACCTCCTCGCCCCCGCGACCCTGGCGGTCCTCGCCCTCGCCGCGTGCTCGGGGGACTCCCCCGTCTCGAGCAGCACCGGCACGAGCAGCACGTCCTCCAGCAGCGCATCCTCCAGCGGCACCTCGAGCAGCACCTCCCCCAGCAGCGCCTCGAGCCCGAGCAGCAGCACCACCTCGAGCCCCTCGAGCGCCACGAGCAGCACGCCGAGCACCCCGGTCGTCTCGTCCTGCGTGAGGAGCACCGTCGCGGCGATGACGCCGACCCAGCACGCCGGCCAGCTGCTCATGGTCGCGCTCACCCCCCAGATGGGCACGAACGGTCTCGACGCCCAGCTCGCCGACGGGCTCGGCAGCATGCTCTACCTCGGCGGCTGGACCGGCCGGTCGAGCGTCGCCGCGACGAGCGAGCACCTGCAGGACTCCGCGGTGCGCGTCGGCGGCACCCGTGTCGGTGTCCTCGTCGCGGCCGACCAGGAGGGCGGCGAGGTCCAGCAGCTCACCGGCGAGGGCTTCTCGACCATCCCCTCAGGGCGTGAGCAGGGTGCCCTCGCACCGGCCGAGCTCACCCGGCAGGCGAAGGGGTGGGGAGCCGAGCTCGAGCAGGCGGGGGTCAACGTCAACCTCGCCCCGACGACCGACACCGTCCCCGCCGAGATCGGCCGGGGCAACGCCCCCATCGGGCAGTACGGGCGCGAGTACGGCTCGACCCCCGCGGCCGTGACGCGGGGCGCCACGGCCTTCGCGAAGGGGATGCACGCGGCGGGTGTCATGCCGACGACCAAGCACTTCCCCGGCATCGGCCGGATCACCGGCAACACCGACGCGACGGCCTCGGGCATCACCGACTCCACGGCGACGACCTCGGACCCGCACCTCGCCCCCTTCGCCGCCGCGATGCGGGCCACGCCGACGCTCGTCATGGTCGGGTCGGCCCGCTACCCGAAGATCGACGCCGACAACCAGGCGCCCTTCAGCCGGGCGGTCGTCACCGACCTGCTCCGCGAGCAGATGGGCTTCGACGGCGTCGTCGTCACCGACGACGTCGGGGTGGCCAGGGCGGTCGCGGACGTGCCCGTCGGCCAGCGCGCGACCCGCTTCATCGCCGCCGGCGGCGACGTCGTCCTCACCGCCGACGCGACCCAGACGCAGACGATGACCTCCGCGATCGTGCGCCGGGCGGCGTCCGACGAGGACTTCGCCGAGCAGGTGCAGGCCTCGGTGACGCGCGTCCTCACGCTCAAGGAGGACATGGGCCTGCTGCGCTGCGGCTGACCCCGTCCGCGCTCGCCCCTCCGCCGGCCCCCCCTTTCGCCGCCGGCTGCCGACCCGGCTACCACGCCGTACTGGTCGTGATCGCCCCACCTACGGCGTGGTAGGTGGAGGCGTAGCCGAGCACGAAGGGGAGCGCGGCGGGGCGCGAAGGGGGTGGCGGCCTCAGTGGGCGTGGTCGTGGTCGACGTGCACCGGCAGCCCGGACTGCACGTCGGTCACCGGCATCGAGGAGTCCGCGGGGAGCGACAGGTCGCTCGCCGGGCGGCCCTTGATCATCATCTGCGCGCCGAGGCTGGCGACCATCGCGCCGTTGTCGGTGCACAGCCCCGGGCGCGGGATGCGCAGCTCGATGCCGGCCGCGTCGCAGCGCTCCTGGGCCATCGCCCGCAGCCGCGAGTTGGCGGCGACACCTCCGCCGACCTGCAGCGCGGCGACGTCGTGCTCGGTGCACGCGAGGACCGCCTTGCGGGTGAGCACGTCGACGACCGCCTCCTGGAAGGACGCGGCGACGTCGGGCACGGAGATCGCGACGCCGTCGGCGCGCTGGTGCTCGACCCACCGCGAGACGGCGGTCTTGAGCCCCGAGAAGGAGAAGTCGAAGCGGTGGCGCTGCATGTCGCGACCGGTTGTCAGCCCTCGGGGGAAGTCGATGACGACCTGCCCGTCGCGCGCGGCCCGGTCGACGTGCGGCCCGCCGGGGAAGGGCAGCCCGAGCACCCGTGCGACCTTGTCGAAGGCCTCGCCGGCCGCGTCGTCGATCGTCGACCCGAGGCTGCGGATGTCGTGCGTGACGTCGGGGACGAGCAGCAACGAGGAGTGCCCGCCCGACACGAGCATCGCGAGGGTCGGCTCGGGCAGCGGCCCGTGCTCGACGATGTCGACGGCGACGTGGCTGGCGAGGTGGTTGACCCCGTACAGCGGGATGCCGAGGGCGACGGACAGGGCCTTCGCCGAGGCGACTCCGACCATGAGCGCGCCGGCCAGGCCGGGCCCGGAGGTCACGGAGATGCCGTCGAGGTCCTGCAGGCGCACACCGGCCTGGGCGCACGCACGCTCGAGCGTCGGGACCATCGCCTCGAGATGGGCGCGGCTGGCGACCTCGGGCACGACGCCGCCGAAACGGGCATGCTCCTCGACCGAGCTGGCGATCGCGTCGACGAGCAGCTCCTCGCCGCAGACGATCCCGATGCCGGTCTCGTCGCACGAGGTCTCGATGCCGAGGACGAGCGGGGTGGAGGTGGTGGGCGGGGTCATCGGCTCTCCGGTCCGTCGGGCGGCGAAGGGGTGTCGAGGTCGAGCCCGAGGACGAGCGCGTCGACTCCCCCGGGGTAGTAGCCGCGTCGGGTGCTCAGCAGCCTCATCCCGGCGGCCTCGTACATGGCACGGGCCGCGACGTTGTCGGCGCGCACCTCGAGCAGCAGGCGGGCGGCGCCCCCGGCCCGCGCACGGGCGACGAGCTCGTCGAGCAGTGCCCGACCGAGGCCGCGGCGGCGGCCGCGCGGCGCGACGGCGATCGTCATGACGTCACCCACCTCGCCGCCGTGGTCGAGACCGGCGTAGCCGAGCACGCCCTCGTCGTCCTCGACGATGACGTAGTCGCGGCGCGGACGCGCGGCGAGCTCGCCCCACCAGGACTGCTCGGACCACGCGTCGTCGGGGTAGATCTGCTGCTCGAGCGCGGCGAGCGCGGGGATGTCTCGCCACCCGACCGCGCGCCACGTCGGCGTCGTCGCGGTCGCGCTCACTGCTGGGTCGCCCCCGCGGGCCCGGCGGAGGCGGGGCCGGGCGTCTGCTCGTCCTGGCGCTGGGCGCCGATCGCCGAGCGTGGCACCGACGGGGTGGCGTCGGGGCGGCGCAGGTACAGCGGGTCGGTGGGCTGGTCGAGTCCGAGGCGGTGCCGGGCCAGGGCGACCCCGCCGAGCGCGGCGGCGGAGACGTCGAGCGGGCCGTCGGCGTTCGTCAGCGCCTCGGGGTAGAGCGAGGGACCACGCCCGGCGGTGGGCAGGACGCGCTCCGACTCGGGCAGGTCGACGGCGCGGCTCACGAGCGGACCGCGTGTCACCTGCCACGGCAGCGCGCTCTCGTCGCCCGCGGCCTGCGCGTAGACGCTCACGTAGACCTCTTTGCGGCGGGCGTCGGTCGCGACGAGCAGCGGGCCCCGACCTCCCGCGAGGTACCACTCGTGGGCGATCGCGTCGTGCGAGGGGACCCCGAGGACGGGCACCGAGCGGGCGAGGGCGAAGGTCCGCGCGGTGACGATGCCGACGCGCAGGCTGGTGAAGGGCCCGGGCCCGGTGCCGACCGCGACGAGCTCGACGTCGGCCGGCGTCGCACCGGCGGCGGCGAGCGCCCGCTGCACGAGCGGCGCGAGGAGCTCGGTCGTGCCCCGGGGGTCGACGACGTGCTCCTGCGCCAGCGGGCCGCCGTCGAGGTCGAGCAGGGCGACGGCGACGGCCGAGGTCGAGGTGTCGAGCGCGAGGAGCATCAGACCTCCGCGGTGAGGGATCGGACGAGCGCGTCGGCGGGCGCGCCGGCCCACCGGCCACGGCCGGTGAGGGTCAGCGTGCGCGCCTCCGTCTCGGGGTCGGCGGCGAGGGTGATCTCGAGACGGTCCTCGCTGAGGTCCTCGACGAGCCCGCTGCCCCACTCGACGACGGTGACGCTGTCGGTGAGGTCGGTGTCGAGGTCGAGGTCGTCGAGCTCGGCGGCGCCCCCGAGCCGGTAGGCGTCGACGTGCACGAGAGCCGGCCCGCCGACGAGGCTCGGGTGCACCCGGGCGATGACGAAGGTGGGCGAGGTGATCGGCCCGCGCACGCCCACCCCGTCGGCCAGGCCCTGGGTCATCGTCGTCTTGCCGGCGCCGAGGCCGCCGGTGAGCACGACGAGGTCGCCGGCACGCAGCGCCTCGCCGAGACGTCGGCCGGCCTCTCGGGTGCTCTGCGGGGTCGGCAGCAAGATCGAGGTCATGCGCTCGCCCCGACGCCCGCCCCGGTGTCGCGCACCTCGGCCCCCGCGGCGGAGCGGCCGCTGCGGGCCCGCGCGGCGACGCCGCGCTCGACGAGCGCGAGCAGCTCGCTCGTCACGACGTCGGGCCGCTCCATCGGCAGGAGGTGACCCGCGCCGGGCACGACGACGTGCACGCTCCGCGGCACGAGGTCGACGATGGCCTCGCTGTGCGAGGGAGGAGTCAGCTGGTCACGGCTGCCGCCGAGCACGAGCACCTCGGTGCGCGCCAGCCCGGGGAGCGCGTCGCGGACGTCGAGCTCGTCGAGCTGGGGCAGGAAGGCCGCGATCGTCGCCAGCGGGGTCGAGAAGATGACGTCGGAGAAGTACGACAGCGTCTCGTCGTCGGCCCGCTCGCCGAAGCCGTAGCGCTGGACCGCCGTGCGCTCGGCGTCACGACCGACGCGTCGCAGACCGCCCCAGACGCCGTCGCGCGAGCCGAGGCGGCGCAGCAGGCCCGGGCCGAGGCGCACGACGAGGCCGTCGAGCAGGGGCCCGAAGCCGACGCTCACGAGTCCGCCGCCGCCCGCGCTCGTCGACACCAGCCCGACCGCGCGCACCCGCTCCTCGACGAGCGCGGGCTGCTGCTGGGCCAGGCTCATGATCGTCATGCCGCCCATGGAGTGGCCGACGAGCACGACCGGGCCGCTCGGCACGACGGCCTCGAGCACGCTGCGCAGGTCCCGGCCGAGCTGCTCGATCGTGCAGTCCGAGAGGTCGCCCTGCCCGGACAGCCCGTGGTTGCGCTGGTCGTAGGTGACGACGCGGTAGCCCTCGAGCACGAGGCGCCGGCGCTGGTGCGCCCACGTCGTGAGGTCGATCGTGAAGCCGTGGACGAGGACTACGGTGGGACGACCGCGGCGGGTCGACCCCTTCGGCTCGTCGACCTCGACGTGCAGGACGGTTCCGTCGGTCGCGAGGACCGACTCCACCCGACCGGGGGTGAAGCCCCACGGGTGGGTGCCGTCGGGGTGCGAGGTGCGGACCGGGCCGTGACCGCGGCGAGCGGCGATCGCCCCGGCGCCCGCGGCGATGACGCCGGCGCCCAGCGAGGCCCCGAGCGCGGTCTTCGTGCGTCGCGAGGCCATCACGACCGCTCCCCCGAGCCGGCCCCGCCGAGGTAGACCCGCGGCACGCGGGCCCCGATGCGGGTGACCACCTCGTAGTTGATCGTGCCGGCCGCCTCCGCCCAGTCCTGCGCGGTCGGCTCGCCGTCGACGCCGCGACCGAGGAGCACGACCTCGTCACCGGGCTGCGCGTCGCTGCCCGGGCCGAGGTCGACGACAACCTGGTCCATGCACACGCGTCCGGCGATGCGCAGCCGGTCTCCCCCGACCTGGATCGGGCCGGCGTTGCCCGCGTGGCGCGGGATGCCGTCGGAGTAGCCGAGCGGCACGAGGCCGAGGCGGGTCGCCCGCGAGGTCGCGTACTCGTGGCCGTAGGAGACGCCCTGGCCGGCCGGGGCGTCCTTGACCGACACGAGGCGGGCGGTCAGCCGCATCGCCTCGCGCAGCCCGAGGTCCTCGGGCGACCCGAGGTCGGGCACCGGCGACAGCCCGTAGACCGCCAGACCAGGACGGACGAGGTCGAAGGCGGCGGAGGGGTTGGTGAGGGTCGCCGCGGAGTTCGCGAGATGACGAAGGGGGATCCGCAGCCCGAGCCGCTCGGCCCGCGCGCACGTCGTCTCGAAGACCTCCTGCTGCGCGCGCACCGTCGGGTGCTCGGGG
Organism: Janibacter sp. Y6; assembly: GCF_040900765.1. Classification (NCBI taxonomy): domain Bacteria; kingdom Bacillati; phylum Actinomycetota; class Actinomycetes; order Micrococcales; family Intrasporangiaceae; genus Janibacter; species Janibacter sp. Y6. The sequence goes on from NZ_JAKLYZ010000005.1 coordinate 43,738, forward strand.
GCGTCGGCCCAGGCGAAGTGCGACCAGATGCCCTCGACCTCGACGACCTGCTCGGTCGCGAGCTCGGCCGCCCGGCGCAGGACGTGCTCGAGGTCCTCGCCCCACGACCCGCCACGGCCCAGGCCGGTGTCGACCTTGAGGTGGGTGCGGGCGGTCAGGCCGGTCTCGCGAGCGGCACCGGCGATCGCCTCGAGCGCCCACGGGGAGCCGGCGGACAGGGTGATGCCCGCCCGGACCGCCTCGGTGAGGTCGTCGCCCGGGGCGAAGAGCCAGGTGAGCAGCGGCGCGTCGACACCGGCGCGGCGCAGCCCGAGGGCCTCCGCGAGCTGGGCGACGGCGAGGTAGCGCGCCCCGCCGGCGAGCGCGGCCCGGGCCGAGGGGACGAGGCCGTGGCCGTAGGCGTCGGCCTTGACGACGGCCATGACGCCGGCCTGACCGGCCCGGCGGTCGAGCTCGACGACGTTGTCGCGGATCGCGTCGAGGTCGACGCTCACGCGGCTCGTGCCGAGGTAGGGCGGGGCTGACGAGGTGGGCTCGAGCGAGGCGGTGGACATGGTCGTCCCATCCTAGGTCGGCCGCCCCGGGCGACCGCGCAGGCTGCTCAGCGGGTCCGGCGCCACTCGTAGGGGGTCGTCGTCGTCACCCGCACGAGGCCCGAGCGCTCGAGGATGGGCCGGGACCCCTCGGTCGAGTCCGAGTGGATCCAGCGCACCCCGCGCCGCATCGCCGAGCGGGCCCGCTCGGCGGTGAGCGCCCGGTAGACGCCCTGACGGCGCCACTGCGGCAGGGTGGCCCCGCCCCAGATGCCGGCGACCCCGCAGTCGCCCACCGGCTCGAGCCGGCCGCACGAGATCACCTGGCCGTCGTGCTCGGCGACCCACATCTCGAGGTCGTCGCGCCCCGACATCACCCGTCGCACGATCTCGTCGGCGATCCGGCGCGCGTCCTGCGGCGAGCTGTCGAAGACGGCAGCCGCGCACGCCTCGGCCGCGCGCAGCCCCCCTTCGTCCTCGACCCGACGGATGGTCACGCCGTGCGGCAGCGGCAGGGCGAGCGCGAGCGCGCTCGCCGCGCCGATCATCACCGACTCGACCTCCTGCGGCTGCAGGCCGTGCGCGCGCAGCGCCTCGTCGAGGCCCGGGGCCTCGTCGTGGCCGCGTGTCTTCCACTCGACGACGTCGACCGCCGGGTCGTCGAGGAGCGGACGCACGACCCGCGCGACGAGGTCGGCGACGCCGTCGGCGTCGAGACCGCCGAGGTCGCGGTAGGTGACGAAGCCTCGCTCGGCGCCGTAGCGCCCGACGAGGACCGGGCCGACCCGCTCGACGCGGTCGGCGGAGGGCACCTCGCCCTCGGCACGCAGGTGCTCGTCGTAGAGCGCGAGGAGCGCGGCCCGGTCGGGGGTGGCGGCGGCGAAGGGGGTGTCGGTCACCCCGGCGATGCTGCCAGGAGGCGCGCGAGGGTTCGACCGATTTCTTCGGCGACGGCGAGGGCCCGGACGGGCCCGCCGCCGCTCGCGTCGTGCGCGGCCTCGCCGTGGACGAGCGCGCCGAGGGCGCCGGCAGTTGCGGGGTCGAGCCCGCCGGCGAGCAGGGTGCCGACGAGCCCGGTGAGGACGTCGCCGGAGCCGGCGGTCGCGAGCCAGGCCGGGGCGCTGGACTGGACGAGGACCGGACCGCTCGGGGGCACGACGAGGGTGCTCGCGCCCTTGAGCAGGACCGTGGCGCCGGTGAGCTCGCCGATCCGCCGGGCGTGCGTCACCGGGTCGGCCTCGACGTCGGCACGCTCGACCTCGGGGCCCCCGAGCCGCGAGAGCAGCCGCGCGGCCTCGCCGGCGTGCGGCGTGAGCAGGGTCGGGGCGTCGCGGACCCCGGTGACGAGATCGAGACCGCCGGCGTCGAGGAGGACCGGCAGATCGGAGTCGAGGGCCTCTCGCGCGACGTCGAGCTGCGCCTTGGCCCCCTTCGCCCGGGACGCGACGTCGAGACCGGGGCCGATCGCCCAGGCCTGCACCCGTCCGGGCCCGTGGGTGGCCTCGGGCACGGCGGCGCGCACGAGCGCCTCGGGCTCGGGGGTGCCGACGTAGCGCAGCATCCCCACGCCCGCGGTGACCGCCGCCGTCGCGGAGAGCACCGCCGCCCCGGTGTAGGACTCGCCGCCGGCGACGAGCCCGAGGACGCCGCGGGAGTACTTGTCGTCTCCGCGCTGCGGGACCGGCCACAGGGCCGCGACGTCGTCGGGGTCGAGCGAGGTGACGGCCGGCTCGCCGGGCGCCCGGACACCGATGTCGATGACCGTGAGCAGGCCGGTCGTCGACTCGGTGGGCGGCAGCACGTGCACCGGCTTGGGCGCGACGAAGGTCACCGTCTCGTCGGCGAAGACCGCGTCGGGCACGACTGGTCCGCCGTCGACGGGCTGCCCGGAGGGGGCGTCGACGGCGATGACGTAGGCGCCGGGGTAGATCGCGTCGACCCAGTGCCTGGCGAAGAGCGGGACCCCCGGGCGCCCCCCGAGGCCCGTGATGCCGTCGAGGACGACGTGCGCGGCGGAGATCGTCGCGAGCGCCTCGGGACCGTCACCCGCGTGGAGCTGTGCGCCGGCGGCGGCCGCGGCCTCGGCGGCCTCCTGCTGGGCCGGCACCGCGGTGGTGTCGTGGACGACCGCGGCGACGTCGAGCCCCTTCTTCGCGAGCCGGTGCACGGCCCACAGGGCGTCGGCGCCGTTGTTGCCGGGGCCGACGAGCGCGACGACGCGCTGGCCGCCCTGCTCGCGCAGCCGGTGGCGGGCCACCTTCGCCAGCGCCTTCGCGGCGCGCCGCATGAGCTCGCCGGACTCGAGGAGCTCGGGCTCCCCCTGCTCGGCGGTGCGGACCTGGTCGGCTCGGTATCCGTGGATCACCCCGCCGACGCTATCCCCCTTCGCGCCGTGCGACCGCCCCCCGCCCCGACGCGACCGGCCCCCGCTGCGACGCGAGCTACCACGCAGTACTGGTCGTCATCGTGACCAGTACTGCGTGGTAGCTCGCGGCAGAGCCCGCGTCACTCGACGGTGACGGACTTCGCGAGGTTGCGCGGCTGGTCGACGTCGAGGCCCTTGGCCGTCGACAGGTGCAGGGCGAAGACCTGCAGCGGGATGACCGTGAGCAGCGGCTGGAGCAGCGGCGAGGTCTTCGGCACCCGGATCACCTCGTCGGCGAAGGGCACGACGTCCTCGTCGCCCTCCTCCGCGATGACGAGCGTGCGCGCCCCGCGCGCCCGGATCTCCTGGATGTTGGAGACGACCTTCTTGTGCAGGCCGTGGGGGGTGTCCGGGCCGGGCACGACGACGAAGACCGGCTGGCCGGGCTCGATGAGCGCGATCGGGCCGTGCTTGAGCTCACCGGCCGCGAAGCCCTCGGCGTGGATGTAGGCGAGCTCCTTGAGCTTGAGCGCGCCCTCCATGGCGATCGGGTAGCCGACGTGGCGCCCGAGGAAGAGCACCGAGCGGGAGTCGGCCATGAAGCGCGCGATCTCCTCGACGCGGTCGGTCGACGCGAGCAGGGTCTCGATGTGCTCGGGCATCTCGTGCAGCTCGGCCATGACCTGCTTCGCGTCGTCCGCGTAGGTCTGTCCGCGCAGCTGGGCGAGGTAGAGGCCGAGGACGTAGCAGGCGGTGATCTGGGCGACGAAGGCCTTCGTCGACGCCACGGCGATCTCCGGGCCGGCGTGCGTGTAGAGCACGGCGTCGGAGCCGCGCGGGATCGTGCTGCCGTGGGTGTTGCAGATCGAGATCGTGCGGGCCCCGAGGTCCTTGGCGTGCTTGACCGCCATGAGGGTGTCCATCGTCTCGCCGGACTGGCTGATCGACACGACGAGGGTGCGGGCGTCGACGATCGGGTCGCAGTAGCGGAACTCGTGGGCCAGCGAGACCTCGACCGGGATCCGGGTCCAGTGCTCGATGGCGTACTTCGCGACCATGCCCGCGTAGGCGGCGGTGCCGCAGGCGACGACGTAGATCCGGTTGACCTCGCGCAGCTCGTCCTCGGAGATGCGCAGCTCGTCGAGGACGAGCCGGCCGTCCTCGTCGGTGCGACCGAGCAGCGTGTCGCGCACGGCGGCCGGCTGGTCGTGGATCTCCTTCTCCATGAAGGTCTCGTACCCGCCCTTCTCGGCGGCCGCGGCGTCCCACGTGACCTCGTAGTCCGCGCCCTGCGCGGGCGTGCCGTCGAAGCCGACGATCGAGTAGCCCTGCGGGGTGATCGTGACGATCTGGTCCTGCTCGAGCTCGACGGCGTGCTTCGTGTAGCCGATGAAGGCCGCGACGTCGGAGCCGAGGAAGTTCTCGCCCTCGCCGACGCCGACGACGAGCGGGCTGTTGCGGCGGGCGGCGACGACCGTGTCGGCGTCGTCGGCGTGCACGGCGAGGAGGGTGAAGGCGCCCTCGAGCCGGTTGACCACGTCACGCATGGCCTCGGTGAGGTCACCGGTGGCGGCGAAGGCACGGGCCAGGAGGTGGGCGGAGACCTCGGTGTCGGTCTCGGAGGTGAAGGTGACGCCCTCGGCGAGCAGCTCGTTCTTCAGCGCGTGGAAGTTCTCGATGATGCCGTTGTGCACGACGGCGAGCTTGCCGTCGGGGCCGCCGCGGTGCGGGTGCGCGTTGGCGTCGGTCGGGCCGCCGTGCGTGGCCCAGCGGGTGTGCCCGATCGCGGTGCGCGACGTCGGCACCGTCGCGCCCTCGAGGGCGGCGGTGAGGTTGGCGAGCTTGCCGGCGCGCTTGGCGGTGAAGACCTCGTCCTGCGACACGAGCGCCACGCCCGCGGAGTCGTACCCGCGGTACTCGAGGCGCGCGAGCCCCTCCATGACGACGCCGAGCGCCTTGCCGTCGGTGTCCGGGCCGACATATCCCACGATTCCACACATGGGCCGAAGCGTATCTGCCACGGCCCGAAGGGGTCTCATCACGACGCGCGGGGGGGGACGCGCCGCCGTGCCGACGCGGCCGGTCAGCCGTCCCGGCCCGCCGGTGGGGCACACTGACCGCGTGTCACCGGCGCCCGTCCCCTCCCCGTATGTCGAGCTCGACCGACGCGACTGGGCGCGACTTCGCGAGAACCACCCGCTGAGCCTCGACGAGGCCGACCTCGCCCGGCTGCGCGGGCTCGGCGACCCGATCGACCTCGAGGAGGTCGAGGAGGTCTACCTCCCCCTGTCGCGGCTGCTCACCTTCTACGTCTCGGCGACGACCCGGCTGCACCGCATCACCTCGACCTTCCTCGGCGAGCGCCCCCCGCAGTCCCCCTTCGTCATCGGCGTCGCCGGCTCGGTCGCCGTCGGCAAGTCGACGACCGCCCGCATCCTGCGGGAGCTCATGCGCCGCTGGCCCGACACCCCGCACGTCGAGCTCATCACGACCGACGGCTTCCTGCTGCCCAACGCCGAGCTCGAGCGACGGGGCCTGCTGCAGCGCAAGGGCTTCCCCGAGTCCTACGACCGGCGCGCGCTGCTGCGCTTCATGGCCTCGGTCAAGGCCGGCCACCGCGAGGTCCGCGCCCCCGTCTACTCGCACCTCACCTACGACATCGTCCCCGGCGAGCACGTCGTCGTGCGCCAGCCCGAGGTGCTCGTCGTCGAGGGGCTCAACGTCCTGCAGCCCCCCATGGCGCGCGGCGACGGCCGGCCCGGCATGGCCGTCTCGGACTACTTCGACTTCTCGGTCTACGTCGACGCGCACGTCGAGGACATCCGGGCCTGGTACGTCGAGCGCTTCCTGCACCTGCGCGAGACCGCCTTCGCCGACCCGGCGAGCTACTTCCACCGCTACGCGGCCCTGTCCGACGACGAGGCCCGCGAGCGCGCGCTGCAGATCTTCCGCGACATCAACGAGCCCAACCTCGTCGACAACGTCCTGCCGACGCGCAGCCGAGCCACCCTCGTGCTGTCCAAGGACCGCGAGCACCAGGTCCGTCGGATCCGCCTGCGCAAGCTCTGAGGGCGGGCGAAGGGGGACCCGGCCCCGTCGGATCCGCCTGCGCAAGCTCTGAGGGCGGGCGAAGGGGGACCCGGCCCCGTCGGGTCCGCGTCCGCCGGCCGGCCGGTCGCGGGCTAGACCGCGGCCGCGAGGACCGAGGCGACCATGCCCGTCGGGCGGCGCGAGCCGGTCCACACGGCGCGCAGCTCGCGGGTGAGGTCGACGCCGTCGACGCGCACCTCGACGAGCTCGCCGCTCGCGAGCAGCCCGGCGACCGCGAGCTCGCTGAGCACCGCGGGCGACTGCGCCGACAGGGCGGCGATGCGCACGGCCGTGCTCGTCGTCAGCTCGAGCGCGGGCCGCACCGCGAGGCCGTGCTGCTCGAGGGCGTCCTCGAGCGCGACCCGCGTGCCCGACCCGGCCTCGCGGACGAGCAGCGCGGTGGCGGCGAGCTCCGACGCCGTGACCGGGAGGCGACGTCGTCGCGCCCACGGGTGCCCCGGCGCCACGACGACGACGAGCCGGTCGCTCGCGACGACCGTGCTGTGCAGCCCGCTCGGCACCCGCCCGTCCTCGACGAAGCCGATGTCGGCCTCGCCGCCGCGGACCGCACGGGCCACCTCCGTGGAGTTCGCCGCGACGAGGGCGACCTCGACGTCGGGATGGGCGGTGCGCAGCGGCACGAGCCACCGCGGCAGGAGGTACTCCGCGATCGTCATGCTCGCGGCGACGGTGACGGCGCTGCGGCCCGACACGAGGGTGCGCTGGGCGTCGGAGAAGCGGGCCGCCGCGGCGAGCAGGTCACGTGCCCAGTCGACGACGAGAGCACCCTGCGCGGTGAGCACCGTCCCCGACGGCGTGCGCTGCAGCAGGGTGACCCCGGTCCGGCGCTCGAGGCGCAGCAGCGAGCGGCTCGCGCTCGGCTGACCGGTGCCCACCGCGGCGGCGGCCGCGCCGATGCTGCCCGTCTCCGCGACGGCGACGAGCAGCTCGAGCACGGCGAGGTCGGGCCAGGTGGTCACGCGGCCACCGTATCCCTCGCCCATGCCCCGTAGGCATGGGTCCATGGCGGACGGGGGTCTGGCGCACCCCCGGCCACGAGACGAGCGTGGGGTGCATGACCCAGGCAGTGCTCGTCCCGGACCGCGCGCCGACCGCCACCCGTCACCGCACCGGCGCCGGTCCCGGCCTCCTGCTGGCCCTGTCGGTCGCGCTCCTCGCGCACGGCCTGCACGCCACGGTGCCGGCGGCGCACCCGTCTCTCGTGGCCGTCGCCGTCGGCGGGGCCGCCGGGCTCGCCGGTCTCGTCCCCCGCGTCGCCGCCCCCGGGGTGGCCGTCGCGGGCCGCACGGTGCTGCGCTGGGCGGTCGTGCTCCTCGGGCTCCAGCTCTCGCTCGCCGAGGTCGCCGGCCTGGGCCCCGGCGTGCTCGTCCTCGCCGTCGTCGTCGTGACCGGCGGCGTGGTGGGCACCCTCGCGATGGGTCGCGCGCTCGGGGTGCCGCCGGCGATGCGCCTGCTCCTCGCGTGCGGGTTCTCCATCTGCGGCGCGGCCGCCGTCGCCGGCGCGCGCGACCTCGCCGACGCCGACGACGAGGAGGTCTCGGCGGCCGTCGCGCTCGTCGTCGTCCTCGGCACCACGACGATGCTGCTCCTCCCCTTCGGCCTCGCCCTCACCCCGCTCGACGTCCACACCCGGAGCGTCGTCGTCGGCGCATCGGTCCACGAGGTCGCCCAGGTCGTCGTCGCCGGGGGCCTCGTCGGCGGCGCCGGCCTCGGGGCCGCCGTGGTCGCCAAGCTCGCCCGGGTCGTCCTCCTCGCGCCGACGCTGCTCGCCCTGCGACTGACGACCGCACGGCGGGGCGCTGCGGACGCGGCCCGCCCGCCGCTGCTGCCGTGGTTCGTCGCCGGCTTCCTCGCCCTGGCCGCCGGGCGCAGCCTCCTCGACGTGCCCCCGCCCGCGCTGGCCGTCGGCGAAGAGGTCCAGGGCATGGCCATGGCGGCCGCGATGTTCGCCCTCGGCTGCGGCCTGCGGCGCGAGACCCTGCGCCGGGTCGGGGCCCGTCCGGTCCTCCTCGCCGTCCTCGCGACGCTCCTCGTCCTCGCCCTCGCGCTCACCGGCGCCCTGCTCCTGGGGTGACACCCGGCGCCCCCCGGGCACGACGAAGGGGGACCGCTCGGCGGTCCCCCTTCGTCAGCTGCGAGCCGAGCTCGGTGCCGGCTGCGAGCCGGTCTCAGTACCAGTGCGGGTCGTTGTTGCTCCAGAACTGGTAGGCCGCGCAGGGCGAGCCGTAGGCGTCCTTGATGTACTTCATGCCCCAGCGCATCTGCGTCTCGGGGTTCGTGCGCCAGTCCGGGCCGGCGGTCGCCATCTTCTCGGCGGGCAGGGACTGCGGGATGCCGTAGGCGCCCGAGCTCGCGTTCGTCGCGTCCCACTCGAAGTCGCTCTCGCCGATCCACAGCGACTGCAGGCAGCCCCACTGGTCGTCGGAGAAGCCGTGGTCGCGCATGATCTCGATCGCGTACGGCTTGGGATTGGCCTGGACCGCCTTGAGCCGGTCGGTCTTGGCCTTCGCGGCGGCCTTGCGCTTGGCGAGCGCCTTCTGCGCGGCGGCCTTCTTCTTCGCGGCTGCCTGCTCCTTGGCCTTCTTCGCCTTGGCGATCCGCTCCTGCTCGCGGCTCTCGCTGCGGCTGGCGGCCGCGGAGCGGCGCTCGTCGGCGAGGCGCTGGGCGTCGGCCGACCCGGTGCTGTCGGTGAGCGCGGTGAAGGCGTCGCCCACGGGGGCGGCGCGCCCGGTGAGGGCGACGTCGGACTGCGGCGCGGCGGTGGCCGGTGTCTCACCGGTGCCGACGGCTGCGCCGACCGAGGCGATGAGGGCGACGGCGATGCCCGACCCGACGACGGGCCGCTTCATCGCGGCGGCCGACGGCATGCGCCGACCGCGGGTGCGCGTCACTCCGTGCCGCGGGGTGTAGTCCGTGCTCAACAGGTCCTCCCTCATGCAGCGACCACCCGCGCTCGCGGGTGATCGGCTGCCGTGCCGGTGGGCGTCCTCGTCGTGCAGGACGCTCCGTTACCGTTTCGAGACCTTACCGTCAGCCCCGGGGGGGACTCAAATCGGCTAGAGCTCGCCCCCTTCGAGCAGGTCCGTCACGAGCGCGGCGATCGGGCTGCGCTCGCTGCGGGTGAGGGTGACGTGCGCGAAGAGGGGGTGGCCCTTGAGCCGCTCGATGACCGCGGCGACCCCGTCGTGACGCCCGACCCGCAGGTTGTCGCGCTGGGCGACGTCGTGGGTGAGGACGATCTTGCTGTTCTGACCGATGCGCGACATCACGGTGAGCAGGACGTTGCGCTCGAGGCTCTGCGCCTCGTCGACGACGACGAAGGCGTCGTGGAGCGAGCGCCCCCGGATGTGCGTGAGCGGCAGGACCTCGAGCATCTCGCGGTCGATGATCTCCTCGACGACCTCGCGCGAGACGAGCGCGCCGAGGGTATCGTAGACCGCCTGGGCCCACGGACCCATCTTCTCGTCGCCGGAGCCGGGCAGGTAGCCCAGGTCCTGGCCCCCGACGGCGTACAGCGGGCGGAAGACGACGACCCTGCGGTGCTGACGGCGCTCCATGACCGCCTCGAGGCCCGCGCACAGCGCGAGCGCGCTCTTGCCGGTGCCGGCCCTCCCGCCGAGGCTGACGATGCCGACGTCGGGGTCGAGGAGGAGGTCGAGGGCGATCCGCTGCTCCGCGCTGCGGCCGTGCAGCCCGAAGGCGTCCCGGTCGCCGCGCACGAGGCGGACCTGGCGGTCGGCGGTGACCCGCCCGAGCGCTCCCCCGCGCGGCGAGATGAGCCGCAGGCCGGTGTGGCACGGCAGGTCGCCGAGGTCGTCGTGGCTCATCCGGCCGTGCTCGAAGAGCTCGTCGACCTGCTCGACCGTCACGTCGAGGTCGGTGATGCCGGTGAAGCCCGAGTCGATGACCGACTGCTCGGCGCGGTACTCCTGGGCGTCGAGCCCGAGGGCCGAGGCCTTGACCCGCATCGGCAGGTCCTTGCTGACGACGGTGACGCGACCGCCGTGCACCGACAGGTCCTGCGCGACGGCGAGGATGCGCGTGTCGTTGTCACCGAGGCGGAAGCCCGCGGGCAGCACCCCCGGGTCGGCGTCGCCGAGCTCGACCCGCAGCGTGCCGCCGTCGTCGCCGACGGGGATCGGTGCGTCGAGACCGCCGGCCTCGACCCGCAGGTCGTCGAGCAGGCGCAGCGCGGTGCGGGCGAAGTAGCCGAGCTCGGGGTGGTGGCGCTTGGCCTCGAGCTCGGTGATGACGACGACCGGGAGGACGACGTCGTGCTCCTTGAAGCGCAGCAGCGCCCGCGGGTCGGACAGGAGCACGGAGGTGTCGAGCACGTAGGTGCGGGTGGCCTCGTCCTGGTCGGGGAGCGGGACCGGGTCAGCCGCGAGGCGCTCGGACGGGGCGAGGTGGGTCATCATGGCCACTGCGATCTCCTCCGCACGCTCGCGCCGACCGGCGCCAGCGCGCCGTCAGTATCGGTGCGAGTGCCGGGACCGGGCCGCGGGCTGGAGCCGGGGCCGGGTCCGGCCCCGTCCTCGAAGCGAGTGCTCCATCGAAGGCCTCCCGGACGGGTCCCGCGGGAGTGCGGTGCCCGTCAGTCGTGACAGTAGGTCGACGACCTCGGCGACCGACCCCACGACACGGGCGTGTCGCGAAGTTCACCGGGTGCTGACGCGGGGTTCACGAAGGGGGTCGCCCCACCCGTCCCACGGGGCTCACGCGCCCCGTGCGCACCACCGGGTCAGGACCCGAAGCGGCGCTGGCGCTCCCCGTAGGCGCGCAGCGCGCGCAGGAAGTCGACCTTGCGGAAGTCGGGCCAGTAGGCCTCGCAGAAGTAGAACTCGCTGTGGGCGCTCTGCCACAGCAGGAAGCCCGAGAGCCGCTGCTCCCCGGACGTGCGGATGACGAGGTCGGGGTCGGGCTGACCGGCCGTGTAGAGGTGGTCGGCGATCGTCTCGGTCGTCACCGAGCGGGCGACGTCCTCGAGGCTCTCGCCGCGCTCGGCGGCTCGGCGCAGCATCTCGCGGACCGCGTCGGCGATCTCCTGGCGACCGCCGTAGCCGACGGCGACGTTGACGTGCAGGCCCTCGACGTCGGCGGTCTGCTCGGCGGCCCGGCGCAGGGCCGCGGCGGTCTCGACGGGCAGGAGGTCGAGCGCGCCGGCCGGGTGGACCCGCCAGCGGGCGCTCGCGGCGATGTCGCCGACGACCCCCTCGATGATCCGCAGCAGCGGCTGCAGCTCGTCCTGCGAGCGCGTGAGGTTGTCGGTGGAGAGCAGCCACAGCGTGACGACCTCGACACCGGCCTCCTCGCACCACTGGAGGAAGTTGGCGATGTTCGCCGCCCCCGCCCGGTGGCCGTCGTCGGTGCGGGCCCCGCGGGCCCGGGCGAAGCGACGGTTGCCGTCGACGATCATCCCGACGTGGCGGGGCACCCCGACACGGGCGACCTCCTTGGCGAGGCGGGCCTCGTAGGCGGCGTAGAGGGGATTGCGCACCCGCTCTCGCCTCCCTTCGTGGTCGATGACGCGAGCCTCGCGCGGACCGGGTCAACCTATCGCGCGGGTCTTCGACGACGCCGCCTCCCCTAGCCGGACGTCCGACCGTCGCGCGGGCCAGCCGTCTCACAGCCAGGTCCGATACCGTCTCCCCATGACCTTCGACGGCGAGCTGCGCGGACGCGCCCAGGAGATGGCCCGTGACGTCTCCGAGCACGTCGACGAGATCGTCGACGCGGTCAAGCCGCACCTGCGCGGCTGGCTCCACCTCGTCATGGCGCCGCTGGCGCTCGTCGGCGGGATGATCCTCATGACGACCGCCCCGACGATGCAGGGCCGGGTCGCGGCCTTCGTCTTCACCATCACCGCGGGCCTGCTCTTCACGACCTCCGCGGTCTACCACCGCGGTCGCTGGTCGACGAAGGTCGGCGCCGTGCTGCGCCGCTGGGACCACGCGAACATCTTCCTCATCATCGCGGGCAGCTACACGCCCTTCGCGATGCTGCTCCCCCGCGAGCAGGCGATCACGCTGCTGAGCATCGTGTGGTCCGGCGCGATCCTCGGCGTGCTCTTCCGCGTCTTCTGGATCGGCGCCCCTCGCTGGCTCTACGTGCCGGTCTACATGGCGCTGGGGTGGGTCGCCGTCTTCTACATCGGCCCGCTGCTCACCCACGGCGGGGTGCTCATCATGAGCCTCATCATCACCGGCGGGCTGCTCTACACCCTCGGTGCCGTCGTGTACGGCCTCAAGCGGCCCAACCCGTCACCGCGGTGGTTCGGGTTCCACGAGATCTTCCACGCCTTCACCATCCTCGCCTTCGTCGCCCACTTCGCGGCGGCGGCGCTGGCCCTCTACGGGCCGGTCGCCCAGGGCGCCTGAGACCTCCCTCTCGGCGCGACGCCCGCGCTCCTGGGCCTGACGGTCCGCCTCGGCCAGCCGCATCCGGCGCAGCCGCGTGAACATGCTGCGCATGAGCAGCCACAGCCCGACGGCGAGGAAGAAGAAGGCCACGAAGGCCCACCAGCCGGGGCCGACCTCGGTGCTCGGAGAGCTCATCGCCAGTCCTTCACGGTCGGCTCCGCGCGGTCGTCGCGCAGGAGGGTCGGACGGCCCGTCGCGAGCTCGTCGGCGCGCTGCGGGTCGATGCCCGCGAAGAGGTCGTCCTCGGTGTCGTCGGTCGGCACGTACGACATCGCGAGCTCGAAGTCGTCGGTCGGCCACACCTCGGCCTGGATGTCGTTGGTCACCGCGAAGAAGCTGCCCCCGGGGTCGACCTGCGTCGCGTGGGCGCGAAGGGCGTCGTCGCGCACGTCGAAGTACTCCGACGCGGGGACGCGCGTGGTGATCCGCCGGTCGGGGCGGTCCTCCCAGCGTGCGAGCCAGTCGGCGAAGGGGGACTCCATCCCCCGGTCGAGCAGCGCGCGGTGGTAGGTCTGCAGGCGCTCGCGGTGGAAGCCGGCGTTGTAGTACATCTTCAGCGGCTGCCACGGCTCGCCCGCGTGCGGGTAGCGCTCGGGGTCGCCGGCGGCGAGGAAGGCCTCGACGGAGACCCGGTTGGTCATGATGTGGTCCGGGTGCGGGTAGCCGCCGTTCTCGTCGTACGTCGTCAGCACGTGCGGGCGGAAGCGACGGATCTCGCGCACGAGCGCCTCGACCGGGGCGTCGAGCTCCTCGAGCGCGAAGCAGCCGGCGGGCAGCGGAGGACGCGGGTCGCCCTCGGGCAGACCGGAGTCGACGAAGCCCAGCCACGTGTGCTCGCAGCCGAGGATCGCCTGGGCACGGGCCATCTCGTCGCGACGCACCTGGGCGAGGTCACGGATGATGTGGGGGTTGTCCTTGAGCGCGGGGTTGAGCACGTCGCCGCGCTCTCCGCCGGTGCACGACACGACGAGCACGCGGTGCCCCTCGGCGACGTACTTCGCAGTGGTCGCGGCACCCTTGCTCGACTCGTCGTCGGGGTGGGCGTGCACGGCCATCAGGCGCAGTGGTTCCACTCTTCACTTCCTCGGTTTGGGACGATGGTCTCGATTCTCTCACCACCAGGAGCCCCCGCATGAGCACCGCCCCCGTCGACACCCCCGCCCAGCAGGGGCGCTCGCCCCGCTTCTGGTGGGTGCTCGGCAGCGTCCTCGTCGCGGCGAGCGTCGCCCTCGTCGTGTGGTTCGGCCTGTCGGGGACCAAGGGGGCGGTGACCGCCACCGACGTCGCCTTCACCCGCGAGCCGCGCGAGGTGACGATGGTCTTCGACGTCGACCGCCCCGTCGGCACCGTCGTCACCTGCCACGTCAAGGCGCTCGACTCCGACTACGCCACCGTCGGGTCCACCGACGTCGAGATCCCGGCGAGCCAGGAGCGCTCGACCCGTGAGAGCGTCGTCGTGCGCACGACGACGCAGGCGGTCACCGCGACCGTCGACGGCTGCCGACCCCTCTGAGCAGGCCCGACGGGCCGGGGGTACACCCCTTCGTGGCTGGGGTTGTCACCCCCGACGGGGTAAACTCGTGCGAATACCGAAGACGAGGTCTGGACCACGCGGTCCAGGCCTTCGTGCATACGGCCCCGGTGAGCGGGGTCATCGTGAGTGAGGAGCGAGACCGTGAGCGAGACCACCACGGCGTCATACCTGACCAAGGACGCGTACGAGCGTCTCCAGGCCGAGCTGCGCGAGCTCTCCGGCCCGGGCCGGACCGAGATCGCCAAGCGCATCGAGGCGGCCCGCGAGGAGGGTGACCTCAAGGAGAACGGCGGCTACCACGCCGCCAAGGAGGAGCAGGGCAAGATGGAGGCCCGCATCCGCCAGCTCACCCAGATCCTCAACACCTCGGTCGTCGGCGAGGCCCCGGCGGACGACGGCGTCGTCGAGCCCGGCATGGTCGTCACCGTGCGCATGTTCGGCGACGAGGAGAAGTTCCTCCTCGGCTCGCGCGAGATCGCCGGCGACAGCGACCTCGACGTCTACTCCGAGCAGTCGCCGCTCGGCGCGGCCATCAACGGCAAGAAGGCCGGCGACACGGCGACCTACGAGGCGCCGAACGGCAAGAGCGTCGACGTGGAGATCGTGTCGGCCACGCCCTACGCGGGCTGAGACGAGCCCGGCTGCGCCGGGAGCGACGAAGGGGTGGCCCCATCAGCTGGCGGGGCCACCCCTTCGTCGTGCCCTCGGCTAGCGCGGGCCGAGCCAGTCGCCGGTCGCGAGCCACGTCGGGTCGCCGACGACGTCGTCCCACCGGGTGATCTCGAGGGGGTCCCACGCCACGAGGTCCATGACCGGACGGCCGGGACCGGTCCACGAGATGTCACCTGTGCGCACGTCGTCCCAGAAGCCCTCGCCGGTGTCGGCGATCACGGGCATCGTCTCGAGCTGGCCGAAGGGGGGACGGCCGATGTCTGCGGGCTCCCACTCGCCGATGCCGACGACGGGGACGTCACCGACGAGGTGGGCCTCGTGCGCCGGGGCCCAGTGCGCCTCGCCGGCACGGCCGATCTCGGTGACCGGCTCGCCGTGGTCGCGACCGCCGCCGTCACGAGCCCGGCCGATCTCGGTGACCGGTCCCCCGTGGTCGCGCCCGCTGGCGTCGTGACCACCGCCGTCGGTGGGGCGGTCACCGCCCTGGACCGGTCCACCGTGGTCGCGGCCACCGCCGCTGCCGCTGCCCCCGCCGCCGCGGTGCCCGAGGTCGCCGGTGCCGCCGGACGGGCTGCTCGAGGAGCGGCGCTGGTCGTCGGACTCCATCGACAGCAGCTTCGCGTAGGCGCGGATGCCCTGCGCGGCCTCGTCGACCTGGCGGTGCGCCCGGCGCCAGCGCTTGGCGAACTCCTCGAAGTCCGGGCCGTCCCAGGCCGCTCGCAGCTTCTCCAGGTGCGCCGACCCACGGCCCCCGACGTCGTCGATGAGGTCGCCCTGGCGCCGCAGCGCCACGGCGACGTCGTCGAGCACCTCGGCATCTGCACCGTGACTCACCCGCTGGCCCATCGCACCTCCCTGACGTGACTGCCCTCAGGGTAGGCCGCGGTGCCGACAGGGTCGATGGGGAGCACTGCCCACCCCCCTTCGCCCAGGTCGGGTCCAGGCGCGGGTGAGATGATGGGGGCATGTTCGGTTTCCGATCGACTCCCGCCATGCCCACCTCCGAGACCGCCCTGCCGGGCCGGGCCGAGTACGGCTACCCCCTCCCCACCACCCACCGCGTCCTCGACGTCAGCCCGACCGGCCCGTGGCCCGAGGGCACCGAGGTCATGTACATCGCGATGGGCTGCTTCTGGGGCGCGGAGCGGATCATGTGGCGTCTGCCCGGGGTGCTCACCACCGCCGCCGGGTACATGGGCGGCTTCACCCCCCACCCGACCTACGAGGAGACGTGCACCGGCCAGACCGGGCACACCGAGAGCGTCCTCGTCGCCTACGACCCCGCGACGATCGCCCCCGAGCAGGTCCTTAAGGCCTTCTGGGAGAACCACGACCCGACGACGGCCAACCGTCAGGGCAACGACGTCGGCACCCAGTACCGCTCGGCGATCTACTGGACGACGCCGGCGCAGCAGGCCGCCGTCGAGACGACCCACGCGTCCTTCCAGCGCGAGCTCACCGAGCACGGCCACGGCGAGATCACGACCGAGGAGCGCCCGGCGAGCGAGGTCGGCACCTTCTACTACGCCGAGCCCTACCACCAGCAGTACCTCGACGCGAACCCCGGCGGCTACTGCAACCACGGGCCCAACGGGCTGACCTGCCAGGTCGGCCTCGTGCGCCAGGACCAGGTGCCCGCGCAGGTCGACGTCGAGCCGCCCGCCTGACCGGCCCTGGTGGGCTGTCGGTGCAGGGCCCTAGGTTGACCGGGGTCAGCGACGACCCGAGTCAGGAGTGCCCGTCATGCCCCACGGAGACATCACCCACATCGACATCCCGGTGAGCGACCTGGCCCGGGCCAGCGAGTTCTACAGCGGCCTCTTCGGCTGGCAGATCGCCGAGGTCCCCGGCTACGAGGGCTACCCGATGTGGCAGGCGCCGAACAAGATCAGCGGCGGTGGTCTCGCCCCGCGCGGCGAGGGCTTCACCCAGCCCCGCAGCTACGTCGAGGTCGACTCCATAGAGGAGACCCTCGCGAAGGTCCGCGAGAGCGGCGGCGCGGTGGTCATGGAGAAGTCCCCGATCAGCGAGACGAGCTGGTGGGCGGCCTTCACCGACCCCGACGGCAACGTCGTCGGCGTCTACGAGGGCGCCACGGACACCAGCGCGGGCTGACCGCCGGGCGCGACCCCGCTCAGCCCCGACGCCACCACCGGCGCCGGGGCGCGGGGGCCACGGCCTCCGCCGCGCCCTCGGTGGCGCCCGAGGGTGCCGCGGCCCGCCGGTCGCGCAGCTCCCGCCACTGCCCCACGACCTCGTCGACGTCGACGGTCGGGGCGAGCACCGGCGGGATCGGGCCCACGACGGGTCGCCGACGCTCGTCGACGACCCGCGCGTTGTAGTCGCGCAGCACCGCGCGGACCGCGTCCTCGCTGGTCAGGTCGAGCAGGCTCTCGGGGTACCCAGCGCGCTCGCGGCGCAGCTGCAGCGCCGGCGGGAGCACGTCGGCGGTGTCGAGCCCCTCGGCGGCCATCTTCCGCTTCGCCCACCAGTCGGGATCCGGGTCGTCCAGACCCGTCAGCGGGCGACCGGCCCCCGGCAGGTCGTCGAAATCGCCCCGTTCGGTGGCCTCGCGGATCTGCTTCTCCACCCACGACTCGTAGCGCTGCATCCCTCGATGATGCGCCGGTCGAGGCCCCGACGGGGCTCAGAGCGCAGCTGCGACCTCGGTGCCCTGCTTGATCGCCCGCTTCGCGTCGAGCTCGGCGGCGACGTCCGCGCCGCCGATGACGGTGACGTGGACCCCCTTCGCCCGCAACGGCTCGACGAGGTCGGTCACCGACTCCTGCCCGGCGCACACGACGACGTGGTCGACCTCGAGCACGCGTGGCTCGCCGTCGACGACGAGGTGCAGACCGGCGTCGTCGACCCGCTCGTAGGTGGCCCCGACCACCTGGTGCACCCCCTTCGTCTTCAGCGCCGCCCGGTGCACCCAGCCGGTGGTCTTGCCCAGACCGGCGCCGATCTTCGAGGTCTTGCGCTGCACGAGGTAGACCTCGCGCACCGGGACCTCGGGCACGGGGTCGACGAGACCGCCGCGGGTGCCGGACTGCGCGTCGATGCCCCACTCGCGCTGCCAGGCGTCGAGGTCGAGGGTCGTCGACTCCCCCGTCGTCAGGTACTCGGTGACGTCGACGCCGATGCCGCCGGCGCCGATGACGGCGACCCGTCGGCCGACCTCGACCTCGCCGCGCACGACCTGGGGGTACGTGAGCACCTTCGGGTGGTCCATGCCCTCGATCTGCGGCACGCGCGGCTCGACACCGGTCGCGAGGACCACCTCGTCGAAGTCGGCGAGGGTGTCCGCGTCGGCGCGGGTGCCGAGGTGCACCTTGACCCCCGCGAGGTCGAGCTGGGTGCGGTAGTAGCGGATCGTCTCGGCGAACTCCTCCTTGCCCGGGATGCGCATCGCGAGGGCGAACTGCCCGCCGATGTCGTCGCCGGCCTCGAAGAGCTCGACGCGGTGACCGCGCTGCGCCGCGGTGACGGCGCTCGCCAGCCCGGCCGGGCCCGCGCCGACGACGGCGACGTGCTTGACGGTGCGGGTCGGGCCGATGACGAGCTCGGTCTCGTGCGCGGCGCGCGGGTTGACCAGGCAGCTGGCCGTCTTGCGCTCGAAGGTGTGGTCGAGGCAGGCCTGGTTGCAGCCGATGCACGTGTTGATCTCCTGGGCACGACCCTCCTGGGCCTTGATCGCCCACTCGGCGTCGGCGAGGAAGGGCCGGGCCATCTGCACGAGGTCGGCCTTGCCCGCGGCGAGCACCGACTCGGCGACGTCGGGCATGTTGATCCGGTTCGAGGTGACGACCGGCACCCGTACGTGCTCGCGCAGGCGCGCGGCGACGTCGACGAAGGCGGCCCGCGGCACCGAGGTCGCGATCGTCGGGACCCGCGCCTCGTGCCAGCCGATGCCCGTCGAGATGATCGTCGCGCCGGCCGCCTCGATCTCCTGGGCGAGCGCCACGACCTCCTCCCACGTCTGGCCGTCGGGCACGAGGTCGAGCACGGAGAGGCGGTAGAGGATGACGAAGTCGTCGCCCACCGCGGCCCGAGCCGTCCGCACGATCTCGACGGCGATCCGCCGCCTGTTCTCTGCCGACCCTCCCCAGCCGTCCTCACGGTGGTTGGTGCGCGGCGCGAGGAACTGGTTGATGAAGTAGCCCTCGGAGCCCATGATCTCGATGCCGTCGTACCCGGCCTCCCGGGCCAGCTCCGCGGCCCGGCCGTAGGACCGGATCTGCCGGCGCACCCCGCGCTCGGAGAGCGCCCGCGGCACGAAGGGGGTGATCGGGCTCTTGATCGCCGACGGGGCGACCTTGAGCGGGGAGTAGGCGTAGCGGCCCGCGTGGAGCAGCTGCAGCGCGATCTTGCCGCCCTCCTTGTGCACCGCCTGCGTGATCTGGCGGTGCCGGCGCGCCTCGCGGTGCGTCGTCAGCTTCGACGCCCCGGGGTAGAAGGAGCCCTCGACGTTGGGCGAGAAGCCGCCGGTGACGATGAGGCCGGCTCCCCCCTTCGCCCGCTCGGCGTAGAAGGCCGCGAGCCGCTCGAAGTCCCGCCCCCGGTCCTCCAGACCGGTGTGCATCGACCCCATGATCGTGCGGTTGCGCAGGGTCGTGAAGCCGAGGTCGAGCGGCTCGAAGAGGTGCGGGTAGTCAGTCATGGGCCCTTCTCGTCAGGCGTGCCGGAGGTCATGAAGAGCGGAACGCCGTGCAGCAGCAGTTCGTTGGCATCATCGACCTCGAGGATGTCAGCGTGCCTACTCTGGCCGGACCAGCCCCGAAAGGAAACCGATGACCAGCGTGACCCGTCTCGCAGCGCGCACCGCGACGGTGTCCGGCGCGACCGCCGCCGGGCTCGCCACGCTCGCCGGGCTCGGGTACGCCCTCATCCAGGTCGAGGCGAGGATCGCGCGCAAGATCGTCGGCCAGCCCTTCGAGGGGGCCCCGGACGACGACGGCCTCTACGGCGCCGCCCCCGGCGAGCCGGTCGAGCTGCTCGTGCTCGGTGACTCCACGGCTGCGGGCATGGGTGCCGACCACCGCTTCCAGACGATCGGCGGCATCCTCGCGACCGGTCTCGCGGCGATCATGGGCCGCCCGGTGCGGCTGACCAACGAGGCCGTCATCGGCGCCGAGTCCAGCGACCTCACCGGTCAGCTGTCGAAGGCGCTCGGCCGGGTCGACTCCCCCGACGTCGCCGTCGTGCTCGTCGGCGCCAACGACGTCACCCACCGCATCGACCGGAGTACCTCGGTCGGCCACCTCGAGCGCACCGTGCGCTACCTGCGCACCCTCGACGTGCCCGTCGTCGTCGCGACCTGCCCCGACCTCGGGACCGTCGAGCCCATCCCCTTCCCGCTGAGCGCGCTGCTGCGGCGCTGGAGCCGTGAGCTCGCCGCCGCGCAGACCGTCGCCGTCGTCGAGGCGGGGGCGCGCAGCGTGTCCGTCGGTGGCCTGCTCGGCGCGGAGTTCGAGGCGAGCCCGGCCGTGATGTTCAGCCAGGACCGCTTCCACCCCTCGCCGGCCGGGTACGCCCGGGTGGCGAGCGCGCTGCTGCCCTCGGTCGCGGCCGCCGTCGGTGCGTGGCCGGCCGGCGCGAGCGGCGACACCGAGCCGGAGGCGGCCCGGGGCGAAGGGGTCGGCACGATCGACGACGCCGCCGGGCGGGCCGTGCACCGGCCCGGCACCGAGGTGAGCGCGGCGACCGTCGACGGCCGTCAGGCCGGGCCCCGCGGCCGCTGGGCGATGCTGCGCCGTCGTCTGCCCGGCCCCGTGCACGACGGCGCGATCTGAGCGCAACACTCGTCGGCGGCGCGAGGTCGGGTGCCCCCGCGGGTGAGCGTGCCCACGGCCCCCTCGTCAGGGGCTGAGCGGGCGCTTAGTATCGGTGGGGCCGCGGCGCGACCGCCCGGCTCCGCTGACACCTGGAGGACCAGTGACCGACGCCGTCATCGTCTCGACCGCCCGCTCCCCCATCGGACGCGCCTTCAAGGGCTCCCTCAAGGACGTGCGACCCGACGACCTCTCCGCGCAGGTCGTCGCCGCGGCGCTCGACGGCGCCGGGATCGACGCCTCGCACATCGAGGACCTGCACTGGGGCTGCGCCGAGCCCAGCCACAAGCACGGCTCGAACATGGCCCGCGTCGTCGCCGTCCTCGGCGGGCACGACCACCTGCCCGGCACGACGGTCAACCGCTTCTGCGCCTCGTCGGTGCAGACGACGCGGATGGCCTTCCACGCGATCAAGGCCGGCGAGGCCGACGCGATCATCTCCGGCGGCGTCGAGTGCGTCTCGCAGTACCAGAGCTTCTCCGGGGCCGGTGGCTCCGACGAGGAGGCGATGAACCCGCTCTTCGCCGACGCCCGGGCCCGCACCGCGCGCATCGCGGCGGAGAACTCCCCGTGGACCGACCCGCGTGAGGAGGGCCTCGTCCCCGACATCTACATCGCCATGGGTCAGACGGCCGAGAACGTCGCGACCCTGCGCGGCATGGACCGCCTGCGGATGGACGAGTGGGGCGTGCGCAGCCAGAACCGCGCCGAGCAGGCCATCGCCGACGGCTTCTTCGCCCGTGAGATCGCCCCCGTCACCCTCGCCGACGGCACGGTCGTCTCGACCGACGACGGCCCGCGCGCCGGCGTCACGCTCGAGGCCGTGCAGTCCCTCAAGCCGGTCTTCCGCGAGGACGGCGTCATCACCGCCGGCAACTGCTGCGCCCTCAACGACGGCGCGGCCGCGCTCGTCGTCATGAGCGACACGAAGGCCGCCGAGCTCGGCCTGACCCCCCTCGCCCGCGTCGTCTCCACCGGCGTCTCGGCGCTCTCGCCCGAGATCATGGGCATGGGCCCGGTCGAGGCCAGCCGGCGCGCGCTCGCCAAGGCCGGCATGTCGATCTCGGACATGGACCTCTACGAGATCAACGAGGCCTTCGCCGTGCAGGTGCTCGCCAGCGCCGACGACCTCGGCATGGACGAGGACAAGCTCAACGTCCACGGCGGGGCGATCGCGCTGGGTCACCCCTTCGGCGCCACCGGTGCCCGCATCACGGCGACCCTGCTCAACGGGCTGCGCGAGACCGACGGCACCTTCGGTCTCGAGACGATGTGCGTCGGCGGCGGTCAGGGCATGGCGATCGTCTACGAGCGCCTCTCCTGAGCCCACCCGCAGGCACGACGAAGGGCCCGGATCCGATCGGATCCGGGCCCTTCGTCGTCGTGGTCGAGGTGCGACGGCCCTGCTCTCGCTGGTCGAGGTGCGACGGCCCCGCTCTCGCTGGTCGAGGTGCGACGGCCCCCTGGGGCCGGAGCCTCGAGACCACCGGACCTTAAGCCGACCACCCGAGCCGCAGCGCGCCGAGCCGCTCCGCGAGACCCGGCACCTCCCCTTCGTCGCACCGGTCGTGCACGACGACCCGCAGCTGGTCCATGAGGACAGCAGGACCGAGATCCGGCGGGATGTCGCCGGCGAGCTCGCCGAGCAGCTCGCGCACGCCCGCAGACGCAGCGACCGCGCGGTCCAACGGCAGCTGGTGCCACCGTCGGACCGCGCGGTCGAGCTCGGCTGCCACGTCGTCCGGGATGGGCGAACGGGGCAGCACCGAGGTCACTCCGAGCGCAGGCGGCCGAGGAGCCGCAGGATCTCGAGGTAGAGCCACACGAGCGTGGCGAGCAGACCCAGCGCGAGGGTCCAGGAGTAGGACTCCGGGGCGTTGGTGCGCAGGGCGGTCTCGATGCTGTCGAAGTCGAGCATGAGCGTCACCGACGCCAGGCCGACGGCGAAGACCGAGATCGCGATGCCGATCGGGCCGGAGCCACCGATGCCGAACGGGGTGTCGGTGATCATCGCGAAGCCCAGGTTGATGAGCGCGAAGACGAAGTAGCCGAGCACCATCATCGAGACGACGGCGCGGAACTTCTGGGTCACCTTGACCAGACCGCTGCGGTAGAGGAAGAGCATCGCGCCGAAGACGCAGACGGTCGCCAGGACGGCCTGGAAGACGATGCCCTGGTGGATCGGCACGTTGGTCGCGCCGGTCACCTGGTAGTCGAAGATGCGGGAGTAGCTCTGGCTGATCGCGCCGACGAAGAGGCCCTGGAAGGCGGCGTACGCCACGGCGACGGCCGGGTGCACGGCCTTCTTCGAGAACATGAGGTAGAGCGCGATGCCGAGCCCGCCGACCAGGCCGACGCCCCAGATCATCGGGCCGAAGGTCGGGGAGAGGAACCACGCGGGGACCGCGACGGCGATCATGACGGCGAAGAGCGCGCCGGTCTTCATGATGACGTCGTCGATGGTCAGCGCACGACCGCCGCCGCCACCGCCCCAGCCACCGCCCTGCGCCGGGGGCTCCTGGGGAAAGCCAGGCTGCGCCTGGCCGTAGCCGCCCTGCTGGGGGTAGCCCTGCTGCGGGTATTCCTGCTGGGGGTACTGGGTCTGCTGGTAGCCGCCCTGCTGGGCCCGGGCGTCGTCGCGGAATCCGACGTACCCGTTGCGAGCGTCCTGCTCGACGCGGCCGAGGATGGGGTTGGACATGGGTCGGGCCTTCCTGTAGGTCCGTGAGGTCTTACCAAGACTAAGGGTCGCCGTACCCGCGGCATTCCGCGGGACGGCAGGTGTTGCGGTGCCGTGACCAGGCCCAGCCCTGGACAGACCTCGGCCGACGCCGCAGCCGAGCTGGCCGGCCGTGCCACGCTCGACGCACCCGACAGAGACGAGGACGTCATGACCACTCCCCCTAAGGGTGTGCAGGAGGCGGCGCAGCGTGCCGTGCGATGGATCGAGGACGGCAAGGCCGGCCAGGGCTTCACCGACACCGGCCGGGACCGGGCCCACCAGCTGGCGACGGGAGATGACGTGCCCGAGGCCGACCTGAAGAAGATGCACGCGTACTTCGAGCGGCACGCGGGCGACGCCGACGCGGAGGGCTGGTCGCAGGGCGAGGACGGATTCCCCTCCCCCGGCCGCGTCGCGTGGGACGCCTGGGGCGGCGACGAGGGCCGCCGCTGGGCCGCGAAGGAGGTCGGGGACTGACTCCCCCTTCGCCCGCCCCTGCCCGCTCCCCTCCGATGCGAGCTACCACGCAGTACTGGTCGCGATCGCGACCAGTACTGCGTGGTAGCCGGCGGGGTAGCGGGCGTCAGACGCCGTCGAGCGCCTGGACGAGGTCGGCGAGCAGGTCGGCCTCGTCCTCGATGCCGACGGACAGGCGCACGAGGTCGTCCGGCACTTCGAGCATCGAGCCCGCGGTCGACGCGTGGGTCATCGCGCCCGGGTGCTCGATGAGCGACTCGATGCCGCCGAGCGACTCCGCGAGGGTGAAGATCTCCGTCCGCGCGCACAGCCGCTGCGCGGCCTCGGGCCCACCGGCCATGCGCACCGAGATCATGCCGCCGAAGCGGCGCATCTGCCGGGCCGCGACCTCGTGGGCCGGGTGCTCCCGGAGCCCCGGGTAGAGGATCGAGGAGATCTCCGGGCGCGACGAGAGCAGGTCGACGACGGCCTCGGCGTTGTCGCAGTGCCGCTCCATGCGCACGCCGAGCGTCTTGATGCCCCGCATCGTCAGGTACGCGTCGAAGGGCCCGGGCACGCCGCCCGAGCCGTTCTGGATGAAGGCGATGTCGCTGTCGAGCTGCTCGTCGTCGGTGACGAGCAGCCCGCCGACGACGTCGCTGTGCCCACCCATGTACTTCGTGCTCGAGTGGAGCACGACGTCTGCCCCGAGCGAGAGCGGCTGCTGCAGGTACGGGCTGGCGAAGGTGTTGTCGACGACGAGCCGCGCCCCTGCCTCGTGGGCCAGCTCCGCGCTCGCGGCGATGTCGCCGATGGTGAGCAGCGGGTTGGTCGGGGTCTCGAGCCACAGGAGCTTGGTCGTCGGGCGGATCGCCGCGCGGATGGCGTCGAGGTCGCCCACCGGTGCGGGCGTGTGCTCGACGCCCCACTGCGAGAAGACCTTGTCGATGAGGCGGAAGGTGCCGCCGTACGCGTCGTCGGGGATGACGAGGTGGTCGCCCGGGCGCAGCGTGGCGCGCAGGAGCGCGTCGGTCGCCGCCATGCCCGAGGCGAAGGCGCGCCCGTGGCGTCCCCCTTCGATCGAGGCGGCGTTGGCCTCGAGCGCCTGACGGGTCGGGTTGCCCGTGCGGGCGTACTCGAAGCCGCCGCGCAGCCCGCCGACGCCGTCCTGGGCGAAGGTGGAGCTCGCGTAGATCGGGACGTTGACCGCCCCCGTCAGCGGGTCCGGGGAGTACCCGGCGTGGATGGCCCGGGTCGAGAAGCCCTGGCTCGCGTGCGCGTCGAGCGCGCTCTCGTGCTCTCCCATGATCAGCCCTTCGTCCGCGCGGAGATGTGCCCGAGGAGGTCGGCGCGGGTCACGACCCCGATCGGCTTGCCGCCGTCGACGACGAGCAGGGCGTCGTCGTGCTCGAGCGCCTCGACCGCGGACGCGGCGCTCTCGCCGGTCCCGATCTGCGCCAGCTTGCGGCTCATGTGCTTGCTCACCGGGTCGGCGAGCGTGGCGCGCCCCTCGAAGACGGCGTCGAGCAGCTCGCGCTCGGTCACCGCGCCGGCGACCTCGCCGAGGACGACGGGCGGCTCGGCGTTGACCACGGGCATCTGCGAGACGCCGTACTCGCGCAGGATCTCGATCGCGTCGCGGACGGTCTCGGTGGGGTGCGTGTGGACGAGGGCCGGCATGTCGCCGCTCTTGACGCGCAGGACGTCGCCGACGGTCGTCGTGTCCTCCTCGCCGCTGGTGAAGCCGTAGCTCGCCATCCACTCGTCGTCGAAGATCTTGCCGAGGTAGCCGCGGCCGCCGTCGGGGAGGATGACGACGATCTTCGCGTCGGGCTCGCGCTCGGCGACGCGCAGCGCGCCGACGACGGCCATGCCGCAGGACCCGCCGACGAGCAGGCCCTCCTCGAGGGCGAGACGGCGGGTCATCGCGAAGGACTCGGCGTCGCTCACGGCGATGACCTCGTCCGGGACGGACGGGTCGTAGGCGCCGGGCCACATGTCCTCGCCGACGCCCTCGACGAGGTAGGGGCGGCCGCTGCCGCCGGAGTAGACCGAGCCCTCGGGGTCGACGCCGACGACCTTGACGCGGCCCTGCGAGATCTCCTTGAGGTAGCGCCCGGTGCCGGTGATCGTGCCACCGGTGCCGATGCCCGCGACGAGATGGGTGATCTCGCCGTCGGTCTGCGCCCAGATCTCCGGGCCGGTGCTCTCGTAGTGGCTCGCCGGGCCGTTGGGGTTCTCGTACTGGTTCGGCTTCCAGCCGCCGGGGGTCTCGGCGGCGAGCCGGTCGGAGACGGAGTAGTAGCTGTCCGGGTGCTCGGGGGCGACGGCCGTCGGGGTCACCCGCACCTCGGCGCCGTACGCGCGCAGGACGTCGATCTTGTCCTGGCCGACCTTGTCGGGGCACACGAAGATGCACTTGTACCCGCGCTGCTGCGCGACGAGGGCCAGGCCGACCCCGGTGTTGCCCGACGTCGGCTCGACGATCGTGCCGCCGGGCTTGAGCAGCCCCTCGGCCTCCGCCGCGTCGACCATCTTCTTGGCGATCCGGTCCTTGATGCTGCCGCCGGGGTTGAGGTACTCGACCTTGGCGGCGACGAGGGCGGACCCGGACGGGACGACGGCGTTGAGCCTGACCAGCGGGGTGTTGCCGATGAGCTCGGAGATGTGGTCTGCGATCTGCATGTCCACATCGTGGCACGAGCCCCTACCGGCCCTCGCACCCCCGACGGGACTCGAACCCGCACCCGGGGCGATTTTAAGTCGCTTGCCTCTGCCAGTTGGGCCACGGGGGCGAGACCCAGCCTAGATGGAAGGGCTCTAAGCCACTTTCCCGCCCAAGGCGGGAAGATTCGACCTCGGGCAAGAACGTTTCCTTCCCGAGGTCGAGCTTTCCCGCCCTGGGCGGGAAAGCTGAGGCGGGGCGGGGGGTCAGGCAGGGCCGCTGGCGGCGGAGAGGGCGATCCCGTCGAGGATGTCCTTCTCGCTGGTGACGACCGGGATGCTCGGGCCGGTCACCTCGACGACGCGGGCGACGAGGTCGTGCCAGATGAGAGCGCCCGCACCGATGACGTCGACCCGGCCGG
Organism: Janibacter sp. Y6; assembly: GCF_040900765.1. Classification (NCBI taxonomy): domain Bacteria; kingdom Bacillati; phylum Actinomycetota; class Actinomycetes; order Micrococcales; family Intrasporangiaceae; genus Janibacter; species Janibacter sp. Y6. The sequence goes on from NZ_JAKLYZ010000005.1 coordinate 70,467, forward strand.
GGTGCATGTACGGCATGGCGGCCCGGGTGTCGCGGTCGGCCGAGACGATCTCCGCGGCGGCGACGAGCACCTGCTCCGGGGTGAGCCGGGCGAGGTGGATCCGGGCGGAGTCGTAGCGCTCGAGGCGAAGGGCGTGCGCCGTCACCGTGGTGATCGTGCCGGCGAGCCCGATGATCGCGCCGAGACCGCCGACGCCGACGCGGGTCTCGGCCCGGTCGAGCGCCTCGGCGATGTCCCAGCGGGCCGCCTCGACCTCGCTGGGCTGGGGCGGGTCGGAGAAGAAGTGCCGCTCGGACAGGCGCACCGAGCCGATGTCGAGGGAGATCTCCTCGTAGACCGCGTCCGTGCCGCGGACGAGCTCGGTCGAGCCGCCGCCCAGGTCGACGACGAGGTAGGGCCCCTCGACCCCGGCCTCGGCGAGCCCCGCCGTCGCACCGGCGAAGGACAGCTGCGCCTCCTCGGTGCCGGAGACGACCTCCGGGCTCACCTCGAGGCCGTGCGCGGCGAAGGCCTGCTGCACGCCCACGACGAAGTCCGCCGCGTTGCTCGCGTCCCGCGACGCCGAGGTGGCGACGAAGCGCATCGCCTCGACGCCGAGCTCGGCGCAGGTCCTCCCGTACTCGTCGGTGACCGCCAGGGTGCGGCGCAGCGCCTCGGGGTCGAGCGTGCCGGTGCGGTCCACGCCCTGGCCCAGCCGGACGACCTCGGTGCGTCGCCCGACGTCGACGAGGGCGCAGCGGCCGTCCTCGTCCGGCTCCCCCACGTCGGCGACGAGCAGACGGATCGAGTTCGTGCCGCAGTCGACGGCGCCGACCCTCATCGTGACTCCTCGGTGGTGTGCTCGGCGGCATCGGGGCCGGTCACCCCGGCGGCACCCGGCACGACGCCGCAGCAGCCGTTCTCCCACCACGGCGGCAGCATGGCGAGCGCCTCGTCGCCGGGGAGGTTCACCCCTTCGCCCACCGCCATCGAGTGCGCGACGACGACATGGAGGCACTTGACGCGGGTCGGCATGCCGCCCGCGGAGATGCCGGCGACCTCGGGCACGTCGCCGAGCTCGCCGCGGCGGGCGAGGTAGTCCTCATGGGCGGCCCGGTACGAGGCCGCGTAGTCCTCGTCCTCGAGCAGCCGGGCGCTCATCCGCGCCATGACGCCCTGGCTCTCCAGCGTCGAGATGGCGCCGGTGAGCCGGGGGCAGGTCGCGTAGAAGGACGTCGGGAAGGGCGTGCCGCCGGGCAGACGGGGCGCCGTGCGCACCACTGCGGGGCAGCCGCAGGGGCAGCGGGCCGCGATCTCGACGACCGCGCGCGCCTGTCGCCCGAGCTGGGCGGTCACGGCGTCGAGGTCGGCCTGGGTCACGCGGTCGAGGTCGTTGCCGTGCTCGTCGTAGGTCGCCATCTAGCGGCCGGCCCCCGAGCGTGCGTCGGCGGCCTCGACGGAGGTGCCGAGCCGCTCGTACCAGGGGCCGTGGTCCTCGCCGGTGGCGGTGCCCGTCTCCGGGTCGACGTCGCTGGCGGCGGGGTCGGCGTCGATGACGGTGTAGGACTTCTCGCCGACCTTGACGAACTTGAGCCGCTCACGGGCCTGCGCCTCGACGTACTCGTCGGTCGACCACAGCTCCTTCTGGCGCTGCAGCGCGGCGACGTCGCGCTCCTGGGTGGCGACCTGGGTCTCGAGCGCGTCCATCCGCGAGCGCTGGTCGAGATAGCTCTTCGCCGTGGGCAGCAGCATCATCGTCATGAGGAAGCCCACGGAGACGAGCGCGACCCATCGGCGCGGGGTGAGGGCGACGCGGCGACGCGGGCCCTGGGTGGTCGAGGTGACCCGACCGCGACCGGACGCACGAGCGCCCGCCCCGCCCTGGCCGCGGCCACGGGGGCGGGTCGGGCGCGGGGTGCGGCCGGCGGGCCCCGAGGAGCCCGCCGGACGGCGACCGGTCGGTCGAGCCACGCGTCAGCCCTGGAAGCGCGGGAAGGCGCCGGCGCCGGCGTAGACGGCGGCGTCGTCGAGCTCTTCCTCGATGCGCAGGAGCTGGTTGTACTTCGCGACGCGCTCGGAGCGCGCGGGCGCCCCGGTCTTGATCTGGCCGCAGTTCGTCGCGACCGCGAGGTCGGCGATCGTGACGTCCTCGGTCTCGCCGGAGCGGTGGCTCATCATGCAGCGGTAGCCGCTGCGGTGCGCCAGGGCGACGGCGTCGAAGGTCTCGGTCAGCGTGCCGATCTGGTTGACCTTGACGAGCAGGGCGTTGCCCGCGCCCTCGGCGATGCCGCGGCCGAGGCGCTCGGGGTTCGTGACGAAGAGGTCGTCGCCGACGAGCTGCACGAGCGACCCGAGGCGCTCGGTGATGGCCACCCAGCCCTCCCAGTCGTCCTCGTCCAGCGGGTCCTCGATGGACACGAGCGGGTAGGCGTCGACGAGCTCGGCGTAGTACTCGACCATGTCCTTCGCGGAGCGCTTCTTGCCCTCGAAGGTGTACTTGCCCTTCTCGCAGAACTCGCTGGCCGCGACGTCCAGCGCGAGCGCGATGTCCTTGCCGGGCGTGAAGCCGGCCTTCGTGATGGCCTCGACGATGAGGTCTAGCGCGTCGCGGTTGCTGCCGAGGTTCGGCGCGAAACCGCCCTCGTCGCCGAGACCGGTCGACAGGCCCTTGTCCTTGAGCACGGCCTTGAGCTGGTGGTAGACCTCCGTGCCCCAGCGCAGCGCCTCGCGGAAGGAGGGGGCGCCGATCGGCGCGATCATGAACTCCTGGATGTCGACGTTGGAGTCCGCGTGGCTGCCGCCGTTGAGGATGTTCATCATCGGCACGGGCAGGACGTGCGCGTTCGGACCGCCGAGGTAGCGGAAGAGCGGGAGCTCGCTGGACTGCGCCGCGGCGTGGGCGAGGGCCATGGAGACGCCGAGGATGGCGTTGGCGCCGAGGGTGCCCTTGTTGTCGGTGCCGTCGATGGCGAGCATCTCGTTGTCGACGATGCGCTGGTCGCTGGCCTCGTAGCCGAGGAGCTGGGGCATGAGCTCCTCCTCGACCGCGCGGACCGCGTCCTGGACGCCCTTGCCGAGGTAGCGCTTCTTGTCGCCGTCGCGGCGCTCGACCGCCTCGAAGGCGCCGGTGGAGGCACCGCTGGGCACGGCCGCACGGCCGATGCTGCCGTCGTCGAGGGCGACCTCGACCTCGACGGTCGGGTTGCCGCGCGAGTCGAGGATCTCGCGGGCGCCGATGGCTTCGATGGTGGCCACGTCTGTCACTCCTGTCGGATGGGCGAAGGGGGCAGGTGCTCCCCCTGCGAGCCTAGGGCCGAGGGTATCGAGCGGCCCAGCCGGTCTCGGGCGCACACGCCGGACGGCCCCCTCCCGATCCCGCGTGCCACGCGCGCCGGGTGGCGCGGACGGCGGTTAGGCCTCGCGGCGGGCGGCGCGGTCGGCGCGCTCCTGGGCCTTGATCTGGGCCCACTGCTCCTCGACCTCGGCGGGGGTGCTCGCCGTCGAGTCGCCGAAGACGTGGGGGTGGCGGCGGACCATCTTCGCGACGAGGGTCGCGGCGACGTCGTCGATGTCGAAGGGGGCGTCGGCCGCCGTCGGCCCCGGCTCGGCCTCGGTCGCGACCCGGGCGTGGAAGAGCACCTGAAGCAGCAGGTCCCCGAGCTCGTCGCGCAGGTCCTCGTAGCGGTGGCTGCCGTCGGCGAGGCCGGCGACCGCCTCGGCGACCTCCTCGGCCTCCTCGAGCGCGTACGGCACGAGCGACTCGTGGGTCTGCTCGGCGTCCCACGGGCACCCGCCCGGGCTGCGCAGGCGGTCCATGACGGCGACGGCGTCGAGCAGCCGCGCGCCCGGCACGTCCCACGACCCGACGAGCACCTCGATCTCCGGCGGGTCAGCCAGCGCCGACAGCTCTGCGGCGAGCGCGTCGGACAGCCCGGGGTCGCCGTCGGCCGACCCGACCCAGACGACCTCGCGCCCGCCCTGCGTCGCCGCGACGAGCCGGCGGGCGAGGACGGGAGGGGTCACCCCTTCGTCGACGCTCTCGACGGGCAGACCGGCCGAGCGCACTGCGCCGGCGAGCGCCTCGTCGTCCGAGCGGCACCACCGCGAGGACGCGCCCTCGAGGCAGCGCCACGCATCACGGCTGAGCAGGCCCGGGGCGACCCGGGGGCTGCTCGACAGGAGGACGACGCGGGCGGTCACGCTCAGGGAGCGGGCGTGGGCTCGGGGGCCCCGGGCGCCTGCTGCTGCGGTGCCTGCTGCTGGGCGTCCTGCTCGGGCAGCGGCTCGAGCCAGTCCGGCGAGCCCTGGGTGAGGCCCTGGTCGGCGCTGAAGGTGCCGTAGCGCGGGTTGACCCTGACGTCGGCGTCGCCGAGCAGCTCCGCGACCTGCTGCGACTGCTCGGGGGTGAGCTGCTCGCGCACGCTCTGCGCCCGGATGAACTCGACGGTGCCCGCCGACGGCTCGATGCCGAGGTCGCGCAGGACGCGCTCGACGGTCGCCCTCGTCGGCACCTGCGCCTGGGCACCCTGGGCCGCCTCGATGATCTGCGGTGCGAACATCAGCGTCGAGAGCACGTCGCGCGTCGTCAGCTGCTGCTGACCGCCCTGCTCGCGGATGAAGGCGTTCGTCCCCTTCGTCGCCTCCTGGACGTCGCCGACGGTGACCGTGTGGTCGCCCACCGTCGCGGCGGCCTCGGACGGCCAGGTCTGACCGACCTCCTCGACCTGCTCGGAGCCGCAGCCGGCCAGGCCGACGGCGAGGGCCAGCGCGAGGGGCGCGAGGGCGAGACGGGGGCGTCGGGTCACGACGAGGTCCTTTCGGGTGCTGCGCGTCGGGGGCTCTGCGCCCCAGTGTCCATCACATCATCGAGCATCACCGTACGGATCAGCTCGGCGGCCCAGTCGAGCACCGCCTGGTCGCGAAGGGGGGACCCCCCGATCCGCGCCGTCGTCGGGCGGGGCACGAGGACCGTGCCGGTGCCCTCCTTGTACAGCGACTTCGGGTAGACCCGGGCCAGGCGCAGCTGCTGGGACTCCCGCAGCCGGACCGGCGCGAGCCGGACGTTCTGCCCCTGGGCGACGACGTCGGTGAGGCCCGCGCGACGCACGACGACGCGCAGCCGGGCGACCGCGACGAGGTTGCGCACCGGCTCGGGCAGCGGCCCGTAGCGGTCGACGACCTCCTCGACGATCTCGTCGATGTCGGTCTCGGTCTGGGCGCCGGCGAGCTTCGCGTAGGCCTCGAGCCGCAGCCGCTCCCCCGGGATGTAGTCGTGCGGCAGGTGGGCGTCGACGGGCAGCTCGATGCGCACCTCGGCCGGGGCGGCCTCGCCCTCGCCCTTGAAGTCGGCGACGGCCTCGCCGACCATCCGCACGTAGAGGTCGAAGCCGACGCCGGCGATGTGCCCGGACTGCTCGCCGCCGAGCAGGTTGCCCGCGCCGCGGATCTCGAGGTCCTTCATCGCGACCTGCATGCCGGCCCCGAGATCGGTGTTGGCCGCGATGGTCTGCAGCCGGTCGTGCGCCGTCTCCGTCAGCGGCGCCTCGCTCGGGTAGAGGAAGTACGCGTAGGCCCGCTCGCGGCCTCGACCGACGCGGCCGCGCAGCTGGTGCAGCTGGCTCAGGCCCAGGCGGTCGGCCCGGTCGAGGATGAGGGTGTTGGCGTTGGAGATGTCCAGGCCGGTCTCGACGATCGTCGTGCACACGAGGACGTCGAAGCGGCGCTCCCAGAAGTCGAGGACGACCTGCTCGAGCCGGTGCTCGCCCATCTTGCCGTGGGCGGTCTCGACCCGGGCCTCCGGCACGAGCTCGCGGATGTGCGCGGCCGTGCGCTCGATCGAGCTCGTGTTGTTGTGGACGTAGAAGACCTGGCCCTCGCGCATGAGCTCGCGCCGGATCGCGGCGGCGACCTGCTTGTCCTCGTGCGGCCCGACGAAGGTGAGCACCGGGTGGCGCTCCTCGGGCGGCGTGGCCAGGGTCGACATCTCGCGGATGCCGGTGACCGCCATCTCCAGCGTGCGCGGGATCGGCGTCGCCGACATCGCGAGGACGTCGACGGCGGTGCGCATCGCCTTGAGCTGCTCCTTGTGCTCGACGCCGAAGCGCTGCTCCTCGTCGACGACGACGAGGCCGAGGTCCTTGAACTTCACCTCGGAGCCGAGGAGGCGGTGGGTGCCGATGACGAGGTCGACGGACCCGTCGGCGAGCCCGGCGATGACCTCCTTCGCCTGCTTGTCGCTCTGGAAGCGGCTCAGCGAGCGCACGACGACGGGGAATCCGGCGTACCGCTCGGAGAAGGTGTTGAGGTGCTGCTGGACGAGCAGGGTCGTCGGCACGAGCACGGCGACCTGCTTGCCGTCCTGGATCGCCTTGAAGGCGGCGCGCACGGCGATCTCGGTCTTGCCGTAGCCGACGTCGCCGCAGATGAGGCGGTCCATCGGGACCGCCCGCTCCATGTCGGTCTTGACCTCCTCGATCGTCCCGAGCTGGTCGGGCGTCTCGACGTGGGCGAAGGCCTCCTCGAGCTCGCGCTGCCACGGGGTGTCGGGACCGAAGGCGTGCCCCTTCGTCGCCATCCGCGCGCTGTAGAGGCGGATGAGCTCACCGGCGATCTGCTTGACGTACTTGCGCGCCTTGGACTTCGTCGCCTTCCAGTCGCTGCCACCCATCTTGTTGACCGTCGGGGTCTCGCCGCCGACGTAGCGGGTGATCTGGTCGAGCTGGTCGGTCGGCACGAAGAGCCGGTCGCCGGGCTGACCGCGCTTGCTCGGTGCGTACTCGAGCACGAGGTACTCGCGGGTCGCGCCCTGCACGGTGCGCTGGATCATCTCGACGAATGCGCCGACGCCGTGCTGCTCGTGCACGACGTAGTCGCCGGGCTGCAGCTCGAGGGGGTCGACCTGCTTGCGCCGCTTCGAGGGCATGCGCCGCATGTCGCGCGTCGATCCGGTCGACCCGCTCGAGCCGAGCAGGTCGGCCTCGGTGAGCATCGCGAGGCGGTCCTCCTCGGCGACGAAGCCGGTCCCGAGCGAGGCGACCGCGACCGCGACGACGCCGGGCTCGAGCGAGGTGCCCTCACGGGTGGGGATGTCGTGGTCGCGCAGGACCTCGCGGACGCGGTCGGCCAGGCCGGTGCCGTCGGTCGCGACGAGCACCCGCCAGCCCGCGTCGTGCCAGGTGCGCAGCTGCTCGACCGCGGCGTCGGTGTTGCCGCGGAAGCGCGGCGGCTCCACCGCGGGCACGTGGAGGGCGACGTGCTCGTGCTCGACGGCGTCAGCCATCTGGTCGGCGAGCTCGGTGTCGGCGGCGAAGGGGGTGAGCGTCCACCAGCCGAGCCCGAGGTCGACCGCGTGGTCGCGAGCCTGGGCGAGGGTCCAGTGCGAGGCGGTGCCGAGGACCCCTTCGAGGTCGACGGGGACGGCGTTGCCGCTCGCGGCGTTCGCCCACGAGGCCTGGAGGAACTCCTCGCTCGTCGAGACGAGGTCGTGGGCACGGGTGCGCACGCGCTCGGGGTCGCTGACGACGACCCGTGCGCCCTCGGGCAGCACGTCGAGGACGGACTCCATGCCCTCGACGAGAGCGGGCGCGAGGGACTCCATGCCCTCGACGGCGATGCCCTCGGCGACCTTGTGGAGCATGTCGGCGACGCCGGGCAGCTGCTCGGCGAGCTCGGCCGCCCGGGCCCGCACGGCCGGCGTGAGCAGCAGCTCGCGGCACGGCGGGGCCCACACGGCCGGGGCCTCGCCGAGGCTGCGCTGGTCGGCGACCTTGAAGTGCCGGATGGACTCGACCGTGTCGCCGAAGAGCTCGACCCGGACGGGGTGCTCCTCCGTCGGGGGGAAGAGGTCGAGGATCCCGCCGCGTACCGCGAAGTCGCCGCGCCGCTGCACGAGGTCGGTGCGGGTGTACGCCGCGGCGGCCAGCGCGTCGACGAGCTGGGCGAGGGGGCGCTCGTCGCCGACGGCGATGCGCACGGGCTCGAGGTCGCCGAGCCCCTTCGCGATCGGCTGCAGGACGGCTCGCACGGACGCGACGACGACCTGCACCGGGCCGTGCTCGGCGTCGTCCGGCGAGGGGTGGGCCAGCCGGCGCAGCACGGCGAGGCGACGTCCGACCGTGTCGCTGCGCGGGCTGAGCCGCTCGTGCGGCAGCGTCTCCCAGCTGGGGAAGGTGAGGACGGAGGGCTCGTCGAGCAGGCAGCGCAGGGCGCTCGCGAGGTCGTCGGCCTCACGAGCGGTGGCCGTGACGACGAGGAGGGGGGCCACCCCCGTCGCCCCGGGGTCGACCGGACGGCTCAGGAGGGACACGACCGGGGCCCGCAGGCCCGGGGGCACGGAGAGGTCGACCTCGTCGGTGCGGTGTGCGTGGGACAGCAGCTCGGTCACGACCGGGAGGTCGGCGACGGCTGCGCGAAGGGGAGTCAGGGTCTCGCTCATACCGGGGTCCAGTCTGCCGCACGCCCGGCCCTGCAGCGCCCGTGCGGTGTGGCAGGGTCAGGGCATGGGGTGCCGGGCACGCACAGGGACGACCGAGAGCACGGCGGGCGGCGTGCGCCGCTGGCCGGCCGCAGCCGCCGTGATGATCGCCCTCGGGGCGGGCCCGGCGTGCGCCGCGGCCGCCGCCGCTCCCCCACCCGTGAGCGCCGCACCCGCCGCCCCGACGACCGAGCCGATGGACCTGCGCGAGCAGGTCACCGACGAGGCCGGCGTCCTCGGGGACCTCGGCCAGTACGACGAGGCCCTGCAGCGGGCCCGTGACGCGGGCATCCAGCTCTTCGTCGTCTACGTCGACTCCTTCGACGGCACCGAGGGCTCGGCCTGGGCGCAGCAGACCTACGAGCGCTCGGGCATGGGCGGCGACGACGTGCTCCTCGCCGTGGCCGTCGAGGACCGGCGCTACGGCACGTGGGCGAGCGAGGAGTCGGGTCTGTCCGAGAGCGACGACCAGCAGGTCCGCTCGCAGGACATCGAGCCGGCCCTCGGCCGCGACGACTGGGGCGGGGCGGTCGTCGCGGCCGCCGACGGGTACGCCGACGCCCTCACCGGCAGCAGCATCCCGGGCTGGCTGCCCTTCGCCGGGATCGCGGGCGCCGCGGGCGTGGGCGGGCTGCTGCTCAGCCGCCGCCGCTCGCGGACCGGCGCCACCGGGGGCCCGGGCGTCGACGCCCCGCCGGAGCAGGCCGAGCCGCTCGAGTCGGTCCGCTCACGGGCGGGGACCGCGCTCGTCGACCTCGACAACGCCCTGCGTGCCTCGTCCGAGGAGCTGACCTTCGCGCAGGCGCAGTTCGGCACCCAGGCCACCCTGCGCTTCGAGCAGACCCTCGCCGCGGCCCGGGCCCAGGCGAGCGAGGCCTTCGGCGTGCAGCGCGAGCTCGACGACGCGCAGCGTCAGGGCACGCTCGACCCCGCTCGCGCCCGGGCCGGCTACGAGCGCATCCTCGCCCTGGCCGCCGACGCCGACGCCCGGCTCGACGCCGAGGAGGAGGAGTTCGTCCGGCTGCGCGACCTGCAGTCGCGGGTGCCCGAGGTGCTCGCCGACCTCGACGTGCGCGCCGGTGAGGTCGAGCAGCGCATCCCCGTCGCCGAGCAGGAGCTCGCCGGGCTGCGCGCCACCCACCCGCCCGAGGCCCTCGTCTCGGTCGGGCACGACGTCGAGCAGGCTCGTGGCCTCGTCGCCTCGGCCCGCGAGCTCGTCGCCACCGGACGCGAGCACCTCGCCCAGGGCGACAACCGACCCGCCGCCGTCGCTGCCGCCCGAGCGGCGGAGGACGCCCTCGGGCAGGCGGTGGCCGCTCTTGACGCCGTCTCCGGCGCGCAGGGCGTGCTCGCCGACGCGGCGGGGCACCTCGACCGGGCGCTCGCCTCGATCACCTCCGACGTCGCCGACGCCGAGCGCCTCGGCGCGCACGACCAGCTGACGACCACCGCGCTCGCCGCGGCCCGCACGGCGATCGACGACGGGGTGCGCGCCCGCTCCGGCGGCGACCCCCTCGCCGCCCTCAGCGCGCTGACGAGCGCCGAGCGCGACCTCGACGCCGCGCTCGCCCCGCACCGCGAGGCCGACGAGGTGCGCCGGCGCGCCGCGGACCTCGTCGCACGCCGGGCGCAGACCGTGCGCGCGCGGCTCGACTCGATCCAGGCGACGATCTCGCGCACCCGGGGCGCCGTGTCCGTCGAGGCCCGCACCGACATCGACCAGGCCTACCAGCTCCTCGCGCAGGCAGAGCAGGCCACCGCCACGGACGCCGACCGTGCGGACGACCTCCTCGGCCAGGCCGAGCGCCTCGGCGAGCGGGCCCTGTCCACCGCCCGGAGCGACGTCGACGACTGGCGCAGCGGCGGCCGGGGCGGCTACGGCGGGGGCTTCGGGGGCGGCAGCCGTGGGCTCGACCCCACCTCGATCATCCTCGGCGGCATCCTCTCCGGGGGCTTCGGAGGCGGCAGCCGCGGGGGCGGCTGGGGCGGCAGCTCCGGCGGCTTCGGAGGAGGCTTCGGCGGCGGGGGTGGCGGAGGCGGCGGCTTCGGCGGGGGTGGTCGCTTCTGACCCGCTCCCCCGGCCCGCCGGCGCGGCACCCCCTTCGCCGGACGACCACGACGACCCACCACCTCGACCGCACCACACCCATCCGCAGCACCACCACCGGCGCGACCGCGCCGAGACAGGAAGGCCAACGATGACCCAGAAGCAGACCCTCCTCGGCCGCGTCGCCCAGCTGGCGAAGGCGAACATCAACTCGATGCTCGACCGGGCCGAGGACCCCGAGAAGATGCTCGACCAGCTCGTGCGCGACTACACGAGCTCGATCGCCGAGGCCGAGGAGGCCGTCGCGCAGACCATCGCCGGGGTGCGCCTGGCCGAGGCCGACCTCGAGGAGGACCGCGCCGCGGCCACCGAGTGGGGCCGCAAGGCCGGCGCCGCGTCGAGCAAGGCCGACCAGCTGCGCGGGGCGGGCGACACCGCCGGCGCCGACAAGTTCGACGGGCTGGCCCGGGTCGCCCTGCAGCGCCAGATCCAGTTCGAGGGAGAGGTCACCGAGGCCGAGCCGCGCATCCAGGCGCAGAACGCGACGGTCGAGCAGCTCAAGGGTGGGCTGACCCAGATGCGCACGAAGCTCGAGGACCTCAAGGGCCGTCGCGACCAGCTCGTCGCGCGGGCCCGCTCGGCCGAGGCCCAGGAGCGGGTGCAGGGCGCGATCCGCTCGATCGACGTCATGGACCCCACGAGCGAGCTGTCCCGCTTCGAGGACAAGATCAAGCACCAGGAGGCGATGGTCGCCGGCCGCGCCGAGGCCCAGTCGACGAGCATCGAGGACCAGTTCGCCGAGCTCGAGGACCACTCGCACGACGCGGAGATCGAGGCGCGCCTCCAGCAGCTCAAGGGCGGCGCCTGAGCCACCCCTGCTGCGGGCCTGCCGTCGCGGACGAGGTCAGGGGCGCGGGGCGTGGACGACCTGCTGGGCGTCGGTGAGCCCGCGGTGCACGAGCAGCTCGACCGCGTCGGCGGCGTCGTCGAGCAGGAAGGGCAGCTCGGGGCGCTCGGTGCTCGAGAAGTCCTTGAGGACGAAGCTCGCCGGGTCCATGCGGCCCGGCGGGCGGCCGATCCCGACCCGCACCCGTAGGTAGTCCTTCGTCCCGAAGGAGCTCGTGATCGAGCGCAGGCCGTTGTGGCCCCCTTCGCCGCCGCCCTGCTTGAGCCGCACCTCGCCGAAGGGGATGTCGAGCTCGTCGTGGACGACGACGAGGTGGTCGACGTCGGCGGAGAAGAAGCTGACGAGCGCCTTCGTCGGGCCTCCGGAGACGTTCATGTACGCCGTCGGCACGCCGAGCACGACGCGCGGCCCGAGACCGCCGCCGGGCGGCGCGAGGCGGGTGGACTCGGCGCGGGCCCCGGCCTTGTGGGCCCGCAGGCTCGTCCCCGCCCGCCGGGCCAGCTCCTCGACGACCATCGCCCCGACGTTGTGGCGGTTGCCCGCGTACTTCTCCCCGGGGTTGCCCAGGCCGACCACCAGCCACGTCTGCTCGCTCACGAGGCGCAAGCGTAGACACATGACGAAGGGGGAGCCGAACCCGCTCGGGCTCGGCTCCCCCGTCGTCGAGGTGCGTGTCGGAGGATCAGGCCTCCGGGTTGCCGTCCTCGGGGGACTCCATGGGGGCGTCGCCCTCGGCGAGCTGCTTGTCGCTCGGCGAGCCCTCGGTCTCGTCCTCGGACTCGTCGCGCTCGACACCGGCCTCGGCCTCGGCCTCGGCGAGCTCGGCCTCGAGGGCCTCGGCGGAGATCTGCTCGGTGATGTTGACGACGAGCGTCTCGGGGTCGGTGACGAGGGTGGAGCCCTTGGGGACCTCGACCTCGGAGGCGAGGACCTGGGTGCCGGCCTCGAGGCCCTCGACGGAGACGATGATCGACTCGGGGATGCTCGTGACGTCGGCCTCGACCTCGAGGGTCTGGGCGTCGACGGTGACGATGGTCTCCGGACCGGCCTCGCCCTCGACGTGCACGGGGACCTCGACGGTGACCTTCTCGCCCTTCTTGACGACGACGAGGTCGACGTGCTCGATCCACGGCTTGAGGACGTGGCGCTGCACGTCCTTGGCCAGGGCGTACTCCTGCTGGCCGTCGACGACGATCGTGAGCAGCGCGTTGGCGTTGTACTTCAGCGCCATCATCGTGTCGTGACCCGGGAGGGTGATGTGGCGGGGCTCCCCGCCGTGGCCATACATGACGGCGGGGATCTTGTCGGCGCGGCGGATGCGGCGGGCCGCGCCCTTGCCGAACTCGGTGCGGATCTCGGCGTCGATGCGGATCTCGTCGCTGGACATGCGGGGCTCCTTCAGCTGGGGGACGACCCGTGTCAGCGGGTCGCGTCATATCGGGCGGTGGGCCTCGACGTGGGGCGCAGCACGGACGGCAGCAGGACACGGAGGTCCACCGCGTCGATCACGGATCGCTGCGACTGTGCAACGTCCCTCGCCGAGGCAACCCGGTGATCCTAGTGGACCTGCGCGGAGGGGCCAAAACCGGCCGGCTGGTCTTGCGCCGTCCCGTCGGCCTCGCTCACGGCGACGTCGGTCGCACCGGCCTCGCTCGCGGGAGCCGGCGGCTCCCCCTCGCCGAGCTTGACCGCGGCGACCCCGGCGAGGATGGCCAGGCCGCCGAGGACCTGGATCGGCGCCATGGCCTGACCGACGAGCACCCAGGCGAAGACGATGGCGAAGAGCACCTCGCTGAGGCCGACGAAGGAGGCGATCGTCGCCCCGAGCATCCGGGCGGCCGCGATGCCGCTGACGTAGGCGACCGCGCCCGCGACGACGGCGAGCTCGGCGATGGCGACCCACCACGGGGCCGACCAGCCGGCGAGGTCGACCCAGCCGGTCGGGGCGGCGAGCGGCAGCACGCCGACGAGGGCCGCGGCCCCCAGGCTCAGCGCACCGATGACGAGTCCGGCGCCGGCGTAGGTCATCGGGGGCAGCGCGTCCTCCTCGTCGGAGGAGAGGAGGAAGAAGACGACGAGCCCGACGGCGGCGAGCAGGCCCCACATGACGCCGACGAGGTCGACGCGCGCCCCCGAGAAGACGTCGAGGACGAGCACGAGACCGAGCACCGCGGCGGCGACGCCGGCGATGGTCAGCCGGCTCGGGCGGCGGCCGTGGCGCAGCCACATCCAGCCGACGATGAGGACAGGCGCCAGGTACTCGAGCAGCAGCGCGACGCCGACCGAGAGGTGGTCGACGGCGTTGAAGTAGGCGAGCTGGCAGCCGGCGACGGCGACGACGCCGTACGCGGCGACCTTGGGCAGGTTGCGGCGCAGCAGGGCCCAGCGGCCGCGCAGGGCGACGAGCGCCGGCACGAGCATGAGCAGCGCGGCACCGGTGATGCGCGCGGTGACGATCGCCCCGGGCGTCCAGCCGGCCTGCATGAGCGAGGCGCCGAAGGTGCCGGACGAGCCGAAGGTCGCTGCGGAGAAGAGGGCCACCGCGAGACCGGCGACGAAGGGGGTGGAGCGCTGGGTCACGGGGACCTCCTCGAGGGATCGTCATGAGTGACATAGACTGATGGTGATGACGATATGCGTCCCCGACGTCAGGAGTCAAGATGTCTTTTGGTCATGACACCAACGATGCGCTGCGCGGCACCGCGGCCCTGGTCAACACCGCCGTCGGGGCCTTCCCCGACGCCGACGGCGACACGCTCTCGAGCGTCGCGCAGCTCGAGGACTTCTTCGGGCACTGGGGCTGGACCGGGCGGCGGGTCGGCGACGAGGCCGAGCTCGAGCAGGTGCGGGCGCTGCGGCCCCGGCTGCGCGAGGTGTGGCTGGCCGCCGACGACCCGGAGCGGGTCGTCGACCTCGTCAACGCGCTGCTGCGCGACGGCCAGGCCCTCCCCCAGCTCGTCGACCACGACGGCTACGGCTTCCACATCCACGCGACCTCGCCCGACGCGCCGCTCGCCCGACGCATGCAGGTCGAGGCGGCGATGGCCTTCGTCGACGTCATCCGGGCCGACGAGCTCGGCCGGCTGCGCATCTGCGCGGCCGACGACTGCGACGACGTCGTCGTCGACCTCTCGCGCAACCGCTCGAAGCGCTACTGCGAAGGGGGCTGCGGCAACCGCCTAGCCGCCGCCGCCTACCGCTCCCGCCAGGGCGACTGACTCCCCCTTCGCCCGGGCACCCCCACCCCGGCTCGCCCGCCCCACCCTCCCGAGGGTGAGCACGAATCGCCGCTACGACGAGTGCGTAGCGGCGATTCGCGCTCACCGGCCGTTGCTGTGGACAGCCCGTCGGCGCCCACCGGGCTTCTCGGCACCATCGAGGGCATGCCCCGCGCACCGCGGCCGCTCCCCAGGTCACTGGGACGGGCCTTCACGAGCGCTGATGCCGGCGTCGCCGGCGTCGCCGACCAGAGGCTGCGCCGAGGTGACCTCGTCGCGGTGACCCACGGGGTCCACAGCCTCGATCGCCTCGACGGCGACGCCCGGCTGGCTGCCGTCGCGCTCGGGATGCCCGCCCCCTTCGCCTACTCGCACCTCACCGCCGCACGGATCTGGGCTCTGCCCCTCCCGACCTGGACCGACGCCGACGAGCGGCTCCACGTCATCAGGCCCACGGCGCAGGCTCAGGTGCGCCGACCCGGCATCACCGGGCACCGTGGTCTCGAGACGCGGGCCACGACGTCAGTGCGCGGGCTGCCCGTCACGACCCGTGCTGAGACGTGGGCGGACCTGGGTGCCGTGGGCCTGACCCGCGACGACCTGGTCGCCATCGGCGACTGCGTCGTGCGCGGTCGGCCCGAGCTGCTCGCTGGCTTGCACCGGGTCGCCCGCACGCGGCGTCTCGGATCGGCTCGTCTGCGCGACGCGGCTGCGCTCGTCCGCGTCGGGTCACGCTCGGTGATGGAGACGAGGACGCGGCTCGCGCTCGCTCAGGCGGGCCTGCCGGAGCCGCTCCTCAACGCACGGATCTGCACCGACGACGGCGAGGAGGTGGCCTGCTGCGACCTGGTCTGGCCGGATGCGAAGGTCGTGGTCGAGTACGAGGGCGACCACCACCGGACAGATCGGGCCCAGTGGCGGCTGGACATCACCCGGGTACGACGGCTCGAGTCCCTCGGCTGGCGCGTCCTGCGGATCACTGCGGACGACCTCCGGGGGTCTCGCCTCGCAGACCTCGTGTCGCTGCTGCGGGGCCTGCTCGGCTGAGCGGCCGGGTGAGCGCGAATCGCCGCTACGTCCTGGCCGTAGCGGCGATTCGTGCTCACCTCTGCGAGGTGGGGCGAAGGGAGGTCAGGCGCGGCCCTCGAAGAGGGAGGTCACCGACCCGTCCTCGAAGACCTCACGGATCGCGGCCGAGATGAGCGGCGCGATCGACAGGACGGTCAGCCCCTCGAAGTGCTGCTCGGGCGTCAGCGGGAGGGTGTTGGTCACGATGATCTCCTCGGCCGAGCACGCGGTCATCCGCTCGACGGCCGGTGGGGAGAAGATCGGGTGGGTCGCGGCGATGACGACGCCCGCGGCGCCCTCGGCCATGATCGCGTCGGCGGCCTTGGTGATCGTGCCGGCGGTGTCGATCATGTCGTCGACGAGCACGCACAGACGGCCCTCGACCTCGCCGACGACGCGGTTGGCGACGGTCTCGTTCGGGCGCGAGATGTCACGCGTCTTGTGGATGAAGGCCAGCGGCGCCCCGCCGAGCTGGCGCGACCACTGCTCGGCGACCTTGATCCGGCCGGCGTCCGGGGAGACGACGGCGAGCTGGCGGTCGCCGTACTTCTCGCGGACGTGGCGGGCGAGGATCGGCATCGCCATGAGGTGGTCGACGGGGCCGTCGAAGAAGCCCTGGATCTGGTCGGTGTGCAGGTCGACCGAGATGAGCCGGTCGGCGCCGGCGGTCTTGAAGAGGTCGGCCATGAGCCGGCCGCTGATCGGCTCGCGCCCCTTGTGCTTCTTGTCCTGGCGCCCGTAGCCGTAGAAGGGCTGCACCACGGTGATCCGCTTCGCGCTCGCGCGCTTGAGGGCGTCGACCATGATGAGCTGCTCCATGATCGCCTCGTTGATCGGCGTCGCGTGGCTCTGGATGACGAAGGCGTCGCAGCCACGCACCGACTCCTCGTAGCGCACGTAGATCTCGCCGTTGGCGAACTCGTAGGCGCTCGTGGGCACGAGGTCGGTGCCCAGGGAGGCCGCGACCTCTTCGGCGAGCGCGGTGTGGGTGCGCCCGGAGAAGACCATGAGGTTCTTCTCGGGGGTCTTCTGGATGCCGGTCACGGTGCCTCGACTTTCGTGCGGTGCTGCAGGGGGTGTGCGGAGGGCGGAGGGGGTCAGCTGGTGTGCGGGGCAGACTGCGCCGCCTGCGCGGCCTGGGCGGTCGCGGTGCCGGCGCGGCGACGCTCGACCCAGCCGTCGACGTTGCGCTGCTGGCCGCGGGCGATGGCGATCTGGCCGGGCTCGACGGCCCCGGTGATCGCGGACCCGGCGGCGACGTAGGCGCCGTCGGCGATGTCGAGCGGTGCGACGAGGACGGAGTTGCTGCCGACGAAGGAGTGGGCCCCGACGTTCGTGCGGCCCTTGCTCACCCCGTCGTAGTTGGCGAAGATCGTGCCGGCGCCGATGTTGGCCCCGTCTCCGATGACCGCGTCGCCGCAGTAGGTGAGGTGCGGGACCTTCGCCCCGGCGCCGATCTTCGCGTTCTTCGTCTCGACAAAGCCGCCGATCTTGCCCTTCGCACCGAGCTCGGTGCCGGGGCGCAGGTAGCTGTACGGGCCGACGGTCGCGCCGGCGCCGATGACGGCGAGGTGGGCCTCGGCACGCTTGACCTCCGCGCCGTCGTGGACCTCGGTGTCGACGAGTGTGACGTCGGGGCCGACGACGACGTCCTCGCCGATGCTCGTCGCGCCGAGCAGCTGGGTGCCCGGGCGGATCACGGTGTCAGCGCCGATCGTCACGTCGACGTCGATCCACGTCGTCGCGGGGTCGACGATCGTCACGCCGGCCCGCATGTGCCGCTCGCAGACCCGGTCGTTGAGCACCCGGCCGAGCTGGGCGAGCTGGGTGCGGTCGTTGACGCCCTCGGTCTGCCACAGGTCCTCGAGGACGTGCGCGATGACGTGGCCGCCCTCCTCGCGGGCGAGCGCGATGACGTCGGTGATGTACTTCTCGCCCTGCGCGTTGTCGGTGCCGACGCGCGGCAGCTGACGACGCAGCACGTCGAGGTCGAAGGCGTAGATGCCGGAGTTGATCTCGCGGACCGCGCGCTCGGGCTCCGTCGCGTCCTTGAACTCGACGATCCGCTCGACCGAGCCGTCGGCGCCGCGGATGATCCGGCCGTACATCTTCGCGTCCTCGAGGACGGAGGTCATGACGGTCGCGACGGCGCCGGCCTCGACGTGAGCGGCGGTGAGGGCGGAGATCGTCTCGGCGGTGAGCAGCGGGACGTCGCCCATCGTCACGACGACGGTGCCCGTGAGGTCCGCCGGCAGGGCGTCGAGACCGCACTCGGCGGCGCGGCCGGTGCCCTTGACCTCGTCCTGGTCCGCGACGATCACCGGCGTGCCCGACGAGGCGTTGCGCTCCTCGACGTAGGCCGCGACCCGGTCGCGCTGGTGGCGGATGACGACGACGGTCGAGTCGGCGCCGGCACCGCTGGCCGCCCGCATCGCGTGCCCGAGGAGGGTGTCGCCGCCGATCGGGTGGAGGACCTTCGGGGTCTTGCTCTTCATCCTCGTGCCCTCGCCGGCGGCGAGGATGATGACGGCGGACGGGCGGGCGTCACTCACGTGCTGCTCCCAGCTGCTCGGGTCAGGGATGTCCCGTCGGGACCTCGACACTCTACCCAGGGGCGAAGGGGGCGGCCGAACCGACGATGCCAGGCGGCCCCCCTTCGCCCCTCAGAGCGGGGCGAGGAAGGCGCGGACCCGCTCGAGCAGCAGCGCGGCCGCGTCGGGGTCGTAGGCGTCGAGCGAGGAGTCGGCGAAGAGGTGCTCGTCGCCGGGGTAGACGAAGAGCTCGGCCCGCTCGCTCGACGCGACGAGCTCGCGGGCGGCGGGCAGGTCCTCGTCGAAGAACTCGTCCCCCTCCTTGCCGTGCACCTGCACGGGTACGTCCTGCGGCCACCGCTCCCCGTACTCGGCCACGGGCATGCACGAGCAGAGCAGCAGGGCGCCGCGGGCGCCGGGTCGCGTCTGGGCCAGCTGCTGGGCGATCGTCACGCCGAAGGAGAACCCGGCGTAGACGAGCGCCTCCCCCAGCCCGTCGACGGCGTCGGCACCCCGTCGGCGCACGACGTCGAGCCCGACCTCGCGGGCGTACCCGAAGCCCTCCTCGATGCTCGCGAAGGTCCGTCCCTCGAAGAGGTCGGGCGTGTGCACGGTGTGCCCCGCCTCGCGCAGGGCGTCGGCGAAGGCGACGACGCCCGGCGTCAGCCCCTGGATGTGGTGGTAGAGCAGCACCTCGGCCATGTGACGTCCTCCTCGACGAATGATCCACTGATGTGGAACGTTCGACGACGGTAGTCTCGTGCGGCATGGAGGACAACCCCCCGGGCCGCGAGCTCGCCGACCGGATGGCGCTCACGCAGCCCGCCCAGGTGCGTGCGCTCGCCCACCCCCTGCGCACGACGATCCTCCAGCTGCTCCTCGAGCGCGCGGCGTCGGTGACCGAGCTGGCGAGCGCCCTGGACCGCCCGAAGAGCACCGTCGCCCACCACGTCGCCGTCCTCGTGCGCGCCGACCTGCTCCGGGTCGTGAGCACCCGGCGCGTCCGGGCCGTCGAGGAGCGCCTCTACGGGCGGACAGCACGGCTCTTCTACGTCGCCCCCCAGGGCTCGTCGGGCGAGGAGATGCCGCGGGACTTCAACGACTTCGAGGTGGCGGCCGCCGAGTCGGGGCCGGCCTTCGAGCGTGGCGAGCTGTGGGGCTTCGTCCGGCACGCGCGCATCGCGCCCGAGCAGGCATCGGCCTTCTGGCAGCGGATGAGCGAGCTCGTCGACGACTTCGACCGCCTCCCGCGCTCCGGCGAGACGACGTACGGCTTCGCGGTCGGGATCTACCCCACCGACCACCCGCGGCTGCCCCCGCTGACCTGACCGGGACCCCGGGCGAAGGGGTGACGCCCCGGGCGCGACGCGCCCGCACCTGCGCTCCCCGGGCAGGAGTCGAACCTGCGTCGCTTGTCCTGATTCAAAGTCAGGCGGGCCCTGCCGG
Source organism: Janibacter sp. Y6 (assembly GCF_040900765.1). NCBI lineage: Bacteria > Bacillati > Actinomycetota > Actinomycetes > Micrococcales > Intrasporangiaceae > Janibacter > Janibacter sp. Y6. The sequence goes on from NZ_JAKLYZ010000005.1 coordinate 90,136, forward strand.
CAGACCAACCGGGGAACGCCGCCGTGCGGCGGCGCCCCCAGGGTAGTTGACGGGTCGCCGACCCCTCAGACCTGCTGGATCTCGACGCGGTTGCCCACCGGGTCGTCGGTGTGGAAGCGCCGGACACCGGGGATCGCCTCGTCCCACCGCACGGGCCTGCCGGCTGCGTCGACGGCTGCGGCCACCTCGTCGACGGCCTCGACGAGCAGGCACGGGTGCGCCTTGCGGGCGGGTGCGAAGCCTTCCTCGACACCGCAGTGCAGCTGCTGGTCGCCGACGGCGAACCAGACCCCTCCGCGGGCGGCGAGGACGGGCGGCTTGGGGACCTCGGGCAGACCGAGCACGGAGCCGTAGAAGGCGCGCAGGTCGTCCTCGCTGCCCCGCGGGCAGGCGATCTGCACGTGGTGGAGGCCGACGGCGACCATCAGGCGACCTTGTGGCCGACGGCGAAGACCCGTCGGAAGGGCAGGAGCACCCCGGCCGGGGTGCGGGGGTAGGCCTGGGCGACGCGCTCGCCGTACTCGGCGAGGAAGGCCGAGCGCTCCTCGTCGTCGGTGAGGACGTCGAGGATCGGGCGCAGCCCGGTCCCGCTCACCCAGTCCAGGACAGGGTTGTCCTGCTCACCGGCCGGGTCGAGGACGTGCGTGTACGTGGTCTCCCACGCGTCGACCTCGAGACCGCGCCCGGTGAGGATCTGCAGGTAGGTGCTCGGCTCCCCCGCACCGAAGCGCTTCGTCGCGGCCTCGAGCTCGGCCGCCCGTGGGTGCGCGACCGCCATCTCGCGCATGATCGCGTGCGTCGGCGAGGCGAAGTTGCCCGGCACCTGCAGCGCGAGCCAGCCGTCGGGGGCGAGGGCGTCGGCCCAGCCCTCGACGACGCGCAGGTGGCCCGGCACCCACTGCAGCGTCGCGTTGCTCACGACGACGTCGGGCGCCTGGCCCAGCGACTCGAGCGTCCACGTCGACAGATCGCCCTCGACCCACTCGACGCGGCCGTCGAGGTCCTTCGCCCGGGCCGACTCGAGCATCGAGGTGCTGCTGTCGACCCCGACGACGCGGGCCTGGGGCCAGCGCTGCGCGAGGGTGAGGGTCGCGATCCCGTTGCCGCACCCGAGGTCGGCGACGAGCCGCGGCTCGCGCGCGCCCACCCGGGCGGTGAGATCGGCGAAGGGTCGTGCCCGCTCGCTCGCGAACTTCTCGTACAGCGTGGGGTCCCAGCTCGGCATCGTCGGCCTCCTGCGTCGAATGCCCCGATCCTAGGAGAGATGTCTCTCGACGTGAAGATACTTGGCAGGCCGTATTCTTGACGGGTGCCCGAACGTCACCCCATCCACGACGACGTCGACGAGATCGTCGACGCCTGGCGTCGTGAGCGTCCCGACCTCGACCCCGAGCCGATGCACGTCATGTCGCGCATCTCGCGGCTGGCCCGCCGGCTCGACCTCGACCGGTCCAGCGCCTTCGCCCGCCACGGGATGGACGGCTGGGAGTTCGACGTCCTGTCGACGCTGCGCCGCGCCGGCCCGCCCTACGAGCTCTCCCCCGGTGACCTCGTGCGGGCCACCCTCGTCACGAGCGGCACGATGACCAACCGGATCGACCGGCTCACCGCCCGCGGCTGGGTCGAGCGCGCACCGTCTCCGCGGGACCGTCGCAGCGTCATCGTCCGGCTCACCGACGACGGGCGCACCGCCGTCGACGCCGCCCTGGCCGACCTGCTCGAGCGTGAGCGCGACATCCTCGCCGACCTCGGTCCGGGCGACCAGGCCGACCTCGTGGCGCAGCTGCGCCGCCTCCTCGCCCCCTTCGAGGGCTAGGACGAACGAGGGGTAGGACGAAGGGGGGTCAGCCGACGACGTCGGCGGCCTCCAGCCACTCGAGCTCGAGGCTCTCGCGCTCCTGGGCGGCCACCCGCAGGGTCTCGTGCAGCTCGCGCAGGCGCTGGTGGTCCTCGGCCTGCTCGGCCATCTGCGCGTGGACCTTCGCCTCGCGCTCCTCGATCTTCGCCAGCTGCTTCTCGACCCGCGCCATGACCTTGCGCGCCTCTCGCACCTCGGCCGGGCTCGGCCCGTCGACCACCGGGCTCCCCGCAGCGGCCGGTGCGGGCGCCGCGGACCCGCGCATCGCGGCGGCCGGTCCGGCGGCACCGCGCAGCTGCAGGTACTCCTCGACCCCGCCGGGCAGCTGACGCACCCGCCCGTCGCCGAGCAGCGCGACCTGGTGGTCCGCGACGCGCTCGAGGAGGTAGCGGTCGTGACTGACGACGACGAGCGTGCCGGCCCAGCCGTCGAGCAGGTCCTCGAGCTGGGTGAGCGTCTCGATGTCGAGGTCGTTGGTCGGCTCGTCGAGGAGCAGGACGTTCGGCTCGGACATGAGCAGGCGCAGGATCTGCAGGCGGCGTCGTTCGCCACCGGAGAGGTCGCCGACACGCGTCTGCTGACGCCCGCCGCTGAAGCCCAGGCGCTTGGCGAGCTGAGAGGCCGAGACCTCCTTGCCGTCGAGCATCGTCACCTTGCGGATCTCCTCGACCGCCTCGATGACGCGGTGCTCGCGCAACCGGTCGAGCTCGCGCACCTCCTGCGAGAGGTGGGCGACCTGGACGGTGACGCCCTCCTTCCGCTTACCGGAGTCGAGCGGGATCTCTCCGCCGATGACGCGCAGCAGCGTCGACTTGCCCGCCCCGTTGACGCCGACGACGCCGACGCGCTCCCCCGGCGCGAGATGCCAGGTGACCCGGTCGAGCAGGGTGCGCTCGCCGACGGTGACGGTGACGTCGAGCAGGTCGACGACGTCCTTGCCCAGACGGGTCGACGCGAAGCGCACGAGCTCGACGTCGTCGCGCGGCGGCGGCTCGTCGGCGATGAGCGCGTTCGCGGCGTCGATGCGGAACTTCGGCTTCGAGGTGCGAGCGGGCGGGCCGCGGCGCAGCCAGGCGAGCTCCTTGCGCAGGAGGTTGTCGCGCCGCTCGGCGGTCACCGCCGCGATCCGCTGGCGCTCGGCCTTGGCGAGCACGTACGCGGCGTACCCGCCCTCGTACTGCTCGACCCGCCCGTCGATGACCTCCCACGTCCGGTCGGCGACGGCGTCGAGGAACCACCGGTCGTGGGTGATCGTCACGAGCGCCTTGCCGCGCGCGGTGCGCTGGCGGGTCAGGTGGTCGGCGAGCCAGGCGACCCCCTCGACGTCGAGGTGGTTGGTCGGCTCGTCGAGCATGAGGACGTCGGGGTCTTCGACGAGGGCCGCGGCGAGCGCGACGCGGCGGCGCTCGCCGCCGGACATCGGGCCGATCGTCGCGTCGAGGCCGCCGACCCCTTCGCCCTCGTGACCACCGAGGAGGCCGTCGAGGACGTCACGCACCCGGGGGTCGCCCGCCCACTCGTGCTCCGCGAGACCGCCGAGGACGACCTCGCGCACCGTGGCGGAGGGCGAGAGGACGTCGGCCTGCGACAGCAGGCGGACCGTCGTCACCGAGTTGCGCGTCAGCCGGCCGTCGTCGAGCTCGAGCTCACCGGCGAGGACGCGCAGAAGGGTCGACTTGCCGCCGCCGTTGCGCCCGACGACGCCGATGCGGGCGCCCTCGTTGATGCCCAGCGTGATCCCGTCGAGCAGCTGCGCCGTCCCGAGCGCCAGACGGCCGCGCTCGAGGGAGAGGAGGTTGGCCATCAGGTGAGTCGTGGGGCGGGGATGACGTGAGCGCCGGCGACCGGGCCGATCGCCCGGATGACGTCGGCGGCCGCGCCCGAGGCGGTGAGCGAGACGGCGAGGTCGATCGCCCCCTCCTGCCCGGCGGCGAGCAGCGCGACGGTCGGGCCGGACCCGGAGACGATCGCGCCCAGGGCGCCGAAGGACATCGCGGCGTCCATGACGTCGCCGATCTGGGGCTGCAGGCGCACGGCGGCGGCCTGGAGGTCGTTGGACAGCACGGCGCCGAGCGCCTCGGGCTCGCCCTGGCGCAGCGCGGCCATCATCGCCGGGCTCGGCTCCGGGTCGGGCACGTCGTGACCGGCGGAGAGCTCGTCGAAGGCCGCGTAGACCTCGGGCGTCGACAGCCCCGAGGCCGGCGTCGGCACGAAGACCCAGTGGTAGCTGCCCCGCGCGAGCACGGGGGTGACGAGCTCGCCGCGCCCGGAGCCCACGGCCGTGCCGCCGTGCAGGAGGAAGGGGACGTCGCTGCCGAGCTCGGCGGCGATCGGGTCCAGGCCCGAGCGGCCGAGGCCGAGGTCCCACAGGGCGTCGCAGGCGACGAGGGTGGCGGCCGCGTCGGCGGAGCCGCCGGCCATCCCGCCCGCGACGGGGATGTCCTTGTGGATCGAAACATGCACCGGCTCGACGGCGGCGCGCTCGGCGAGGAGCATCGCAGCGCGCAGCGCGAGGTTGCTCTCGTCGGTGGGCACGAGCTCGGCGTCGCGACCGCGCACGCTCACGCCCCACTCGTCGGCGGTCGCGACCGTGACCTCATCGAAGACGCCGACGGCCTGGTAGACGGTCGACAGGGTGTGGAAGCCGTCGGGGCGCAGCGCCCCCACGCCGAGCTCGAGGTTGACCTTCGCGGGCGCCCGAGCGGTGACGGCGGAGGCCGTCTCGAGCACCGAGGTCATGCGGTCACCCTAGTGCGGGCGGCGGCCAGGGCCGCGAACTGCTCGACGTCGAGCTGCTCGCCACGGGTCCGGGGGTCGATGCCCGCCTCGACGAGGGCGGCCTCGGCGGCGTCGGCCGAGCCGGCCCAGCCCTTGAGTGCCGCGCGCAGGGTCTTGCGGCGCTGGGCGAAGGCGGCGTCGACGCACGCGAAGACCTCGGCGCGGCTCACCTCGACCGCCGGTGGCTCGCGCCGGTCGATGCGCACGAGACCGGAGTCGACGTTGGGCACCGGCCAGAAGATGCTCCGCGAGACGGTGCCGGCCAGCCGCACGTCGCCGTACCAGGCGGCCTTGACGCTCGGCACGCCGTACGTGCGCGACCCGGGCCGGGCGGCCAGCCGCTCGGCGACCTCGAGCTGGACCATGACGAGCACCCGCTCGATGCTCGGGAAGGTCGCGAGCAGGTGGAGCACGACGGGCACGGAGACGTTGTAGGGCAGGTTCGCCACGAGAGCGGTCGGCGCCGGTCCGGGCAGCTCGGCGACCCTCAGGGCGTCGCCGTGGACGACCTCGAGGTCGTCGGCCCGCGACGGGGCCATCGCCGCGACGGTCTCGGGCAGTGCCTGGGCCAGGCGGGGGTCGATCTCGATGGCGACGACCCGGTGCGCCTGCTCGAGCAGGGCGAGGGTGAGGGAGCCCAGACCGGGCCCCACCTCGACGACGACGTCCTGCGGGCCGACGTCACCGGCGCGCACGATGCGGCGCACGGTGTTGGCGTCGACGACGAAGTTCTGCCCCCACTGCTTGGTGGGGGCCACCCCGAGCCGCCCGGCGAGCTCGCGGATCGCCGCGGCGCCGAGGAGCTGCACGTCCGAGCCGGTCATGCCCCGAACCCTACGGCCTGCGCGGGCGTGGGCCGTCCTGCGTCGTCCGAGGCTGCTGCGTCGCGACCGGAGCGGCGGCGGGGACGCGGCGACCCCCGCCGACCGGGTGGTCGACGGGGGTCGCTGCGGTGGTGCTGCGGTCAGGCCGCGTGGGCGCAGCCCCAGGGCTGCAGGCCACGGTCGGCGTAGACACGGTTGGCCACGGTGATCTGCTGCTCGCGGCTGGCGAGATCGGCGCGCTGGGCGAAGTCGCCACCGCCGGCACCGAGCCAGGTCTGGATGTCGAACTGCAGGCCGCCGTAGTAGCCGTTGCCCGAGTTGATCGACCAGTTGCCGGTCGACTCGCACTGGGCGATCCGGTCCCACATCGCGGCGTTCGAGGTGTCGAGACCCGCGCCGCTGCTCTTCGTCGTCGTCGGCGCCGGGCTCGGCGTCGAGGACTTCGGGGCGGGCGTGCTCGGGGTCGAGGGCTTCGGCGCGGGTGCGGGCTCGGGGGCCGGCGCCGGCTTGGGCTGCGGCTTGGGCTTGGGCTTGGGCTTGGTGCCCTGGAGCACGACGCGGTCGACCGGGTTGGCGGTGACCGTGCTGCCCGTGCGCTTGGTGAAGACGGGTTTGCCGTTCTTGTAGGTCACCGTGTAGCGGTTGGTGCGCGACCCGGCGCTGCCCTCGGTCTTGACCTTCGTCGTGCCGACCGTGAGCGAGGAGTCCTTCTGGACGACCGTGTCGAAGGGGATGGCCACGGTGCGGCTCGTGCCCTTGCGGTCGACCTTGTCGACGCGGATGGTCATGCCGTCGGTGACGTCGGCCCACTTGCCGGGCTTGATCTGGTCGTTGCCGTCGACGGCGACCTCCATGCCGCGCAGCGCCTGGCTGACGTTCTGGCCGGTGGTCGTCTTGGCGGACTTCTTGCCGCCGACGACGAGGGTGACGTCCTTCGGCGTGGCCATGGAGAAGGCGAGGCCGTCACGGCCGACGCTCTTGCTGCGCGAGGCGGACAGGATCGCGCCGTCGCCGCGCAGACCGAGCTGGTCCATCGCCTCGCCGACGGTGCTCGCCGTCGTCCAGTAGGTCTTCTTCTCGCCGTCGACGGTGATCGTCAGCTGCCGGGCGTACCGCACGACGATCTCCTGGCCGTCCGCGACGGGGGTGTCGAGCGACGGGGTGACCTGGTCGCGCTCGCCGAGGTCGACGCCCTGCTTGTCCAGGACGTCGGCGACCGTGCCGCCGAAGGCGTGGGCCGAGCTCTGCTGGCCGTCGACGTCGAGCGCGACGGACTTGTCCATGACGGCGACTCCGGAGACGCCGAGCACGAGAGCGCCGACGACGCCGGCCTGGGTGATACGGCGAACCGCGGTTGAAGACAAGAGAGATCCTTCGTCGTGCGTCCCGGGCACCGGTGCAGCGCCTCCCGCACGAGCACGCCCGTGCTGAGCACGGGCGTGGATCGACGGTGGTCGAGGCGCTGTCAGGGGAACCGGCCCCGGCCATCAGTCATCTACGGTGCACTGCGAGCCGGTCGAAGGTCAAGTTTTGATAACGGGCGCGCGACGAACGGCCACCTCACCAGGGTCCGTAGACCGTCTCCGAGGTGTCCGAGAGGGTCGCGCAGAGGGTCGCGACGTCCACCGAGAGCAGGTCGGCCATCCGCCGCACGGTGTGCGGCACGAGATAGCTGGCGTTGGCCGACCCGCGGTAGGGCGACGGGCTGAGGTAGGGCGCGTCGGTCTCGACGAGGAGCCGGTGGAGCGGGGTGATCGCGACCGCGTCGCGCAGACCCCGCGCGTTCTTGAAGGTCACGGTCCCGGCGACGGAGAGGTAGTAGCCCCGCTCCGCGCACTCGCGGGCCATCGCGACGTCACCGCTGAAGCAGTGCAGGACGGTGCGCTCGGGCGCGCCCTCCTCGGCGAGGATGCGCAGGACGTCGTCGTGGCTGTCGCGGTCGTGGATCTGCAGGGCCTTGCCGGTGCGCTTGGCCAGGTCGATGTGCCAGCGGAAGGAGTCGTGCTGCGCGGCCACCCCGTCCTCGCCGGTGCGGAAGTAGTCGAGCCCGGTCTCGCCGATCGCCCGGACGCGGGGGTGGGCGGCGAGCGCCTCGATCTCGGCCTGGGCCTCGGCGAGCGCGCCCTGGGCCGCGAGGCGAGGAGCCTCGTTGGGGTGCAGGGCGACGGCGCCGAGCATCGCCGGGTGGTCGTCGAGGACCGACACCGTCCAGCGGGCGCTCTCGAGGTCGCACCCCACCTGCACGACGCGGTCCACGCCGACGCTCGCCGCGAGCGCGAGCGCCCCGGCGACGCGCTCGTGCCCGCCGGCCACGAGCGGCTCCGGCAGGTCGTCGCGGACGATGTCGAGGTGCGTGTGGTTGTCGACGACGGGCACCGGGAGCGGGTCGGGGACGGGCGCGGGCTCGCCGTGCGAGCGGTCGTGAGGGGCCATCGGGCTCAGGCGCCCTCGACCTCGGCGAGCTCCTCGCTGACCACCGACTCGTCGAGCTTGGTGAAGACCGGGGTCGGCTTGGCGACCGGGGCTCCCACGCGCACCGGCCGCGACTCCCACGCGGGGGTCGAGCTGTACTCACCCGTGATGACCGGGTAGGTGCGACCCTCGTCGCCGGCGTCGAGACCCGTGACCTCGCGCAGCTCGGGCATCGGCATGAAGGCGCCCTCGCCGCCGATGACGCCGTGGACGACGTTCGACGAGTGCGGCAGGACCGGCGCGAGCATCGTGTTGAGGTCGCTCACGCACTGCACGAGCGTGTGCAGCACCGTCGCGAGCCGCTCGCGCTGGTCCTCGCCCTTGAGCCGGAAGGGTTCGGTGTCCGTGACGTACTTGTTGACCTCGCCCACGGCGCGCATCGCGGCGGCGACCGCGGCCTTGATCCGCTGGCGCGCGAGCAGCGAGCCGACCTCGTCGAAGGCGGCGAGCGTGCGCTCGCGGATCGCCTCGTCGACCGGCTCGAGGGTGCCCGGCGCAGGGATCTCGCCGAAGCTCTTGGCGATCATCGACGCGGTGCGGTTGACGAGGTTGCCCCAGCCGGCGACGAGCTCGGAGTTGTTGCGCTGGACGAAGTCGGCCCAGGTGAAGTTCGCGTCCTGGCTCTCCGGGCCGGCCGCGCAGATGTAGTACCGGATCGCGTCCGGGCCGTACTTCTCAAGGACGTCGCGGATGTAGATGACGTACCCGCGAGAGGTGGAGAACTGCTTGCCCTCCATCGTCAGGTACTCGCTCGAGACGACCTCCGTCGGCAGGTTGAGCACGCCGAAATCGCCGGGCTCTCCCCCCTTCGTCCCCCGGCCGGCGTACGCGAGGAGCTCGGCGGGCCAGATCTGGGAGTGGAAGGTGATGTTGTCCTTGCCCATGAAGTAGTACGACTCCTGGGCGTCGGGGACCGCGCCGTCGACCCACCACTCACGCCACCGCTCGGGCTCGCCGATGCGGCGGGCCCACTCCACCGACGCCGAGAGGTAGCCGACGACCGCGTCGAACCACACGTAGAGCCGCTTGCTCGGGTTGTCGCGCCAGCCCTCGAGCGGCACCGGGATGCCCCAGTCGATGTCACGCGTCATCGCGCGCGGACGGATGTCCTCGAGGATGTTGAGGCTGAACTTGATGACGTTCGGGCGCCACGTGCCCGATGCCTCGCGCTCCTCGAGCCAGGCCCGCAGGGAGTCGGCGAGCGCGGGGAGGTCGAGGAAGAAGTGCTGCGTCTCGACGAACTGCGGGGTCTCGCCGTCGATCTTGCTGCGCGGCGAGATGAGGTCCTCGGGCTCGAGCTGGTTGCCGCAGTTGTCGCACTGGTCGCCGCGGGCGTCCTCGTAGCCGCAGATCGGGCAGGTGCCCTCGATGTATCGGTCGGGCAGGGTGCGCCCGGTCGACGGCGAGATCGCGCCCTTCTGGGTCTGCTCGACCATGTAGCCGTTCTCCCAGCAGCGCTCGAAGAGCTCCTGGGCGACCGCGGTGTGGTTGACCGTCGTCGTGCGGGTGTACAGGTCGTAGGAGCAGCCGAGGTCGGTGAGCTCGCCGGCGATGATCGCGTGGTTGCGGTCGACGAGGTCGTGGGCCGTCGTGCCCTCCTTGTCGGCGAGGACGAGGATCGGGGTGCCGTGCTCGTCGGAGCCGCTCACCATGAGCACGTCGTGCCCCGCCATGCGCATGTACCTGCTGAAGACGTCGGACGGGACGGCGAAACCGGCGACGTGGCCGAGGTGCCGGGGGCCGTTCGCGTAGGGCCAGGCGACAGCGGAGAGGACCTTCATGACGGCAATCCTAGGCGGCGCCCCTCCCCCGGGATGACGCCGTCTGCGCGTAGCGTTCTGGCACCAGACGCGGGACCGCACCGGTGCCGCCCGACCTCGAGGTGACCTCGTGATCGCTGCTCTCACCGGCATGGGGCTGTCCGCGGCCGCCGGGCTCAACGCCTACGTCCCCTTCCTCGTCATGGCCCTGCTCGCGCGCTTCACCGACGTCGTCACTCTCCCGGCGGGCTGGGAGTGGATGCAGTCGTGGTGGGCGATCGGCATCGGCGCGGTGCTCCTGCTCACCGAGATGACGCTCGACAAGATCCCTGCGGTGGACTCGCTCAACGACGCCGTCCAGACCGCCATCCGCCCCGGGATGGGCGGGCTCATGGGTGCCGCGGCCGCGAGCGCCCAGGACCTCGACGGCTCGGCCTTCATGCAGGAGAACCCCTGGGTCGGCGTCGTCCTGGGCATCGTCGTCGCCGCCGTCGTGCACGGCACGAAGGCGGCCGCCCGCCCCGTCGTCAACGCCGGCACCGCGGGCCTGGGAGCCCCTGTGGTCTCGACCGCCGAGGACGGCGCCGCGATCACCGTGAGCCTGCTCGCGGTCTTCGCGCCGGTGCTCGTCGTCGTCGTGCTCGTCGTGCTCGCCGTGATGGTCTGGTGGGTCGCCCGGGCCTGGCTGCGGCTGCGCCGCCGGCGGGCCGGGCGGCGGGTGGCCGTCTAGGCGAAGGGGGGCGGCTCAGACCGCGCGCAGCGAGCGCTCGGTCGTCGCGAAGGCCTCGACGATCGTGCGCATGACGGTGCGGGCGTAGTCGCCGCGGATGTCCTCGGGGTAGGACATCGCCGCGCTGAGCACCCCTTCGCCCGCGGCCAGGACGGCCCGCGCGCGGACCTCGGGCTGCGGGGCGCCGAGCCGCTCGAGCATGACGGCGATGAGCTCTTCGGTCGTGTCCCGCGCCAGGCACACGACTCGGGCGACCTCGGGGTGCCGGTTGGCCTCGGCGGCGAGCTCCTGGCGGGCGAGGAGGAGCGCGGGATGGGCCAGCCAGCTGGCGAAGAGCTCGATGACCTCGCCGACGACCTGCTCGTCGGTGGGAGGACGCGCGTCGAGACGGTGGGCCAGGCCGGTGACGCTCTCGTCGAAGATCGCCATGACCCGATTGGTGACCGCCACGGTGAGGGCGAGCCGGGTGCGCAGGTAGCTCGACGTGCTGCCCGGTGGCAGGCCCGCCTCCGCGTCGACGGCTCGGTGCGTCAGGCCGCGCAGACCACCGCGCGCGGTGACCTCGATCCCGGCGTCGACGATCTCGCGCATGCGCGGTGACAGCGCCGCGTGGCGCGCGGAGGAGATGTCTGTCGGGGTCACGGGGCCGCCCTCCTGCCTCAGGTGCTCGACCTCGTGACGATACGTGGACCTGTCGGCCTGCGTCCCGCGATTGTCCAGACTCACCCCTGAGGGTGGTCGACATCTCACAGGTCGGAGAAGTCGACCTTCTTCGCGCCCTGGGGACGCTCCGAGGGCAGTGGGGTCGTGCCCCACTTCGAGAAGACGATGCTCGTGCGCGTCTGCACGTCTCCGGTCTCGTAGCGCAAGAAGCGGTAGGGGTCGTCATTCGTCACCCACACCGTGCGGACGACGTCCTTGGTCTCGTCCGTCGCAGGGCGGACGAGGACGCCGTACACCTGCTCGCCGTCGAGCTCGCGCTGGTCGAGGATGGCGTAGCGCATGTCCTGCTTCTCGAGCTCGCCGGCGAAGAAGCTGTTCCGGATGATGCGGTACGGGGTGTAGTCCTCGACGTATCGCTTCTGGCTGTACGTCCGCACCCACCGGCCCTCGTTGCGCACGAGCTGCGACTGGAGGTCGATGTCGAAGGGCTTGCGGACGTCGCCGTCCTCGAGGCGCAGGTAGAGCTCGCCGTTGCCCAGGTCGCGCTGCTCGAGCGAGGAGCCGTCGGGCATCGAGATCGTCAGCTCGCTCCTGTTGCCGGCCGTGCTGCCGCTGCTGCGGACCGTCATCGGACCCTCGACGCCGAGGTCCTCCGCGAGAGGGTAGACGGCGGAGATCGTCACCGACCTCGCCCCTCCCTCCAGGGCGTTGCTCTTCGCGCTCTCGAGGACCTGGCTGGCCAGGGGCAGGGTCGCGGGCTGCTGGCCGACCGGCGCCGTGTCCGCGCTCGGGGCCGTCGTCGTCGTCGACGGGGCGACGTAGGTCGGCTCGGCCTGGGGGCCCCCGCCGCCGAGGACGGAGCACGCAGAGAGCACGACGGTGGTGGCGCCCGCCGCAGCGAGCACCACCACCGTGCGTCGGCTCATCGTCGTCAGCGACGCGCGCGCGACGCGACCCGCAGGTCCTTGTTGAGCTGCGAGATGACGTCGAGCGGGATCTCCTTGGGGCAGGAGGCCGCGCACTCGCCGATGTTCGTGCACCCGCCGAAGCCCTCGTGGTCGTGCTGGGCGACCATGTCGACGACGCGCGCGCTGCGCTCGGCCTGGCCCTGCGGCAGCTCGCCGAGGTGGGTGATCTTCGAGCCGAGGAAGAGCATCCCCGACGCGTTGGGGCAGGCGGCGACGCAGGCGCCGCAGCCGATGCAGGTCGCGGAGTCGAAGGCCCGGTCGGCCTGGACCTTCGGGACCTGGGTCGCGGCGGCGTCGGGAGCCGCGCCGGTGTCGACGGAGATGAAGCCGCCGGCCTGGATGATGCGGTCGAAGGCCCCGCGGTCGACGACGAGGTCGCGGATCACCGGGAAGGCCGAGGCCCGCCACGGCTCGACGGTGATCTCCTCGCCGTCGCGGAAGCTGCGCATGTGCAGCTGGCAGGTCGTCGTGACCTCCGGCCCGTGCGCCTGGCCCGAGATCATCAGGCCGCACATGCCGCAGATGCCCTCACGGCAGTCGCTGTCGAAGGCCACCGGCTCCTGGCCGGCGTCCTGCAGCTGCTCGTTGAGCTCGTCGAGCATCTCGAGGAAGCTCATGTCCTCGGAGATCTCGTCGACCGTGTAGGTCTCGAAGCCGCCCTTGTCCTGCGGGCCGGCCTGGCGCCAGATCTTCAGTGTCAGTCGCATTACTTGTAGCTCCGCTGCTTCATCTCGATGAACTCGTAGACGAGGTCCTCCTTGTGCAGGACCGGCTCGAGATCGGTGTCGTCGCCCCGGGTGGCGTACTCCCACGCCGCCACGTAGGCGTACTCGTCGTCATGACGCAGGGCCTCGCCGTCCTCCGTCTGCGACTCGGCGCGGAAGTGACCGCCGCAGGACTCGCGGCGGTGCAGCGCGTCGATGCACATGAGCTCGCCGAGCTCGAGGAAGTCGGCGACGCGGCCGGCCTTCTCGAGGCTCTGGTTGAGCTGCTCGTTGGTGCCCAGGACCTTGACGTTGGTCCAGAACTGGTGCTTGAGGTCCCGGATGAGGCCGATCGCCTTCTTCAGGCCCTCCTCCGTGCGCTCCATGCCGCAGTACTCCCACATGATCGCGCCGAGCTCGCGGTGGATCGAGTCCACGGTGCGCTCGCCGTCGCAGCTGAGGAAGTGCTGGATGCGTCGCTCGACGTCGGCCCGGGCCTCGACGACCTCCGGGGAGTCCTCGGTGATCGGCTGGTAGGGCCCGTCGGCGAGGTAGTTGCGGATGGTGTTCGGCAGGACGAAGTAGCCGTCGGCCAGCCCCTGCATGAGCGCGGAGGCGCCGAGACGGTTCGCACCGTGGTCGGAGAAGTTGGCCTCGCCGGTGACGAAGAGACCGGGGATCGTCGACTCGAGGTCGTAGTCGACCCACAGCCCGCCCATGACGTAGTGGACGGCCGGGTAGATCCGCATCGGGGTCTCGTACGGGTCCTCGCCGGTGATCCGGGCGTACATGTCGAAGAGGTTGCCGTACTTGCTCTCGACCGCGTCACGGCCCAGCCGCGAGATGGCCTCGGCGAAGTCGAGGTAGACGCCGCGGCGGACCTGGCGCTCCTCGCCGTCCGGGCCGACCTCGGTGACCGACGGGCCGACGCCGCGGCCCTCGTCGCACATGTTCTTGGCCTGGCGCGAGGCGATGTCGCGGGGCACGAGGTTGCCGAAGGAGGGGTAGATCCGCTCGAGGTAGTAGTCGCGGTCCTCCTCGGGGATGTCGCGGGGGTCCTTGTCGCAGTCCGCCGCGTCCTTGGGGACCCAGATCCGGCCGTCGTTGCGCAGCGACTCCGACATGAGGGTCAGCTTCGACTGCTTCGTGCCGTGCTGCGGGATGCACGTCGGGTGGATCTGCGTGTAGCAGGGGTTGGCCATGTGGGCGCCCTTGCGGTGGGCGCGCCATGCGGCGGTGACGTTGGAGCCCATGGCGTTGGTCGAGAGGTAGAAGACGTTGCCGTAGCCGCCGCTGGCCAGGACGACCGCGTCGGCGAGGTGGGTCTCGATCTCGCCGGTGACCATGTCGCGCGCGATGATGCCGCGGGCCTTGCCGTCGACGACGACGAGCTCGAGCATCTCGTGGCGGTTGTACATCTCCACGGTGCCCTTGGCGATCTGGCGCTCGAGGGCCTGGTAGGCCCCGATGAGCAGCTGCTGACCGGTCTGGCCGCGGGCGTAGAAGGTGCGGGAGACCTGGACGCCGCCGAAGGAGCGGTTGTCGAGCAGACCGCCGTACTCGCGGGCGAAGGGGACGCCCTGGGCGACGCACTGGTCGATGATGTTCGGGCTGACCTCGGCCAGGCGGTAGACGTTGTTCTCGCGGGCGCGGTAGTCACCGCCCTTGACCGTGTCGTAGAAGAGCCGGTAGACGGAGTCGCCGTCGCCCTTGTAGTTCTTCGCCGCGTTGATCCCGCCCTGGGCCGCGATCGAGTGCGCGCGGCGCGGGGAGTCCTGGTAGCAGAAGGACTTCACGTGGTAGCCGGCCTCGCCGAGGGTCGCCCCGGCGGACGCGCCGGCCAGACCGGTGCCGACGATGATGACGGAGAGCTTGCGGCGGTTGGCCGGGTTGACGAGCTTGTTGCTGAACTGGTGACGCTCCCACCGGGTCTCGATGGGACCGTCGGGGGCCTTCGTGTCGGCGATGGGCTCGCCGGTGCGGTACAGGCCGTCGATGAGGTCAGTCATGGTGTGTGGGTCTCTCCCCCGGTCAGAGGTTCGTGAAGTAGAGGTAGAAGGGCGGGATGAGGAACCCGACGACGACGAGCGCGGCCAGCGCGGCGGCGATCGTCTTGGCCCGGGCCCGCGCCGCGACGCTGCTCGTGAGGCCGAGCGTCTGCTGGGCGCTCCACACCCCGTGGAAGAGGTGCATGCCGAGCGCGATCATCGCCAGCGTGTAGATCGCGACGACCCACAGCAGCGAGAAGCTCGCGGACACCATGACGAAGGGGCTGTCCTTGATCGCCGCCGCGTCGGCCGAGCTGTTGAAGTTCGGCTTGACGAGCGTGAAGTGGATGAGGTGGAAGACGACGAAGAGCAGCAGCGCCACCCCGCCCCAGCGCATCGTGCGGCTGGCCAGCGAGGAGCTGACGGCCTTGCGGACCGCGTAGCGCTGCGGCCGTGCGGCGCTCGCGCGCTTCCACAGCGCGAAGGCGGAGTAGGCGTGGGCGACGAGGGCGACGATCAGCACGACGCGCACGAGCCACAGCAGACCGCCGTAGGGGAGCATCGGCTCGCCGAAGGTGCGCAGGTGGTGCGCGTACTCGTCGAAGGCCTGCTGCCCGGCGAGCACCTTGAGGTTGCCGTACATGTGCAGGAGGACGTACAGCACGAAGACAATCCCCGAGACCGCCATCATGATCTTCAGGCCGATGGTGGAGCGGGTCACCCCCCGCTGCGCCGGCGCGTGCGTTGTCGAAGATGCCACGGCGTCAAGATACCCCGACGTGAGCGGGCTCACGGACCCGGTGACGCCCGTCGCGGTGTGACAAATCCCCGGTTACCGACGTGTAATGAGCAACGCCGGTGGCGCGTAATTCGCCGGCTCAGCCCGCTGCCGCGGCCCGTGCCGCCCCGGGGAGGGCGGCGAGGACGGTCTCGACGGCCTCGTCGTCGTGGGCGCCGCTGACGAACCACGACTCGTAGGCGCTCGGGGGCAGGTGCACCCCGGCGTCGAGCATCGCGTGGAAGAAGCGCCCGAAGGCGGCCGTGTCCTGGCCCTGCGCGTCGGAGTACCGCTCGACCGGGCCGTCGGTGAAGAAGATCGAGAACATCGACGAGGCCCGCTGGAGGGTGTGGGGCACGCCCGCCTGCGTCAGGGCGTCGGACGCGGCCGCCCCGATCGTCTGCGACACCTCGGCGAGGTGGTCGTAGAGCGACGGGGTGCACCCGCGCAGGGTCGCCAGGCCGGCAGCCGTCGCGACGGGGTTCCCCGACAGGGTGCCCGCCTGGTAGACCGGGCCGTCGGGCGCGAGGTGGGCCATGAGGTCGGCCCGGCCGCCGAAGGCCGCTGCGGGGAAGCCGCCGCCCATGACCTTGCCGAAGGTGAAGAGGTCGGGGGCGCCGGACGGGTAGCCGCCGGGGTGCTCTCCCCCGGCGCGGGTCTCGTGGCCGTACCAGCCCGACGGGCTGCAGCGGAAGCCGGTCATCACCTCGTCGCTGATGAGCAGCGCGCCGTGCGCGGCGGTGATCCGACGCAGGCCCTCGGTGAAGCCGGGAGCGGGGGGCACGACCCCCATGTTGCCGGCGGCGGCCTCGGTGATGACCGCCGCGATCTCCTCGCCGCGCTCGGCGAAGGCGGCCTCGACGGCGGCGAGGTCGTTGTACGGCAGGACGATGGTCTCCCCCGCCGCGCTCGCCGGCACCCCGGCGGAGTCCGGCAGGGCGAAGGTGGCCACCCCCGAGCCCGCGTGGGCGAGGAGGGCGTCGACGTGCCCGTGGTAGCAGCCGGCGAACTTCACGACCGCGCTGCGACCGGTGGCCCCGCGCGCGAGGCGCAGCGCCGACATCGTCGCCTCGGTGCCGCTGCTCACGAGACGCACCTGCTCCAGCGGCTCGACCCGCGCGACGATCTCCTCGGCGAGGGCGACCTCGTTCTCGCTCGGCGTGCCGAAGGAAAAACCACGGGACGCGGTCTGCGCGACGGCGTCGAGGACGTCCGGGTGCGCGTGGCCGAGGATCATCGGCCCCCAGCTGCTGATGAGGTCGACGTAGCGCGTGCCGTCGACGTCGGTGAGCCAGGCCCCCTTCGCCGAGGCGACGAAGCGCGGGGTGCCGCCGACGCCGCGGAAGGCGCGCACGGGAGAGTTGACCCCGCCCGGCGTCACCGCCCGGGCGCGCTCGAAGAGTGCGGCGGACTGGCTCGTGTCGCTCATGCACCCAGTCTCGCCCACGGATGACGACGCACGGCTGCGGGGTGCCGCTCGCTCAGTCGTCGATGCCGATCTCGTGGTGGTCCGGCGCGAGGTGGTCACGGATCGCGGCCATCGCCTCGCCGAGCACCATGAGCTGCTCGTGGTCGAGGACGTCGACGAGGCGCGCGCGCACCGAGGCGGCATGCCTCGGGGCGAGCTCGAGGAGGGCACGCATGCCCGCGTCGGTGAGCATGATGTCGACACCGCGGCCGTCGTCGTGCGAGCGCTCGCGCCGCACCCACCCTCGGCGCTCGAGACGGCTGGCGGTGTGGGTGACGCGGCTGCGCGACTGGATGATCGTGTCGGCGAGCTCGGACATCCGCATCCGGCGCCCGGGCGCCTCGGAGAGCATGGAGATGAGCTCGTACTCGGTGAGCTGACAGGTGCCGCCGAGGTCGTCGTCGAGCGCCTCCTCGAGCAGCCGCGACCCGCGCAGGTAGGCCCGCCACGCCAGCTGCTCGTCGTGGCGCAGCCAGGGGTCTCGGGCCGGGCTCATCTGCGCATCATGCCAAGTCGCGACGCAACACGTCCGCCACCTCGAGGGCGAAGTACGTGAGCACGATGCCCGCGCCCGCCCGTCGGATGTGCATGACGGACTCCATGATGCTGCGCTCGCGCTCGATCCAGCCGCGCTCGGCCGCGGCGACGAGCTGGCTGTACTCGCCGGAGATCTGGTAGGCCGCGACGGGCACGGGCGACATCGCCGCGGCGGCGGCGATGACGTCGAGGTGCGGGCCGGCCGGCTTGACCATGACGATGTCGGCGCCCTCGGCGATGTCGAGCTCGAGCTCGCGCACCGACTCCGTCGCGTTCGCCGGGTCCTGCTGGTAGGTCGCCCGGTCACCGGTGAGCGAGGACTGCACGGCCTCGCGGAAGGGCCCGTAGAGCGCGGAGGTGTACTTCGCCGAGTACGCGAGGATCGACACGGAGGTCAGGCCCTCGCGGTCCAGGACCCCGCGCACGAAGCCGACCTGGCCGTCCATCATCCCGGACATGCCGAGGACGTGGCTGCCGGCGCGGGCCTGGGCGAGGGCCATGTCGGCGTAGCGCTCGAGGGTCGCGTCGTTGTCGACGACGACGGAGCCGTCCGGGCCCTGGGCGAGCACCCCGCAGTGGCCGTGGTCGGTGAACTCGTCGAGGCAGAGGTCGGTCATGACGACGAGGGAGTCGCCGACCGCGTCGACGACCGCGCGGGTCGCGACGTTGAGGATGCCCTCGGGGTCGTCGGCGCCCGAACCCCGGGCGTCCTTGTGCTCGGGCACGCCGAAGAGCATGATCCCGCCGATGCCGGCGGCGACGCACTCGCGGGCGAGCTCGACGAGGCTGTCGACCGTGTGCTGCTGCACCCCGGGCATGCTCGAGATCTCGACCGGGGCGTCGATGCCCTCGCGCACGAAGGCGGGCAGGACGAGGTCGGCCGGGTGCAGCCGGTGCTCGGCGACGAGGCGGCGCATCGGCACCGACACGCGCAGCCGGCGCGGCCGCACGAGGATCGGGTCGACCTCCCCGGAGGGGGCGCTCATCCCTTCGCCTTGGCCCGGCGCCGCGACGTGGACTGCACGCGCTCGCTCGGACGGCGCACGGGCTCGCCGTCGGCGACAGCCGCCGCGAGGAGGCCGCGGGCGTGCTCGGCGAGGTCGTCGACGAGGGTGATGGCGCTGGCCTCGCTCGCGACGACGTCGACGCGCAGCCCGAGCTCCTCGGCGGTCTTCGCGGTCGCGGGGCCGATGCACGCGACGACCGTGCTCGGGTGCGGCTTGCCGGCGATGCCGATGAGGTTGCGCACCGTCGACGACGACGTGAAGGCGACGGCGTCGAAGGCTCCGGCCTTGATCGCGTCGCGGATCGGCGCGGGCGGCGGGGCGGCGCGCACGGTGCGGTAGGCCGTGACGTCGTCGACCTCCCAGCCCATGTCCTGCAGCCCGGCGACGAGCGTGTCGGTCGCGATGTCGGCGCGGGGCAGGAAGACCCGGTTGATCGGGTCGAGCACCTCGTCGTACGGCGGCCACTCGGCGAGCAGACCGGCCGCGGACATCTCGCCCTCGGGGACGAGGTCGGCGACGAGACCCCAGTCGAGCAAGGCCTGGGCGGTCGTGCCGCCGACGGCTGCGATCTTCAGACCGGAGAAGGCGCGGGCGTCGAGCCCGATCTCCTCGAACTTCTCGCGCACGGCGCGCACGGCGTTGACCGAGGTGAAGCCGACCCACTCGTAGCGGCCGGTGACCATGCCGCGCACGGCGCGCTCCATGGCCTGCGGGGTGCGCGGCGGCTCGACGGAGATCGTCGGCACGACCTCGCTCGTCGCGCCGTAGTCGCACAGGCGCTCCTGCATCGAGCCGGACTGCTCCTTCGTGCGCGGCACGAGCACCTGCCAGCCGAAGAGCGGCTTGGTCTCGAACCACGACAGCTGCTCGCGCAGGTCGACGGGCGGGCCGACGATGGCCAGCGCCGGCACCTCGAGACCGGCGAGCAGACCGGGCGCGTCGGCGAGGGTGCCGGTGACGGTGGCCTGACGGGTCGTCGTGCCGCGCTCGGTGACGGCGACCGACGTCGTCTCGGGGCGACCGCTCTCGCGCAGCGCGACGAGGGCGGCGCCGAGGTTGTCGGGGGTGCCGAGCAGCACGACGGTGACGTCGGGCGCGACGGAGCCGGACAGGTCGGGGACCCGGCCGCTCGTCACCGAGACGACGTGGATGCTCGTCGCCGCACCGGTGGTGAGAGGGACGCCGGCGTAGGTGGGCACGGCGCTGACCGCGGAGACGCCCGGCACGACCTCGTAGTCGATGCCGGCCTTGGCCAGGGCCTTGGCCTCCTCGGCGAGGCCGTTGAAGGTCGCGGGGTCGCCGTCCATGAGCCGCACGACGTGGCCGCCCTTGTGGGCCTTCGCGGTCCGCACGACGAGCTTGGCGCGGGAGGCGTGGGTCAGCTGCTGGCCGTGCTCGCCGTGACCGGCGTCGACGACCTCGACGCCCTCGGGCAGGTGCGCGGCGACGAGGTCGTCGTGGGCGGAGGTGTCGATGATCACCGCGTCGGCCCGACCGAGGTGACGCACCGCGGCGAGGGTGAGCAGCGAGGGGTCGCCGGGCCCGGCCCCGACGAAGGTGACGCTCGCGGGGCGTCGCGACGCGGCGCTGGCGGGGTCGGGCGGCTGGGTTGCGCGGGGGCTCACTGTGCACTCTCCGTGGAGCTGGTGGGGTGGTCGGTGGACGAAGGGGTGGTCGGCCCGACGTCGGCGATGTCGCCGGCGCCGTCCGCCAGGAAGATCTCGGCGAGCTCGCGCCCGATGCGCTCGGCCTCGTCGGCCGGTCCGGTCAGCGAGCGCCGCAGGTCGTGCTCGCCGTCGAGCGAGGCGACGACCGCGCGCATCGAGATCACCGCGCCGTCGACGTCGTCGACGACCTCGGCCAGGGCCCCGACCGGCGCGGCGCAGCCGGCCTCGAGACGGGCGAGGAGGGCGCGCTCGGCGGTGACCGCCGCGCGGGTGTCCGGGTCGTCGAGCGGCGCGAGGGCCGCGATCGTCGTCTCGTCGTCCTCGCGGCACTCGACGGCGAGGGCGCCCTGCCCCGGGGCAGGGAGCATCTGGATGGGGTCGAGGTGCTCGGTGACGACGTCGGTCATGCCCAGACGGGTGAGCCCGGCGGCGGCGAGGACGACCGCGTCGACCTCGCGCCCGACCATGTCGAGGCGCCGCCCGACGTTGCCCCGGATGTCGCGGAAGTCGAGACCGAGGCCGAGGGCCGCGAGCTGGGCCCGGCGACGGGGCGAGCCGGTGCCGACGACCGAGCCCTCCGGCAGCTCGCCGAGGGTGAGCCCGTCGCGGGCGACGAGGCTGTCGCGGGGGTCGACCCGGGGCGGGATCGCGGCGATGGTCAGGCCCTGCTCGGGTGCGGTCGGCAGGTCCTTGAGGGAGTGCACGGCGACGTCGACCCGGCCGTCGCGCAGGGCGTGGCGCAGCGCAGAGGCGAAGACCCCGGTGCCGCCGAGCAGGCTCAGCGGAGCGCTCGTGACGTCACCCTCCGTCGTGATCTCGACGATCTCGACGTCGTGCCCGGCCGCTCGCAGGGCGTCGGCGACGTGGCCGGTCTGCGTCGTCGCGAGGGCACTGCGACGGGTCCCGATCCGCAAGGTCACGACAGCTCGCTCCCGTGCAGGTCGAAGAGGGCCCGGATCGCGTCCTCGTACTCGACGATGCGCCCGTCGATGGCCATCTCCTTGACGCGCACCGTCGGGCGGTGGAGGAGCTTCTCGACGACCCGGTGGATGGCGAGGTGGACCTCGGCGCGCTCGGCGTCGGTGAGGTCGGGCGTGCGCTGGTCGACCCGCTCGAGCTCACGGGTGACGACCTCGGCGGCCGCGGCGCGGATCGCGGTGACCGTCGGGGCGGCGACCTGCGCGGCGCGGTCGCTGAGGTGGCGGTGCACGGCGTCGGCGACGACACCGCGCGCGGCGCTCACCTCGGGCAGCTCGGTGCCGCGGCCGAGGGCCTGGCCGAGCTCGGCGAGCCCGAGACGGGTGACGCCGCGCAGCCCGCCGACCTCGACGGCCACGTCGTGGGGCATCGCGAGGTCGAGGTAGACCTGGGCGCGACCGGAGCGGGCGACCTGGGCGTCGGCGGCGGCGGCGAGGTCGACGACGAGACCGGTCGAGCCGGTGCACGAGATGACGACATCGGCCTGGGCGAGGGCGGCCTCGATCTCGGCGATCGGGCGCGCCTGCGCGTCGAGCCGGGTGGCGAGCGCGACGGCCCGCTCGTGCGTGCGGTTGACGACGGTGATCGAGCCGGCGCCGAGGCGCGAGGCGGTCGACGCGGCGAGCGAGCTCATCGAGCCCGCCCCGACGACGAGCACGTCGAGCCCCTCGACCGCGCCGAGCAGGTCGCGGGCGAGCTCGAGACCGACCTCGACGAGGGAGCGCGAGACGCGGTCCAGGCCGGTCTCGGTGCGCACGCGCTTGCCGGTGCGCAGGGCCTGCTGGAGCAGGTGGTTCAGAGCCGGGCCGGCCGCGCCGCTGTCCTGCCCGACGGCGAGCGCGTCGCGCAGCTGCGCGACGATCTGGGCCTCGCCGACGGCCATGGAGTCCAGCCCGGCGGCGACGTTGAAGACGTGGGCGACGGCGGCCTCGCCGTACTGGAGCTCGAGGTGCTCGACGAGGTCGTCCTGGGTGACCCCGGTGACACCGGTGAGGGCGGTGGTGAGATCGGCGACGGCGCCGTGGAAGGCGCTGACCTCCGCGTACACCTCGGTGCGGTTGCACGTCGAGACGACGACGACCTCGCTGATGTCCGGGCTCTCGAGGGCCGACTCCGTGAGCCGGGCCGCGACGTCCTGGCCGAGCGAGACCCGCTCGAGCAGCTGGATGGGCGTGCGGTGGTGGTTGAGACCGAAGACGACGGTGCTCATCGGGCGACCTCCAGGTCCGCACCGGGGCCGGTGCGGCGCTGCTCGTGGTAGGCGAGGATCTGCAGCTCGGTCGCGAGGTCGACCTTGCGGACCTGCACGTGGTCGGGCACCGAGATCACGCCGGGGGCGAAGTTGAGGATCGAGGAGAAGCCGGCGGCGACGAGCTGGTCGGCGACGTCCTGCGAGGAGGCGGCGGGGGCGGCGATGACGCCGATCGCGGCCTGGCCGCCCTCGGTGAGGCTCGGCAGCACCTCCATCGGCTGCACGACGAGGTCGCCCACCCGCTGGCCGACGAGCGCGGGGTCGCGGTCGAGGACGGCGACGACGGTGAAGCCCTGGGGCGCGAAGCCGCCGTACGAGGCGAGCGCGCGGCCGAGGTTGCCCATGCCGATGATGGCGACCGGCCAGTCCTGGGTGAGGCCGAGGGCCCGCGAGATCTGGTAGCGCAGGTGGCCGACGTCGTAGCCGACGCCGCGCACGCCGTAGGAGCCGAGGTGGCTGAGGTCCTTGCGCAGCTTCGCGCTGCTCACCCCCGAGCTCGTCGCGAGCTCCTCCGAGGAGACCGAGCCGACGCCCTGCGCCACGAGCCCGTCGAGTGCCCTGAGGTACCCGGGCAGGCGCGCCACGGTCGCGTCGGGGATCCCGCGCTTGGCTGCGCTGGTGGCGGTCACGATCGACTCGCTGCTCCTCTCTGCGCCGCGAGCACAGGTGGCGCGAGCGGCGACCAACTCAGGCTAACGGCTTGTGAACATTTGCACAAAGTCACGACGACCCGTGGTCGTGGCCACGCCCGAAGGGGTGGGCGGGCTCCCCCTTCGGCCCGTCAGGACCGCTCGAGGGCCGCCCGGAGGCGGGTCTCGTCGACCCGCCAGTAGTCGTGCTGCGCCCCGTCGACGAAGGTCACCGGGACCTCCTCCGAGTACCGTGCGAGCAGCTCGGGGTCGCGGTCGACGTCGACGACCTCGACGTCGAGGTCGTGCTCGGCGGCGACCCGGCGCACGGTCTCGAGCGCGACGACGCACAGGTGGCACCCCTCACGGGTGACGACGGCCAGGCGACCGGCAGGAGCCCAGGCCATCAGAAGAAGACCGAGCGACGGGTCATGAGCACGGAGTACAGCGTCTGCTGGATCGTCTCGCGCACCTGGTCGGTGAGGTCGAAGACGAGCGCGGGGTCGTCGGCGGCCGTCGGGCCCAGGCTCGCGGTGTCGACGGGCGGGCTGAACTCGATGATCCACTTGCTCGGCAGCGGCACGAGGCCGAGCGGGCCGAGGAGCGGGAAGGTCGGCGTGATCGGTGCGTACGGCGCGCCGAGCAGCCGGGCGAGGGTCTTGGCGTTGCCGACCATCGGGTAGATCTCCTCGGCCCCGACGACCGAGCACGGGATGATCGGCACCTCGCTGCGGATCGCCGCTGCGACGAAGCCGCCCCGGCCGAAGCGCTGCAGCTTGTAGCGCTCGCGGAAGGGCTTGCCGACACCCTTGAAGCCCTCGGGCCACACCCCGACGAGCTCGCCGGAGGTCATGAGGCGCTCCGCGTCCGGGTTCGTCGCCAGCGTCGCGCCGGTCTTGCGCGCGAAGTCGCCGACGACGGGCAGCGCGAAGACGAGGTCGGCCCCGAGCATGCGCAGGAAGCGGTGCTGCGGGTGCGCGTCGTGGATCGCCAGCTGGGTCATCACCGAGTCGAGGGCGATGGTGCCGGAGTGGTTGGAGACGACGAGCGCGCCGCCGGTGGCCGGGATGTTCTCGATGCCGCGGACCTCGACGCGGAACCACCGGTCCTTGAGCAGGCGCAGCACCGGGAAGGCGGTGTGCAGGGTGAAGTCCTCGTCGAAGCCGAAGTCGTCGACGCTGTAGTCGCCCTGGACCCGGCGGCGCAGGAAGGACAGGACCTCGCCGAGTCGGCGCTCCCACTCCTCGCCCGCCGCGTTGCTCACCGCCCCGCCGATGGTGCGCGACGCGACCTGGCCGGCCGAGAGCGCGACGGAGAGCAGCTCGGCGACGCCCGGGGCGAGCGCGGTGCCGCTGCTCGGGGTGCCCTCGGCGGGTGCCGACGCGGGCGAAGGGGTCGTCGGCGCGGTGGCCACGCGCGGCCTCGGGGTGGTCGCCCGCCGGGGGCGACGGGTGCCCGTGCCCTCGCCGTCGACGACGCGCAGGGCCGGGGCGCCCGCGGCGCGGGTGGTGCGCGTCGTGCGGGCCGGTCGCGACGCCCCCTTCGTCGTCCCTGACGTCGGGGCGGAGCCGCCGACCGCGGCGGCCGGGCGGCTCGCCCGGCGGGAGGCGGTCGGGCGCGAGGCCGACGACGCGGTGGTCTTCTTCGTCGGGGGCGCCGTCGTCTCGCTGCCGGCGAGCAGGGGGGTCGAGCGGCGTCGGGCCCGCTCGCCGCCGGCGCGCTCGGCCGCCGCGGCGACCGCGGAGCGCGGGGCGGCGGTCTTCGTGGTCGACGCCTTCTTCGCGGTGGGCTTGGGGGCCGTGGTCTTCTTCGCGGCGGCGGTCTTCTGCGTGGTGGCCTTCGTCGCGGCAGCGGTCTTCCGCGTGGTGGTCTTCTTCGCGGCGACAGTCTTGCGCGTGGTGGCCTTCGTCGCCGCCGTCTTCTTCGCGCTCTTCGCGGGCGTCGCAGCCCGCGCGGTCTTCTTCGTCGTGCTCGACGGTGTGCGCTGCGCCATCAGTCCTTCTTCCCGGGGCGGTCGATCACGGACATGGCGCGCTCGGCGGCCTCGGCGGCCCGCCAGCTCGAGCGGGTGCCCCCGCCGGGCAGCACCATCCGGTGCCGCAGGGTCTGCGCGAAGGACTCGAAGGCCTCTCGCGTCGTGTACCGCGGCTCGAAGTGCAGCTCGCGGCGCATCTTCGTCGTGTCGAGACCGCGCCCGAAGGCGAGCAGGTCGAGCTGGTCGACGCTCGCGTCGACGACCCCGGCGCGCTGGAGCGCCCCCGCGACGAGACCGGTGCCGATGCGGGGCACGGGGACGAAGGGGCGACCGGCGATGTTCGCGGCCTGGCTGGCGGTGATGATCCCGTCGCCGGCGATGTTGACGCTGCCGACGGCGGGTGCGGTCACGGCGTGCGCGAGGGCGTCGGTGACGTCGTCCTCGTGGACGAACTGCAGACGCGCGTCGTAGCCCAGCGGCAGCGGGACGACCGGCAGCGAGAAGTGGTCGGTCATCGCCGTGCGCACCCGGGGCCCGATGACGTTGGCGAAGCGCAGCATGGTGATCTCGACGTCGGGGCGGCGGCGGGCGAAGCCCCGCACGTAGCCCTCAACCTCGACCGAGTCACGGCCCCAGCCCCCGGAGGGCAGCCGGCGTGCCGAGTACTCCTCGCGGAACATCGCGGGGTCCTTCGGGCTCGACCCGTAGATCGCCGCCGTCGACTTCACGACGAGACGACGCAGCGCGGGCGCCTTCTGGCAGGCCGCGAGGAGCTGCATCGTCCCGATGACGTTGATCTCCTTCTGCGTCGTGCGCCCGCCGCTCGCCGCCGGGGTGGCGATGACCGCCATGTGCACGACCGTGTCGACGTCGTGGTCGGCGATGATCCGCGCGATGAGCGGGCTGCGGATGTCGGCCCGGACGAACTCGGCCCGGCCGATGCCGTGGCGCGGGGGCACGACGTCGACGCCGATGATCCGCCCCACGGACTCCTCCGCGCTCAGCCGGCGGGCGTAGGCGCCTCCGAGGTGGCGGGACACCCCGGTGATGAGCACGGTGCTCGCCACGGATCACTCCTTCTGGTCGACGTCGCGTCGAGCGTAACCAGCGGCACGCCGCGATGTGCGCCGCGCGCGGGCACGGGCTGGGTGAGTCGTCCCACCCCAGGTGCGCGAAGGGGCCCCGACCGGCGGTCGGGGCCCCTTCGGGCGCTCACTTCTTGTTGCGGCGCTGGTGACGCGTCTTGCGCAGCAGCTTGCGGTGCTTCTTCTTCGCCATCCGCTTGCGGCGCTTCTTGATGACAGAACCCATGCAACGTCCTTCGTGGTCGGTCGGCCGCCGTGAGGCGACCTCTGGTGCTCCTCGGCCGGCGGCGGTGCAGGCGCGCGATGTGCTGCAGCACGCCGTGCCGACCGGTAGTCGTGAGAGTCGGTCGCCAAGCCTATCCGGCCCCGCTCCGTGCCCCAAACGTGGGGCCGCGACCGCTCCCCCTTCGCTCAGGCGGTCTCGACGAAGGAGGAGTCGAGGTAGTCGTTGACCGCGTCCTGCGGGACGCGGAAGGAGCGACCGACGCGCACGGCGGGCAGCTCGCCGTTGTGGACCATCCGGTAGACGGTCATCTTCGAGACCCGCATGATCGAGGCCACCTCGGCAACAGTGAGGAATCGGACCTCACTGAGTCGGTCGTCGGACATCTGGCCACCTCGGTCTCTGCACGGTCGTAGCGTTGGCGCACGTCACCAACGGACGGCTACGTCCTGTGCAGGGTAACCATAGGGGCACATGTGACGGCTGGGAAGTGGGTGTGAGAAATCGGTGGGCCCACGTCCACCCGACACGCCGTGGAGCGCCGAGAAAGTCCCGGTGGGATCGGGCGGTCAGTCGACCCAGACGTCGAGACCGTGCGCGGGGAAGACCGCCTCGCGGGTCGCCATGATCGCCCGGTCGACGTCGCTGTGCGGGTTGTAGCCCATCGACCACGGCTGCACCCAGATGGGCAGCTCGCCCGCGGGCAGGTCACCCATCGTGCGCGGCGGCTCCGAGCCGGCGACCTGCAGCACGTGCTCCGCGTACTCCTGCGGGACGCTCGTCGCGGGGTCGACCGGGGCGTGGGCCGCGATGGCCGTGAGGTGCGTCCAGGCCCGGGGAACGACGCCGACGAGGTCGTAGCCCCCGCCGCCGAGCGAGATCCACCGCCCCTCGCTCACCTCGTGCGAGAGACGGTGCATGAGGACCATCGCGTGCCGCTGCGCGTCGAGCGAGAGCGCCATGTTCGACAGCGGGTCCGCCTCGTGGGTGTCGCAGCCGTGCTGGGTGATGAGCACCTGGGGCTGGAAGGCCCGCACGACGGGGATGATCGCCGACGAGATCGCCCTCAGCCGCGGGGAGTCGCGCACGCCGGGCGGGAGCGCGACGTTGACCGCGCTCCCCTCGGCGGCGGGGCCACCGGTGTCGGCCGGCCAGCCGGTGCCCGGGAAGAGGGTGCGACCGGACTCGTGCACCGAGCAGGTGAGCACGCGCGGGTCGTCGTAGAAGATCTCCTGCACGCCGTCGCCGTGGTGCACGTCGACGTCGACGTAGGCGACCCGCTCGACGCCCTCGTCGAGCAGCCACTGGATGGCGACGGCGATGTCGTTGTAGACGCAGAAGCCCGAGGCCCGGTCTCGCATCGCGTGGTGCATGCCGCCGGTGAAGTTCACCCCGTGCTCGGCCTCTCCGCGCCACACCCGCTGCGTGACCGCGAGCGTGCCGGCGACGATCCGGGCGCTCGCCTCGTGCATCCCGGCGAAGGCCGGCACGTCGTCGGTGCCGATGCCGAAGGTGGTGTCGGCGAGCGAGGGGTCGGCCGCGAGCTGCTCGACCCGGCGCACGTAGGCGGGGTCGTGGACCGTCAGCAGGGTCTCGTCGTCGGCGACGCCGGGGTCGATGACCTCGACGTCGTCGAGCACGCCGAGGGAGCGGGCCAGCCGCGCCGTGAGGTCGATGCGCAGGGGCGCCATCGGGTGACCGACGCCGAAGTCGTACCGCGTGAAGTCCTGCCCCCAGACCACGCACGCCTGTGTGCTCATGCGTGGCACGCTACCCGCACTAGGCTCGGCCCGGATCACGCACCTATGGAAGCGGAGGACGCCGTGGGCAGGCTGCGGCTGCACAACGAGGACATCCTCGTCATCGGGCTGGGTCGCTTCGGCGGCGCTGTCGCCACCGAGCTGCACCGGCTCGGCAACAGGGTGACCGCCGTCGAGCTCGACCACGAGCTCGCCGAGTCCTACCTCGGACGGGTCGGCAAGATCGTCCAGGGCGACGCGACGTCGGTGACCTTCGTCGAGGAGCTGCGCCCGCAGGACTTCTCCGCCGCCGTCCTCGGTGTGGGGTCCTCGGTCGAGACCTCGGTGCTCGCCGCGGTCAACCTCATCGACGCGGGCTGCCCGAAGGTGTGGGCGAAGGCGGTGAGCCCCGAGCACGCGCGCATCCTCGACCGGATCGGCGTGCAGCAGGTCCTCTCCCCCGAGATCGAGTCGGGGCGCCGGACGGCTCACCTCATCGGCGGCAAGCTCATCGACTACATCGAGTTCGACGACGGCTTCGCCATCGTCAAGATGCTCCCGCCGCAGGAGACCATCGGCTTCACCCTCGAGCAGTCGGCGATCCGCAGCAAGTACGGCGTGACCGTCGTCGGCGTGAAGTCGCCGGGCGAGGACTTCACCTACGCCAAGCCCGACACGAAGGTGCACTCCGGCGACACGCTCATCGTCAGCGGCCCGACGACCCTCATCGACCGGATGGCCGCACGGCCGTAGCGGTCCCGCGTCAGCCGACGCGGGACGACGAGGGCGAAGGGGGCGTCAGCCCCGGTCCTCGCCGAGCGGGAGGACCATGGCGATCTCCTCCTCGCTGTCGCCCTGGACGCGCATCGGACGACGCTTGTCGGAGGGGCGGAAGCCGAAGCTGCTCGCGAAGGCGACGGCGCGGGCGTTGTCCGTGCCGACCCAGTAGA
Source organism: Janibacter sp. Y6 (assembly GCF_040900765.1). NCBI lineage: Bacteria > Bacillati > Actinomycetota > Actinomycetes > Micrococcales > Intrasporangiaceae > Janibacter > Janibacter sp. Y6. The sequence continues at coordinate 119,169 of NZ_JAKLYZ010000005.1, forward strand.
AGACGTGGGTGAGACCGCGGCCGGTGGCCTCCTTCGCGGCCTCGCGCACGAGCGAGGCGGCGACGCTGCGACCGCGCCAGTCGGGGTCGACCCACAGGCCGAAGAGCTGGCCGACCTCGTCGGAGCCGGACTCCGGGGCGGCGCCCAGGCTCACGACGCCGACGGCGTCGCCGTCGACCTCGGCCAGCAGCCGCTGACTGCGGGTCATCCGCTCGCGCCAGAAGTCCTCCGGCTCGTCGGACTCCTCGGCGTGCGTCGCGACGAAGGCATCCGGAGATTCTTCGAGCGCGGCCAGACGGACCTGACGGTAGGTCTCCCACTCGTCCTCGGTCAGCGCGCGCACGGTGATCTCGCTCATGGGCCCTACTCTGTCATGCCGCGACGAAGGGGGCCTGGGCAGTCACCGGAAGTTCACATGGCGGGCGGCGAGAGCCGGTGCGCCATGGTGATCTCGCAGATGTGCGGGTGCGTGCGCGACGCCCCGCTCTCCCCCGTCGGCTCGAAGCCCAGGCGCGAGTACGCCCGCGCCGCACGGGCGTTCGCCTCCGCCACCTCGAGGAGCACCCGCTGCAGACCGGCACGCCGCGCGTGCTCGAGGAGGGCGCCGACGAGCTCGTCGGCGACCCCGCGCCCCCGGGCGTGCGGTGCCACCCACATGCCGACGAGCCAGCTCTCGTCCGGCGCCTGGTCGGGGGCGTGCCACAGGGTCACCAGACCCACGGGCAGGACGTCGCCGGTCGCCCCGGTCTCGTGCGCGACCCACGTCGTGCCGGCCGCACGCTCGCGCCACAGCGACTCCGGGTAGTCGCGCTCGCGGGCGTAGGTGCTGCCGAAGGCGAGGGGCGTGTCGAGCAGCATCGCCAGGCGCAGCGCGCGCAGGTCGGCCCAGTCCTCCTCGCGGGTGCGCCGGACCGTCATCGTCCGGCGGAGCGGTCGGTGCAGGCGCGCACGGCCCGGGCGAAGGTCTCGCGCAGGCCGCCCGCCTCGAGCTCGCGCAGGGCGGCTGCGGTCGACCCGCCCGGCGAGGTCACCTGGGCGCGCAGGAGCACCGGCTCGAGGTCGCTCTCGCGCATCATCGACCCGGCGCCGAGCGCGGCCTGGACGGCGAGGTCGGTCGCGGTCGCCCGCGGCAGGCCGCCCGCGACGCCGGCGTCGACGAGCGCCTCGACGACGAGGTAGAAGTAGGCCGGCGCCGAGCCGGAGAGCGCGGTCGCGACGTCCTGCTGGGCCTCGGGCAGCACGACCGAGCGACCCGTCGGGGCGAGCAGCGTGCGCACCGTGTCGAGCTGGTCGTCCGAGACGTCGTCGCCCACGGACAGCACGGTCATCCCCTGCCCGACGCGGGCCGGGGTGCTCGGCATGCCGCGCACCGCGGCCACGCCGTCGGGGAGCGCGCCGCGCAGGTCCGCGAGGCTGATGCCCAGCGCGAGGCTCACGACGACCGACCCCGGGCGCAGCGCGTCGTGCAGCGGGCGCAGCAGGTCGAGGACGTCGTAGGGCTTGACGGTGACGAGGTGCACGTCAGCCTCCGCCGCGGCCTCCTCGGCGCCGACCGCGCGGACGCCGTCCCGGGAGTCGAGCTCGGCCGCCTGGTCCGCACGCCGGACGACGGCGAGGACCTCGGGGTCGTGCGGCTCCCGGGCGGACAGCAGCCCGTCGAGGATCGCGCCCCCCATCGAGCCGACGCCGTAGATGGCCGCACTTCGCTGCTCAGTCACCCGGGCAGCGTAGTGGCGGCCCGCTCACCCCTGCCCGCCGAGCACCCCGACGAGCCGGCGCAGCGTCGCGGGGCGCTCCGCGAGGTCGGCGAGGTAGTCGTACCACTCGCGCCCGTAGGGCACGAGCACGCGCACGGTCTGCCCGGCGTCGGCGGCGAGGACCTGCCGCTCGGGCTGGGCGCCGAGGTACATCTGGTACTCGATGTCGTGCGCCCGGCCGCGGTGCTCGGCGAGCGCGTCGGTCACCTCGAGCAGCGCCGGGTCGTGCGTGGCGACCATGGGGCGCGGGCCGGCGGCGATGAGCGTGCTGAGGCAGCGCACGTAGGCCAGGTCGGCTTCGTGACGGTCCGACCAGGCTGTCCGGGCGCTCTCGCGCGGTCCGCCGCGCACGAGCCGTACGGGGATGCCGAGGTCGCTGAGCCGGGCGCAGTCGTGCTCGCCACGATGACGGCGGGCGAGCACCGAGACCCGCAGCGGGAGCGGCTGGGAGCTCGCGGCCCACATCGCCTGGACGCACCCGTGCAGGTCGTCCTCGTGCTCGGTCGCGGCGGTCCGCAGGGTGACGCCGACCCCGCCGTCCGCAGCCCGTCCGACGACCTCCTCGAGCGCGGAGCGCACGGTGCTCGTCGGGTGCGACCCGAGGCCGAGGGCGGCGGGCACGAGGACGACGCCGAGCGGAGAGGTGGCGCGGGGGTCCCCCTTCGCCGCGGTGGCCGCACCGACCGCCTCGAGCGCCATTGCGAGCGCCTCGCGGCGCGTGGCCTCGTCGACGACCGGGCGGCACAACGGCTGGATCGAGGCGCGCCGACCGGTCGTGCCGAGGCCGAGGGCGACCTCGACCGCCTGGTCGACCTCCGGGCCGGCGACGAAGCGGTCGCGGGCGGCGACGAGCGGCGCCGAGCGCTCGAGCCGACGACGCACGGGCGCGGTGGTGAGGACGTCGAGCACGGCGCCGCGGGCCGGGTCGAAGCCCACGGGCGTCACGCCGGCGGCTCCGTGTCGGGCACCGTCGGCTCGACGCCGGCCGGCACGTGCAGGCGGTAGGCCGCGGCCTGCACGCGCCACGTCGTGCGCAGCACCGGGTCGAGCAGCTCGCCGTCGGCGTTGACCCCGAAGTGGCGACCGGTCATCGACTCGACGCGCACCTCCGACCCGCGCAGCCGGCGCACGCCCTTGAGGCTCCCGTGCCGTCCGGACTTCAGGCGCAGCGCGTAGCGCAGCCGCTCGGCGCGGGTGCGCGCCTCGGCGATGACGACGTCGCCCAGGCCGTCGCCCGGCGCCGCCGCGGGGGCGAGCTCGGCTCCCCCGCCGATGCTCGTGCCGTTCGCCATGCCGACCTGCATGAGTCGCGTCTGCCCGTCGCTGACGACCGTGCCGTCGACGGTGACCCGCAGCTTCCACCCGCCCTTGCGGGCGCCCGCCATGACGCTGCCGACGACGTACCCGAGGGGGCCGAGGCCGACCCGGCCGAGGCGCTCCTTCCACGGCTTGGCGAGCCGCCCGGCCTCGTCACCGGCGCCGACGTGCACCGCGTTGACGATCACGCGGTCGGCGTCGTCGCGGATGACGTCGATGGGGCGCAGCGGCCCGTCGAGGACGATGCCCGCCGCCGCCCGCACGTCGGTGGGGATCGAGACCGCCCGGGAGAAGTCGTTGCCCGTGCCGAGGGGCACGAGGCCGACGACGGGAGCGGTGTCGTCCTCGGGGTCGAGCCGGTCCTCGAGGCACAGGGCGGTGAGCACCGCGTGCAGCGACCCGTCGCCCCCGCAGACGACGACCTCGGAGTCCTCGCGCGCGGCGAGGGCGCTCGTGAGGTCGTCCATCGACGAGGTCCGCACGACGTCGACGTGCGCCCGCTCGGCGAGCACCTGCCGCGCCGTCTCGACGACGTCGTCCTGGCTCGTGCCCGCGGCGTCGTTGACGATCATGAGGAGTCGGCGCATGAGCGCAGCCTAGGGGCGCCGCCGGTACAGGCCCATGGCACCTCGACCCCGACCATGGGAAGGAAGCGTCGACCTCGGGAAGGAACCTTTCTTGCCCGAGGTCGAGCTTTCCCGCCCTGGGCGGGAAAGCTGGGGCTGGGGTCAGGCGGTGCGGCGGCGCAGGGTGAGCGCGCCGACGACGAGCGCCGCGACGACCCACCCGAGCATGACGACGACGGGCTCGGCGAGGTCGGACCAGGGCTGCGGCTGCGTGGCGATGACCCGTCCGGCGTCGACCGCGTACGACAGCGGCAGGACGTCCGAGACGAGCTCCAGCACCCGCGGCAGCTGCGCCCTCGGCACGAGCAGCCCGCACAGGAGCAGCTGCGGCAGCACGAGCGCTGGCATGAGCTGCACCGCCTGGAACTCCGTGCGGGCGAAGGCGCTGGCGAGCAGGCCCAGCGCCGTGCCGAGCAGGGCGGAGAGGACGACGAGGCCGACGAGGGCCCACGCCGGCCCCGCGACGTCGAGCCCGCAGACCCACAGCGCGAAGGCGGTGACGACGACCCCCTGGACGAGCGCCATGAGCCCGAAGGCGAGCGCGTACCCGGTCATCAGCTCGGCCTTGCCGAGCGGGGTGGTGAGCAGGCGCTCGAGCGTGCCGGAGGTGCGTTCGCGCAGTGTCGTCACCGAGGTGACGACGAACATGACGACGAAGGGGAAGATCCCGACGAGCATCGGGCCGACCCGGTCGAAGAGCGGGCCGCCCTCGTAGACCCAGGCGAGCAGCCCGATGAGCACGCACGGCACGAGGAGCATGAGGGCCACGGTGCGGTGGTCGCCGCGCAGCTGGGCGAGCACCCGGGCCGCCGTGACGACCGCGCGCCGGGGGCTCATCGTGCGCTCCCCTGCTCGACGAGGGCGAGGAAGGCGCCCTCGGCGTCGTGGGCACCGGTGCGCTCGAGCAGCCCGGCCGGGGTGTCGTCGGCGAGGAGCGCGCCGTCGCGCAGCAGGAGCAGGCGGTCGCAGCGGGCCGCCTCGTCCATGACGTGGCTCGAGACGAGCAGCGCGGCGCCGTCGGCGGCGAGCCGGTGGAAGAGCTCCCACAGGTCGCGGCGCAGCACCGGGTCGAGGCCGACCGTCGGCTCGTCGAGCAGGAGCAGCTGCGGGTCGCCGACGAGCGCGCCGGCGAGCGAGGCCCGGCTGCGCTGGCCGCCGGAGAGGGTCGCGACGAGCCGGTCGGCGTGCGAGCCGAGGTCGACCTGGGCGATCGCGCGCTCGGCGGCCCCGGCGGGGTCGCTCACGCCGAGCAGCCGGGCGAGGTGCACGACGTTGGCCCGGACCGTGAGGTCCGGGTAGACGCTGGGCGCCTGGGTCACGTAGGCCACCCGGTCGCGCAGGTCCGGCGACCCGGCGGGTCGGCCGAGCACCTCGACCTCTCCCCCGGCGACCCGCTGCACCCCCGCGACGGCACGGATGACCGTCGACTTGCCCCCGCCGCTCGGCCCGAGGAGACCGACGACCTCGCCGCGGCCGACGGCGAAGGACAGGTCGGCCAGGACGGTGCGCCCGCCCCGGGCGACGCGGAGGTGGCGCACCTCCACCGCGCTTTTCATCATGTGATGAAAAGTAGCACCGCCCCCGGTCGCTGTCAGCCCCCGACGAGGTGCCGCTGCAGCACCGGGGCGAGCCGGGCGACGAGCTCGTCGACCTCGACGTCGACGAGGGCCGGCACCTCGAGGACGTAGCGCAGCAGCCCGACGCCGACGACCTGCGCGGCGGCCAGACCGGCGCCCAGGGCAGCGTCGTCGGCGCCTCGCCCCGTGCGCGCGGCGAGCTCGCCGGCGACCCGTCCGAAGATCTCGCGCACGACGAACTCCTGCACCATCCGCGACGCCCCCTCGAAGCCCACGGCCGCACGGATGACCCCCTGGAAGCGCATCCGCCCCTCGGGCGGGTCCCACACGGAGAAGAAGGTCCGGGCGAGCGCCTCGCCGACGTGCTCCTGCGGGCCGGCGAGGACGTGCGAGACGAGCGCCGCGGGGTCGGCCGGCATGCCGATGACCTCGGCGAAGAGGGCGCTCTTGCCCTCGAAGTAGTGGTGCACGAGCGCCGGGTCGACCCCGGCCTCGCGCGCGATGCCGCGAAGGGAGGTCGCGTCGTACCCCTTCGCCGCGAAGTGCTCGAGGGCGACGGCGAGGATCTCGGCGCGGGTGTCGGCGTCACCGCCGCGGCGGCCGCGCCGCGCGGGCGGTCGCGCGCTCATCCGACGAGCTGGCCGAGGTGCTCCCGGGCGAAGCGCAGGGACTCGGCGAGATCGCTCTCGCGCTCGGACTGCGGGCGACGACGGGTGCCGACCTCGAGGACGACCGCCCCCTCGAAGCCGCTCGTCGTGAGCTCGCCGAGGACCTCCGCGCACGGCTGCCCGCCGCGCCCCGGCACGAGGTGCTCGTCGCGGATCGTCTCGCCGCTGCCGTCCGCGAGATGCAGGTGCGACAGGCGAGGGCCGAGGTCACGGACCATCTGCAGGGCGTCCGAGCCGGCCGAGGCCGTGTGGGAGAGGTCGAGCGTCACGTGGTCGTAGGGCTGGGGCACGGGGTCCCAGTGGGGCAGGTAGGCCTCGACCTGGCGGCCGCGGGCCGTCCACGGGTACATGTTCTCGACGGCGAGGACGATGTCGCGGTCGTGCTCGCGCTCGGCGACCCCGTCGGCGAACGCGCGCGCGTACTCCTTCTGCCACCGGAAGGGCGGGTGGAGCACGACGACGGGCGCCCCGACGTCGTGCGCGAGGTCGATGGACCGGTCGACCTTCGTCCACGCGTCCGGCCCCCACACCCGCTGCGTGAGGAGCAGGGTCGGTGCGTGGACGGACACGACGGGCATCTCGTGGTGCTCGGACAGACCGCGCAGCGCGGCCGCCTGCTGGCTCACCGGGTCGGTCCACACCATGACCTCGACCCCGTCGTAGCCCAGCCGCGCTGCGGTCTCGAAGGCCGAGGACGTCGTCTGCGGGTACACGGACGCCGAGGACAGCGCCACGGGGATGCGCGGCATCTGCCGAGCGTAGACCGGCAGCCCCCGGCTCAGGTGTCGAGGTGGTCGAGGTAACGCAGGATGACCCCTTCGCGCAGGGCCCACGGGCAGATCTGCAGGCTGTCCACGCCGAGCAGCCCCATGGCGGCCTCGGCGACGACCGCACCACCGAGGAGCTGGTGGGCCCGAGACGCCGAGACGCCGGGCAGCCCGGTGCGCTCGGCCGAGGTCATCGGCGTGATCGTCGCGATCGTGCGGGTGACGTCCTCGAGGGTGAGGACGCGGCTGACGTAGGGGCCCTCGGCCGAGGGGGCGGCGCCGGCGATGCGCGCGAGCGAGCGCATCGTCTTGCTCGTGCCGACGACCCGGTCGGGGGCGCCCGCCTTGGCGAGCGGGCGGATGTGGCGGGCCAGCTCGGCCCGGACCGCCTTGCGCGCGGCACGCACCTCGGCGGGCGAAGGGGGATCCCCCGCGAGCAGCTCTCGGGTCACCCGACCGGCGCCGAGGAGGAAGGACAGTGCGACGTCGGGGTCCTCGTCGGTGCCGACCGCGACCTCGAGCGAGCCGCCGCCGATGTCGAGGACGAGGAGCTTGCCCGCGGACCAGCCGGCCCACCGCCTGGCGGCGAGGAAGGTCAGGCGCGACTCGTCCTCGCCGGACAGGACCCGCAGCTCCACCCCGGTGCGCTCGCGCACGTGGGCGAGGACCTCCTCGCCGTTGGGTGCCTCACGGATCGCGCTCGTGGCGAAGGCGAGGGTCTCCTCGACGCCCTGCTCGTCGGCCACCTCGAGGCACTCGGCGACGAAGCGGGTGAGGCGCTCGGTGCCCGAGTCGCGCACGCGGCCGTCGTCGAGGACGTGCTCGGCGAGCCGGAGCTCGATCTTGTGCGACGTCGCCGGCAGCGGTTGCGCGCCGCGGTGCGCGTCGACCACGAGCAGGTGGACCGTGTTGGATCCGACGTCGATGACCCCGAGGCGCATGGGTCGACACCCTACGGGCCGTAGGGTGATCCGCGATGAGCGAGCACGCAGGCGAGACGCCCCTGGGCACCCCGCGGACCTGGGTCGAGTTCGACGACCCCGGGCAGGAGGGCCAGCGCCTGCGCTGCGACCTCACCTGGCTCACCTCGCGCTGGACCTGCATCTTCGGGCAGGGCTGCTGCGGGATCGACGCCGATCACCCCGACAACGGCTGCTGCACCCTCGGCGCGCACCTCACCGACGACGACGACGTCGAGCGGGTCCGGGCGGTCGCGACGCGGCTCGGCGAGGACGAGTGGCAGCTGCACCCCGGATCGACCCGCCTCACGGCGTGGACCGAGCGCGAGGACGGCGCCCGCAAGACCAAGGTCGTCGACGGCGGCTGCATCTTCTTGAACCGCCCGGGCTTCCCCGCCGGGGCGGGCTGCGCCCTGCACCAGCACGCGGTGCTCGAGGGTGTGCCGCCGCACACCGTCAAGCCCGACGTGTGCTGGCAGCTGCCGATCCGGCGCACCTACCGCACCGTCGAGCTGCCCGACGAGACGAGCTATCTCGAGGTGAGCATCGGCGAGTACGACCGGCGCGGCTGGGGCCCCGGCGGGCACGACCTCGACTGGTACTGCTCGGGCAGCCCCGACGCGCACGTCGCGGCCGACCCCGTGTACGTCACCGAGCGCGACGGTCTCGTCGAGCTCATGGGAGCCCCTGCCTACGCGGCCCTCGTCGAGCACTGCGAGGCCCACCTCGCGCTCGTCGACGCGGTGCGCGCCCCCTCCGGGCGCACCTCGCCGCAGGGCCGAGCCCTGCTCCCCCTCCTCGTCCACCCGGCGACGCTGGCGGCCGACGCGAAGGGGTGAGCGCCCCTTCGCCCGGGGCCGCCGGGGCTGTCGGGCCGCCCACGTAGGTTGACCGGCATGGCAGCGACGAAGTCTCCCGGGTACCGGTGCTCCGAGTGCGGGTGGACCACCGTGAAGTGGGTCGGCCGCTGCGGCGAGTGCCAGGCCTGGGGCACGCTCGTCGAGATCGGCGCGGCCACCGTGCGCACCGCCGCGGCCCGCCGGGTCGAGCGGTCCGCCCAGCCGATCGCGCAGGTCGCCGCCGAGGACGCGCAGTCCTGGAGCACCGGGGTCGGCGAGTTCGACCGGGTGCTCGGCGGGGGCATCGTGCCCGGCTCGGTCGTCCTCGTCGCGGGCGAGCCCGGCATCGGCAAGTCGACCCTGCTGCTCGACGTCGCCGCGCGCGCGGCAGCCCACCGGCCCGTGCTCTACGTGAGCGGCGAGGAGTCGGCGGCGCAGGTGCGGGCCCGGGCCCAGCGCATCGGCGCCCTCGCCGACGAGCTCTACCTCACGAGCGAGACCGACCTGGGCACCGTCCTGGCGCACCTCGACGAGCGCGCCCCGGCGCTGGCCGTCGTCGACTCCGTGCAGACCCTCGCCTCGGGCGAGGTCGACGGCGCGGCGGGCAACGTCAGCCAGGTGCGCGAGGTGGCCGGGGCCCTCATCCAGCGGGCGAAGGCCGCGGGCATCGCGATGCTGCTCGTCGGCCACGTGACGAAGGACGGCTCGATCGCCGGGCCACGGATGCTCGAGCACCTCGTCGACGTCGTCGTGCAGTTCGACGGCGACCGCCACTCGCGGCTGCGGCTCGTGCGGGCGGTGAAGAACAGGTACGGCCCCACCGACGAGGTCGGGTGCTTCGACCTCACCGACACCGGCATCCACGGGCTCGAGGACCCGAGCGGGCTCTTCCTGTCCTCGCGGCACGTCACCGTGCCGGGCACCTGCGCGACCGTCACCCTCGAGGGGCGCCGTCCGCTCGTCACCGAGATCCAGGCCCTCGTCGCCCCCTCGGAGATCCCCACCCCGCGCCGGGCGAGCGTGGGGCTGGACTCCTCGCGGGTGGCGATGATCATGGCGGTGCTCGACCGCCGCGCCGGTGCCCCCGTCGGGCGTGCCGACACCTACGTGAGCACCGTCGGCGGGGTGCGCATCACCGAGCCGTCGAGCGACCTCGCCGTCGCCCTGGCCATCGCGAGCGCCGTCCAGGACCGGCCCCTGCCGCACACCCTGCTCGCGCTCGGCGAGGTCGGGCTCTCGGGCGAGGTGCGACCGGCCGTCGGGGTGTCCCGCCGTCTCCTCGAGGCCTCGCGCCTGGGCTTCACGACGGCGCTCGTGCCGGTGGGGGCGCTCGCCGACAGCACGCCCCCGCCCCGGATGGAGGTCGTCGAGGTGAGCGACCTCTCGAGCGCCATCGAGCAGGCCCGCTCGCGCTCGTCGGCGAGCGCACCCGCGGGGACCTAGACTCACGCTCGTGTCCGACCACGACGACGACCTGCTCCGGGCGACCCTGGCCGCGGTCGCGCCCGGCACCGAGCTGCGCGACGGCCTCGAGCGCATCCTGCGCGGCAACACCGGGGCCCTCGTCGTCCTCGGTCACGACCGGGTCGTCGAGCAGATCGCGACCGGCGGATTCCCCCTCGACATCGAGTTCTCCTCGACGCGTCTGCGTGAGCTGGCCAAGATGGACGGCGCGATCGTCCTCGACCGCGGCTCCAACCGCATCCTGCGGGCCGGCACCCAGCTGCTGCCCGACCCGAGCATCGAGACACAGGAGTCCGGCACCCGGCACCGCACCGCCGAGCGGGTCGCCCGCCAGACCGGTCACCCCGTCGTCTCGGTGAGCCAGTCGATGCGCATCATCGCGCTCTACGTCGGCGGACGTCGCCACGTCGTCAAGCCCGCCTCCGAGCTCGTGTCGTACGCCAACCAGGCCCTGCAGACCCTCGAGCGCTACAAGGCCCGGCTCGACGAGGTGACGAGCACCCTCTCGGCGCTCGAGATCGAGGACCTCGTCACGGTCCGCGACGTCGCCTCGGTGCTGCAGCGCCTCGAGATGGTGCGCCGCATCAGCGAGGAGATCGAGAGCTACGTCGTCGAGCTGGGCACCGAGGGTCGTCTGCTCACCCTCCAGCTCGAGGAGCTCACCGCCGGCCTGCAGGACGACCTCATGTGGGTCGCGCGCGACTACGCGCCGAGCGCCTCGAACCCGCCGACGGTCGAGGAGATGATGGCCTCGCTCGCCGCGCTCGACCCGACGGCGCTGCTCGACCTCGGCGCGTGCGCGAAGACCCTCGGCTTTTCCATCGTCGGCGAGAACCTCGACGCGACGGTCAGCCCGCTCGGCTTCCGCATCCTGTCGAAGGTCCCCCGTCTGCCGGGCCTGATCATCGAGCGCCTCGTCCACCAGTTCGGCGGGCTGCAGCGCCTGCTCGCCGCCGGCATCGACGACCTCATGACCGTCGAGGGCGTCGGCGAGGGCCGCGCCCGCCTCGTGCGCGAGGGGCTGTCTCGCCTGGCCGAGACCTCCATCCTCGAGCGCTACGTCTGACCCGGTCGGGGGCGAGGTCCGTCGTGAGCACCGCTGAGACCGAGCTGGCGCACGTCCACCGACGGGTGCTGAGCTGGTTCGACGAGCACGCCCGCGACCTGCCGTGGCGGGCACCCGGCACGACGCCCTGGGAGGTCTTCGTCTCCGAGGTGATGTCGCAGCAGACCCCGGTCGCCCGGGTGGTGCCGATCTGGCAGGAGTGGATGCGTCGGTGGCCGACGCCCGCCGACCTGGCAGCCGCTGGTCCCGGCGACGCGGTGCGGCTGTGGGGGCGGCTGGGCTACCCGCGCCGCGCGCTGCGGCTGCGCGAGGCGGCGGTCGCCATGGTCGAGCGGCACGACGGCGAGGTGCCCACGAGCCCGCAGGACCTCCTCGCCCTGCCCGGGGTGGGCGCCTACACCGCGGCCGCCGTGGCGTCCTTCGCCCACGGCCTGCCCGAGGTCGTCGTCGACACGAACGTGCGCCGGGTGATCGCCCGGGCGCTCGAGGGGGACGCCCAGGCCGCTCCTGCCCTCACCGCGCACGAGGCCCGGCTCGCCGCGAGCGCGATGCCGCCCGAGACGGACGACGCCAACGCGTGGAACGCCGCGGTCATGGAGCTCGGGGCGCTCGTGTGCACGGCCCGCGCCCCGCGCTGCGAGGAGTGCCCGGTGAGCGACCTGTGCGCCTGGCGCCGGGCGGGGTCACCGGCCCACGACGGACCCGTGCGGCGCGGTCAGGCGTGGCACGGCACCGACCGGCAGGTGCGCGGGCGGGTCGTGCAGCTCCTGCGGGAGAGCACCGGCTCGGTGAGCCGCGAGCAGGTCGCGCAGGTATGGCCGCAGGACCCGGCGAAGGTGGACCGCTGCCTCGCCGGTCTCGTCGAGGACGGGCTCGTCGAGCCCGACGGCGAGGGCTACCGGCTGCCCGTGTGAGCCGGCTGCTCGGGCAGCCCGAGCAGCTCGAGGGTCTCGCGCAGGGCCTCGTCCTCGTCGCCGTCGGAGCGCAGGGTGCGTGCGGGCTCGTCCGCCCCGAAGGGCTCGAGCGTGTCGAGCTGGGAGCGCAGCATCGACGCCTTCATGTAGTGGCCCTCGCGGGTCTCGAGCCGCCGGTACAGCTCCTCCTCGGGGACGTCGAGGAGGAAGAACTCGACGTGCTCGCGCCCCTCGCGCAGGAGGTCGCGGTAGGAGCGCTTGAGCGCCGAGCACGCGATGACCGCGCTCTCCCCCTTCGCCTCGCGGTCGCTGATCCACTCCCCGATCGCCCGCAGCCACGGCCAGCGGTCCTCGTCGGTCAGCGGGTGGCCGTCAGCCATCTTCGCGATGTTGGCCTCGGGGTGCAGCCGGTCGCCCTCGAGGAAGGCCCAGCCGGTCGCGGCGACGACCCCCTCGGCGAGGGTGGTCTTCCCGGCGCCGGACACCCCCATGACGACGACGTGACGGATCGGCTGCGCGTCGGTGCTCATCGCGCCAACCTACCCAGGACCTCAGAGCTGACGGAGCATCCGGGTGTTGCCCAGGGTGTTCGGCTTGACCCGCTCGAGGTCGAGGAACTCGGCGACGCCCTCGTCGTAGGAGCGCAGCAGCTCCGCGTAGACCTCCGGGTCGACCGCGCGGCCCTCGATCTCGGTGAAGCCGTGCCGGGTGAAGAAGTCGGTCTCGAAGGTGAGGCAGAAGATCCGCTCGACCCCGATCTCGCGGGCGTCCTCGAGCAGCGCCCGCAGCAGCGTCCCGCCGACGCCGTGCCCGAGGTGGTCGCGCGAGACGGCGAGCGTGCGGATCTCGGCGAGGTCCTCCCACATGACGTGCAGCGCCCCGCAGCCGACGACGACGCCGTCGATCTCGGCGACGCGGAACTCCTGGATGCCCTCGAAGTAGGCGACGGCGTCCTTGCTCACGAGCACCCGGCTCTCGGCGAGCGGGGCGACGAGGTCGCGGATGGCGCGGACGTCGGGGGTTCGGGCGCGACGGATCTCGGGCTGGCTGGGCACCGGCCCAATGTACGCGCGGCCGGGGCCGTCCTCGGCGCCGCAGGGCGCGACGAAGGGGGCGCCCCGGCACCTGGCCGGGACGCCCCCTTCGCGTCAGTGATCGTCTCGCCGAGCGGGGCTCAGCGGACCTTGTACTTCGGCTGGCTCTGGACGTTGAGCTCGTCCATGATCTGCTTGTCGATCTTCTTGGTCGACGGGTCGACCCACTTGAGGACGTCGAAGCCACGGGCGATGTCCGAGGAGTACATGTGGCCGTTGTAGTAGTACGTCGACCACGTGCCGCCGGTGCCGGCGCCCTCGGGGAGCGGACCGCGCTCGAAGTAGCCGAGCTCCTCGGGGTTCTCGGAGTCCGTGAAGTCCCAGATGCTCACGCCGCCCTGGTACCAGGACTGGACCATGAGGTCGCGCCCGGCGACGGGGATGATCGAGCCGTTGTGCGCGACGCAGTTCTCCGTCGGGCCCTGGTGGCGGTCGATCTTGTAGTACGACTTGAAGTCGAGACGGCCGTACTTCGAGATGTCGTAGATCGCGTTCGCGCCACGGTTCGGGCCGATGGCCGCGTTGCAGGTGGCGGCGCCGCCACCACCGAGCTCGTCGGTGAAGATCACCTTGGAGGCGTCGGCGTTGAAGGTGGCCGAGTGCCAGAAGGCGAAGTTCTCGTCGTCACGGACGCGCTCGATGACCCGCGGCTTCTCGGGGTTCTCGATGTCCATGATGATGCCGTCACCCATGCACGCGCCGGCCGCGAGGTCCTTGTGCGGCAGCGCGGTGATGTCGTGGCAGCCGGTCGTGGCCGAGCGGCTCGCGATCGGGGTCGGGCCGGGGCCACCGGGGTTGCCGCCGTCGGGGAAGAGGTTCGGCGTGGCGATGACCGCGGCCGAGGTGGGGTTCTTCGTGTCGACCTTGACGATGGAGATGAGGTCGTGCGGCGTCTTGCAGTCCGGGAAGGTGTCACGCGGCGAGTAGCTCGACACGTAGAGGTAGTCGGTCTTGTTGTTCTTGCCCTTGCCCGGCACGAGCGTGTGGGTGTGCGACCCGCAGGCGGTCTCGACGGACTTGATGTACTTCGGGTTCTTCACGTCGGAGATGTCGAAGATCTTGATGCCCTCCCAGCTCTCCTTGATCGTCGCGGACTGCGACGTCGAGGCGCAGGAGTCGTCGCTGCGAGAGGAGTCGGTCGAGAGGTAGAGCAGGTCGCCGGAGACGGAGATGTCGTTCTGGCTGCCGGGGCAGCTGACCTGGACGATCGTCTTGGGCTTCTTGGGGTTACGGATGTCGATGATCGAGAAGCCGTCGTAGTTGCCGACGAAGGCCTTGTCGTCCTGGAAGGCCAGGTCGGTCCCGACCCCCTGCGCCAGCACGCCCGAAGGGGCGATGTTGGCGAGGTGCTTGACGTTGGCGCTGCGCCCGATCTCATCGGTCTTGAGGTCGGTGCCGGACACGCCGACCCGGTCATCGGGTCCGACGGCTAGTGCGGCGCCGGCGCCCGAGGTGACCAGGGCTGCTGCCGCAGCGATGGCCAGTAGTGGCTTACGCATGTTTCCTCCGCTCGGTGGCTCCCGAACGAGGGTGGCGGCCCTTGGACGGGTCTTCAAGGTTCGCTCAGCCTCTCCTGACCTGTGAGTCGGCCGAAAGGTGACGAAGGTCAGGGATGGGTCAGCGTTGGGTCAAGACCCCCGGTCGCGCGGCGCGAAGATGCCGCCACCCCTTCGCAGAGCACCCCAGCCCCGGTTACCGTCGGCTCGTGCGCAGCCTCCGAACGACAGCGATCGCGTCCGCCCTCGCCCTGGCTCTCGCCGGCTGCTCGGGCGGCGACACCGAGCCCGTGCCGACGGCGTCGGCGACCTCCCCCGACGCGCCCGTCCTCGAGCCGGGCACCCCCGGTCAGCCGAACTCGACGCTCACCGGCAGCGACGCGATCGCCACCCCGTCGGTCTCGCACAACGACGCCGACGTCACCTTCCTCACCGACATGATCAGCCACCACGCGCAGGCCATCGTCATGAGCGACATCGTCAAGGGGCGGCTCACCGACAGCAAGGTCAAGGGCATCGCCAGCCGCATCGCTGACGAGCAGAAGCCGGAGATGGAGGGCATGGCCACGACCCTGCGCTCGTGGGGCGAGGAGGTGCCGCCCGAGGCCAAGAACCCCAAGCTCGTCACCCAGCACGGCTCCCACCACTCGATGCCCGGCATGGCGACACAGCAGCAGCTCACCGCGCTGGAGAACGCGAGCGGCACCGAGCTCGACCGTCAGTACCTCGACCTCATGGTCGCCCACCACAAGGGCGCGCTGACGATGTGCGACACCCACGGGGAGAAGGGCATGGACGAGCGCACCGGCGAGCTCGCCGACGACATCAACGTCACGCAGACCAAGCAGATCGAGCAGATGCAGCAGATGCGCAAGCGGCTCTGAGCCGGCGCACCCGCAGACGAGGACGACATGAGCGACACCGCTGCCGACCGTTTCCGCACCGCCGCCGAGCGCTTCTCGGCACTCGTGGGCGGCACCACCGACTGGTCGGCGCCGACGCCCGTGGACCAGTGGCGGGCGCGCGACGTCGTCGAGCACCTGACGACCTGGCTGCCGGGCATGCTCGCCGGCTGCGGGGTCGCCCTCGACCCGGGGCCGTCGGCGCAGGACGACCCCACCGCCGCGTGGGAGCACGTGCGGGGGCAGGTGCAGGGCCTCCTCGACGACCCGGGGCGGGCCGGGCAGGAGGTCACCCAGGAGCACCTGGGCACCCTGCCGCTCGAGCGCCTCGTCGACACGTACTACACGCCCGACGTCGTCATGCACTCCTGGGACCTCGCGCGCTCGAGCGGTCAGGACGACACCATCGACCCGGACTTCGTGCGCGAGGCGCACGCGGGGATGCTCTCCATGGAGCCGATGATCCGGGGCTCGGGGCAGTACGGCGAGCGGCGCCCCGAGCCGGAGGGCGCGAGCGAGCAGGAGCGCTTCCTCGCCTTCATCGGCCGCGACCCCCGCTGGTCTCCCCCGACCTGACCCTGAGTGGTCTCGAGGCTCCTCCGTCGCACCTCGACCAGCGAAGGGTCGGCGGGTGGTCTCGAGGCTCCTTCGTCCCACCTCGACCGGCGAGGGGTCCCGAGGACGACGAAGGGGGCGACGCACCGTGGTGCGTCGCCCCCTTCGTCATGGGGTCAGGCGGGGATCACTCCGAGCCGGGGTCGCTCTCGCCGCCGACCGTGATCGGCAGGTCGATGGCGGTGGCCTTCGGCGCACCGGTGAAGGTGAACCGCGCCTCCTTGCCCTCGCCCTCGACGTCGACGCCGACGATCTCGCCGGAGCCGATCTCGCCGTAGAGGATCTTCTCGGACAGCACGTCCTCGATCTCGCGCTGGATCGTCCGCTTGAGCGGGCGGGCGCCGAGGACCGGGTCGTAGCCGCGCTTGGCGAGCAGGGCCTTGGCCGCGGGCGTGAGCTCGATGCCCATGTCCTTGTCCTTGAGCCGCACGTCGAGCTTGGCGATCTCCAGGTCGACGATCTCGACGATCTCGTCCTGGCTCAGCTGCGGGAAGACGATGGTGTCGTCGACGCGGTTGAGGAACTCCGGACGGAAGTGCTGCTTGAGCTCGTCGGTGACCTTGGCCTTCATCCGCTCGTAGTCGGTCCGGCCGTCGTTGCCGGGGGCGAAGCCCATGGTGCCCTTGGAGATGTCCCGGGTACCGAGGTTGGTCGTCATGATGATGACGGTGTTCTTGAAGTCGACCATGCGGCCCTGGCTGTCGGTCAGACGGCCGTCCTCGAGCACCTGCAGCAGGCTGTTGAAGATCTCCGGGTGCGCCTTCTCGACCTCGTCGAAGAGGACCACCGAGAAGGGCTTGCGGCGCACCTTCTCCGTGAGCTGACCGCCCTCGTCGTAGCCGACGTACCCGGGCGGGCTGCCGAAGAGACGGCTGACCGTGTGCTTCTCGGAGTACTCCGACATGTCGAGGGTGATGAGGCTGTCCTCGTCGCCGAAGAGGAACTCGGCGAGCGCCTTGGCGAGCTCGGTCTTGCCGACGCCCGTGGGGCCGGCGAAGATGAACGAGCCACCGGGGCGACGCGGGTCCTTCAAACCGGCGCGGGTGCGACGGATCGCCTGCGAGAGACCCTTGATCGCCTCGTCGTTGCCGACGACGCGCTTGTGGAGCTCGGCCTCCATGTTGAGCAGCCGCGAGGACTCCTCCTCGGAGAGCTTGAAGACGGGGATGCCGGTCGAGGCGGCGAGCACCTCGGCGATGAGCTCCTCGTCGACCTCGGCGACGACGTCCATGTCGCCGGCTTTCCACTCCTCCTCACGCTTGGCCTTCTCGCGCAGCAGGGTCTTCTCGTCGTCCCGCAGGCGGGCGGCGAGCTCGAAGTCCTGGCCGTCGATGGCCGACTCCTTCTCCATCCGCACGCCGGCGATCTTCTCGTCGAACTCCTTGAGGTCCGGCGGCGCGGTCATCCGACGGATGCGCAAGCGCGCGCCCGCCTCGTCGATGAGGTCGATCGCCTTGTCCGGCAGGAAGCGGTCGTTGACGTACCGGTCGGCCATCGTCACGGCGCCGACGATCGCGGCGTCGGTGATGGTCACCTTGTGGTGCGCCTCGTACCGGTCGCGCAGGCCCTTGAGCATCTCGATGGCGTGCGCCAGCGAGGGCTCGGCGACCTGGATCGGCTGGAAGCGACGCTCCAGGGCCGAGTCCTTCTCGATGTGCTTGCGGTACTCCTCGAGCGTCGTCGCGCCGATGGTCTGCAGCTCGCCACGGGCGAGCATCGGCTTGAGGATGCTCGCGGCGTCAATCGCGCCCTCGGCGGCACCCGCACCGACGAGGGTGTGGATCTCGTCGATGAAGAGGATGATGTCGCCGCGGGTCTTGATCTCCTTGAGCACCTTCTTCAGGCGCTCCTCGAAGTCACCGCGGTACCGGCTGCCCGCGACGAGCGAGCCGAGGTCGAGGGTGTAGAGCTGCTTGTCCTTGAGCGGCTCGGGCACGTCGCCGCGCACGATGTCCTGGGCCAGGCCCTCGACGACGGCGGACTTGCCGACGCCGGGCTCGCCGATGAGGACGGGGTTGTTCTTCGTGCGGCGCGAGAGCACCTGCATGACCCGCTCGATCTCCTTCTCACGCCCGATGACCGGGTCGAGACCGCCGTCACGGGCGGCCTGCGTGAGGTTGCGACCGAACTGGTCGAGCACGAGCGAGCCCGCGGGCTGGCCCTCGGCGGGACCTGCGCCGACGCCGGCACCGGCCGCGGCGCCCTCCTTCGAGCCACCCTGGTAGCCCGAGATGAGCTGGATGACCGTCTGACGGACGCGACCGAGGTCGGCGCCGAGCTTGACGAGGACCTGGGCGGCCACCCCTTCGCCCTCACGGATGAGGCCGAGGAGGATGTGCTCCGTGCCGATGTAGTTGTGACCCAGCTGGAGCGCCTCGCGCAGCGAGAGCTCGAGGACCTTCTTGGCCCGCGGGGTGAAGGGGATGTGGCCGCTGGGGGCCTGCTGACCCGGGCCGATGATGTCCTGCACCTGCTCGCGGACCTGCTCGAGCGAGATGCCGAGGGACTCGAGCGCCTTGCTGGCGACTCCCTCGCCCTCGTGGATGAGTCCGAGGAGAATGTGCTCGGTCCCGATGTAGTTGTGGTTGAGGAGGCGGGCCTCCTCCTGGGCGAGCACGACCACGCGCCGGGCTCGGTCTGTGAACCGTTCGAACATGGGGACACCCCTTCTGGCTTGGCTGCCTGAAATGCTAACTGGCTCTGCCCCAGATCCCCGGTGCGTCCGCACCCAGGAGGGGGTCGAGTCGATCTGCACTGCACAACGTCACCGGGTGCTCCCCTGTTCCGCCGGGGGACGGCGGGTCCGCGTGTTCGCTGTCAGCGGACAGGACCGGCGAGCCCGGCGGCTGCCAGACGCCCGGTCCCGGAGGCCACCCGGCGCACGAGGACGAGCCACGGCACGAGGGCGACGGCGAGCGCGAGACCGGCGACGAGGTCGAGCCGGGCCGCGAGGACCAGCGACTCGACGGTGGGCTGCTCGTCGACGAGCCACAGGCCCGCGGTGTCGACGACGACGACCACGAGCCAGGCGGCCCACCACCAGGCGAGGAGCCGGCGCGGCCGCTCGCCGACCGCCCGGAGCACGTCACGGACGTACCGGAAGGGGAACCACCAGCAGACGACGGGCGTCACCCATGCCCACCAGGCCCACGGCCGGGACAGCGAGTGCGTCGTCGGCGCCATCGCGTCGCAGACGCGTCGTGAGCGCGCGAGCCACACCGAGGTGCACGCCCACAGGACGACCAGCAGGCACGCCTCGACGGCAGCGGGCACCCAGCTGTCGACCGTCGTCACCGCCACCATCGGCTCGCCCCCGCCGTCGACGACCCACCGCTCGATCGCGCGGAGCGAGACGAGGCGGGCGACGGCCGCGCCCACCCGGACAGCGGTCCACAGGACCGCGAGCGACACCACGGCGGCGAGGAGGACCCGACCCGGAGGGCGGACCGTGAGGCCGGGCAGAGGTCGCGCGAGCGGCACCCCGAGCGGCGGCGTGGTCGACATGGCGCGAAACCTAGCGGCTGAGCGGGCATCCCGCGCGAGATCCTCCACAGCCCCGTCGTAGCGTCTGACCATGCGCACCGTCTTCGACGTCAGCGACCCGGCGACCGACGCCTACGACCTGCTCACCTCGGTCGTCGTGCCCCGCCCGATCGCGTGGATCAGCACCGTGGGCGCGGACGGGGTCGGCAACCTCGCACCGCACTCCTTCTTCTCCGTCGCGTGCGCGCGACCGCCGGTCATCAGCTTCACCTCCGTGGGGCGCAAGGACACGCTGCGCAACGTGCTCGCGACCGGCCACTTCGTCGTCAGCGTCGTCGGCGAGGACCAGCGCGACCTGGCGAACGCGAGCAGCGCCCCCTTCGACCCCGAGGCCGACGAGGCGCAGGAGCTCGGCATCGCCCTCGAGCCGAGCGACCTCGTGCCCGTGCCCCGCGTCGCCGGGTCCGCGGCCTCGGTGGAGTGCCGGCTGCACTCGAGCATCAAGCTCGGCGACAGCCATCTCGTGCTCGGCAGCGTCGTCGCGGTCACCGTGCGCACCGACGCCCTCGAGGACGGGCGCCCGACGATGGAGGCGCTGCGGCCGATGTCGCGCCTGGGCCGCGACGAGTGGGGCCTGCCGCCCGAGGTCATCCGGCTCGAGCGTCCCGGCAGCGCCTGAGCCCGCTCAGGTGCCGGTCTGGCAGACCGTGCACCAGTAGAGCTTGCGACCGGCGAGGTCGCGCATGCTCACCGGTGTGCCGCACGCCCGGCAGGGCTCGCCGGTGCGCCGGTAGACGTACGAGGTGCGCTCGGTGAGGTGAGGGGTCTCCCCCTTCGCCATCGCCTCCTCGACGACCTCGACCTGGTCCTCGCGGGTGACGATCCGCCCGGTGACGACGCCGAGCGGCATGAGGCGGCGCAGGTCCGCCCAGATCGCGTCCCACGTGTCGCGGGCCAGGGCGCGACCGGGTGTCGCCGGGTCGACGCGGTGACGGAAGAGGACCTCGCAGCGGTAGACGTTGCCGATCCCCGCGACGACGGACTGGTCCATGAGGAGCGCGGCGACCTCCTTGCGCGAGCGGGTGACCCGCTCCCACCCGCGCTCGCCCGAGTCCTCGCGAAGGGGGTCCGGCCCGAGCCGGTCGCGGATGCCCGCCTCCTCCTCCGGCGTGATGACGGCGCACACCATCGGGCCGCGCAGGTCGGCGACGTGGCCCTCGCCCTCGATGCGGCAGCGCACCTGCCCGACGACCGGCTTCTCGCCGACGAAGGCGACCTCGTCGATGGTGAAGGTGCCGATGAGACCGAGGTGCACGTGGAGCACCCGCGGCTCGGGCGACCCCGGGGGCTCGACCTCGACGAAGAGCTGCTTGCCGTGCGATCGGGCCTCGCGCACCACTCCCCCGTCGAGCAGCTCGGCGCCCGCGGCGAAGCGGCCCTGCGGTGAGCTGACCTGGACCTCGCTGCCGGCGAAGGCGGCGTCGAGCGCGCCGGCGATGCGCGCCAGGGTGTGCCCCTCGGGCACCTCAGCCGGCCTTCTTCTTCGGCGCCGACTTCTTGGCGGTGCTCTTGCTGGTGGTGGTCTTGGCAGCGGTCTTCTTCGCCGGGGCCTTCTTCGCGGCACTCTTCTTCGCGGTCGTCTTCTTCGCCGTGGTCTTCTTCGCGCCGGAGCCCTTCGCGCCCGACTCGCTGCTGTCCTTCGACCCGCCGTCGGAGCCCGTGGCCGACGATGACTCGCCGCGCCGGGTCTTGGCCCGCTCGACCGACTTCGCGAGCGCCGCGAGCAGGTCGACGACCTCGCCCCCTTCGTCCTCCTCCTCGGGGGCGGCCTTGACCTCGCCACCCTCGACCTTGGCCCGGACCAGCTCCTTGACGGCGAGCGCGTAGTCGTCCTCGTAGTCGTCGGGCTCGAAGTCGTCGGCGAGCTGGTCGATGAGGACCTGCGCCATCGACATCTCCTTCTCGGTGGCCTTCTCGTCCGCGCCGAGGTCGCCGAAGGCCCCGGCGTCGCGCACCTCGTCCGGCCACAGCATCGTCTGCATGACGATCATGCCCTCGCGCACGCGGAGCACGGCGAGGGTCATCCGGGTGCGGATCGCGACCGTCGCGACGGCCATGCGGTCCTCGCCCTCGAGCGCGTCGCGCAGCAGGACGTAGGGCTTGACCGCGGACTTGTCGGGCTCGAGGTAGTACGTCTTGTCGAAGTAGATGGGGTCGATCTGGTCGCTCGGCACGAACTTCTCGACGCTGATCTCCTTGCTGCTGCGCGTCGGCAGGTCGGCGAAGTCCTCGTCGGTGAGGACGACCATCTCGCCGTCCTCGGTCTCGTACCCCTTCGCGATGTCGTCGTAGGCGACCTCGTCGCCGTCGATGCTGCAGACGCGCTTGTAGCGGATGCGCCCGCCGTCGGCGACGTGCACCTGACGGAACTGCACGTCGTGGTTCTCGGTCGCGGAGTACAGCCGCACGGGGACGTTGACCAGCCCGAAGGAGACCGCACCCTTCCAGATCGCTCGCATGGGTCCAGCATGCCCTCCCGGGCCGCCTCGAGGTCACGATCGCGTCACCGCGATGGCGAAGGGGGAGCCACGCACCCCGTCGTCCGCCTAGCATCCGGCGAGCCCTCGTCGGCCCACCCCCTCCACACGAAACGGATGCTCCATGCCCCGCCACCTCCGCAGCGCCGCCGCCGGCCTGCTCGCCGCCGCCGCCGCTCTCGCCACCGCGGGCAGCGCGACCGCGGCCCCTGTCGTCCCCGGTGCACCCCGCGTGGCTGGGGGCTCTGCGTCGGCCTCGATCGCCGGCATCCCCTCGAGCTGCTGGGCTTTCGCGTCCTACCTCCAGGACGACCGCATGTACTCGGAGATGGGTCTGAGCGGGAGCCGTGTGCGCTTCGCCTTCCCCGAGACGGAGTCGGGCCGCCTCAGCTACGTGCCGATCGCCCAGGTCGTCCGCACGAGCCAGGAGACCCGGACGGGAATCCGGCTCGAGGGCTACGCGGTGAGCCCCGGTGGCACGGTCCAGCACGTCGTGCGCGACTGGTCCGACGGGGGCGTCATGCGCACGACGCGTCGCACCGTCCTCAGCGGCTGGTCGAAGGCCCGGGCGCTCTCCGCCGGCTCGGGCGTCGTGTACGCCGTCATCGGCGACAAGCTGCGACGCTACGACGTCTCGAGCACCGGCTCGCTCGTCGACGGGACGACGCTCTCCACGGCCTTCGGCGACGTGCAGACGATCGCCCTGTCGGCGTGGTCGAGCTACGGCGACACCCTCGTCGCCTCCACCTCCAGCGGCAGCCTCGAGCGGGTCAAGACCTCCTTCGCCAAGGACACCGCGACCCGCACGGTGATGCGCCCCTCCGGCTTCGCCGGCTTCAAGGCGGTCTCGACCGGCAACTGCGGCGGTACGGGTGAGGCCATGCTCGGCATCTCGGCTGCGGGCAAGATCTACGCCTACTACGACCGCGACGGGTTCCTCAAGGATGGCTACCAGCCGAGCGGGCGTCTCGCGAGCACGCAGATCGCCGACGTGCCGACCTACAGCAACTGACGCGACCAGCCGGCACGAACGGGTCGAGGTGATCCGCGGCGACCTCGTCGGCGTGGATCGCCTCGACCCGTGCTGGGTCAGCTCGGCAGGCGCGGCGGCGGGGTCCGGTAGGTCGCCGGGGTCCGCGACAGCGTGATCGGGTGGGCCACGGTGGGCATCGGCGCCCGACCGGGCTCGGTGACCTCGTGGACCGGCGCCAGGCCGAGCCGGTCGGCGAGCGCGAAGGCCTGACCGAGGTCGTTGATCGGCCCGCACGGCACTCCGAGCTGCGAGAGCACCTCGAACCAGTGGTCCGCGGGCTGCTCGCGCAGCACGTCCTCGAGCTCGGCCACGAGCACCTGGCGGTGGGCGACGCGGTCGCTGTTGCGCGCGAAGCGCTCGTCCTGCGCGAGAGCCGGGCGGCCCACCCCCTTCGCCAGCAGCCCGAAGAGCTTGTCGTTCGCCGCTGCGACGGCGAGCGGGCGGTCCGCGGTCCGCAGGACCTCGTACGGCGCGATGCTCGGGTGGACGTTGCCCATCGCCTGCGGCACCTGGCCGGTGACCGCGTGCGCGGAGGACTGGTTGACCATCGCCGAGAGCAGCGAGGACAGCAGGTTGACCTCGACCCGCTGGCCCTCACCCGTGCGGTCACGGTGCCGCAGCGCCGCGAGGATGCCGGTCACCGCGTGCAGCCCGGTGATGACGTCGACGAGCGCGACACCCACCTTCGTCGGGCCCGACTCGGGCGACCCGGTGACCGACATGAGCCCGCCGACCGCCTGCACGACGAGGTCGTACCCGGGCAGGTGAGCACCCTCGCCGGAGCCGAAGCCGGTGACGGAGCACACGACGAGACCGGGGTGACGGGCGAGCAGCTCGTCGGGCCCCAGACCCAGGCGGTCCATCGTGCCGGCGCGGAAGTTGTCGACGACGACGTCGCAGCTCGCGACGAGCGCCAGCGCCTCCTCCCGGCCCTGGGAGCTGCCGAGGTCGACCGCCCGTGACTCCTTGTTGCGGTTGACCGACAGGAAGTACGTCGACTCCCCCTCGTCGGACCACGGCGGGCCCCACGAGCGGGTCTCGTCGCCCACCCCGGGGCGCTCGACCTTGACGACCTCGGCCCCGAGGTCGGCGAGGAGCATCGTCGCGTACGGCGCGGCGAGCACCCGGCCGAAGTCGGCGACGCGGACCCCCGCGAGGGCCCCGGGGGCGAGCTCGTCGGTCACCGGAAGGCTGCCTCGCCGGTGAGCGCCCGGCCGATGATCAGCTGGTGCACCTCGCTCGTGCCCTCGTAGGTGAGGACCGACTCGAGGTTGTTCGCGTGCCGCATCACCGGGTGCTCGAGGGTGATGCCGGCGGCGCCGAGGATCGTGCGCGCCTCGCGGGCGATGGCGATCGCCTCGCGCACGTTGTTGAGCTTGCCGAGAGAGACCTGCTCGTGGCGCAGCTGGCCCTCGTCCTTGAGCCGCCCGAGGTGCAGGGCGAGGAGCATGCCCTTGCCGAGCTCGAGGGTCATGTCGGCGAGCTTGGCCTGGGTCAGCTGGTAGGCCGAGAGGGGGCGGTCGAAGATCGACCGGTCCGCGCTGTAGGTCAAGGCCGACTCGAGGCAGTCGCGCGCCGCACCCAGCGAGCCGAAGACGATGCCGAAGCGGGCCTCGTTGAGGCAGGACAGCGGCCCCGACAGCCCGGTCACCTCCGGCAGCACGGCGTCGGCGGGCAGACGGACCCCTTCGAGCACGAGCTCGGAGGTGACGCTCGCCCGCAGCGAGACCTTGCGCTTGATCTCCGGCGCGCTGAAACCGGGGGTGTCGGTCGGCACGACGAAGCCGCGGATCGTGCCCTCGGCCTGCGCCCACACGACGGCGACGTCGGCGATCGACCCGTTGGTGATCCACATCTTCGCGCCGTCGAGGACCCAGTCGTCCCCGTCGCGCACGGCCCTCGTGCGCATGCCGCCGGGGTCGGACCCGAAGTCGGGCTCGGTGAGGCCGAAGCAGCCGATGGCCTCGCCGGAGGCCATCCGCGGAAGCCACTGCTCCTTCTGCTCCTGCGACCCGTGCTTCCAGATGGCGTACATCGCCAGCGAGCCCTGCACGGAGACGAGGGAGCGCAGCCCCGAGTCCCCCGCCTCGAGCTCCATGCACGCGAGGCCGTACGCGGTCGCGCTCGTGCCGGCGCAGCCGTAGCCCTCGAGGTGCATGCCGAGCACCCCGAGCGAGCCCAGCTCGCGGGCGAGGTCACGGGCGGGGATCTGCCCCGACTCGAACCAGCCCGCGATCTCCGGGCGGATCCGGTCGTCGACGAAGCGGCGCACCGTGTCACGGATGTCGCGCTCCTCCTCGACGATGAGGTGGTCGGTCCCGAAGAGCCCGAGGGGGGTCTGGGCGCGGGTGCTCACTGGTGGTGCTCCTTCGTCTGGGTCACGGCGGTCAGCTCTTGTCCTCGAGCGCGCGCTCCGAGCCGTCGTGCAGCGGGATCGGGCCGGTCTCGCTCATCGTCTTCGGGTCGATCTCCTTCGCGGCCGGGTGGACCTTCACGAGCTCGTCCTTCTTGTCGACCATGAGCGAGGTGAGGGCGCACGCCATGTTGGCGGGCATGTCCTCGCGCACGACGAGCACGTTCGGCACGGCGATCGTCGGGACGTCCTCGTCGAGCTCGTAGGTGGCGGCGGGGATCGTCGCCTCCTCGTAGACCTCGTTGACGGCCTGCATGTCCTTGAGCTGGTCGGTCACGTCGATGAACTTCACCTTGTCACCCATCGAGGTGAAGAGGTCGGTGACGGCGGGGGTCGGCAGACCGCCGGACCACACGAGGCCGTCGATCGAGCCGTCCTTCATGCCGTCGACGGTCTTCGTGAGGTCGAGGCGCTGGCGCTTGACGTCGCCGAGGTCGAGACCGGCGGTCTCGATGAGGCGGTTGGCGATGACCTCGGTGCCCGACTTGGGCGAGCCGGTCGAGATGCGCTTGCCCTTGAAGTCCTCGACGGAGTCGATGCCCGAGGACTCGCTGACCACGACGTGGGTGTAGTTGGAGTAGATCCGACCGAGGGTGCGGATGCTCTGCTTCTCCTTGAAGTCGCCCTTGCCGTTGACGGCGTCGGCGGCGGAGTCGGCGAGCGAGAAGCCGATGTCGTAGTCGCCGGCGACGACCTGCTCGATGTTCTGCACGGAGGCGCCGGTCTCGGCCGAGGTGGCCCGCAGCTCGGTCTCGTCGTTGACGAGCTTGGCCAGCCCGCCGCCGACCACGTAGTAGACGCCGGTGGAGTTGCCGGTGGCGATGTTCAGACGGCCCTGGCCCGCGTCGCAGCTCGACTCGTCCGCGCCGTTGGAGGCGCTGCGGTCCTGCTGGCCTCCGCACGAGCTGAGCAGCAGGGCGGCGACGGCGGCGGCGCCGGTGATGGTGGTGATGCGCATGTCAGGACTTCTCTCTGTTGGGTGATCGACGGTGATCGGGTGTCGGGAGGTTCAGGTGGCCGGAGTCGGCTCGTCGGCGCGGTCGCCGGTCGGGGCCGGTCGGCCCCTGCCGGATCGGATCCGCACGACGTGGATGACGAGGGCCAGGGCGAGCAGCGCGAAGCCGATGGCGATGGAGAGCGGCACGAGGTAGAGCAGCAGCAGGGCCGCCGGCACGCACAGGGCCCGCTCGAGCTTCGTCGTCGGCCCGAGCACCCAGCCCGTGGTGGCGATGGCGAGCGCCGCGACCGCGCACCCGGCGACGACGAAGGCCCACGCGATGTCGAGGAGGTCGCCCTCGGCGATGAGCAGCGCGCCGTTGTCGGTGACGACGAAGGCCATCGGGGCGAGGAAGGCCGGGAGCGTGTACTTGCAGGCCTGCATCATCGTGGGGATGACGCGTCCTCCGGTGATGGCCGCCGAGGCGACCGCCGCCAGGGCTGTCGGCGGCGACACCTCCGACAGGACCGCGTAGTAGAAGATGAACATCGCGACCTGAGGGGCCTCGACGCCGAGCGTGATGAGCGCCGGCCCGATGATCACCCAGCTGAGGATGAAGGACGCCGTCACCGGCACCGCGAGACCCAGCACGAGGATCGCGACCGCCGAGAAGAGCGCCGACAGGACGATGAGCGAGGCCTGGTTGAAGGACAGCGCGTCCGCAGCGGCGACGAGCAGCTCCGAGAGGATCTGGCCGAGCCCGGTCTTGGCGATGACCGAGGTGATGACGCCCGCCGCGGCGCAGACCGCGATGACCGGCAGCGCCGAGCGGATGCCCGAGCTGAGGGCCATGAAGAGGCGGGTCGCGTAGTCGCGCAGCGAGACGCCGAGCGGCATGCGCTCGAGCTCCTCGTCGTAGTCGTCGAAGCCGGTGACGACGCGACGACGCGACAGGACGGCCTCGGCGAGCCCGAAGAGGGCGGCGACGCCGGTCGCGTACACGACCGCCTTGAAGGGCGGGACGTCGATGGCGAGGAAGAAGACGATGACGCCGAGGCTGACGAAGTGGTAGCCGGAGCGGGCGAGGAGGCGAAGGGGGTTGCCGATGGCCAGCTCGACCCGGCGGGCGCCGAAGCGCCGGGCGTCGATCTCGACGGCGAGGAAGATGCCGAGGTAGTACAGCAGGGTCGGGACGATCGCCCAGATGAGGACTTCGACGTAGGGGACGCTGAGGTACTCGGCGATGATGAAGGCCGCGGCGCCCATCGTCGGCGGCGAGAGGATCGCGCCGATCCCGGAGGCGGCGAGCATGCCACCGGCGGCCTCACGGGGGTAGCCGGCCCGCTTGAGGATCGGCCAGGCGAAGGAGCCGAGGGTCACGGCGGTCGCCGTGCCCGACCCGGAGACCGTGCCGAGCAGGAAGCCCGAGGTCGCGACGGTGCGGCCGGGGGCCGAGCCGGAGCGGCGGAAGAGCGAGAAGCTGAACTCGACGAAGAAGCGTCCGGCGCCCATCTTGTCGATGACCGCGCCGTAGATCGTGAAGAGCACGATGTAGGTGGCGGCCACGTCGAGCGGGACCCCGAAGAAGCCCGAGGCCTCGTTGTAGAGCGCGTTGACGATCTGGGAGAGGTCGAGGCCGAGGTGGCTGATCCGCCAGTCGACGGGCAGGAAGCCCCCGTAGTACGCGTAGGCGAAGAAGGCGACGCAGACCGCGGGCAGGACGAGGCCGGTCGTGCGGCGGGTGGCCTCGAGCACGAGGATCATGAGCAGGGCGCCGGCCACCACGTCGAGCGTGACGAGCGAGCCCTGGCGGTCGAGGAAGCCCTTGTACCCGCCGAAGCCGATCTCCGACAGCGGGATGGGCAGGACCGGGTAGAGGGCGACGAGGAGGGCGACCGCGGCGAGGACCCAGTCGACGGCACCCGGGTTGTCGGAGCGGTCCGTGGCCCCCGGCGTGCGTGCCGCCCCGGGGTCGACGTCGCTGCCCTCGGCCCGCCCGCGCATGCGGTAGGTGAGGAAGACCAGCGGCAGGGTCAGCCCGAGGAACCACACGAGGTAGTACTGGCTGCCCAGCTCGAGCGGTGCGAAGACCTGACGGATGACGAAGATCGCGACGCCGAAGCACCACAGGACGACGAGGCGCTCCAGCCCCCGGGACAGGGTCCGGGAGGGCTTCTCCTCGTCGTACTCGGCGGTGAGTGCAGCGACGTCGGGGGTGCCCGGCTCGGGATCCCGACTCGTGGTAGACGACGTTGTCATGCCCGGTACCGTAGGAGCGAGCCAGGTCGGGTCATCTCGCCGGCCGCGAGACTTTACACAGATCTGACCTTCGTCACCAGGGGCTGGGCACGCCCGACCAGGGGGTGCGGGGAGCGCGAGGAGGCGCCATGAGGGTCCTGCTCGTCGAGGACGACGACCGGGTGGTCGCGGCCCTCACCCCCGCCCTGCGCCGGGCCAACCTCGACGTGCGTCGCGCGCCCACCGCCGCTCGGGCCCTCGAGGCCGTGGGCGAGGCGGACCTCGTCCTGCTCGACATGGGCCTGCCCGACCAGGACGGGCTCGTCCTGTGCCGTCACCTGCGCGAGACCACCGACATCCCGATCATCGCGGTGACGGCCCGACGCGACGAGGCCACGGTGGTCAACGCGCTGCGCGCCGGGGTCGACGACTACGTCACCAAGCCCTACCGCCTCGCCGAGCTCATGGCCCGCATCGACGCCGTCATGCGGCGCTCGCTCGTCCACCTCCCCGACCCCGTCGAGCAGGTCGGCGAGATCCGCCTCGACCACGGCTCGCGGCAGGTGTGGGTCGGCGAGCAGGAGATCCGCCTCACCCGCAAGGAGTTCGACCTGCTGCGGATGCTCGTCCAGGCCGAGGGCGCGGCGGTCACCCGCGAGGCCCTCATGTCCTCGATCTGGGAGACCGCGTGGGTGGGTGCGTCCCGCACCCTCGACGTGCACGTCTCCGCCCTTCGCTCCAAGCTGGGCTGCCCGGCGATGATCGAGACGGTCCGCGGCGTCGGGTACCGCATCGCGGCGAAGGGGTGAGCCGTGCGGCGACGGATGCTCATCGTCTCGCTCGTGCTCGTCGGCGCGATGCTCGTCGCGCTCATGACCCCGCTCGTCGTCACCCACGCCGCCGAGCGCACCCAGGACCTCTTCGCCGAGCGGCTCGGTGACGCGACGCGCTTCGCCGTCGTCGCCGAGGATGCGCTCGAGGAGGACACCTTCACCGGGCTGTCGGCCGACCTGCAGCGCTACACCGAGGTCTACGGCGGCTCGGTCGTCGTCGTCAACGCCAACCGCGAGGTCGTCGCCGGGCCGGTCCCGGTGGCGACGACCCCCGGGTGCGGGCCGCGACCGCCGAGGCGCTCGACGGCGCCGGAGCCCAGCCCCCGCCGACCGCCTGGCCCTGGCGGGAGGACTCCATCGTCATCGGCTCCCCCGTCGGCCGCGACTCGCAGGTCCTCGGAGCGGTCGTCCTGTCGGCACCGACGCAGGGCGTGCACGAGGACCTCTCGCGCGGCATGACGTGGCTGGCCGTCCTCGGCCTGGTCACCCTGCTCCTCACGAGCTACGGGGTCGTCATCCCCTTCGTCGGCTGGGTCCTGCGGCCGGTGCGGCGGCTCGACGAGGCCGCCGTGCGCCTCTCCGACGGGGACCTCACCTCGCGGGCCACCGAGGACGGTCCGCCCGAGCTGCGCCACCTCGCGCGCTCCTTCAACGTCATGGTCGACAGCGTCGAGGCCTCGCAGCGCCAGCAGCGCGAGCTCGTCGCCGACGCCGCGCACCAGCTCGGCAACCCGCTCACCGCGCTGCGGCTGCGCGCGGAGGGGCTCGCAGAGGAGGGCGCCGAGCCGGGCTCCGTCGGGCTCGTCCTCGAGGAGGCCGACCGGCTGAGCGCCACGGTCGAGTCGTTGCTGCACCTCAGCCAGGTCGGCGCTGTCCCCGTCACCCCGGCGCCCCTCGACGTGGCCCAGGTCGTGCGCGGGCGGTGCGAGATGTGGGCGCCGGTCTTCGACCCCTTCGACGTCGACGTGCCCGCGCAGGCCCTCGCGCTCGCCACGCCCGAGGTCCTCGACGTGGCTCTCGACGCGCTCCTGGACAACGCGGCGAAGTTCGCCCCCGGATCTCTCGTCCGCGTCGCCGTCGACGAGGTGAGCGACCCGGAGGGCCGGTGGGTGCGCGTCAGCGTGCGCGACCACGGCGCCGGGCTGCACCCGGAGGACGTGCCGAAGGTGGGGGCCCGCTTCTTCCGCGGGCGCACCCACCAGAACGTCGCGGGCACCGGTCTGGGTCTCGCGATCGTCCAGGCGCGGCTGGCCGACGTCGGCGGCCGGATGCACGTCACCGCGCCCGAGAGCGGAGGCCTCTCGGTCGTGCTGCTCCTGCGGGCTGCGCCCTAGGCGCGCTGCTCGCGGAAGTAGCGGGCCGCACCGGGGTGCAG
Organism: Janibacter sp. Y6; assembly: GCF_040900765.1. Taxonomy (NCBI): domain Bacteria; kingdom Bacillati; phylum Actinomycetota; class Actinomycetes; order Micrococcales; family Intrasporangiaceae; genus Janibacter; species Janibacter sp. Y6. The sequence goes on from NZ_JAKLYZ010000005.1 coordinate 150,079, forward strand.
GGGCAGGGGCGAGGTGAAGATCGCGGCGCCGACGTTCGGCTGGGGGACCCCCGGTGCGATGCGGTCGATCGCGGCCTGGTCCTCGAAGACGACGCGGGTGATGGCGTATGCGAGCGCCTCGTCGAGACCGGGCCGCACGACGAGGTAGTTCTTGACGCTCACCGTCTCGACGGCGGGCACGTCGTACGTGGAGGCGGGCACCCCGCCCGGGGTGAACTCCGCGCCGTAGCGCCGCGACAGGGGGCGGACGAGGTCCCCGAGGTCGACGAGGCGGATGTCGCGGCGCTCGGAGAGCTCGACGACCGCGGTGTTCGGCAGCCCGCTGACGAAGAAGAAGGCGTCGATCTCGCCCTGGGCGAGCGCGTCCACCGACGGCTGCAGGCTCTCCTCGACGGGGTCGAGGTCGTCCTCGCGCAGCCCGACCGACGACATGAGCCGCCACGCGACGACGCGGGTGCCCGACCCCGGCGCCCCGATGCTCACCCGGCGGCCGCGCAGGTCGCGCAGCTCGCTGATCGAGGAGCCGGCGCGCACGACGAGGTGGACGAAGCTGTCGTAGGTCCGGGCGAGGGCGGCGAGGTCGAGCGGCTCGTCGGTGCTGCCACGTCCGGCGATCGCGTCGGCCGCGACGTCGCCGAGCGAGAAGCCGAGGTCGGCCCGTCCGCGGTGCACCTCGCGCAGGTTGGTCACCGAGGCGTCCGTGCGCAGGGTGCGCACCGACACGCTGGGCAGGCGGCGGTGGAGCACCTCGGCGAGGGCCTCGCCGTACAGGTCGAAGACCCCACGGCGGTTGCCGGTCGCGATGGTGACGCTCGTCGCCGCGACCTCCTGCCACGAGGGCCCGAGGCACCCGGCGGTCGTCCCGGGCAGGAGCACCCCCCCGAGTCCGGCGAGCACAACGCGACGAGCCGGGAGCCCCGACGTCTCGCCCGCACCCGCACGCACCATGGCGCCAGCATCTCACCGGCCGTGCGGCACGATGACGACATGCGTCCGATGCTCGCCGTCACCGCCGACCACGTGCCCCGGGGTGCGGCGTGGGTGCACGAGGTGAAGTGGGACGGCATGCGGGTGCTCGTCGACGTCCACGACGGGCACCTCACCCTGCGCTCGCGGACCGAGCGCGACGTGACGACCGCCTACCCCGAGCTCACCGGGCTGGCCGACCTCTACGACGACCTGCTCCTCGACGGCGAGGTCGTCGCGCTGCGTGACGGCGTCCCCTCCTTCGCCGCGCTCGCCGACCGGATGCACGTGAGCTCCGCCCGCCGGGCCGAGCAGCTCGCCGCCGCCGCACCGGTGACCTTCATGGCCTTCGACCTGCTGCGCGTGCTCGGTCAGGACATCACCACCCAGCCGTGGAGCGCGCGTCGCGCGCTGCTTGAGCAGCTCGACATCGACACCGCCCGGTGGCAGGTCCCCCCGGTCTTCGACGACGGCGAGCAGCTCCTCGCCGCGACCGCGGAGCAGGGGCTCGAGGGCATCGTCAGCAAGCGACGCGACGCGCCATATGTCGCCGCCCGCCGCTCGTCGGACTGGCAGAAGATGCCGCACCGGCGCACGACCTCGGTCGTCGTCGGCGGGTGGCGGCCGGAGACGTCGGGCGCCGACCGTCTCGGCGCGGTCCTCGTCGGCGTGCCCGGCCCGGAGGGCCTGCACTTCGCAGGGAGGGTCGGGTCCGGCCTCGGCGGGCGGGCAGGCGACCGGCTGCGCGAGCTGCTCGACCCGCTCGCGACGGCTGGGTCCCCCTTCGCCGAGGAGCTGCCGCGGCTCGACGCCCGCGGGGCACGCTGGGTGACCCCGCGGGTCGTCGTCGACGTCGCCTCGCTCGGCCACACCGACGGCGGCCGGCTGCGCCAGCCCGCCTTCCAGCGCGTGCGACCCGACCTCGACCCGGAGGATCTCGATGCCTGACCCGCAGGTGACCCGTGTCGAGGTCGAGGGCCGCACCCTGCGGCTCACCTCGCTCGACAAGGTCATGTACCCGGCGACCGAGACGACGAAGGGGGAGGTCCTCGCCTACTACGCGCAGGTCGCCCCGGTCCTCCTGCCGCACCTCGCCGACCGGCCGGTGACCCGCGTGCGCTGGCCGCACGGCACCGGAGACGCGTCCTTCTTCGAGAAGAACGTGCCCTCGGGTGCGCCCAGCTGGCTGCCGCGGGTGCAGGTCGACGACGTCACGTACCCCCTCGTGCCCGACCAGGCGACCCTCACCTACCTCGTCAACCTCAACGCGCTCGAGCTCCACGTGCCGCAGTGGACCGTCGTCGACGGCGAGCCGCAGCACCCGAACAGGCTCGTCATCGACCTCGACCCGGGCCCGCCCGCCGGGCTGCACGAGTGCGCGCGCGCGGCGCTCGTCGTCCGGGAGCGGCTGGAGCGCCTGGGGATGGAGCTCTACCCGGTCACCTCCGGGAGCAAGGGGATGCAGCTGTACGCCGGGCTGGGCGGCGACCTCAGCTCGGCGCAGGTGCGAGACCTTGCCCAGCAGCTCGCGCAAGAGCTGACCGGCGAGCACCCGGACCTGCTGCTGTGGCGGATGACGAAGACGCTGCGCCCGGGCAAGGTCTTCCTCGACTGGAGCCAGAACGTCGCCGCGAAGACGACGATCAGCCCGTACTCCATGCGTGGCCGCGACGACCCGTGGGTCGCCGCCCCGCGGACGTGGGAGGAGGTCGAGGAGGGCGCCGAGGACCCCGAGGCTCTGCGCCAGCTGGAGACCCACGAGGTGCTCGAGCGCCTCGACCGCGACGGCGACCTCCTCGAGGACCTGCTGGGCTGAGCCGCTCGGTGGTCGAGGTGCGACGAAGGAGCCTCGAGACCACGACGTCGGCAGACGGTCTCGAGGCTCAGGCCCTGGGGGCCTTCGCACCTCGACCAGCAAGAGGCTCGGGCCGCGGCGGCCTTCGCACCTCGACCAGCAAGGGCGCTCAGATGCGGGGGCAGCCGCCGCAGGGGTGCATGGCGGGCAGGGCGTAGAGCAGGCAGCACGACTCGCGTCGGGGCAGCGGGCCGCCGAGCAGGCGGTGCAGCGCTCCGCGCCACATGTCGCGACCCATCCCGAGGCGCTGACGAGAGGACATGCGGTGCGCCGCAGGGAAGGCCGTCGCGATCTCGGCCGCGGCGACGAGGTAGCCGGCCTGCGCACGGCGGACCCGCTCCCCCAGGTCCGCGACCTCGGCGGATTCCCCCTTCGCCACCCGCACCGCGAGGGGGTAGCCGAAGGTGGGCTCGAGCCGGACGGCCCAGCGGGAGGGGTCGGCGTCGAGGACCCAGGTGCCGCGCACGGCGGCCGTGGCGACGACCTGCGCGAGGGGGTCGAGGTGGTGCTGCAGGACGAAGGCCGACGGCATCCCGGGCGGGGCGACGCCGGACTGCGACCGGGTGATCTCGGCGTAGCGCTCGACCCACCGCCGGGTGAGGTCCGGGTCGTGCAGGGGCGCGTCGAGGGGCAACCAGCCCGGCCCCCGGGCCGCCGGCCCGTCGGGGACGACGTCGAGATAGGCGAGGTGGCCCCGCAACGACAGCAGACCGGCGGCGAAGTCGTGCTCCGCGCCGGTCCGCTGCTGCTGATGGGTCAGCTGGTGGCCTTCTCGTAGGCCTCCTTGACCTCCGCGCTGATCCGTCCGCGCTCGCTGACCTCGTAGCCGTTGGCCCGGGCCCACTCGCGGATCTCGCTGGTGCCGCTGCTGCTCCTCGAGCCGCTGTCGCTGCTCTTGCGACGGGTGCTGCGACGCCCGCCCGAGCGGCGACCGGCGCCGACGTAGGCCGCCATCGCGTCACGCAGGGCGGCGGCGTTGCGCTCGTTGAGGTCGATCTCGTAGGTCGCCCCGTCGAGACCGAAGGTCACGGTCTCGTCGGCGGGACCGCCGTCGATGTCGTCCTCGAGGATGACTTGGACTCGCTGAGCCATGGAATTCCACCGATCATTCTCGTGCGTCAGCGCCCGAACGAGCGCCGACCATTTATGTGGGGCACGAGCAATGTATTACCGATGGGGTCGAAAAGCCACTTCCCGACAAAGGTGCAGGTGGGAGCGTTCAGGCTTTCGGGTCGTCCGTGGACGCATTTGTCGAATTGTCGCCGGACGACGCCGAGCCGTCCGCCGAAATAGACCCGTCGTCCTCGGGACGCTCCTGAAGGTCCTGCGCCGAGCCGGCCTCGGGCTCCGCGCCCCGCGCCACCGAGCCGCGGTTGGGGTCGTTGCGCTCGTGCTCCTTGCGCCACGACGCGAGCGCCTTCCGCTCACGGCGGTCGGCCTCGATCATGTACCGGATGATCCAGTAGAAGAGGAATGCCACCCCAACGGTCGGCAGGAGCGTCGCGACATAGGGCGAGATCGCGTCGAGCATCACGCCTCCGGCTTCAGGTGCGGGAAGAGCAGGGTCTCGCGGATCGAGGCCCCGGTGAAGAACATCACCATGCGGTCGATGCCGATCCCGATACCGCCCATCGGCGGGGCGCCGTACTCGAGCGCGCGCAGGAAGTCCTCGTCGAGCTGCATCGCCTCGGGGTCGCCCGCGGCGGCTGCGAGCGACTGCGCGGTGAGCACCTCGCGCTGCACGACCGGGTCGACGAGCTCGGTGAAGCCGGTGCCGCGCTCGACCCCGGCGATGATGAGGTCCCACGCGTGGATGAGCCGCGGGTCGTCGTCGTGGCGACGGGCCAGCGGCTGCGCCTCCGCCGGGTAGTCGTGGACGAAGGTCGGCGCGAGGATGCCCGGCTCGACGATCTCGCCGAAGAGCTCGATGACGACCTTGCCCGCCGGCCACGCCGGGTCGATCTCGACGTCGTGCTCGGCGGCGATCGCGACGAGCTCGGCGAGCGGGGTGTCGGGGGTGATCTCGCGGCCGACGGCCTCGCCGAGGGCCGGGTAGACCGCCAGCCAGCGCCACTCGCCGTCGAGGTCGACGACCCCCTTCGGCGTCTCGACCTGACGCGAGCCCAGGGCGTCGGCCACGGCGAGGTAGATCCGGCGGGTGAGCTCGGCGACCGTGCGCTGGTCGCCGTAGGCCTCGTACGCCTCGAGCATCGTGAACTCCGGGCTGTGCGTGGAGTCGACGCCCTCGTTGCGGAAGATCCGGCCCATCTCGTAGACCCGGTCGACCCCGCCGACGACGGCCTTCTTGAGGTTGAGCTCGAGCGCGATGCGCAACGACATGTCCTGGTCGAAGGCATTCATGTGCGTGCCGAAGGGGCGAGCGGCGGCACCGCCGTGGACGAGCTGGAGCACCGGGGTCTCGACCTCGACGAAGCCGTCGGCGTCGAGGGTGGCCCGGACCGCGCGCAGGACGGTGGCCTTGGTGCGCACGACGTCACGGGCCTCCTGGCGCACGACGAGGTCGGCGTAGCGCTGGCGCACGCGGGCCTCCTCGGAGAGCTCCTTGTGCAGCACCGGCAGCGGGCGCAGCGCCTTGCTCGCCATCGCCCAGCTCGTCGCCATGACCGACAGCTCGCCTCGACGGCTGCGGATGACGCGACCGGTGACGGCGACGTGGTCGCCGAGGTCGACGTCGGACTTCCAGGCGGCGAGCGCGTCCTCGCCCACCTCGGCGAGCGAGAGCATGACCTGGAGGCGGTCGCCGACGCCCTCCTGGAGCGAGGCGAAGGCGAGCTTGCCGGTGGTGCGCACGAACATCACGCGCCCGACGACGGTGACGACGTCCTGGGTCTCCTCGCCGGTCTCGAGGTGGGCGTAGCCCTCGACGACCTCGCGCAGGGAGTGGGTCCGGCCCACGCTCACGGGGTAGGGGGCGACACCCTGGGCCAGGAGCCGGTCGCGCTTGTCCCGGCGGACCCGCATCTGCTCGGGGAGGTCGACGTCGGGAGCGGGTGCAGCGGGGGTGTCGGTCACCCCCCGAGGATATCGAAGGGAGAACCGCCTCCCGTCGCCCGCCCGGTCGGGCTAGGCGCCGGCCCCGGGGCCGTGCGGGTGCGGGCGCGCAGTGACGGCGGAGGTCGACAGCCCGAAGCCGTCGGGCACGTCACCCGGGTCGTGCTCGACCTCGACGACCCGGTTGTCGGCGTCGACGAAGACGACCTGCGGCTCGAAGGTGCGCGCCTCCTCGTCGTCCATCGCCGCGTACGCGATGACGATGACGACGTCGCCGGGCGCGACGAGACGGGCGGCGGCGCCGTTGATGCACAGGATGCCGCTGCCGCGCTCGCCCTCGATGGCGTAGGTCGTCAGGCGGTTGCCGTTGTCGACGTCGACGACGTCGACCTGCTGGCCCGGCAGCAGGTCGGCCGCGTCCATGAGGTCGCGGTCGATCGTCAGGGAGCCGACGTAGTGCAGGTCGGCCTGGGTGACGGTGGCGCGGTGGATCTTGCTGTGGAGCATGAAGCGCTGCACGGGGAGGTCCTTCGTCGTCGGGCGGGGCTCGTGGCGGCGGTGCGGGTCGGTCAGACGGCGGCGGCTGCGCTCGCGGTGTCGCTGAAGACCTGCCGCGCTCCCCCACCGGGACCGACGAGCACGGGGGTGTTGTCGATGAGCCGGGTCGTGCCGACGCGGGCAGCCACCGCCAGCAGCGCCTCGCCGTGGTACCACTCGGGCACGTCCTGCAGGGTCGTCGGGTGGACGAGCACGAGGTAGTCGACGAGCGCGAGCGGCTCGGCGACGAGAACCTCGCGCGCGGCGCGGCGGATGGCGGACGGCCCCTCCTCGGCGCGCTGGGCGCCCTCGTGCAGGGCACGTGACAGGGCGAGGGCGACCTCGCGGTCGGTGTCGGTGAGGTAGGTGTTGCGGCTGCTCAGGGCCAGTCCGTCGGCCTCACGGACCGTGGGCACCGAGACGACCCGCGCCGGGAAGTCGATGTCACGCACCATGCGGCGGATGAGGAGCAGCTGCTGGGCGTCCTTCTGCCCGAAGTAGAAGCTGTCACCGCCGGTGAGGTGCATGAGCTTGGCGACGACGGTGAGCATGCCGTCGAAGTGGCCGGGGCGGGCCTGGCCCTCGAGGACGTCGCCGAGGGGGCCGGCGGAGATGCGCACGCCGGGGTCGCCGTCGGGGTAGATGACGTCGGGGGTGGGGGCGAAGACGACGTCGACCCCTTCGGCACGGCAGATCTGCATGTCGTCGTCGAAGGTGCGCGGGTACTTCGACAGGTCTTCCTTCGGCCCGAACTGGAGGGGGTTCAAGAAGATCGTCACGACGACGTGCTCGGCCTCGCGCCGCGCCTCACGGATGAGGGTCGCGTGCCCCTCGTGGAGGGCGCCCATCGTCATGACGACGGCGGTCTGCCCGGTGAGGGCGACCCGCGCGGTGCGCAGCTCGTCGCGGGTGCGGGCGACGACCGGTGCGGCGGTCATGGGTTCTCCTCGGGGTCGGGGGAGGTGACCGCGCGCTCGGTGCGGTCGAGGATCGGGCGGGCGAGGTCGGGGCGCAGCCGCCCGACCCGCTGGGCACGACGGGCGGTCGCGCTGGCGTGAGCGGCGTAGGCCGGCCGGATGTCGGGAGCGAGGTCGGCGAGCACCCTCAGGTGCGTCTCGACGGTGCCCACGTCGCCGCGGGCGACGGGGCCGGTGAGCGCGGAGTCGCCCGAGGCGAGGGCGCCGTCGAGGCTGGCCTGCAGGAGCGGGCGCAGCAGCCGCTCCCCGTTGGAGATGCCGGCCTCGGCGAGGATCTCGCGGGCCTGCGCGACGAGGGTGACGAGGTGGTTGCTGCCGTGCGCGAGAGCCGCGTGGTAGAGCGGCCGGGCCTCCTCGGGCACCCACACCGGCTCGCCACCCATCTCCATGACGAGGGCCTCGGCGACGGCGCGCAGCGGCTCAGGGGTGGTGATCCCGAAGCACGCCTCGTGCAGCCGCGCGAGGTCGAGCGAGGTGCCGGTGAAGGTCATCGCCGGGTGCAGGGCGAGGGGCACGACGCCCATCTGCGTCGCCGGGGCGAAGGGGGCGATGCCGTGGGCACCCGAGGTGTGGGCGGCGATCTGCCCGGGGCGCCAGACCCCGGTGGCCGCGAGCCCGGTGACGAGACCGGCGAGGGCGTCGTCGGGCACGGCGAGCAGGACGAGGTCGCCCGCGGCGACGACCTCCTCGACCGGCAGGACCGGCACGTCGGGCAGGAGCAGCTCGGCGCGCTCACGACTGGCCTCGCTCACGGCGCTCACCGCGACGACGCGGTGCCCGGCGGAGGCGAGCGCGGCGCCGAGGACGGCGCCGACGCGTCCGGCGCCGACGACGCCGACCCGCAACCAGGGGCGCGGGTGCTGCATCGGGTCGGGTGCCATCACGGGCAGACGGTACCCGCCGGGCCGGGCCTAGGCTGATCGCGCATGAGCACCTGGGCCCGCGCGTGGCACGACGCGCTGTACGGCGAGGGCGGCTTCTACCGCCGCGCGGAGGGACCGTCCGGGCACTTCGAGACCGCGACCCACGGGCCGGTGGGGCGAGCCCTCGCGACGACCTTTCTCGGCCTGGCGCGTGACGCCGGCGCGCACGCGGTCGTCGACGTCGGCGCCGGCCGCGGCGAGCTGCTGCACGCCCTGCGCGAGGCGGGCCACGAGGGACCGCTCGTCGGGGTCGACGTCGTCGAGCGCCCGGCAGGCCTCGACCCGTCATCGGGGTGGGTCCGCTCCCCCGGTGGCGCCGCGCTGCCGAGCGCCCGTCACGTCGAGGAGTCCCTGGGGGCACCCCTCGACGGCGCACTGGTCGTCGCGCACGAGTGGCTCGACGTCGTGCCGTGCGTCGTCGCCCAGGTCGACGACGAGGGCCGCCTGCGCGAGGTGCACGTCGGTCCCGACGGCGCCGAGACCCTCGGCGAGGACGTCGGGGCGGACGACCTCGCCTGGGCGCAGCGGTGGTGGCCGGCCCGCGAGCCCGGTCAGCGCGTCGAGGTCGGACGAGCCCGTGACGACGCCTGGTCGGGGATGCTCGACGCCTGGCGGCCCCGAGCGGCGGTCGCCGTCGACTACGGCCACGTCCGCACCCAGCGCCCCGAGTCGGGCACCCTCTCGGGGTACCGCGACGGCGCGGTGACCGCTCCGACGCCGGACGGCTCCTGCGACGTCACCGCTCACGTGGCCGTCGACTCCCTGCGCCATGACGAGCTCGTCATGGGCGCCGACGCCGTGCGCCGGTGGGGGCCCTCGGCCGCCTCGCCGGAGCACGACCTGGCGCGGCGGGACCCCGTCGGCTACCTCGACGCGCTCGCCCGGGCCAGCGCCGCCGGAGCCCTGCTCGGCCCGCCCTACGGCGACTTCTGGTGGGTCGTCGCGCGGGGCTGACTCCCCCTTCGCCCCCCCTTCGACAAGCTGCTGCAGGCAGCACCTCGTCGCGCGTGCCGCAGCTCGTGCTGCTGCCCGCGCGACGAGGTGCTGCTGGGTCAGGCGCCGGTCGAGGCGGGCGGCAGCTCGCGGGCGCCGTAGCGCTCTGCCCCGACGCCCGCGGCGACGACGCACGCGACCCCGACGACGGCGAGCGGGTGCGGCACCTGGTGCAGCACGACGAGCCCGATGACGACCGCGATGGCGGGCTCGACGCTCATGAGCGTGCCGAAGGCTGCCGTCGTCAGGCGGCGCAGGGCGAGCATCTCGAGCGCGAAGGGGACGACCGGCACGAGGAGCGCCAGGCCGATCCCCACGACGGCGAGCTGCCAGGTGAGGTGCTCGACCGTCGACGGCGCGGCGACGAGCGTCGAGAAGAGCCCGGCGACGGGGAGCGCGATCGCCAGCCCGGTCACCCCGCCGACGAGGTCGCCGACCCGCTGGCTGAGCATGATGTAGGCCGCCCAGCAGCAGGCCGCGGCGAGCGCGAGGCCGACCCCGACGAGGTCGACGTCGCCGGCCCATGGCCGGGTGAGCAGCAGCACGCCGAGCGCGGCGACGAGTGCCCAGGCCCGGGCCGGTCCCCGACCCCGCACGACGGCCACGCCGAGCGGGCCGAGGAACTCCAGCGCGCTCGCGGTGCCCATCGGCAGCCGGGTGAGCGCCGCCATGAAGAGCATGGTGATGCCGGCGATGACCACCCCGAAGGTGATGCACGCGCGCCATGCCTCGCCGCTCAGGCCGCGCAGCCGCGGGCGCAGGACGACGAGCATGATCGGGCCGGCCCACACGAGACGCAGCCAGGCCGCGCCGAGGGCCCCGACGTCGTGGGAGAGGTCGACAGCCAGCGCGACACCGACCTGGACGCTGAGCATCGCGGCGAGCGCCATGAGCGCGCCCTGGCGGGACGAGGTCGCCTGCGTGGCGGGGGCCGGACGGGTGGCGGTGTCGGTCATGACTCGAAGTGAAGCGCGCACCGACCGTCCGCGTCCACGTGAGATGGCTGGACATACCGTTCGTCGATCCGTGACGATCGGGCCATGGACCTGCGCCGGCTCGAGCTGCTCGTCGACCTCTCGCGCCTGGGCTCGATGCGCGCGGTGGCGCACGAGCACGCGACGACGACGTCGACCGTCTCGCAGCAGCTCGCCGCCCTCGCCCGGGACGTCGACGCCACGCTGCTCGAGCCCGACGGCCGGCGGGTGCGCCTCACGCCCGCAGGGCGCCGTCTCGCCGAGCGGGCGGTGCGCATCCTCGCCGAGGTCGAGTCGGCCCGCAGCGAGCTCGACCCGCACGCCGAGCCGACGGGCACGGTGCGGGTCGGCGGCTTCGGGTCGGCCCTGCGCCGCACCGCCCTGCCCGCCGTCGAGGCGCTGCGCGAGAGCGCACCGGGCCTGCGCTTCGAGCTCACGGAGTGCGAGCCGCCCGAGGCCTACGAGCTGCTGCTCCACGACGACCTCGACCTCGCGCTCACCTACGACTACCAGGTGGCCCCGGCGAGCGTGCCGACCCGGCTCGTCACCCACCCGCTGTGGCAGGCGCGGTGGGGCGTCGCCGTGCCCGCCGCGGACGCGCACCTCGGCCTGGCCGACCTCGGCGACCGGGCGTGGATCACCAACTCGCGCAACACCGCCGACGAGATCGCCGTCCGATTCCTCGGCGGCCTCGCCGGGATCGCCCCCCGCGTCACCCACCGCATGGACAGCCTCGACCTCGTGTGCGACCTCGTGCGCGACGGCCACGGCGTCGGGCTGGTCCCGCAGTGGTACCCGCTGCCTGCCGGCGTCGCCCTCGTCATCCTCGACCCACCGGTGAAGATGACCGCGTACGCCGTGCACCAGGAGGGCCGGGACGTATGGCTCCCCCTTCGCACCCTCCTCGACGCCGTCGGCGCCCCCGCACGAGCTGCTGCAGGCAGCACCTCGTAGCGCCAGCAGCACCTCGTGCTGCGGCCGGGCCGACGAGGTGCTGCCAGGTCAGGCGTCGGCGAGGACGAGGCGCTCGAAGCCCCGCAGCACGAAGGTCGGGCGACGCACCGCCTCGACGACCCCGAGGCGCGGGTGGCGCCGCAGCAGCGCGCGCACCGACTGCTGCAGCTCCAGACGCGCGAGCGGCGCCCCGATGCAGAAGTGGATCCCGAGCCCGAAGGCGAGGTGCGGGTTGGGGTCGCGCCGCGGGTCGAAGCGGTCGGGCTCGGCGAAGACCGCCGGGTCGCGGTTGGCCGCGCCGAGCAGCACGTGCACGCGCTCCCCCTCGACCACCGGCCGGCCGTCGATCTCGAGATCGGCGGTGGCCGTGCGCTCGAAGAGATGGAGCGGGCTGTCGTGCCGCAATAGCTCCTCGACGAGCAGGGCGAGAGCGGCGTCGTCCTCGACGTCGACGGCGGGCGAGCCCGCGGTGATCCACGAGTGGATGCCGTTGCTCAGCCCGTTGACGCTCGCCTCGTGGCCGGCGTTGAGCAGGAGCACGACGGTCGCGACGAGCTCGTGCCGGCTCAGCGCGTCACCGGCGTCGCGCGCCTGGACGAGATCGGTGAGCAGGTCCTCACCGGGGTGGCGGGCCCGGTGCGCGGCGAGCTCGTCGACGTACGCGGCGAAGTCCGAGGACGCCCGCAGGGCCTCCGCGCGCGCCTGCTCGCCCGGGTCGACCTCGTACATCGCGACGATGGCCTGGCTCCACGGGCGCAGCAGGTGGCGGTCGGCGTGCGGCCAGTCGAGCAGCTCGGCGATGACCGTCACGGGCAGCGGCTCGGCGACGGCCTCGACGAGGTCGAAGGGGCCCGGGCCGGCCGCGTCGACGAGCTCCTCGGCGATCGCCCGGATCCGCGGCTCGAGCCGGGCGACGTGCCCCCGCCCGAAGGCCCCGGCGACGAGGCGGCGCAGCCGCGTGTGCTTCGGCGGCTCGCTGTCGAGGATCGAGTCGGCGTGCAGCCAGTTGAAGGTCGCCCAGTCCTGCGCCGGCTCGCGGTCGCGGTAGACCCGACCCAGCCGGCGGTCGCGCAGCGCCGCGCTGACCTGCGCGTGGCCGCTCGCGACGTGAGCCTGCAGCCCCTCGTGCCAGACGAAGGGGTCGTGCGCCCGCAGCGCCGCGAGGTGCGGGTAGGGGTCGCGCAGGACCTCGGGGTCGGAGAGGTCGAGGAGCTCGCTCGGCGTCGCCATGGGGGGGGAGCCTGCCACGGCCCCCGCCGCCGCTCGCGACGACCCTCCCGACCCGGCGAAGGGGGCTGCCGAGGTATGGAGATCGGCCGGCACCCACCCCTTCGCGACAGCAGATCGCCATACCTCGGCGAGGGGGCCCGGCGAAGGGGGCTGCCGAGGTATGGAGATCGGCCGGCGCCCACCCCTTCGTGGCGACGGATTGCCATACCTCGGGGATGGGGCCTGGCGAAGGGGGGCCGCTCAGCGCGTCGTCGACGGCACCGGCAGCACCGGGCCGGGCGGGGTGAGCACGCGGGTGAGGGTCTCGGCGATGATCACCTGACCGACCCGTCCGGGGTGCAGGGCGTCGAGGTAGACCCCGCGCGGTGCGCCGACGACCGGGGGCATCGCGGCACCGGCGTCGACGTAGGCGACCCCGTCCTCCTCGGACATCGAGCGCAGCGCCTCTCGGTACCCCGACCACGAGCGGTCGAAGAAGGCGGGCGGCGGCGCGTGCCACGAGACGAGCAGGACCGGGCCCTCGTAACCCATCCGGCGCGACGTCGCGACGATCGTGCGCAGGCTCTCGCGCAGCTCGTCGGGCGTCTGGCCCGCGCGGGCGTCGTTGAAGCCGAGCGGGACGACGAGCAGGTCGGGGTTCATCGACAGCGAGTCGCGGATGTACTCGACGCGCTCGCTCACCGAGCGGGCGGAGATCCCCGAGTGCGACGCGTCGACGACGTGCACGCACCGGTCGCGGTCCCCGCGGAAGGGCGTGAGGTCGGTGACCGTGACGGTGCGGTCCGGGCTGAGGTTGCGCACGGTCCACGTGCGCTCGTCGAGGTCCTGGCTCTGCGAGTGCCACACCCGGCGCTCGTCGACCGGGTCCTGCGTGACGACGCGGCGTCCCGCGAGGGTCTCCTGGCCGTCCGCGGTGATCTCGAGATCACCTCCCGCCGGCCCGGTGCGGTAGCCGACGGCCACCTCGCTCGCGCTCACCCGCCACGACACCGTGGCGCCCGGCCCGAGGACGAGCGCGCGCCCGCCGGGTCCGACGGTGCCGATCTCGCGCACCTGACCCGTCGTGCGGGCGTCGGGCAGGGTCGGCGCCGCGTACCACGCGGGCACGAGCGAGGTCGTGCCGTGGAAGCCGCTGGGCCCGGTCGGGCAGTCGCTCGTCGCGCCCTGCCCGCGCAGCGCGTCCTGGAGCCGCGACACCCAGCGCACCGAGAGGTCCTCGCCGAGCCCGTAGCCCTCGCTCACGGAGTCGCCCATGACGACGACCGTGGCCGGCGCCCGGTCGGCCTCGGCGAGCGCGGTGTACCAGGGCTGCAGGACGGCGGCGTGGGCGACCGTCGCGCCCTCGCGACGCTCCGGCGGACCGGGGGCGGCGACGACGAGGGCCAGCCCGACGGCCGCGAGAGCCCCGGCGAGCAGGGCGCGGGCCGAGCTCACCGAGCCGCGGCGGGCCGGAGGTCCATGACCCGACGATAACCACGCGCCGCTCGTCGCGGCCCCCCGGCACCGGTGGCATGCTCGGCTGCATGCCCACCCCGCCGACCACCGAGCCCCGTGAGGTCACCCTCGGCGTCGGGTCCGCCGTGCACAGCACCGACATGGTGCTCAACATCGGCCCGCAGCACCCGGCGACCCACGGCGTGCTGCGCCTGCGCGTCGTGCTCGACGGCGAGCGGCTGCTGCACGCCGACCCGGTCGTCGGCTACATGCACCGCGGCGCGGAGAAGCTCTTCGAGGTCCGCGACTACCGCCAGATCACCGTGCTCGCCAACCGTCACGACTGGCTCTCCGCCTTCGGCAACGAGCTCGGCGTCGTCATGGGCGTCGAGGCGATGCTCGGCATGGAGGTGCCCGAGCGCGCGGTGTGGGCGCGGACCCTGCTCGCCGAGCTCAACCGCGTGCTCAACCACCTGATGTTCCTCGGCTCCTACCCGCTCGAGCTCGGCGCGATCACCCCGATCTTCTACGCCTTCACCGAGCGCGAGGAGATCCAGGCCGTCATGGAGGAGATCTCCGGCGGGCGCATGCACTACATGTTCAACCGCGTCGGCGGTCTCAAGGAGGACCTCCCGGCCGGCTGGCTCGACCGCGTCGAGGCGGCCGTCGCCGCCGTGCGCGGCCGGCTCCCGCAGCTCGAGGGGCTCCTCGTCGGCAACGAGATCCTCCAGGCCCGCACGAAGGGGGTCGGCGTCCTCTCCCCCGAGCTCGCCTGCGCGTACGGCGTCTCCGGACCCATCGCCCGGGCGAGCGGCGTCGACCTCGACCTGCGTCGTGACGCCCCGTACCTCGCGTACGGCGAGCTCTTCGCGCCCGGTGGGCCCGGCCGGGTCGTCACGCGCACCGACGGCGACTGCCTGGCGCGCCTCGAGGTGCTGCTCGAGCAGACCCACGTGAGCCTCGACCTCGCCCAGGCGTGCGTCGAGCGCCTGCGCGAGCTCCCCGCGGGGCCGGTCAACCAGCGCCTGCCCAAGGTGCTCAAGGTGCCCGAGGGCGAGCGGTACACCGCGACCGAGAACCCCCTGGGCATCAACGGCTACCACCTCGTCAGCCGCGGCGAGAAGACCCCGTGGCGGCTCAAGCTGCGCTCGGCGTCCTTCAACAACGTCCAGGTGCTCTCGCAGCTGCTGCCCGGAGAGCTCGTCGGCGACCTCGTCGCGATCCTCGGGTCGATGTTCTTCGTCGTCGGCGACGTCGACAAGTAGCCGACCGACCTCCTTCCGCCCCGGATGGTGCAGCCGGTAGGTTGTGCCCGACCGAGGGGGACGAGCAGGCGTCCGCTCGACTTCGCAGGGGAGCTCATCGCATGGCACGTCGCCACGTCCGCACGTCCGCCGGGGCCGCCGCCCTCGCCGGCATCGGCATCGCCGCCGTCGGCCTGGCCGCTCCGGCCCAGGCCGTCACCATCACCCAGGACTACGAGTGCACCTACGAGGTGCTCAACCTGGGTCAGATCGCCGGCGACCCGGCCGTGAGCGTCAGCTACACCGTCGACCTGCCGACGAGCGTCGAGGAGGGCGAGCAGATCACCTCCGACGTCACCGCGGTCGTGACGATCCCTGAGTCCCGCCGCGACTCGCTGTACTCCCTGCTCAACGTCCGCGCGGTCGACGCGCCGAGCGACCCGCTCAACGCGGCCGGCGTCTCCGTGAGCGACGGCACCGACAGCGTCGACGGCGACATCGCCTTCACCTCTCCGCTCACCGACGTGCCCGCGTCCGGCGAGCTCGTCGTCACCGCGACCGGCTCGGTCTCCGTGCCCGCCCCGAGCGCCGGCACCTACGACGTCGAGGCCACCGACCTCACCGCCTTCATCCGCGGGTACGCCGACGCCGACGGCCAGTCGTACACGACGAACGTCACCCTCCGGTGCACCAACGTCTCCGAGAGCACCTCCGTCGGCACGATCGAGGTGACCGAGGCCGACTCCGAGCCGACCCCGACGACCGACGAGCCCACCACGGACGAGCCGACGACCGACGAGCCCACCACGGACGAGCCGACGACCGACGAGCCCACCACCGACGAGCCGACGAGCGAGGACCCGGACCCGACGACGAGCGAGGACCCGGACCCGACGACGAGCGCCGACCCGACGGCGACCTCGGGCAGCCCGACGAGCGTGCAGACCCCGGCGCTGGTCCAGACCGACGCGACCCAGGGCGGGTCCGGCCAGAGCCCGGCGCTGCTCCTCGGCGGCGGCCTGCTCGCCGCGGTCGGCGGCCTCGGCCTGGCCCTCACCCGCCGCCGGGCCTCCGCGCGTCACTGAGGACACCCGCCCTCTCAGCAGCACTGAGGGCACCCGCCCTCCCAGCAGCACCGAGGGCACCCGTCCGAGACGAAGGGGGCGACCCACCCGGACCACCGGTGGGTCGCCCCCTTCGCGCCGGTCGCCGCCCCTGCGATACTTGACCGGTCCGTCCCCGACGCGTGACCCGCGCCGACCCCAGGAGCCCGAAGCGTGGCCCGTACACCCCGCAGCCCGCAGCACGGCGAGACCCTCGCGATCCGCGTCCTCGCGAGCCTGCTCGGCGTCGGCACCCTCGGCGCGATCGCGCTCGGCGCGTGGTGGCTGACGAGCGACGACAGCGTCGCGCCGGGCACCTACGTCGCCCCGAGCGAGATCTCGACCTCGTCGAGCACGAGCGAGCCCTCCGCGACCTCGAGCCGCACGAGCCGTCGCTCGTCCTCGTCCTCGTCCGCGACGACCCCCGCGCGCCGCTCCACGTCGACGACGACCCCGCCGGCCCCGTCGGCCACCGCAGCCCCGGCCGGGGACCCGACCCGCGTCACCGTCACCTCGGGCGGGCGCACCCTCGTCGACGCGTCGCTGCAGGCGACCTACCTCGACGCCGACGACGTCCTCGCACCCCCCTTCGGCACCGCGGGCTGGTACGCCGAGTCCGGGTGGCCCAAGCCCGGTCAGACCGGCGCGAGCATCCTCGTCGGCCACATCAACCACGGCAGCGAGCCCGACGTCTTCTGGAACCTCCCGCAGGTCAAGATCGGCGACCGCGTGACCGTCACCTACGGCAGCGGGCGCGAGGTGGCCTGGCGGATCACCCGCTCGTCGGCCGCGAGCAAGACCGAGGTGCCCCAGGACGACACGATCTGGGACCATGACAACCCGCGGCCGGTCCTGCGCCTCATCACGTGCGACCCGACGACCCCGCTGCAGGGCGGGCACTACGAGGGCAACTGGGTCGTCTGGGCCGACCCGGCCTGAGCGAAGGGGGACGCCTCAGCGGCGACCGGACGACCCCTCGGCGGGGTCGGAGCGGTCCTCGTCGCGGATGCGGCACCAGCCCTGGGCGACGTGCCCGGCGACCGCGACGAGCGCACCGGCCAGGGCGGCGGCGCCGAGGCGCAGCGCGAGCTCGGCGTGGCTGCCGAAGCCGAGGTCGGGCAGCAGGACGAGCGCGTGCCCGAGGTAGAGCCCGCAGACGACCGCGCCGGTGAGCGCTCCGGCCTGGGCCAGGCCGAGGATCCGGGCGGCCCGCAGCGGGGCGACCGCTGTGCCCTCGCGGCGGTAGCGCCGCATCGGCCAGGCGACGACGAGCAGCGCGAGGGCCATGACGACCAGGAGCGCGCCGGCCAGCCACGGCGTCTGGACGACCCGCTCCCCCGATGCGACCCACCAGCGGCTGAGCAGCCACGACACGACGGTGGTGACGAGCCCGGTGACGAGCGTCGTGCGCCAGCGCAGGCCCTCGATCATCATCATCGGCCGTCCACCGCCCGCACGCCGGTCGTGTCGAGGGCGGTGACGAGCTCGGCGACGGCACGGACCTCGCCGTCGACGCGCAGCCGGGCGTCGGGGTCGGCGTCGAGCCACGGCACGAGGACGAAGGCCCGCTCGTGCGCGCGGGGGTGCGGCACGGTGAGGACCGGGGCGTCGAGGCGGGCCTCGTCGGCCCCGCCGGTCGTGCCGTAGGCGACGAGGTCGAGGTCGAGCGTGCGAGGCCCCCAGCGCACCTCACGGGTGCGGCCTTGTCCGGCCTCGATGCCGTGCAAGGCCGCCAGGAGCGCCCACGGCGTGAGCGAGGTCGTGCCCACCGCGACGGCGTTGACGTAGTCGGGCTGCTCCGGGCCCCCCACGGGCTCGGTCGCGTAGCTGCGGCTCACCGCGGTGAGGTCGACGTGCGCGCGCAGCGCGTCGACCGCGTCGTGGAGGGTCTGGGTGGAGTCGCCGAGGTTGCTGCCGAGGGCGACGACGACGGCGCTGCGCCGGGTGCGGCGCACCCGGACCCGCACGTCGCCGAAAGGGACGCCCACCGGCGCCTGCGGCTTGTGCACGACGACCTCGACGTCGCCGATCTCGGGGCGGAGCAGGACGTCACCGGCGATGCGCTCGGCGAGCGCCTCGATGAGGTCGAGGGGCTCGCCCTCGATGCGGGCGACGACCGCTGCGGCGATCTCGGCGTAGCTCACGGTGTCGGCGAGGTCGTCGCTCGCCCCCGCGCGTGAGAGGTCGGTGCCCATGAGCACGTCGACGACGAAGTCCTGCCCGTCGCGCCGCTCGAAGTCCAGGACGCCGTGGTACCCCTTCGCCCGGACCCCGAGCAGCTCGATGACGTCACGATCAGGCACGGTGGGCCTCCAGGGCGTCGACGACGTCGAGGGCGTCGACCGAGTCGACGACGTCGTGCACGCGGACGGCCCACACGCCGGTGCGGGCGGCGAGGGCCGTCGTCACGGCGGTCGCCGTGTCGCGCTCGACTGGCGGGCGCTCGGCGCCGGCGGCGCGGCCGACCTTGCCGAGGAAGCCCTTGCGCGAGGTGCCGAGGAGCACCGGGCGGCCGAGCGCGACGACGCGCTCGAGGCCGGCGAGGAGCTCCCAGTTGTGCTCGGCGGTCTTCGCGAAGCCGATGCCGGGGTCGAGGACGAGCTGGTGCTCGCCGAGACCGGCCGCGAGGAGGACCTCGACGCGCTGCTCGAGCTCGGTGCACACCTCGCCGACGACGTCGTCGTAGCTCGCGGCCGCGTACATGTCGGTCGAGTGGCCCCGCCAGTGCATGACGACGAAGGGGATGTCGCTCCCGGCGACGACGGAGGCGATCTCGGGCTCGGCGAGCCCGCCGCTCACGTCGTTGATGACGGCAGCACCGGCCTCGACCGCGGCGGCCGCGACCCGCGTGCGCATGGTGTCGACCGAGACCGCGACGCCCTCGTCGGCGAGGCGGCGCACGACGGGCACGACGCGGCGCACCTCCTCGTCCTCGTCCGGGCGGTGCGCGCCGGGACGGGTGGACTCACCGCCCACGTCGACGAGCGTCGCGCCCTGCGCGACGAGCTCGAGCCCGTGCGCCACCGCGGCGTCCTCGTCGTACCACCGTCCCCCGTCGCTGAAGGAGTCCGGGGTGACGTTGACGATCCCCATGATCGCGGGGCGCTCGCCTCGCTGCAGGAGCACGGTCAGCGAGCCCCCATGAGCAGGGACATCGCCTCTGCACGGGTCGCGGGGTCGCGCAGCTGGCCGCGCACCGCCGAGGTGAGGGTGCGCGCACCCGGCTTGCGCACGCCGCGCATCGACATGCACAGGTGCTCGGCCTCGACGACGACGATGACGCCGGTGACGTCGAGGCACTCGACGAGCGCGTCGGCGACCTGCGAGGTGAGGCGCTCCTGCACCTGGGGGCGGCGCGCGTAGACGTCGACGAGGCGGGCGAGCTTGGACAGCCCGGTCACCTGGCCGCTGCGCCCGGGGACGTACCCGACGTGGGCGACCCCGTGGAAGGGCACGAGGTGGTGCTCGCACGTCGAGTACAGCGGGATGTCACGGACCATGACGAGCTCGTCGTGGTCGATGTCGAAGGTCGTCGCGAGGATCTCGGCCGGGTCCTGGTGCAGCCCGGCGAAGGTCTCCGCGTAGGCCCGGGCGACCCGCGCGGGGGTCTCGAGGAGCCCCTCGCGGTCGGGGTCCTCCCCGACCGCGATGAGGATCTCGCGCACCGCGGCCTCGATCCGCGGCAGGTCCATCGCCGCGGCGACCGGGCCGGTGCCCGCCCCGGCCTCGAGGGCCTCGGCCTCGTGCTGGCTCATCGTCACCTCAGTGACGGCCGTCGGGGTCGACCTGGCCGCCGTCGGGCACCTCGCGGACCTCGGCCGCCGGGTGCTCCTCCGGGTAGGGGGTGGCCCCCTCCTCCGCCGCCTTGTCGATGGCGGCCGCCGTGCCCGGGTCACCGGGCTGTGCGCCGACACCGGCCGGCGGGGCGCCGGTCGGGCTGGCGGCCGGTGCCGAGCCGTTCGAGCGGGCCGCGAGAGCGGCCTCCTCGGCGGGTGTGAGGACCGGGGGCCTGTCGGAGATCGTGCGGTTCTCCGCGGAGAGCCACGTGGGGCGACGGGGGCGCTTGCGCACGTCGGCGAAGACCGCCGCGATCTCCTTCGGGCCGAGCGACTCGTGCTCGAGCAGCTCGAGGACGAGACGGTCGAGGACGTCGCGGTTGTCGTTGATCGCGTGCCAGGCCTCGTCGTGGGCGGCCTCGATGAAGCGGCGCACCTCGTCGTCGACGACGCTCGCGATCTCCTCCGAGTAGTCGCGCTGGTGACCCATGTCGCGGCCGAGGAAGACCTCGCCCTGGCTCTGGCCGAGCTTGACCGCGCCGATGCGCTCGCTCATGCCGAACTCCGTGACCATCTTGCGGGCCATCGCGGTGGCCTTCTCGATGTCGTTGGCGGCGCCGGTCGTCGGGTCGTGGAAGATGATCTCCTCCGCGACGCGGCCGCCGAGCGCGTAGGCGAGCTGGTCGAGGATCTCGTTGCGCGATGTCGAGTACTTGTCGTCGGTCGGCAGCACCATCGTGTAGCCGAGCGCGCGACCGCGCGGCAGGATCGTCACCTTCGCGACGGGGTCGGTGTGGTTCATCGCCGCGGCGACGAGCGCGTGACCGCCCTCGTGGTACGCGGTGACCTTGCGCTCCTGGGCGCTCATGATCCGGGTGCGCTTCTGCGGACCGGCGATGACGCGGTCGATCGCCTCGTCGAGGACGTGGTCGTCGATGAACTGACCGCCCCCACGGGCGGTGAGCAGCGCCGCCTCGTTGAGCACGTTGGCCAGGTCGGCGCCGGTCATGCCGGGGGTGCGACGGGCGACGGCGAGCAGGTCGACGTCGGGGGCCATCGGCTTGCCGGCTGCGTGCACCTCGAGGATGCGGTGGCGACCGATCATGTCGGGGTTCTCGACACCGATCTGGCGGTCGAAGCGGCCGGGGCGCAGCAGCGCCGGGTCGAGGATGTCGGGGCGGTTGGTGGCCGCGATGAGGATGACGTTGGTCTTGACGTCGAAGCCGTCCATCTCGACGAGCAGCTGGTTGAGCGTCTGCTCGCGCTCGTCGTGACCGCCGCCGAGACCCGCACCGCGGTGACGACCGACGGCGTCGATCTCGTCGACGAAGACGATGGCGGGGGCGTTGGTCTTGGCCTGCTCGAAGAGGTCGCGCACTCGCGAGGCGCCGACACCGACGAACATCTCGACGAAGTCCGAGCCGGAGATCGAGTAGAAGGGCACGCCCGCCTCGCCGGCGACGGCGCGCGCGAGGAGGGTCTTGCCGGTACCGGGCTGGCCGTAGAGCAGCACGCCCTTGGGGATCTTCGCTCCGACCGCGAGGAACTTGCTCGGCTCCTTGAGGAACTCGACGATCTCGTGCAGCTCCTCGACGGCCTCGTCGGCGCCGGCGACGTCGGAGAAGGTGACCTTCGGCGCCTCCTTGCTCGCGAGCTTGGCCTTGGACTTGCCGAACTGCATGACGCGGTTGCCGCCCTGGGCCTGGCTCATCATGAACCAGAAGAGGCCGACGAGCAGGAGCAGCGGGAGCAGCGAGAAGAGCAGCGAGCCCCAGATGCTCGGCTCCTCGATCGTGTCGTTGATCGTGCCCGGGACCTTCTCGTCGACGAGGGTCACCATGTGCTCGGCGCGCGCCTCGACGAACTCCGTCTCGACCTGCGTCGCGTCGGTGACCGCGTCGCCGTCGGAGAAGGTCTGGCCGTCCTTGAGGTCGAGCTGGAGGGTGTTGTCGCTCGTGAAGTGCGCCTCCTGCACCTTGCCCTCGTCGATGAGCTTCTCGGCGGCGGAGGTGTCGATGCGGGCGTAGTCACCCCCGCTGCCCAGCTGGAAGACGAGCATGAAGATGACGAGCAGTGCGAGCGCCCAGAAGAGCGGGGCGCGGAAGAGCTTCTTGGCGTTCATGCGGCTTCGGGTCTGCCCGATCTTCCTGGTCGACGACGGCCGCCCCTCGGGCGGCAGGATCAAGAGACGAAACTACCCGACCACGTGGTCAGGATCCGTCCCACCTCCAGGGCCAACGCGCGGGCCGACGGGGGTGTTCCCCACCCCCTCGCCGTCCCCCTTCGCGGGAGGTCAGCTGTAGACGTGCGGCGCGAGGGTGGCGACCTCGCGCAGGCCGCGGTAGCCCTCGGCATAGTCGAGGCCGTAGCCGACGACGAACTCGTTGGGGATGTCGAAGCCGACCCAGCGGGTCTCGACCTCGACCTTCGCGGCGTCGGGCTTGCGCAGCAGCGTGAGGACCTCGACCGACGCGGGCGAGCGCGAGAGGAGGTTGGTGCGGATCCACGACAGCGTCAGGCCCGAGTCGATGATGTCCTCGACGATGAGCACGTGCTTGCCCGTGATGTCGGCGTCGAGGTCCTTGAGGATCCGCACGACGCCGGAGGACTTCGTGCCGGAGCCGTAGGAGCTCACCGCCATCCAGTCCATCGGCGCGGAGCCGGGCAGGTGGCGCATGAAGTCGGCCATGACCATGACCGCCCCCTTGAGCACCCCGACGAGGAGGAGGTCCTCGCCCTCGTAGTGCTCCCAGACCTCCTGGGCCAGCTCGGCCAGGCGCTCCTGGATCTGCTCCTCGGTGCACAGCACCCGTACGAGATCGGCCTCGATGCTGTTGGCGTCCACGGGGCTATCAGACCAGACCTGCACCGGTGATGGACAGCCGGGCCTGCCGACCGGTGCCCACCCGGGTGACCTCGACCCCCGGCAGGTGCAGCGGGCCACGACCGCGCGGAGCGGTGACGAGGGCGTCGACCGCGGCGAGATGAGCGGCGGACAGGTCGCCCGGGCGGGCGCCACCGGCGAGCAGGAGCCGGCGCAGGACGCGGGCGCGCAGGGCCGTCGGCAGGACGGCCAGGTCGGCGGTGCGCGGCTCGGCGACGGCGGCGAAGGGGGCGGACGCCTCGTCCGCGAGGGCGTCGAGGTGGTCGGCGTCGGCGCGCAGGAGGTCGGCGGTGCGGGCAAGCGCCTCGGGCAGACCGGGCCCGAGGTCCTCGGCGAGGGTCGCGAGGACCGCTCGCGCCCGGGAGCGGGCGAAGGCGGGGTCGACGTTCGTCGGGTCGTGCCAGGGGTCGAGGCCGGCGGCGGCGCACGCCGCGCGGGTCGTCGCCCGGTCGACCTGCAGGAGCGGGCGGGCGAAGGGGACGCCCCCTCGCGTCGTCGTCGCGGGCATGCCGGCCAGGGAGCGGGCGCCGGAGCCGCGCAAGAGCCCCAGGAGGACCTGCTCGGCCTGGTCGTCGCGGGTGTGGCCGAGGAGCACGAGCGCGGCGTCGAGGTCGCCGGCCGCGGCGGCGAGCGCGGCGTAGCGGGCCTCGCGGGCGTCGGCCTCGGGGCCGGAGCCAGTGCTGGCGACGCGGACCCGGCGCACGACGACGACCTCGTGGGCGCGGCCGTCGGGGGCGCGCATCGCCCGGCACTGCTCGGCCGCACGCTCGGCGACCTCGGCCGACCCGGGCTGCAGGTCGTGGTCGACGACGACGACGCCGGTGCGGGTGGGTCCCCCTTCGTGCAGGAGGGCGTGGGCGAGGGCGAGGGAGTCCGCTCCCCCGCTGACGGCCGCGAGGACGAGGGGGTCCGACCCTTCGGTAGCGTCGTGACCGGCCACGCAGGTGCGCACCGCACGTCGGAGCGCTGCCTGCGCCGGATGTCCTGCTGCCACCGCCCCATGATGACCCGTCACAGTGAAGGCCTGCCGATGCGCGTCCGCTCCCCCTTCGTCCTTATCCTCGCCGCCGTCGCCCTCGCGGGCTGCGGCTCGGACGACCCGGCCCCCGCCGCGACGGGCTCGTCGAGCAGCAGCTCGACGTCGTCGACCTCTGCGTCGAGCAGCTCGACACCCGCGGCCGAGGAGGACCACGACGACGAGCACGAGGGCGAGGACGGCCACGAGCACGAGGCCGACGACCACCTCGACGTCGCGTGCGAGGCGGAGCTGTCGCAGATGCAGGGCGAGGGGGGCTCGGGGCAGGTGCTGTCGGCGTCGGTCGAGCCCGACCTCACGTGCGCGCAGGCCGTTCCCGTGGTGACCGCGATCAGCGCGCTGCACCCCGTCGGCGAGGCCCCCACGACGCTCACGGCCAAGGGCTTCGAGTGCGAGGTCGAGCAGGACGACCCCGACGGGATGCAGGTCGAGGTCTTCCGCTGCACCGACGACCGCGGTGTCGTCGTCTGGGCCCGCACCGCCTGATCCCACCGCCTCAGCTTTCCCGCCCAGGGCGGGAAAGCTCGACCTCGGGAAAGAAATGTTCCTTCCCGAGGTCGAATGTTCCCGCCCTGGGCGGGAAAGTGGCGACAGGGGCGAAGGGGGTCAGCCGTGGACGCGGCGGACCCAGGCCCCGGGGTCGGTGATCTCGGCGGCGCGCGGGAGGGTGCCGGGCGAGGTCCAGATCGCGTTGAAGCCCTCGACGCCGACGCGCTCCTGCACCCCCCGCACGAAGGCTGCGCCGTCGCGGTACTGGCGCATCTTCGCCTCGAGCCCGAGCAGCCGGCGCAGGACACGGTCCACCGACCCGGCGCCCTGACGGCGCACGTCGAACTTGCGGCGGATCTCCTCGACGCTCGGCACGTGCTCGGGGCCCACGTCGTCCATGACGACGTCGGCGTGCCCCTCGAGCAGCGACATCACCGCGGTGAGCTCGGCCATCTCGGCCCGCTGCTCCGGGGTGGCGAAGACGTCGGTCAGCCCCGCCCCGTCGCCGCGGAAGGCACGCGGCAGCTCCTTGGCGAGCTGCTCGAGGCGGGTGCGCACCGAGTCGACGTCGGGCACCATGTCGCTCGCCAGCGCCTGAGCACGCTGGACGACGTGGTCGCGCAGCCACGGCACGGCCGTGAACTGCACCCGGTGGGTCTCCTCGTGCAGGCACACCCAGAAGCGGAAGTCGGTCGGGTCGACGCCGAGCTCGCGCTCGGTGTGGACGAGGTTCGGGGCGACGAGCAGCAGCGAAGGGGTGCCGCCCGGCGCGAGGTCGTACTGGCCGAGGACCTTCGTGCTGAGGAAGGCGAGCAGCCCGCCCGCCTCGGCACCGGTGACCTTGCTGCCGATCGCCTGCGCGACCGGGCCCGGCGCCTGCTTCTGCCGGGCGCTGATCCGGGCGACGACGGGGTCGAGCATCGCCGACATCGAGTCGGCGTTGACCGCGATCCACGTGGGGCGGTCGACGACGACGGGCGGCGGGGCGTCACCGGGCGCGCGCAGCCGGGATGTCTCGGCCACCGGCTCGACCGCCCGGGCGGCCAGCGAGCGGATCTGCTCGACGATCTCGACGGCCTCGGCCGCTGAGACATCAGGCCCGGAGGGCGCGAGGCGGGCCCCCGTGCTCGTCGCGAAGCTCCAGTCGACGTACTGGGTCATCAGTGGCCCTTCCGTGGTGGGGACGTGGCGGTGCCGCGTCGGTCAGCGGCACCCGCACGTCGTGAGGGTGCCGACGATCTCGTCCAACACCGCACGGGCCCCGAGAGTTCCCGTCGTGCTCGGCACCTGGTCGGCGAGCAGGACGTAGGTGAGCACGCGGCCGTCGGCGGTGGTCGTCGTCCCGGCGAGACCGGACACCCCGGTGAGGGTGCCGGTCTTGGCCCGCGCGACGCCGACGGCGGGCACGGCCTCGGGCTCGGTGAAGCGCTCGTGCAGCGTGCCGGTGAAGCCGGCGACGGGCAGACCGAGGAGCACGCCGCGCAGGCTCTTCGCGCTGCCGGTGATGCCCAGCTGCATGACCTCGCTCATCGTGTCCGCCGGCACCCGCTGACCGCGGCTCAGCCCGGAGGCGTCGAGCAGACGCGTGCCGGACATGTCGACGCCGGCGTCGGTGAGGGTCGAGCGCACCCACCGCGCGACGTCCTTCGCGTCACCGCTGCGCGCGCCGTCGGCGAGCGCCGCCTGACGGGTGAGGTTCTCGGTGAGGGCGTTGTCGCTGCTCGACAGCGCCTCGGCGAGCACCTCGCCGAGCGGCGCGGACTCGACCGAGCCGAGCTCCGTGGCACCCTCCGGCGCGGCCGTGCGCCAGGTCGACGCGCTGTCGTCGACGCGCACGTCGAGACCGGCGCGCGTCAGCTCGGCGCGCAGCGCAGAGAGGGCGGAGCGCTCGGGGTAGCGGGGCGAGGGCTGGTAGGGCTCGGGGCGCTCCCCCGCCAGCCCGATCATCGTCACGGCCTGGGTGAAGCCGTTCGTCAGGTCGGTCGGGTCCCACGTCGAGGGCACCCGCGGGCCGGCCGCGTAGGTCGCGTCGAGGCGAAGGGTGAGCCGCTCCCCCTTCGCCTCCGGGCCGAGCGAGCGGGCGACCTGACGGGCGAGGTCGCGCATGCCGGCGCGGCCCTCGACCGCGGTCGGGTCGCCGGCCCCCTTCGCGATCATCGTGTCGCCCCCGGCGACGAGGACGACCTCGTCGGCCGAGGCGCCGGTGACGACGCGGGTCGTCATCGTGCTCGACAGGTCGCTCGTCTCGGCGACGGCGGCGCCAGCGAGGATCTTCTGCGTCGAGGCGGGCACCATCGGCGCGCTGCCCCGGTGGTCGTAGAGCACCTCGCCCGTGAGCGCGTCGCGGACGACGACGCCGGCGCGGCGGCCCAGCCAGGCGTCCTCGACGAGGGGGTCGAGCTCGCGGGCCAGGGCGCCCGTCGACGGGCGGGGGGCCTTCGTCGAGGCGGCGGGGGCGACCGCGCCCACCGGGCCGGGCTGCGGGCCGGGGGTGATCTGGGCCACGTCGGCGGCCACGTCACGGGTGAGCACACCGGGCACGACGTCGGCCACATCGGCTGCGCCGTAGGCGATCGCGCCGACGACGACGGCGCTGGCGGCCGCAGCGAGTCGGCGCACGTGGACTCCCCCCTGGTGCCGGAGCGGTCGGTGATGGTGGAAACTGATCCCCGAGCCTAGGTCATCCACGTGAAGGGGCAGTTCATGGAGTTCGACGTCACGATCGAGATCCCGAAGGGTCATCGCAACAAGTACGAGGTCGACCACGAGACCGGTCGCATCCGTCTCGACCGCCTCCTCTTCACCGCGATGTCCTACCCGAGCGACTACGGGTACATCGAGGACAGCCTCGGCGAGGACGGCGACCCGCTCGACGCGCTCGTGCTCCTCGACGAGCCCACGTGGCCCGGCTGCCTCGTGCGCGCGCGGCCGATCGGCATGTTCCACATGCGTGACGAGGCCGGCGGCGACGACAAGATCCTGTGCATCCCGGCGGGCGACCCGCGCAAGGACCACATCAAGGAGCTCGAGGACATCTCCGAGTTCGACCGCCTCGAGATCCAGCACTTCTTCGAGACCTACAAGGACCTCGAGCCCGGCAAGTCCGTCGAGGGCGCCCACTGGGCCGGCCGCGTCGAGGCCGAGGCGACGATCAACGAGGCCATCCAGCGTGCGACCGACGCCGGCATGAGCACCGCGCGCTGGAAGGCGCCCTTCAGCGCCGCCGCCCAGAGCGTCGCCCGCTCCGAGGAGGACCACGCGGTCGCCTCGCAGCGTGCGCGCGAGGAGCTCGCGACGAAGGACAAGCCGCTCTCCGACGACTGAGACGTCCGCCGCGGGTCACCGCGAGACGACGAAGGGGTGCCGACCAGCTGGTCGGCACCCCTTCGTGCGTCTGCCGGCGGGCCGCCCTCAGGCGGCGAGGTACTCGCCCAGGCCCTGCTGACCGCCCCGCATCATCGCGTCGTGGTTGGCCCGGATGACCCGGACCCCGATCAAGGGCACGGCGGCGACGAGCTTGAAGAAGGGGTGCGCGATCGAGACCTCCTGCGTGTACGCCACGCGGCACCCGCCGGGGACCGCAGCGACGTGCCACTGGCTCCACCCGCGCAGGTCGCCCTGCACGCGCACGCGCAGCAGCCCGATCTCGGGCAGCTCGGCCTCGCGGGTGATCGTCATGCGCAGGCTGATCGGGATGCGCGAGCACACCCGCAGCTGGCCGTGCTCGGCGTCGACGCGCTCGATCTCCTTGATCTGGGGCCACCACCGTATGTACGAGTCGACGTCCGCGAGCACGCGCAAGACCTCGTCGGCGGGGTGCTCCATCTCCCAGGCGTCGGTGAAGGCCAGGCGGGAGATCATGAGGGCAAGGGTGCCTCACGGGAAGGCCCATCTGTACGTTGAGCGGGTGCGCTACTTCTCCCGTGACGGGCTGACCTTCGACCTCGACGACTCCGCCGGCGACGACGCCGCTGCCGTGACCGACGGCCAGGAGGTCGTCGTCCTGCTCCACGGCTGGCCGCAGGACCGCCGTGCCTGGCGGGGCATCACGCCGGCGCTCGTCGAGGCCGGCCTGCGCGTCCTCGCCCCTGACCTGCGCGGATACTCCCCCGGCGCTCGTCCTCCTCGAGCCTCCGACTACGTCATCGGCGAGTCCGTCGCCGACGTCATCGCCCTCGCCGACGCGGTGGGCGCGCAGCGCGTGCACGTCGTCGGTCACGACTGGGGCGGCGCGCTCGCGTGGACCGTCGCCTCGCGACACCCCGACCGCGTGGCCAGCCTCACGGTGCTCTCGACGCCGCACCCGACCGCGATGGCGTGGGCCTTCAAGCACGGCGACCAGGCCCGGCGCAGCGCCTACATGGCCTTCTTCGCGCTGCCCGTCCTGCCGGCCGCCCTCTTCCGCCGGCTCACCCGGCCCTTCCTCGTGCGCACCGGCCTGCCGCAGGACCTCGCCCAGCAGTACGCCGACCGGATGGCCCAGCCGGGCGCGGCGCAGGCGAGCCTCAACTGGTACCGCGCCGCGCTGCCCCTCAAGCACATGGTGGCCGAGCGGGTCCGCGGGTCGAAGAGCCCGGCTCGCCCCGAGCGCGTGCGCACCGCGGCCGACGTCGTCCCCACGACCTTCGTGTGGGGTTCGCGCGACGCCGCGCTCGGGCGGGCCGCGGCAGAGCGCACCGGCGTCGTCGTGCGCCGGGCCGCGGAGAAGGCCGGCGTCGACCCCGGCGCGGCGTACCGCTTCGTCGAGGTGAGCGCCGGGCACTGGCTGCCCGAGAAGCGGCCGCAGGAGGTCACCGAGGCGATCCTGTCGCGGGTGCGCTCGGTCTCGTCCTGACGAGCCCTTGTCAGGCACTGCCCGATCGAGCACCCTTCGGGCCATGAGCCTCATGCGCAGCAGCACGATCGACGGTGTCGTCCGACGCAGCGCCCGCGCCTTCGGCGACCGGGTGGCCCTCGTCTTCGGCGAGCGGGAGTGGACCTACCGCGAGCTCGAGGAGGCGACGAGCCGGGCGGCCGCGGCGCTGCTCGCGCAGGGCCTGACGAAGGGGGATCGCGTCGCCGCCTTCGGGCGCAACAGCGACGCGTACCTGCTCGGCTTCCTCGCGTGCGCCCGCGCCGGGCTCGTCCACGTGCCGCTCAACTACAACCTCACCGGGTACGAGCTCGAGTACCTCGTGACGCAGTCCGGCAGCTCGCTCGTCCTCGCCGACCCCGACCTCGTGCCCCGGCTCGACGACCTCGAGGCGCCGGTGCCCTCGCTCCCCCTTCGCGACGCCGAGGGCTCGCTGCTCGACGCCGCGCGCACGGGTGAGGTGCCGGAGGTCGACGTCGAGGTCGCCGACGACGACCTCGCCCAGCTGCTCTACACCTCGGGCACGACGTCGCGGCCCAAGGGCGCGATGATGACGCACCGCTCCCTCGTCGCCGAGTACCTCAGCTGCGTCGTCGCGCTCGACCTCGCGCAGGACGACGAGCCGCTGCACGTCATGCCGCTCTACCACTCGGCGCAGATGCACGTCTTCCTCCTGCCGTGGCTCGCGGTCGGCGCCCGGAGCACGCTGCTCGAGGTGCCCGACCCCGGCGAGATCCTCGCCCGCATCGAGCGCGAGGGGCACCGGGCCTTCTTCGCCGCGCCGACCCTGTGGGTGGCGATGACCAACCATGCCGACTTCGCCGGGCGCGACCTGTCCTCGCTGCGCAAGGCCTACTACGGCGCGTCGATCATGCCCGGCCCGGTCGTCGAGCGGCTCCGGGCGACGATGCCCGACCTCGGCCTGTACAACTGCTTCGGGCAGTCCGAGATGGGTCCCCTGTGCACGGTGCTGCGGCCCGAGGAGCACGCAGAGCGGCCCGACTCGGCCGGGCGACCGGTCCTGCTCACCGAGATGCGGGTCGTCGACGGCGGGGGGCGCGACGTGGCGCCGGGCGAGATGGGCGAGGTCGTCTACCGCTCGCCCCAGCTGTGCCTGGGCTACTGGGACAAGCCGCAGGAGACGGCGGAGGCCTTCGTCGACGGGTGGTTCCACTCCGGCGACCTCGTCCGCGTCGACGAGCAGGGGTACATCACCGTCGTCGACCGGATCAAGGACGTCATCAACTCCGGCGGCGTCCTCATCGCCTCGCGCGAGGTCGAGGACGCCCTCTTCAGCCACCCCGCCGTCGCCGAGGCCGCCGTCATCGGCACCCCGGACGAGCGCTGGGTCGAGGCGGTGACCGCGGTCGTCGTGCTGCAGGACGAGGTGAGCACCGCCGACCTGCTCGAGCACGCCCGCACCCGGCTCGCGGGATTCAAGGTGCCGAAGTCCGTGCACGTCGTCGACGCCCTGCCGAAGAACACCTCCGGCAAGATCCTCAAGCGTCAGCTGCGCGACGAGCTGGCCTGACCATGGCTACCCGGCAGTAACGGGACTCCCCGGGTCGTCGCCCGCCATATGAGGGGGCAGCGCCCCCATGGGTCCCGTCGGTGCCGGCGGCCGCATCAGATCCGGACCTGAGCCCGCCGCTGGCCGTGCGCCACGGCGGCGGCGACGAGGCCGGCGACGACCGGGACGAGCAGCCCGGCGCGCAGGCTGGTGAGGTCGGCCACGGACCCGATGGCCGGGGAGGTGACGAGGAAGCCGATCCGCATGAGCCACCCGAGGACGGCGATGCCGGTGCCCTCCGGCAGCCCCGGGACCCGTCCCGCGGCGGCGAAGGCTGCCGGCACGAGGGTCGCGCTGCCGAACCCGGCGACCGCGAAGCCGCCGAGCGCGACGACGTACGTCGGGGCGAGGACGACGAGCAACGAGCCCGACGCCACGAGCAGACCGCCTGCGCGAGCCACGGCGATGCGGCCCCACCGGTCGGTCATCGGGTCTCCGAGGACGCGGCCGACGAACTGCGCGCCGAGGGCGGCGCTCAGCCCGAGCCCGGCGACCGCGGTCGGCGCAGCGACGACGTCACCGAGGTAGAGGACGGCCCAGTTGTTCGCGACGTCCTCGACGAGGGTGCCGCAGATGGCGAGCACGACGAAGGGGACGAGCAGGCGCCAGGCGTGCCGGCGCACCGAGGAGGACCGGCCGGCCGCGTCTTCGCCGGCAGGGGCAGCCTCGTCGGCGCGCAGCTGCGAGCGCACGTGCTCCGGCACCACCGCGAGACGGCACGCGACGAGGGCCACGACCACCCAGACGGCGCCGTTGACGACCATCTGCGTCGAGATCGACACCCCGGAAGCAGCCGCCATCGCACCGACGAGACCACCGGTCGTGGCTCCGACCGACCACAAGGCGTGGAAGGAGTTCATCGCCGACCGACCGCGCCACTGCTCGACGAGGACCCCTTGGACGTTCTGGGCCGCGTCGACGAGGGCGTCGACCGCACCCGCGAGGAGGAGCATGGCCGCGAAGGACCACACCGAGCCGCTCGCCGCCGCCACCGCCAGCGCGACGGCGAGGAGCACCGAGCCGACCGCGTTCGTGCGCAGGACGCCGAGCCGGCGGATGACCCGCCCTCCGAGACCGGCGGCGACGAGCGCCCCCGTGGGGAAGGCGACGACGAGCAGCCCGAACTGGCTGTTGGTCAGGTCGAACGCCGCCTTGATCTCCGGGTAGCGGGGCAGGAGGGCGCTGAAGAGCACGCCGTTGGTGAGGAACATCAGCGAGACGCCCGTGCGGGCACGCGCCGGCGAGGCGGGACGGAGCAGGAGGCTGGGCACGACGGTGACCGTAGGTGCTTGGATGTCACGTGCAACGATCACGACGACACCGGATGATCATCCGGGCGGTCGAGTCCGGGGCGACCGTGTCCGTCGAGGCCCTCAGCGAGCTCACCGGCGCGTCCGCCGTCACCGTCCGCCGGGACCTCGCCCAGCTCGACGCGCAGGACGCGGTGCGGCGCGTGCGTGGCGGGGTCACCCGGGCGCACGCCCGGGGGGCGCCCATGCCCTTCGCCGTCCGACTCGACGAGGACCGCGACCGCAAGGCCGCCCTGGCCGCGGCGGCCGCATCCCTCGTCGAGGACGGCTCGTCCCTCGTGCTCGACAACGGCACGACCTGCTACGCCGTCGCGACGCACCTCGCCGGGCGCCCGGTGACGGCGCTGGCGCTGTCGTTGCACGCGGCCGCGGCGATGGCGACGCTGCCCGGCGCCTCGGTCGTCGTGCCCGGCGGTCCGGTCGAGAACGACACGCTCGCCTTCACCGGCCACCCCGCGGTGCGCGCCCTCGAGGACACGCACGTCGACGTCTCGATCATCGGCACGTGCTCCGCGCGCCCGAGCTTCGGGCTGACCTCGACGACCTACGAGGACGCCCAGGTCAAGCGGGCCTGCCTGGCCGCAGGCGCGCGCCGCGTCCTCGTCATCACCCCCGACAAGCTCTCCCGCACCTCGACCTTCCGCTTCGGCGAGATCGCCGACCTCACCGACCTCGTGACGACGACGGACGCCGACGGCGCGGCGCTCGCCCAGGTCCGCGCCGAAGGGGTGAGCGTCCACCTCGTCGAGACCGGCCCCGCCCCGCCGGCGCAGACGTGACGACGTCCCCACCCCGACCGGACACCCAGACTGACAAAACCCTGCTGGCTGCCTCTTGATGTGCCAGGACCCCTTCGAAAGGCACCTGGCACGACGAAGGGCAGCCAGCAGGGTTTTGTACGACCCCGGGCAGCACGAAGGCCCCCGGCCGGAGCCGGGGGCCTTCGTCGTGCTGTCCTGCGTGGAGCCGCCTGTCGGAGTCGAACCGACGACCTATTCATTACGAGTGAATCGCTCTAGCCGACTGAGCTAAGGCGGCAGGTGCGCCATGGGATCGCCAGGACGCGAGTGCGAGTATACGGACGGCCCCCGGCCGCGCGAAATCAGGAGCAGGTGATGTCCTGCTCAGGGAGCTCGCCCGTGAGCCAGAAGTCGTCGACGGCCGAGTCCACGCACGAGTTCTGCCGCATGTACGCGGTGTGCCCGTCGCCCTCGTGGGTGACGAGACGGCTCTCGTCGAGCTGGTCGTGGAGCCGCTGCGCCCACGCGTACGGCGTCGCCGGGTCACGGGTCGTGCCGATGACGAGGATCGGGGCGGCTCCCTTCGCCGAGATCGTGTGCGGCTCGACGACCGGCTCGTAGGGCCAGCTCGCGCACGGGCCGGACCCGCCGGCGATGACCTCTCCCCAGATCGGGGCGTCCTTCTTCGCCTGCTCGATCATCTGCTCGCGCTCGTCGCCCTCGGGCTCGGGGTGGTCGAGGCAGTTGACCGCGTAGATGACCTCCATGATGTTGCCGGCGTACTGCCCGTCGGGGTTGCGGTCGGCGTACTGGAAGGCGAGCTGCATGAGGTCCTTGCCGTCGCCGCCCTGCACCGCGACGAGCGCGTCGGTCAGCGTGCTCCACGCGCCCTGGTCGTACATCGCCTGGGCGATGCCGAGGCTGGCCCAACCCTCGGTGAGCTCGAGGTCACCGGCGCCGGGGATCGGGGACTCGTCGAGGTCGTCGAGGATGCCCTGCATCGTCTCGATCACCTCGTCCTCGGTGCTGCCGAGGGCGCAGTCGTCCTCGGCGCACGAGCGGGCCCATGCCCGCGTCGCGGTGTCGAAGCCCTTCGCCTGACCGATGTTCATCTCCGCCGTCGTGAGGTCGGGGGCCACGACGCCGTCGAGGACGAAGCGGCCGACCTTGTCGGGGAAGAGCTCGGCGTATGTCGCACCGAGGTAGGTGCCGTACGACTTGCCGAGGTAGGTCAGCTGGCTCTCGCCGAGCGCGGCCCGCAGCACGTCCATGTCACGAGCCGCCTCGGGGGTCGACACGTGCGGGGCCACGGTCCCGGACTTCTGCTCGCAGCCCTGGCCCATGGCCTTGCCCGAGTCGACGAGGGCCTGCTCCTCGGCGGCGTCGTCCGGCGTCGGGTCCTGACCGAGGAAGTCGTCGAGCGCGCTGTCGTCGAGGCAGTCGACCGGCGCCGAGCGCCCCACGCCACGCGGGTCGAAGCCGACGACGTCGAAGCGGTCGCGCACGTCGCCGCTGACGACGTAGTCGGCATAGCTGGCGTACTCGGTGCCCGACCCGCCGGGACCGCCCGGGTTGACGACGAGGCTGCCCTGCTTCTTGCGCTTCGCCGCCACCTTGAGCACCGCGATCTTCAGCGTCTCGCCCTCGGGGTCCTCGTAGTCGACGGGCACCTCGAGCTCGGCGCACTCCCCCTCGGCCCCGCCCTCGCAGTCGCCCCACGACAGGTCCTGCTCGTAGTAGCGCGCGAGGTCCTCCTGCCCCTGCGGCGGCACGGTCGCGCTCGGGTCGGCCGCCGTGGGCTCGTCCTGGCCGGGCAGGAAGGAGCAGCCCGACAGGAGCAGCGCGGACGCGGCGCCCGTGGCGACGAGACGGGCGAGGAGGGGGCGGCTCATGCGAGCACGCTACCTAAGGCAGCGTGAGGTCGATCGCCATGGCCTCGAGCGCGAGGAGGGGCGCGACGTTGGCCTCGATCCGCCGGCGGGCGACGCCGATCGCGTCCATCGCGAGGAGCAGCCGCTCGGCGCTCAGCGCGCGCGCGACGTCCTCGACGACCTCGCGCGAGTCCTCGTTGACGAGCGCGACGGCCTCGCCGGTGCGCAGGACGAGCGCGTCGCGGTAGACCGAGAGGAGGTCGGTGAGCGAGCGGTCGATCATGTCGCGGGTGAAGCGGGTGGCTCGCGTCTTCTGCGACTTCTCCAGAC
Source organism: Janibacter sp. Y6 (assembly GCF_040900765.1). Taxonomy (NCBI): domain Bacteria; kingdom Bacillati; phylum Actinomycetota; class Actinomycetes; order Micrococcales; family Intrasporangiaceae; genus Janibacter; species Janibacter sp. Y6. The sequence goes on from NZ_JAKLYZ010000005.1 coordinate 185,139, forward strand.
CGGAGATCTGCGAGCGGACGTGCGGGGGCTGGGTGCGCGCCCCCGCCTCGGCGCCCAGGGTGGCGAGCAGCTTGGCCTTCTCCTCGGCGTGCCGGTCGACGAGGACCTTGTCGCGCTCCTCCTCGGCGATGCGCACGAGGTCGGCGGCCGCCGAGACGGCGTCGGCGACCCCGCGGATCCGGGTCGTCAGCGAGATCGTGTCGTACCGGCGGGTCCGGGTGCCCTCGTCGGTCGCGAGCCGGCGAGCCATGCCGATGTGGCTCTGGGCGGCTCGGGCCGCGTGGACCGCGGCCTGGCGCTCGACGCCGTCGCGGCGCACGAGCAGGTCGGCGACGTCCTCGACCGACGGGGTGCGCAGACGGACGTGCCGGGCGCGCGAGCGCACGGTGACGAGCACGTCGTCGGTCGCCGGTGCGCACAGCAGCCACACGGTACGCGGCGTCGGCTCCTCGAGCGCCTTGAGCAGGGCGTTGCCGGACTGCTCGGTGAGCCGGTCGGCGTCCTCGACGAGGATGACCCGCCAGCGCCCGACCGACGGCGAGCGGCCGGCGAGCTGGACGAGCTCACGGGCCTGGGCGACACCGATCGACAGCGCCTCGGTGGCGAGCACGTCGACGTCGGCGTGGGTGCCGTCGAGCGCCGTGCGGCACTCGCGGCACTCCCCGCACCCGCCCGCGGCGCACATGAGCGCCCCGGCGAATGCTCGGGCGGCGACGGATCGCCCCGACCCGGGCGGCCCGGTGAAGAGCCAGGCGTGAGTCATCGCCGCGTCGTCGGAGACGGCCCGGCGCAGGACCTCGAGCGCCGGCTCCTGCCCGACGACGTCGCGCCACACCCCGGGCGCAGCCCCGGTCGTCACGCTCACGCCGTCACCAGCCCGTCGGCCAGCCCGCGCTGCTCGAGCGCGGCGAGCACCTCGCCGTGGACGTCCTGCGGGTCCTGCCCGCCGTCGACGACGACGTAGCGCTCGGGCTCCCCCTGCGCCATGGCGAGGAAGTGCGCGCGCACCGCCTCGTGGAAGGCATCGCCCTCTGACTCGAGCCGGTCGTGCACCTCGCCGCGTCGAGCCCTGCCCTGCTCGGCGGTGACGTCGACGACGACGGTGAGATCCGGCAGGAGGTCGCCGACGGCCCACATCTGCACGGCGTGGACCTCGTCGTGCCGCAGCTCGCGCCCGGCCCCCTGGTAGGCGACGGAGGAGTCGGTGTAGCGGTCGGTGACGACGACCTCGCCCCGCTCGAGGGCCGGACGGACCACCTCGGCGACGTGCTGGGCCTTGTCGGCGGCGAAGATCAGCGCCTCGGCACGGGCGGCCATGGCCGAGCCGTGGAGCACGAGGTCGCGCAGCTGGGAGCCGAGCGCCGTGCCCCCGGGCTGACGGGTCGTCACGACCTCCCGGCCGGCGGCACGCAGCGCCTCGGCGAGCAGCCCGACCTGCGTCGACTTGCCGGCCCCGTCTCCCCCTTCGAAGGCGATGAAGAGGCCAGGTCGGGTGGGGTCGCTCACCCGGCCGAGCCTAGGCCACGGGGCCGACGGCCCACGGATACCGTGGCGCCATGCCCTTCGCCGACACCACCGCCCGCTCGCTCGACCTGCTCGCCCACGACGCCCAGCGCGACGGGCGCGTGCCCGGGCTGGCCGCCGGGGTGGCGCGCGCCGGGCAGCTGCAGTGGTTCCGCGGCATCGGCACGACCGACCTCGAGCAGCCCGACGCGACGCCCGACGAGGACACGCAGTACCCCGTGGCGAGCAACAGCAAGACCTTCACCGCGGTCGCCGTCATGGCGCTGCGCGACGAGGGCCGGCTCGACCTCGACGACACGGTCGACGCGCACGTGCCCGGCAGCACCCACGAGCGGGTGACGATCCGCCAGCTCCTCTCGCACACCTCGGGGATGCAGCGCGAGCCCGTCGGCGGCGTCTTCGACACGATGGTCATGCCCGAGCGCGACGAGCTCGTCGCGGGCTGGAGCCAGGCCGAGCGCGTGGGTCGCCCGCACGACCGCTGGCACTACTCGAACCTCGGCTACTCGCTGCTCGGAGAGATCGTCGCCCGGCTCGACGGCTGCGAGTGGCACGAGGCGATCCAGCGCCGCATCCTCGACCCCCTCGAGATGCGCCGCACCTCGACGCGCGGCAGCGGCCGCCGGGCGAAGGGGTACTACGTGCCGCCCTTCACCGACGTGCCGCTGCCCGAGCCCGACTTCGACGCGAAGGCCCTCGACCCCGCCGGTGGCCTGCGCTCGACGGCCGCCGACCTGGCCCGCTGGGGCGGCTTCGTCGCCGACCCCGTCGAGGAGGTGCTCTCCCCCGACACGATGGAGGAGATGTGCCAGCCGCAGACGATGGCCGACCCCCGCGGCTGGACCCTCGCGTGGGGCCTGGGCTGGATCCTCCAGCGCCACGAGGGGCGCACGTGGGTCGGCCACACGGGCGGGTGGCCGGCTCGGTCACCGGGGTCTTCACCGAGCGCGAGAGCGCGACGACCGGCGTCGTCCTCATGAACAACACCGCCCCGGTCTCGCCCTCGGTGGCCGCGATCGGCATGGGCACCCGGGCGATCGAGCTCGAGCCGGTGGCTCCGGATGCGTGGGTGCCCGGCACGAGCGTGCCCGAGCAGCTCCTCCCGCTCCTCGGCCACTGGTTCTCCGAGGGCAGCGGCTTCGTCCTCTCCGTCCGCGAGGGGGCGCTCGAGGCGCAGGCCGTGGGCGCGCCGAAGGGGACCCCGCCCTCGGTCTTCGAGCCCGCCGGCGAGGACTCCTACCGGACCGTCTCGGGCCGCGAGCGCGGCGAGCGCCTGCACGTCCACCGCGACGCGTCGGGCGGCGTCAGCCACCTCACGTGGGCGACCTACCGCTTCACCCGCGAGCCCCTCGCCTTCGGGCAGTGGCTCTGACCGCTCGCCCGAGCGAGGCATGACGAAGGGGGCCGCGCGGACGGCCCCCTTCGCGCACGTGGCTCAGGCGAGGCGCTCGCGCAGCTCGCGCGCCAGGACCTTGCCGGTGGCGTTGCGCGGCAGCTCGTCGACGAGCACGACGTCGCGCGGCACGCAGTGGCGGGCCCGCTCGGCGCGCACCATGGCCCTGACCTCGTCGGCGTCGATCGAGTGACCGGGCCGCACGGCGACGAAGGCGGCCAGGCGCTGCCCGAAGTCGGGGTCGGGCACCCCGACGACCGCGACCTCGCGCACCGCCGGGTGCTGGACGAGGAGCGACTCGACCTCGCTGGGGTAGACGTTCTCGCCGCCGCTGACGATCATGTCGTCGTCTCGCCCGGCGACGAAGTAGAGCCCGTCGCGCACCGAGCCCATGTCACCGGTGGAGACGAGGCCGTGGAGGCGCTCCTTGGTGCGGCCGTCGGTGTAGCCGTCGAAGACGAGCTCGTTGCCGGCGAAGATCCGCCCCGTCTCCCCCGGCGTCACCTCGTGGCCGTCGTCGTCGAGGACGAGGACACGGGTGCCCAGCGGCGGGGTGCCGGCCGTGTCGGGGTCGCGGCGCAGGTCCTGCGGGGTCGCGATGCACACCCACGACGCCTCGGTCGACCCGTAGAGGTTGTAGAGGACGTCGCCGTACTCGTCCATGAAGGTCGTCGTGAAGCCGCTGGGGTAGGCCGACCCCGACGTCGCGACGACCCGCAGCCGCCGACGCTCGCGGGCCCCGGGGTCGGGCGGCAGCTCCATCATCCGCTGGAGCATCACCGGCACGGCGAACATCGCGTCGATGTCGTGCTCCTCAAGGGCGGCGCGGGCCGCCTGCGGGTCGAAGCGGCGCTGGAGGACGATCGTCGCCCGCATCGCGACGGATAGCTGCATCGCGGCGTAGCCCCACGTGTGGAAGAGCGGCGCGGAGACGAGGATGCGGTCGCGCGCCCGCAGCGGGATGCGCTCGATGATCGAGATGAGCGGGCCGAAGCCGCCCGGGGTCTTGCGGGCCGCCCCCTTCGGCGTCCCGGTCGTGCCCGAGGTGAGGATGATCGTGCGGCCACCGCGCGCCGGCGGACGAAGGGGGGCCGGCTGCGGCGTGCGCTCGACGAGCGCCTCCAGCTCGGACTCGCCGATCCGCTCGACCTCGGCGCCGAGCCCGGTGACGCACTCGGCGAGGTCGTCGTCGTGCACCACCCCCCGCACGTCCTGCTGGCCGGCGACGAGCGCGAGCTGCTGCGGGGGCAGGCCGGTGTTGCCGAGGACGACGTCGACCCCGATGGCGGCGGTCGCGCACATGACCTCGATCGCGCCGACGTGGTTGCGCGCCAGGAGGAGCAGCCGGTCGCCGGGCCCGTAGCCGCGGTCGAGCAGCACCGCGGCGACGCGCTCGGAGCGGGCGAGCAGCTCGGCGTAGGTCACCGCCCCACGACCCTCGTCGACGACCGCGACGACCTTCGGGCTGCGCGCGGCGGCCTGGCGCAGCTCGCCGGCGAGCCCGAACCCCCAGCGCCGCAGCGCCGCGAGCTGGCTCACCTGCTGGTGGGGCGGCCCCGGGGCGAGCATGCCGCGCCGGGCCATCGTGCTGACAACGGTCAGGGGGTTCATCGGTTCACCTTCGAGTCGACGACCCGGCCGACCTTACCGGCCGGTAGCCGGCTCACCCCCGCCCGTAGCGAGCATCACGCCTTCTTCGCGGTCGCCTTCGTGCGGGTCGACGTCTTCTTCGCGGCGGTCTTCTTCGTCGCCGCCTTCTTCGTCGTCGCCTTCTTCGTCGTCTTCTTGGCCGCCGACTTCTTGCGGGTCGTCGGCCCCTTCGCCCGCTTCTCCGCGAGCAGCTCGAAGGCGCGCTCCTGGGTGATCGTCTCGGGCTCGTCGTCGCGGCGCAGCGTCGCGTTCGTCTCGCCGTCGGTGACGTACGGGCCGAAGCGACCCTCCTTGACGACGACCTTCTTGCCGCTCGCCGGGTCCTCGGCGAACTCGCGCAGCGGGGGCTTCGCGGCCGCCCGGCCACGCTGCTTGGGCTGGGCGTAGATCGCCTCGGCCTCCGCGAGCGTGATGTCGAAGAGCTGCTGCTCGCTCGTCAGCGACCGGCTGTCCGTGCCCTTCTTGAGGTACGGGCCGTAGCGGCCGTTCTGCGCGGTGATCTCGACCTGCTGCTCCGAGGTCGAGCCGTCGTCGCCGGTGACCGTCTCGGTGACCGTGCCGACGACGCGCGGCAGCGAGAGCAGGCGAAGGGCGGTCGGCAGCTCGATCGTCGCGATGTCCATGTCGGCGAAGAGCGAGGCGGTGCGCGGCTTGACCTTCGCCTTGCCCTTGAGCTCGGCCTCCTCGTCGGTGAGGACCTCGGTGACGTACGGGCCGTAGCGCCCGGCCTTGGCGACGACGACGCGACCCGACTCGGGGTTCGTGCCGAGCTCGCGACCGTCCTCGGCGGACTGGGCGAGCAGCTCGCGACCCTTCTGCGGGGTCATCTCGTCGGGGGCGATGTCCTCGGGGACGTTCGCGCGCCGGGGCTTGTCCGCCTCGCCCTCGGGCAGGCTCGCGCCCTCGGCGACCTCGCCGGTGCTCGGGTCGACGCCCTGCGGCGCGACCTCCTCGACGTACGGGCCGTAGCGACCGACGCGCACGACGACGCCGTCGCCGATCTCGATCGTGCTGATCCCCTTCGCGTCGATCTCGCCGAGGTCCTCGACCATCTGCCGCAGGCCCTCGGCGTCGCCGTCGCCGTCGTAGAAGCGGGCGAGCCAGGCGACGCGGTCGGCCTGGCCGGCGGCGATCTGGTCGAGGTCCTCCTCCATCCGGGCGGTGAAGTCGTAGTCGACGAGACGGGGGAAGTGCACCTCCATGAGACGCGTCACGGCGAAGGCGAGCCACGTCGCGACGAGCGCGGAGCCGACCTTGCGCACGTAGCCGCGGTCCTGGATCGTCGCGACCGTCGCGGCGTACGTCGAGGGCCGGCCGATGCCGAGCTCCTCCATCCGCTTGACGAGGCTGGCCTCGGTGTAGCGCGGGGGCGGCGAGGTCTCGTGGCCGGCGGCGACGGCGTCGAGCACGTCGAGGGCGACGCCCTCGGACAGGCGGGGCAGACGACGCTCCTCGTCGTCCGCGGCGCCGCGGCTCTCGTCACGGCCCTCCTCGTAGGCGGCGAGGAAGCCCTTGAAGGTGATGACGGTGCCCGAAGCCGTGTACTCGGCGCTGCTGCCCGCGGGGCAGCCGGTGATGTCGGCGACGATCTTGATCGTCGCGGTCGACCCCTTCGCGTCGGCCATCTGCGAGGCGATGGTGCGCTTCCAGATGAGCTCGTAGAGGCGGAACTCGTCGCCGCGCAGCTCGCCCTGGACCTGGGCCGGGGTGCGGAAGCGGTCGCCGGCGGGGCGGATCGCCTCGTGCGCCTCCTGGGCTCCCTTCGCCTTCTTGCCGTAGACGCGGGGCGACTCGGGCACGTAGTCCGCGCCGTACATGTCACGCGCCTGGCCGCGGGCGGCGCTCACGGCCGACTGCGACAGGTTCGTGCTGTCGGTGCGCATGTAGGTGATGTAGCCGTTCTCGTACAGCCGCTGGGCCACGCGCATCGCCTCGCGGCTGCCCAGGCGCAGCTTGCGCGAGGCCTCCTGCTGCAGCGTCGAGGTGGTGAAGGGGGCGTACGGGCGGCGGGTGTACGGCTTCTCGCTCACCGAGGCCACGCTCGCGCTGGCGGCGCTCGTCGCGCTCGCGACGGCCGTCGCGGCAGCCTCGTCGAGGTGGACGACGTCGCTGCGGCGCAGCGTGCCGTCGTCGGCGAAGTCGCGACCGCTCGCGACGCGCGAGCCGTCGACCGCCGAGAGCCGCGCGGAGAAGTCCTCGCGCGAGCTCGTCGGGGTGAAGCTGCCGGTGACGTCCCAGTAGCTCGCGGAGCGGAAGGCCATCCGCTCGCGCTCGCGCTCGACGACGACGCGGGTCGCGACGCTCTGCACGCGGCCGGCGGACAAGCCCTGCTTGATCTTGCGCCACAGCACGGGGCTGATGTCGAAGCCGTAGAGACGGTCGAGGATGCGCCGCCCCTCCTGGGCGTCGACGAGGTCCATGTCGATGTCGCGGGTCGACTGCACCGCGCGCTGGATGGCCTCCTTGGTGATCTCGTGGAAGACCATCCGCTTGACGGGGACCTTGGGCTTGAGCGCCTCGAGGAGGTGCCACGCGATGGCCTCGCCCTCGCGGTCCTCGTCCGTGGCGAGGTAGAGGGTCTCGGCGTCCTTGAGCAGACGCTTGAGCTCGGTGACCTTCTTCTTCTTGTCCGCGTCGATGACGTAGTACGGCTCGAAGGAGCGGTCCTCGACGTTGACGCCGAAGCGGCCGAAGGGGCCCTTCTTCATGTCGGCGGGCAGCTCGCGAGGCTGCGGGATGTCGCGGATGTGACCGACGGAGGCCTCGACGACGTAGTCGGGGCCGAGGTAGCCGGCGATGGTCTTGGCCTTGGCCGGCGACTCGACGATGACGAGGTTGGGGGCGCTCATGGGGGACTCCTTGCCTCGCGCCCCGTGCCGCGGATTCGTCGCGGCTCTCGGCGGGGTGCGCGATCCGAACCGTAGCCCACGGCGGGGACGGGCCCGCAGCCGAGGTCACGGCGCGGAACAGGGTTGTTGCTTTAACTTGATGGATCAACTATCCTGGCCGTCATGACCGCTCCCGTCCTCTACCTCAGCCACGGCGCCCCTCCCCTGGCCGACGACGCCCGCTGGACCCAGCAGCTCGCCGACTGGTCCTCGAGCTTCACGAAGCCGACGAGCATCCTCATGATCTCGGCGCACTGGGAGGACGTGCCGGTGACGGTGAGCCCGACCCAGCGCCAGGTGCCGCTCACCTACGACTTCTACGGCTTCCCGCAGCACTACTACGAGGTCGAGTACGCGCCCCCGCTCGCCCCTGCTCTCGCCGACGAGGTGACCGGCCTGCTCGGCGGCCGTGGCCTGGAGGTGCGCCGCGACGAGACGCGCGGCCTCGACCACGGCGCGTACGTGCCGCTCGTGGAGATGTACCCCGATGCGGACGTCCCCGTGCTGCAGATGTCGATGCCGACCCTCGACCCGACGACCCTCTTCGAGATCGGGCGCACGCTCGCCCCCCTTCGCGACCAGGGCACGCTCGTCGTCGGCTCGGGCTTCACGACGCACAACCTGCGGTGGTTCAACCCCCGGGCCGGCGCCGACGCGCCCCCGCCGGCCGCCTCCGCCGAGTTCGACCACTGGGCCCAGGAGGCGGTCGAGACGCAGGACGTCGACGCCCTCGTCAACATGCTCGACGTCGCCCCGGCCGCCCACGAGGCGCACCCGCGCACCGAGCACTGGGCGCCGCTCTACCTCGCCCTCGGCGCCGCGCACGCCTCCGGCGCGACGGACGTCGAGAGCACGGTCGACGGCTTCTGGTACGGCCTGAGCAAGCGGTCCTTCACCTTCAGCTGAGCCGCCGCGGGCATGACGAAGGGGGACCCCGCCCGGGGTCCCCCTTCGCGCTGCCGGTCCGGCGGCCGGCTAGTGACCGCGCTGCTTACGCCGCGGCGCGGGTCGGGTCGGGTCGTCCCCGGCCGGCTCGACGTGCTCCGGCACGACGATCGGGCGCAGCCGCGCCCAGCTGATGAAGGCGATGCCGATCACGAGGAGGGCGAGCCCGGTCCAGAGGTTGGCGTTGATGCCACCCGTCTTCTCGAGCTCCTTGTCCCCGAAGATCCCCATGAGGGTGAGGATGAGGCCGTACAGCCCGAGCAGGGAGCCGATGAAGGTCCGGATGTCGAAGGCGCCGGCGGTCTTGCGGCCTGCGGTGTCTGCCATGACGATCAGCGCTCCTTAGAAGGCGAAGTTGAGGACGACGACGATGAGCAGCGCGATCCCGGCGAGCGGGACGGTGCGCTGGTAGAAGGGACGACCGGCCTCGTGCGGGTCGACGAGGTCCTCCTTCGGCGTCTCCGAGTAGACCAGGCCCTTGAGCTCGCTGGCCGGCTTGGGCTTGGTCACCATCGTCACCGCGACGCTGACGACGACGTCGACGACGAAGGCGGTGCTCGCGGCGGCGAAAGCCAGGCCCTGCCCCGGCAGCTCGAAGAGGGCGAGCATGTCGGGGTTGCCGCAGACCCACAGCGCGACGGCCGAAAGGGTGCCCGCGACGAGACCGGTCCAGCCGGCCGTCGGGGTCATCCGCTTCCAGAACATGCCGAGGATGAAGGTCGCGAAGAGCGGTGCGTTGAAGAACCCGAAGAGCGTCTGCAGGTAGTCCATGATGTTGGAGAAGCCACCCGCGATGGACGCCGTGAAGATCGCGATGATCGTCGCCGCGACGGTGGCCAGACGGCCGATCCGCAGGTAGTAGTCGTCGCTGCGGTCCTTGCGGACGTAGCGCTCCCAGATGTCGTAGCTGAAGACGGTGTTGAAGGCCGAGATGTTGGCCGCCATGCCGGCCATGAAGGCCGCGAGCAGACCCGCGATCGCCAGGCCGAGCAGACCGTTGGGCAGCACGTCGCGCATGAGGAGCAGGAGCGCGTCGTTGTACTTGACGTCGCCGCTCGCCCCACCGGTCGGTGTGCCGCCGTTCTTGAGGTCGATCATCTCGGTGACGAGCACCGCCGAGACCATGCCCGGGATGATGACGATGAAGGGGATGAACATCTTCGGGAAGGCGCCGATGATCGGCGTCTTGCGGGCCGAGGAGATCGAGTCCGAGGCGAGCGCGCGCTGCACCTCGACGAAGTTCGTCGTCCAGTAGCCGAAGGAGAGCACGAAGCCCAGGCCGAAGACGATGCCGATGACCGACAGGATCGGCGAGTCGAAGCCGGACAGCGCCTGGCCGGGCCACGAGTCGAGCTGCTGGCTCGCGGAGGCGACCCCGGCGTCGGACGGGGCGTTCTGCGCGGCCGCCGTGATCTTGTCGTTGAGCCCGCCCCAGCCGCCGACGCGGTGCAGGCCGATGAGGGTCAGCGGCAGCAGCGCGGCGACGATGACGAAGAACTGCAGGACCTCGTTGTAGATCGCCGCCGACAGCCCGCCGAGCGTGATGTAGGACAGGACGATCGCGGCCGCGACGATGAGCGCCACCCACAGCGGCCAGCCGAGCAGGGCCTGGACGATCGAGCCGAGCAGGTAGAGGTTGACGCCCGCGATGAGCAGCTGGGCCAGCGCGAAGGAGAAGGCGTTGACGACGTGCGCACCGGTGCCGAAGCGGCGGTACATGAACTCGGGGACCGAGCGGACCTTCGAGCCGTAGTAGAAGGGCATCATCACCACGCCGAGGAAGAGCATGGCGGGGACCGCGCCGACCCAGAAGTAGTGGAAGGTCGGCATGCCGATCTCGGCGCCGTTGGCCGACATGCCCATGATCTCGACGGCACCGAGGTTGGCCGAGATGAAGGCCAGGCCGGTCACCCAGGCCGGCAACGAGCGGCCCGAGAGGAAGAAGTCGACGGAGTCGCTCACCGAGCGACGGGCCATGATGCCGACGCCGAGGACGAAGGCGAAGTACAGGGCGACGAGCAGGTAGTCGACGGCGTTCGCGTCGATGAGGGTGTCTGCAGCCGGCGGCATGAGCGCCGGCAATGACGTCAGTGGCGGCGTCATGGGTCTCCTTCCAGGTCGCGTCCCCGGGGGGACGGCCCTGGCAACCTACGCCCATGTCCCGGCCCCGGCGACCGGGGAGTCCTCCCCAGTTACCGCGGGCCGGATCGTGGCTATCCTCGCCGCAGACCGGCCGCCGTGGTCGGTGACGAGACAGGGGTATGACAGCGATGACCAAGACGATGATGACCGCCGGCCTCGGTGCAATGCTCGCCCTCGGCCTCAGCGCCTGCGGCAGCAGCGACGGCCCGGAGGACGCGGTCGAGGAGTTCGCGAACGCCGCGGCGGACAAGGACTACGCGAAGGTCTGCGAGATGCTCGACCCCGAGTTCGTCAAGACCGTCGAGTCGGCCGGCGAGGGCGGCTGCGCCGAGACGATGAAGAAGTCGGTCGAGGAGGGCGGCGGCGGCGAGGAGCTCGTCGCCGACCCCGACAAGCTCGACATCGGCGACGCCACCGTCTCCGAGGACGGCAACAGCGCCACCGTGAAGACGACCTACGACGGCAAGGACAGCGACGTCAAGCTCATCAAGGTCGACGACGCCTGGAAGATCACGCTCGGCATGTGACCGACCGGTGGGCGTCGGCACCGCGGGTCACACCGCGGAGCCGGCGCCCACTGCTGCGTCCGGGTCGACCGCCCCGGAGAACTGCGCCGCGTAGAGCGCCGCGAAGGCGCCGCCGGCGGCGAGCAGCTCGGAGTGCGAGCCCTGCTCGACGATGCGCCCCTCCTCCATGACGAGGATGAGGTCGGCGTCGCGGATCGTCGAGAGCCGGTGGGCGATGACGAAGCTCGTCCGGTCGCTGCGCAGCGCGGCCATCGCCTGCTGCACGAGCAGCTCGGTGCGCGTGTCGACCGAGCTCGTCGCCTCGTCGAGGATGAGGAGCGAGGGCTGGGCGAGGAAGGCCCGCGCGATGGTGACGAGCTGGCGCTCCCCCGCGCTGAGGTTGCCGGCCTCGGCGTCGAGGACCGTGTCGTAGCCGTCGGGCAGCGCGTGCACGAAGCGGTCGACGAAGGTGGCCCGGGCCGCCTCGAGGACCTCGTCGTCGCTCGCCCCGGGACGCCCGTAGGCGATGTTCTCGCGGATGGTCCCGGCGAAGAGCCAGGTGTCCTGGAGCACCATCCCGATCCGGCTGCGCAGGCCCGTGCGCGTGAGATCGGTGATGTCGACGCCGTCGAGGGTGATCCGCCCGCCGTCGAGCTCGTAGAAGCGCAGGACGAGGTTGACGAGGGTCGTCTTGCCCGCGCCCGTGGGCCCGACGATGGCGACGGTCTGCCCCGGCTCGACGACGAGGTCGAGGTGCTCGATGAGCGGGGTGCCCAGGGTGTAGGAGAAGGACACGTCCTCGAAGGCGACCCGGCCGTGCGGGTCCTCGATGGTCGTCGGCGTCCGTGCCTCGGGCTCGTGCTCGGGCGCGTCGAGCACCGCGAAGACGCGCTCGGCGGACGCGACCCCGCTCTGCATGAGGTTGGCCATCGAGGCGACCTGGGTGAGCGGCTGGGTGAACTGGCGCGAGTACTGGATGAAGGCCTGCACGTCGCCCAGGCTCATCGTGCCGCTCGCCACCCGCAGCCCGCCGACGACGGCGATCGCGACGTAGTTGAGGTTCCCGATGAACATCATCGTCGGCATGATGACGCCGCTGATGAAGGAGGCCCGGAAGCTCGCGTGGTGCAGCTCGTCGTTCTTCACGGCGAAGTCGCGTGCCGACTGCTCCTGACGACCGAAGACCTTGACGAGCTCGTGCCCGGTGAAGGTCTCCTCGACGACGGCGTTGACCTCGCCCGTGCTCTTCCACTGCTGGACGAAGTGCCGCTGGCTGCGCTTGCCGATGGCGGCGGTGACGAGCATCGTCACCGGGATCGTCACGAGCGCGATGAGCGCGAGCAGCGGCGAGATCCACAGCATCATCGACACGACGGCGACGACGGTGAGCAGCGAGGTGAGCAGCTGGCTGAGGGTCTGCTGCAGGCTCTGCGCGACGTTGTCGATGTCGTTGGTCACCCGGCTCAGCAGCTCGCCGCGGGGCTGGCCGTCGAAGTACGGCAGCGGCAGCCGGTGCAGCTTGTCCTCGACGTCCTCGCGCAGCCGGTAGATCGTGCGGTTGACCGCCCCGGTGAGCAGCCGGCCCTGGACGAGCTGGAGCACCGCCGCCACGACGTAGATCGCGAGGACGCCGAGCAGCACCCGGCCGAGCGCTCCCGAGTCGACGCCCTGCCCGGGCACGACGTGGTCCATCGCGGCGAGCACGTCGGCGACGCGGTCCTCGCCGCGGGCCCGGAGCTGCTCGACGGCCTGCTCCTGGCTGACCCCGGCCGGGATCTGCCGCCCGAAGGACCCGGCGAAGACGAGGTCGGTCGCGCGGCCGAGGACCTTCGGCCCGATCGCGTTGAGCACGACGCTGCCCACGGCGAGGACGACGGTGGTCCACACGACGAGCCGCTCGGGACGCAGCAGCCCCAGGACCCTCCGGGCGCCCGCGACGAAGTCCTGCGAGGTGTCGGTCGGGACGCCGATCGCGGCGTGCGGGGGGCCGCCGCGGTGGGCCGACCCCGGTCCGCGCCGCTCCTTGGCCGCCCGCTCCTCCGCGGTGCCGAGCTCGCTCATGCTGCCTCCTGCGTCGCCTGCTGGCTCGAGACGATCTCTACGTACGTCGGGCACGACGCGAGCAGCTCGTCGTGCGTGCCCTGACCGACGACGACCCCGGCGTCGAGGACGACGATCGAGTCCGCGTCGACGATGCTCGACACGCGCTGCGCGACGACGAGGACGGTCGCCTCGCGGGTGACCGGGCGAAGGGCGGCGCGCAGGCGGGCGTCGGTCGCGACGTCGAGGGCCGAGAAGGAGTCGTCGAAGAGGTAGACCGACGGGCGGCGCACGAGCGCCCGGGCGATCGCCAGGCGCTGGCGCTGGCCGCCGCTGACGTTCGTGCCGCCCTGGGCGATCGGGGCGTCGAGGCCCTCGGGCATCGCCCGGACGAAGTCCTCCGCCTGCGCGACGCGCAGCGCCTGCCACAGCTCGTCGTCGGTGGCGTCGGGGTCGCCGTGCCGCAGGTTGCTCGCCACGGTGCCGGTGAAGAGGTAGGGGCGCTGGGGCACGAGGCCGAGCCGGCTCCACAGGTCCTCGGGGTCGGCGTCTCGCACGTCGACCCCGCCGACGAGCACCTGGCCCCCGGTGACGTCGTGCAACCGGGGCACCAGGCCGACGAGGGTCGTCTTGCCGGCGCCGGTCGAGCCGACGACCGCGGTCGTCGTACCGGGCCGGGCGACGACGCTGATCTCGCGCAGCACGGGCTCCTGCGCCCCCGGGTAGGCGAAGCTCACGCCGCGCAGCTCGACCCCGACCGGCCCGGCGGGCAGCGCCACCGGCTCGTCCGGGGCACGCACCGTCGGCTCGGTCTCGAGGACCTCGGTGATGCGCCCGGCCGAGACCGCGGCGCGCGGCACCATCATCGCCATGAAGGTCGCCATCATCACCGACATGAGGATCTGGATGAGGTAGGCCATGAAGGCGGTGAGCGCCCCGACCTGCATCTGACCGCTGTCGACCCGCATGGCGCCGAACCAGATGACGGCGACCGTCGAGGCGTTGAAGATCACCATGACGAGGGGGAAGGCGAGCGCCATGAGCCGCCCGACCGCGAGCGCCGTGCCGGTGTACGTCTCGTTGGCCCGGGCGAAGCGCTCGCGCTCGACGTCCTCGCGCACGAAGGCCCGCACGACCCGCACGCCGGTGATCTGCTCGCGCAGGATGCGGTTGACCGAGTCGACGGCCCGCTGCATCGCCTGGAAGTGCGGGATCATCCTCGCGATGATGACGCCGATCGCCGCGGCGAGCGCGGGCACGGCGACCGCGACGAGCCAGGACAGCCCGGCGTCCTCGCGCAGCGCCATGATGATGCCGCCGACCATCGTCAGCGGTGCCGTGACCATCATCGCCAGCGCCATGTAGACGACCTGCTGCACCTGGGTGACGTCGTTGGTGCTGCGGCTGATGAGCGTCGGCGCCCCGAAGCGCGAGAGCTCCTGGGCGGAGAAGGCGCCGACCCGGGCGAAGACCGAGGCCCGCACGTCACGCCCGAGCGAGGCCGCGGTCTGCGCGCCGATGCGGGTGGCCCCGATCGTCGCGACGACCTGGACGAGCGAGACGACGAGCATCGCCGTGCCGGCGGCGAGGATGAAACCGGTGTCGCCGACGGCGACGCCCTCGTCGATGATCCGGCCGTTGAGGCTCGGCAGGTAGAGCGAGGCGAGGGTGCCGGCGAGCTGGAGGCCGAGGAGGAGCACGAGCACCGCGGCGTAGGGCCGCAGGTGGGTGCGCACGAGGCGGACGAGCGTCACGAGGACCTCCGGGTGCCGTCGAGGACGACGTCGACGATCTCGGCCGCGTCGAGGCGCCGGGCCGACATCAGCGGGTGGACGCTCGACAGCGCGAGCAGCTGGAGCAGCCCGACGACCTCGTCGACGGGCTTGCGCAGGGCGCCGGCGTCGTCGCCGACGAGAGCGGTGAAGGCCGCGTCGAGGGCCGGGTCGCCCGGCCCGCGGTGCCGGGCCTTGTCCACCGGCGGCACGACACCGGCGTGGTGGAGGACGGAGATGAGCGCGACGACCTGCTCGACGTGGCGCTGCACGACGGCCACGCCGGCGACGAGCCGGTCGTCGAGCGGCAGCGACGGGTCGACCTCGCCGAGCTCGGCGACCGCTGCCGCCGGGTCGAGGACGGCCGTCGCGCAGGCCTGGACGAGCTCGTCCTTGCTGCCGAAGGCGCGGAAGAGCGTGCCCTCGGCGATGCCGGCCGCCTCGGCGACCTGCCGGGTCGTCAGACCCGGGCCGTGCTCGCGCAGCAGGGGGATGGCGACGTCGACGATGGCCGCCCGCCGGTCGTCGGGGCTCATCGCGGGGGCACGGGGGGTCACCCGGTCGACGATAGATGAGTGAGTGCTCACTCACAAGCGTCGAGCCCACGGCGGTCAGCGCACGAGCAGCCCGTCCGCCACCGCCTCGCGCACGAAGGGCACGACCTCCGCGCGCACCGCGTCGGGGTCGAGGTCGAGCAGCCCGGCGATCGCCCCCGCGGCGACCCCGGCGGTGAGCTCGCCGTCGCACACCGACACGAGCGCCGCGGTCACCGTGCTCAGCTGGATGACCCGCCCCAGACCGCCGCCCTGGCGCAGGACGATGACCGTCGGGTCCGCCTCGCCCGGCCGGGTGTGCCGCTCCTCGGTGACATCGGGCGGGCAGCTCCACGCGACGTCGAGGACGGCGGCGTCGTCGTGCTCGGCGAGCCAGGTGCGGGCCCGCATCCCGGCGAGCACCGACGCACCCATGGGCGTCGCGACGGGTCCGCGGTGGTCGACGAGGTCGCGGAAGGTCGGGCGCTCCCCCACCGGCCGCTGGAGGGTGATGACGCCGAAGCCGACCCGCTCGACCCCCCGGGCCGCGAAGTCCTCGAGCCAGGCCAGGCTCATCCCTTCGTGCTCGGGCGTGCCCGCACGCTGCCCGCCGTCGCGCGACCACGTCGCGGCGTACTCGGCGGGGTCCTGCTCCTCGCGCTGGACGACCCAGGCGTCGACGGGATGACCGGCCGCCTCGGCGGCGTCGAGCCAGCCACCGACGACGTCGCGCCAGTCCTGCCCCTCGCGCACCTCCCAGTTGCCGAGCAGCTGGGCCAGGCCCCCCGGCTCGAGGTGCGCGCCGAGGTCGCGCACGAGCGAGGCGACGACCTCGTCGCCGACGGCCCCGCCGTCGCGGTACTCGTAGAGCGGCACGTCGGCACGTCGGGGGGTGATGACGAAGGGCGGGTTGCTCACGACGAGGTCGAAGCGCTCCCCCGTCACCGGCTCGAGCATCGAGCCCGCCCGCAGGTCGAGGTCGAGCCCGGCGAGCGCGGCGTTGACCGCGGCGTACCCGAGGGCCCGCTGCGACAGGTCGGTCGCGACGACCTCGCCCACGTGGGTCGACAGGTGGAGCGACTGCACCCCGCAACCGGTGCCGAGGTCGAGGGCACGGCGCACGTCCGGCCGAGGGGTCCACGCGGCCAGGGTCGTCGACGCGCCACCGATGCCGAGGACGTGGTCGACGGGCAGCGAGGTCCCCAGCGCCGTCTCGCCGTGGTCGGACAGGACGTACCAGGTGCGGGTCTCGTCGCCGTAGGGGCGTACCTCGGCGGTCGAGCGCAGCGAGGTCCCGCTCTCCCGGGCCAGACCGAGCTCGACGAGACCGGCGGCGGTGAGGGTCGGCAGCAGCTCGTCGACCTCGGCGGGGTCGACCGGGTCGCCGAGGGTGAAGAGGCGCACGAAGGTCGCGAGCGGGCCGTCGACGTCGCGCAGCCGCCACCGGGCGGGCAGCGGGTCCTCGCGGTGCAGCGCGCCGGAGGCGACCGGCCCGAGCAGCTCCGTGAGAGCGTCCACGTCCAACCCCGCCTGGTCGAGGTCGGCGCGCAGCCGGCCGAGGAGCTCGAGGTCGAGGGCGGGCGCGGGGTGGTCGGGGGTCATCGGCGCGGCGGACGTCACGACGACCCAGCCTACGGGCGGGGCGGGCGCTCCCCCTTCGCCGCGGGACCGGGCGAAGGGGGGACCCGCTCAGGCCTGGGTGGGAGCGGCGTAGACCTCGCGGCCGTCGTCGTCCGGGGCGTCGTCGCCGGCGATGGCCAGGTCGCGCCGCTTGGTGATCATCAGCGCGACGACGATGATCGCCAGCGCGACCCCGGCGATGAGCAGGCGCGCCCACGTCATCGGCTCCTCGCGCACGGTGAGCACGACGATCGCGGGGGCGATGAGCACCGAGACGAGGTTCATCACCTTGATGAGGGGGTTGATCGCCGGGCCGGCGGTGTCCTTGAAGGGGTCGCCGACGGTGTCGCCGATGACGGCGGCCGCGTGGGCGTCGGAGCCCTTGCCGCCGTGGTGGCCGTCCTCGACGATCTTCTTCGCGTTGTCCCACGCCCCGCCGGAGTTGGCGAGGAAGACCGCCATGAGCGCTCCGCACGCGATGGCGCCGGCGAGGAAGCCGGCGAGCGCCCCGATGCCGAGGCCGAAGCCGACGACGACGGGGGTGAGGGCGGCGAGCAGGCCGGGGGTCGCGAGCTCGCGCAGCGAGTCCTTGGTGCAGATGTCGACGACCCGCGCGTACTCGGGCTTCTCCGTGCCCGCCATGATGCCGGGGTGCTCGCGGAACTGACGGCGCACCTCGAAGACGATGGCACCGGCGGCGCGGGTCACCGCGTTGATGGCCAGGCCGGAGAAGAGGAAGACGACCGCCGCGCCGAGGAGCAGCCCGACGAGCGTGTGGGGGCTGACGATCTCGGAGGCGGCACTGACGTTGAAGTCGTCGATGCTCTGCTGGATGCCGGGGATGGCGCCGGCGTCGATGGACCCTTGGGAGATCTCGTCGCCGAGCGCGGTCGCGGTGGTCTCCAGCTGAGCGCTCCAGGCGTCGGTGTAGGACCCGAAGAGAGCCGTGGCGGCGAAGACCGCGGTGGCGATGGCGATGCCCTTGGTGATCGCCTTCGTCGTGTTGCCGACGGCGTCGAGCTCGGTGAGCACCTGGGCGCCCTCCGCGTCGACGTCCCCCGACATCTCCGCGATGCCCTGGGCGTTGTCCGAGACCGGGCCGAAGGTGTCCATCGCGACGATCACGCCGACCGTCGTGAGGATGCCGCAGCCGGCGAGCGCGATGAAGAAGAGCGAGAGCGTCACCGACCCGCCGCCGAGGAGGAAGACGAGGTAGATGGCGATGGCCATCGTGGTGACCTTGTAGACCGCCGACTCGAGGCCGAGCCCGATGCCGGAGAGGACGACCGTCGCGGCGCCGGTGAGCGTCGTACGGGCGACGTCCTTCGTCGGACGCTTGTCGGTGCCGGTGTAGTAGCCGGTGAGCCACAGGATGACGGCGGCCAGGACGATGCCGAGGAGCACCGCGAGGAGCGCGGCGAGCCGGGGGTCTCCGGACATCGCGGCGATCTCCTGGTTGCGGCTCCCGAGCTCGGCGTAGCTGCTCGGCAGGTAGACGAAGGCGACGACCGCGGTGAGCACGGCGGAGATCGCGGCGGTGATGTAGAAGCTGCGGTTGATCGCCGCGAGGGCGTCGCCCCCGGGTGCCGCCCTGGTGATGAAGACGCCGAGCAGCGCGGTGAGGGCGCCGACGGCGGGGATGAGCAGCGGGAAGACGAGCCCGCTCTCGCCGAAGGCCGCCGAGCCGAGGATGAGGGCGGCGACGAGCATGACGGCGTAGGACTCGAAGAGATCCGCGGCCATGCCCGCGCAGTCGCCGACGTTGTCGCCCACGTTGTCGGCGATCGTCGCGGCGTTGCGCGGGTCGTCCTCGGGGATGCCGGCCTCGACCTTGCCGACGAGGTCGGCGCCGACGTCGGCGGCCTTGGTGAAGATGCCGCCGCCGACGCGCATGAACATCGCGAGGAGGGCCGCGCCGAAGCCGAAGCCCTCGAGGACCTTCGGGGCGTCACCCTGGTAGGCCATGACGACGACGGCCGCGCCGAGCAGACCGAGCCCGACGGTGAACATGCCGACGACGCCGCCGGTGCGGAAGGCGATCCGCATGCCCTCGTCGCGCCCGGAGGTCCGGGCGGCCTCGGCGACGCGGACGTTGGCCTTCACCGCCAGGGACATCCCGAGGTAGCCGATCGCGGCGGAGAAGCCGGCGCCGAGGAGGAAGAAGCCGGATCGACCCCAGCGCACCCCCGCGGAGTCCGCGGGCAGGGCGAGCAGGAGCACGAAGACGATGACGACGAAGACGCCGAGGGTGCGGAACTGCCGGCGCAGGTAGGCGTGGGCGCCCTCCTCGACGGCGGCACCGATCTCGCGCATGCGCTCGGTGCCGGGGTCGGCGGCGAGCACCTGGGAGCGGAAGACCAGCCCCATCGCGATGCACACGACGCCGATGAGGGCGACGCCGGCGGTCAGGTAGAGGTTGCCGCTCGACAGGTCGAGCGTGTCAGCTGCTACGGCGTAGGGGTAGACCGCCATCCCATCCTCCTCGATGGTTCGCGCGCACGAGCGCCCACCGGCTGAGGTGGGCGAGTGGCCGTCACCCTACTCCGAGGTCACCCCGTCGTCTCGGCAGCGGCGCGAGCCGCGTCGGCGGGGTCGCGGTAGAGCACGAAGACCTTGTCGAGACCGGTGATCTCGAAGACCCGGCGCACCCGCTCGGCGGTCGCGGCGATGGTCAGCGTGCCGCCCTCGCGGCGCAGGGTCTTCAGCCGGCCGACGACGACGCCGAGACCGGTCGAGTCCATGAAGCTCACGCCGGTCATGTCGATGGCGACGCTGCGGCTGCCGCCGAGGATGACCTGCTGGACCGCGTCGCGCAGCTGGGACGCGGTGGACACGTCGATCTCGCCGGTGCAGTGCACGACGACCGCTCCATTGCTGTTGCTGGTGCTGATCGTCAGAGCCACTGGTACCGCCTCCTGGCCAGGGCGCCCGGGCGGGCGCCTCACGTACGGACGTCTCCGCAGGTCGCGCGGGGTGTCGGTCCCGCCCTGATCGTCCGCGCTTACCGTAGACCACCGTGAGCGGCAGCACCGAGCCCAGAGCGCAGACGGGCGGCCCCTGTCCAGGGCGAAGGGGGACCGCGCCCGGCCGCGCCGGCGCCGGCGCGGCCCGGGAGGACGGGCGTCTGCGCGCCCTGGAGAGCCGGCTGCCGGGACGGGTCCGCCATGCGGAGCACCTGCCGGCCCGGGCGGCCCAGCACGCACCGATGCCGGGGTGGGTCGCGCCGGCCGTGCGCGGGGCGCTCGCGGGCGCCGGGGTCGAGCAGCTGTGGTCGCACCAGGAGCAGGTCGCCCAGCTCGCGCACGCCGGTCACGACGTCGTCGTCTCGACGGGCACGGCCTCGGGCAAGTCGCTCGGCTACCTGCTGCCGGCGCTCACCGCCGCGATCGAGGGACCGCCGAGCGGGCGGCACTCGATCCGCGGGGGGACGACCCTCTACCTCGCGCCGACGAAGGCGCTCGCCGCCGACCAGCTGGCCCGGGTCGAGGCGATGGCGGTGCCCGGTGTGCGGGCGGCGACCTACGACGGCGACACCCCGACCGACGAGCGGCGCTGGATCAGGGAGCACGCCCAGATCGTGCTCACCAACCCCGACCTCGTGCACCACTCGATGCTGCCCGGGCACCGCGGGTGGGCGCCCTTCTTCCGGTCCCTGTCCTACGTCGTCGTCGACGAGTGCCACGCCTACCGCGGGGTCTTCGGCACCCATGTCTCGCTCGTCCTGCGGCGCCTGCTGCGCGTGGCCGAGCGCTACGGGGCGCACCCGAGCGTCGTCCTCGCCTCGGCGACCGTCGCCGAGCCCGCCCGGCACGCGCACGCCCTCGTCGGTCGCGAGGTCGTCGCCGTGACCCACGACGGCTCCCCGCGCGCCGGCCGCACCTGCGTCCTGTGGGAGCCGCCGGAGCAGGCCGACGGGTCGCGCCGCTCGCTCACCGCGGAGGCGGCCGACGTCGTCGCGGCCCTCGTCGGCGACGACGTGCAGACCCTCGCCTTCGCCCGCTCGCGGGCCGGCGTGGAGTCGCTCGCCGCGCAGGTCAGCGACCGTCTCGAGCTCGCCCGCCCCGATCTCGCCGGGCGGGTGGCGGCCTACCGCGGCGGGTACCTGCCGGAGGAGCGCCGCGAGCTCGAGCAGCGGATGCGCTCGCGCGACCTCATGGCGGTCGCCGCGACGAACGCGCTCGAGCTCGGCGTCGACATCACCGGCCTCGACGCCGTCGTCGTCGCCGGCTGGCCGGGGCGCCGGGCCTCGTGGTGGCAGCAGGCCGGACGAGCAGGACGCGACGGGGGCGGCGCCGGGCGCGACGCGCTCGTCGTCTCGGTCGCCGCCGACGACCCCCTGGACAGCTGGGTGCTCCAGCACCCCGAGTACGTCTTCGGCGACCCGGTCGAGGCGATCGTCATGGACCCGGGCAACGTCCACATGCTCGCGCCGCACGTGGCCGCGGCCGCCGCCGAGGTGCCGGTCACCCTCGAGGACGAGCGGTGGTTCGGGCCCGGTCTCGCGGGCGTGCTCGAGGTGCTCACGGACCGCAAGGTGCTCCGCCGCAGACCCGCGGGATGGTTCTGGGCCCGGGAGGACCGCCCGGGCGACCACCTCTCGCTGCGCGGTGCCGGCCCGGTGGTCAGCGTCGTCGAAGGGCGCACGGGCCGGGTCGTCGGCACGGTGGACGCGGCCGCCGCGCACACCTCCGTGCACACCGGCGCGGTCCACGTGCACCAGGGTCAGACCTACGTCGTCACCGACCTCGACCTCGACGGGTCGACCGCCACGGTGGTGCGCGGCGACCCCGGGTGGTCGACGACGGCGCAGTCCCGCTCCTCCTTCGACATCGTCCGCGAGGAGTCCTCGGCGACCTTCGGCCGTATGCGGCTGTGCCGCGGGGTCGTGCGGGTGCGCCGCCAGGTGACCTCCTTCGTGCGCCGGCTCCCAAGCGGCGAGATCATCGGCACCCACCAGCTCGAGCTGCCCGAGCAGGTCCTCACGACACGTGGCGTGTGGTGGACGATGACGCCCGACCTGCTGACCGAGGCCGGGGTCGACGAGGCCGACGTGCCCGGGGCGGCCCACGCGGCGGAGCACGCCGCCATCGCGACCCTGCCCCTGCTCGCGACGTGCGACCGGTGGGACATCGGCGGGGTCTCGACCGACGTCCACCCCGACACGGGGCTGCCGACGGTGCTCGTCTACGACGGGTACCCCGGCGGCGCGGGCTTCGCGCACCGGGCGCACGACATGGCGCCGACGTGGTGGCGCACCACCCTCGAGCTGGTGCGTGACTGCCCCTGCGAGCGGGGCTGCCCGCGGTGCGTGCAGTCGCCCAAGTGCGGCAACGGCAACGAGCCCCTGGACAAGGATGCTGCGGTCGCGCTCCTGGGCGCGATCCTTGCCGAGCGGGGCTAGTGTGCTCGACGCACCGCCCGCACGACGGCCCCCGGTCCCGGGAGGCCGACGCCTCCCCCGAACGGAGCTCTCGTCATGGTCGTCCTGGGTCTGATCATCCTCGTCGTCGCGATCCTCGTCGGTGTCGTCCTCGTCATGGGCACGGGCTCGCCCGACGTCGCCGGCCAGAAGGTCGACATCTCGTTGCTCGACACCGTCACCGTCTCGCTCAACCCGCTCGCGTTCGTCGTCGCCGGCATGGCCGTGATGTTCCTCGCCTGGCTCGGTCTGGTCCTCATGCGCTCGGCCCTCGCCCGCAAGGCGCGGCTGCGGCGCGAGCGCAAGGAGCTCGAGCGCGAGGCCCAGCAGCGTCGCGCCGAGGACGAGGCCGCCCGGGTGCGCGAGCGCGAGGAGCTCGACCGTCAGCACGAGCGCGAGCTGCACGACCAGCACCTGGCGACCGAGACGGCGCGCGAGCGTGCCGCGGTCGCCGAGGAGGACGCCCGCCGCGGCCGCCCCGACGGCGGGCTCCCGCCCCGCGCCTGAGCACGGGACGCAGGACCTCGTCACCGCTGCCCCGGCGCCGGTCCGGCTCTGGCCCGTCCCGGCATCGACCGTGGCGTGACCCCCGAGACGTGGAGAGGGACGGCGACGACGACCTCGACGTCCACCACGCCGTCGGACCCCACCACGCACGACCGCAGCGTCGCGCCGTTGACGCGCGCGAGGTCTGCGGCCACCCCGCAGGCCGTTGCCGACGACGCCCCGTCGACCGCCTCGCCCGCGGCCGCGAGCGCGCTGAGGTCGGCCGCCCCGCGTGCGCGGTGGGCCGCCGCGAGCGCGCCGGCGAGGACGAGGGTCGCGGTGAGCACGACGAGCACCGCGGCGACCATGCCGAGGACGAGGACGCTCCCCGAGCCCCGCTCCCCCGCACCGCGGCGCGCCTGCATCAGGTGACCTCCTCGACCCGCGCCGTCGACGTGCACCGCGGCCCGGAGCCCACCCCGATGCCGCGCAGGGCGGACGGCGGCGGGACGCTCACGGCGACGACGACCCGGTCGCCCGACCGGCTGGCGGTCACGCTCGACCCCCGTGGCAGCGCCCGCCGGGCGTCGGAGACGGCCCGCTGCTCGCTCTCGCCGCGGGCGAGCTCGCGCGCGCCGACGCGGGCTGCATCCTGGCAGCGCACCGAGTCGGCGCCGAGGGCGATGCCGGACAGCGCGAGCGAGAGGACGAGGACGACGGCCGGGACGGCGACCGCGATCTCCGCGGTGACCGTCCCGGCGGCGCCCCGCCACCGCTCAGCGCAGGCCCAGCGCCTCGGCGATGACACCGGCGAGCCCGGACTTCACGGCGCCGGACTTCACCACGGCGAGCAGGACGAGGGCGAAGGTCACCGCCGCCAAGGTCCCCACCGCGTACTCCGCAGTGGTCATGCCGGCCTCGCAGGCCAGCCGTCCGCGCCGCACGGCGCGGGTCAGTGTCGCTCTCATGTCTCCTCCATCGGGTCGCGCGGCACCTGGTGCGCCGCGGCACCTCCAGCGAAGTCGGTGAGCTGCGGCGACGCCGCCCCCCGTCGTGCTCCTGTGGACCGGAGCCCGCGAAGAGCACGGGGTGTGGACGGCTCGCGCCGATGCCGGCACCCGGTCGAGGTGATCGCGCGTGCCCTGGCTCGCCCGGATACCTCGACCCGCGCGGGACCCGCGGAGGACCAGCGGAGCACCAGCAAGGGGGGCGCCGGCTCAGCGCAGGCTCTGCCCGAGCAGGACGACGAGCATCGGCACGACGGCCATGGCGACGAAGGCGGGCAGGAAGAGCAGACCGAGCGGCACGACGAGCAGCACGCCGGCGCGCGCAGCTGCGGCCTCGAGCCGGAGGGCCTCGGCCTCGCGGATCCGCGCGGCTGCCCCCGCGAGCACCTCGCTCGCGGGGGCGCCGCACTCCGAGGAGACGACGAGCGCCGTGGCGACCGGGGCCCAGCCCGGGCTCGCGTAGGACCACGCGGCGCGCATCTCCCGCCCCCACCGCAGCGCGGCTCCCACCCGTCTGAGGTCGAGCGCCACGGCCGGGTCGCTGACGTCGGCGACGGCGTCGAGCGCCTCGGTGATGCCACGACCGGCGACGAGCGAGAGCGCGAGGAGGTCGGTCGCGTCGGCGACCTGGGAGAGCAGAGGTGCCGGGGCCTCGTCGGCCGGGCGAAGGGGGCCGGGCACGGCGCGCGCCCGCGGCGGCCACAGAAGCACCGCGGCGAGCACGAGCGCCACGAGAGCGGGTGTCACGCCGATCTCGGTCTCGTCGCCCGGCGCAGGACGGCCCGGCTCGTGGCCCAGCCGAGCGCCGTGAGCACGACGCCCGTCGCCAGGCTGGTGAGAGCCGCGGGCGACCCGAGCAGCGCCGCCGGCGAGACCCCGAGGGCCAGCCCCGCCAGCAGGCCGACGAGGGGCAGCAGGGTGAGCAGCCCCATCGTCGCGCGCGCACCCGCGCTCGCGGCGTCGAGCCGGCGCCGGGCCGACAGGGCCGCTCGTGACGAGCACGCCGCCTGCTCCAGCGCGGGGGCGAGCGGCACCCCGCACCGCTGGCTCAGCCGCCACGCCGAGGCGCACGGGGCCAGGGCCTGGTGCTCGGCGGCCCACCTCGTCCACGTCTGCTCGCCGGTCCGGCCCGCCCCCAGCTCGTGGCGCAGCTCGTCGAGCAGGACCTGAGCGGCGCCCGGCGCGTCCGGGGCGACGACCTCGACGACCCGGGAGGGCGCTCCCCCGCTGCGCAGGCCCATCGCGAGGAGCTCGGCGAGCGCTGCGGCCTCCTCGAGGCCGAGCTCGTCGCGTCGGCGCACCCGCCGCAGGCCCGCCGCCGACCACGTCCGCCCGCCCGGCGTCGCCCGGCCCGGCCAGGTCAGCGCCGCGAGGACGAGCAGGACGACGACGGCCGGGGTCATCGGCCGACGAGGTCGCCCATGGCGACCACCTCCTCGACCCGGCGTCCCCGCGGGCCCCGGCGCAGGTGGACGACGAGGTCGACGGCGAGTGCGACCTGGGCGCGCGTCACCTCGGGTGCCATGCCGGCGAGGGTCCCGAGCGCCTCGAGACGGGCGGGCACGTCGGCCGCGGCGTTCGCGTGGACGGTCCCGCAGCCGCCCTCGTGGCCCGTGTTGAGCGCCATGAGGAGCTCGCGCACCTCGGGGCCACGCACCTCGCCGACGACGAGCCGGTCGGGCCGCATCCGCAGCGCCTGGCGCACGAGCTCGTCGAGACTGACCCGCCCCACGCCCTCGGTGTTGGCGCTGCGCGACTGCAGCCGGACCGTGTGCGGGTGATCGACGCTCATCTCCGCGACGTCCTCGACGAGCAGGATCCGCTCGTCGGCGGGCACGCATGCGAGCATCGCGGCGAGCAAGGTGGTCTTGCCGGTGCCGGTGCCCCCGCTGACGACGACCGAGCGACGCTGCGCCACGGCCTGGCGCAGCCGCTCGGCGGTCTCGTCGTCGAGCATGCCGGTGCCGACGAGGTCGTCGAGGTCGCGGTGGCGGTGGCGCGGGATGCGCAGGCTGACGTGGGCTCCCCCGTCGACGAGCGGCGGGAGCACGGCGTGCAGGCGGGACCCGTCGGGCAGCAGGCCGTCGACCCACGGCTGGGCGTCGTCGAGACGTCGGCCGGCCAGCCCGGCGAGACGGGTCGCCAGGCGCCGCACGTCGACCGGGTCGCCGACGACCACCGGGGCGCGCTCCACCCCTTCGCCGCGGTCGACCCATACCTGACCGTCGCCGTTGACGAGGACGTCGGTCACCGAGGGATCGGCGACCACGGGCTCGAGCGGGCCGAGACCCACGAGGGCCGAGCGCAGCTCGTGCTCGCGACGCCGCACGCCCCGGTCGCCCAGGCGCACCGACTCCGCGCGCGCGACCTGCCCGATCGTCGGGACGCTCGGCGTCGCCCCGCGCCGGATGAGCTCGTCGGGCGCGCCCGACCCGCTCAGCCCGCCCTGCGCAGCCATCGCAGCTCTCCGCCCCCGTCCGCCCCGGGCACGACCTCGCCGATCTCGCGGGCGACCCGTCCGAGCGGACCGCGGGCCCGCGGGGGGCAGCCGGCACCCTCGTCGCGCGGCACGCCCGGGTGGTCCTCGAGGTGGTCGAGCCAGGGCGCCTGCAGGTGCCCTGCGACCTCCTGCCCCGCCGGCTCTGCGCGGCGCGAGCCCCGGGTGACGAGATGGGCGTCGAGGCCGTGCTCGCGCAGCGACCCGACGACGGCCGCGGCGTCGCGCACCTGTCGCGGGCGCAGGCCGCAGAGCACCACGGCGACGTCGGCGACGGCGAGCCACGGCTCGGCCCGGTGGACGGCCGCGGGCAGGTCGACGACGACGGGGGCCGCCTGGCGCAGGGCGGCGAGCGCGCACCGCACCGCGTCCGGTCCCACCCGGCCCGGGCCGGCCGCCGAGAGCACGGGTGGTCGGGTGCCTGGCAGGTGACGCACGAGCCGGGCGGGGTCGACGTCGCCGTCGAGACCGGCGAGGTCGGGCCAGCGCAGCCCGGGCTCGTCCTCGAGCACGAGGGTCGTGTCGGCGCCGGACCCGTCGAGCAGCCCGTCGACGAGCGTGCCGTCGAGGTGCTGGGCGAGGACCGCCGCGAGCGTCGAGGCGCCCAGACCGCCCGAGGCGCCGATGAGCAGCAGGACGGGATGCATGCCCGACACGCTCCCCTGGCCACCGCAGGCCCCGCGCGCCCGCCGCCGGGCCTGTGGACGGCGGACGCGGCGGCGTCGCCCCTGTGGACGAGCCGGTCGGAGACGCGGCACGTCGGCAGGAGGCAGACATAGCGGTGGCCCCGGTCGGGGGGGATCGACCGGGGCCACCTCACGCGCCAGACCCCGGGGGGAGGGAGCTCTGGTGCGCTCGCCGCTACGACCTCCGAAGAGGGAGCGACGTCATCGACTCTACATTCGCAGAAGGATCCGCATCAGAGAGGGGCACAATCCGTTTGTAAGGCTTTGGTAAAGCCGCTGTCACACAAGGCGACCCGCGCGCACGGAGTCCGCGACCCGGGCACCCTCCTGGGCGGCCTCGACCATCGAGTCGCCGCAGTGGCGCAGCCACAGGCGCACCCCGTCGCTGCTGCCCTGGGCGTAGCCGGTGAGCGATCCCAGGTAGGCCGGCCCACCCTGCGAGCCGTGACCGGCCTCGGGCACGGCGACCCCCGTCGGGTCGAGCCCGGTGGCCCGCACGAGCACCCGCTCGACGGCGCGGGCGACGAGGGCGTTGCCGACGACGAAGGGGCGGATCGTCGCGATCTCGGCATGGACCACCGCGGCGACGACGAGCGCGGGCGCCTGGTCGGCGCTGCTCATGAGCTCGACGACGCCCGCCAGGCGCACCCTTAGCTCCTCCCCCTGGGGGGCGGGGCCGAGATCGACGAGCTCGTCGCAGCCCTCGTCGGCGCGCCGCGGCCGGCCGAGCTGCTCGCGGTCCGTCACGAGCTCCGCGGCGGCGACGGTGTGCAGACGGGCCAGCACCTGACCGGGCGCGGAGAGGGCGAGCGAGCCGAGGTGCTCGGTCTCCGCGGTCGCGGCCATGGCGCCGTGGATGACGCGCTCGGCGGGGTCGGGGTGCGGGGAGCGCTCCCGGGCACCGCGCATGAGGTCGCGCACGATTGTGGCGCTGGAGCGCGCCCCGTCGAGCTCGGCGCTCGCCCAGGCACCGCGCACCCGCGACTCGGCGGCGGCCTCCGGGGTGCGACGGCGCAGGCCCTCGTGCCAGCGCAGCGCGGTGCACGCCTCGCGGGCGCGCTCGCTGGCCGCCGCGACGTCCTCGAGCTCGGCGAGACGATGCAGGGCAGAGACGATCTCGGGCACGACGCACACCCTACGGCGGGCTCGCCCGTAGGCTGTCCGCCCATGACGGGGCTCGACCTGCCGACGGCGCTCGTGGTGGCCGCGGCGGCCGCCGCGCTCGTCGCGCTCGTCACGCTGTACCGCGCGCGCTCGAGGCCCCGCGGCTTCATCTCCGTCGGCGACCAGGCCACGTACGAGACCCTCCACACCGCCTCGTTGGCCGCTCGTCATCTCGCCGACGGCCTCACCGACGACGGCTGCACCCGGGCCGCGCCCTTCCTCCGCGCGCTCATGGCCACCCCGGCCCTGGCGATCTGCGACCGGACCTCGGTCATCGTCTGGGAGGGCGAGGGCCGTCATCACCTGCCCGCCGTCGTCGACCAGGCCGCGGCAGCCCTGTCCGGGCGCACCGTCGTCCTCGGGCCCGACGAGGTGACGTGCACCTCGACCGAGTGCCCGGTCCGGGCCGCCGTCATCGCCCCCATCCAGCTCGACACCGGCGTCGTCGGAGCCCTCGCGGTGTACGCGCCCCGCACCTCCGCGGGGCTGACCCGCGCGGTCGAGGAGCTCGCCGGGTGGGTCGCGACGCAGGTCGAGCTCGCCGAGCTCTCCTTCGAGCGCACACGCGCGATGGAGGCCGAGCTGCGTGCGCTGCGTGCCCAGATCAGCCCGCACTTCATCTACAACTCCCTGGCCGCCATCGCCTCCTTCGTGCGCACCGACCCCGCCCGGGCGCGCGAGCTGCTCCTCGAGTTCGCCGACTTCACCCGCTACGCGCTGCGTCGCGGCGGCGCGTACACGACCCTGCAGGAGGAGCTGCGCAACGTCGAGCGCTATCTCGTCCTCGAGCAGGCAC
This sequence comes from Janibacter sp. Y6, assembly GCF_040900765.1. Classification (NCBI taxonomy): domain Bacteria; kingdom Bacillati; phylum Actinomycetota; class Actinomycetes; order Micrococcales; family Intrasporangiaceae; genus Janibacter; species Janibacter sp. Y6. The sequence goes on from NZ_JAKLYZ010000005.1 coordinate 214,207, forward strand.
GCTTCGGCGAGCGCCTCGGGATCACCCTTCGCGTCGCCCCCGAGGTGCTCCCGGTGCAGCTGCCCTACCTCGCGATCCAGCCGCTCGTCGAGAACGCCGTGCGGCACGGCCTGGCCGCCAAGGACGGGCCCGGCACGGTGACCCTGTCGGTCGCCGACCTCGGCTCCGAGGCCGAGATCAGCGTCGAGGACGACGGGGTCGGGGCGGACCCCTCGGCCATCCGCAAGATCCTCGACGGGCAGAGCCGCAGCGACTCCGTGGGCCTGGGCAACGTCGACGCCCGGCTGCGCCAGGTCTACGGCGAGGGCTACGGGCTCGTCGTCGAGACGGCCCCCGGTGCCGGCATGCGCGTGTCCTTCCGGGTGCCGAAGTTCTCCCCGGCCGTCACCGGCTCGTCCTAGGGTGACACCCATGGCCGGAGGGAGCGAAGCACCTGGCGACGGCCTCGTCGTCCTCGTCGTCGACGACGAGGCGCCTGCTCGCGGAGAGCTCGCGTGGGTCCTCGACCAGGACCCGCGGGTCTCCCGTGTGCTCGCAGCCCCCAGCGGCACCGCCGCGCTGGCGGCGCTCGAGCACGAGAGCATCGACGTCGTCTTCAGCGACATCTCCATGCCCGGGCTCGACGGCATGCAGCTCGCCCGGGTCATCAAGCGCTTCGCCGACCCGCCCGCCGTCGTCTTCGTCACCGCCCACGACGCTCACGCGGTGGACGCCTTCGACCTCGACGCCGTCGACTACGTCATGAAGCCGGTGCGCCAGGAGCGGATCGGCGAGGCCGTGCGCCGCTGCCTCGTGAGCATCGAGCGGGCCGACCGCACGGGCGAGGACGACGACGAGATGATCCCCGTCGAGCTCGGCGGGGTCACCCGCTTCGTCTCCCGGGCCGACATCCGCTACGTCCAGGCTCACGGCGACTACGCGCGGCTGCACACGGCGACCGGCTCGCATCTCGTGCGCGTGCCGCTCGCCTCGCTCGAGGAGCGCTGGTCCGAGGCCGGCTTCGTGCGCATCCACCGCAGCACGATCGTCTCGACCCGCCACGTGACCCAGGTGCGCATGGACCAGGGCCGGTGCACCGTCGTCGTCGACGGCGACGTCGAGCTGCAGGTCTCACGACGTCATACCCGCGCCCTGCGCTCGACCTTGCTGCGCCTCGGCGAGCGACCGTGACCCATCCTCCTCAACGGGTCCGGGTCACCCGGACCCGGACGGGTACCACCCGACCGCGCCGGCCCTCCCTCCACGAGGAGATCGGGCAGCAGAGCCCGCTCGGCGCCGCCTACCTCGACTCCCTCGTGCGCGCGCAGCTGCGCCTGGCCCTCACCGTCGTCGCCAGCCTCGCGCTCGTCCTCGGCCTGCTGCCGGCTCTCTTCGCCCTCGTGCCCGCGGTGCGCGGTGCCCAGGTCGCCGGTCTGCCGCTGCCGTGGCTCGTCCTCGGCCTGCTCGTCTACCCCGCGGCGGTGCTCTCGGCGCGCCAGTACACGCGGGCCACCGAGCGGATCGAGGCGCAGTTCGCCGACGTCGTCGCCGACCGGTGAGCGGGGGCGACGGGGTGGCGCGGTGCGCCTGACCGAGGTGGCGACGGGGGCGAGCCTGCCCAGCGTCGGCGCCATCGTCCTCGTGTGCGTGGCGACGCTGACGTTGGGCGTCCTCGGCATGCGCCTGGCCCGCGGCACGAGCGACTTCTACGTCGCCGGGCGGGCGGTGAGCCCGTGGCGCAACGCGAGCGCCATCGGCGGCGAGTACCTCTCGGCCGCGAGCTATCTCGGGGTCGCCGGTCTCGTCTACACCCAGGGTGCCGACATGCTGTGGCTGCCGGTCGGCTACACCATCGGCTACCTCGTCCTCCTCGTCCTCGTCGCGGCCCCCCTTCGCCGGTCCGGGGCCTACACGCTGCCCGACTTTGCCGAGGTCCGCCTGCGCTCCCAGCCCGTGCGCCTGCTGAGCGCCGGTCTCGTCGTCGGCATCGGCTGGCTCTACCTCCTGCCGCAGATGCAGGGGGCCGGGCTCGCGCTGCAGCACGTGAGCGGGCTGCCGACGTGGGTCGGCGGGGTCGTCGTCGCCGCCGTCATCACCGCGGGCGTCGTCGGCGGCGGCATGCGCTCGATCACCCTCGTCCAGGCCTTCCAGTACTGGATCAAGCTCTCGGCGATCGCCGTGCCCGCCTTCGTCCTCGTCGTCGTCTGGCTGCGCGACGGCGCCCCCTCCCCCGTGGCGGACGACCACTGGTGGGAGCCGCTCACCGGCCCGCGCGAGGACCACCGGCTCTACACGACGTACAGCACCCTGCTCGCCCTGTGCCTGGGCACGATGGGTCTGCCCCACATCGTCGTGCGCTTCTACACCAACCCCGACGGCCGGGCCGCCCGCCGCACGACCGTGGCCGTGCTCGCCCTGCTCGGCCTCTTCTACGTCTTCCCACCGGTCTACGGCGTGCTGGGCCGCGTGTACCTGCCGGCCGGCGGGGTGCGCGCGGACGAGGTCGTCCTCGGCCTGCCCCAGGCCGTCGTCCCGGGCCTGAGCGCCGACGTGCTCACCGCGATGCTCGCCGGCGGGGCCTTCGCCGCCTTCCTCTCCACCGCGTCCGGGCTCGCCCTGTCCGTCGCCGGTGCCCTCGACCAGGACGTCCTGCGCCGCGTCGTGCTGCGGCGCACCGCCGGTGACGCGCACCCGGTCCAGACCTTCCGCGTCGCCGCGGTCGTCGGCGTCCTCGTGCCGCTCGTCATCAGCCAGCTCGTCGACCCCGTCGGCATCTCGCTCGCCGTCGGCCACGCCTTCGCCATCGCCGCCTCGACCTTCGCGCCGCTCGTCATCCTCGGCGTGTGGTGGCGCCGGCTCACCCCGCCCGGCGCGGCGGCCGGCATCCTCGTCGGCGGCGTCTGCTCGATCGGCGCGGCGAGCCTGAACATCCTCGGCGGCGGCACGAGCGGCTGGTCCGCCCCCCTGCTCGAGGCGCCCGCGGCGTGGTCCGCTCCCCTGGCGGTCGTCGTCATGATCGGCATCTCGCTGGCGACGCCGCGCTCGGTGCCGACCGCGACGGCGTCGGTCATGGCCCGGCTGCACACCCCCGAGGCCGTGCTCCCCGACCGCTGAGCGCGTCGGACCGACCGCTCGTCGCCGGCCCACCAGCCGCACGGCGTGCGGCGGCGCCCACCGGGCGCGCCACGCGCCGCAGCAGGAGACACGGACCTGCCCTCGCCGTCAGGGTGAGCCCAGCCGCGCACGCCGATGTGCGCGCGTCACCCACACCCGGAGGTGATCCCCCATGAGCAACGAGGCTCATGATCTCGGCGAGCGCTACATCGCCGTCCAGGAGTCGAAGGAGTTCGCCGACCTGCGGCGCAGCTTCCGAGGCTTCGTCTTCCCCGTCACCGCGTTCTTCATCACGTGGTACTTCGCCTACGTGCTCCTGTCGATCTTCGCCCCGGGCTTCATGGGCACGAAGGTCGCCGGCAACGTGACGATCGGCCTGATCTTCGGGCTGCTCCAGTTCGTCACGACCTTCGCGATCACCTTCGCGTACGCCCGCTGGGCCAACCGCACCTTCGACCCGAAGGCCGACGCCGTCGGCGCGATGATGGAGCAGGGCGCGAGCCGCGACTTCGAGAGCTCGGGCGACTGGGCCCCGGGTGACGTCGAGCGCGCGCTCGAGGCCGAGCGCCTCGACGACAAGGACCGCAGGTGAGCACCGTGATCGCACTGACCCCCGTCGCCGCCACCTCGGTCGGCAACCCGACCCTCAACATCTCGATCTTCGCCGTCTTCGTCCTCGTGACGCTGACCATCGTCATCAAGGTCGCGGGCGGCAAGAAGACCGCCGGTCAGATGTACACCGGCGGCGCGTCCTTCTCGGGTCGCCAGAACGGCATCGCCATCGCCGGTGACTACCTCTCGGCGGCGTCCTTCCTCGGCATCGCCGGCGCCATCGCGCTGCAGGGCTACGACGGCTTCCTGTACTCCATCGGCTTCCTCGTCGCCTGGCTCGTCGCGCTGCTGCTCGTCGCCGAGCTCATGCGCAACACCGGCCGCTTCACCATGGCCGACGTCCTGTCCTACCGCCTGCGCCAGCGCCCCATCCGGGTCGCCGCAGCCACCTCGGTGCTCGCGGTCTCCTTCTTCTACCTCCTCGCGCAGATGGCCGGCGCCGGCGGCCTCGTCTCGCTCCTCCTCGGTGTCGACGGCGCGGCCGCGCAGAACATCGTCATCGCCGTCGTCGGCGTCGTGATGATCGCCTACGTGATGATCGGCGGCATGAAGGGCACCACCTGGGTGCAGATCATCAAGGCCGTCCTGCTCATCACCGCGACGGCGATCATGACCGTCTGGGTGCTCGGCAAGTTCGGCTTCAACCTCTCCTCGCTCATGCAGCAGGCCGTCGACCGCAACCCCGCGGCCGGCGAGAAGCTCCTCGAGCCGGGGCTGAAGTACGGCGTCAACACGACGACGAAGATCGACTTCATCTCGCTCTCGCTCGCCCTCGTGCTCGGCACCGCGGGTCTGCCGCACGTCCTGCAGCGCTTCTACACCGTCCCGACGAGCCGCCAGGCCCGCAAGTCGGTGGAGTGGGCGATCTGGCTCATCGGTGGCTTCTACCTGCTGACGCTCGTCATCGGCTACGGCGCCGGCGCCCTCGTCGGCCCGGAGGAGATCGCCAACGCCCCGGGCAAGGCCAACGCGGCGGCACCGCTGCTCGCCAACGCCCTCGGCGGATCGGTCCTGCTCGGCATCGTCTCGGGCATCGCCTTCGCGACGATCCTCGCCGTGGTCGCCGGTCTGACGATCACGACGAGCGCGACCTTCGCCCACGACCTGTACAACCAGGTCTTCAAGAACGGCAAGGCCACCTCCGAGCAGGAGGTCAAGGTGGCGCGCTACGCGGCCCTCGGCGGCGGCATCATCGCGATCCTCGGCGGCATGCTCGCCAAGGACCAGAACGTCGCCTTCCTCGTGGCGCTGGCCTTCGCCGTCGCCGCGAGCGCGAACCTCCCGACCATCCTCTACAGCCTCTTCTGGCGTCGCTTCAACACCCGCGGCGCGCTGTGGTCGATGTACGGCGGTCTCATCTCCGCGATCGGCCTCATCGTCTTCAGCCCGGTCGTCTCCGGCAAGCCGGTCGACCCGCTGACGGGCAAGAGCCCGTCGATGCTCCAGAGCGTCGACTTCCACCTCTTCCCGCTCGACAACCCGGGCCTCGTCTCCATCCCGCTGGGCTTCTTCCTCGGCTGGCTGGGCACGGTGACGAGCCGCGAGTTCAACCGCGCGAAGTACGCCGAGATGGAGGTGCGCAGCCTTACCGGTCACGGCGTGGCCGAGGCGATCGAGCACTGATCGGCCCTGCGTCGACCGGCGAAGGGGGAGGCCACGGCCTCCCCCTTCGTCGTGCCCGCGGCAGGTCGGGCGGGTCAGTCGTCGCCGATGCCGCGGGCGTGGAGGGCCTCGCCGGTCGCGTGCGCGTCGGCGACGACCCGGACGACGAAGGGGGTGAGCCGGGCGCGCAGGTCGCGCTCGAGACCGCGGGCGAGGGCGGCGTCGCGGGTCTCGTGGGCCAGGTCGACGGTCGCGGGGACCGCCCGGAGCACGAGCGAGCAGGCCAGGGCGACCCGCTCGGCGTCGACGCCGAGCGGGCGAAGGGGGCGCAGCACCCGGACGAGGGTGTCGAGCATCGCGTCGACGGGGGTGGTCGTCGTGAGGACCCCGGCGAGGACGACGAGGGCGAGCAGGTCGCCGACCGTCTCGACCGCGCGCGGCCACCCGGACTGCACGACGAGCCAGCCACCGAGCAGCACGGCGACGAGGACGAGGCCCCGCAGGCTGCGCCCGAGCTCGCGCAGCGGGGTGCGCGCGAGCACGGCGAGGGCCAGCGCGACCACGAGCGTGACCACCGCGAGCTGCCAGCTGCGCACGACCGCGAGGACGAGGCTGACGACGACGAGGGCGAGCAGCTTCGCGCCCGCCGGGGTCCGGTGGAGCACGGTCCGGCCCGGGCGGTGCGCCCCGAGGAGCAGAGTGCTCACGCGGTGCGCCGGTAGTGCTCGACGACCTCGGCCGCCTCGCCGTCGGCGGCGACCCGCCCGTCGCGCACGAGCAGGGCGCGGTCGCAGCGCGCGGCGAGCTCGAGGTCGTGGGTGACGAGCAGCAGCTGCTGCGGCAGGCCGAGGAGCACCTCGGCGACGTGCCGGGCGTTGCCGAGGTCGAGCAGGGTCGTCGGCTCGTCGGCCACGAGCACGTCGGGCCGGGTCGCCAGGACGCTGGCCAGGGCGAGCAGCTGGGCCTGGCCCCCGGAGAGGGCGTGGACGCTGCGGTCGTGCAGGTCCTCGAGACCGAAGCCGCGCAGCGCCTCGCGCGCCGCCTCGGCCCGGGCGTGCTTGTCGCGGTGCGAGCGGCGCAGCGACAGGGCGACGTCCTCCCCCGCCGTCGGCATGACGAGCTGGGCCCGCGGGTCGGTGAAGGCGAAGGCCACCCGTCGCCTCACCTCGCGGCCGTGCTCGGCGACGTCGAGGTCGTCGACGCGCACGGTGCCGCTGCTCGCGGGGACGAGACCGTTGACGAGCCGCACCATCGTCGACTTGCCGGCGCCGTTGGGCCCGACGAGCGCGACCCGGCGCTCGGCGAGCACCACGCTCGTGTCGTGCAGCGCGACGATCTCGCCGTCGGCGGTCGTGCGCCGCACGCTCACCCCGTCGAGGGTGATGCGGGCCATCAGGCGCCGCGGCGCAGCAGCGCCGGGAAGGCGCGGTGCACGGCGGCCGCGACGAGCGCCGTCGCGACGAGCTTGACGAGGTCGCCGGGCACGAAGACGACGTCGACGGCGGCGGCGGCCGACCAGGAGAGGTCCGCGCGCAGGTGCAGCCCGACGATGCCGAGGACGTGGAGGACGACGAGGGCGGGGATCCCCGCGGCGGCGACGAGGACCGGCTGGGTCGCGCGCCCGCGACGGGCGAGGCGCTCGACGAGCAGACCGCAGGTCGCGACGGCGAGGACCATGCCGACGAGGTAACCGCCGGTGGGCCCGGCGAAGACCCCCAGCCCCGCCTTGCCGCCCGCGAAGACCGGCATGCCGATCGCGCCGACGGCCATCCACAGCAGGACGGCGAGGACACCGCGCCGGGCCCCGAGGACGGCACCGGCGAGCAGGACCCCGAAGGTCTGCAGGGTGATCGGCGCGAAGGTCGAGACGTTGATCGCCGGGAGGATCGAGCACACCGCGACGAGCGCGGCGAAGGAGGCGACGAGCGCCAGGTCGACGGTGGTGGAGCGCGCCTGCACCGGCGACTTCGAGAGGGTGGTCATCATCTGCCTGTCGGTTGGCTGAACGGCGTTCAGTCGGGGGTGAACGGCGTTCAGGCTAGAGTCACCGGAGCGCGGCGTCAACGCGGCGCGCACGCACCCGCGACCCAGCCGAAGGGGGGACCCGTGCCCGCAGCGACCCGACGCCCGGTCCGTCGGCGCGCCGACGTCGTCGCCGCGGCGCTGGACCTCCTGGCCCGGGTCGGGCTGCCGGACCTCACGATGCGCGCCCTCGGCGCCGAGCTCGGGGTGCAGCAGAGCGCGATCTACCACCACGTCGAGAGCAAGCAGGCCCTCCTCGGCGCCGTCGCCGACGAGATCCTCGCCCGCGGGCCCCGTCGACGTCCGCGGGCCGACGACGGTCCGCTCGACGTCCTGCGGCTGCGCTGCGAGGACGTCCGCGCCGCGGTGCTCGCCTACCCCGACGGCGCCGACGTCGTCATGAGCATGTGGGCCTTCGGCCTGGGCGGGCGCTCCCCGGTCGCCGAGGTCGACGCGCTGCTCGAGTCCGCGGGCGTGCCGGCCGAGCACGTGACGACGGCCGGGCGCACGGTGCTGCACTTCGTCTACGGGCACGCCTACGACGAGCAGTCCCGCGCCCAGGCGGCCCGGGCCGGCATCGTCACGGCCGACGCCCCGGCCGACTTCGCCACCGGCCTGGGCATCGTCCTCGCCGGGGTGCGGGCGCTGGCCGAGGACGGCCGAGCGGGCGGGTCTCAGCCGGGCTGATCGCCCTCGTCGCCCTCGACCGGGCGGGCCTCGTGACCGGCCTTCCCGTGGGTGCGCCGGTCCTCCTTCATCTCCGCCTCGAAGAGGTGCCGCCGCCCCTCGACGAGCTCCTCGCGCAGCTCGCGCTCGACCCGGCGGAAGGTCTCGTAGTAGCCGTCGTCGTACTCCTCGACGATCTGGAAGCTCCAGCGCCCGTGGAGCACGTTGCGCCCGACCATCTCGCGCTCGACCCGGTCGGCGAGCTCGCCGTGACCGGCCTCGCGCAGCGCGTCCACCCCTTCGCCGAGGGTGAGGTCGGCCGTGCCGCTCATCCGGTGGAAGGTGTAGAGGTGGCCGCGAGCCACCTCGACGGCCTCGAGCGCCTCGGAGATCTTGCCCAGGGCCGAGACCGTCGCGTCGTCGACGCCCTCCGGTCGCTCGTGCTGCGGGTCGGGGCGGTCCTCGGCGCTCGTCATGGCACCAACCTAGGCGTGCGCGACCTCGTCGAGCAGGCCTCGGCGCCGGGCTTCTGCGCGCAGCCGCTCGCACGCCTCGTCGTCGGCGCTGTCGAAGAAGGCACCGACGACGTCCTCGAGGTGACCGAGGTCGTGGGCGGCGAAGAGGACCGGCTGGTAGGCCGTGATGTCGTAGTTCAGCGTGCCCATATCGGCGAGGTCGAGCTCGCGGATCTCCATGTGCGCGTACTCGTCCATCTCGCCGTAGCTCGACAGGATGCCGGCGCCGTAGGCCTTGAGGTCGCCGTCCTCGTGCATGACCCCGAACTCCATGGAGAACCAGAAGACGTCGGCGACGAGCTTGGCCGCGGTCTCGCTCTCCATGCGCGTCAGTGCCGCGCCGGCCGCCTGGGTGATCGCGGCGAAGCGGGGGCTGGCGAGCTGGTTCCCGTGACCGATGACCTCGTGGATGATGTCCGGCTCGGGCGTGTAGAGCGGGCGGCTCGCGTGCCGCAGGTACTGCGTCGAGCTGAAGGTGCTCCGGCCGAGGTCGCCGTAGAAGTCGCGCAGCGGCACCAGACCGGGGGCGGCGATGTAGGACCAGCCGGTGAGCGGCTCGAGCCGCTCCCCCACCTCGTGCAGCTGGGGCACGTGGTCGGTCGGCAGGCCGAGGGCGGACTTCGCCGAGAGGTACTCGGAGTGCGCGTGACGCTCGTGCTTCGCCGCGAGCTCGGCGCTCACGACGCGCCAGATCTCGTGCTCGGCGTCGGTGTAGTCGATGGTGGGCAGCGGCGCTCCACCGGCCCGGTCCCAGGTGAGCGCGGCCGCGGCGATCTCGCCACGGCGCCGCAGGTACTCGGGGTCGTCCTTGCCCGGGTGCGAGTCGGCGAGGTGGACCTCGACGCTCCCGTCGTCGTGCATCGTCACGGGCGAGTACAGCTGGCCGTCCTCGAACATCGCAGTCCTCCTCGCCGGTCACGCCGTCGTGACCTCATCGGTGGGGTGCACCGTGCCACTCCTGGACGATCTGCGCGAGTGTGCGCAAGTTCGGTGGTCAGGTTGACCAGGGTGGGGCGAAGGGGGAGCCATCGCGGCTGGTCAGGGTGACCAGGTCGCCCGACGACGCACCCGCCCAGGACGCACGCGGACCCGCCGCAGGTCCTGCCTGCGACGGGTCCGGGCGTGACCGCGTGCCGGCTACCACGCAGTACTGGTCGTGATGACGACCAGTACTGCGTGGTAGCTCGCGCTCTGCGATCTCAGACGTGGACGGCGAGCACCGGCACGGTCGCGTCGAGCAGGATGCGCTGCGAGACGCTGCCGAGGACGAGCTTGCCGACGGGGGTGCGCCGGCGCAGACCGATGACGACGAGCTCGGCCCCGAGCTCGCGAGCACGGTCGACGACGATGTCGGCCGGGTCGCCCGAGAGGTCGCGCTCGATCTCGTGCTCCACCCCGGCCTCGGCGAGCCGGGCGTCGAGCAGCGGCGCGTCGCTGTCGGAGAGGTAGCGCGGGTCGACGAGGGCCTCCCCCTTCGTCGCGTTGACGACGACGAGACGGGCCGAGCGCAGCCCGGCCTCCTCGATGGCTCGCTCGAGGGCGGCCTCGCCCTGCTCGTTGGGGGTGTAGGCGACGACGATGGTGGGCATGGGGCCTCCTCAGGCCTCGGTGGTCAGACGACGACGGCGGCTGAGCACGACGGGGATGACGAGCAGCAGCGCGATGGCGATGTAGACGACGACCGCGACGGGCTCGCCGACGAGCGTCCCCCAGTCACCGCCGCTCAGCTGGAGCGACTTGCGCAGCTCGAGCTCGAGGCGAGGGCCGAGGATGACACCGATGATGAGCGGCAGCACGGGCAGCCCGAAGCGGCGCATGAGCAGCCCGAGCAGACCGAAGACGAGCAGCAGCGCGAGGTCGAAGGCCTGGAGGTTCACCGCGTACGCGCCGAGCGAGGCGAAGAAGAGGATCCCCGCGTAGAGGTAGGGCCGGGGGGTGCGCAGCAGCTTCGCCCACACCGGCGCGAGCGGCAGGTTGAGCACGAGCAGCATCGTGTTGGCGATGAAGAGCGAGGCGATGAGGCCCCAGATGAGGGTCGGGTTGGAGGTGAAGAGCCCCGGCCCCGGCTCGATGCCGTAGCTCTCGAGGGAGCCGAGCATGATCGCCGCGGTCGCGTTGACCGGCAGGCCGATGGCGAGCATCGGGACGAGGGTGCCCGCCGCCGACGCGTTGTTCGCGGCCTCGGGGCCGGCGACGCCCTCGATGGCGCCCTTGCCGAACTCCTCCGGGTGCTTCGAGAGCTTGCGCTCGGTGATGTACGACAGCAGCGTCGGCACCTCGGCGCCGCCCGCGGGCAGCGCGCCGAAGGGGAACCCGAAGGCGGTGCCGCGCAGCCACGGCTTCCACGAGCGGGCCCAGTCGCTGCGGGCCATCCAGGGGCGTCCGACGGGGATGATCTCCGCCGGCGCCCGGCGCAGGTTGGCCGCGACCCAGAGCATCTCGCCGACGGCGAAGATCGCCACCGCGACGACGACGATGTCGATGCCGTCGCTCAGCAGGGGCAGGCCGAGGGTCATGCGCGACTGGCCGGTGAGCTTGTCGACACCGACGAGCCCGATCGACAGACCGAGGAAGAGCGAGGTCATCCCGCGCAGCTTGCTCGCGCCGAGCACCGAGGTCACGGCGACCATCGCGAGCACCATGAGCGCGAAGTACGAGGGCGAGCCGAGGTTGACCGCGACCCGGGCGATGAAGGGCGCGCACAGGACGATGAGCAGGGTGCCGATCGTGCCGGCGAGGAAGGAGCCGATCGCGGCGGTCGCCAGGGCCTGGGCGGCGCGGCCGGCCTTGGCCATCTTGTTGCCCTCGATCGCGGTGATGACCGAGCTCGACTCACCGGGGGTGTTGAGCAGGATCGAGGTCGTCGAGCCGCCGTACATGCCGCCGTAGTAGATGCCGGCGAACATGATGAGCGCGCTCTCCGGCGCGACGGAGTAGGTGACCGGCAGGAGCAGCGCGATCGACATGGCGGGGCCGATGCCCGGGAGCACGCCGACGGCGGTGCCGAGGAGCACGCCGATGGCGGCGTACATGAGGTTCTGGGGCGTCAGCGCGGTGCTGAAGCCGTCCATGAGCAGGTTGAGGGTGTCCATGCGGCGTCCTGTCAGAGGATCCCGTCGAGCACACCGGGGGGAAGCGGCACCCCGAGCCCGACGTAGAAGGCGTACCAGGAGCCGACCGACAGGACGGCCCCGATGGCGAGGTCACGCACGGGCGTGCGGGACCCGATGATCCACGCACCGCCGGCGAAGAGCAGGGCGCCGGTGATGGCCCAGCCCAAGAAGTCGATGAGCAGGACGTTGAGCGCCACGAGGGCGACGAGCTGGACGACCGTCGGCCAGTGCGCCCCTCCTTCGAGGTCGACGTCCTCGCCGGCCTCCTCCTCGCCGCGCTCGCCCCGCAGGATCGAGACCGTGTAGAGGGCGGCGAGCACGAGCAGGCCGATCCCCACGAAGAGGGCGAAGAAGCGCGGGCCGAGGGGGTCTCCCCCTTCGAAGCCGGCGACGACGTCCCAGGTGCTGATGATCATGAAGAGGCCGAGAACGACGAGCAGCGCGACGACGACGAGCTGGCCGAGGTCACGCTCCCCCTTCCGCGCGGGCTGCTCGGACGTCGCGGTGACGTCCACCGGGTCGTTCGTGCTCATACCAGCCCCAGCTCCTTGAGGGTCGTCTCGACGCGGGTGTCCTGCTCCTGCAGGAAGGTGCCGAAGTCGTCGCCGGTGACGAACCGGTCGGTCCACTGGAAGAGACCGAGGACCTCGCCCCACGCGGGCTCGTCGTGCATCTTCGTGAGGAGCTCGATGAACTCCGCCTGCCGGTCTGCGGGCATCCCGGGCGGGCCGATGATGCCGCGCCAGTTGGTGAACTCGAGGTCGATGTCGCTCTGCTTGAGCGTCGGGGCGTCGAGACCCTCGACCGCCTTCGCGCCGGAGACGGCGAGGACGCGCAGCTGGCCTTCCTTCACCTCCTGGTCGAACTCCGTCGCGCCGGACGCGGCGATGTCGACCTTGCCGCCGAGGAGCGCCGGGAGCATGTCGCCGCCGCCGTCGTAGGGGGTGTAGCTCACCTGGCGCGCGGGGATGTCGAGCGCCGCCGCGAGCTGCATCGGGAAGAGGTGGTCCGGCCCGCCCGGCGAGGAGCCGCCGCCGACGCTGACCGCGCCCGGGTCCTTCGTCCACGTCGTGACGAGGTCGTCGATGGTGGCGAAGGGGGAGTCCGCCGGCACGTAGATCGCCTCGGCGTCCTCGATGAGCTGGGCGATGGGGGTGGCGCGGCCGACGGTCGCGTCGGACTTGTTGGTCCGCACGGCACCGACGACCCCGAGACCCATGGTCATCATGAGGTCGGTGGCCTCGGCGTTGTTGATGAGCTGGGCCATCGCCACGGTGCCGGAGGCGCCGGTGACGTTGAAGACCTCGAAGCGGGCGGTGAGCCCGGCATCTTGGAGCACCTTGACCGCCTGGCGACCGGTCTCGTCGTACCCGCCGCCGGGCTTGTTGGGGATCATCATCCGCAGCCGCTCGGGGCCGCCCTCCTCGCGACGGGTGACCCCGCACGCCGCGAGCGGCGCAGCGAGTCCTGCAAGCAGGAGGCTGCGTCGCGCTATCTGTCCAGACATGCGGGACATCGTGCACCACAGGGTGACCCGCGTCACCTCGAGTCCACGCCAGTGACAACCCCCCGGTCACATCGTCGAGATGTGCCTGCAGAGACCCCCCCTGCCCGGCGGTCTGGGCCGCTGGGCGCGCGGGGCGGTCCGCCCGTCGCCCGGGGCCGAGACCGTGTTGTGCGCTCGCCGGGAGGCGCGGCAGGGTGAGGCCAGCACACTGACGCCGTGCCGACCGGGCACGGGACTCAACGAGGAGGACACGTGTCGGACAGCTACGCACCGAGCGCAGAGCTCACCGCGCAGGCCAACGGGCAGGCGGACCTGTTCGATCAGGCCGAGGCCGACTTCGAGGGCTTCTGGGCCGCGCAGGCCCGCGAGCGGATCACCTGGTCGAAGGACTTCGACCAGACCCTGGACTGGAGCGGCGCCCCCTTCGCGAAGTGGTTCGTCGGCGGCGAGCTCAACGCCTCCGTCAACTGCGTCGACCGGCACGTCGACGCGGGCAACGGGGAGCGGGTGGCCATCCACTTCGAGGGCGAAGGGGGAGACACCCGCACCATCACCTACGCCGACCTCCAGCGCGAGGTGGCCAAGACCGCCAACGCGCTCGTCGAGCTCGGCGTCGGCACCGGTGACCGGGTCGCGATCTACCTGCCGATGATCCCCGAGGCCGTCTTCGCGATGCTCGCCTGCGCGCGTCTCGGCGCCCCGCACTCGGTCGTCTTCGGCGGCTTCTCCGCCGAGGCCCTGCACACCCGCATCGCCGACGCCGACGCCCGCGTCGTCATCACCGCCGACGGCCAGTTCCGCCGCGGCAAGCCCGCTCCCCTCAAGGCCGCGGTCGACGCCGCGATCGACCACGGCGACGACGAGAGCCCGGTCGAGACGGTCCTCGTCGTCCAGCGCACGAAGGGCGACGTCGAGTGGACCGAGGGCCGCGACGTGTGGTGGCACGAGCTCGTCGAGCGCCAGGCCGACACCCACGAGGCGCAGGCCTTCGACTCCGAGCACCCGCTCTTCATCCTCTACACCTCGGGCACGACCGGGAAGCCGAAGGGCATCTTCCACACGACCGGTGGCTACCTCACCCAGGCGGCGTACACGAACTCCGTCGTCCACGACCTGCACCCGGAGACCGATGTCTACTGGTGCACCGCGGACATCGGCTGGGTCACCGGCCACAGCTACATCGTCTACGGGCCGCTCGCCAACGGCGCGACCCAGGTCATCTACGAGGGCACCCCGGACACCCCGCACCAGGGCCGCTGGTGGGAGATCGTGCAGAAGTACGGCGTCTCGATCCTCTACACGGCGCCGACGGCGATCCGCACCTTCATGAAGTGGGGCGACGACATCCCCGCGAGGTACGACCTCTCCTCGCTGCGCGTCCTCGGCTCCGTCGGCGAGCCGATCAACCCTGAGGCATGGCGCTGGTACCGCGAGCACATCGGCGGCGGCTCGGCCCCGATCGTCGACACGTGGTGGCAGACCGAGACGGGCGCGATCATGATCAGCCCGCTGCCGGGCGTCACCTCGCTCGAGCCCGGCTCGGCGCAGCGTCCGATCCCCGGCATCAGCGCCGAGATCCTCGACGACGAGGGCAAGCCCTTCACCGAGCCCGAGAAGGTCGGCTACCTCGTCCTTACCAAGCCGTGGCCGTCGATGCTGCGCGGCATCTGGGGTGACGAGGAGCGCTACAGGGAGACGTACTGGAGCCGCTTCGGCCCGAAGTACTACTTCGCGGGCGACGGCGCGAAGTACGACGACGACGGCAACATCTGGCTGCTCGGCCGCGTCGACGACGTCATGAACGTCTCGGGCCACCGTCTCTCGACGGCCGAGATCGAGTCGGCGCTCGTCTCGCACCCCGCGGTCGCCGAGGCTGCGGTCGTCGGCGCCAACGACGAGACGACCGGCCAGGCCCCCGTCGCCTTCGTCATCCTGCGCGGCGACGCCGCGCAGCGCGCGGAGGAGGAGGGCGACGCCCTCGTGCAGGAGCTGCGCAACCACGTCGGCAAGGAGATCGGCCCGATCGCCAAGCCGCGCCAGGTCCTCGTCGTGCCCGAGCTGCCCAAGACCCGCTCGGGCAAGATCATGCGCCGCCTGCTCAAGGACGTCGCCGAGAACCGTGAGGTCGGCGACGTGACGACCCTCGCCGACTCCTCGGTCATGGGCCAGATCCAGGACGGCCTGAAGAAGTAGCCTCGCCGAGGTATGGCAGAAGGCCCCGATCCGGTGACGGATCGGGGCCTTCTGCCATACCTCGCGGGTGCTCGGGGCGGGTCAGGACGGGTGGGCCTCGGGCCCCTCCGGCGCGCTCTCGTCGTCGGCGTGCTCGGAGTACGAGGTCTCGGCCCGCGTGGGCTGGTCCTCGCCCGGACCCGGCTGCGGCGGCTGGGGTGCCTCCGTGTCGTCGGCGTGCTCGGAGTAGGCGGTCTCGTGCTGCTCGGGGCGCTCGCTCATGGGGCTCTCCTGCCGTCGGTGGGTGGTCTCGTCAGTCAACCACCGCCCGTGCGGGGTGGTCCGTGCGAGCAACCGCTGAACCCTGGGTGAACTCCTCGGTGCCCGGGGGCGAAGGGGTGGCGGCTCCCCCTTCGCGACCGGGAGCATGGCCGCCATGAGCGGCCCGGTCCCTCGGTACGGAGATCAGCACGCCCCCCTGGCGATCGCGCACCGCGGGGGCGCCGCGCTGGCCCCCGAGAACACCCTCGCCGCCTTCGGCCGCTCCGTCGCGCTCGGCGTGCGCTACCTCGAGACCGACGTGCGGCTCACCGCCGACGGCGAGCTCATGTGCTTCCACGACGAGGGCCTGCAGCGCGTGACGACCGGCTCCGGCCCCTTCGCCCAGCGCACCCGCGCGGAGCTCGACGCGGTGCTCGTCCGCGGCGCCGACGGCACCCTGGCCCCCATCCCCTCGCTGGCCGAGGCCCTCGAGACCTTCCCCGAGGCGTGCTTCACCGTCGACCTCAAGGACCGCGCGGCGATCGCGCCGATGGCGCGGCTGCTGCGGCGCGAGGACTACGGGCGGCGCGTGTGCGTCGCCGGCGCCTGGGACGGCTGGCTCGAGCTGCTGCGCTCGCAGGCGCCGCACGTGCAGACCGCGCTCGGGTGGCGCTCGCTGACGACGCTCATCTCGACGAGCCGCGCGGGCGCCCCGGTCCCCGCCCGGCTCGTCCAGGGACGCTTCGCCCACGTGCCGCTCCACCTCGGCCGGGTGCCCGTGCATTCCGCCGCCCTCGTGCGCCGCGCCGCCCGCCTCGGGGTGCGGGTCGTCGTGTGGACCGTCGACGACCCCGCGCAGATGCACCACCTGCTCGACATGGGTGTCGACGGGCTCATCAGCGACCGCCCGGACGTGCTCAGCGAGGTGATGATCGAGCGCGGGTCGTGGCCGGGAGAAGGCCGGATCGGCTGGCCCGACGAGGTGGGGGCTCGCGGGTAGGGTTGCGCCGAAGACAGGACGGACCCCGGTCCGTCGCACGCACGACCTCACGCCAGGAGAGAGCCTTGGGCACCCTCGACCGCATGGACCACGACCGCCAGGAGACCATCGACCGCTCGGCGCGTCGACTCGTCGGCGAGCCCGCCCCCGGTGAGGGCGAGCGCACCGTCGGCCAGCTCGTCGCCGACGTCAGCCACGATGTCTCTGCCATCGTGCGCAACGAGATCCAGCTCGCGAAGTCGGAGGTCACCGCCGGCCTGAAGATCGGCGGCAAGGGTGCCGGTCTCCTCGGCGCGGCGGCCTTCATCGGACTGCTCGGCCTGATCTTCCTCTTCCACACCATCGCCCAGGTCATCGCGATCTGGCTGCCGGTGTGGGCGGGCTACCTCATCACGACCGCGCTGCTCTTCGTCGTCGCCGGGGTCCTCGGCCTCGTCGGCTACAAGACGGTGACCAAGGCCAAGCCGGTGCCGAAGAAGGCGATCCGCAACGCCCAGGAGACCGTCGAGGCGATCAAGCCGGGGCGCTGAGCACGCCCGACTCCCAGGCGGCTCTCGTCGAGGGTCCCTGGGAGCACCGCTTCGTCGCCGCCAACGGCGCGCGCTTCCACCTCGCCGTCGCCGGGCGCGGGCCCCTCGTGCTGCTCCTGCACGGCTTCCCGCAGTTCTGGTGGGCCTGGCGCGCGCAGATCCCGGCGCTGGCGCAGGCCGGGTACCGCGTCGCCGCGCTCGACCTGCGCGGCTTCGGCGCCTCCGACAAGCCCCCCGGCGGGTACGACCCGCTCACCGTGTGCGACGACGTCGCGGCCGTCATCCGCTCTCTCGGGGCGTCTGAGGCGGTCGTCGTCGGTCACGGTCTCGGCGGCAGCATGGCCTGGTCGATGCCGGGCATGCACCCCCGCGTCACCACCGCCGTCGCCTCCCTCGGCATGCCCCACCCCGCGGTCTTCCGGGCCGCCGCGTGGCGGATCGGTCGTCACCGCCAGGCGACGATCTACGCCCGGGCGCTCGGCTCCCCCTTCGCCCCCGACCGGTGGATCTCGGGCACCCGGACCGTCGAGCAGCACCTGCGCCAGTGGTCCGGCCCGCAGCAGGACTGGCTCGACGACGAGGTCGTCTCCCGGTGCGCCGAGATGATGACCCTGCCCTTCGTCGAGCACGCCGCCGACGAGTACCACTCGTGGATGGTGCGCTCACGGGTCACGCCGAACGGCTGGCGCTACATGCACCGCATCAAGGCGCCGATCACCGTGCCGGTGCTCTCGGTGCACGGGCAGGAGGACCCCGCGGTCCTGCCCTCGCTCGCCAACGACAGCGCCCGCTTCGTGCGCGGGCCGCTGCAGCTCGTCACCGTGCCGGGCGCGGGGCACTTCGTGCACGAGGAGCGGCCCGCCGAGCTGACCGCCACCCTGCTGTCCTGGCTGGCCACGGTGCGCCCGCCCGAGCCCGCCTGACGCCGAGCCCGCCTGACCCCGAGGTCCCGGGCCTCGGATGAGGTCAGGCGCGGCGCTCGACGAAGGGGCGCAGGTACTTCCACGGCAGCGGTCGCACGACCTCGGCGTCCCAGTCACGGGTCTGCCGGCCGGCCGTGAGGAGCATGTCGAGCAGGTGGGCGGTGAAGCCCCACACGTAGAGGTCGTGGACGCCGAATCCGAAGCCCTCGTACTCGTCGCCGACCCGGACGGTGAAGCGGTTGGCGGGGTCGACGAGGTCGGCGACGGCGACGCGCTCGATGCTCGCGACCTCGACCGGAGACGCGACGTGCAGCTCGTGCGGCTCGCGCCACCAGGCGAGCACCGGGGTCACGGAGTTGCGGCTCGGCGTGAGGTAGAGCGGGGGCAGGGTGCCGACGACGTCGACGCTCGCAGGGTCGAGGCCGACCTCCTCCTGCGCCTCGCGGATGGCCGCCGTCGGGGCGTCCTCGCCGGGGTCGACCTGCCCGCCGGGGAAGGAGACCTGGCTCGCGTGCGACCGCAGCTCGGCGGAGCGCTCGGTGAGGACGACCTCGACGACCGGGTCGTCGGGGTCGCTGCCGGGGCGCGGGCCGAGGAGCATGAGGACCGCCGAGCTGCGGCCGGGGTCGTCCGGCGGGGCGAAGCGGGTGAACCACTCGGGCAGGTCGTCCAGGATGCTCGGCACGATCTGCTCGACCCATGCGGGGGGCCGGCTCATGCGTCCTTCTTCGGGGCGAGCTCGTACTTGAGCAGCTTCTCCGCCTTCGCCGGGTCGGTCTCGCCGTCGCCGTAGGACGGGCAGATGCGCGCGACGGGGCAGGCCCCGCACGCGGGCTTGCGGGCGTGGCAGGTGCGCCGGCCGTGGAAGATGAGGACGTGGCTGAGCATCGTCCAGTCGCGCCGGGGGAAGATCGCGCCGATCTCCTGCTCGACGACGACGGGGTCGCTCTCGTCGGTCCAGCCCAGCCGGCGGGCGACCCGGCCGAAGTGGGTGTCGACGGTGATGCCCGGCACCCCGAAGGCGTTGCCGAGCACGACGTTGGCGGTCTTGCGCCCCACGCCCGGGAGCTTGACCAGCTCGTCGAGCCGCCCGGGCACCTCACCGCCGTGGTCGGCGACGAGCGCCTGGCCCAGACCGATGACGGAGCGCGTCTTGGCCCGGTAGAAGCCGGTCGGGCGCAGGATCTCCTCCATCTCCTCCGGGACGGCCGCGGCGAGGGCGGCGGCGGTCGGGTAGCGACGGAAGAGCACCGGCGTCACCTTGTTGACCCCGACGTCCGTCGTCTGCGCCGAGAGGATCGTCGCGACGAGGAGCTGGAGCGGCGTGTCGAAGTCGAGCTCGCAGTGGGCGTAGGGGTATCGGTCGTGGAGCAGGCGGTACCCCTTGCGCGCGCGGCGGGTCCGGGCGAGGGGCGTCTCGAGGGGCGCAGACACATCTCGCACACTACGGGCCGCCACCGACGGTGCATGGCACACTGCCCGGTGTGGACCTCGAAGCAGTGCGACGCGCCCCTCTCTTCGCGACCCTCGACGACGAGGCAGCCCGCGAGATCATGTCCTCGATGGACGCGTTCCGGATGGAGCGCGGCGACGTCCTCTTCCACGAGGGCGACCAGGGCGACCGGCTCTACGTCATCACCGAGGGCAAGATCAAGCTCGGCTGCACGAGCACCGACGGCCGCGAGAACCTCCTGGCGATCCTCGGCCCCGGCGAGATGTTCGGCGAGCTCAGCCTCTTCGACCCCGGCCCCCGGACCGCGACGGCCACGGCGGTCGCCGAGACCCAGCTCATCGGTCTCGGCAACGACCAGCTGCGCCAGCTGCTCGGCAACCACCCGCGCATCGCGGTGACCCTGCTCGCCGCGCTCGCCCGTCGGCTGCGCCGCACGAACGAGAACCTCGCCGACCTCGTCTTCACCGACGTGCCCGGTCGTGTGGCCAAGGCGCTGCTCGAGCTGAGCCAGCGTTTCGGCCGCCCCGTCGAGGAGGGCGTCATGGTCGCCCACGACCTCACCCAGGAGGAGCTCGCCCAGCTCGTCGGCGCCTCCCGCGAGACGGTCAACAAGGCCCTCGCCGACTTCGCCTCCCGCGGCTGGCTGCGTCTCGAGGCCCGCGCCGTCCTCCTCCAGGACGTCGAGCGCCTCAAGCGTCGCGCCCGCTGATCGGTCGTCCCTCGCTGTTCGAGGTGCGACGAATCCTTCGCTGGTCGAGGTGCGACGAAGGAGCCTCGAGACCGCGTCGCCCGGTCACACCCCTTCGCCACCCCCGCTGACGCCCCCTTCGTGACCGAAGGGGGCGGGGTCCGGCGAGCCCGAGCGGGGCGAAGGGGGACCAGCCCCGCGCTACCGCCCCTGCAGGTAGGCGAGCTGAGCCAGGACCGACATCCGCGCGGCGGGCCACACGGACCGGTCGACGTCGGCGTAGACCCGCTCGACGACCGCGTCCGCGCCGTCCGCCCCGTCGGCGAGCGCCGCCCGCACCTGCTCCAGCCGCTCGGCGCGGTGCACCCGGTAGAAGTCGACCATCGCCGACGCGTCGGGCACCGTGGGCCCGTGCCCGGGCAGGATCGAGGTCACCGCTCCCCCGCCGGTGAGCGCAGCGATCCGCTCGAGCGAGCCGAGGTAGGCCTCGAGCTCGCCGTCGGGGTGCGCGACGACGGTGGTGCCCCGGCCGAGCACCGTGTCGCCGGTGAGCAGCGCATGATCGGCCGCGAGGGCGAAGGACACCGAGTCCGAGGTGTGCCCGGGGGTGGCGACGACGCGCAGCTCGACACCACCCGCGTCGAGGACGTCTCCGTCGGCGAGGTCGTCGTGCCCTCTCCCGACCGCCCGGACCCCCGCTCCGGTGAGACGGGCGAGCCGCGGCGCCCCCTCGCTGTGGTCGTGGTGGCCGTGCGTGAGCACGACCTGCGTGATCCGGGCACCGAGCGCGGCGACGTGGTCGACGACGCGCTGCTGGTGGGCCGCGTCGTCCTCACCGGGGTCGACGACGAGCGCACTGCTCGACCCGGGCGCCATGACGACCCAGGTGTTCGTGCCGTCGAGAGTCATCGGCCCGGGGTTGCCCTGCAGCAGGCAGTACGCGTGCGGGCTCACCTGGCCGCCCGCCCACTGCCCGAAGGGGGCAGAGGGCTGCGGCGCGGTGGCGCTCACGGCAGCTCGGCGCGCATGACGGTCCCGGCGCCGGTGTCGACGAGCACGGGCATGACCGGCGCGATCGCCGGCCGCTCCCCCAGCGCCCGCGAGACCGAGCCGGCGGCCTGCAGCTGCTCGAGGCACACGATCGTCGGCGGCATGAGCCGGGCATCGCCCGCCTCGGCGGCGGCGAGGACGTCCTGCGGTCGCACCCACTCGGCGCGGTCGGCCTCGGTCGTCTCGCCGTCGGGCTCCTGCCCGGGCGGCACCTCGGCGACGAAGAAGCGGGTGTCGTAGCGCCGGGGCTCGATCTCGGGCGTGATCCAGTGCGCGCGGTAGCCGAGCAGGTCCGAGCGCAGCCGCAGACCGGCCCCGCCGAGCAGCTCGGCGAAGCTCAGCTCGCGCCCGACGAGGGCCTGGCGGGCCCGGGCCGCCGCGTCGGCGCCCCCGAGCCGCTCGACCGGGTCGGACCCCTCGTCGTCACCGGCGAGGAGCACGCCGGTCTCCTCGAAGACCTCGCGCGCCGCGGCGGCGACGAGGGCGCGCACCTCGTCGGGCGGGCAGTCCATCGTGCGGGCCCAGTCGTCGACGTCCGGGCCGGCCCACGGGAGGTCGTCCGTCGCGTCGCGCCGGTCGACCCCACCGCCGGGGAAGACGTGCATCGACGGCGCGAAGACCATCGTGCTCACCCGCCGCAGCATGAAGACCTCGAGCCCGTGCGCGCCGTCGCGCAGGAGCATGACGGTCGCGGCCTGGCGCACCGGGGCCGGCTCGACCGGCACCTCGAGCAGCTCGCGACCCGCGGCGAAGGGGAAGTCCCGCGTCGTCATCGACGGCTCACGAGATGCGCACGCAGACCTCGACCTCGACGCTGGCGTCGAGCGGGAGCACGGCGACCCCGACCGCCGACCGGGCGTGCCGCCCGGCGTCGCCGAAGACCTCGGCGAGCAGGTCGCTCGCGCCGTTGACGACCCCCGGCTGCCCGGTGAAGCCGGGATCGCTCGAGACGAATCCGACGACCTTGACGACCTGCTGCACCCGGTCGAGGTCGACGACCGAGGCGACGGCGGCGATGGCGTTGATCGCGCACGTGCGCGCCATCTCCTGCGCCGCGGCCGGGCTGACCAGCCCGGCGCCCTCGCCGACCTGACCGGTCTGCGGCAGCTCGCCGCCGACGACGGGCAGCTGGCCGGAGGTGTAGACGTGGTCGCCGCTGATGACGGCGGGCTGGTAGGAGCCGGCGGGCGTGGCCGCCTCGGGCAGGTCGATGCCGAGCTCGGCGAGACGGTCGGCGACCCGACCCATCACTGGCCCTTGGGTCGCTTGAGGTAGGCCACGAGACCGTTGCCGTCGGGGCCGGCGACGACCTGGACGAGCTCCCAGCCGTCCTCGCCCCACTGGTCGAGGATCTGCTTGGTGGCATGGATCATGAGCGGCACGGTCGCGTACTCCCACTGGGTCATGCCGCCACCCTAGCGACGCCCTCGCGCCGTCTACGCTGCGGAGGTGCCCTCGAGACCGCAGCGACCTCAGGTCGGCCTGCACGTCGTCACCGGCAAGGGGGGCACCGGCAAGTCGACGACCGCCGCAGCCCTCGCTCTCGCCCTGGCGAAGGGGGGTCGTCGGGTCCTCGCGGTCGAGGTCGAGGGGCGTGACGCCCTGGCCCGCCTGCTCGGCGTCGCGCCCGGCGAGGGCGAGCGTCCGGCGCTGACGACGGAGGCCGGCGGATCGGTGCACGTCCTCGACGTCGACGCCCGCACCGCGCTGCACGACTACCTCCGCCTCAAGGTGCGGGTGCCCGGGGCCGCGCGCGTGCTCACCGCGGTCGGGGCGGTCGACTTCGCGACCGCGGTCGCCCCCGGCGTCCGCGACGTGCTCGTCCTCGGCGCGATCCACGAGGCCGCCGGGCGCCAGCGGGCGGGGCGGGACGGCCCCCACTACGACGTCGTGGTCCTCGACGCCCCGCCGACCGGTCGCGTCGCGCGCTTCCTCGGCGCACCGGGGCAGACCACCGTCATGGTGCGCAGCGGCCCGGTGCGGCGGCAGGCCGAGCGCGTGCTCTCCTGGCTGCGCGGCCCGGGCACGCAGGTGCACCTCGTCGCCCTGCTCGAGGAGCTGCCCGTGCAGGAGAGCCTCGAGTCCGGCGCCGAGCTCGCCGCAGCGGGCTGGCCGCTCGGCTCGGTGCTCGTCTCCCGCTGGCAGGACCCCGTCCTCGACGAAGGGGGACGAGCCGCCGCCCGGTCCGACGCGGCCGTGGGCCAGCTCGCCGACGACCTCTCCCGAGCAGGTCTCGACCTCGGGACGGGCGCGGTGAGCGCCCTGCACCGCGAGCTGCTCGACCGCGTCGAGCGCGACGAGGACCGGGCCGCGCTGCGCGCCCGGCTCGACGACCTCGGGCGCGAGGTGATCCCCCTTCGTCATCTCGGCGAGGAGGTCGAGCGCGACGACCTCGACCGGCTGGCCGACGACCTCGAGGTGCTGACGTGAGCGGACCCCTCGGCGACGTCCTCGAGGACCCGTCGGTGCGCGTCGTCGTGTGCTGCGGGGCCGGCGGCGTCGGCAAGACGACGACCGCCGCCGCCCTCGGCGTCCGGGCGGCGCGGCAGGGACGCCGGGTCGTCGTGCTCACCATCGACCCCTCGCGACGACTCGCCCAGGCCCTCGGCGCCGACCCCTCGAGCAGCGAGCCGCACCCGGTCACCGGGCTCGTGGGCGACGGCTCCACCGGCAGCCTCGACGTGCTCGTGCTCGACATGCGCCGGACCTTCGACGACCTCGTGCGCCAGCACGCGGGTCCTCACCGTGCCGCCGCGATCCTCGGCCACCCCCTCTACGAGAGCCTGTCGACCTCGCTCGCGGGCACGCAGGAGTACATGGCCGTCGAGCGCATCGGTCAGCTGCGCGAGGAGATGATGCGCACCGGGCGCTGGGACCTGCTCGTCGTCGACACCCCGCCGTCGCGCTCCGCGCTGGAGTTCCTCGACGCCCCCGCGCGGCTCGGCCGCTTCCTCGACGGCCGGCTGCTGCGGGTGCTGTCCGCCCCCGCGCGAGCCGGCGGCCGGCTCGGCCGGAAGGTCGCCGGGCAGGGCGTCGCGCTCGGCCGAGGGGTCGTCTCCGCGGTCCTCGGCCCCTCGCTCGTCGGTGACGTGCAGACCCTGCTCGGGGCGCTGGACACGGTGCTCGGCGGCTTCCGCGAGCGCGCCGACGCGACGTACGCGGCGCTGACCTCGCCGACGACCGCCTGGGTGGTCGTCGGGGCACCCGACGACGCCTCCGTCGTCGAGAGCCGCCGCCTGCTCGCCCGGCTGGCCGACGACGAGGTGCGACCGCGGGCTCTCGTCGTCAACCGGGTCGTGCGGGCCACCTCGACGGTGGGCACCGGAGAGGCGCTCGCCGCCGCTGACGCGGTCGAGACCGATGTGGGCCGGGCCGCCCTCGCGGTCCACGTGGAGCGGACCCGGAGGGCGCGGCGCCACGCGAGCGTCCTGCGCACGCTGCGAGACCTCGTCGCGGACGAGCAGGTGCCGGTCGTCGTCGTCCCCGACTCCCCCCACGACGCAGATGACGTCCAGGCCCTCGACGAGCTCGCTCACCACCTGGTGCGCTGACCCGTCGGGGTCCTGGACGTCATCGGAGCCGGTCGATCACCGGCTGACGGCGGCCCCCCGAGCTGCGCTCTGGAAGAGGTCGGACCAGCTGGCCACATCCGGGCGACGACGCAGCAGCGCGCGGCGCTCCCGCTCCGTCATCCCGCCCCAGACACCGAACTCGGTCCGGTTGTCCAGAGCATCCGCCAGGCACTCCGCCACGACGGGGCATCCCCGGCACGTGAGCTTGGCGGCCCGCTGGTCCTTGCCCTGGACGAAGAGAGCGTCGGGGTCCATCCCCCGGCACCGACCCTCCTTCGCCCAGTCGTCGGTCCAGCTCATCGTTCGCTGCGCTGCGACGGTCATCCCCACTCCTTGACTTCACACTGGCTCTTACTCCCCGGTACGAGCCGGATTCATGGTAGGCACCGGAACGGTCCGAGATACATGGCCCGAAAGGACTACTTCTTGACCATTTCTTGACCAAACCTGAACCAATGCCTAACTGAGCCGCCGACGGCCGTCCTCCGCGGACCCCGACGGGCCGCTTCGTCAGCCTCCCTGGCGCTCTCAGGGGGCGCCGTTACCCTGGAGGACATGTCGCGATCTGCCATGCCCAACCTCGTCCGGCTGCTCGGGGCCTTCGTCGCCGTCGCGGTGGGCATGGGGCTCATCAGCGCCGGGCTGCTCATGCCCTTCGCCGGCGCGTCCGGCAGCGCCGCACGCGGCACCGTCGGGGCCTTCGAGGACCTCGACGGCGAGTTCACCGCGATCTCGCTGGCGCAGCAGTCGAAGATCTACTCGGCCGACGGCAAGGTCCTGGCGACGCCCTACGACGCCAACCGGATCATCGTCCCGATGAGCAAGATCAGCAAGAACATGATCAACGCCCAGCTGGCGATCGAGGACAGCCGCTTCTACGAGCACGGCGGGATCGACCTGCGCGGCACCAGCCGCGCCTTCTTCTCCAACCTCTCCAGCGGGTCCACCCAGGGTGGCTCGTCGATCACCCAGCAGTACGTGAAGATCATGTTGCAGGAGAAGGCCCTGCGGGCCGACGACCAGGAGGCCGCCACCGCGGCGACCGAGCAGACCTACAGCCGCAAGCTGCAGGAGATGAAGTACGCCCTCGACGTGGAGAAGACGCACACGAAGGGCCAGATCCTCAACGGGTACTTCAACATCGTCTACTACGGCGACCAGGCCTACGGGGTCGAGGCCGCCGCCCGGCACTTCTTCTCCACCTCGGCCAAGAAGCTCACCGTCGGCGAGGCCGCGACCCTCGCCGGGGTGGTCCAGTCGCCGAGCCGGCTGAACATCCGGAACAACCCCAAGGAGGTCCAGGAGCGACGCGACCTCGTCCTGGACCGCATGCTCTCGCTCGGCGACATCAGCGAGTGGCAGCACAAGAAGTACACGAAGCAGAAGGTCTCGGACATGGTCCGGATCAAGGAGAGCGAGGGCGGCACCTGCACCAAGGCCGTCGACCCGTACTTCTGCAACTACGTCATGGAGTACCTCAAGACGATGCCCGAGCTCGGGCCCGACCCCGACGCCCGGCTCTTGGCGGTCAACACCGGTGGTCTGAAGATCAAGACCACGCTGCGCCGTGACTGGCAGAAGAAGATGCACGAGGACCTCACCGAGCGGGTGCCCAACGGCGACCCGAGCGGTGTCGGCGCCGCCTCGGCGATGATCGAGCCCGGCACCGGCAAGGTCCGCGCCATCGCGCAGACGTCGCAGTACAAGGTCGGTCTCGACCGGGCCTCGACCAAGTACTCCGAGCAGGCCTGGACCTACCCCACCCGCTACGGCGGCACCAACGGCTTCGCCATCGGCTCGACGGCGAAGATGTACGCCCTCGTCGCGGCCCTCAAGCAGGGCAAGCCGATGGAGTCGACGGTCAACGCCCCGCGTGCCGGCCTGGGCAACCCCCACACATTCATGCCGACCGAGTTCGACCCGTCATGCACCGCGGGAGCGCCGTGGGAGGTCCAGAACGACTTCGACAGCGGTGGCAAGCCGCTCACCTTGCGCTACGCGACGGAGCAGTCCATCAACACCGCCTTCGCCCAGCTCGCCTCCGACATCGGTTCGTGCAACATTCCGAAGACGATGGCCGCCATGGGTCTGACTGACGGCAACGGCCAGACCTACGGACTGACGGTCGACCAGGAGACCAGCAAGAAGATCAAGGGCGACTACTCCATCGCCAACCTCGTCCTCGGCTCGGACTCGACCTCCCCCCTGCAGCTCGCCTCGAGCTACGCGACTCTGGCCGCGGACGGAAAGTACTGCCCGCCGAACCCCATCGAGTCCATCACCAAGGCCAACGGCAAGCAGATCAAGATCAAGCCGCCCGCCTGCAAGCAGGTGCTGGACCCCGCCGTCGCGCGTGGTGTCACGAGCCTGCTCGAGGCGCCCATCACGTCAGGGACCGCCACCGGTGCCCAGCTCGCTGATGGCCGGATCGCGGCCGGCAAGACCGGCACCACGGACAAGCACCGCCAGTCCTGGTTCGTCGGGTACACCCCCCAGCTCGCCACCGCCGTGTGGGTCGGGACCCCGATCACCGAGAAGAGCATGGACGGCCTGAGCATCGGCGGACGTCCTCCGCAGGCCGTCTTCGGTGGCACGATCGCCGCCCCGCTGTGGAAGCAGATGATGGACGAGGCGAGCGACGGCATGCCGAAGAAGGACTTCAAGGACCCCGGCGGCAAGGTCGTCAACGGCGACCTGACGGCGATCCCCTCGGTGGTTGGCAAGACCCCTGCTGAGGCAGACTCCATCCTCAAGGGCGCGGGCTTCAACCCCCGCAACACCGGCTCCGCGAACGGCACCGCGCCGGCCGGGACCGTCGCCTACACCTCGCCCTCCGGCCAGGCGCTCAAGGGAGGCACGGTCGAGTACTACGTCTCCAACGGCGTCGCACCGGTGACCGCGCCCCCGGCGCCCACCCAGACCCAGGCGGCTCCCCCGAGCACAACCACCCAGGCCCAGGCGGCCCCGCCCTCGCCGACCTCCACGTCGACGAGCGCGGCACCCACTCGCACGAAGGGGCCGGAGAACCCCAAGACGAACGGCAAGCCGAAGAACACCGGCGACAAGCCCAAGAAGAACGACGGCTGAGCTCAGCCGCACGACGAAGGGGGTGACCCACCAGCTGGTGGGTCACCCCCTTCGTCGTGCTCGGACGATCAGGAGCCGAGGCGCGCCTTGACCATCGCGGCGACGGCACCACCGTCGGCCCGCCCGGCGACCTCGCCCTGGGCGACCTTCATGACCTGACCCATCTGGGCCATGCCCGTCGCACCCGTCGAGGCGATCGCGCGGTCGACGATCGCGGCGAGGGCGGCGTCGTCGAGCTGCTCGGGCAGGTAGCCCTGGAGCACCTCGAGCTCGGCGTCCTCCTTCGCGGCGAGCTCGGGGCGACCGGCGTCGGTGTAGGCGCTGGACGCCTCGCGGCGCTTCTTGGCCTCCTTGGCCACGACCTTGAGCGTCTCGTCCTCGGAGAGCGTGCGGGCGGTGTCGCCCGAGACCTCCTCGGTGGTGATCGCGGCGAGGACCATGCGCAGCGTCGAGGAGCGCACCTGGTCGCGCTGACGCATCGAGTCGTGCAGGTCGTGCTGGATCGTGGCCTTGAGCGTGTCGGTCATGGTGACATTCTCCCCCGCCTCCCCGGCGGGGGCGACCAGGTATCCCGCAGGCCGTGGGCGACAATGGCGGCGTGACCCACCTCCTGACGCGCAGCGCCCTCGCCCTGACCGCGACCGGAGCGGGTGCGCTGGCCTACGCCGGCGTCGTCGAGCGCCAGCTCTACACGCTGCGACGGTGGACCCTGCCGGTGCTGCCGGAGGGTGCCCGCCCGCTGCGGGTGCTCCAGGTGAGCGACATCCACTTCGTGCCCGGCCAGGAGCGCAAGGCGCGATGGATCCGCGACCTCGCCGGGCTGCGCCCCGACCTCGTCGTCGACACCGGTGACAACCTCAGCCACGAGCGAGCGGTGCCGGGAGTCCTCGACGCGCTGCGCCCGCTGCTCGAGCTGCCCGGGGCCTTCGTCATGGGGTCCAACGACTACTACGCGCCGGCGCCGAAGAACCCCGCGCGCTACCTCACCCCGCGGTACGGCGAGGCCCCCCGTACCCGTGTCGAGCTACCGACGCACGAGCTGCGGGACGGCATGCTCGCCGGGGGCTGGGCCGATCTCGACAACGCCCGCACGACGCTGCAGGTCGGTGACCTCGCGCTCGACCTCGTCGGGGTCGACGACCCGCACATCGGCCGCGACCGCTACGAGGACGTCGCCGGACCGCGCGCGGACGGGGCCGACGTGCTCCTCGGCGTCGCCCACGCGCCCTACCAGCGCGTCCTCGACGCCATGCACGCCGACGGGGCGTCGCTCGTCCTCGCCGGCCACACGCACGGCGGCCAGCTCTGCGTGCCCGGCTACGGGGCGCTCGTCACCAACTGCGACCTCGACCGGCGTCGGGCGAAGGGGGTGTCGCGCTGGTGGCCCGGCGCGGCCGACCGTCCCGACGTGGAGGCCCCGCAGGACGCGTCCTGGCTGCACGTGTCGGCGGGGCTGGGCACCTCCCGCTTCGCCCCGGTGCGCTTCGCCTGCCGCCCCGAGGCCAGCCTGCTCACGCTCGTCCCCGCCGTCGGGCGCGCGGCATGAGGGTCGTCGAGGGCGTGGCCCTGGCCCTCGCGGGCATCTTCGCCACGGGCACCTCGGTCGTCGCGCTCGGACTGGGCCAGGAGCCCGTCGCAGTGCCCGCGCCGGCGACGACGAGCTCCACCACCTCGACGTCGTCGACGACGTCGCGGACGACGACCCGCACGCGCACCAGCACGACGAGCTCGACGACCACCTCCGGCACGACGACCCCGCTCCCGACCCCGACACCCACCCCCACGACGACCGAGCCGACGTGGACGCCGGAGCCGACGAGCACGACGACGACCCCGACCTGGACCCCGACGCCGACGTGGACGCCGGAGCCCACCTGGACCCCGACGCCGACGTGGACGCCGGAGCCCACCTGGACCCCGACGCCGACCGTCGACGAGACGCCCGACGAGAGCCCGGAGCCCGACCCGTCGAGCACGAGCCCGACGCAGACCTCCGACGACCCGGGCACGCAGGACCCCGGCACGGGCACGCAGACGCCCTCTCCACGACCGACCGGCAGCCGGTCCTCGGGCCCGATTGTGGGCAGCGCCGGGGACTGAGTTATCCTCACGTGTCGCCGTCCTCGAGACGGCGTCAGCCACGGGGTGTGGCGCAGCTTGGTAGCGCGCTTCGTTCGGGACGAAGAGGCCGCAGGTTCAAATCCTGTCACCCCGACCATGTCCTGTCTCAGGACATATGAAACCCCCGAACCTACGGGTTCGGGGGTTTCGTGCTGTTCTGGGGCTGGTAGTCGCGGGTGGGGTCGAGGGTGAGCTGGCGGATGATCTCGCCGGTGTCGGC
>NZ_JAKLYZ010000006.1:0-235927 GCF_040900765.1 Janibacter sp. Y6
TAAAATATCGTTTCATCAGCACCACACACCCACCATCAAGCGAGTGCGCCGCACCTTCTGAAGACGAGGTATTGGCATCGATTTTTGACACGCTGTTGAGTTCTCAAGGTTCGGACGCGCACCATCACTCAGCACTCTCGTGCGAAGCTCCGGGGGCAACTTCTCCAGCCTACCGCATCTCAGCTTGGGCGACAAATCCGTGATCCGCTCTCGGAGCGGCCGAACTGCATCGCGCTTGGATCTCTGCGGTGTGCTCCGCAAAGGTAGCACCCGATCTGGGCAACCTCCAACTCGGCTGCGGCGCAGGGCCGCCCGCACCCTTCGGCCCCGCCAGGTCAGGCCGCGAGGGCCAGTCCTGCGTAGGCGCCGGCCTGCTGGAGGAGCTCGTCGTGCGTCCCCTGCTCGGCCACTACCCCGCCGTCGAGGACGACGATCTGGTCGGCTCCCTCGACCGTCGAGAGCCTGTGGGCGATGGTGATCGTCGTGCGCCCCTTCGCCAGGGTCTCGATCGCCGCCTGCAGCTCGCGCTCGGTCTCGTTGTCGAGCGCACTGGTCGCCTCATCGAGCACGAGGACCCTCGGGTCGCGCAGGAGAGTGCGTGCGATGGCGATGCGCTGCTGCTCTCCCCCGGAGAAGCGGTAGCCCCGTGAGCCCACCACGGTGTCCAGCCCGTCGGGGAGGCTCGCGACGAGGTCGGCCACCTGGGCCGCAGCGAGCGACTGCCACAGCCTGGCCTCGTCGGCGTCGGGTCGGGCGAGCAGGAGGTTCTCGCGGATCGACGCGTGGACGAGGTAGGTCTCCTGGCTGACGACCCCGACCACCGACGCGAGGTCCTCGGGGTCGAGGTCCCTGATGTCCACCCCGTCGACGGTCACCCGCCCCTGCGTGGGGTCGTACAGACGCGAGACGAGCGCGGCGAGCGTGGACTTGCCCGACCCGGTGTGCCCGACGAGGGCGAGCGAGGTGCCGGCCGGCACGTCGAGGGACACCTCGTGCAGCGCGTCCCTCTCCGCCCCCGTGTAGCGGAAGCTCACCCCTTCGAGCCGGACCTCACCACGGACCGACTCGAGGTCGAGGCGGACCGGGTGCTCCGGTGCCGTGATCTCCGGCTCGAGGTCGAGGTACTCGAAGACCCGGCTGAAGAGCGCCATCGAGCTGACCCACTGGGCGCCCACGTTGAGCAGACCCATGAGCGGACGGAAGATCCCGGCCTGCAGCGTGGTGAAGGCGATGAGGGTGCCGATCGTCATCCCCCCGGAGGTGGCCGGGAGGCCGGCGGCGAGGTAGATCGCGGCCGGCACCGCAGCGAAGACGACCTGCATCGTCGCCATCCGCCAGCGTCCGGCGAGCTGGCTGCGCAGCTCGAGGTCGATGAGGTCGTGGCTCACCTGGGCGAAGCGCTGCGAGTCGCGACGGGTCGTCCCCATCGTCTTCGCGAGACGGATGCCGCTGATCGACAGCCCTTCCTCGATGCGCACGTGCAGGTCCGCCAGCGCTGACTGCTGGCGGGCCGTGATCTCGCGGCGCAGCAGCGCGACCTTGCGCGTGAGCCAGATGGCCGGTGGGACGACGACGAGCGAGATGAGGGAGAGCCGCCACGACAGGGCGACCATCGCCACCGCGGTCGCCACGGCTGTCGTGAGGTTGCTGGCGATCGAGGTGGCCGTCGTCGTGACGACGCCCTGCATGCCCCCGACGTCGTTGATGAGGCGCGACTGGACCTCGCCGGCCCGAGAGCGCGTGAAGAAGCCGAGCGACTGGCGCTGGAGGTGGCCGAAGAGCTGGGTGCGCAGCCCGTGCATGACGCGTTGGCCCACCTGGGCCGACATCCACGTCTGGACGACACCGAGCAGAGAGGTGACGACGGCGACGGCGACCATGCCGCCGACGACCCAGAGCAGGAGCGAGACGTCCTGCTGCGGGATGGCGACGTCGACGACCTCGCGCACGAGGAAGGGCGAGGCCATGGAGACGACGGAGGTCGCGACGATGATCGCGACGACGACGCCGAGCGTGCGTCGGTGGGGGCCGAAGAGCGCGGCGACCCGGGCGAAGGGGACGGGGCGCGCCTCGAGCTGGGCGCGGTCCTCCTTCGAGATGCGGCGCGGACCGCCGGGGCCGCGGCCGCCGACGTGGGGGGTGGGTGCGTCTGTCATGGGCGCCCTCCTTCGATTGCTGAGGTTGACTCAGTATGAGGTAACCACAGGGGTGTCGATAGCATTCCCGCATGGCGACGACACCCCCCGCGGCGGACGGGCTCGGCGAGCTCATGCTCGCCGTCACCCGGCGGCTGCGCAGGGGCACGGCTCATGCGCTCACCCCGCTGGGCATCACGCCTCACCACGCACGAGCGCTGAGGGCCGTCGAGCGGGACGGCCCCATGCGGCTCGGTCAGCTCGCCGAGGCCCTGCACGTCGCGCCGCGCACGGTGACCGACGTCGTCGACCACCTCACGGAGTCCGGCTGGGTCGAGCGCTCCCCCGACCCCGCAGACCGCCGCGCCACCGTCATCGACGTCACCGCCGCGGGTCGGACGATGGCCGCCGAGGTCGAGCAGGTGCGGCGGGCGGCCAGCCGGGAGATCTTCGCCGGCCTGTCGAAGGGGGACCGCGCTCACCTCGAGCGGATCCTGCGCGACCTCGTCGGCTGAGCCGCCTGTGGATCGTCCGGTGGCGCCGGGCCGCTGCTTCGCTAACTTGGAAGGCAGCGATGAGGCGTCCGGGCGGGTCGGTCGCCGCGAGGGAGGGGCTCGGACGCATGGGCACACGCACCCTGGGACTGCTGGCGGTGGGGGCCGTCACGCTCGCCGGCTGCACCGGGGGCGGAGAGGACCCCGAGACGACGTCGGCGAGCATCGCCACCCCGACGAGCGCCTCGTCCTCGACCCCGTCAACTCCCTCGAGCAGCGGCGGGTCGACGACGAGCTCGGGAGAAGCCACGACCAGCAGCTCGACCGACGACGCTGCCCGATGGGCGTCGCCACCTGAGGCGGCCAGGGCGAACACCCGCCAGGGAGCCCAGGAGTTCGCCAAGTGGTACACCCAGGTGACCGGCGCGGCCCAGCACCTCATGGACGGCGATCTCATCCGAGAGCAGTCGACGTCGGGATGCGTGAAGTGCGAGGACATGGCCGCCCTCGCTGATGGCCGCAAGGGCGTTCAGCACCCATCGATCAATCCGTATCAACAGGTCACCAGGGTGAAGGTTCTCAAGTGGGGTAGCCAGCCCACCTTCCAGGTTGACTTCGCCGTTCCTAGGCACAGCCTGCTCAACGATGCCGGACAGAAGGAGGCGACGGTTCGAGCCGAGAAGGCGGCGTTCGCGATGCGGTTGGAGCGCGCCGGAGACCGCTGGGCGGCATCCGAGTTCACGCTCGCGTATAGGGATGGTGAGGCGTGATGCGACGCCTTCTCGCAGCGTGCCTCGCAACGCTGATCGTGTTGTTGGGCATCAACGCGATCGCTGATGCGGACGCGTCGAGGACCTGTCCCCCTCCGCGATTAGAGGGCACAGTCGGTGATGCTGGGCTGGGCGCCGCAGGTAGTTCGGGTCAATGCGGCGGGGACGCACCAGGCGCCCCGCAACCGGTCCAGAACGCGTCACAGAAGGCAAGCAGCGGGGACTCTCAAACCCCGTCTAGCAATCGGGTCGGGCGTGGTCCGCGGGCCGGTGACGACGGCTCGCAGCTCGTCAGCGAGTCGTGCGCCGGGCGGATGGCCGAGCTGCAGTGCCAGGCCGCGGCGGGGACGTGCGCCGCGACCTCGCCGGACAGCGAGGGACCGGTCGCGATCATCCGGCAGCCGGGCGGTCAGCTCGAGGGGTACGACTGCGGCGCGACCCCGGGCCAGCCCGGCCCAGCCGTCGTCGCGGCTCCGCCCGTGCCCACCTTCGGGCAGATCCAGCAGGCCTTCCGCGAGCTGCCCTTCTGCAAGCCCAGCCCGAGCATGCAGCCCGTCGGGGGCAAGACAGTGGTCAACCTCGCCACCTACTACGAGGCCGGCTGGCCCGACGGGGCCTGCCTCTCCCCCGGCGAGACGAGCGCGAAGGTCCAGCTCCTGTCGTGGAGCGTCGAGTTCGCGGTCGAGGCTCGCGACTACCGCTTCAGCTACGGCGACGGCGCGTCGAGCGGGTGGACGACGTCGACCGGGGGTGGCTACCCCGACGGCGACATCACCCACGCCTACCGCGACACCGGGTCGGTCGACGTGAGGGTCGACGCCCGGCTCACCGGCAGCTACCGGGTCGACGGCGGGGCCTGGCAGGACATCGAGACCGTCGCCGACCTCCAGGACGAGCCGGCCGCGACCTACGAGGTCGTCGAGGCGAAGAACAGGCTGCAGGCCGACCCGACGGGGTGAGCGGATCCCCCTTCGGCGCCGGTGGATTCCACGGAATCCGTGGGTGTCGCCGGTGTCGGACCCGTCACTAGCGTCGCCGCATGACTGCGCTCGAGCTGCCGCCCCACCCCGTCGACGCTCCCGTCCTGCAGGCACCGGTCGACCTCGGGGGCTTCGCCCTTGACCTCTGCTGCGCGCCGAGCGTCGCGTCGTACGCGGCCCCGGTCGTCGAGCGCTTCATGCGCTACCACGAGGACGGCCAGCACCACGACGGCCTGCGCACGATGGTGGGCTTCAGCATGTGGCAGCTGCGGCAGTCCTCCCCCGGCCGCATGACGATCCAGGCCCCGAGCTACCTCAGCTCCGACCCCGACCTCACCGAGGACACGACCGACGACCTCACCACCGCGCTGTGGGTCGAGGCCATGCACGACGACGTCTTGCGCCAGCTCGACGTCGACGGCGACGTCGTCGACCTCTCCTCCGGTGTCATGTGCACCCGTGCCGCGCTCAAGGTCGTCGAGTCCGGCGGCGACGACGAGCTCGTCCTCGCCCGCCACGCTCCCACGTCCGAGAGCAGCTCGGGCTGGCACCTGAGCACCGCCGCCAAGGCCGGTCTCATCGGGCGTCGCGAGAGCGACGTCCTCGCCGGGCTCCTCGTCCGAGGAGCGCCCGCCGTCGTCGCCCTCCTCCCTCTGCCCGTCGGCACCACGGCCCGCCTGACGACCACCCGGGTCCTCGACGTCACCACCGGAGAGGCCCCGCGTCGCACGACGACGGGGGGCACCCCCTTCGCCGCCGGCGAGCGGGTGACCGTCGAGGAGCACGTCGACGGGCTCACGGTGCGGGCCACCATCGCCCCCGCTCTCGTCGAGGTCGCCCGCACCCTGCTGAGGACCGCGGCCGCGGGCGGCCGCGATCGCCTCGTCCCCGGTGCCGCCCTGCAGACCGACTACGTCACCTACCGGCTCGAGCAGGCCGAGCCGGACGTGCTCGACGTGACGTCACCGGACTTCTCGCACCCGCTGGCCTACCGCTCCGGCACCACCGTCGACCTCACCGAGGCCGTCTTCGCCCATGTGCAGCAGCAGACCCTCGTCGGCCGGGCGGGTGTCGAGGCAGAGCCCACCCACGTCGACGACACCATCGGCATCCAGCGTGCGGTCGTCGACGCCCTCGCCGACGGGCAGCGCATCGGGGTCGTCCTCGACCGCATGGCCCTCGGCGACGCCGACCGGCTCGACGACGGCACCCGGCGCTCGGGGTGGTTCGTGTGGGCCAACGCCAGCACGGAACTCACCGAGGACCAGCGAGCGGTGCTGAACGTCGACGCCGGAGAGGTGCACTCCTACGCCCGGTGGCTCGCGCCCTACCTCGCGCTGCCCGTCGGGACGATGGTCCAGCTCTTCGACGACCAGCTCGTGCGGGCCCACCTCGTCGACCCCGACCGGCTCGACGCCGCCGTCGAGTCCGGCCCGGCGCGCACGATGGGCGAGCTGCTCGCCGACCCGCAGATCGCCCGTCCCATCCTCGTCGGGGACGACGTCACCGGCTGAGCGCACCCTCGGGGGTGGTGACGGGCGCAGGTGCGCCCGGCAGAGTGGGGCGATGAGCACCGACGACACGTCCGAGGCCCGTCCCGACCCCGACGAGCTGCTGAAGGTCTACCTGCGCCGGCACCTCGCCGCGTCGGCCGGCGGTGTCGACCTCTTCCGCCGCGTCGCCGGCAGCATCCCCGCCTTCGCCCGAGACGAGGTCGTCCGCCTCGCCGACGACGTCGCCGCCGACCGCCGCGGCCTGCTCGACATCGCCAAGAGTGTCGGCGTCACCCAGCCGCAGGTGCAGGAGACGATCACCCGCATCGGTCAGCAGCTCGGCC
The DNA here is from genome assembly GCF_040900765.1 of Janibacter sp. Y6. Taxonomy (NCBI): domain Bacteria; kingdom Bacillati; phylum Actinomycetota; class Actinomycetes; order Micrococcales; family Intrasporangiaceae; genus Janibacter; species Janibacter sp. Y6. Next base: position 6,217 of record NZ_JAKLYZ010000006.1, read on the forward strand.
GGCTCCACCCCGCCGGCACCCTGCTCAGACGCTCGCCGCTCACCGACGTCATCGAGCTCGAGGCGATGAAGGCCGCGACGAACGCCCGCATCCTCGGCTTCCGCACGCTGCAGGAGCTCTCCGACCCCCGCCTCGACCAGCGTCACGTCATGACGCTGCTCGAGCGGGCGCTCGACCAGGAGGAGCGCATCGAGCTGCTCCGCGTCGAGGCCGTGCACCGGGCGCTGCGACCCCAGGCCTGAGCGAAGGGGGATCTCGACCGAAGGGGGACCCGTCCCCCTTCGGTCCGGGGAGACCCCACGAGCCCGGCGGCCTGGCCGCCGGGCTCTCCTGCGTCCCTGAACCCCTCAGTCCTTGACCGCGCCCTCGAGCATCCCGGCGATGAAGTGCCGCTGCAGGAAGAGGTACACGACGACCACCGGCACGGCGATGATCGTCGCGCCCGCCGCGAGCAGGGCGAAGCCCTGCGTGTACTGCCCGGAGAAGAAGCCCAGGCCCAGCGGCGCGGTGCGGATGGCCTCGTTCGTCGGGGCCATGACGAGCGGGATGAGGAACTCGTTCCACGTCCACATGAAGGTGAGCACGACGAGGGTGATGATCGCGGGCCGGGCGAGCGGCACGAGCACCTGCCACAGGATCCGCACGTGCCCCGCCCCGTCGAGACGGGCCGCCTCGATGAGCGAGCGGTTGGTGGAGCGGAAGAACGAGCGCATCCAGAAGGTGCCGAAGGCCACCGACTGCGCGACCTGGGGCAGGGTCACGGCCCAGAAGGTGTCGGTGAGACCGATCGTGCGCAGGTCGTAGAAGAGCGGCACGACGATCGCCTCCGCCGGCATCATGATGCCGACGAGCATGACGTAGAAGATCACCGTCGAGCCGCGGAAGCGCATCGTCCCCAGCGCGTACCCGGCGAGGATCGACAGGACCGTGCTCACGGAGACGACGAAGACCGAGACGAGCACCGAGTTGCGCAGGTAGGTGCCGAAGCGCCCCACCCGCCACGCCTCGCCGAAGTTGGCCAGACCACCCGGCGCCCCGGAGTCGGTCTGCAGCGCCGCCCCGACGATGCCGGCGAGCGGCGCGATCGCGAAGAGCGCGAAGACGACGAGGACGACGTAGCTGCCCAGGGTCTCGCGGGCCCGCACCCTCATGCGCGGTCACCGAGCCGGGTGATGACGAAGCTGATGGCGAAGATGATGAGGGTGAGCACGACGCCGACCGCGCTCGCCAGCCCGACCGCCCCCTGCTCGAAGCCCTGCCGGTAGACCTCGTAGCTCGGCACCGTCGTCGAGTGGCCGGGTCCCCCCTTCGTCGTCATGAAGATGAGGTCGAAGGTCTTCAGCGACGCGATGACGGTGAGCGTGAGGGCGACGGCGATCTCGCCGCGGATCGAGGGCAGCGACACCGCGAGGAACTCGCGGATCGGGCCGGCGCCGTCGAGGCGCGCGGCCTCGTAGAGGTCCTTGGGCACCTGGCTCAGCCCCGCGAGGAGGAGCACGGTGACCAGACCGGTCTCGAACCACGTGCCGATGACGCCGACCGAGGGCAGGGCGAAGGTGTAGTCGCCGAGCCACCCGCGGGTCAGCGAGTCCAGGCCGATCGCCGAGAGCAACGAGTTCAGCGAGCCCTCGGAGGCGTAGACCCGGCGCCAGGCGACCGCGATGACGACCATCGCGACGACCTGCGGCAGGAAGACCACGGTGCGGAAGAAGCCCAGCCCCCGCACCCGCGAGCGGTGCATGATGCCCGCGAGCACGAGGCCGATGAGCAGCGGGAGCACGGCGTAGAAGACCATGAGCACGAGCGCGTGGAGCAGGGCCGCGCGCAGCCGCTCGTCGGTGAGGACCTCGGTGTAGTTCGACAGGCCCGCCCACGACCCGACGGACAGCCCGTCCCAGTCGTAGAGCGAGATCCAGCCGGCCCGTAGCAGCGGGTAGAGGGCGAAGGCCCCGTAGACGAGCAGGGCGGGCAGGAGGTACAGCCAGGCCACCCTCCGCGGTTCGCCGGGAGGGCCGCTCTGCCGTACCTTCTGCGCCGCCACCTGCTGCCTACTCCTTGGTGAACTCGGCGTAGTCGGCCTCGATGGTCTCCATCGCGGCCTTGGGGTCCTTCTTGCCGGCGAGCATGTCCTGCAGCCCGGCGCCCATGGTGTCGCCCATCGTCGGGGTGGCCCAGTCGAGGTAGGGGGTGAGCCCGTCCTTCTCGCTGACCTCGCCGAAGGCGGCGAAGATCTCGTCGCCGAGGGGGTCGGCCGCCTTGCGCTCGGCGGTCCCGACGACCGGCATGTTGCCGTTCTCGGCGAGGACGGCCATCGCGTCGTCGTTGGTGATGAAGTCGATGTACGCGGCAGCGGCGTCGGGGTTCTCGGCCTTCGAGGTGACGGCGAAGGGGAGCCCCGAGCCACCGGTCGTCACGGGGGTGTCGCCCTCCTTCTCCACCGGCGGGAGCATGAAGCCGACGTCGTCCTTCATCGCGGCGTAGAGGTCGGACTGCAGCCAGGAGCCGGCGATGAGGAAGAGGCCGTCGCCCTTGCTGAAGGACTGCCAGGCGGCGTCGTATCCCTCGCCGTTGAAGCCCTCGTTGAAGTAGCCCTTGTCGACCCAGTCGACGAGCGTGGCGCCGGTCTGCTCGTTGCCCTCGTCGGTCCAGCTCGCGCCGGGCCGGCCGTAGCCGAGCGTGCGGATGGTCTCGGCGTCGGTGTAGCGACCCTGGAGCGCGCCGAAGACGTGCACCGCCGGCCACTTCTCGATGTTGCCGAGCACGAGCGGGGTCTCGCCGGCCTCCTTGGCCGTCGCGAGCGCCTCCTCGAACTGCGCCCAGGTCTTCGGCTGCTCGATGCCGAGGTCCTCCATCATCTTCTTGTCGTAGAAGATGCCGACGACCTCGCCGACCTGCGGCAGGCCGAAGATGCTGCCCTCGCCGAAGGTCTTCGCGTCCGGGGAGTAGGAGACGACGGACTGCACCGACTCCGGGTAGCGATCGCGCCAGCCGTACGCCTCGGCGTAGGGGTCGAGGTTGATGATCTGCTTGGCCCCCACGAACTGACCCATCTGCGAGCGCGTGTTGTTGGCCTGGACGACGTCGGGGGCGTCGTCACCGGTGAGGGCCAGGCGCAGCGTCTTCGTCAGGTCGTCGAAGGAGCGCGAGACCCGCTTGATGGTGATGTTCGGGTACTTCTTCTCGAAGGCGGCGTTGAGCGCCTTCATCTGCTTGTCCTGACCGCCGCGGACCTCCTGGTCCCAGACGGTGAGCTCGATGTCGCCCATGGCGGCGGGGTCGGTCTCGACCTGCGAGGCGGCCTTGCTCGTCGTCGACTCCTCGCCGCCGGAGCCGCCGGGGGCGCACGCGGCGGCGGTCAGGCTCGCGCCGACCAGGACGGCGACCGTGGTGTACCTGCGGGTCATGGTGTCTCCTCGATGGGTGCGGTGCTGCTGAGCTGGAGCCTGCCTCGTGCGGGCCGGCGGAGTGCCTCAGACATCGGACTGTCGCGCGATCGTTGCCTGCGCGCGACGCACGGCGTGCTGCGGGACGTCGGGGACGATCTCGTCGAGGAAGGCGAAGCGACGGCGCACCGAGGCGCACCGTGCGGTGCCGGAGGGGTCAGCCTTCACCCGGCGCCACCAGTCCACGATGTCGCCCCAGCCGGGAGCGGCGAGCGAGCCGCCGACGTGCTGGACGGCCAGCCCGGAGCACAGCGTGGCGAAGGCGAGCCGGTCGCGCAGCGGCCAGCCGGCGAGGGTGCCGAGAGCGATCGCGGCGTGGAAGACGTCGCCCGCGCCGGTCGCGTCGACGGCCTCGACGTGCAGCGCCGGGACGTGCTCCTCCTCGCCCGTCGAGGAGTCGATGGCCAGCGCACCCTCGGCGCCGTTCGTGACGACGACGAGCGGCACGCGGTCGGCGAGCGCGTACATCGCCTCGTGCGGGGTCCGCGAGCGCGTGTACGCCATCGCCTCGACGGCGTTGGGGGTGAAGGCGTGGATGCCGTCGAGCCGGTCGAGCAGCTCGGTCGACCACTCCCCCGTCGCGTCCCACCCGGCGTCGGCGAAGAGGAGCGCCCCCTGCTGACGGGCCTTCGTCGTCCAGGTGAGGTCGTCGGCGTGCAGGTCGAGCAGCGCGATCCGGGTGCGTGGCGGGTCGCCGATGAGCGCGCTCGCGGGCTCCGGGCTCGGGTGGCCGTGGCTGATCATCGAGCGGTCGCCGTCGACGGCGAGCGAGACGGTCACCGGGGTGTGCCAGTCGGGGTAGCGGCGCGAGCGGGTGAGGGCCACGCCCTCCTGCTCCTCGAGGGTGCGCCAGCAGAAGTCGCCGTACGCGTCGTCGCCGAAGGCCGCCGCCAGCGTCGTGCGCAGGCCGAGCCGTGACGTCGCGACGGCGAGGTTGGCGATGCCGCCGGGAGAGGAGCCCATCCCCGACGCCCACACCTCGGTGCCCGGCGTCACGCCCCCGTCGATGCCGGTGAGGACGAGGTCGAGGAAGACGGTCCCGTAGAGCAGGACGTCGGCCTCGGGCTCGACCGCCGGGGTGTCGGCGGACTCGCGCAGGTGCGAGAGCGGGTCGAAGGGAGGTGCGGTCACCCGTGCATTGTGCACCGGCGCCCCCGGGCCCGGCCCCGCCCGACGCGCGAGGGGGCGCGACTAGCCTGCTCGTCGTGACGTCCGTGCGAGGAAGGTGCCAGGCATGCAGCTGACGATCCTCGGGGGTGGTGGCTTCCGCGTCCCTCTCGTCTACGGGGCGCTCCTCACCGACGACCACCCCGACCGGGTGCGCGAGGTCTTCCTCCACGACACCGACGCGACCCGGCTTGCGAGCATCGAGCGCGTGCTGCAGCAGATGGGCGCCGACCACGACGACCCGCCGCGCGTGCGGGCGAGCACCGACCTCGACGAGGCGATCGCGGGCGCCGACTTCGTCTTCTCCGCGATCCGGGTCGGGGGCACGCAGGGGCGCACCGTCGACGAGCGGGTGCCGCTGTCGTGCGGGGTGCTCGGCCAGGAGACGACCGGACCGGGCGGTCTCGCCTACGCGCTGCGCACCGTCCCCGTCGCCGTGCACATCGCCGAGCGCATCCATGAGCTCGCGCCCGACGCGTGGACGATCAACTTCACCAACCCCGCTGGCATCGTCACCGAGGCGATGTCGGCGGTGCTCGGCGACCGGGTCGTCGGCATCTGCGACTCTCCCATCGCCCTCGCCCGTCGTGCCGCCCGTGCGTGCGGCGTCGACCCGACGACGACGGTGCTCGACGTCGACTACGTCGGGCTCAACCACCTCGGCTGGCTGCAGGGCCTGCGCACCGACGGCACCGACCTCCTGCCCGAGCTCGTCGCCGACCCGCAGCGGCTCGCGACCATCGAGGAGGGCCGGCTCTTCGGGCCGGAGTGGCTCGGTGCGCTCGGCACGATCCCCAACGAGTACCTCTACTACTACTACTTCACCCGGGACGCGGTCGCCTCGATCCTCGAGGCCGAGCAGACCCGCGGCGAGTTCCTCCTGCAGCAGCAGGACGCCTTCTACGCCGAGCTCGCGGCGCGGCCCGACGACGCGCTCGCGACCTGGCGGCGGGTGCGCGAGGAGCGCGACGCGACGTACATGCGCGAGGCCCGCGAGGAGGACGAGGCCCGCGACGCCGCCGACATCGAGGGCGGCGGGTACGAGGGCGTGGCCCTGGCGATCATGGCCGCGATCAGCCGCGGCGAGGCGGCCGACCTCATCCTCGGCGTGCGCAACGACGGCACCGTGCCCGGCCTGCCCGTCGGGGCCGTCGTCGAGATCCCCTGCCGCGTCGACGCGGACGGGCCGCACCCCCTGCGCGTCACCGCGCCGACCGGCCACCGCCTCGGGCTCATGGCCCAGGTCAAGGAGGTCGAGCAGCTGACGATCCGGGCCTCGCTCGAGCGCTCCCCCGCCCTCGCCCTCGAGGCGCTCGCCCTGCACCCCCTCGTGCCGTCGGTGACGACCGCCCGCGAGATGCTCGACGGCTTCCGCCGCCGCAGCCCGCAGATCGGCGCCCTGCTCGGCATCCCCTGACCGATCGCCGACAAAACCCTGCTGGCTGCCCTTCGACGAGCCAGCCGGGTCTCGAGAGGGTCCTGGCTCGTCAAGACCCTGCTGGCAGGGTTTTGTCAGCCCAGCCCAGCCCAGCCCAGGCATGGCGAAGGGGGCGTGGCCGGTGCCCGGCCACGCCCCCTTCGTCGTCCCGTCGCTCAGCGGCGGTCGGGGTCCACCTGGACCTCGTCGTAGGCCTCGCCGGTGCGCGGGTCGGTGTGGCTCACCCGGCGCGAGGTGTAGCCCCGCGGGCCGCGGGGACGACCCAGGACGAGGCTGAGCAGGATGGCGAGGACGCCACCGGCCATGAAGATGTAGCCGATCATCTCGAGGTTGACTCCCTCGATGGCGTCCGGCCCGATGGCGAAGGAGAGGATCGCCCCGATGACGAGCAGCGCGATGCCGAGTCCGATGTACATGGCGTACCTCCTGTGCTGACGCGGCAGGGTCCGCGTCTCGGAGTCAGACAGTAGGGCTGCGCGAGGTCCAGCGGGGGCTACGGGGCACCCCTTCGTCGTGGCTGGTCAGCGCCGTGTGCGGTCGCGCTCGCGGTCGACGCGCTCGGCCTGGTCCCAGCGCCCACGGGGGTCGCGGACGTCGCCCTCGGGGCGCCGGCGCACCCGCACCTGGCCCCGACGGGGCGGGCGCTCGACGAGGACGAAGGCGACGAGGATGACCACGGCGAGGGCGAGGATGACGAGCCCCCACACGACGAGCTCGGTGGTGCTCAACGACTCCTGGAGCATGGCTCCCCCTTCGGCTCAGGTCTTCGGCGACGACTCTACCGACGGGCCGACGCACCGCGGCGGACGTTGAGGCGCCGATCGGTCTACGTCACACTGGACCCACCCGTCACACCCCCTGAGCAGATGGACGCGATCATGCGACGCACCGCCGCACTCCCCCTGACCGCCCTCGTCACCTCGGCCCTCGCCCTGCCGGGTGCAGCGCCCGCGGGCGCTGCACCCGGCGGGCCGAGCGCGCCCGCCGCCGCGAAGAAGTACTCCGAGGTCATCCTGCGGGCCGAACCCCTGTGGTCCGGCACCGGCGAGCAGATCGAGCTGAGCGGAGAGGCGTACGACCGCGACACCTACCGCGCGCTGCCCAACCGCGTCATCCGGCTCGAGTCCAAGCCGGCCGGCACCACGACGTGGACCCGACTCGCCACCGTCGAGACCGGCTCGTCGGGCAGCTTCCGCCTCGTGCGCACCGCCGACCGCTCGCGGACCTACCGGGCCGTGTACGCCGGCAACTCCTGGTACTACCCCGACCAGAGCAACTGGGTCGGCCAGACCGCGAAGGCCGGCACGAAGGTCCGGGTCAGCGCGACGCTCAAGGCCGACGGCACCGGGGCCCGGGTCAACGGACGCGCGACGAAGCTGTGGAGCAGCACGACCCGCCCGCTGTGGGGGGCCAACATCACCATCGAGTCGGCGAAGGCCTACTCGAACTCCTTCTCCCCCGCCGGCACCGCGAAGACCAACCGCCACGGGTACTACACGTGGAAGACCTCGGTCTCGCCGAAGCAGTGCTACCGCTACCGCGCGATCTACAAGGGCAACAGCACGTGGGCGCCCAAGAGCACGCTCGCGAGCTGGAGCAGCTGCACCTGATCGGCGCCTAGCGCTCCGTCGTCGAGCGGACCTGCTCGCGGTCCGTGCCCGACGCGGCGCCGCCCTGCCCGAGCGAGGCGAGGTGGGCGTTGTAGGCCTCGAGCTCGCGGTCGCCGTCGCGCTCCGCCGAGCGGTCGCGGCGACGGGACTCCCGCTCGTCCGAGCGCATCCACTGCACGGCGACCGCCACGGCGAGGACGAGGGTCGGGGCCTCGCCGACGCCCCATGCGATCTCGCCGCCGGTGCGCTGGTCGGCGACCGGGTCGGGCACCCACGGCAGGTCGAGCACCCCGAAGAAGTCCGGCGCGAGCAGGGTCGTGCTCTGGGTGAGGATGACGCCGAAGAACGCGTGGAAGCTGATCGTCGTGAAGAGGATGACGAGCAGCGCGAGGGGCGACCAGCGTGTCGGGCCCGGGTCGACGCCGATGAGGACCCAGACGAAGAGGTACCCGCTGAGCAGGAAGTGCACCATCATGAGCACGTGCCCGGTGTGGGTGCTCATCGACAGCCCGAAGAGCGGGCTGTAGTAGAAGATCGCCAGGCTGAAGAAAAAGATCGCGGAGGCGACGGCGGGGTTGGCGACGACGCGCAGGTAGGGCGCGTGCACGGACGCGAGGACGAGCTCGCGCGGGCCGAGCGTGCGGTCCCGCCGGGCGGGCAGGGCCCGCAGGGCGAGGGTGATCGGGGCGGCGGGCACGAGGAGCAGCGGCACGACCATCGCCACCGTCATGTGCTCGATCATGTGCCAGCTGAAGGAGACGCGCCCGTAGACGCCGGGCGCCCCGCTCGTCGCGTAGACGAAGACCGCCCAGCCGAGGACCCACGAGACCGTGCGCAGCAGCGACCAGCTGTCGCCGCGGCGGCGCAGACGCAGCACCCACCGCATGTAGACGACGCAGGCGACGAGCGCGACGGTGAGCCACAGCCACTCGGTCTGCCACGCGGTGAACCAGCTCGACGACGTCGGCGCGCCGGGGTCGGGGTAGCCCGACAGCGCGTAGACGACGGTGTCGGGCGGGGTGACGACGGCGTTGGTCGGCGACGGGGTGCGGCTGATCGCCGCGCCGATGCCGAAGGCGGAGCCCATGACGACGAGCTCGGCGAGCACGAAGCGCACGAAGGACGGGGTGCCGCCCTCGTCGAGCTGCTGGACGAAGCGCCGGCGGTGCCACCAGCCGAACCCGCCGAGGACGACGCCGAGCGCGAGCTTGACCCCGAGGAGCGCGCCGTAGCGGCTGAGGAGATTCTCCAGCGCCCCGATGTTGGTCCACGCGAGGAGCAGACCGGAGGCCATGACCCCCGCGAAGCCCCACCCGGCGACGACGGAGTAGCGCCGGATCGTCGGCCCGAGGTGGGCGCCGAGCCCGCGCTGGAAGCAGGCGAGGGCGACGAGCCCGCCGACCCACACGGTGGCCGAGACGAGGTGGATCGCCAGGGCGTTGACCCCGCTCATGTGGTCGAGCGCCGCCGAGGAGTGGCCGGTGAGCGCGAGCGGCAGCAGGGCGAGCAGCGACCCGGCCCAGCCCCACCCGAGGACCGCCTTGCTCTCCGACCCGGCGCACGCCATGACGACGACGAGCACGACGACGGCGCTGATGAGGTTCATCCGCAGCGTGGGCAGGTCCCACAGGACAGCCGCGAGCTGGGTGGCGAAGCCGGGCTGGCCCACCGGCACCCCGGCGAGGTCGGCGAAGGTGAGGACGATGAGCAGCAGGAGGCTGACGAGCCACAGCGTGCCGGAGGTCGCGGCGACCCGGCCGGCGGTCCACCGGCGCCGCGTGCGCGTCGTCTCGGGCAGCACGAAGGCCCCGAGGAGCAGGAAGCCGACGGTGACGGCGGCGGCGAGGTCGTGGACCCCCTGCAGGACCGGCAGCCCCCAGCGCACGAGCGCCCCGGGGTCGCCGGCGGCGTAGGGCACGGCAGCCCGGCCCACGAGGACACCGATGACGGTCGTCACGACGACGGCGAGCGCGAGGACGAGGGCGGGACCGAGGGTCAGCGTCGTCCGGGCGAGGGAACGACCCGGGGCGGTGGACATGGGCTCAACTGTAATGAGCGCGGCTGGGCAGTCGCCGAGACGGGGATCGACGACGGTGCCAGGATGGGCCCGACCACGTCGCGAGCGCAGGGAGATCCGCCATGTCCGTCCGAAGCACCTGGCGGTCCCGCGCCGGCCTGACCGTGGCGGGGGCGGCCGTCGCCGCCACCGCCCTGAGCACCGCCGGACCGGCCAGCGCCGCCGACTCCGACCCCGTCGACGTCCAGGTCGTCTGCGACGGCGTCGGCGAGGACACGGTCACCGTGACCGGCGACCTCGCCTCCGGCGGCACCGCCGCGATCGCCTCGGGCCCGCTGACCGTCGTCGGCCGACCCGGCTTCACCGGCACCGACGCCTCGGGACGCGCCGTGACGGTCGACCCGACAGGCGACGGGGTCACCTGCACCGCCCGCTCGACGGTGAGCGCGGGCTCCCTTCGCCAGGTCCTGCCCTCCACCCAGGCGGCGAAGGGGGCGACCTCCTCCTCCGTGACCGGCCGGCTGACCTTCACCGTGACCGTCGACGCGGACTCGGTCAACACGGCGGCGGCGCGCCGCGCCGAGGCCTCGGGCGAGACGACGACGGCCGCGGCGGGCGCCTTCCCCTTCGAGTACACGCTGCGCACCTACCTCGCGGGACGTCCGGGCGCGGTCGGTGTCGCCGTGCGCATCCCCGGCACGTCGCGCGTCTACACGTACACGAAGACGAACGCCCGCAACGTCACGGCGAGCATCGTCAAGACCGAGATCATGGCGGCGGTGATGATGCGCGCGCAGGACGCCGGGCGGGGGCTCACCGACTGGGAGAAGAGCAAGATCGTCCCGATGATCCGCTACAGCGACAACGGCGCGACGACGGATCTCTTCAACAGCATCGGCGGCCGCGCCGCCCTCGACCGCGCCTCGGCCCGGCTCGGGATGACGGCGACCTACGCCGACTCGGGCGGCCGGTGGGGCCTGACCTCGACCGTGCCGCAGGACCAGGCCCGGCTCATGGAGCACTTCGCCCGGGCGACGGGTGTGCTGTCGCAGACCAACCGCGACTACGGGCTGACCCAGATGCGCAGCATCTCCTCCGACCAGGACTGGGGCGTCACCGCCGGCGCGCCCGCCGGGACGGTCGCGCTGAAGAACGGGTGGCTCCCGCGCACCGACGGCTGGCACGTCAACAGCATCGGCTACAGCACGAGCGGGCAGGACTACACGATCGGCGTGCTCACGCACGACGACCCGGGAGCCTTCGGCACCCAGATCACGACGATCGAGGGGGTGTCGCGGATCATCCACAAGTACAAGGACCGGCTCGTCCCCTCGACCCCGCCGCCGACCCCCCCGGCCCGCGGGACCTTCGGCGACGTCGACGGCGACGGACGGGCCGATCTCGTCGGCACGAGCGCCAGCGGCACGATGTACCTCTACCGGGGCGACGGGCGGGGCTCCTTCGCCGACAAGGTCCGGCTCAAGACCGGGCCGAAGGACGCCACCTGGTACGGCAGCGCGGGTGATCTCAACCGCGACAAGCGCGCCGACCTGCTCGTGCGCCGCGGCGACGGGCGCCTCCAGCTGTGGATGAGCTCGGGCAGCACCGGGTACGCCTCGCCCCGCACGATCGCGACGTCCTGGGGCTCGTACACGAGCATCGCGAGCGGCACCGACGTCGACGGCAACGGCACGCTCGACCTCGTGACCCGCAGCGTCGGGGGCGGTGCGACCCTGCACTCGATCAGCGACTCCGGTCGGCTCACGACGGTCCGCACGATGGGCAAGCCCTTCGTCTGGTACCCGACGATCCTCGCGACGACCGATCTCGACGGCGACGGACGCGGCGACATCCGTGGGGTCGCCACCGGCGGTCGGATGCGCGCGTGGCGCTCGACCGGTACGACGTGGAGCCAGCTCTCGGGGACCACGCTGGGCTGGGACCGCTACTCGGTCGTCGCGTCACCGGGCGACGTCAACGGCTCGTCCACCGGGCAGGCCGACGTCATCGGTCTCGAGGGTCGCGAGCTGCACGCGTGGTGGGGCACCTCCGACGGCGACACCTCCGGGCCGGTCCGCCTCGGCCCGAGCGGCTACGGGATGGTCCACCTCTTCTGACGCGACGGCTCGGCGGACGGGCGTGCCCCTCAGCGCGGCGAGCACGCCCGCCCGTCGACGCTGCTGCAGTACGGCGCCGCCGGGTCGACGGACACGGTGACGGTCGTGCACGACGTCGCCGAGACCGAGCGGCTCGTGTCGCCAATCCGCTCGGAGCGCCCGGTGCGCTGCACCGTCGCGCGCAGGGTCGTCGGGTCGTCGCTCGGCAGGACCCGCACGACGAGACCTCTGCGCGTGAGCTCTGCTTCCGCCTGACGCCGGTCCACGACCCGCCCCCGCCGGACCTCCTCCTGGGTGCGGTCCAGCGCACCGGAGATGTCGACGAGCGCTGCGTCGTGGGCGGCCGAGGCGTCGGACCAGTCGACGGAGGTCGCCGGCGCCTCGGGCGCCAGGCGCGGCGGGCAGGCGGTGGCGCGCGAGACGCCGTCCGGCTCGACCTGCGCGCAGGCCACCCCCGTGCGCACGGTGTCGTCCGTGAAGGGGTCTGCCCCGGTGTCGACGCGCCACACGGCGAGGTCGACCGTCCCGTCGGCCTCCAGCTCCAGCACCCGGTAGGAGACGGCGTTCGCGGCGAGCTGCTCGCGGACCGCTGCCGACGGGCGCGCCCACTGCTGCCTCGGCACCCTCTCGAGCAGCGCGACGACCTGGGCCACGCCCTCCTCGGCCCGCGCGTCTGCCTCGGCCTGCCTGGACGAGCACCCGGCGACGAGCGCGACGCCGAGCACCGGGGCGGCCAGCGCGAGGAGACCGCTGCGCCGTCGGCTCACCGCTGGAGGCGGCGCAGGTAGTCCTCGAGGACCGGGCCGGCGGTCGACGCGCCACCGGGACCGTCCGCGACGAAGACCGCGACCGCGAGGTCGCCCTGGGTGCCGATCATCCACGCGTGGGTGCGCGGGGGCTCGTCGGTGCCGTACTCGGCCGTGCCGGTCTTCGCACCCACGGGCCCGCCCGGCACGTCGGCGAGGAAGCGCGCCGACCCGTCGGTGACCACACCACGCATGAGGCTCCTCAGCTGCTCGCTCTCGGCCGCCGTGAGCGGTCGTGCGGGACTCGCGGGCCGGCGCGACCCGCCGTCGAGCACGAGGACCGGCGAGACCGCTGCCCCCTTCGCCACGCTGGCGGCGACGGTCGCCATGCCCATGGGGGTCGACAGGACCGTGCCCTGCCCGATCGTCGCGGCGGCCAGGTCGACGTCGGCCTTCGGGTCGGGCACGTCACCGAGCTCTGCCGGCACGCCGAGGGAGGGGTCGAGGGTGAGACCCAGCGCCTCGGCGGCCTCGTCGAGCGCTCCGTCGCCGAGACGGTCGCGCTGCGAGATGAGCGCAGTGTTGCACGAGCTGGCGAAGGCGGTGGCGAAGGGGACGTCTCCGGTCGCGCTGCTCGGGTAGTCGTCGTAGTTGGTGAAGGAGCGCCCCTCGACCGTCGTGGTCGTCGCGCAGGGCACGCGGGTCTGCGGGGTGATCCCGCTGCGCAGGAGCGCGAGCGCGGTGACGGTCTTGAAGGTCGAGCCGGGCGCGTACTGGCCGAGGGTCGCCGTCGAGGTCCCCTCGCTGCCCGGCCCGCTCGCCGCGGCGAGGACATGGCCGTCCGACGGACGGATCGCGACGACCGCGCTCGGCGGCCCGATGTCCTCGAGCACCGCCTCGGCCTGCTCCTGATGGGTCTGGCTCAGCGTCGTGCGCACGGACCGGCCGTCGACGGCCGGCACCGAGCGCAGCTCGCGCGGCTCCGCCGACCCCTCGAGGTCGATCGCCTCGACGACGTAGCCGGCCGTCCCGCGCAGCCGGTCGTCCTGGGCGAGCTGCAGCCCGCTCGTGCCGACGACGTCACCGGTGCGGATCGCCCCCTTCGAGCCCTCGACCTGCTCCGCCGTCGCCGGGCCGACGCTGCCGAGCACCGCGCGGGCGAAGGTGCTCGTCGGTGCGAGCGGCATGGTGTCATCGACGCCGCGCGCGCCCGGGATCTCGGCGATGCCGCGCGAGACCTCGTCGAGCTCGGGGGCCTGGGCGCGCAGGACGATCGCCTCGACGAAGGCCTGGGGACCGGCGGCCTCGACGGCGTCGACGAAGGGCCCGACCTCGACGTCGACGAGCTCGGCGAGATCGCGTGCGCTGCGTCGTGCCTGGCCGAGGGACGACGTCTGCGAGCGGTCGACGCCCACGCGCACGACCGCACGGTCGGTGACCAGGGCCCGCCCGCCGTCGCCGAGGACCTCGCCCCGCTCGGCGCTCAGCCGGCGCGCCTGCAACCCCTCTCCCGCCTCGAGGTCCGGCGCGAGGAGACCCGGCTCCCAGGTGCCCGACCAGCGCTCGCCGTCCCGCCGCACGGCCAGAGTCGTCTCGTAGGTCCACGGCTGCTTGTCCTCGTGGATGCGCCACGTGTGCTCGAAGGTGACGGTGCCTCGTCGGGCGTCGTCGTCGAGGCTGACCTCGCCCGCGGTCACGGTGTGGGCGATCTCGCCCATCCCCTCGAGCACCTCGCCCATCTCGTCCTCGGACGGTGCGCCGTCGAGCGACGGGGGTCGCCCGGCAGCGAGGTCCTGCGCGACCTGCTCGGCGTGCTCCTGGGCCGCACCGACGGCTGCCGCGCTGCGGCGCCTGTCCTGCCACCACCACCCCGTCCCGGCGGCGAGGACCAGGGCCAGCACGACGGCCACCGCCGTGCCCCGTCGGCGCCGCCCGTGACCGGCGCGACCGGTCGTCGTCTCGTCCTCGCCCCTGCGCATGGGTCCACCGTCGCCTGACACTGGTCGAGAGTCAAAGACTATGGGAAGCGGCGTTCGATATCCGACGGATATCGACAAGGGGCTAACCTCTGCCCACATGGACCTCGTGCGCCACCTCCGGCTCTTCGTCGCCGTCGCGGAGCACCGCCACTTCGGTCGTGCGGCCGCCAGCCTGTCGATGGCCCAGCCCCCGCTCTCGCAGGGGGTCCAGCGCCTCGAGCGCCACCTCGGCCAGCGGCTCTTCGACCGGGATGCCCGTCGGGTCGCGCTCACCGCTCCCGGGTCCGCCCTGCTCCCCGCGGCCCGCCAGCTGCTCGCCGATGCCGACGCCCTCGTCGAGAGCTCGCGTCGGTGGTCCGAGCGGCGCTGCGTGCGTCTCGGGCTCGCAGCTGACCTCGACGCCCTCGCCGGGCCTGTCCTCGCGCACCTCGTCGGCACCGGCATCGACGTCGAGCCCGTCCTCGCCGGGAGCACCGAGCTCGTCGGGAGGCTGCGCGACGGCGACCTCGACGTCGTCCTGGTGCGGCACCCGGTGGCCCTCGACGGCCTGCTCACCAGAGACGTCATCACCGTCTCGGCCGCCGTCGTCCCCGATCATGACGACCTGCCGCTCGTGCTCCCGCCACGCAGCCACCACCCGGCCGCCCACGACCAGGTCGTCGACGCCCTGCTCAGGCTCGGCCGCCTGGCGCCGGTGCACGAGATCGCCTCCGCGCACGAGCGGTCCGTCCGGGTCGAGGCCGGCCTGGCCTGCGGGCTGCGGCCGGCGCTCCCGACGCAGGAGGGGGACGTGCAGGAGGGGGACGTGCAGGAGGGGGGCGCAGACCTGGTGCCGCTGAGGTACCGCGCCGCGGTGCCGGTGATCTCCGAGCAGCGGCCCGACCTCGACCACGCAGCGGTCGTCTCGGCCCTGCACGAGGCCCTGCGATGACTCGTCTCGCACAGGCCGCCCGGGCCGTCGAGCGGACGGCCCAGGACGCCGGCATCACCGCGCACGTCCACGCCCGTCGGGTCGACGACGTCGAGGACGAGATCGCCGTCGGGGCAGACGTCGCCGTGCCCATGGCCTCGCTGTACAAGGTGGCGGTCGCCGGGACGTGGTCGGCTCTCGTCGCCGCGGGAGAGCTCGACCCCCTCGCGGACGTCGTCCTCGACCCCACGGACCGCACCGCCGGCCCGACGGGGGTCAGCGCGCTGCAGGACCGCGTCGTGCTCACGCAGCGTGACTGCGTGCGCCTCGCCCTGGCGGCGTCGGACAACGCCTGCGCCGCGGCCGTCCTGTCGCTCGTCGGTGCCGACGCGGTCCAGACCTGGCTCGTGGCGGCCGGGTGCCGCTCCACCGACGCGCGACGCGGGACCGCCGACGCCATGCGCGCGGTCGTCGCCGAGACCGGAGGCCGCGACCTCGGCCAGGCCCTCGCCCTGCTCGCCGACCCGGCCGCGGACCGGACGACGAGCGAGTACGACCCCGCCCTGACGAGCAGCTCCACGGCACGCGACCTCACGACGATGCTCGCCCACCTGTGGCGCGAGGAGTCGGCGCTGCCGGTGCGCGAGGCGATGCGCCGGCAGGCGTGGCGCCACCGGGTGGCCTCGGGCTTCCCGCACGACGACGTCGTCGTCGCGGGCAAGACCGGCACGCTCGGCCGGCTGCGTCACGAGATCGCCGTCGTGGAGATCCCGGGCGAGGTGCCCGTCGCTGTCAGCGTGCTCACCCGGTCGCTGCGGCCGGAGTCCCACCAGCCGCGGGTCGACACCGCGATCGGCGTCATCGCTCGCACCGCCGTGCACCCCTTGCGCCGACCGGCCTCCCCCGGAGACGACCACCGCGGCTGACCTGGGGACACCCCCTTCGCCAGGTCGCCGTGAACTGGTCACCCGAAGGGGGTGCGCAATCCGCCCGGGAGGAGGAAGGTGTCTCCTGCGCCTCGTCCGAGGCGCATCCCCGAGGGAGGACATTTCGCATGAGGAGAACTCTCACGGCACTGACGACGGTGGCCCTGGCCGCCGGACTCGGGTCGTACGCCACGGGTGCGGCGAACGCCGCGCCTGAGGTCGCGGCCACGCCGTCGACCATCGCCGCACCGTCCGTCGCCACCGCGCCGGTCGTGCCGGACGCCACCGCCACGCAGGTCCACCGCTACACCCCGCCGCCCATCCGCTGGGGCTCGTGCAAGACCGAGCGCCTCCAGCAGGCCGGCGCCGAGTGCGGCATGCTCACCGTCCCGATGGACTACACCCGTCCGACCGGCACGAAGATCAAGCTCGCGGTCTCGCGGGTCAAGGCCGACCCGTCCGTGCGCTACCAGGGGGCCATGCTCGTCAACCCCGGTGGCCCCGGCGGCTCCGGTCTCGGCCTCGCGGTCCTCGGCGAGTTCGTCCCCGACGGCGCCGGTGCCGGCTACGACTGGATCGGATTCGACCCCCGCGGGGTCGGCAGCTCCCAGCCCGCGCTCACCTGCGACGGCAACGTCACGGCCGCCCCGCGCCCGTACTACACGCCCTTCAAGAGCACGATCTACACGCAGTGGATCAACCGCTCGAAGGACTACGCCAACAAGTGCGCGAAGAACGGGTCGATCCTCAAGCACATGCGCACGTCGGCGACCGTGGCCGACATGGAGTCGCTGCGCCGGGCCCTAGGTCGGCACCAGATCAACCTCTACGGCTTCTCCTACGGCACCTACCTCGGCCAGATGTACGCCAGCAAGTACCCGAACCAGGTGCGCCGCTTCGTCCTCGACGGCGTCGTCGACCCGCGTCGCGTCTGGTACAAGGCCAACCTCGACCAGAACATCGCCTTCGAGAAGTCGATGCGCCAGTTCTTCAACTGGGTGGCCGACAACGACGCCTCGTACGGCCTCGGCACGGACGGCCAGGACGTCCGAGCGGCGTGGTACAAGCTCCGCTCGAAGCTGTACTACAACCCGCAGGGCAAGCTCGGGCCGTCGGAGTTCACCGACGTCTTCCTCTCCGCGGGCTACTACGTCTACGACTGGGACTACCTCGCCCAGGTCTTCGCCGCGGCGCAGGAGGGCAACTTCTCCCCCGCCGAGCAGACCTACGTCGAGGGCAACCCGACCGGTCCGGGCGCCGACAACGGCTACGCCGTCTACGCGGCGGTGCAGTGCACCGACGCCATCTGGCCCGCGAAGTGGTCGACGTGGCGTGAGGACGCGTGGCAGCTCAACAAGTCCGCGCCCTTCGAGACGTGGGGCAACACGTGGTTCAACGCCCCGTGCCACTGGTGGCCGGCGCAGTCCCAGCAGGACCCGTACATCAACGGCAGCAAGGCCCCGGCGATGCTCCTCATCGGCGAGACCAACGACGCGGCGACGCCCTTCTCCGGCGCCATCGAGGTCCGTCGTCGCTTCCCGAAGTCGGTCCTCATCGAGGGCGTCGGCGGCAGCACCCACTCGGGCTCGCTGTCCGGTGTCGCCTGCACCGACGACAAGATCGCCGCGTACCTGAAGTCGGGCACGCTGCCGACGCGTCGCTCGGGCGTGCTGTCCGACGTCAAGTGCGCGCCGGTCCCGGCTCCCGAGCCGAGCGTCACCGCGGCCGCCCGCAAGAGCGGTCAGCCGACCGAGAAGTCCGTCGGGATCAAGAACCGCGAGCTGCGCGAGCTGCTCGACGGGGCCCGCGGCTTCTGATCGCAGACGCGCAGCACCACCACCGCGAAGGGGGAGGGCCGGCTCGCCGGTCCCTCCCCCTTCGTCATGCGCTCGAGGTCAGCTCGACCCGCCGGCGACGACGACGGGGATGACGACCGCGGTGATCATCGCGGTGTTGAGCGCGCTCACGGCCCGGCCGACGGCGTCGCCGGCCGGGGTGCTCGCCACGACCTCCTCGACGCGCTTCTTCAGCTCGCGCGAGCTGCGCCCGGACGCCTCGGCCTTCAGCACGCGGTGGGCGACCCCGAGGCCCTGGAGCACGGAGAGGATCGTCGCGTCACCACGCGAGGGCGCCTGCGCGCCGGCGAGCACCGCGGCCAGCCGGCTGCGCACGTGCGCCTCGGGACCGGGGTCGAGGGTCGGGTAGCGGTCGGGGACGAGGCCGAGCATCCGCTTCGGCTCGTGGCCGACGACGCCCGCTCCCTGCAGGCGGACGACGACGAGGGGCTCGGGGTTGAGCTTGCGGTCGGCGACGAGGCTGGACAGCCGGGTCCCGGGCCGCTTCTGGACGAGCCGCAGGACCCCGTGGTCGAGGACCGGGTCGCCCGTCGGAGCGGAGTCGACGAGGTGCGCCTTCGGGTCGCGGTCGTCGCTGAGGTGGAGCCGGCCCGCCTCGACGAGATCGGCGAGGAGGGAGGCGGTGAGACCGAAGCCGCGCTGCGACATGCCCTCGACACGGCCGTCGTCGGTGGTGAGCAGCAGGAAGAGCTCGTCTGTCGTCCTCATGACCTCGACGTTAGCGAGGGGACGGGGCGGCGCACCTCCCTCTGCCGGATGACCCGCTCTCCGCCGTGGGGACGAGCGAAGGGGGAGCCCGCGGGCTCCCCCTTCGCCGTCGCTCCCGGGTCAGGCCCAGACGAGCGCCTGACCGGGGTCGTGCAGGAGGGCGGCGACGTCGGCGAGGACCTTGCTGCCGAGCTCGCCGTCGACCATCCGGTGGTCGAAGGAGAGCGCGAGCTGGGTCACCCAGCGCGGCTCGATGCTCTCGACGCCGTCGCGCTCGACGACCCACGGCATCCGCCGCACCGCGCCGAAGGCGAGGATCGCCGCCTCGCCGGGGTTGAGGATCGGGGTGCCGGTGTCGACGCCGAAGACGCCGACGTTGGTGATCGTCACCGTGCCGCCGGCAAAGTCCGCCGGCGGGGTGCGACCCTCGCGCGCCGTCGCGACGAGCTGGGCCATCGCGTCGGCGAGCTCGCGCATCGGCATCGAGTCCGCGCCCTTGATGTTCGGCACGACGAGCCCGCGGGGGGTCGCCGCGGCGATGCCGAGGTTGACGTCGCGCCGGTAGACGATCTCCTGCGCGGCCTCGTCCCAGCTGGCGTTGACGTCGGGGTTGCGCCGGATCGCCAGGCACAGCGCCTTCGCGACGACGAGCAGCGGGGTGACCTTGACGTCGCGGAAGGCCCGGTCCTTCTTGAGCCGGTCGACGAGGTCCATCGTCGCCGTGACGTCGATCGTGACGAACTCGGTGACATGCGGCGCGGTGAAGGCCGAGTCGACCATCGCCTGGGCGGTCACCTTGCGCACGCCCTTGATGGGGACACGGCGCTCGGCGGGGCCGGCCTGTTGGTCGAGCTGCGCGGGACGACCCTCGAGACCACCCGAGGCACCCGAGGCCGCGGCCTGAACGTCCTCACGGGTGACGACGCCGCCGGGACCGCTCGGGGTCACGGACGTGAGGTCGACGCCGAGGTCCTTGGCCATCTTGCGCACCGGCGGCTTGGCGAGCGCGCGGGCACGCTGACCGGTGACCGGGGCGGGCGGGGCCGGGGCGGGCTCGGGCTGCGGGGTCGTCTCGACCGGCGGTGCCGGCGAGTAGGCGACCGGCTGCTCGGTCGGCAGCGAGGCCTGGGCGGGCTCCCCGCGGCGTGCCCGACGACGGGTGGACCCCGCCTTCGCGCCGTAGCCGACGAGGTTGGGCCCGCTGGACTCGTCCGGCTCCTCCGCCGTGGCGGAGCCGGCCGACGGCGCGGCGGCCGGGGCCGCCTCGCCCCCGGTGTCGACGACGATGATCGGCGCACCGACGTCGACCGTGTCGCCCTCGGCGGCGAGCAGCTCGACGACCCGGCCGGCGAAGGGGATGGGCAGCTCGACGAGCGACTTCGCGGTCTCGACCTCGACGACCATGTCGTTGACCTTGACCTCGTCGCCGACGGCGACCCGCCAGGTGACGAGGTCGGCCTCGTTCAGGCCCTCGCCGGGGTCGGGGAGGTTGAACTTCTGCAGCGCCATGTCAGTACCCCAGCGATCGGTCGACGGCGTCGAGGACCCGGTCGAGGTCGGGCAGGAAGTGCTCCTCGAAGCGGCTCGGCGGGTAGGGGATGTTGTAGCCGCCGACCCGCAGGACGGGCGCCTCGAGGTGGTAGAAGGCCTCCTGCTGCACGAGGGCGGCGATCTCCGCGCCGAGCCCGAGGAAGGTCGACGCCTCGTGGACGACGACGGCCCGGCCGGTCTTGCGCACCGACTCGAGGATGCGCGGCAGGTCCAGCGGGCTGAGGCTGCGCAGGTCGAGCACCTCGAGGCTGCGCCCCTCCTGCTCGGCGGCCTCGGCCGCGGCCAGGCAGACCTTGACCATGGGTCCGTAGCAGAGCAGCGTCGCGTCGGTGCCCTCGCGCAGGACGCGGGCGTCGTGGAGGCCGAGGACGGGGCCGGCGGCCTCGTCGATCTCGACCGTGCCGCACTCGTGGTAGCGCCGCTTGGGCTCGAAGAAGATCACCGGGTCGTCGCTGGCGATGGCCTGCTGCATCATCCAGTAGCCGTCGGCGGCGTCGGAGCAGGTGACGACGCGCAGACCGGCGGTGTGCGCGAAGTAGGCCTCGTTGGACTCGCTGTGGTGCTCGACCGCGCCGATGCCGCCGCCACAGGGGATGCGGATGACCATCGGCAGACGCAGGTGGCCCAGGGAGCGGGCGTGCATCTTCGCGACCTGGCTGACGATCTGGTCGAAGGCCGGGTAGACGAAGCCGTCGAACTGGATCTCGACGACCGGGCGGTAGCCGCGCAGGGCCAGCCCGATCGCGGAGCCGACGATGCCGGACTCGGCGAGCGGGGTGTCGATGACCCGGTCCTCGCCGAAGTCCTTCTGCAGGCCCTCGGTGATGCGGAAGACGCCGCCGAGCTTGCCGACGTCCTCGCCCATGAGGACGACCTTCGGGTCGTCCTCCATCGCCTTGCGCAGGCCCGCGTTGAGCCCCTTCGCGAGGGTGAGCTTGGTGCCGGCCATCAGTGACCACCCTCCCCGACGAAGGACTCGTGGTAGGCGACGAACTCCGCCTTCTCGGCGGCGACGACCGGGTGGTCGTCGACGTAGATGTCGTCGAACATCGTGGGCAGCTCCGGGTCGGGCATCGTCTGGCAGGCGTGGCGGATGCGGGCGGCGACCTCGTCGGCCTCCGCGTCGACGGCCGCGAAGAACTCGTCGTCGCCGTGCCCGTGCTCCTCCATGAAGCCGCGCATGCGCTTGATCGGGTCCTTGTCGCGCCAGATCTCGACCTCGGCCGAGCTGCGGTACTTCGTCGGGTCGTCCGAGGTCGTGTGCGCGCCCATCCGGTAGGTGTAGGCCTCGATGAGCGTCGGGCCCTGGCCCGAGCGGGCGTCGTCGAGCGCCTTGCGGCACACGGCGTAGGTCGCGAGCGGGTCGTTGCCGTCGACGAGCACACCCGGGATGCCGAAGCCGCGCGAGCGCTGGTAGGGCGGGATGGTGAACTGCTTGTCGTTCGGCTCCGAGATCGCCCACTGGTTGTTCTGGATGAAGAACACGAGGGGGGCGGAGGTGACCGAGGCGAAGACGAGCGCCTCGTTGTAGTCGCCCTGGGCGGTGCCGCCGTCGCCGGTGAAGGCCATGACCGCGGTGTCGCGCTCCGGGTCACCGGTGCCGACCGCGCCGTCGGCCTTGACGCCCATGGCGTAGCCCGCCGCGTGGAGCATCTGGTTGCCGATGACGATCGTGTAGAGGTGGAAGTTGTTGGCGTTGGAGTCCCAGCCGCCGTTGTTGACCCCGCGGAACATGCCGAGGAGGTTCTCCGGCGGGACCCCGCGGCACCAGGCGACGCCGTGCTCGCGGTAGCCGGGGAAGGCGTAGTCCTGGTCGCGCAGCGCGCGCCCGGCGCCGACCTGCGCGGCCTCCTGGCCGAGGAGCGAGGGCCACAGCCCGAGCTCGCCCTGGCGCTGGAGCGCGTGGCCCTCGGCGTCGATGCGGCGCACGAGGACGAGGTCGCGGTAGATCATCCGCGCGTCCTCGCTCGTCATCTCCTCGACGATCGAGGCGTACGGCTCGTTGGCGGGGGTGATGCCCAGCCGGGTGCCGTTCGCGTCGACGAACTGGACCATCTCGGGGTTGTCGTCCGAGAAGTGCCCGGTGATCATCGACGGCGGGGTCGGCCCGTGCTCCGGCGAGGGCTCGAAGGCCCCGGCCATGTCGGCGCCGGCGCTGCGCTCCGGCACGACGTCGTTGTCGCTCATCTGCTACTCCTTCGGCCCTGGCGCTGGGGGTGACCCACCGGGGCTGCTGACGCGCCGCCATGGCGCGCGACGGGCGTGGCCACCGCGGGGTGAGCGGTGGCGCACGTAGGTGCGGGCCACACGCTAGCGCCTCCCCGGCAGGGGGCCCAACGCCGCGGTGCGGGTCAGGCCCGGAAGTCCCGGGCCACCTGCAGCAGACGGTCGTTGGCCTCGGTCTCGCCGATCGTCACCCGCACGCCGTCGGTGCCGTAGGGCCGCACCGACAGCCCGGCCTCGGTGCATGCCGCGACGAGCTCGGGCGTGCGCTCCCCGACCGGGAACCACACGAAGTTCGCCCCGCTCTGCGGCACGTCCCACCCGGCCTCGGCGAGACCGGCGACGACGCGCGAGCGCTCGGCGACGAGCTCCTTGACGCGGATCTCGAGCTCGTCGGCGGCCTGGAGGGAGGCGACGGCAGCCACCTGGGCGAGGGTGTTGACGCCGAAGGGGGTCGCGGTCTTGCGCAGCGCCTCGGCGACCGGCTCGTGGGCCACGGCGTAGCCGACCCGCAGCCCGGCGAGGCCGTACGCCTTGGAGAAGGTGCGCAGCACGACGACGTTCGGCCGGTCGCGCAAGATCTCGAGCGCTCGCACCGGGTCCTCGTCCTGCACGAACTCCAGGTAGGCCTCGTCGACGACGACGAGGACGTCGGTGGGCACAGCGTCGACGAAGCCGACGAGCTCGTCGTGCCCGACGCTCGGGCCGGTCGGGTTGTTGGGCGTGCACACCATGACGACCTTGGTGCGCTCGGTGATCGCGGCGAGCATCGCCGGGAGGTCGTGGCGGTGCTCGGCGGTGAGCGGCACCTGCACCGAGGTGGCGCCGGAGAGCGCGACGACGATCGGGTAGGCCTCGAAGGAGCGCCACGCGTAGACGACCTCGTCGCCGGCGTCGCACGTCGCCTGCATGATCTGGCCGAGCACGCCGACCGACCCGGTGCCGGTCGCGATGCGCTCGCGGGGCACGTCGAGGTGGGCGGCGAGGGCGTCGGTGAGCGCGCTGACACCCATGTCGGGGTAGCGGTTCATCGTCGCGGCGGCGTCGCGCACGACGTCGAGGACCGACGGCAGCGGCGGGTAGGGGTTCTCGTTCGAGGAGACCTTGTAGACGGTGAGGCCCTCGCGGGCCACCGGGGGCTTGCCGGCGACGTAGGCGGGCACGGCGTCGAGCGCGCCGCGCAGGCGCACCGGGGTGTCGGTCATCAGTCGTCGTCCCCGTCGGGCAGGACCCAGCCGAGCACCATCGAGACGACCGTGATGATGACCGCCCCGAGCACGGCGTCCCACCAGAAGTCGCGGATGGCGAAGGACAGCCCGAGCGGCTCGCTGATCCACTCGGTGATCTGCAGCATGAAGGCGTTGACGACGAAGGTGAAGAGCCCGAGCGTGAGGACGATCGCCGGGAAGGACAGGACCTTCGCGATCGGCTTGACGACGGCGTTGATCACGCCGAAGAGGAGGGCGACGAGCAGGACCGTCGTGAACTTCGAGGCGAAGGTCGAGCCGTCCTCGCCGAGCGTGATGCCGTCGACGAGGAACGCCGCGACCCACAGCGCGATGCCGTTGACGACGACCTTGATGAGGAAGTTGGCCATGGGGTCAGTGTGGCAGTGAGCGAAGGGGGGATCACCCTGTCGCGGGTCGTCGACACGCAGGCGTGCTGCGGGAGGGTCTGCCGACGCCAGTCCGCACGGGCGGGCCACCACAGGTTGCGGATGGGTCTCGACCGCGGGAGCACGCCTGACCCCCCGTGCCCGCTGGTGGCACCATGACCCCACCGGGCGCCACCCGCGCCCTCGGATACACGGAGGAACCCTCATGCGTCGTGCCCCCCTCGCCCTGGCGGCCTGCTTCGCCCTGACCACCTCGCTCGCCGCGTGCGGGTCGGACTCCCTCGAGGACCCGGGCGCCAGCGGCTCGTCGAGCTCGGCCACCGAGTCCGTCGACGTCGCGGTCGACGAGGAGCTCGCCGCCATGGTCCCCACCGAGATCAGGGAGAAGGGCACGATCTCCGTCGGCTCCGACGCGTCCTACGCGCCGAACGAGTTCCTCGCCGACGACGGCAAGACCGTCGAGGGCATGGACGTCGACCTCTTCGACGCCGTCGCCGCCAAGCTCGGTCTGAAGACGAAGTGGAGCAACGCCCAGTTCGACGCGCTGATCCTCGGCGTCACCGGCGGCAAGTACGACGTCTCGGTCAGCTCCTTCACGATCAACGACGAGCGCAAGAAGGAGGTCAACATGATCAGCTACTTCGACGCCGGCACCCAGTGGGTGACGACGAAGGGCAACCCGAAGAAGGTCGACCCCGACAACGCGTGCGGGCTGAACATCGGCGTCCAGCGCGGCACGGTGCAGGTCGACGACCTCAAGGCGCGCAACAAGGAGTGCCAGAAGGCCGGCGAGGAGCCGATCAAGGCCGTCGTCGAGCAGGAGCAGAGCAAGGTCACCGCGAGCCTGGCCTCGGGCAAGGTCGACGCGATGCTCGCCGACTCCCCCATCGCGCTGTACGCCGTCAAGCAGCAGGGCGACACCCTCGAGGCGCTCGGCGACGTCTACGACTCCGCCCCCTACGGCATCGTCGTGCCGAAGGACGACGCCGAGTTCGCCGACGCCATCGCCGAGGCGCTCAAGGCGATCCAGGAGGACGGCGCCTACGAGACCGTCCTGAAGAACTGGGGCAACGAGTCCGGCGCCATCGACGACTTCGCCGTCAACCCCTGATGACCTCGACCTCGAGCAGCACGCCGCCCCCTTCGCCCGAGGGGGGCGGCGTCGCCACGAGCGACGACGGCCGGCCCGGCACGATCGACGCGGTGCCCGTGCGGCACCCCGGCCGCTGGGTGGCGATCCTCGTCATCGCGGTCGTGGGGGCGATGGTCATCTCGAGCTTCGTCACCAACGAGCGGTGGGACTTCCCCTTCGCCTTCCAGGTGATGAACTTCAACCCCGTCCTCGAGGGCCTGCTCAAGGGCACGATCATCGCGACGGTCGGCTCGATGCTCATCGGCGTCAGCCTCGGCGTCGTCGTCGGCATCATGCGGCTCTCGAGCAACCCTGTGCTGAAGTTGGTCGGGTTCCTCTACACGTGGTTCTTCCGCGGCGTCCCGCGCCTGGTCCTCGTGACCCTCTTCGGCACGGGCATCGGTTACCTCTACCCGCGCTTCGACATCGGGCCCTTCCCCTTCAGCCAGCAGCTCGCCGGCTTCCTCGGGCTCTCCAGCGACCTGACGATCCTCACCCTCAACGTCAACCAGATCTCCTCGACCCTCATCTGGGGCATCATCGCGATGGGCCTGTCAGAGGCGGCCTACATGGCCGAGATCGCCCGTGCCGGCATCCTCTCGGTCGACGACGGCCAGCGTGAGGCCGCCGCAGCGCTCGGCATGAGCCCGAGCCTGTCGATGCGTCGCGTCGTGCTCCCCCAGGCGATGCGCGTCATCATCCCGCCCACGGGCAACGAGACGATCGCGATGCTCAAGGACACGTCGTTGCTGGCGTTCCTGCCGCTGACGACCGAGCTGTTCTTCCAGACCCAGGCCATCGGGAACCGGACCCTGAAGATCATGCCGACGATCGTCGCGGCCTGCCTGTGGTACCTCATCCTCACGAGCGTCCTCATGGTCGCCCAGCACTACATCGAGCGTCACTACAGCCGCGGGTACGGCGCGACGCGCACCCAGGCCAAGACCACCCTGGCGAAGAACCGGATCCTCGGGAAGGGCGCCTGATGACCAGCAGCGCACGCACCATGCCTCTCGTCCACGCGGTCAACGTGCACAAGGCCTTCGGTCGCAACGAGGTGCTCAAGGGCATCGACATCGACGTCGACGAGGGCGAGGTCGTCTGCCTGCTCGGGCCGTCCGGCTCGGGCAAGACGACCTTCCTGCGGTGCATCAACCAGCTCGAGGACATCCAGGCCGGCCGCATCTGGGTCGACGGAGACCTCGCGGGGTACACGGAGAAGAACGGCAAGCTCCACCGGCTCAAGGACAAGCAGGTCGCGGCCCAACGGCGCGAGATCGGCATGGTCTTCCAGCGCTTCAACCTCTTCCCGCACATGACGGCGATCGAGAACGTCATGGAGGCGCCGGTCAAGGTGCAGGGCCGCAAGAAGGCGGAGGTGCGCGCCGAGGCGATCGAGCTGCTCGACACGGTCGGCCTCTCCGACAAGGAGTCGGCCTACCCGGCCCAGCTCTCCGGCGGCCAGCAGCAGCGCGTGGCGATCGCCCGGGCGCTTGCGATGAAGCCCAAGCTCATGCTCTTCGACGAGCCGACCTCGGCGCTCGACCCCGAGCTCGTGGGCGAGGTGCTCCAGGTCATGCGCGACCTCGCCGCCCAGGGCATGACGATGATCGTCGTCACCCACGAGATGGCCTTCGCGCGCGACGTCGCCGACCGCGTCGTCTTCATGGACGGCGGTGTCGTCGTCGAGCAGGGCGACCCCACGACGGTCATCAACAACCCCCAGCACAACCGGACCAAGGCCTTCTTGTCCCGGCTGCGCAGCGAGCACGAGCAGGTGGCCGCCGCCGCCCGCGACCTCGTCGTCTGACCGGTCACCGACCGACCCGAGTCGCCGTCACCCCGCCGTGGGTGGCGGCGACTCGCGTCTGCCGGGCCGGCGTCTCGGTCCCGGGGCGCGACGAAGGGCGAGCCCCCCCTTCGCGCCGGTGGTCTCGAGGCTCGCGCCCAGAGGGCGCGTCGCACCTCGACCAGCGACAGCTCGGTCCCTGAGGTGCGAGCGCCAGCGAGCCTCGAAGGGCCGGGGCCCTCGAGGTGACACGTAGGGTGCTGCGGTGCGACGGGTGAGGGGGCTGCTGGCGGACACGCGGCCGTTGCAGATCCCGGAGTACCGGCGGCTCTTCGTCGGGCAGGCGGTCACCGTCGTGGGGGCCCAGCTGACCGTCGTCGCGGTGCCGGCGCAGATCTACGGCATGACCGGCAGCTCGGCCTACGTCGGGCTCACCGGCCTCTTCGGGCTCGTCCCGCTGCTCGTCTTCGGGCTGTGGGGCGGCTCGCTCGCCGACCACATGGACCGCCGGCTGCTGCTGACGATCACGACGTGGGGGCTCATCCTCACCTCCGCCGCCCTGTGGCTCCAGGCGCTCGCGGGGAGCACCGACGTCTGGCTGCTCCTCACGATCTACGCGCTCCAGCAGTCCTTCTTCGCCGTCAACCAGCCCACCCGAGGTGCCGCGATCGCGCGGCTCGTGCCGGCCCCCCTTCGCCCGGCCGCCAGCTCGCTGTCGATGACGGTCTTCATGGCCGGGGCCATCGCGGGCCCGCTCATGGGCGGCGCGCTCATCCCCCTCATCGGCTACGCGTGGCTCTACCTGCTCGACACGATCACGCTCTTCGCGACGCTGTGGGCGGTCGTCGGGCTGCCGCCGCTGCCGGTCGAGCGCGAGGCCGACGCGCTGCCGTCCAGCCCGGGGCTGCGCTCGGTGTGGGACGGCCTGGTCTACCTGCGCGGGCACCCGGTGCTGCTCATGTCCTTCGTCCTCGACCTCGTCGCGATGGTCTTCGGGATGCCCCGCGCGCTCGTGCCCGAGATGGCGCACCTCGACTTCGGCGGACCGAGCGAAGGGGGGCTCGCCTTCGCCGTCCTCTTCGCCGCGATGCCGGTCGGGGCCTTCCTCGGCGGGGTCTTCTCCGGATGGGTCTCCCGGGTCGAGCGGCACGGCGTGGCGGTCGCGGCCGCGGTCGTCGTGTGGGGCGGCGCGATGGTCGGGATGGGGCTGGCGGTCATGTCCGCCGGCGGGCGCCTGGGGCCGATGCTGTGGGTCGCGGCGGGGTTCTTCGCGCTCGGCGGTGCTGCCGATGTCGTCTCGGCGGCCTTCCGGACCGCGATGATGCAGAGCGCGGCGACGGACGCGATGCGCGGCCGGATCCAAGGGGTCTTCCTCGTCGTCGTCGCGGGCGGGCCGCGGGTCGCCGACGTGCTGCACGGGGCGGTGTCGCCGGCGCTGGGAGCCGGTGCGACGACCGCGCTCGGCGGTGGGCTCGTCGTCGTGCTCACGCTGGTGCTCGCGCGGCCGGGATCGGCCTTCGTGCGGTACGTCGCGCCTCGGGCGTAGGTGCGTGGGGGCGTGGGGGGTGGTGGTCTCGAGGCCCGGGCCCTGAGGGCGCGTCGCACCTCGACCATCACGCCCCCCTTCGCACCTCGACCCGGCCGACCCGGCTACCCCTCCCCCTTCGTCGCGGGCTACCACGCCGTACGGGTCGTGATCACCCCACGTACGGCGTGGTAGGCGGGTCGGTTGGGCGACTACTACGTCATGTCGTAGTGTGTACGACGACATGTAGTACTACTCCGTCGTAGGACAAGGGGAGCCCGTGGACACCGTGGACCTCGCGCGGTGGCAGTTCGCCATCACGACCGTCTACCACTTCTTCTTCGTGCCGATCACCATCGGTCTCTCCGCGCTCGTCGCGTGGTTCCACAGCCGATGGCTGCGCAAGCGCGACGAGGACGACATGAGGCTGGCGAAGTTCTTCGGCAAGCTCTTCACGATCAACTTCGCGCTCGGTCTCGTCACCGGCATCGTCCAGGAGTTCCAGTTCGGGATGAACTGGAGCAGCTACAGCCGCTTCGTCGGTGACATCTTCGGCGCCCCGCTCGCGCTCGAGGCGCTGCTCGCCTTCTTCCTCGAGTCGACCTTCCTCGGGCTGTGGATCTTCGGCTGGGGCAAGATCCCCGAGCGCCTCCACGTCGCGTGCATCTGGCTCGTGCACATCGGCACGCTGCTCTCCGCGTACTTCATCCTCGCGGCGAACTCCTTCATGCAGAACCCCGTGGGCTACCGCTACAACCCCGAGACCGGGCGGGCCGAGATGGCCGACTTCGTCGCGGTGCTCACCAACGAGGTGCAGCTCGTCACCTTCCCCCACGTCATCGCGGCCAGCTACATGGTCGGCGGCGCCGTCGTCATGGCCGTCGCGCTGCACAAGATGCGCCAGGCGCACCGCGGCGAGGCCTCGACGCTGCCCGGCGTCGGCGGGCCCGGCGAGATCCCGATGTGGCGCCGCGCCACCCGCCTCGGCGCGGTCGTCACCCTCGTCGCCGGTCTCGGCGTCGCCGTGTCCGGCGACCTCCAGGGCAAGGTGATGACCGAGGTGCAGCCGATGAAGATGGCCGCCGCGGAGGCGCTCTACGAGACCCCGCCGGACGGTCAGTGCGCCCCCTTCTCGGTGCTGACGATCGCCGGGCTCGGCGGTGAGAACCCGAAGCACGTCATCGAGATCCCCTGCCTGCTGTCCTACCTCGGCACGGGCAGCTGGGACGGCCAGGTGCAGGGCATGACCGAGCTCGAGCAGGAGTACCGGGCCCGTTTCGCCGACGGCGAGCTCACCCAGGCCGACACCTACATCCCGCCGATCGCCATGTCCTACTGGAACTTCCGGCTCATGATCGGCGCCGGGCTCTTCGCCGCCGGGGTCGCCGCGCTCGTCCTCGTCGCGACCCGTCGGCGGGCGGCCGGCGTGCCGATGCAGCGCTGGTGGAAACCGCTCCTCGTGCTCGCCCCGGTCGCCACCGTCGTCGGGCACAGCTTCGGCTGGATCTTCACCGAGGTCGGCCGGCAGCCGTGGGTCGTCCACGGCGAGATGACGACCGCCCAGGGCGTCTCGCCCTCCGTCGGGACCGCGGACGTGTGGATCTCGATGACCGTCTTCACCCTCCTCTACGGCGCCCTCGCCGTCATCGAGGTCAAGCTCCTCCTCGCCTACATCGCGAAGGGCGCCGAGCCCTTCGAGGAGCCACGACAGCTCGAGGACGACGACGAGCTCGCCTTCGCCTACTGATCGCACCCAGGGACTCTCACCATGGAACTCACGACCTTCTGGTTCATCCTCCTCGGCGTCCTGTGGACGGGCTACTTCGTCCTCGAGGGCTTCGACTTCGGCGTCGGCATGCTCGTGCCCGTCCTCGGCGGGACCGCGCGCGGCGACGCGCCGGGCGCCCCCGAGCAGGAGAAGCGCCGCCGCGTCCTGCTCACCTCGATCGGCCCCTTCTGGGACGGCAACGAGGTGTGGCTGCTCACCGCCGGCGGCGCGACCTTCGCCGCCTTCCCCCACTGGTACGCGACGATGTTCTCGGGCATGTACCTCGCCCTCCTCCTCGTCCTCGTCGGCCTCATCGTGCGCAACATGGGCTTCGAGTACCGCCACAAGCGGGACTCGGAGGCCTGGCGAAGGGGGTGGGACGCCTGCATCGTCGGCGGCTCGGTGGCCGCGCCGCTGCTCCTGGGCACCGGCCTGACCAACCTCGTCCACGGCCTGCCGATGACCGCCCACCTGGCCGGCTCGACGACCTACACCGAGTTCTCGGGCACCCTCCTCAGCCTGCTCAACCCCGTCAGCCTCCTCGGCGGCATCACCATCACCGTCCTCTGCCTCACCCACGGCGCGCACTTCCTCGCGCTGAAGACGCAGGGAGAGGTGCGCGAGGGCGCCCGCGCCGTCGCCGCTCGCGCTGGCGTCCTCGCCGCGGTGCTCGCGGTCGTGCTGCTCGGCTGGCTCGGCGCCGAGCGCGGCTCGACCGTCTCATGGGTGACGACCGTGGTCGCCGCGGTCGCGCTGCTCGCGGCCCTGGCCGCCAACGCCCGCGGCCGGGAGGGCTGGGCCTTCGTCGGGACCGCCACGACGATCGTGCTCACGGTCGCGACGTACTTCCTCATGCTCTTCCCCAACGCCATCAACGGCCGCGGCGACGACCCGGCCCTGACGCTCGACGCAGCCGCCAGCTCGCCGCTGACGCTGCAGATCATGACGTGGGCGGCACTGATCTTCACCCCCGTCGTCCTCGCGTACACGGCATGGACGTACTGGGTCTTCCGCAAGCGGATCAGCACCCACCACATCCCGGCCGCCGCGGCGTCGGTGCACTGAGGCGACGATGGCCCCCTTCGACCCCCGTCTCCTGCGTCTCGTGCCCCGGGCACGCGGCCCGGTCGCCCTGCTCGCGGGCATCGGCGTGCTCACCGGGCTCGCGACGATCGGGACGGCCTGGGCGGTCACCGCGCTCGTCGTCGCCGTCGTGCGCGACCAGCCGCTCGGCGCGCCGGCCCTCGCCGTGGGGGTGACCCTGGCGGCACGCGCGGGGCTGGCCGCCATGGGCGAGCAGGTCGC
Organism: Janibacter sp. Y6; assembly: GCF_040900765.1. NCBI lineage: Bacteria > Bacillati > Actinomycetota > Actinomycetes > Micrococcales > Intrasporangiaceae > Janibacter > Janibacter sp. Y6. The sequence continues at coordinate 38,042 of NZ_JAKLYZ010000006.1, forward strand.
CGCCCGGGCCGGGGCGACGGTGAGCACCGCGCTGCGCGAGCAGCTCGTCGGGGTCTGGCTGACCCGCCCGGCCGAGCAGCGCCCGGCCTCGGGCACCGCGCTCACGCTCGCCGCGCAGGGGGCGGCGAGCGTCGAGCCGTACGTCGCGAGGTACCTGCCGACGCTCGTGAGCGCCGCGGTCGTGCCGCCGATGGCGCTCGTCGCGCTCGTCCTCACCGACTGGCCGAGCGCCCTCGTCGTCGTGCTCACGCTCCCGTTGCTCCCGCTCTTCGCCGCCCTCATCGGGATGACGACCGCCGAGGACACGCAGCGCCGGTGGCGGGCGCTGAGCGACCTGTCGGGCCACTTCCTCGACGTCATGTCGGGCCTGCCGACCCTCGTGGGGTACGGACGCGGCGAGCGCCAGGTCGCGAGCATCGAGCAGGTGAGCCGGCGCCACCGCCTGGCGACGATGCAGACCCTGCGGCTCGCCTTCCTCTCCTCCGCCGCGCTCGAGCTCCTCGCGACGATCTCCGTGGCGATCGTCGCCGTCCTCGTCGGGCTGAGGCTCACGCACGGCAGCATCGAGCTGTCCGCCGGCCTGCTCGCGATCCTCCTCGCGCCCGAGGCGTACTGGCCGGTGCGCCGCGTCGGCACGGAGTACCACAGCGCGGCCGACGGGGCCGAGGCGCTGCGCGACGTCGTCGACCAGCTCGAGGGCGGGTCGGCAACCACCGCCACGCCGGCGCTCACGACCGGGGGCGACGTACGGGCCCGTGGGCTCGGCTACCGCTACCCCGGCAGCGAGCGCGACGTGCTGCGGGGCCTGGATCTCGACGCGGGCCGCGGGCTCACGGTGGTCACCGGCGCGTCGGGCACGGGCAAGACGACCCTGCTCGAGCTGCTCGCCGGGCTGCGCACCCCGACCTCGGGCTCCGTGGACGCGCTCTCGAGCCACCTCGTCACCCAACGGCCGTTCTTCGCGGCCCCGACGGTGCGCGGCAACCTCGTGCTTGGCAGCGACGCGAGCGATGCCGAGGCATGGGCGGCGCTGCGGGCCGTCGGGATGGAGGGTGTCGTGGCCGCGCTGCCCGACGGGCTCGACACCCCCGTGGGCGACGACGGCTTCGGGCTGTCGGCGGGCCAGCGGGCCCGGCTCGTCCTCGCCCGGGCGCTGCTCTCTCCCGCCGGCGTCGTCCTGCTCGACGAGCCGACCGCCCACCTCGACGACGAGGCGACCGCCGCAGTGCACGCCGCGATCACCCTCCTCGCGCAGGAGCGCACCGTCGTCGCCGTGACCCACCGACCCGAGCTGCTGGCCCTCGCCGACCACCACGTCGAGCTCTCCCCCCTTCGCCCTCCCGCCGAGGTATGGCAATTGGTGCCCCAGGAGGGGGCCCGGGAGGCAGATACCCATACCTCGGCGAAGGGGGGTGCGCTCACGTGAGCGGCATCAACCGCATCAACCGCATCGTCCGTGTCGACCGGCGACTCGTCGTCGCGGGCCTGCTCGGCGGCGCGGCCTCCGCCTGCGGGGTCGCCCTCACCGCGACGTCGGGCTGGCTGGTCGTGCGGGCCGACGAGCGGCCGCAGATCATGCTGCTGCTCACCGCCGTCGTCGCCGTGCGCACCTTCGGGCTGGGGCGACCCGTCTTCCGCTACCTCGAGCGGCTGCGCAGCCACGACGCCGCCCTCGACGACCTCGCCCGCAGGCGCGCCGAGACGTACGCGCGGCTCGTGCCGCTCACCCCCGCCCGGCTCGGCCGCCGAGGGCGGGCCGACCTGCTCACCGGGGTCGTCGACGACCTGACCGACGTCACAGAGGCCCCGGTCCGGGTCACCGTGCCCCTGCTCGGGGCGCTGGCCGCGGGAGTGCTCGCGAGCGTGCTCACCGCCGCGCTGGAGCCGGCCTCAGGGCTCGTCCTCGTCGCCATGCTGCTCGCGTGCGCCGCGCTCGTCCCCCTCGGGCACCGTCTCGAGGCCGCCTCGCAGGACGAGGTGCTGCAGGCTCGCGCCGAGGTGGCCCGGGTCGCGCACCTCGCGACCCGGCGTGCCGACGAGCTGCGTGCCGTCGGGGGCGAGGGCGACGCCGCGCAGTGGCTGCGCGACGCGCACGGCACCCTGCGACGGGTCGTCGTGCGCCAGGCGCGGGGGCGCGGTCTCGTCACGGGAGCCGTCCTGCTCGTCACGGCCGCGGGCACCCTGGGCTGCGCGCTCGTCGCCGCGGCCAGCGACGTCCCCCCGCCGGTGCAGGCGCTGCTCGTGCTCACCCCCGTCGCGACCGGGGAGGCGCTCGGCGTGCTCGCGGACGCCGTCCGCGCGCTGGCCCGCTCGCGCGCCGCCGAGCGCCGGCTCGACGCGGTGCTCGACCAGGCCCCCGCCGTGCGCGACGCCGACGACGCAGACGCCGCCGCGGGCGCCGTGCTCGCCGACGCAGGACGGGCACCCCGTCTCGAGCTGCGCGGCGTCGCGGCGTCGTGGGCGGCGGGCCGGACCCATCTCGGGCCGGTCGACCTCGTCGTCGAGCCCGGCGAGCACGTCGCCCTCGTCGGCGCCAACGGCAGCGGCAAGTCCACGCTCCTCGCCGTCCTCGCCCGGCACCTCGACCCGGTGCAGGGGCGCTACCTCGTCGACGGCCGCGACGTCGCCGAGCTGCCCGCGGCCGCCGTGCGCTCGCTCGTCGCGGTCGTCGACGACGAGCCCCACGTCTTCGCGACGACGCTGCGCGAGAACCTGCGGCTGGCCCGCCGCCCCGACGAGCCCGCCCCCGACGACGGGGAGCTGCTGCTCGCCCTTCGCTCCGCCGGTCTCGGCGACTGGGTCGCCGCCCTGACCGACGGGCTCGACACCCGCCTCGGCACCTCCGGGCACGGGATCTCCGGCGGCGAGCGCACCCGCCTGGCGATCGCGCGGGCCCTGCTCTCCGAGCGGCCCGTGCTGCTCCTCGACGAGCCCGGCGCTCACCTCGACCACCCCACGGCCCGGGCGGTCCTGGCCGATCTCATGAGCGCAGCCGCAGGACGTACCGTGGTGCTCGTCTCGCACCACGGGACCGGCGTCGACCTCGCCGGCCGGGTGGTCGAGCTCGACCGCCCCACGACGAGAGAGAAGGTGGCTGCACATGCCTAGCTCGCGCAGCTCGTTGGGATCGCTGGAGCGATCGGTCATGGACGTCCTCTGGGCGCACGACGGCGAGCACGGGCTCACCGTGCGAGAGGTCCTCGACCGGGTCGAGACCGGCAAGACCCTCGCGTACACGACCGTGATGACCGTGCTCACCCGGCTCACCGAGAAGGGGGCGCTCGAGCGCGAGCAGGACGGCCGCGCCTGGCGCTACCGCGCGGCGTCGAGCCGCGAGCAGATGACCGCCGACGCGATGCGCGGCCCGCTCGACGGGCTGCCCCACGAGGAGCGGACGACCGCGATCCTGCACTTCATCGAGGAGGCCTCGCCGGGCGAGCTCGCGAGCCTGCGGGCCGCGCTCGACGCCGTCGAGGAGCGGGCGACGAAGGGGCCTCGACGAGGGCGATGACCGCGATCCTGCTCGTCGCGCTGGGGGTGCTTCTCGTCACCGCCGCCCCCCGGGTGCTCAGCGCCCACCCCGGGCTGCGCCGCTCGCCCCGACCGGCTCTCATGCTGTGGCAGGCCACCGCGCTCGCCGGTGTCATCTGCGTCGTCGCCGCCGGGCCGATCGCGGCGGTCACGCTGTGGCCGCTCACCCGGCACGGGCTCGACACGGCGGCCGCCCTGCTGGCGCTCGTCGCGAGCGCGCTGACCCTGAGCATGCTGCTCGTCAACGGGCACGTCGTCGGGACCACGCTGCGGGCCGCGCGCCGCCGGCACGAGGACCTGCTCGACCTCGTCGGCGACGAGCTCGACCGCAGGGTGACGGTCGTCGAGCACCACACGCCGACGGCCTACTGCGTGCCCGGCCGGCACCGCCGCGTCGTGCTGTCGAGCGCGACCCTGCGCGAGCTGCCGCAGGACGAGCTCGAGGCGGTGCTCGCGCACGAGCGGGCGCACCTCGCCGAGCGGCACGACCTGCTGCTGGAGTACTTCACCGTCACCCACAGCACGGCCCCTCGGTGGCTGCGCTCGAGCCGCGCGCTCACCGAGGTGCGGCTCCTCGTCGAGGTGCTCGCCGACCGCGCCGCCCGGCAGCACGTCGGCGACGTGCCGCTCGCCCGGGCGCTCGTGCGCCTCGCCGGGTCCCGCACCCCCGAGGCCATGCTCGGGGTCGCCGAGCACGGGCTCGTGCAGGCCCGGATGGAGCTGCTCGCTGACGACCCGGCCCCGCAGTGGCACGCCGCCGGGGTCTACGCGCTGGTCACGCTCGTGTACCTGATGCCGCTCGTGGTGCTCGTCACGACGCTCTGAGCGTCCGGTCGGGGGTCTCGAGGCTCGGGCGCGGGGCGCCCTTCGCACCTCGACCAGCGAAGGAGGCTTCCCCCTTCGCACCTCGACCAGCGACACGTCCTCCTCCGCGCCTCGACCGGCACAGGGCGGGAGGGTGGACAGGATTTTGCACTTCGGGGATGAGGGTGCAAAATTGCACCTTGTGAGCGAGAGTGCAAGCAGGCGGCGGTCGGCACGGCCGTGTCAGATCCACGACGTGGCGCAGGAGCTGACCCTCGAGCACGGCTACCACGGGTGGACGCTCGCCGATCTCGCCGAGCGGGTCGGCGTCTCGCGACGCACCCTCTTCAACCACGTCGAGTCCAAGGAGCAGGCCGTCCTCGGCCCGCGCCCGGTCGTCGACGAGGACGCGCTCGTCCTCTTCCGTCAGGGCGGTCCCACCGGCCGCCTCCTCCACGACGCGGTGCACCTCGCCATGTCGCTCATCTCCGCCAACGAGCCCGGCCCAGCAGATCTGCGCCGCTTCCAGCGCGTCCTGCTCTCCGACCCGGCTCTCGCCGAGGCCGCCATGCGCGGTCTCGCCGAGGTCCTCGAAGACCTCGTCCTGCGCAGCGCCGACCGTCCGGGGATCACCCCCGAGACCGCTCGTCTCGCATTCGACCTCACCCTCGGCCTCGTCCGGCACGCCGGCGAGGAGACGACGGGCGAGAGCTCGACGACGACGCTCAACACCCGCCTGCGCGAGCTGCTCCCCCTCGTCGACGAGATCGTCGCCCCGCACCCGCACCCGCAGACCGCGGACTCGTAACCCCCCTTCGCCCCCCGCCGTAGCGCCGACGTCGCCGCCACGGACCTCAGTCCACCGCTCGACATCAGGAGACCCACCCATGGCCCACGCCCTCTACCGGCTCGGCAAGGCGGCCTATCGCCGCTGGCCCGCCGTCTTCGCGATCTGGATCGCGCTCGTCGTCGCCCTCGGCGCCGTCGCCGCGACCCAGAGCAAGCCGATGGTCGACACCTTCTCGATCCCCGGCATCCCCTCCGAGCAGGCCATGGACCTGCAGAACGAGCTCTTCCCCGGCTCCGGCGACGCCCTCGACGAGGCCACGGTCACCGTCGTCGTCGCCGCTCCGGAGGGCGAGAAGCTCACCGACCCGGCGAACGCGAAGGCGCTCGACGCCCTCCTCGCCGACCTGCGCGAGACCCCGCAGACCGACGCGCAGACCGCGAAGGAGGCGATCGTCTCCCCCGTCGACGCCGCCGCGGGCGTCGAGAAGCAGCTCACCGACGCGGGCAAGCAGAACCGCACCCCGCAGGCCGTCACCGACGCCAACCTCAGGGCGGTCTCGCCGCTCAGCGAGGACGGCCGGATCGGCACCCTGTCGTGGGACCTCGACGTCGACTCCGTCGGTGACGTCGAGCAGTCCACCCGCGACGCCATCGAGGCCGACCTGCAGACCGCCCGCGACGCCGGCCTGCAGGCCGAGGTCAACGGCTCGGCGATGCAGGGCATCCCCGAGACCGGCGGCACGAGCGAGCTCATCGGCATCGCCTTCGCGCTCGTCGTCCTCGTGCTGACCTTCGGCTCGATCGTCGCCGCGGGCATGCCGATCCTCTCGGCCCTCGTCGGCGTCGGCATCGGCGTCCTCGGCGTCTCGATCGCCACGGTCTTCACCGAGATCGGCACGACGACCCCGATCCTGGCCACGATGCTCGGCCTGGCCGTCGGCATCGACTACTCGCTCTTCATCCTCTCGCGCTACCGCGCCGAGCTGCGGCACGCCGACCGCGAGGAGGCCATCGGCCTGGCCGTCGGCCGCGCCGGCTCCGCCGTCGTCTTCGCCGGTCTCACGGTGATCATCGCGCTGGCCGCCTTCTCGGTCGTCGGCATCCCCTTCCTCACCTCGATGGGTCTGGCCGCGGCCGGGACCGTGCTCGTCGCCGTGCTCGTCTCGCTGACCTTCATCCCCGCCCTCATGGGCGCCCTCAAGGGCAAGGCCTTCGCCGGCCGCGTCCGCCAGGACCACATGGTCACCGAGGGCGAGATCGTCAACAACGGCACCCGCTGGGCGCACGTCGTCCAGCGCAAGCCGGTCGTCATGGCGCTGGCCGTCGTCGCCCTCCTCGTCGCCCTCGCGGTGCCGATGAAGGACATCCACCTCGGTCTGCCGACCGACTCGACCGCCCCGACGGACACGACCCAGCGCAAGGCCGCCGACCTCGTCACCGAGGGCTTCGGCGCCGGCCGCCAGTCGCCGCTGCTCGTCGTCGTCGACGCCCGCGACGTCGCCGACCCGAAGGCGGCGCAGGAGTCCTTCGGCGCCGTCACCCAGTGGGCCGCCGGGCAGGAGGGCGTCGAGAACGCCCAGGTCGCCCAGGTCAACGAGGACGGCACCGGCGCGATGGTGCTCGTCACCCCGACGACGAGCGGCGACGACGTCGCCACCGAGGACCTGCTGCACTCGCTGCGCGACGGCCAGGGCGGCATCGAGGACCAGACGGGCGCGACCGTCGGCGTCACCGGCCTCACCGCGATCCAGGTCGACGTCTCCGAGCGCCTGCTCGACGCACTCGTGCCCTACCTCGCGGTCGTCGTCGGGCTCGCCTTCGTCCTGCTCATGATGGTCTTCCGCTCGGTCCTCGTGCCGCTCACCGCGACCCTGGGCTTCCTGCTCTCGGTGCTCGGCACCCTCGGCGCGACCGTCCTCGTCTTCCAGGAGGGCCTCTTCGGGCTCGTCGACCCGGCCCCGCTCATGAGCTTCTTGCCGATGCTCGTCGTCGGCATCGTCTTCGGGCTGGCGATGGACTACCAGGTCTTCCTCGTCACCCGGATGCGCGAGGCCTACGTGCACGGCGAGAGCGCCCCGGCCGCGGTCGTCGAGGGCTTCCGCTTCGGCGCCCGGGTGGTCACCGCCGCGGCGGCGATCATGATCTCGGTCTTCGCCGCCTTCGTCCTGCAGGACGACACCCTCGTGAAGTCCATCGGCTTCGCGCTCGCGGTCGCGGTCCTGCTCGACGCCTTCCTCGTGCGCCAGGTCCTCATCCCCGCGACGATGTTCATCCTCGGCGACAAGGCGTGGTGGCTGCCGCGCTGGCTCGACAAGGTCCTGCCGAACGTCGACGTCGAGGGCGAGTCGCTCGCCCGTGAGGGCGGTCGGCACGCCGGCCCGGTGGCCGACGAGGACGAGAGCGAGCTGGAGACCGCGGGCGGGGGCTACTCCCCCCGCCACGGCGACTGAGCCGACCGGTCGAAGGGGTGGGGTCAGCCACCCCTTCGACCGGGCAGCGCTCCCCCTACCGGGGGACCGAAGGGGGTCCTAGGCTGACCTCCGGCGGCCGCAGGGGCCGCCTCTCACGCACACAAGGGGTCGCCCTCATGCCCATCCACGGCTCGCTCTTCACGGACTTCAAGGAGCAGAAGACGCAGGACCAGTTCTCGCTGCAGAACAAGAAGCTGCTGAAGATCCAGATGGGCTACGGGCCGGTCTGGGCCAAGACCGGCTCGATGGTCGCCTACCAGGGCGACATCCGCTTCGAGAACACCGGTTCCGGCGGGCTGGGCAAGATGTTCAAGGCCGCCGCCACCGGCGAGGGCGTGAAGATGATGCGGGCCACCGGAGCCGGCGAGCTCTTCGTCGCCGACGCCGCCTCCGAGGTCCAGGTCATGTACCTCGAGAACGACATGATCTCCGTCAACGGCTCGAACATCCTCGCCTTCTCCGACTCGATCCAGTGGGACATCCACCGCATCCAGGCCCGCGGCGCGGCGATGACGGGCGGTCTGTACAACGTCACCCTGCGCGGCACCGGGTACGTCGCGATCACGACGAAGGGGGAGCCCGTCGCCCTCGACGTCGCGACGGCGCCGACCTTCGGCGACGCCCAGGCGGTCGTCCTGTGGACGGCCGGGGTGTCGATGGACATCCGCGTCGACACGGGCGGCTTCAAGTCGATGGTGCGCGGCGGCACCGGGGAGACCTTCCAGATGGCCTTCGGCGGCCAGGGCTACGTCCTCGTGCAGCCGGCCGAGTCCGTCGTCGACGGCGGGCACAAGAGCAGCAGCAGCTCGCTCGGGGACATCCTCGGCGGCTGACCCGGTCGGCCCGCCCTGGGCGGCGCCCCCGCAGCACGCGGGTAGGCGCCGCCCGAGGGGCGACGTACGCTGGCCGGGCCCTACCGACACACGAGAGGACGAGATGTCCGACATCCCGTACGCGGCCGACTCCGGCTACTCCGACCCCGACACTCTCGGGGCCATCCCCCCGGTCGTCGCCGCCACGTACTGCGCCCACTGCGGCCGCAGCGCGAACAAGTCCGGCCACTCCGCCTGCACCCAGGCCCTGGCCACCACCCCGCCCACGTACTGCACGACCTGCCGCCGCGAGCTCACGGTGACCAGCGAGGGGCAGCAGTGGACCGCCACGTGCAAGAAGCACGGAGAGAGCAGCGGGAGCGTCGCGGCCTGAGCCGCAGTTGACGAAACCCTGACCAGCCGCTCACGCGGTGGTCATCAGCAGGGCGCCAGGGGTGCACCCCGGCGCACGAGCATCGCGGTCATGGAGATCACCCGCCGCACCGTCCTGTCCGGTGGCGCCGCCGCCGGAGCCCTCACCGTCCTCGCCGCCCCCGGCAGCGCCACCGGCGCCCCCGGCACCCGCCCGCTCGCCCGCTCGGCGAGCCCGCGGGTGTCCCCCTTCGAGCTCGGCGTCGCCTCCGGCGACCCCCTCCCCGACAGCGTCGTCCTGTGGACCCGGCTCGCCGTCGACCCCACCGCCGAGGACGGGCTGGGCGGGATGGCCCGCCGCCCGTACGCGGTGCGGTGGGAGATCGCCCGCGACCCGCAGATGCGCCGCGTCGTCGAGCGCGGCGTCGTCGAGGCGCGCGCCGAGAGCGGCTACGCGGTGCACGTCGAGCCGCGGGGGCTGCAGTCCGGTCGCGAGTACTGGTACCGCTTCCGGGTCGGCGGCCACCTCAGCCCCGTCGGGCGCACCATGACCGCCCCCGCCCGGCACGAGATGCCGGCCGTGCTCGCGATGTCCTTCGCCAGCTGCAGCCAGTACGAGCACGGGTACTTCACCGCGTACCGGCGTCTGGCGCAGGACCAGCCCGATCTCGTGCTCCACCTCGGCGACTACCAGTACGAGTACACGAAGCAGTCCTACCTCTCCCCCACGGGCAACGTCCGTGACCACGACGGCCCCGAGACGGTCGACCTCGCGAGCTACCGCCAGCGCCACGCCCAGTACAAGTCCGACCCCGACCTGCAGCTCGCCCACGCCACCGCGCCGTGGCTCGTCGTGTGGGACGACCACGAGGTCGACAACAACTGGGCCGACGACGTGCCGGAGAACTCCGACGCCGCGCAGTGGAACGACACGACCGCCCGCTTCGTGCGGCGCCGCGCCCAGGCCTTCCAGGCGTACTACGAGAACATGCCGCTGCGCCGGGCCTCCGTGCCGCGCGGTGCGGACATGAAGATCTACCGCCGCCTGCACTGGGGCCGTCTGGCGACCTTCCACATGATGGACACGCGCCAGTACCGCGACGACCAGGCCTGCGGCGACGGCTGGACGACCGACTGCGACGAGCGCCTCGACGAGACCCGGTCGCTGCCCGGCATGGCGCAGGAGTGCTGGCTGCTCGACGGCTTCGAGCGCTCGCGGGCCCGCTGGGACGTGCTCGGCCAGCAGGTCTTCTTCGCCGAGCAGGACGCGCTCGCCGGCCCGTCGTACCGCACCTCGATGGACGGGTGGGACGGCTACGTGCCCTCGCGCCGGCGGATCACCCAGGGCTGGGTCGACGCCGGGGTGCGCAACCCCGTCGTGCTCACCGGCGACGTGCACAAGCACTGGGCCAACGACCTGCGTCTGGACTACCAGGACACCGACTCGCCGGTCGTCGGCTCCGAGCTCGTGTGCAGCTCGATCACCTCGACGGGCAACGGCAGCCCGACGTGGCAGAGCCCGAACATGGCGCTCAACCCGCACCTGCGCTTCTCCGCCGACCAGCGCGGGTACGTGCGCACCGCGATCACCAAGGAGAAGATGAGCGTCGACTACCGCTCGCTGCCGAGCGTGACGTCGACGGACGCCGCCGCGTACACGCAGGCGTCCTTCGAGCTGCACGACGGGCAGCGCGGGCTGCAGCGCACGCGCTGAGACCCCGCCTCACCGGCGCGGTGCGGCGCCGCGGCTAGGATCGGCCGCGGCGCCGCACGGCGTCATGACGCCGACGGCAGGGGGTGAGCACGGGTGCGCATCGCGGTCGTCGGCGCAGGCAGCATCGGCTGCTACGTCGGGGCCCACCTCGCGTCGGTCGCCGACGTCACCCTCGTCGGCCGGGCCCGGGTCGTCGACGCGATCTGCGAGCGGGGGCTCACGGCGACGACGATGCGCGGCGCCGCCTGGCACGTGCCCGCCGACCGGCTGCACCTCGACACCGAGGTGAGCGCCGTCTCCGGCGCCGAGGTCGTCCTCGTGACGACGAAGACGGTGACCAACCACGACATCGCGGCCCAGATCGGGCCGTACCTCACGACCGACACCGTCGTCATCTCGCTGCAGAACGGCGTGCGCAACGCCCAGGTCCTCGACGAGGGCCTGCAGCGCGCCTTCCCCTCGCGGGCCAGCCGTCCGCTCGTGCTCTCGGCGGTCGTGCACCACAACGTCGTCGCGACGGACGACGCGGTCTACCTCGCGACGACGAGCGGCGGCATCACCGTCAAGGACCACCCGAGGGTCGACCCCTTCGTGCGGACCGCGCGACGCGGCGGGCTCTCCGTCGCCGTCGAGCCGGACATGCGCCCGGTGCTCATGAACAAGCTGCTGCTCAACCTCAACAACGCGGTCAACGCCCTGTCCGGGCGGCCCCTGCGCGACGAGCTGCGCGACCCCGACTACCGCCGCGTGCTCGCCGCCTGCCAGGCCGAGGCGCTCGCCGTGAGCAAGGCCGCCGGGGTGACCCCCTCACGGATGGGCCCCCTGCCCGCCGCCCTCATGCCCACGGTGCTGCGCAGCCCGACCCCCGTCTTCGCCGGGCTGGCCCGCACCTCGCTCGCGGTGACGCCGCAGGCGCGCAGCTCGATGGCCGACGACCTCGGCCGCCACCGGCGCACGGAGATCGACGAGCTGCAGGGCATGGTCGTCGCGCTCGGCGAGCGCTACGGGATCGCCACCCCCGTGAGCGAGCGGCTCGTCGAGCTCGTCGTCGCCGCCGAGGGCCAGTCGATCTCCGACGGCGAGCACCGCACGTACACCGGTGGCGAGCTGCGCGCGGCGGTCGGGCTGTGAGCCGCGCCTACCGCATCTGCGTCGTGTGCACCGGCAACATCTGCCGCTCTCCCATGGCCGAGCTCGTGCTGCGCGAGCTGCTCGAGGACGAGGGCCTCGGCGAGGCGGTCGTCGTCGACTCCGCCGGCACGACCGCCTGGGAGGTCGGCAACCCCGCCGACCCGCGCACCCTGGAGGTGCTGCGCCGCCACGGCCACGACCACCCGAGCCACGCGCTGCACCGCGCCCGGGCCTTCGAGCGGCGGTGGTTCGCCGAGCTCGACCTCGTCCTCGCCGCCGACCACGGCCACTACTCGACGCTGCGCCGCCTGGCGCCGACGCCCCAGGACAAGGCGAAGGTGAGGATGCTGCGCTCCTTCGACGCCGCCGGGCTCGCCGAGGCCGCGCAGGAGATGGCCGACCCCTGGTACGGCGACGACGCCGACTTCGAGCGGACGTACGCCGAGGTCGTCCCGGCCGCGCGCGGCGTCGTCGAGCACGTGCGCCGCGAGCTCGACCGCTAGCGCGGACACCGCGTCGCCCCCACCGCGACGTCCTGGGAGGATGACCCCATGCAGAGCCTCGCCGCAGCGACCCCGCCGATCGCCCTCGGAGCCCTCGACGGGCGCTACCGCCCCGTCGTCGCCCCCCTCGTCGACCACCTCTCGGAGCCCGCGCTCAACCGGATGCGCACGCACGTCGAGGTCGAGTGGCTCATCCACCTCACCGAGCGCCAGGTCGTGCCCGGCGTGCGCCGCCTGACCGACGACGAGGTCACCGCGCTGCGCGAGGTCGTGCAGACCTTCGGGCCCGACGAGATCGACGAGATGGCGGCGACCGAGAAGGTCACGCAGCACGACGTCAAGGCCGTCGAGTACTTCCTCAAGGCACGGCTGCGCCAGATCACGCCCGCCGAGGCCGACCGCGGTCTCGCCGAGCTCATCCACTTCTGCTGCACGAGCGAGGACGTCAACAACCTCTCCTACGCCCTCATGGTCAAGGGCGCCGTCGAGCAGGTCTGGCTCCCCCGCGCCGAGTCGCTCCTCGCCGCGCTGACGACGATGGCCCAGGACCTGCGCGACCTGCCGCTGCTCGCGCACACCCACGGCCAGCCCGCGACCCCGACGACGATGGGCAAGGAGCTCGCCGTCCTCGCCCACCGCCTGCGCCGTCAGGTCACCCGGGTCGCCGGCGCCGAGCACCTCGGCAAGATCAACGGCGCGACGGGCACCTACGGCGCGCACCTCGCGGCCGTGCCCGAGGCCGACTGGCAGGACATCAGCCGGACCTTCGTCGAGGGCCTGGGCCTGACGTGGAACCCGCTGACGACGCAGATCGAGAGCCACGACTGGCAGGCCGAGCTCTACGCCGACATCGCCCGCTTCAACCGCATCCTGCACAACCTGTGCACCGACGTCTGGACCTACATCTCCATGGGCTACTTCGCCCAGGTGCGCGGCCAGGGCACGGTCGGCTCCTCGACGATGCCGCACAAGGTCAACCCCATCCGCTTCGAGAACGCCGAGGCCAACCTCGAGGTGAGCAACGCCCTGCTCGACGTCCTCGCGACGACGCTCGTGCAGAGCCGCCTCCAGCGCGACCTCACCGACTCCTCGATGCAGCGCAACATCGGCACCGCGCTCGGCCACTCGATCCTCGCCCTCGACAACGTCGCCCGCGGGCTCGCCGGTCTCGACGCCGTGCCCGAGGCGATGGCCGCCGACCTCGACGCGAACTGGGAGGTGCTCGGCGAGCCGGTCCAGTCGGCGATGCGGGCCCTCGGCGCCCAGGGCGTGCCCGGCATGGACGAGCCGTACGAGCGCCTCAAGGAGCTGACGCGCGGCCGCCGGATCGGCCAGGAGGACCTCGTGACCTTCGTGCGCGGGCTCGGCCTGCCGCCCGAGGTCGAGGAGCGGATCGCGGCGATGACCCCGGCGACCTACGTCGGCCTGGCGCCCGAGCTCGTCGACCACCTGCGCTGATGGTGGCGGGCGACCCGGCGGTCGAGCTCGTCGAGGCCGCCCGCGCCCTGCGCCGGCTCGCCGACGCCCTGGGCGTCGACCTGCGGCCGGTCTTCGTGGACGCGCCGGACGAAGGGGGCGACGCCGGGGCCGTCGCGGCCCTCGAGGACGCCGACGTCGAGTCCCCCTTCGCCCCGCTCGAGGTGACGACCGCCGTCCTCGGCGTCGACGGCTGCCGCTCCGGGTGGGTCGGCGCCGTCCTCGCACCGGGTCGCCCCCGACCCTCCGTCGTCGTCGCCGGCTCGCTCGAGGCGCTCGTCGAGACCGTCCGTGAGCAGCACCCCGAGCTCGTCGTCGTCGGTGTCGACATCCCCATCGGGCTGCCGGACTCCGGGCTGCGCGCCGCCGACCGCCTCGCGCGCCAGGCGCTGCCGGGCAAGGCGTCGAGCGTCTTCACGACGATGACCCGGCCTGCCTGGTCGGCGCCGGACCGGGCCGCCGCCGACGCGATCAACCGCCCGCTCACCGGGCAGGGCGTCTCGGCCCAGTCCTTCGCCCTCACGCCCAAGGTGCTCGAGGCCGACCGCTACGTGCGCTCGCGCCCCACCGTGCGCGTGCTCGAGGTGCACCCCGAGGTGAGCTTCGCGGCGATGGCGGGCGCGCCGGTGCAACCGGGCAAGCGCACCGAGGAGGGCGTCGCCGCCCGGCTCGACGTGCTCCGCCAGGTCGGTCTGCTCCCCCCGAGCGTGCTCTCGGGCAGCGGGTACGGCACGGACGACGTCCTGGACGCCGTCGCCGTCGCCTGGACCGCGCACCGGTACGCGACCGGCGCGGCGCACAGCCTGCCGGACCCGCCCGAGACGGCGAGCGACGGGATCGCCGCGGCGATCTGGGTCTGACCGAGCCACCGGGCGCTCCCGGCGGGCGGCTCAGGCCAGGCGCACGCCCTTGGTGTGGTCGTCCGTGGGCAGGTCACCCTCGACGAGCGCGGCGGTGACCTCCTGGCGGTTGAAGCGCATCGTGCCGTTGCTCGTCGTGAGGAAGGCCGTGTCTGCGGCGTCGCGACCGGTCGCGATGCGCACGAGCGACTGACGGGGGGCGAGGCGGGTCGCGTCGACGACGTGCCACGCGCCCTCGACCCAGGCCTCGGCCACCGCGTGGAAGTCCATCGGCTCCAGTCCCGGCGCGTAGACCGAGACCAGGCGGGCGGGCACGCCCCGGGCGCGCAGCAGGGCGACGACGACGTGGGCGAAGTCGCGGCACACGCCGCGACCGGCGAGGAGGGTGTCGACCGCGCCGTCGGTGCCCCGGGAGCTGCCGGAGACGTAGGCGAAGTTGTCGTAGACGTACGCCGCGACGGCGTCGACGAGGTCACGACCCCGCACACCGGTGAAGCTCCGGGCGGCGACCGCCCCGAGGCGGTCGGACTCGGCGTACCGGCTGGGCCGCGTGTACAGCCAGCGGTCCAGCTCGACACCGAGGCCTGTGGGCGCGTCGGTCGGCCGGGTGATGTCGACGGTCGCCTCGTAGGTGACCTCGAGCCAGCCGGTACCCACGCCCTCGACGAGGTGCAGGCGCGTGCCGTGGTCGCCGCGCAGCTCGACCGGCTCGACCTGCTCGCCGGCCGCGTGGACGAGGATCGTCTCGTCGAGCACGACGTGCGCGTCGGAGACGGCGAAGGACATGAGCGCGGCGTCGACGGACGTCGTCGCGTAGGCGAACTTCGCACCGACCCTGGCGATCATCGGGGTGGGGTCGCTCGATGCTGCCAGGGGGGTCTGCGTCATGGCGCGAGCCTCCCCCAGCAGCGGGGGCCTGGTCAAAGCCGTGTCCCGCCTAGGCTTCGCGGGACCGGACGAAGGCGAAGGGGGTGACGACGATCGCGAGCACGGCACCAGACCGCCCGCGCTGGCGGCAGATCTCGCCGCCCGTCGTCTCCGCGCTCCTCGCGCTCGTCGTCGTCGCCGAGGTGGCCTGGGCCGCGCTCGTCCTCGCCGGGTCCGACGACCTCGTCCCCCACGCCGTGCCCGCCGTCGTCGTCGGCGACCCGGTCGTCGCCGAGAGCGTCGCCCGCCAGTACGACGACCTGCCGGGCGACCCCTTCGACCTGCACGCCGTGGCCGACGAGGAGAGCGCCCGTGCGGCCCTGGCCGACGGGTCCGCTCGCGCGGCCCTCGTCGTCGACCTCGACGGGTCGACCGACCGCCTGCTCCTCGCGTCGAGCAACGACGACCTCCTCGACGCCGCGATCCGCGACCGGGTCGAGGAGGTCGAGCGGCGCATCGACCGCCTCGTCGCCGTCGACGTCGTCGGCCCCGCCGACGCGGACGAGCGCCAGGGGGCCGCCCGCCTCGCCGTGGCGCTCGCCCTGCTCCTCGGCTTCGTCCTCGCCGTCGGCACGAGCCTGCGTGACGGTCCCGTCGCCCGCGACCTGCGGCACGGGCTGCGGCGCACGCTCGTCGTCGGGGCGCTCTCCGTCGTCGGCGGCGCGGTCATCGGCCAGCTCGCGCTGCGCGGCGGGACGTGGGCCGAGGTCCTCGTGCCGGCCGCGGTCGCCGGGACGGGCGCGGCCCTCACCTTCGCCCTCGAGGCGCTCTTCGGGTGGGCGGGGCTCGGGCTGGCCGTCGTCGCCTTCTTCGCCACCGGCGCCCCGGTGCTCGCCCGCGTCGACCCGACCCTCGTCGGCCGGCCGTGGTCGGACCTCGCCGCCCTCGGCGTGCCCGGGGCCGGGGTCGATGCGGCGACCGCGGTGAGCCTGCACCGCGAGCTCGCGGTCGTCCCCGTGACGGTCGTCCTCGTCTGGCTCGTCGCGTCGCTGCTCGTCATCACCCTCGCCCGGGTGGTCCGGCGACGTCATGACGTGCCGGCGCCGGTCGGCGGTGAGGGGCTGCGCCAGGTCGGCGGGGTCCGAGGGTGGCGGGTGCGCGTCCTCGGCGTCGTCGTGCCGCTCACCGCCGCGATGCTCGCGCTCGCCGTCGTCGTGCCGCGCTCCGAGGTCGCCGCCGCACCCCGCCTCGCCTCGCTCGCCGCGAGCGCGGACTGCGTGCGCTCGGGACCGGTGACGTCGGTGGCCGACCTCAACCGGATCGCCGGGCTGCGCGGCACCGACGACTTCCGCGGTGGGGACGTCGGGGCCGACGCGCTGCTCCAGGACGGCCGGCGGGCGTGGCTCTTCGGCGACACGCTGCGCGAGGGTCCGGCGGGGCCGAGGTACGTGCGCAACTCGATGCTCGTCACCGACAAGCGCTGCATCCGGGCGGTCGTGCCCGAGGCCGGCGGAGCGCTCGTACCCGACCGGGCCCGACCCGGCGAGAGCCCGGTCGGCTACTGGCCGATGTCGACGGTCGTGGACCACCGCACCGGGTACGACCTGCTCTACGTGACGACCCAGCGGGTGCGCACGACGGGGTCGGACGCCTTCGACTTCGAGAACCTCGGTCTGTCGGTCGCCGTCTTCGTCGTGCCGCTCGGCGGGACCCCGCAGCTGCTCGAGCAGCGCGACATCGGGCCGGACCGCGCCGGCCGCGAGCACCCGACGTGGGGCGCCGCCACGACGCTCGTGGGCAGCGGCGACGACCGGTGGCTGTACGTCTTCGGCACGGCCAACCCGGGCACGGACCAGGCGTGGGGGTACTCCCTCCGCGTCGCCCGGGTCCGGCCCGACGACCTCCTCCACCAGGCGCGCTGGCGCTACTGGGACGGCTCGGGGTGGTCGGTGCGCGAGGACGACGCTCGCGAGATGATCCCGGCGCGCGACGGGGTCTCGCAGACGCTGAGCGTCTTCACCCAGGACGAGCGCTGGTACGCGCTGAGCAAGCGCAACGACCTGCTCGGCAGCGACATCACCGTGTGGACCGCCGACGCACCCACCGGCCCGTGGTCGTCGGGCACCGTGGTCGCCCCGGTCGCGCAGGGCGCGACCGGGCAGCTGCGCTACATGCCGCTCGCCCACCCGACCCTCTTCCCGGCGTCGGGCAGCGTGGTGGCCTCCTACAGCACGAACGACACCGACGTCGGGCGCGTGCTCGCCGACCCGCTGCGCTACCGCCCGCACTTCGTGAGGGTCCGTCTGCCGCGGTGAGGGCGTCGGTCCGCAGCGGTAGCGTCGAGCGCATGAGCGGGGACGAGCCGGCCGGCGTGCAGGACGTGCACGACATCGCGAGCGCGCTGCCCGAGGTCACCCTCGGCACGTCGTGGGGGGACAAGCCGACGTACAAGGTGCGCGACAAGGGCTTCGTCATCTGGCGCGGTGAGCAGCGCGATGCCGTCGACCCCGAGACCGGCGCGCTCATGGAGGACGTCATGGCCATCTCGGTGCCCGGGCAGCAGGACAAGGGGGCGCTCGTCGCCGACGACTCCCCCTTCTTCACCACGCCCCACGTCGACCGCAGCCCGCGCACCGTCCTGCTCCGCGAGCGCGACCTGCCCCGGCTGACCCGCGCCGAGCTCGAGGAGGTCCTCACCGACGCCTGGGCCAGCCGGGCACCGGCCCGGCTCGTGCGAGAGCACCTCGGGCGATGAGCACCCCGACCGCGGCGCAGCCCGCAGGCCGAACCGTCGACCTCAACGCCGACCTCGGCGAGGGGCTCGGCGTCTGGCGGCTCACCGACGACGACGGCCTGCTCGAGGTCGTGAGCAGCGCCAACGTCGCGTGCGGGGCCCACGCCGGCGACCCCACGCACATGCGGCGGGTGTGCCGCCGCGCCGCGGAGCGCGGGGTCGCGGTCGGCGCCCAGGTCTCCTACCCGGACCTGCTGGGCTTCGGGCGTCGTTTCGTCGACATCGACCCCGCGGAGCTCGAGGACAGCGTCCTCTACCAGCTGTCCGCGCTGCAGGGCGTCGCCCGGGCGGAGGGAACGCAGGTGCGCTACGTCAAGCCGCACGGGGCGCTCTACAACGCCGTCGTCACCCACGAGGGGCAGGCGGCCGCCGTCGTCGCCGCCGTCGTCGCGGGCGCCCCCGGCACCGTCGTCCTCGGGCTGCCCGGGGCGGTCTGGCTGGAGCAGGCCGAGGCGGCCGGGCTGCGCCCGGTGCACGAGGTCTTCGCCGACCGCGCGTACACGGCCGAGGGCACCCTCGTGCCCCGCGACGAGCCCGGCGCCGTCGTCCACGACACCGGCGAGGTCGTCCGGCGGGCGCTGCAGATGGTGCTCGAGGGCAGCGTCGTCGCGGTCGACGGCTCGAGCGTCGCCGTCGACGCCGCCTCGGTGTGCGTGCACGGCGACACCCCCGGCGCCGTCGACATCGCGCGCCGGGTCCGCGACGCCCTCGTCGACGCCGGGGTGCGCGTCGCCCCCTTCGCCTGAGCCGATGACGACCCTCCTGCCCTACGGCCGCCGCGCGACCCTGCTCGAGGCGCCCGACGACGCGCAGACCCTCGCGCTGCACCGCGCCGTGGTCGCCGCCGCGCTGCCGGGCGTCCTCGAGTCCGTCCCTGCAGCCCGGACGGTGCTCGTGACCTTCGTCGACGAGGCGAGCCGGGCGGCCGCCCAGGAGCGGCTGCGCACCCTCGCCCCCGTCGACGGGGACGAGGTCGTCGGCCGGCTCGTCGAGGTGCCGACCCGCTACGACGGCCCCGACCTCGACGACGTCGCGCGGCTCACCGGTCTGAGCCGCGCCGAGGTCGTCGCGGCCCACACCGGCGTCGAGTGCACGGTCGGCTTCGTCGGCTTCGCGCCCGGCTTCGCCTACCTGCGCGGCGTCGACGAGCGCCTCCACGTGCCCCGACGGGACGAGGCCCGCACGGCCGTGCCGCCGGGCGCGGTGGCGCTCGCGGGCGGGCTCACCGCGGTCTACCCGCGGTCCTCGCCCGGCGGCTGGCAGCTCATCGGCTCCACCGACCTCGTCCTGTGGGACCTCGACCGGGAGGAGCCGGCGCTGCTGCGGGCCGGCGACCGGGTGCGCTTCGTGGAGGTGTCGTGAGCGAGCGCCCCGCCGAGCTCGTCGTGCACGCCACCGGCCTGCTGAGCACGGTGCAGGACCTCGGCCGGCCGGGTCTGGCCGGTCTCGGCGTGCCCCGGTCCGGTGGCGCCGACCGGGCCTCGCTGCGCCTGGCCAACCGCCTGCTCGGCAACCCCGAGGGGGCCTCGGTCGTCGAGGCGACCCTCGGCGGGCTCGAGGTGGGGCTCACGGCGACTCGGTGGTGCGTCGTCACGGGCGCCGACGCCCCCGTCGAGGTCGACGGCACCCCGGTCGGGGTGGGCTCCCCCTTCGTCCTGAGGGCGGGCGCGCGGCTGCGCGTGGGGTCCCCGGCGCACGGCCTGCGCTCCTACCTCGCGGTCCGGGGCGGGCTGGCGGTCGCGCCGGTGCTCGGCTCGGCCAGCCAGGACGTGCTCTCGGGCATCGCCCCGCTGCCGCTCGGCGCGGGCACGAGGGTGCCTCTCGGGAGGGTGGACGAGGTGCCCGTCGTGCCGGTCGACGTCGCACCCGTGCGCACGTGGTCGAGCGACCCGGCGCTCGAGGTCGACCCCGGCCCGCGGCGCGACTGGGTGAGCGACGAGGCGTGGCGCACCCTGACGAGCGCCGTCTACGTGGTGAGCAGCCGCAGCGACCGGGTCGGGGTGCGCCTCAGCGGGCCGGCCGTCGAGCGAGCGGTGCACGCGGAGCTGCCGAGCGAAGGGGTCGTCCCCGGCGCCGTGCAGGTGCCCCCGTCCGGTGAGCCGGTCGTCTTCCTCGCCGACCACCCCACGACCGGCGGCTACCCGGTGTGCGCCGTGGTCGTGCCGGCCTCGTTGCCGTTGCTCGCGCAGCTCGTGCCCGGCCAGGGCGTGCGTCTGCGGCCCGCCCGCCGCTGAGCGAAGCCCTCCCGCCGGCTCGGAGTTGGCGCTAGGTTGGGTGCCCCGCGACGACGCGAAGGGGGAGCCATGACCCGATCCACCGGCGACGGCCTGCACGGGCAGCGCCGCGCGGTCGAGCGCGCGTGGGAGGGCTGGGTCGAGCGCACGGACGACGACCGCCCCGACGAGCCGGCCCCGGTGCGCCCGGAGATCCTCGACTCGTGGCGTCGCAGCGAGGCCACCTTGAGCAGCGCGCCGAGCAGCGCGCCGATGTCCGACGAGGCGGAGACCTCGGCCTACCTCACCCAGTCGACGCTCGGACGAGCCGTGTCCGACCTCGAGGCGGAGCTGCGGTCGGTCGCCGACGACGGCGACCTCGTCGTCGCGGTGACAGACCCGCAGACCCGCATCCTGTGGACCTACGGCGGGCGGGTCATGCGGCGCCGGGCCGAGTCGGTGAACTTCGTCGCCGGCGGCCGGTGGGACGAGGAGAGCATCGGCACCAACGCGCTCAACCTCGCGCTGCGCACCGACCGCACGACGACGGTCTTCTCCGCCGAGCACTACGCCCCGATCGTCCACTCGTGGGTGTGCTGGGCCGCCCCGGTCCACGACCCGGTGACCGGCGCGCAGCTCGGCGTGCTCGACCTGTCGACGACGTGGGACCGCGCGCACCCGCTCGGCGGCACGACGGCGCAGGCCCTCGCCCGGCTCGTCGAGAGCCGGCTGCGGCTCGGCACCGAGCCGGGTGCCTACCGGCAGGAGACGCCGCTCGACGGCCTGCACCTGCGTCTGCTCGGCCGGGTCGAGGGCTGGCTCGACGGCAGCCGCCTGCTCCTCACCCGGCGGCAGGGCGAGATCCTCGCGCTGCTCGTCCTGCACCCCGACGGCCTCTCGCTCGAGCAGCTGCACGCCCAGCTCTACGGCGACCGGGCCGTCTCGCTCGGCACCCTCAAGGCGGAGGTCTCGCACCTGCGGTCGGCGCTGGGCGGTCGCCTCGCCTCGCGGCCCTACCGTCTCGACCTGCCCGTCACCTCCGACGTCGCGACGGTGCGCGAGGCCGTGCGCCGGGGTGACGTGCGCGCGGCCGTCGAGGCGTATGGCGGGGACCTCGTGCCCGGCACCGACTCCCCCGGCCTCACCGAGACGGCGGAGTACCTCGCGGTCGCGGTGCGCGAGAGCCTCATCGCCGACCCCGACCCGGCTGCCGTCGTGCGCTACGCCGAGGCCGCGCCCTACGACACCGAGGTCGTCGACCTCGCCCTCGACCGGGTCGACGCGACGCCCGGGGGGCACCCCCTTCGCGCCGAGCTGCTCGCGCTGCGCGCCGCACGCGGCGAGTGAATGCGTCCTGCCCGCCTCCCGGGGTCTCTGCACGAGCGGATATCTGCACGCGACGGCTATCGACGCCTGCAGATGTATGCTCGCCCGGTGACGACGACCGAGATCACCCAGCGCCCCGTGGACGACGCCGCGGCGGCCCTGCGCTGGTCCGCCGGGGCCGACCCGCGCCGTGACCTCGTCGCCGACTGGCGCGCGATGAGGTCGGCGCACTGCCATGTCGACCACGCGCTGTCGACGGCAGTCGCGCAGGTCGGGCTCTCGCTCGTCGAGTTCACCGTCCTCGACATCCTCGAGGAGCAGGTCGACGCCCACCTGCGGATGCAGGACGTCGCCTGCGTCGCCGCGCTCACCACCGGGGCGGCGACGCGTCTCGTCGGGCGGCTCGAGTCGCGCGGTCTGCTGCGACGGGTCATCTGCGCGTCCGACCGCCGGGGCATCTACACCGAGCTCACCGACGACGGGCGGGACCTGCTCGCCGCCGCCCGCCCGGTGCACGACGCAGCGCTGCGCACGTGCCTGGAGGACCCGGCCACGGTGGCCGCGGTCTCCTCGGCGGCCGCGGCGATCAGCCGGCGCTAGGCCGGCCCCGCACCACCCCCGTACGACACCCCTTCGCCGATCGCCCCCGACCGGCGCGCACACCGCCGCGGCGCTCAGAGCCGAGCCCGCCCGGCCCCCACCCCTGGCCCCGCCAGACCTCACGAGGAGCACCAGTGACCGACTCCGTGGCGATCTCGCCGCACGACCCCGCGGCGCCCCCTCGGCTCGACGCCGACGACACCGCACGCAACCGCCTCGTCATCGGCATCCTCGTGGTGTCGACCTTCGTCGTCGTGCTCAACGAGACGGTCATGAGCGTCGCCCTGCCGACCCTCATGGTCGACCTCGGCATCACCGCGGCCACGGCGCAGTGGCTCACCACCGGCTTCCTGCTGACGATGGCGGTCGTCATCCCGGTGACCGGCTACCTCTTGCAGCGCTTCCACACCCGGCCGATCTACCTGCTCGCGATGTCGCTCTTCACCGCCGGCACGCTGCTCGCGGCCCTCGCCCCGGGCTTCGGGGTGCTGCTGCTCGCCCGGGTGGTGCAGGCCAGCGGGACCGCGATCATGATCCCGCTGCTCATGACGACCGCGATGAGCCTCGTGCCGGCGCACGCCCGCGGCCGCACGATGGGCACGATCTCCGTCGTCATCGCCGTCGCGCCCGCCATCGGCCCGACGATCTCCGGGCTCGTGCTCAGCGTGCTCAGCTGGCGCTTCATGTTCGTCGTCGTCCTGCCCGTCGCGGTGGTGGCGCTGGTCGTCGGGGCGAAGAAGATGGTCGACGTCACCACCCCGCGCGAGGTCGACCTCGACGTCCCGTCCGTGGTCCTGTCCGCGCTCGGCTTCGGCGGGCTCGTCTACGGGCTGTCGGCCCTCGGCGAGGGCGCGTCGGAGGGTCAGGCCGTCGACCCCGCGCTCCCGGCCGGCGTCGGCGTCGTCGCGCTCGTCCTCTTCGTCCTGCGCCAGGTGCGCCTAGCGCGCACGGGCAGCCCCCTGCTCGACCTGCGCACCTTCGCGACGAAGAACTTCACCTTCTCGATCGTGCTCATCGCGCTGGCCAGCCTCGTCCTCTTCGGCAGCCTCGTCCTGCTGCCCATCTACACGCAGAGCGTCCTCGGTCTCGGCACCCTGGAGACCGGGCTGCTGCTCCTGCCGGGCGGTCTCGCGATGGGTCTGCTCTCCCCCGTCGTCGGGCGCCTGTACGACGCCCTCGGCCCGCGACCTCTGCTGCCCGTCGGCGCGACGCTCATCAGCGTGGCCCTCTGGCTGATGTCGCTGCTGCTGCACGAGGACACGAGCATCGCGATGATCGTCGTCGTGCACGTGCTGCTCAACATCGGGCTGTCCTTCACCTTCACCCCGCTCTTCAGCGCGAGCCTCGGCTCGCTCGAGCCGGCGCTGTACTCGCACGGCAGCGCGGTGCTCAACACGGTGCAGCAGGTCATGGGTGCGGTGGGCACGGCGCTCTTCATCACCGTCATGGCGGCGGCGGAGCACACCGCCGCAGCGGGCGGTGCCGACGAGCGGGCCAGGACGGCCGCGGGCGTGCACCTCGCCTTCCTCGTCGGCGCGAGCATCAGCCTCGTCGGGGTCGCGGCGAGCCTGCTCGTGCGCCGGCCCGAGACCGACGAGAGCGCGCCCCTGCCGGTGGCTCACTGAGCGGCGTCGGCCCCGGTCGCCTGAGCTCGGGTCGAGGTGATCCACGACCGACCTGACGGCGTGGATCACCTCGACCGGGGCGGGCCCGCGGCGGGGTGAGCTTCGGTAGCGTCGGGCCATGACCTCCGATCGGGCCGGGCAGCCGGCGCAGCTCTCCGACCTCGTCGACGTGCCGCAGCTGGTGTCGTCGTACTACGTGCTCACCCCTGACCCCGAGGACGTCGACCAGCAGGTCGCCTTCGGCACCTCGGGGCACCGCGGCAGCTCGCTGAAGACCTCCTTCAACGAGCAGCACATCCTCGCGACGACGCAGGCGATCGTCGACTACCGCCGCGAGCAGGGGGTCGACGGACCGCTTTTCCTCGGCGCCGACACGCACGCCCTCTCCGGGCCGGCCTGGACGACGGCGATCGAGGTCCTCGTCGCCGCCGGGGTCACCGTGCTCGTCGACAGCCAGGACGGGGTCGTACCCACCCCGGCCGTCTCGCACGCGATCCTCCGGGCGAACAGGGGCAAGGACCTCGGCGCGAAGGGGGCGGGCCTCGCCGACGGGATCGTCGTCACCCCTTCGCACAACCCGCCGGGAGACGGCGGCTTCAAGTACAACCCTCCGCACGGCGGGCCGGCCGACTCGGACGCGACGAAGGTCATCGCGGCCGCGGCCAACGACTACCTCCGGCGGGGTCTCGACGGGGTGGGGCGCACCCCCTTCGCCCGGGCGATCACGCAGGTGGGTCGCTACGACTTCCTCGGCACCTACGTCGACGACCTGCCGTCGGTGCTCGACATGGACGCGATCCGTGACGCGGGGGTGCGCATCGGTGCCGACCCGCTCGGTGGCGCCGCCGTGCACTACTGGGAGGCCATCGCCGAGCGGCACCGCCTCGACCTCACCGTCGTCAACCCGGTCGTCGACCCGACGTGGCGCTTCATGACGCTCGACTGGGACGGCAAGATCCGGATGGACTGCTCCTCGCCGTCGGCGATGGCCTCGCTCGTCGCGCGCAAGGACGAGTACGACATCGCGACGGGCAACGACGCCGACTCCGACCGGCACGGCATCGTCACGCCCGACGGCGGGCTGATGAACCCCAACCACTACCTCGCGGTGGCGATCCAGTACCTCTACGGCGGGGCCCGACCGGGCTGGCGCAGCGAGCGGATCGGCAAGACGCTCGTGTCGAGCTCGATGATCGACCGGGTCGCGGCCGACCTCGGCAAGGAGCTGTGGGAGGTGCCCGTCGGCTTCAAGTGGTTCGTCCCCGGGCTGCTCGACGGGTCGGTCGGCTTCGGCGGCGAGGAGTCGGCCGGGGCGTCCTTCCTGCGCACCGACGGCACGGTGTGGACGACCGACAAGGACGGCATCATCCTCGCCCTCCTCGCCTCGGAGATCCAGGCGAAGACGGGGCGCTCTCCGTCAGAGCACTACGCCGACCTCGTCGCGGCGCACGGCGACCCGGCGTACGCCCGCATCGACGCACCCGCCGACCGCGAGCAGAAGGCGCGGCTGTCCTCGCTCAGCCCGGACGCCGTGATCGCTGACTCCGTCGCCGGCGAGCCGATCACCGCCAAGCTCACCGAGGCCCCGGGCAACGGAGCCGCCGTCGGCGGGCTCAAGGTGACGACGGAGTCGGCGTGGTTCGCCGCCCGCCCGAGCGGCACCGAGGACGTCTACAAGATCTACGCCGAGAGCTTCCGCGGGGCCGAGCACCTCGCGCAGGTGCAGGCGGACGCGAAGGCGCTCGTGGACGACGTGCTCGGCGGGTGAGAAAGCCACCTCAGGCATCGCCGGCCACGACGGTCTACCTCGTCTTCGCCCGGTCCGGGCCCGGCGACGGCGAGGACGTCGTCGAGCCTCTCGTCGCTGTCGTCACCGATGAGAGCGAGGCAGCAGGCCTCGAGCGCTCCGTCGTCGCCCGGCACCCCGCGTCCTCGGTGTCGTGGGAGACGCACGACACCGGCCCCGTGCCCACCGAGGGCGTCGTGCACGTCGTGCTCCTGGGTGCTCCAGAGCTGGGGATGCCCGACGCACCGGACGAGCTGGCGGGCCCGATCGGGATCGCCGTGCGATCGACCCGCGGGGCGGCCGAGCGCGTCGTGCGCGACCGGGGCACGTCCTCGGGCGACCTCAGCGTCGTCTCGCTGCCGATCGGCTACCGCCGCGCCGGGTGGCCCTTCGCGCCCTGGCCGGGCAGACCTGATCGGGACCTCCCCGACGGTGTCGTGCGTCTCGTGCTGGACGGAGCCGGGGGCGAGCAAGCGGCAGGACATGTCCTCGCCGTCGTCGGGTCCGACCGGGAGGCCGAGGACGCGATGGCCGACGTCGACACAGCGAGGCTCGAGCACCACGCGCTCCGGCCGGCCTCCTCGGACGACGACACCGACGACGGTCGGGTGCATCTCGTGCTGCGCGCCTCGGCCGGCGAGGTGAACGGTGTGGCTGCCCACGCATCACGTGATCGGGCGCGCCTGGAGGCCACGACGCGGCAGGGCGCGATCGCTCCTGACGTGAGCACGAGGTTCGAGGTCGTCTCGCTGCCGGTGGGGCATCGTCGGGGGCGGCCTGTCCAATCCTGACGACGTGGTCTCGAGGCTCGCGCCCTGGCGGGCGCTCGCACCTCGACCAGCGAAGCCCCGCGACCACCTCGACCGGTGACACATCGCCCAACCTGTGACCTACCCGCGCCTCCCTAGCGTCTGCGGCACGACAGGGGCGCGACGGTGCGTCCGGCCACCAGCCGCACCGTCAGGTCCCCTCACCCAGATGAGGAGACGCAGCATGAGCACGATGCAGGCAGCAGTGGTCCGTGAGTTCGGCGAGAAGCTCGACGTGTCGCAGATCGACATCCCCCGGCCCGGGCCGGGCCAGGCGCTCGTCCGGCTCGTCGCGAGCGGGGTGTGTCACACCGACCTCCATGCGGCCGAGGGCGACTGGCCGGTCAAGCCGCAGCCCCCCTTCGTGCCGGGCCACGAAGGTGTGGGCGAGGTCGTCGAGCTCGGCGACGGGGTGACCACGCTCGCCGTCGGCGACATGGTCGGCAACGCCTGGCTGTGGTCGGCGTGCGGCACGTGCGAGCACTGCCGCACCGGCTGGGAGACGCTGTGCGAGGAGCAGACCAACGGCGGCTACTCCGTCGACGGCAGCTTCGGGCAGTACATGCTCGTCGACGAGCGCTTCGCCGCGCGGATCCCCGCCGGTGTCGACCCGCTCGAGGTCGCGCCGATCCTGTGCGCCGGCGTCACCGTCTACAAGGGCCTCAAGGTCACCGACACCCGCCCCGGCCAGTGGGTCGTCATCTCCGGCATCGGCGGGCTCGGTCACGTCGCCGTGCAGTACGCCGTGGCGATGGGCCTGCGCGTCGCCGCCGTCGACGTCTCCCAGGCGAAGCTCGACCTCGCCACCCGCCTGGGCGCCGAGGTCGTCGTCGACGCGAGCACCACCGACCCGGTTGAGGCGATGCAGGAGGCCACCGGTGGCGCCCACGGCGTGCTCGTCACCGCCGTGCACCCCTCCGCCTTCGGGCAGGCCATCGGCATGACGCGCCGCGGCGGCACGATCGTCTTCAACGGCCTGCCGCCGGGTGACTTCCCCGCCCCGATCTTCGACATCGTCCTCAAGGCGCTCACCGTGCGTGGCTCCATCGTCGGCACCCGCCAGGACATGGTCGAGGCGATCGACTTCTACGCGCGGGGCCTGGTCAAGCCCACGTGGCAGGCCCGCGAGCTCGACGAGATCAACACGGTCTTCGACGAGATGCGCGACGGCGCGATCGACGGGCGCGTGGTCATCCGCTACTGACCTGCGCAGCGCGCCCGACGCCCCCTTCGTCACCTGGCGAAGGGGGCGTCCGCGCGTCTACGGGGGGTGGCCGAGATGCCTCGGGCGGGCCGAGATACCGAGGACTGACCGGGTTATGTCTGCGTCAGCAGCGAGCTGCCCGGTCAGCGTCGGGTTTACCGGTCATCGCCGGGCGAAGGGGGACCGGGCCGACCAACCTTCGACCAACCCGGGGCGACCTACGGTCCCGGCAACGGCAGCGCGACGAGGCACTGCCGACGAGTTGCCGGAGGCACGCATGACCGTCTACGCACAGCCCGGGAGCGCCGACAGCGCGATCGAGGTCAAGGAGAAGTACGACCACTACATCTGCGGCACGTGGGTCGCACCCAAGGGTGGTCAGTACTTCGAGAACCCGACGCCGGTCACCGGCCAGGTCTTCACGTCCATCGCCCGCGGCACCGCGGAGGACATCGACGCCGCCCTCGACGCCGCGCACTCCGCCGCCGACGCCTGGGGCCGCACGAGCACCACCGAGCGCTCGAACATCCTGCTGAAGATCGCCCAGCGCATGGAGGACAACCTCGAGGACCTCGCGGTCATCGAGACGTGGGACAACGGCAAGGCGGTCCGCGAGACCCTCGCCGCCGACATCCCCCTCGCCGTCGACCACTTCCGCTACTTCGCCGGCGCGATCCGCGCCCAGGAGGGCGGCATCTCGGAGATCGACGAGACGACGATGGCCTACCACTTCCACGAGCCGCTCGGCGTCGTCGGGCAGATCATCCCGTGGAACTTCCCCATCCTCATGGCGGTGTGGAAGCTCGCGCCGGCCCTCGCCGCGGGCAACTGCGTCGTCCTCAAGCCGGCCGAGCAGACCCCCTGGTCGATCCTCAAGCTCGCCGAGCTCATCGGCGACCTGCTGCCCGAGGGCGTGCTCAACATCGTCAACGGCTTCGGCGTCGAGGCCGGCAAGCCGCTGGCCTCCAGCCCCCGCATCGCCAAGATCGCCTTCACCGGCGAGACGACGACCGGCCGCCTGATCATGCAGTACGCGAGCCAGAACATCATCCCGGTGACTCTCGAGCTCGGCGGCAAGAGCCCCAACGTCTTCTTCGAGGACGTCGCGAGCAGCAAGGACGCCTTCTACGACAAGGCGCTCGAGGGCTTCGCGATGTTCGCCCTCAACCAGGGCGAGATCTGCACCTGCCCGTCGCGTGCGCTCGTCCAGGGCTCGATCTACGACCAGTTCGTCGGCGACGCCCTCGAGCGGGTCAAGGCGGTCAAGCAGGGCAACCCGCTCGACACCGACACGATGATGGGCGCCCAGGCGAGCAACGACCAGTTCGAGAAGATCATGAGCTATCTCGACATCGGCAAGCAGGAGGGCGCGAAGGTCCTCACCGGTGGCGACAAACTCGAGCTCGAGGGCGACCTCGCGGGCGGCTACTACATCCAGCCGACCGTCTTCGAGGGCAAGAACTCGATGCGCGTCTTCCAGGAGGAGATCTTCGGCCCCGTCGTCTCGCTCACCTCCTTCGCCGACCAGGCCGAGGCGCTGCAGATCGCCAACGACACCCTCTACGGCCTCGGCGCCGGGGTGTGGTCGCGCAGCGCGCACACGACCTTCGAGATGGGCCGGGCGATCAAGGCCGGCCGCGTGTGGACGAACTGCTACCACCAGTACCCGGCGCACGCCGCCTTCGGTGGCTACAAGCAGTCCGGCATCGGGCGCGAGAACCACAAGATGATGCTCGACCACTACCAGCAGACGAAGAACCTCCTCGTCAGCTACAGCCCCGACAAGCTCGGCTTCTTCTAAGCCATGCCCTCGGACAAGGTCGACATCACGCCCGCCGCGGTCGAGCTCGTCGAGCGCCTCGAGCGCACCCACGGGCCGCTGATGTTCCACCAGTCCGGCGGCTGCTGCGACGGGTCATCGCCGATGTGCTACCCCGCGGGTGACTTCATCACCAGCGAGGCCGACATCCTCCTCGGCACGCTCGAGGTGGGGTCGGCGACACCGGTCGAGTTCTGGATGAGCGTGAGCCAGTACGAGTACTGGAAGCACACCCATCTCACCGTCGACGTCGTGCCGGGACGGGGGTCCGGCTTCTCCGTCGAGGCCCCCGAGGGGGTGCGCTTCCTCATCCGCTCCCGGCTGATGTCGCAAGAAGAGCTCGTCGAGCACGGCCTGCTGTAAGAACCTCCCCCAGGCGGCCGACGCCCCGTGGACCACGTGGTCACGGGGCGTCGGACGCGTCACGGCTCGAGGTCGTGCTCGGGCGTGATCCCGCTCGCCGGCACGAGCTCGTGCTCCTCGAGCTCGGCGCGCAGCGCCTCCGCCGCGTCGATGTTGAGCGGGCTGCTCGTCCACGCCGGGATCGGCAGGTTGAGGAAGCGCTCCTCGCGCACCGCGGGGAGGTCCTTCGTCGCCGGGTTGGTCCGCAGCACCTCGACCTTCTGCTCGAAGGTCTGCCCGTCGTAGTCGACGAAGGCGATGAAGTCCGGCGACGAGCGCACGAGCCGCTCCCACGACACCGTCGTCCACGTGTCGTCGACGTCGGCCGTGGCGTTCTTCGCCCCCGCCGCCTCGATGATCGCCTGCGGCCCGCCGAAGGCGCCCGAGGTGAAGATCTCCTTCGTGCCCGAGTCGAAGAGGAAGACCGTGGGTCGCTCGGCCGCCTGGGGCGCCGCCTCCAGCGCCTCCCGGCGGCGGGTGATGTCGGCGTCGACCTCGGCCGCCTCGTCGACGTGCCCGGTGATCGCGCCGACCGCCTCGAGATCGGCCGAGAGCGCCTCCCACGGCGGCATCGTGCCGCGCGCGCCGTCCTCCTGCCGGCAGCTCTCCGACAGCACGTACGGCGCGATCCCCCGGCCGCTCAGCAGCTCGGGCGTGAGCCGGCGCTCCTCGGTGTAGCCGTAGCTCCACCCGGCGAGCATGACGTCGGGCCGCTGGGCGAGGACGTTCTCCATCGTCGGCTGGTCGCGGGTGGCGACGGGGATGCCGTCGACGACCTCGGACCCGTAGACCCGCGAGAGGGCCTGCGCCGTGTCCGTCGTACCGCTCGCCCCGGCGACCTGGTCCTGCGCCCCGACGGCGAGCACCATCGCGAGCAGGTTGCCGTCGCCGGCGACGTACATCCGCTGCGCGGGTGAGGGGAATCGCACGTCCTCGCCGCACGTCGACACCGTCACCTCGCCGGCGCCGTCCGCGCTGCTGCGGGTGGTCGACGTCGCGGATCCGCACCCGACGAGCAGAGAGCCGAGCAGGACGGCGGCGGACAGGGCCTGGGCGGCTCGGGCGGGGCGAAGGGGGGTCACAGGACTGCCTCTCGAGGAGCGGGCACCGGCGGGGCGCCGGCACCGAGGACGAGGTGGACCCGGCCGGTGACCGGGTCGGTGAGATGACGGGCGCCGACGTCGAAGACGTCGCGCACGAGCTCGGGGGTGAGGACGTCGCGGGGACGACCGACGGCGTGGACGGCGCCGTCGTGGAGCACGGCGACGGCGTCGAAGTGGGCGGCCGCGAGCGAGAGGTCGTGGACCGCGGCGACGACCGTGCACCCGAGGAGACGCACCGTCTGGAGCAGCTGGTCCTGGTGGTGCACGTCGAGGTGGTTCGTCGGTTCGTCGAGGACGAGCAGGTCGCACCCCTGGGCGATGCCACGGGCGAGCATCACCCGGCGGCGCTCGCCCCCGGAGAGGTGCTGACAGGGGCGGTCGACCTTCGCGGCCATGCCGACATGACGCAGCGCCTCGAGCACGAGCTCGCGCTCGGAGCGCTCGTCGACGGCCCATGGCGGTCGGTGCGGGGTGCGCCCCATCGCGACCATCTCGCCGACGAGGAGGTCCTCGGGCGGCCCGTCCTCCTGCGCGACGTAGGCCACCCGGGTGGCCCGCCGTCGCGACGACAGGCGCGCGAGGTCGACCCCGTCCACGTGCACGGTGCCGGCGGCCGGGGGTCGCAGGCCGACGAGCGACCTGATGAGGGTGGACTTGCCGCTGCCGTTGCGGCCGACGAGGGCGAGCATCGACCCGGGCGGCACGTCGAGGTCGACACCGGAGACGATCGTGCGCCCACCGATCTCGACGGCGAGCCCGGTCGTGGACAGGTGGGTCATCCGGCGCCCCCCGAGTACGAGTAGTGCCGTCTGCCGAGCAGGACGAGGAAGATCGGCGCCCCGACGAGCCCGGTGACGACGCTCAGCGGGATCTCCTGCGGGCGCACGACGGTCCGCGCCGCGACGTCGACCCAGAGCAGGAAGAGCGCGCCGCCGGCGGCCGCGACCGGCAGCACGTAGCGGTGCCGCGCGCCGACGAGGATGCGGGCGATGTGCGGGACGACGAGCCCGACGAAGCCGATGCCGCCGGAGACGGCGACGAGCACCCCCACGAGGACCGAGACGAGGACGAAGAGGGCGAGCCGCAGCTCTCGGACCGGGACGCCCAGACCGCCCGCGACGTCGGGTCCGGCAGCCAGCGCGTCGAGCCAGCGGTGCAGCGCGAGGAGGACGACGCCGGACACGACGACGACGAGCACGGGCGGGAGCACCTGCTGCCACACCGACCCGGAGAGGCTGCCGAGCAGCCAGAAGAGGACCGACTGCGTCGCCCGCGGGTCGGCGCTGAGGAAGACGAGCAGGCTCGAGACGGAGGAGAAGGCCGCCGACATGACGACACCGGTGAGCACGAGGCGAAGGGGGGTGATCCCGCCCTGGGCGAGAGAGATGCCGAGGACGAGGGCGGTCGCGACGAGAGCCCCGCCGAGGGCGCCGAGGGAGAGCGCCCACACCCCGAGCCCGGCGAGCGCGCCGAGGAGGATGACGAGGGTGGCGCCGACGCCGGCCCCGGCCGAGACCCCGAGGAGGTAGGGGTCGGCGAGCGGGTTGCGCACGAGGGTCTGCATGCACGCGCCGGCGACGGCCAGGCCGGCGCCGACGACCATCGCCATGACGGCACGCGGTGCGCGCAGCTCCCACACGATGGTGTCGAGGGCGGGGTCCGGGCCCGCAGCGCCGACGACCCGGGCGCGCAGGACGTCGACGACCCCGTGCAGCGGCAGCGGCTCGGACCCCAGACCGAGCGAGACGACGCCGCTGACGACGGTGAGGACGAGCAGGACGAGCAGCAGCGGCACGACGGGCAGCCGCCGGCCGCCGGGGCGGTCGTGGGACACGGGGGTCTCCAGGTGCGTCGGGGGCCCGGATCGCGAGGCCCTGTCGGGGTCCAGCGAGTCAGCAGGTCTTCGGACTCGGGGTCGTCCCGACGGGGTCCCTTCCCAGGCCTTCTGGCCCAGTGGATCTCACCCCGTCAGTCACCCATACCGCTGCGCGACAGCTCCGGACTCTCACCGGATTCCCTCTGCACTGGTGTGCGTCTGACTCGGTGCCGACACTACGCGACGCAGCGCGGACCTCGCAGCACGACGTCGGCGACGAGGTCTAGCCTGCGAGCGTGAGCTCTCCGATCCGCGCGGAGGACGTCGAGGCGGCCGCGGTCCTGCTGCACGACCTCCTCGACCCCACCCCGCTCCAGCCCTCCGCCCGGCACAGCACCGCCACCGGCGCGCACGTGCTCCTCAAGCGCGAGGACCTCCAGCCGGTGCGCAGCTACAAGCTCCGCGGCGCCTACACCCTCATCGCGCGCCTCTCCCCCGAGCAGCGGGCGAAGGGGGTCGTCGCAGCCTCCGCCGGCAACCACGCCCAGGGCGTCGCGTACGCCTGCGCGCGCCTCGGGGTGCAGGCCCGGATCTACCTGCCCCGCACCACCCCCCGCCAGAAGCGCGACCGCGTCGCCGCCCTCGGCGGCGAGCACGTCGAGGTCGTCGTCGGCGGCGACGTCTACGACGACGCGGCGGCCTCCGCCCTTCGTCATGCCCGCGAGAGCGGGGCGACGGTGGTGCCCGCCTTCGACCACGTCGACACGATGGCCGGCCAGGGCACGGTCGCCCTCGAGGTCGTCGAGCAGCTCGGCGGGGCACCCGACGTCGTGCTCGTCCCCGTCGGCGGGGGCGGTCTGCTCGGCGGGATGGCGACGTGGTTCGCCGAGCACCACCCCACGACGAAGGTCGTCGGCATCGAGCCCTCCGGGGCGGCGTCGATGTCGGCCGCCCTCGAGGCGGGCCGCCCGGTCGCGATCGGTGACGTCGACCCCTTCGTCGACGGCGCCGCGGTGCGCGAGGTCGGCGGGCTCACCTACTCAGCCGTCTCAGCCACGGACGCGCCGGTGCACTCCATCGCCGAGGGCGCGGTCGCCGTCGAGATGCTCGCGCTCTACCAGACCGAGGGCATCGTCACCGAGCCCGCGGGGTCGCTGGCGACCGCCGCCCTCGCCGCGATCGACCTCGACGAGCTCGGGGTCACGCCGGGCAGCACGGTCGTCGCCGTCGTCTCCGGGGGCAACAACGACGTCTCCCGCTACGCCGAGGTCGTCGAGAAGGCCCTCGTGCACCAGGGGCGCAAGCACTACTTCCTCGTCGACTTCCCGCAGGAGCCCGGGGCGCTGCGCCGCTTCCTCGACGAGGTCCTCGGGCCCGACGACGACATCGCGCTCTTCGAGTACGTCAAGCGCAGCAACCGCGAGACCGGGCCGGCCCTCGTCGGCGTCGAGCTCGGTGCCCCGGAGGACCTCGACCCCCTCCTGCGCCGGATGGAGGCCTCGCCGGTGCGCATCGAGCGCATCCGCCCCTCGAGCCCGCTCTTCCGCTTCATCCAGTAACCGCCTAGGGCTTGTCCCTTCATACCCCTTGGGGGTATCTTCGAGGGGACGAAGGGAGACCGCCGTGGCCGGATACGCCGCCGACAAGGACGCCTACCTCAAGCGTCTCAAGCGGATCGAGGGGCAGGTGCGCGGCATCGCCCGCATGGTCGACGACGACGAGTACTGCATCGACATCCTCACCCAGGTGAGCGCCGCGACGAAGGCGCTGCAGGCCGTGAGCCTCGGCCTGCTCGAGGACCACGTCGGGCACTGCGTCGTCGACGCCGCCCGCGAGAGCGACGAGGCCGCCCAGGAGAAGGTGCGCGAGGCCAGCGCGGCGATCGCGCGCCTCGTGCGCTCCTGACGCCCCTCCCCCAGACCACCCACCATCGACGAAGGAGCACCACCATGAGCGAGCAGACCACCATCTACGTCGACGGCATGACCTGCGAGAACTGCGTCCGGCACGTGTCCGAGGAGCTCGGCGAGATCTCCGGGGTCTCGGCCGTGGCCGTCGAGCTCGTCGCCGGCGGCAGCTCGCCGGTCACGCTCACGAGCGAGGGGCACGTGAGCCCGCAGGACATCGCCGCCGCGGTCGACGAGGCCGGGTACACGGTCGCCCCGCGATGAGCACCACCCACCCCACCGACGCCGACCCCTCGACCGCGGACGCCGCCGACGTCCACGAGGTCGACCTGGCCATCACCGGCATGACGTGCGCGTCGTGCGTCGCCCGCGTCGAGAAGCGCCTGGGCCGTCTCGACGGCGTGAGCGCGAGCGTCAACCTCGCGACCGAGCGTGCGCACGTCACCTACCCGGGGCACGTCACCCACGACGAGATCGTCGGGGCCGTCGAGGCGAGCGGCTACGGCGCGACCGTCCTCGACCCCGGCACTCGGCTCGCGCCGCCGGAGCACACCCACGTGCGCGAGGACGACCTGCGCCGACGCCTGCTCGTCGCCGGGCCGCTCGCGCTCGTCGTCGTCCTGCTCGCCATGGGCCCGTGGACCTTCGCCGCCAACCCGTGGCTGCAGCTCGTCCTCACCGCCCCCGTCGTCGTGTGGTGCGCCTGGCCCTTCCACCGTGCGGCGGTCGCGGCCGCCCGGCACCGCACCTCGACGATGGACACGCTCGTCAGCCTCGGCGTCACCGCCGCCTTCGTGTGGTCGAGCGTCGCGCTCGTCGTCGGCCCCGGCCACCACCCCCGCGAGGAGGGGCACTACTACTTCGAGACGGCAGCGGTGGTCACCGCCTTCCTCCTCCTCGGCCGGTGGCTCGAGTCGCGGGCCAAGGCGCAGGGCCGCTCCGCGCTCACCGCTCTCATGGACCTCGGGGCCAAGGAGGTCGCCGTCCAGCGCATCTCGGCGACCACCCGCGCGACGACCGAGGTCGTCATCCCCGTCGACGACCTGCGCGTCGGCGACCACTTCGTCGTGCGACCCGGTGAGAAGGTCGCGACCGACGGCGTCGTCGTCGACGGCGTCTCGGCCATCGACACCTCGGTCGTCACCGGCGAGTCCGTGCCCGTCGACGTCGAGGCGGGCAGCACGGTCGACGCGGGGACGATCAACACCTCGGGCCGGCTCGTCGTCGAGGCGACGGCGGTCGGTGCGCACACGACGCTCGCCGCGATCACCCGGCTCGTCGAGCAGGCCCAGACCGGCAAGGCCGACGTCCAGCGTCTCGCCGACCGCGTCTCCGCGGTCTTCGTGCCCGTCGTGCTCGCCCTCGCGCTGCTCACCTTCGTCGGCTGGTGGATCGGGTCCGGCAGCGCGACGACGGCGATCGGCGTCGCCATCACCGTGCTCATCATCGCCTGCCCCTGCGCGCTCGGCCTCGCCACGCCGACCGCCCTGCTCGTCGGCACCTCGCGCGGTGCGCAGAAGGGCATCCTCATCAAGGGCCCCCAGGTCCTCGAGGACACCCGCAGCATCGACACCGTCGTCATGGACAAGACGGGCACGATCACGACCGGCCGGACCCGGCTCACCGGTCTGGCCGCCGAGCCCGGGCTGCACCCCTTCGCCGCTCTCGTCGCTGCCGCCGCCGTCGAGCGCGGCAGCGAGCACCCGGTCGCCCGGGCGGTCGTCGCGCGCGCCGAGGAGAAGGGGCTGAAGATCCCCGACGCCCGCGACTTCGTCGCGCTGCCCGGCTCCGGTGCCCGCGCCGTCGTCGGGGACACCGAGGTGACCGTCGGCCTGCCCGAGCTCTTCGACGAGGTGCCCGCCGAGCTCGCGACCCTCGACCGGCCGGGGACCACCGTCTTCGTCGGGTGGGACGGCCGCGCCCGCGGCGCGCTCACCGTCGCCGACGACGTGCGCGAGACCTCCGCCCAGGCGGTGCGCGACCTGCGGGCCGCCGGGCTCGAGGCCTGGCTGCTCAGCGGCGACACCGAGATCAACGCGCGAGCGGTCGCGGCGAAGGTCGGCATCGAGCCCGAGCACGTCGTCGCCGGCGTCAAGCCGCACGAGAAGCACGCCCGCATCGCCGAGCTGCAGGAGTCCGGCCGGGTCGTCGCGATGGTCGGCGACGGCGTCAACGACGCCGCCGCCCTCGTGCAGGCCGACCTCGGCATGGCGATGGGCGCGGGCACGGACGTCGCCATGGAGTCCGCCGACATCGTCCTCGTGCGTGACGACCTCGCCTCCGTGCCCGAGGCGATGGCGCTGTCGGCACGCACGCTGCAGGTCATCAAGCAGAACCTCGTGTGGGCCTTCGGCTACAACACGCTCGCGATCCCGCTCGCCATGGCCGGCCTGCTCAACCCGATGATCGCGGGCGCGGCGATGGCCTTCAGCTCGGTGTGCGTCGTCCTCAGCAGCCTGCGGCTGCGCCGGGCGTAGGGCTCGCCCCGGGCATGACGAAGGGGGAGGGACCGGGTGACCCGGTCCCTCCCCCTTCGTCGTGCGACCTGGCACCAGGTCGTCGCGGGTGATGCCTCAGATGGTGACGGTGCCCTTGGGGGTGCTCAGGGTGACCGAGAGCAGACCCGGCTGGCCGTGGGGGGCGACGAACTCGAAGGTGATGACCGACGAGGTCTCGGTGGCGGGCAGGCCCAGCCAGTCGTGGACCCGCTCGGGGTCGCCCGCGACCATGAGCGACTCGATGACGACGTCGCTGTGGTTGTCGGCGCTCGGGTGGTCCGAGCCCTCGTCCCACTTGATGAAGAAGGGCAGCTGCGGGTCCGACATCAGGCCCTTGACGCCGATCTGGCGCCAGCTGAACTCGCGCCCGTCGGGCATGCGGCGCGACCCGGGGACCGACTCGCGCTCGAGGCGCTGCTCGACGACGCCGAGGTCGTCGACCGCGACGACCCAGCCCATCCAGCCGCCGCCCTGCTCGGAGCGGGCGCGCACGGCCTGGCCGAAGGGGGCCTTGTCGGCGCTCGGGTGGTCGAGGACCTCGACGACCTCGATGTAGCGCTCGTGAGCCAGCGGCAGGATCATGTTGCGCGTGCCGAAGCGAGGATGGATGCCGCCGTCGAGCGGTTCCACCCCGATGGCCTCCGCGAGGCGCTTGGCGGTGGCCTGCAGCCCTGCAGGCTCTGCGGCGAAAGAGACGTGGTCGACGCGCATAGGGGCATCGTGGCACGGGGTGCGTCTCACGACGTAATCGACCCCCGACGAGCGGTCGCGTACCGACCGGTCACCGCGTACGCTGCCGCACCGCCTCGTAGACGACGACCGCGGCGGAGGTCGAGACGTTGAGCGAGTTCGCCCGGCCGACCATGGGGATGCGCACGCGGTGGGTCGAGGCGGCGAGCGCCTCGTCGGTGAGCCCGTACTTCTCCGAGCCGACGGCGACCGCGACGCCCCCGGTGTAGTCGACGTCGGTGTGCACGACGTCGGTGTCCGGCGTCGTCGCGACGACGGCCACGCCGTGCCCGGTCAGACGGGCCCAGGCCTGGGCGCGGGTCGTCGAGACGACCGGCACCGAGAAGACCGTGCCCTTGCTCCCCCGGATGACGTTGGGGTTGCCCCAGTCCGTGACGCAGTCGGCGGCGACGACGAGGTCGACACCCGCGGCGTCGGCCGTGCGCAGCATCGCGCCGAGGTTGCCCGGCTTCTCCACCCCTTCGACGAGCAGGACGAAGGGGGACTCCCCCAGCTCGACGTCGTCCCAGGACAGCCCGGGGGCGGGCACCTTCGCGAGGACGCCGTCCGGCCCCTCGCGGTAGGAGACCTTGTCGAAGGCGGTCCGCGAGAGCTCGACGACCTCCGCGCCGGCGGCACGGGCCGCCTCGACGGCACCCGGTCCGGCCTCGTGCATGAGCTCGGGGCAGTGGTAGACGGCGAAGGGGGTCACCCCCGCCTCGAGCGCGAGGAGGAGCTCCTCGGTGCCCTCGAGCAGGGTCGTGCCGCTCTCGTCGCGCGCGCGGCGACGGCGCAGCGCGACGAGCTCCTTGAGGCGCGGGTTGGACGGGGAGGTGATGTGCAGATCAGCCATGGCCCACCCAGGATGCCGCACACTGGGCCGATGCCCGGCCAGCTGGAGGACACGTCGACGTCGCAGCACCTCGAGCCCAGGAGGCCCGAGGCCGGGCGGCTGCTCCTCGCGCTGCTCGTCATGGCGGCGGCGATGCTCGTCACCGCCTTCGTCGGACGTCAGGTCGTCCTCGCGTCGAGCTCGATCCGTCGCGGCGACGCCTCGGTCATCGACGCGACGACCGGGTACGCGCTGGAGCGGCCCGGGCTCGTCGACGCCCTGCTGCTGTGGGCCCATCTCACCGAGCCGTGGGTGCTCTTCCTCGTCCTCGCGCTGCTCGCGGGGGTGCTGCACTGGCGCGGTCTCGTCCGGCGTCGCGCCCTGTGGGTCGTGCCCGTGGGGCTCGTCGGCTGGGGGCTGTCGATCACGTGCAAGTACATCGTCGGGCGCCCGCGCCCGGTGCCGCCCGAGGCGATCACCGTCGCCGACGGCTACAGCTATCCCTCCGGCCACGCGACGGGCAGCACGATCGCGATGATCCTGCTCGTCGTCCTGCTGTGGCCCCTCGCGCGCCGCATGTGGACGCGCACGACGCTCGTCGTGGCCGCGGCCACCCTCGTCGTGCTCACGTGCCTCGACCGCGTCTACCTCGGGGTCCACTACCCGACCGACGTCGTCGCCGGGGTGCTCGTCGGGAGCGCGATGACCGCCGCCGCGCTGACGATCGGTCTGCGGCCCCGGCCGGGGCCGACCGCCCCGCCTCAGTCCAACCGGGCGTAGCGCGCGCGGGCGATGCAGTAGATGCCGAAGGCGATGATGCCCAGCGCCATCGCGGTGAGCAGGTAGGGGCCGTACTCGGCGCCCTTGACCGCCTTGAGCGCCCCGTCGAGGCCCTGCGCCTCGTCGGCGTCGTGCTGCCAGGCGGCGACGACGAAGAAGATGCCGACGAGGGCGAGGACGGCCCCCTTCGCCGGGTAGCCGATGGTGCCGGCGGTCACCGCCCACACCCCCGGGTGACGGGTGAGGTCCTTCATGAAGCGCTGGCGCACGCCCTTCTGGACGTAGTACGCACCGACCGCGACGACGACGAGGCCGACCGCGGCGACGAGCCACTGACCGGCGGGCTGGCGCATAAGGGTCTGGGTGAGGCTCTGCGTCTGGTCCTCGCTCGAGCCGGACTGTCCCGACCCGGTGGCGAAGCGGAAGGCCGACCACGCGATGGCGAGGTAGACGACCCCCTTCGCGCCGGACTTGGCCCGCTCGGACGCGCCGCCGTCGCCCGGCGAGGGCGCGACGACCTCGGCGAGGTACCACAGGCCGAGCGCCGTGCCGCCGACGACGAAGACCCACAGGAGCAGGGCCCCGAGGGGCTGGCCGGCGAGCGCCGCGAGAGCCCCGGACTGGTCGGCCTGCTCCCCGCCGGCCGCGCCCCAGGCGAGCTGGAGGGCGATGCCTGCGATGACGAGGTGGAGCACGCCGTTGACGGCGTGACCGACCCGGGCGAGGGCGATGACGACGGGGTGCGAGCTCGCGTCGTCGACGGCGTCGACCGCGTCGTCGACGGCCTCGTCGGCGGCGTCAGCCGCCCGGCTGGAGGCGCGGCGGGGACGGTGCTCGGACGTGCTCACAGCAGGCTCCTCAGGACGGGGACGAGCCCGTCGTCGTCGACGACTCCGGTGACCTCGTCGGCCACATCCTGCACCTCGGCGGGTGCGTTGCCCATCGCCACGCCCCGGGCGGCCCAGCGCAGCATCTCGACGTCGTTGCGCTGGTCGCCGACGGCGACGGTCAGACCCGGCTCGACGTGGAGGCGACGGCGCACGATCTCGAGCGCGGACCCCTTCGAGACGCCCTCGGGGTTGATGTCGAGCCAGGCCGAGAAGCCGACCGAGTAGGCGACGCCGTGCAGACCGGCGCGGTCGACCGCCTCGGCGAACTCCTCGCTCGTCGCCTCCGGCATCCGCAGGGTCACACGGGTCGTCGGGTGCGCGAGGAGCTCCTCCCACGGCACGACCGTCTGCTCGCCGACGAGCTCGTCGGGCGGGTAGGGCGCGCTGAGCCGGAAGCCGACGCCGAGGTCCTCGACCGCGACGAGCGCGTCGGGCAGCACGGGACGCAGGCGGGTGAGGACCGGGGCGGGGTCGAAGGTGACGACGTCGTCCTCGTCGAGCGTCCAGCCCTGCGGGGCGCGGGGGTCCAGACGGACCGTCACCGCGCCGTTGGAGCAGACCGTCCACCCCTTCGTCAGGCCGAGCGCGTCGAGGATCGGGGTCGTCGCGACGATGCCGCGACCGGTGGCGACGACGACGTGGTGACCGGCAGCGAGGACCGCCCGCACCGCCTCGCGGACGGCGGGGCGCAGGACCCCCTCGTGCGTGATCGTCGTGCCGTCGAGGTCGAGGCAGATCATGTGCGCGTCCACGCCCGCAACCTATCCGCCGTGACGCCGCTCACCGCCCTCGGGAGTTGACACGTCTCGACCGGCCCGCCCGGCGGGGGCTACCGTGGAGGGGTACGTGCTCCGGGGTCGGTGCAATTCCGAGCCGGCGGTGACAGTCCGCGACCCGCTCGCAGCCAGCGAGCGGTTGACGAGGTGAGATTCCTCGACCGACGGTGAAAGTCCGGATGGGAGGCAGCACGTGGTGGCGGGTGCGCTGTGCGCACCCGTGGCCTGCGCACCCTCGCGCGACCCCCCGGAGCCTGGAGACGGCGACGGCAGGAGGACCCAGGGTGACCGGGCCTGATGATGACGAGCGGTGGGTGCGGCGCGCCCTCGAGCTGGCGGAGCGCGGCCCCGCCGTCGACCCCAACCCCCGGGTCGGCGCGGTCCTCGTGGCCGACCGGCCCGACGGCCCGCAGGTGGTCGGCGAGGGCTGGCACCACGGCGCGGGCACCGCGCATGCCGAGGTCGTCGCGCTCGAGGCCGCCGGCGAGCGAGCACGGGGCGCGACCGCCTACGTGAGCCTCGAGCCGTGCGCGCACACCGGCCGGACCGGCCCGTGCACCGAGGCGCTGCTGGCGGCCGGGGTCGGGCGGGTCGTCCACGCGAGCAGCGACCCGGGGGCCGGGTCCGGCGGCGGGGCGCAGGTGCTGCGCGACGCCGGGGTCGAGGTCCGCGGCGGCGTGCTCGCCGACGAGGCCGACGCGCTCGTGCGCGACTGGCGCTTCGCGATCGTGCACGGCCGCCCCCGCGTCACGTGGAAGTACGCGTCGACCCTCGACGGTCGCGTGGCCGCCGCCGACGGCACGAGCCGGTGGATCACCGGGCGGGAGGCCCGGGTCGACGTCGGCCGGGCCCGGGCGCAGCACGGCGCCGTCCTCGTCGGCGTCGGCACCGTGCTCGCCGACGACCCCCAGCTCACCGCGCGCGACGCCGACGGCGAGCTCCTCCCCCGGCAGCCGCTGCGGGTCGTGCTCGGGCACCGTCTCGTCCCCCGCGGCGCGCGGGTGCTCGACGGCGACGCCCCGACCCTGCACCTGCCGACCCATGACGTGCGGGCGGCCCTGGCCGAGCTGCACGCCCGGGGCGTGCGCTCGGTGTGGCTCGAGGGCGGGCCGACCGTCGCCGCGGCCTTCTGGCGCGCGGGCTGCGTGGACGACGTCATCGCCTACCTCGCCCCCGCGCTGCTCGGCGCCGGCCCGTCCGCGCTCGGCGATCTCGGCGTCACGACCATCACCCAGGCACGTCGTCTGCGCACCGAGGGCGTGCGCCTCGTCGGCGACGACGTGCGCATCGACCTGAGCGTCGGCACCGCCGACCCGGACCAGCACCACGAGGAGGACTGATGTTCACCGGCATCATCGAGGAGGTCGGGACCGTGCTCGCCGTCGAGCACGAGCAGCCCGGTGACGGGGGCGAGGCCGACGTCGGCAGCGCCCGGATGACGATCGAGGGCCCGGGCGTGCTCGTCGACGCCCGTCCCGGGTGCTCCATCGCCGTCGGCGGGGTGTGCCTCACCGTCGTCGAGCACGACGGCGAGCGCTTCACCGCCGACGTCATGGGCGAGACCCT
This sequence comes from Janibacter sp. Y6, assembly GCF_040900765.1. Classification (NCBI taxonomy): domain Bacteria; kingdom Bacillati; phylum Actinomycetota; class Actinomycetes; order Micrococcales; family Intrasporangiaceae; genus Janibacter; species Janibacter sp. Y6. Next base: position 80,847 of record NZ_JAKLYZ010000006.1, read on the forward strand.
GCGCTGGACCACCCTCGGCGGGCTCGCCCCGGGCGACCCGGTCAACCTCGAGCGCGCGCTGCGCGCCGACGGCCGGCTCGACGGGCACGTCGTCCAGGGCCACGTCGACGGCGTCGGCGAGGTCGTCGCGCGCACCGCGCACGAGCGCTGGGAGGTGCTCGAGGTGAGCGTGCCCGACGAGCTGCGCCCCCACCTCGTGCGCAAGGGCTCGGTCGCCGTCGACGGCACCTCGCTCACCGTGAGCGGGCTGACCGACGCCGGCTTCGAGGTCTCGCTCATCCCGACGACGCTCGCGGAGACGACGCTCGGCCGGCGGGCGGTCGGCGACCGGGTCAACCTCGAGACCGACGTGCTCGCGAAGTACGTGGCCGGGCTGCTCGGCGACCGTCAGGCCGCGTCATGAGCGGCTTCGCGACGATCCCCGACGCCCTCGAGGCACTGCGGGCCGGTCGCCCGGTGCTCGTGCTCGACGACGCCGACCGCGAGGACGAGGGCGACGTCGTGCTCGCCGCGCAGACGGCCACCGCCGAGTGGCTCGCGTGGACGATCCGGTACACGTCGGGCTACATCTGCGCCCCGATGACCGAGGAGCGCGCCGACCGGCTCGAGCTGCCGCTCATGGTGACGCGCAACGAGGACTCGCTGCGCACCGCGTACACGATCACCGTCGACGCCGCGGCCCAGGTGACGACAGGCATCAGCGCCGCCGACCGCACCCGCACCCTCCACGTGCTCGCCGACCCCACGGCCACCCCCGGCGACCTCGTGCGCCCGGGGCACGTCGTCCCCCTTCGCGCCCGTGACGGAGGCGTCCTCGTGCGCCGCGGTCATACCGAGGCGACCGTCGACCTGTGCCGGCTCGCCGGTCTCGAGCCGGTCGGCGCCATCGGCGAGCTCACCGCCGATGACGGCACGATGCTGCGCACCCCCGAGGTGCTCGCGCTCGGCGCGGAGCACGACCTGCCGGTCGTCACCATCGCCGACCTCGTCGCGTGGCGTCGCCTGCACGACCGCGTCGAGCGGGTGACGACGACAACCCTGCCCACCCGGCACGGCCGGCTCGTCGCCCACGGCTACCGCGACCTCGTCACCGGCGCCGAGCACGTCGCGCTCATGCGGCCGGGGGGCTCGCGGGTCCGGGTGCACTCCGAGTGCCTCACCGGCGACGCCTTCGGCTCGCGGCGCTGCGACTGCGGGCCCCAGCTCGACGCCGCGCTCGCCGAGGTCGCCGAGCACGGCGGTGCCGTCGTCTACCTGCGCGGGCACGAGGGCCGCGGCGTCGGGCTGCTCGACAAGCTGCGCGCCTACGCCGAGCAGGACGCCGGCGCCGACACCGTCGAGGCGCAGATCGCGCTCGGCCTGCCCGTCGACGCGCGTGAGTACGGCGCCGCCGTCGCCGTGCTGCACGACCTCGGGCTCACCGACATCGAGCTCATGACGAACAACCCGGCGAAGGTCGAGGCGCTGGAGCGCGGCGAGATCACCGTGCGCCGGGTGCCGATCCACGTCGGCGAGGGCCCGGACAACGCCGGGTACCTCGCGACGAAGCGGGACCGGCTCGGGCACACCGGGCCGCCCACGGGCGCGGCGCCCGTCGCGGCTGCGTCGGCCGACCCCACCACCCCCACCGCACCGAGCACCCCCACGACGACGAGCAGGAGACCCGCATGAGCGGCCACGGAGCACCGAGCAGCACCACCTGCGACGCGAGCGGCCTGCGTGCCGTCGTCGTCGCCGCGAGCTGGCACGAGGAGGTCATGGACGGGCTGATCGACGGGGCTCGCCGGGGCGCCGCCGACTGCGGTCTGCCCGAGATCGAGGTCGTCCGGGTGCCGGGGACCTTCGAGCTGCCGGTCGCCGCGGCGCGGCTGGCGCAGGACCACGACGCGGTCGTCGCGCTCGGGGTCGTCGTGCGCGGTGGCACGCCCCACTTCGAGTACGTGTGCCAGGCCGCGACGGTCGGGCTCACCGAGGTGAGCGTGCGCACCGGGGTGCCCGTCGGCTTCGGCGTGCTCACGTGCGACACCGACGAGCAGGCCCTCGACCGCGCGGGCCTGCCGGGGTCGAGCGAGGACAAGGGCTACGAGGCGGTGACCGCCGCGCTCGCGACGGCCGTCACGCTCGCCGCGCGCTGATCCCCCTTCGCCCCCACCCCGCTACCCCTCCGGCTACGGCGCAGTACTGGTCGCGATCACGACCACTACTGCGCCGTAGCTCGCGGTAGAGGAGGCACGAAGGGGGGCCAAGCCGGCCCCGGGTCAGGGGCGGGCGGCCCCGAGCTTCCAGTAGCCGCTGAAGAGGACGCGGCGGCGCTCGGCCCCGAGCTCCTTGACGAGGTGGCGACGCAGGCAGGTGACGAGACCGGACTCGCCGCACAGCCAGGCGTAGTCGAGGTCGATGGTGTCGCGCGCGTGCTCGCCACGGATCGCCTCGAGGACGACGGTGCCGGGGGCCGCCTCGCCGCGCGCGTGCACGTGTACCCCCGCGGGGACACCCATGGCGGTCGCCGTCTCGGCGTCGGGCACCTCGACGTGGATGCGGACCTCGCCGGTCAGCCCCCGTGCGGCTCGGTCGTCGAGGATCGCGAGCAGGGCCGGGATCGCCGTCTCGTCGGCGACGAGCAGCTGGGGCCCGGCGACGTCGTCACCGCGGTAGAGGGCACCACCCGAGCGCAGGCCGGCCGGGTCGCCGACAGTCGCCCGACGCACCCAGGAGGACCCGGGGCCCGAGTCGCCGTGGGTCACGACGTCGACGTCGATCTCGCCGAGCTCGGGGCGGTGGGCGCGGATCGTGTACCAGCGCAGGTCGGGGCGGACGTCCTCGTCGATGTCGGCGACGGCGGCCCGGCAGTCGCGGCGCTCCGGGTCGGGCATGACGAGCGGGACGCCCCGGCGGGGCATGAGCAGCCCGAAGTACTCGTCGGCACCCACCCGCTCGAAGTGGCGCAGGTCCTCGGAGGTGAAGGTCAGGCGCCGCACCGACGCGCTGAGGTCGACGACCCGGCTCACCGTCATCTCGAGCTGCTCGTGGCCGTCCCGGTCACGGGTCGGGGCCATCGCCGAGCCGTAGGCCTTCGAGGCGCCCTCGAGCAGGGCGTCGCGGACCTTCGCGCCGGCCTTGGTGACGATCGCGGTCATGAGATCTCCTGGTCCTTCGCGGTCGGGGTCGGCATGCCGCGCGGGAGCACGACGGGGGTCCCCGTGTCGGGGTCGGTGAGGATGCGGCAGCGGATGTCGAAGACGCTCGAGACGAGCTCTTCGGTGACGACCTCGACCGGCGAGCCCTGCGCCACGACCTCGCCGTCGCGCATGGCGACGACGTGGTCGGCGTAGCGGGCGGCCATCGCGAGGTCGTGCAGGACCATGACGCACGTCGTGCCGCGCTCGGCGTTGAGCCGGCGCACCAGCTCGAGCACCTCGACCTGGTGGGCGATGTCGAGGAAGGACGTCGGCTCGTCGAGCAGGAGGATGCCCGGCTGCTGCGCGAGCGCGAGGGCGATCCACACGCGCTGGCGCTGGCCGCCGCTCAGCTCGTCGACCGCACGGTCGGCGAGCGAGAGGGTGTCGGTGAGCTCGAGGGCCTCGGCGACGATCGCGTCGTCCTGCGGGCCGGGGCGGCGCAGCAGCGAGTGGTGGGGGTGCCGGCCGTGGGCGACGAGCTCGGCGACGCTCAGTCCCTCCGGGGCCAGCGGCGCCTGCGGCAGCAGCCCGATGCGGCGCGCCACCTCCTTCGTCGGGATCGAGGAGATGTCCTCACCGTCGAGCACGACCTGGCCCGCGCTCGGGGCGAGCAGACGCACGAGTCCGCGCAGCAGGGTCGACTTGCCGCAGCCGTTGGGGCCGACGATGGCGCTCACCCGGCCGTCGGGCACCGACAGGTCGAGGCCCTGCACCACGGTGCGGTCGCGGTAGCCCAGGCTCACCCCTTCGGCACGCAGACGAGAGGCGGTCGGGGCCGCCTGCTCGGTCGTGATCGGTCGCGCAGCGGTCACCGTCATCTCAGCTCCACTCGGGATCGGGTGGCGATGAGCCACAGGAGGAAGGGCGCACCGGCCAGACCGGTGACGACGCCCACGGGCAGGTTCGCGCCGCCGGGCACGAGGTACGCGGCGACGTAGTCGGCGACGATCGTCATGAGCGCGCCGACGAGGGCGATGTCGACGAGCCGGGTGCGGCCGCCGTGCAGCCGCCGCCCGATCGGCCCGGCGAGCAGGGCGACGAAGGCGATCGGGCCGCAGATCGCGCACGTCGTCGCGACGAGCAGCACGATGCACAGCAGGGCCAGGGCGCGGCGGCGGGCCACGGGCACGCCGAGCCCGGCGGCGAGGTCGTCGCCGAGCATGACGACGCGCAGCTCGCGGTGGAGGACCAGCACGGTGGGCAGGAGCACCGCGACGACCGCGGCGAGACGGCCGATGTCGGTCCACGTGCCCTGGGCGACGGAGCCGGACAGCCACGACATCGCCTCGGTGAGGCGGTAGATGTCGGCCTTGAGCAGCACCCAGTGGGTGAGCGCGACGAGGAGGGCGGCGCAGCCGACGCCGACGACGATGACCGCCTGCTCTCCCCCCTTCGCACCCCGCCCGAGGACGAGGAGGAGGGCGGTGACGACGACCGCCCCGGCGAAGCCTGCGGCGCTGACCGCCCCGCCCTGCCAGCCGAGGACGACGAGCGCGAAGAGGGCGCCGGTCGACGCGCCGCCGCTCACGCCGAGGATGTCGGGGCTCGCGAGGGGGTTGCGCACGAGGTCCTGCATGAGCGCGCCCGCGACGGCGAGCGCGCCGCCGGCGAGGAGGGCGAGGACCGCGCGCGGCAGCTTCGACTCCATGACGATGAAGGACGCGCCGGGGATGCTCTCGCCGCCGATGATGCGCAGCGTGTCGGGGACCGTCACCGTGTAGTCGCCGAGGGTGACGCGCACGACGAAGGCGGCGACGACGAGGACGAGGAGCACGAGGGTGCGACGCAGCGCCCGCCGCGAGCGCGAGCGGCGGACCTGACGGACCTGCTCGGCGGGGGCGAGGGTGGTGCTCATCCGCGCACCGCCCGGCGGGCGACGATGATGAGCGCCGGCGCGCCGATGACCGCCGTCATGACGCCGACCTGGACCTCCGAGGGCGGGCTGACGACCCGGCCGAGGCTGTCGGCGAGCAGGAGCAGGCTCGGGCCGAGCAGGAGGGAGCCGAGGAGCACCCGGCGGTTGTCCGAGCCGCCGAGCAGGCGCACGACGTGCGGCACGGCGAGCCCGACGAAGGCGATGGGGCCGGCGAGCGCGCACGCGGTGGCGGTGAGCAGCAGCGCACCGAGCAGGGCCGACCCGCGGGCGAGGAGCACCCGCTGGCCGAGCGCCCGGGCGACGTCGTCGCCCAGTGCCATGGTGTTGAGCGTGCGGCCCGAGGCGAGCGTCAGCACGAGACCGACGAGGAGGAAGGGCAGGACCTGCACGATGATCGAGGCGTCCTTGCCGGCGACCGAGCCCACCTGCCAGTAGCGGAAGACGTCGAGCGCCCCGTCGTCGCTGACGAGCAGCCCGACCATGATGCTCGAGGTCGCCGCGAGGATCGCGGCGCCGGCGAGCGCGGTCGTCATCGGCTGACGCTGCACCGGCACGCTGAGGGTGATGAGGTGCACGACGAGACCGGTGATGACGACGCCGACGAGCGCGGTCCACAGGTAGTCGACGACGTCGCTCAGCAGGCCCAGCCGGATGCCGATGACGACGAGCAGGGCGGCGCCGGAGTTGAGCCCGAGGATGCCGGGCTCGGCGATGGGGTTGCGAGTCAGGCCCTGCAGGACGACGCCGGCCAGGGCGATGCACGCCCCGACGACGACGGCGATGAGCGTGCGGTCGACCCGGGCGGCGACGATGCCGCTCGCGAGGTCGTCACCGGCGCCGCGCAGGGCGCCGAGCACGGCGGCCGGGGAGATCCCCTGGGAGCCGACGAGCAGCGAGAGCGCCGCCGTCGCGGCGAGCAGCGCGAGGCCGCTCGCCGCGACGACGGTCGTCTTCGCCGACGAGGTCACGACGCGGGCTTGCCCTCGGCCGCGGACGCGAGCTTGGGCAGGAAGTCCTCGAGCGCGACCGGCAGCGACAGCGGTGTCGGCGAGGACATCGACAGCGCCGTGGCGTTGTCGGCGGAGCCGACGTAGTGGTCGTCCTTGAGGGCCGGGATCTTGCCGAGGAGCGGGTCCTTCTTGAGCTTCTCGACCTGACCGTCCTCCTCGACGTAGAAGACGACGAGGTCGGCGTCGACGTCGGTCGAGCGCTCCGAGGACAGCTCGAAGCTGAAGGCGCCGTCCTTGCTCCCCTTCGTCACGAAGTCGGGCTCGGTCATGCCGAAGCGCTCGAGCATCTGCGGGCGCAGGTCGGTGCTCGCGTAGACGCCGATCGTCGACAGGTCGGTGGGGGTGAACCAGATCCAGGCGGCGGACTTGCCCTTGATCTCGGGGTACTTCGCAACGGCCTCGTCGATGTCGGCGTTGAGGTCGTCGGTGATCTGCGTCGCCTTGTCCTCCTGGCCGAGGGCCTTGCCGACGAACTCGACCGAGTCCTCCCACGAAGTGCCCCACGGGGCGCCCGGGTAGGCGACGGTCGGGGCGATCTTCGTCAGCTTGTCGTACTCGTCCTGCGACATCCCGGAGTTGACGCCGAGGACGAGGTCGGGGGCGAGCTTGGCGATCTCGTCGACGGGGACGCCGTCCGCGTCGTCGTAGCGCACGATCTCGGCGTCGGGGTCGATCTCGTCGACGGCGGCGTCGAACCAGTCGGTCGACTTGTCCTTGTTGCCGCCCCAGGTGATGGCCGGCGCGCCGACGGGCACGACGCCGAAGGAGGCGACGACGTCCTGATCGGACCAGCCGACGGTCGCGATCTTCGTCGGGGCCTTCTCGATCGTCGTCTCGCCGAGGGCGTGCTCGATGGTCACGGGGAAGGCGTCGGCCGCGGCCGAGGTGCTCGCGCCGGAGCCGGCAGCGGCGGTGTCCTCGCTCGGACCGGTCGAGCAGGCGCCGAGGGCGACGACGGGGGCGAGGGCGACGGCACCGACGAAAGATCGGCGGGAGAGGCGGGTCATGCGAGGTTCCTTCACGGACGACGGGGCGCCGAGGTCAGCGCTGCCTCAGTGAGGCAGGCCTAACTTAGGAGGACCTAACCCCTCGAGGCAAGTCTCGTCCGTCGATGTTCCGCGGAGCGGGACCGTGCTGGTCCCCGCCGCGCCCCGCCCTCAGGCCAGACCGAGGTCAGCCAGCGAGTAGACGAAGCGGTAGGGCACGCCCGCCTCGTCCTCGATGCGCGCCCCCGCCCCGGTGTCGCGGTCGGCGATCGTCGCGACGGCGACGACCTCGCCGCCGGCCTCGCGCACCGCAGCGACGGCGTCGAGGGGCGAGCCGCCCGTCGTCGTCGTGTCCTCGACGACGAGGACGCGTCGGCCGGCGACCGAGGGACCCTCGATGCGCTGCTGGAGACCGTGCGCCTTGCCCTGCTTGCGCACGACGAAGGCGTCGAGCCGCTCCCCCGCCGCGGCGGCGGCGTGGAGCATCGAGGTGGCGACGGGGTCGGCGCCGAGGGTGAGGCCGCCGACGGCGACGACGTTGAGGTCGGCGACGAGGTCACGCATGACGCGGCCGACGAGCGGGCTGGCCTCGCCGTCGAGGGTGATCCGCCGCAGGTCGACGTAGTAGTCGGCCTCCTTGCCCGAGGAGAGGGTGACCCGTCCGTGGACGATCGCCTTCTCGCGGACGATCTCGAGCAGGCGGGCGCGGTCGGCAGCGATGTCGGTCATGGTCGTCGAGTTTAGGGATCGCGCTCCGGCCGGGTCGCCCGGTCCGCGGCGCCCCTACAAGACCCTGCCAGCAGCCTTTCGACGAGCCAGGACCCTCTCGAAGGGGTCGTGGCTCGTCAAGACCCAGCCAGCAGGGTTTTGTAGGAGGGGTGGCGAAGGGGGACGAGTCCCCCCTTCGTCAGCGACCGCCGCGCGGGCTGCGGGTCGTCGCGCGACGCACGACGCCGCGCGGCAGATGGCGCAGCGCGGCGGCGATCGCCTTGTACTGCACGCTCGGGACGCTCACGGCGCGACCGCGCTCGGCGTCGGCGAGCGCCTCGCGCACGAGGTCGGCGGCGTCCAGCCACAACGGCCCGGACCGCGCGCCGTGGTCGATGCCGGCCCGCTCGTGGAACTCGGTGACGACGTAGCCCGGGCACACCGCCGTGGCCGTGACACCGGTCCCGCGCAGCTGCCCCGAGAGCGACTCGGTGAGGGTCGTGACGTACGCCTTGGCCGCGGAGTACGGCCCGCCGGCGAGGTAGCCGGCGACCGACGAGACGTTGATGATCCGCCCGTGCCCGCGGGTGGTCATCGCGCGCGCGGCGGAGTGCGAGAGGACGAGGACCGCGCGGACGAGGACGTCGAGGAGGCGCTCCTCGTCGGCGATCTCGGACTGGGCGAAGGGGGTGGACAGCCCGTAGCCCGCGTTGTTGACGAGGACGTCGACCGGCCGGGCCGCCTCGCCCAGCCGGTCGGCGACCCGCTGCAGCTGGGCGCGGTCGGACAGGTCCGCGACGAGGACCTCGACGGCGACGCCGTGGCGCTCGCGCAGCTCGTCAGCGACCCGCTCGAGGCGGGCCGCGTCGCGGGCGACGAGGACGAGGTCATCCCCCTTCGCCGCGAGCTGCTCGCAGAACTCGCGCCCGATGCCGGCGGTCGCGCCGGTGACGAGAGCGGTGCTCATCGGCCGCCGAGGGTGCGTGCGAAGAGCTCGCGCAGCTCGTCGAAGTGACGCTCGGCGCCGGCCTCCTGGTAGCTGCTCGTGTCGGCCATCGTGAAGCCGTGCGGGGCGTCGGGGTAGACCGCGGTGCGGGCGGACAGGCCGTGCTCGGCGAGCGCGTCGTCGAGACGGGCGACGTCCTCGGGCGGGTTGGCGCCGTCGTTGTCGGCGTGGCCGTAGACGAAGTCTGCGCGTGCGCCGGACAGGCGCAGGTGGGGGCTGTCAGGCGCGTCGACGGCGACGCGGGCGCCGTGGAAGCCGGCCGCGGCCGCGACGCCCTGGTCGATGCCGGCGGCGATGGTCGCCAGGCGGGCGCCCATGCAGTAGCCGGTGACGCCGACCGGGCCGTCGGCGACGCCGGGCAGGGCGCGCAGCGCGGCGAGGTAGTGGGGCAGGTCGGCCTCGATGCGCTCGGTCGTCAGCTCGGCGAGGTAGCCCATGGAGATCGGGCCGTAGGCCTTGCGCTCGGCCGGGTCGCGCAGGTCGGCGGTCGGCGTCGTCTGCGCGGCGGTGCCGGAGCGGTAGAAGGTGTTCGGCGCGAGGACGACGTAGCCCCAGGAGGCGATGCGGTCGGCCATGGTCTCGATCTGCTGGCGCAGGCCGATGGCGTCCATGCACAGCAGGACACCCGGGTAGCTGCCGTCGGCGTCCGGGCGGGCGACGACGGCCTCCGCGGTGCCGTCGGCGGCGGGGATCTCGATGAGGGGTCGCATGACAGCGACGCTACGGCCTGCGGCGGCCCCTGTCTTCGCTCGAGGGGTCGTGGCCGGCCGAGCACTCGATGGTCGAGGCGCGAAGGGGGCGCAGCGCACGAGCCTCGAGACCTGGCGCGTGGGCAGTGGTCTCGAGGCTCCTTCGTCGCACCTCGACCAGCAAGATCGGGCGGCCTGACGGCGATGTGCTCACCTGGCACGCGGTACGTCCCGTGCCAGGTGCACGGATCGACGTCAGGTCGTCATGGTCGAGCCCTCGATGGTCGAGGTGCGAAGGGCGCGCAGCGCCCGAGCCTAGAGACCACCTGCGCGAGTGCAGTGGTCTCGAGGCTCCTTCGTCGCACCTCGACCAGCAACCGGCCCCTTCGTCGCACCTCGACCAGCACTGCGGCTCCCCCTTCGCCCTCGACCCTCGACGGGGCGGGCCCTTGTCGGGAGGGCTGCGTAGGGTGGCGGCCGTGCGCATCGCGACCTGGAACGTCAACTCCATCCGCTCTCGTGTCGACCGGGTGGTCGACTGGCTCGGTCGCTCCGAGACCGACGTCCTGCTCATGCAGGAGACCAAGGCCAAGGACGAGCAGTTCCCCTTCGCCCGCTTCGAGGAGCTGGGCTACGAGGTCGCGCACCACGGCCTCAACCAGTGGAACGGCGTCGCCATCGCCTCGCGGGTCGGGCTCGAGGACGTGTCGGTCGGCTTCCCCGACGTCCCCGGCTGGGGCGACCCCGCGGCCCCCGAGGCCCGCGCCATCGGCGCGACGTGCGGCGGCGTGCGCGCGTGGAGCCTCTACGTGCCCAACGGGCGCACCCTCGACGACCCGCACCTCGAGTACAAGCTGCAGTGGCTCGAGACCCTGCGCGCCCAGACCGCGGCCTGGCGGGCGGCCGAGCCCGACCTGCCGCTCGCGCTCGGCGGCGACTTCAACATCGCCCCCTTCGACGAGGACGTGTGGGACATGTCGGCCTTCGAGGGCAGCACCCACGTCTCCCCGCGCGAGCGGGCCGCCTTCCAGGCCTTCCTCGACGACGGCCTCGTCGACGTCGTGCGCCCGCACGCACCGGGCCCCGGCACCTTCACCTACTGGGACTACCAGCAGCTCGCCTTCCCGAAGAAGCGCGGCATGCGCATCGACTTCGTCCTCGGCACCCCCGCCCTCGCCGACCGCGTCCTCGGCGCGGCCATCGACCGCGAGGAGCGCAAGGGCAAGGGCGCGAGCGACCACGCCCCCGTCGTCGTCGAGCTGAAGGACTGACCGAGATGACGGGCACCTCCGAGGTCGTCACCCGCGAGGTCGTCAGCCCCGACGGCGCCCGGGTCCACGTCCTCGACCACCGCACGACCGGCGACGGCGACCTGCCGACGCTCGTCCTCGCCCACGGGTGGACGCTCGACCAGTCGAGCTGGGCGCGCGTCGTCTCCGCCCTGCAGCAGCGCCACGCGGTGCGCGTCGTCACCTACGACCAGCCGGGCCACGGGCTGTCGACGCTCGGGCGCGGGCGTCGGGCCACCGTGCGCGACCTCGGCGAGACCCTGCGCGCGGTCCTGTGCGAGGTGGTCCCCGACGGACCCCTCGTCCTCGGGGGCCACTCGATGGGCGGGATGACGGTCATGGCGTACGCCGGGGCGCACCCCGACGAGCTGCACGAGCGCGCCCGCGGGGTCCTGCTCATGGCGACGACCCCCGAGCTGGCCTCCCTGCGCCGCCCGATCCGGGGCGAAGGGGTGGTCATGGGTCTGCAGGCCGTCCTCCCCTCGGCAGTCCCGTCCCTGCCGATGTCTCGCGACATGGTGCGCCGGGCCACCTTCGGCGCGGACGAGCCCGACCCCCGTGACCTCGCCCACGTCGTGAGCATGGGCCGGGCGACGAGCGCGCGGGCGACGGGCCGGTACTTCTCCGCTCTGCAGGGCCACGACGAGATCGGCTCCCTGCGCGTCTTCGCCGGCATCCCCACCGTCGTCCTCGCGGGCGAGCGCGACCGGCTCACGCCCGCGCGGTGGAGCCGGATGTACCACGAGCGCATCCCCGGGGCGGTGCTCGACGTCGTGCCGCGCGCGGGGCACATGCTCGCCTACGAGGCCACCGACCGGGTGGTCGAGCACCTCGAGGACCTGCTCCTCGGGCGGCCGCTCAGGAGCTCGCCGACGCCCTGACCCGCTCGGGCGAGCGCCCCAGCGTGAGCACCGCGACGACGGCCCCCAGGCCCGCGGCCAGAGCGGCCCCGGCGAATACCGTCTCGACCTGCACCATCGCCGCGCCGACGAGCGCGTCGGCCGAGGTCCGGTCGGCCGGGCTGAGCGCCGCGACCGCCTCGTAGTAGCGGTGCAGCCCGACCCCTGTCAGCAGGGCCAGGCCGACCACCATCCCGATCATCCGGGCGACGACGACGAGCGAGCTCGCGGTGCCATGGGCGTGCGACGGCGCGTCGGCCAGGGCGGCGTCGTTGACCGGTGCGAGGGCCAGCCCGGCGCCGAGGCCCGCCATGACGAGGACGGCGGTCGAGCTGACGACCGCGTCGAGCGAGCCGGTCCCCCACGTCGACATCGCCCCGAGCCCCGCGGCCATGAGCGCCAGGCCCGTGCCCGCGACGAGGCCGGCCCCGAGGTGGCGCAGCAGCCAGCCCCCGACGAGCGCACCGACGGGCACCGCGACGAGGAAGCGCAGCAGGACCATCGCCGCATGGGTCTGGCCGCCGTCGGTCGTCAGCCGGGCGAGCAGCGGCACGTCGACGACGACGGAGACGAGCGCGACGCCGACGAGCACCGAGACGAGGAGCGCCCACCCGGTCCGTCCGCCGAGGGTGCCGCGGGGCACGAGCGGCGACGGGGCGGTGCGCTGACGCCACGCGAAGAGGCCTGCCGCGACGAGCGCGACCGGGAGCAGCGCGTAGCCGAGCGGCCCGACGACCTCGCGCTCCGGGTCGGCGGCGGCGAAGGTGAGCACGACGCAGCCGAGGGCGGTGCCGAGCAGCAGCGCGCCGACCAGGTCGCCCTCGCGCAGGGTCGGCCACCCCCGCCGCAGGGCGACCGCGAGCGCGATCGCGCCGAGGGCCAGCGCGAGCGCCCCCACCGGCGTGACCAGGCGGTGGTCCGTGCCCCCGAGGGGGACGAAGGGGAGCCCGAGCGTCACGTCGGTGACGAGCCGTCGGGGCGCGGCGAGCGCCAGCCACAGCAGGGCGACCGCGACCGCACCCAGCGCGAGGCCCAGGCGGGCCGGGCGGGTGAGCGGGTCCCCCTTCGCCCCCTCACGGTCGACGACCCGCAGGGCGACGGCGAGGACGAGGGCGAGGGCGACGTTGAGCCAGAAGATCGCCCGCCAGTCGGCGACCGCGAGCACGGCGGCGCCGAGGACCGGCCCGAGGACGCTGCCGAGCTCCTGGACCGCGCCCACCATCCCGAGCGGCACGCCGCGGCGGCCCACGGGCCACAGGTCGGCGACGATCGCGAGGGTCGCCGGGACGAGGCCGCCGCCGCCGATCCCCTGGACGACCCGCCCGGCGACGAGGACGTCGAGGTCGACGGCGAGCGCGGTGACCCCGGAGCCGAGGACGAAGAGGACGAGGCAGGCGAGGAGGACCCGGCCGCGGGGCACGAGGTCGGCGAGGCGTCCGATGAGCGGCAGCACCGCGATGTAGCCGAGGAGGAAGCCGGAGATGATCGGCGTCGCCCGCTGCAGGCTGTCGAGCGTGAGGCCGACCCCGGCCATCATGTCGGTGAGGGCGAGGACGACGACGTAGGTGTCGGCTGCCGCGAGGGCGACGCCGGCGCACGCGAGAGCGAGGAGCGCCCGGGGCCGGGTGGTCTGCCCCACGGCGGTGGCGCTCACGCGGGTGGCTCGACGGTGACGTCCTTGCCGTACTCGCTGAGGTCGACGGTGTACGTCGTGGTCTCGCCCGTGAAGAACTCCCCGGTGATCTCGGCGGTGCGCAGCTCGCCCGACCCCGGCTCGATGCCGTACGTCACCTCGAAGGTGTCGGCGTCCTCGCCGAGGAGGAAGAGGTCCTGGACGGGCTTCGCGGGCACGCTGCCGGTGTAGGACTGGAGGACGACGTCGCCGTCCCGGGTGCGCTCGCCGGCCGTGACGCCGGTGCTCTCGGCGACGACCTGGCCGACCCCGGAGCCGGTGCGGAAGAACTCCGCCGGGTTGGGCGCGCCGAGGTCGCTCATGGCGACGGGGTTGAAGTCGGAGGAGAAGAAGGACATCCACGTCTTGGCCCCGACGGCGATGATCTCGACGGACGCGGCGGTGCCGTCGATGACTCCGGTCACCTCGCCGGAGAAGGCCGGGGTCCTCGCGTCGACCGAGCCGTCGCCGCTCGCCTTCGACACGCCGTCCTGGCCCTGCGGCAGGCCAGAGCTGCTCAGCTCGATGTGCACTCCCCCGGCCTGCTCGAAGCGCTCCTGCGCCGTGCGCATCGCGTCCGCGGGCGCCGCGGCCTCCTCGCCGCCCGAGCATGCGGGCAGGAGCAGGGCCAGCGGGAGCAGGGCGATCAGCGGGCGTCGGCGCATGGGCGCCACGGTATCCGTCGCGCCGCCGCTCCCGTGGCGAGCCGCGCGCACCCGTCCTCGAGCACGACCCCGCCACCGTCCAGCGACGGGTCCTGCGCGTCGTCGTCCTCGCGCAGGTGCTCGGCGGCGCCGGGCTCGCCGCGGGCGTGACCGTCGGCGCGCTGCTCGCCGAGCAGATGCTCGGCAGCGCCGGTCTCGCCGGGCTGCCGACCGCGCTCTTCACCCTCGGCTCGGCTCTCACCGCCTACCTCGTCGGCCGGGTGAGCCAGCGTCGCGGGCGCAGGGTGGGTCTCGGGGCGGGCTTCGTCGCCGGTGGCGTGGGCGCCGCCGGGGTCGTCGTCGCCGCGGCGCTCGACGCCGTGCCGCTGCTCCTCGTGGCCCTCTTCGTCTACGGGGCGGGCACGGCGACCAACCTCCAGGCCCGGTACGCCGGCACCGACCTCGCCCAGCCGCACGAGCGGGGCAAAGCCATCAGCGTCGCCCTCGTCTCGACGACGCTCGGCGCGGTGGCCGGGCCCAACCTCGTCTCGCCGCTCGGCGACCTCGCCGAGGGCCTCGGGCTGCCGGCGCTCGCGGGCCCCTTCCTCCTCGCGTGCGTCGCCTACGCCGCCGCCGGGGTCGCCGTGCTCGTCCTCATGCGCCCGGACCCCCTGCTCCTCGCCCGGCAGCTCGAGAGCCGTGCCGCCACCGACGCGACGACCGCCGACGCCGGCGCGGTCACCGCACCGGTCGGCCGCGGCGCCGTCGTCGGCGGGGCGACCATGGTTCTCACGCAGCTGGCGATGGTGGCGATGGTCGCCGTCATGACAATGACCCCGGTCCACATGCGCGCGCACGACCACGACCTCTCCGCGGTCGGTCTCGTCATCGGGCTGCACATCGCCGCGATGTACTGCCCTCTCCCGTCACCGGGATGCTCGTCGACCGGCTCGGCCGGGTGCCCGTCGCGGCCGGCGCGGCGGTGGCCCTCCTCGGCGCCGGGGTGACCGCGTCCGTCGCACCGGCCGACTCGCTGCCGGTCCTCGTCCTGGCGCTCGTCCTGCTCGGCCTCGGGTGGAACCTCGGCCTCGTCTCGGGCACCGCCCTCGTCGTCGACTCGACGACACCGGCGCAGCGCTCGCGCGTGCAGGGCAACCTCGACGTCCTCGTCGCCCTGTCCGGCGCGTCGGCCGGCGTCATGTCCGGGGTGGTCGTCGCGACGACGAGCTACCCCGCGCTCGGCCTCGGCTCCGGCCTGCTCGTCGTGTGCCTCGTGCCCGTCCTGCTCTGGTGGCGCCTCGAGCGGCCCCGGACGCAGTCGAGGTGATCCGCGCCGACCTCGTCGGCGTGGATCACCTCGACCCGGGCGAAGGGGGAACCCCACCCGTCAGCGCAGGGTGAGGGACACCCCTTCGTCGTCGGTGTCGACGACCACCGTCTGCCCGTCGCGGATGTCTCCGCCGAGCAGGCCGGTCGCCAGCCGGTCGCCGATCTCCTTCTGCACGAGGCGGCGCAGCGGCCGGGCGCCGTACGCCGGGTCGTAGCCCTTCTCCGCCAGCCAGGCCCGTGCATCGTCGGTGACGTCGAGGTCGATGCGACGGTCGGCGAGGCGGGTCGCCAGCTCGCGCACCTGCAGCTCGACGATGTGGCCCAGCTCGTCGCGGCTCAGCGGGTCGAAGATGACGACCTCGTCGAGCCGGTTGAGGAACTCGGGCTTGAAGGCCGTCCGCACCGCCCCCATGACCGCCTCGCGCGCCGTCGCCGGGTCGACGAGCGGGTCGACGAGGTACTGGCTGCCGAGGTTGCTCGTGAGCACGAGGATGACGTTGCGGAAGTCGACCGTGCGGCCCTGGCCGTCGGTGAGCCGCCCGTCGTCGAGCACCTGGAGCAGGATGTCGAAGGTCTCCGGGTGCGCCTTCTCGACCTCGTCGAGCAGGACGACGCTGTACGGCCGACGACGCACCGCCTCGGTGAGCTGACCGCCCTCCTCGTACCCGACGTACCCGGGGGGCGCGCCGATGAGGCGGGCCACCGAGTGCCGCTCGGAGTACTCCGACATGTCGATGCGCACCATCGCGCGCTCGTCGTCGAAGAGGAAGTCGGCGAGCGACTTCGCGAGCTCGGTCTTGCCGACACCCGTGGGCCCGAGGAAGAGGAAGGACCCGGTCGGCCGGTCGGGGTCGGCGATGCCGGCCCGGCTGCGGCGCACGGCGTCGCTCACGGCCTGGACCGCACTGGTCTGCCCGATGAGGCGCGAGCCGATGATCGACTCCATCGACAGCAGCTTCTCGCTCTCGCCCTGGAGCAGGCGACCGGCGGGGATGCCCGTCCACGCCGAGATGACCTCGGCGATGTCGTCGGCGCCGACCCGCTCCTTGACCATGAGGTCCTCGTCGCCGCTGCGGGCGCTCTCGGCCGCGTCGGCCCGGGCGAGCTCGGCCTCGAGAGCCGGGATCTCGCCGTAGAGGACCCGCGAGGCCCCCTCGTAGTCGCCGTCGCGCTGCATCCGCTCGGCGGAGGTGCGCAGGTCGTCGAGGCGGGCACGCAGCTCCCCGACCTGGTTGAGGCCCGACTTCTCCTGCTCCCAGCGGGCGGTGAGGGCGGCGAGCTCCTCACGACGCTCGGCGAGCTCGGTCTCGAGCCGGTCGAGGCGCTCACGGCTGGCGTCGTCGGTCTCGCGGGCGAGGTGGAGCTTCTCCATCTCCATCCGCGCGACGGCGCGCTGCAGCTCGTCGATCTCGACGGGGCTCGAGTCGATCTCCATGCGCAGCCGCGAGGCGGCCTCGTCGACGAGGTCGATCGCCTTGTCGGGCAGCTGGCGGCCGCTGATGTAGCGGTCGGACAGGGCGGCCGCGGCGACGAGCGCCGAGTCCTCGATCTCGACCTTGTGGTGCGCCTCGTAGCGCTCCTTGAGGCCGCGCAGGATCGCGACGGTGTCGGGCACGCTCGGCTCACCGACGTAAACCTGCTGGAAGCGGCGCTCGAGGGCCGGGTCCTTCTCGACGTGCTGACGGAACTCGTCGAGCGTCGTCGCTCCGACGAGCCGCAGCTCACCGCGCGCCAGCATCGGCTTGAGCATGTTGCCCGCGTCCATCGCGCCCTCGCCGGTGGCGCCGGCGCCGACGACGGTGTGCAGCTCGTCGATGAAGGTGATGATCTCGCCGTCGCTGGCCTTGATCTCCTCGAGGACGGACTTCAGCCGCTCCTCGAACTCGCCGCGGTACTTCGCACCGGCGACCATCGCCCCGAGGTCGAGGCTGACGAGGCGCTTGTCGCGCAGGCTCTCGGGCACGTCGCCGTCGACGACGCGCTGCGCCAGACCCTCGACGACGGCGGTCTTGCCGACGCCGGGCTCGCCGATGAGGACGGGGTTGTTCTTCGTGCGGCGCGAGAGCACCTGGACGACGCGGCGGATCTCGGAGTCACGGCCGATGACCGGGTCGAGCTTGCCGTCACGCGCCATCTGGGTGAGGTCGGTGCCGTACTCGGCGAGGGCGTCGCCGCCCTCGGCCGGGGTCTCCGAGGTCACCTTGCGACCGGCGCGCAGCTCGTCGACCTTCGCCTCGAGGTCGGCGGCGCCGCGCTTCTCGACGGCGGCGAGGTGACCGGTCTCGGCGAGCGCGAGCAGCAGGAGGTCGAAGGCGAGGAAGGTGTCCCCCTTCGCCCGCATGAGGGTGTCGCCCTGCTGGAGGACGGCCATCGCCTCGCGGCCGAAGGTGGGTGCCTGGGTCGTCGACCCGGCGACCGACGGCAGGGCGGCGACCGCCCGGTCGGCCATGGCGAGCACATGGCTCGCCCCGGTGCCGGCGGCCTGCAGCAGCGCGTCGGCCTGCGCGGTGTCGACGCGCAGCAGCGCGCTGGTGATGTGGGCCGGGGTGATCTCGGCGTGCCCCTCGGTCTGGGCGGAACGCTGGGCGAGGGCGAGGGCCTCGGCGACCTTGGTCGTCGGCTTGAGCTCCATGTGACTCCTTGTCTTCACGAGCAGGGAAGGTGATCTGGCAGGTACAACGCCTGCGAAGTTGAGTCTATTCCGCTCAACTTCGTCGTCGTCGCCGTCCGGGGCGTATGGTCTACCTGCACATCGTTCGCAACACGCGACCTGACCCCGAGGAGCCGTCGTGCCCCAGCCCGCCCCGCCCACGGCCGGGCCGGCGACCCCTT
Source organism: Janibacter sp. Y6 (assembly GCF_040900765.1). Classification (NCBI taxonomy): domain Bacteria; kingdom Bacillati; phylum Actinomycetota; class Actinomycetes; order Micrococcales; family Intrasporangiaceae; genus Janibacter; species Janibacter sp. Y6. Next base: position 98,966 of record NZ_JAKLYZ010000006.1, read on the forward strand.
CGCCCGCCCGCCGCACGACGCTCTTCGCGCAGGACGACCTCGGCGTCGCGGGCCGCCGTCGCCGCACGACGGCCTGGCTGCTCGGCCTCGGCGCAGGCCTGCTCGCCACCCTCGTCCTCGCCGTCGGCATCGGCGCGGTCACGGTGCCCGCCGGCACCACCCTGCGCGTCGTCGGCCACCACGCTCTCGGCCTCGGCGAGCGGACGTGGAGCCTGTCGCGAGACGCGATCATCTGGGACGTCCGCCTCCCCCGCGTCGTCCTGGGCGCTGCGGTCGGCGCCGGCCTAGCGGTGTGCGGCGTCGCGCTCCAGGCGATGGTGCGCAACGTCCTCGCCGACCCCTACCTGCTCGGCGTGAGCTCGGGGGCCTCGAGCGGGGCGGCCGCCGCCATCCTCTTCGGCGTCGGCGCGGGCCTGGGCCAGCACGCCCTCCCGGTGAGCGCCTTCGCCGGGGCGCTCGCCGCCTCCCTCCTCGTGCTCGTCGTCGCCCGCTCCGGCGGGCGCGTCACCTCGATCCGGCTGCTGCTCGCCGGCGTCGCGGTCGGGTACGCGCTCTACGCCCTGACGAGCTTCCTCATCTTCGCCGCCGACTCCGCCGAGGGGTCGCGCTCGGTGCTCTTCTGGCTCCTCGGGTCGCTCGGCCTCGCGTCGTGGACCGCCCCGCTCGCCGTCGTGTGCGTCGTCGTCCTCGGGACCGTCCTCGTGCTCACCCACGCCGGGCGTCGGCTCGACGTCCTCGCCATCGGCGACGAGACGGCGCAGACCCTCGGGCTCACGCCTGACCGGCTGCGCGTGCGCCTGCTCGTGCTCGTCTCGCTGTGCATCGGCGTCGTCGTCTCGGCCGCCGGGAGCATCGGCTTCGTCGGCCTCGTCGTCCCGCACCTCGCCCGACGGGCGGTCGGCTCGTCGCACCGCGCCGTCGTCCCCGTCGCCGCGCTCATGGGCGCGATCCTGCTCGTCTGGGCCGATGTCGTCGCGCGCACCCTGCTCCAGCCGCAGGAGATCCCGATCGGCATCCTCACCAGCCTCGTCGGCGCCCCCTTCCTGCTCGTCCTCATCCGCCGCATGCACGTCTCGTCCACCTGATCCCGGAAGGCCCTCGATGCCCCTTCGCCCCCTGCGCGCCGCGTCCCTCGCCGCCGCCGTCGCCCTGCTCACCTCCTGCGGCACCGACGAGCCGGCGGGCACCGCCGCGACGGCGCCCGACGACGGGCACTACCCGCTGACGACGACGAGCTGCGGCGAGGAGGTGACGATCGAGGCCGAGCCCACCGAGGTCGTGCTGCTCAAGAGTGCGTGGGTGCCCTACCTCGACACCCTCGGCGTCCTCGACCACGTGACGGCGAAGGCCGGCGCCTACCCCCAGGGCTACTACGACGACGAGACGAACGCAGCGGTCGAGGGCATCGACTCGCTCACCGACCGGATGGACTCGAGCGGCCACCTGCTCATCTCCAAGGAGGCGGTCGTCGCCCGGGAGCCCGACCTCGTCCTCGGTCAGGTCGAGAACATCGACCGCGCCTCGCTCGCCGAGCTCGGCATCCCCCTGCTCGAGGTCGGGGGCCTGTGCCCGACCGGGGGCCCCGACCCCTCCTTCGAGGCGATCGGCACCGAGCTCGAGGAGCTCGGGCGGGTCTTCCACCGCGAGGACGAGGCGGCGAAGGCTGCCCGCGACCTCGAGGAGCGCGTCGAGACGATCACCGCCTCCGTGCCCTCGGACGAGGACCGCACGGCCGCCGTGCTCTACCCGACGGTCGGCGGCGGCACCACGTACGCCTACGGCAGCCGCTCGATGGCCGACCCGCAGCTCGAGGCGGCCGGGCTGACCAACGTCTACGCGGACGTCGACGAGCGGGTCTTCGAGGTGACCACCGAGAGCCTGCTCGAGGAGGACCCGGACGTCGTCGTCCTGCTCTACTCCGACGGCGACCCGGCGAAGGTCGAGGACGCCCTCACGGCGCTGCCGGGCGCCGAGCGCCTCACGGCCGTGCGCGCCGACGCCGTCATCACCCAGCTCTTCAACTTCACCGAGCCGGCCAGCCCGCTCGCCGTCGACGGCCTCGAGCGCATCGTCGAGGAGCTGGCGACGGGGGACGCCCGGTGATCGAGGCGCGCGGGCTGACCTTCACCTACGGCGCAAGCACGGTCCTCGACGACGTCGACCTCACCGTGCGGCCCGGCCGGGTCCTCGGCCTCATCGGGCCCAACGGCTCGGGCAAGACGACGCTGCTGCGCTGCCTCCACGGCGGCCTGCGCCCGCGAGCCGGCTCGGTGGCGGTCGACGGCACCCCGGTGAGCGCGATGTCGCCGGCCCAGCTCGCCCGCGAGATCTCCGTCGTCGTGCAGGAGGCCGGCGGCGAGAGCACGCTGAGCGTCGCCGAGCTCGTCCTGCTCGGCCGCACCGCGCACCTCGGCGGCTTCGTGCGGGCCCGCCCGCAGGACGAGGCCGCGGCCCGGGCCGCACTCGTGCGGGTCGGCGCGCTGCATCTCGCCCGTCGCGACATCTCGGAGCTCTCCGGCGGCGAGCGCCAACGGGTCCTCGTCGCGCGCGGCCTGGCCCAGGAGGCCGGCCACCTCCTCCTCGACGAGCCGACCAACCACCTCGACATCCGCTACCAGCACGAGGTGCTCACCCTGCTGCGCGGGCTCGAGCAGACCGTCGTCGTCGTGCTCCACGACCTCAACCTCGCCGCGGCCTACTGCGACGACCTCGTCCTGCTCGACCGCGGTCGGGTCGCCGGGCGCGGGACGACCTCCGAGGTCCTCGAACCCGACCTGCTGCGCCGGGTCTACGAGATCGACGTCGACCGGCTCGACCGGGACGGCCGCGTCCACCTGCTCTTCACCCCCCTGGCCCGCCACGAGGAGATCTCCGCATGAGCATCCAGCCCCGCATCGACGACTACTGGACCCACCGGGCCCCCGCCTACGACTCCGGCCAGCGCCGCCCCGAGCGCTGGGACGACGACGCGGCGATGTGGTCGTCCATCTGGTCGCAGGCGCTGCCGACCACCCCCTCGAGGGTGCTCGACCTCGGCACCGGCACCGGGCACGCCGCGCTGCTCGTCGCCGGGCTCGGCCACGACGTCACCGGCGTCGACAGCTCGCCGGGCATGCTCGAGATCGCGCAGGAGCACGCCGACCGCGCCCGGGCGGACGGTCGCCCCGCGCCCACCTTCACCCTCGGCGACGCCGTGGATCCCCCCTTCGCCGACGGCTCGCTCGACGCCGTCATCTGCCGATACGTCACGTGGACCCTGCGCGACCCGGTGGCCGCGCTCTCGCGGTGGCGCGGGCTGCTGCGGCCGGGAGGGGTGCTCGCCGTCGTCGACAGCACGTGGTTCACCGACGGCCTCGAGGGCTCTCCGCCCGAGTTCGTCGACGCGTACGGACCGGTGCTCGCCGACCTGCCGCTGGCCCTCGCGTCGAGCATCGAGCCGACGGTCGCGGCGATCCGCGAGGCCGGCTTCACCGACGTCGTCGTGCGCGACCTCACCGAGGTCCACGAGGCCGACGAGCGCCACGGCGCGGCGCCCGGCCATCGCCCGCGGATGCAGCACCTCGTGACCGCGCGCACCTGACCCTTCTAGGTGAGCGCTTGCTCAGCTAGGGTCCAGACATGCACCGACGCCTGAGTCCTGAGGACGCCGCCCACCAGCAGCGGATGCGCGAGTACTTCACCACGGAGTTCCCCCAGGAGCTGCGCGGCCTGCTCGCCCGATCCGACGACTTCGACCCCGCGGACCTGCGCCGCAGCCAGGCCGCGCTGGCCGGTGCCGGGCTCGCTGCGCCGGGCTGGCCGAGCGAGTGGGGCGGCCAGGACTGGACGAGCCTGCAGAAGTTCATCTGGGACAGCGAGCTGCAGCGCGCGTCCGTCGCGCCGCCGCTGGCCTTCAACACCTCGATGGTCGGCCCGGTCATCGCGACCTTCGGCTCGCAGGAGCAGAAGGAGCGCTTCCTGCCCAAGACCGCGAGCTGCGAGATCTGGTGGTGCCAGGGCTTCTCCGAGCCCGACGCCGGCTCCGACCTCGCCTCGCTGCGCACGACCGCGGTGCGCGAGGGCGACGAGTACGTCGTCAACGGGCAGAAGATCTGGACCACGCTCGGCCAGCACGCCGACTGGATCTTCGCCCTCGTGCGCACCGACCCGACCGCGAAGAAGCAGCAGGGCATCTCCTTCCTGCTCATCGACATGCAGACCCCGGGCATCACCGTGCGCCCGATCCGCCTGCTCGACGGCGGCGTCGAGGTCAACGAGGTCTTCTTCGAGGACGTCCGCGTGCCCGCCGACCAGCTCGTCGGCGAGGAGAACAAGGGCTGGGACTACGCGAAGTTCCTCCTCGGCAACGAGCGCGTCGGCGTCGCGAACGTCGGGCTCATCAAGCGCTGGCTCTCGGAGGTCAAGGAGCACGCCGCGCAGGTCCGCGAGGGCGAGGGCAGCCTGCTCGACGACCCCGCGATCGCGGCCCGCTTCGCCGAGCTCGAGGCCGAGCTCATGGCCCTCGAGCTCACCGTCGTGCGCGTCAGCGGCGGCAGCAAGGACGGCCGGCCGGACCCGGCCTCGTCGATCCTCAAGCTGCGCGGCTCGGAGCTGCAGCAGGAGGTCCTCGAGCTGGCGATCGACGTCGCCGGCCCGATGGCCCACGTGTGGGATGACGACGAGCTGCCCGACTGGGCGACCGGCTCGGTCCCGGAGTACCTCAACTTCCGCAAGGCGACCATCTACGGCGGCTCGAGCGAGGTCCAGCGGGGCATCATCGCGGCCACGATCCTGAAGCTGAAGGGCTGACACATGGACTTCACGACCACCGACGAGCAGCGCGCCCTCGCCGACGCCACCCGGGGCGTGCTCTCGCGCCACGGCTCCCCCGCCGCCGAGTCCGGCTCCTCCGCGCAGCCCCCCGCCCACGACACCGCGCTGTGGCAGGCGCTCGTCGAGCTCGGCATCCCGGCGATGCCGTGGTCCGAGGAGGACGGCGGCGTCGGGGCCGGCATCACCGACCTCGCGGCCGCTGCGACCGAGCTCGGCCGGGGCCGCATCCAGGCCCCGCTGGCCGAGACCGTCCTCGCCGGCACCCTCGTCGCCCGCCTCGCGCCGGCCGCGCTGCGCCAGCAGGTCCTCGGCGCGGTGAGCGAGGGCGAGGCCCTGCTCGTGCCGGCGCTCGACGAGCCGATGCGCACCTTCGACCCGACACCGCACGACGTGCGCGCCGAGGAGGGCGCCGGCGGCTGGCAGGTCACCGGCGTCAAGGCCCCGGTGCGATACGCCCCGGCCGCCACCCACGTCGTCCTCACCGCCCGCACCGCGAGCGGCACGGGCGTCTTCCTCCTCACCGACCCGGGCGCCACCGCCGAGCGGCTCGACCTCGACGGCGCGTCGGTCACCCTGCTCGCCGAGGGCGAGGCCGCCGAGGAGGCGCTGCGCGACGCGCTCGCCGTCGCCGGAGCGTTGCTGTGCGCCGAGGCGCTGGGCGCGATGGAGGAGGCGCTGCGGATGACGACCGACTACCTGCGCACGCGTAAGCAGTTCGGCGTCCCGCTCGCCGCCTTCCAGGCGCTCACCCACCGCGCCGCGGACATGTACGCCCAGCTCGAGCTGGCGCGCAGCGCGACCCTCTTCGCCGCGATGTCGGCGGATGAGTCGCCGGTCGACGTCGACGCGGTCCTGCGGGCCCGGGTCGTCGTCGACAAGGCCGCCCGGCTCATCGGCCAGGAGGCCATCCAGCTGCACGGCGGCATCGGCGTCACCGCGGAGTACCCGGTGGGCCATCTCAGCGCGCGGCTGACGATGATCTCGCGCACGTGGGGCAGCACCCGCAGCCACCTCGCGACCCTGGGCAGCCGGGTCGCCGAGCACCGCTCGGTGGACGTCCTCGGCTAGACCCGCGCTACGGCGCAGTAGTGGTCGTGATCGCGACCAGTACTGCGTGGTAGCCCGCAGCGGACGTGCGAAGGGGGACGAGGCCTGGCCTCGTCCCCCTTCGCCGTCCCCGGAGGGGTGGGCCTCGTCAGCCGGTGACGAGGGTGATCTGCCGCGCGACGCAGGCAGGTCGCTCGACACCCTCGATCTCGACGACGTAGCGGGTGACGACCTGGGTCCCCTTCGGCAGGTCGTTGACCTCCTCGAAGGTCGCGGTCCCCCGGATCCGCGAGCCGACCCGCACGGGGTTGGTGAAGCGCACGCTCTCCAGGCCGTAGTTGAGCCGGGCGCTGCCGAGCTCGAGCGCGAAGAGCTCGGCGCCGAAGGAGGGCAGCAGCGACAGGGTGAGGAAGCCGTGCGCGATCGTGCCGCCGAAGGGGCCGGCCTCGGCGCGCTCGACGTCGACGTGGATCCACTGGTGGTCGCCGGTGGCGTCCGCGAAGAGGTCGACCCGCTCCTGGGTGATCTCGACCCACTCGGTGCTGCCGAGCTCGTCCCCGACGAGCGCCCGCAGGTCCTCGATGGTGGCGATGGTGCGCGGGGTGCTCATGCGTCTGCCCTCTTGAAGATCGCGGCCAGGCCCTGACCGCCGCCGATGCACATCGTGGCCAGGCCGTACCGGCCGTCGCGGCGGTGCAGCTCGCGGGCCAGCGCGCCGGTCATCCGGCCGCCGGTGGCCCCGACGGGGTGACCCAGGGAGATGCCCGAGCCGTGGACGTTGGTGCGCTCGTGGTCGGCCTCGGTGAAGCCCCACTCGCGCATCACCGCCAGGGCCTGCGCGGCGAAGGCCTCGTTGAGCTCGATGACGTCGATGTCGGCCAGGGTCAGCCCGGCGACGTCCAGCGCCCTCGCGGTCGCCGGGACCGGGCCGATGCCCATCGTCTTCGGTGGTGTGCCCGCCACGGCCCACGACCGCAGGCTCATCAGCGGGGTCAGGCCCTGCGCGGCCGCGGTCGCACGATCAGCGATCACGACGAAGGCGGCCGCGTCGTTCTGCCCCGAGGCGTTGCCCGCGGTCACGGTCGCCTCGGGATCACCCGCGCCCAGGATCGGGCGCAGCCGCGCCAGGGACTCCATCGAGGTCTCGGGGCGGATGTGCTCGTCGACCTCGACGACGAGGTCCTCGCCCCGGCGCTGCGGCACGCGCACCGGCACGATCTCCTGCGCGAGCAGCCCCTCGCGCTGCGCCGCCGCGGCGCGCTGATGGGACTGCACCGCCAGCGCGTCCTGCTCCTCACGGCTGATGGAGTACTCGCGGGGCACGTTCTCCGCCGTCTCGATCATCCCGCCCGGCACCGGGTGGTTCACCCCGCCCGCGGTCTCGCGGCCGCGGCTCATCATGTCGTGCACCCGCATCCCCGTCCCCTTCGCGCCCCAGCGCATGTCCAGGGAGTAGAACGGCGCGTTGCTCATCGACTCCACCCCACCGGCCACGACGCAGTCGTTGGCACCGGTCAGGACCTGCATCACGCCCTGGATGATCGCCTGCAGACCCGAGCCGCAGCGGCGGTCGAGCTGCATCCCGGTCGTCGTGACCGGCAGACCGGCATCGAGCGCGACGACCCGGCCGATGGCCGGGGCCTCGCCGGTGGCGTAGCAGTGGCCCAGGATCACGTCCTCGACCGCGGCCGGGTCGATGCCCGTGCGCTCGATCAGACCGGTCATCAGCTGAGTGCCGATCTGGGCAGGCAGCAACGGCCGCATCGATCCGCCGAACGCGCCGACCGCGGTGCGGTACGGGGCGCAGACGACGACGTCCTGGGGGTCACGCATGAGAGATCTCCCGAGCTGGTGGGGCGGTCCGGCTGACGAAGGGGGCGGCGACGCTCATCGGGTCGGCGCCCCGCGGATCATCTGCTTGGCGATGATCGTGCGCTGGATCTCGCTCGTGCCCTCGTAGAGGCGGAAGGGACGGGCGTCGCGGTAGAAGCGCGACACCTTCGAGTCCTGCATGTAGCCCATGCCCCCGTAAACCTGGACCGCCCGGTCTGCCACCCGGTCGACCATCTCGCTGCAGTAGAGCTTCGCCGCGGACGGGCCGAGGCGCCGGTCGCTCCCGTCGTCGTAGGCGCGGGCCGCCTCGATGACGAGCGCCCGGCCGGCCATCGCCTCGGTGCGGCAGTCCGCGAGCATCCCCTGGACGAGCTGGAAGTCGGCGATGCGGGTGCCCCCCTGGGTCTGGTCGAGGGAGTGCCGGAGGGCCTCGTCGGTGAGCCGCTCGGCGAGACCGACGCAGGTCGCGCCGATGTGGAGGCGGCCCTTCGCCAGCGAGCGCATCGCGGCGGCGAAGCCCTCGCCCTCGACCCCGCCGACGAGGCACTCGGCCCCGACCCGCACCCCCTCGAGGGAGACCTCGGCGGTGTGCGCGCCGCGCTGGCCCATCTTCGCGTCCTTCGGGCCGACCGTCACGCCCTCGTGCGAGGTGTCGACGACGAAGACCGAGATCCCCTTCGTGCCCTCGGAGACGTCGCCCGTGCGGGCGAAGACCATGACGAGATCGGCCTGCGGCGCGTTGGTGATGTACCGCTTCTGCCCGCTGATGACGTAGCCGTCACCGTCGCGCACCGCCTTCGTGCGCAGCCCCGAGGGGTCTGATCCTGCGTCGGGCTCGGTGAGCGCGAAGGACGCGACGAGCTCGCCCGCCGCCAGGCCCGGCAGGTAGGCCTGCTTCTGCTCGTCGGTGCCGAAGTTCACGAGCACCTGGCCGGCGGTGCCGTTGTTCGTGCCGAACATCGAGCGGAAGGCAGGAGTCGTGCGCCCGACGACCATCGCCAGCCGCACCTCCTCGCTCATCGTCAGCCCCAGCCCGCCGTACTCCTCGGGCAGCGCATACCCGAAGAGGCCCATGTCGGCCGCGGCGCGCCGGACGCGCTCGGGGATGACGTCGGTGCTCTCGATCTCGTCCTCGGCGGGCACGACGACCTCCTCCACGAGCGACGCCACGGTCGCCAGGACCTCGTCGAACTCGGTGCTCTCCACGTCGATCTCCTTCGTCGGTGCGCCAGACTGCCGGTGGGGATTATGTCGATCAAGGGCATAGTTGGTATCGCACTGATACACCGGCGGAAACAGCTGGGTTCGTCGACGCCGGACCGGAAGGACCTCATGGAGCTGCACCACGTCACCGCCTTCCTCGCCGTCGCCGAGGAGCTCCACTTCGGACGGGCGGCGGCACGGCTGCACATGGCGCAGCCGCCCTTGAGCCGCACCATCCGGCAGCTGGAGCGCCAGCTCGGGACCCCCCTCTTCGAGCGGACGACCCGATCGGTGCGGCTCACCCCGCAGGGCGCCGCGTTCGTCGACCCGGCCCGCGAGATCGTGCGTGCCGTCGAGACCGCCGAGCGCACCGTCACCGACGCCAGCAGCGGCGAGATCGGGGAGGTCCGGGTGGGGTTCGCCGGGCCGTCCTCGCACCGACCGATCAGCCAGCTGGCCCGCCGGGTACGACGTGACCTGCCCGGGATCGAGCTGTCCCTCACGAGCACGACGTACGGCAGCGGCGCGATCGAGCGGATCGTGGAGGGCTCGCTCGACCTCGCCGTCGTCATGTACCCGAGCGTCCCCGCCGGTCTCGAGTCCCGCGTCGTCGCGCTCAACCGCTTCGTCGTCGTCCTCTCCGAGGACCATCGGCTCGCGGGCCGGGACGCGGTGGCGATGGCCGACCTCGCGGACGAGCCCTGGGTCATGCTCGAGCCGTCGACAGGGTCGACCCTGCGCGAGATCACCCTGCACAAGGCGCAGGCCGCAGGGTACGTGCCGAGGGTTGCTCAGCACGCCCCCGACTCGTGGGCGATCTTCGCTCTGGTTGCCGCCGGCCTCGGCGTCACCCTCACGGTCGACACCGCCTTCGGCGCCGGCTGGGGCCGGGAGGGTCTCGTCGTCATCCCGCTCAGCGACAGCTCGGAGCGGGCGCCCGCCCGCCTGCTGTGGCGGACGGGAGACTCGAGCCCGGCACTGCGTCAGGTGCTCGACCTCTCCGAGCAGGCCCTGCCGACCCCGTCTGGGTGACCGGCTGGCCCCGCCCGTCAGCAGGTGGCGGTGATGTCCGCCAGCTCGTCGGTGGGCTCGGTCGTCGAGCTGCCGCTCGGCGTCGCGCTGGGGCTCGCGCTCGAGGTGGGCTTCTTCGTCGCGCTGCGACGCGGCGGGTCGATCGCGTCACGCACCTTCGTGTGGATGACGCCGTAGTCCGGGTTGGTCACGTCGATGACCTTGTTCGTCAGGGGCAGCGACTTGATCGAGCCGCCGTCCTGGATCCGCTCGACGAGGACCGCCCAGGCCGACAGGTCGTCCTGCGGGATGTCGACCGCGACGTTCTTCTTGAGCACCGCGGCGAGCTCGGGGTAGCGGCGCAGCATGCTCACGGGGTTCACCTGGTTGATGAGCGCGCCCACCATGCAGCGCTGCCGCCGCATGCGGCTGAAGTCGCCGTCCCGGCTGTCGGCGCGCGAGCGCGAGTACCACAGCGCCCGGTAGCCGTCGAGCCGCTGGACGCCGGGCTCGATGTAGCCGGTCGTGCCGACGACGACGCCGCCCTCGACCTTGCACCCGACGCAGACCCGCTCCTTGACGTCGATCTGCACCCCGCCCATGGCGTCGACGAGCTCGGTGAAGCCCTTGAGGTCGATGATCGTCGTGTAGTCGATGTCGAGCCCGAGGATCTGGCTCACCGCGTCCTTGGTGACGGTGAGACCGGGGCTGGGGTCACCGGGGAAGAGCGCCGCGTTGTCCTCGCCGAGCGTCCACACGTACTCGAAGAGGCACTGGTCGCCGCAGCTGTAGCCGTCCGGGTACTGCGCGCGCAGCGGGCTGTCGGGCGAGAGCGGGATGTTCTGCAGGTTGCGCGGGATGCCGAAGAGCACGGTCTTGCCGGTCGTCGTGTCGATGCTCGCGACCATCGTCGAGTCGGGGCGCACGCCGGTCCGGTCGGGCCCCGCGTCGGAGCCGACGAGCAGGATGTTGACCCGGTCGGTGCCCTCCCACGGGTCCTCCGCGTCGACCGGTGCGGCCGCGCCCTCGGGCCGGATCGAGGAGAAGACCTCGCCGATGACCGAGCGCTGGATGAGGGCGTAGCGCGCGGCCTGGACCGCGGGGGCGATGACGAGCAGGGCGGCGAAGGAGGCGAAGAGCAGCATCGCGACGCGGGGCCGGCCCGACACGTCCGCGGGCATGTTGTCGCGGGCGGTGGCGACGATGCCGAAGAGCCAGACGAGCGCGCCGACGACGAGCACGGGGATGAGTACGGCGAGCGCCCGGCGGCTCACGCCGACCTCGAGGACCGAGGTCGTCACCCCCTTCGACAGCAGGTAGGCGACACCCGCGACGAGCGCGACGACGAAGGCGGCGACCATGACCTGCCCGGTGCGCCGACGACTGGGGATGAGCCCGAGCCCGGGCACGACGGTGCTCGCGGCGGTGAGCACGTAGAAGCGGCGGCTCAGCCGGGACCGCGCGCGCTCGGAGAGCATCGGGGTCGCAGGCTTGTCGCGCCGGTGTCGGCCGATCTCGCTCATACGGGCAGTCCTGGGGTCGTTCGGGAGCTGGCTGCCGGGCACGGTCAGCCGCCTGATCCTGGCACACCGGGCTGGAGGTCGCCTGGATGCGAAGGGAGATGCGCCCCGCGTCGTGCCGGGTCCCGGACGTCGTCCGGCCGAGCGAAGATCAGGCCGGCCCGCCCGTGCGGTCGTCGTACCAGCCGTCGTGCTCCTCGGCGAGCGCGCTGAAGCGCTCCTTCAGCCCCTGACCGACGGCGCTCGCCTCGTCGGTGACGGTCTCGACACGCACGTAGATGGCCCACTCGTGGTCCTCGCCGTCGTCCTCCCCCGCCAGCGCCTCGCGCACGACCCGGACCTCGCCGAGCCCCTCCTCGCGCAGGTCGTCGGCGACGCGCTCGGCGTCGTCGCGGTCGGGCAGGACGATGAGGTGCTCGCTCATGACGCCATGCTCGCACCCTCGACAGGGTGTGGACATGACCGGCGCGCCTGGGCACGCTCGACAGATGAGCGATCAGAAGATCACCGTCCAGCGCACCGTCGACGCGTCCGCGAAGGACCTCTTCGAGGTGCTCACCAACCCCAAGCGCCACACCGAGCTCGACGGCTCCGGCTTCGTGCGCTCGGACGAGAGGTCCAACCGCATCCAGGGCGTCGGCGACGTCTTCACGATGAACATGGAGGGCGAGCACATGGGCGGCGAGTACCAGACCGACAACCACGTGACCGCCTACGCGGAGAACACGATGGTCGGCTGGCAGACCGCCCCCGCCGGCACCGACCCCAAGGGCTGGGAGTGGCTCTGGGAGCTCGACGCGCAGGGCCCCGACAGCACCCTCGTCAGCCTCACCTACGACTGGAGCAAGGTCACCGACAAGGAGCTGCTGCAGCAGGTGAGCTTCCCGCTCGTCAGCAAGGGCCAGCTCGAGGACAGCCTCGGCAACCTCGCGGCGGCCGTCTCCTCCTGACCTCCCCCTGACCCGCCACCCCCCACCTCGGCCGGGGTGCCCCTACCGGGCGTCCCGGCCGAAGCGCGCGAGGACCCGCACCGGGCGCGGCTCGTCGGCGCCGACCTCGAGCGGGCCGGAGCAGATGCCGTCGCCGTAGAGGCGCTCGCCCCAGCCGTCGGCCGCGGCGTCGAGCACGTCCAGCTCGGCGTCCGCGATCGAGGTGTCACCCCCGGTGGCGCGGGCGAGGTCCCACCGGTGGACGACCATGTCGAAGCCGTAGAAGTCGTCGAGGACCTGGCCCACGGTCGAGACGCCGAAGGGGGTCTCGTACGGAGCCTCGCCCACCCGCGGGTCGGCGAGGGCGCGGGCGACCGCCTCGGAGTGCGTCCGCCAGGCGAGCGCCGGGCCCTGGGCGACGACGGGCGCCGGGTCGGGCAGGCTCGCGCCGTTCGTCAGCAGGAAGGTGCGCTGCGTGTCCACGAGGTGCTGGAGCACGTCGGCCGCGCTCCACCCCTCGCAGGGCGAGGGCGCGTCCCACGCGTCGTCGGGCACGGCGTCGACGACCCGCACGAGCGGGGTGTTGCGGCGGTCGTAGCGAGAGGCGGGGTCCTGGGGCATCGGCATGGCCCCACCCTGGCAGCGACCACCGACGACGACCACCCCTTCGCTCCCCCTTCGGGCGGTCGCACGGGCGAGAGGTGAACGCACGACGGCCGCCCGGGGACCCCCGGTGACGGCTCGGACAACCCTTCGTCGCGACCCCGCGCGCGGCTTGCGAGCCGGCCGCCCGGGCGGGTGGCATGGGGCGCGAGATGACTGGCCTGCTCGTCGCCGTGGGCGACTCCTTCACCGAGGGCATCGGCGACCCCCACCTGCACTACCCGAACTCCGTGCGCGGCTGGGCCGACCGGCTGGCCCGCCAGCTGGGCCGCGCCGACCCGGCGTGGCAGTACGCGAACCTCGCGATCCGCAGCAAGTTCCTCGACCAGGTGGTCGCCGACCAGCTCGACGCGGCGCTCGCCCTCGGGCCCACCCACGTGACCTTCTACGCCGGGGGCAACGACCTGCTCTCGCTGCGGGCCGACCTCACCTCGCTGCTGGAGCGCTACGAGGCGGCCCTGGACCGGCTCGTCGGCTCCGGTGCGCAGGTCGTCCTCTTCACCGCGTACGACGTGCGCACGACCCGGCTGCTCGACCCGCTCGTGCGCCGGGTCCACCTCTTCAACGACGGGGTGCGCGAGCTCGTCGACCGGCACGGGACGCTGCTCGTCGACCACGCCCGCGTCCGCGACTTCGATCACCCGGCGCTGTGGGCTCCGGACCGGATCCACATGTCCCGACAGGGCCACAAGCGGATGGCGGCACTCGTCGCCGAGACGATGGGCGTGCCCCACACGCTGAAGATCGGCGACCTCGTCCCGCACGAGCCCCGCGGCTGGCGGCACGCGGCCCGCCAGGAGGCGGCCTTCGTGCGCCAGGAGGTCGTGCCGCTCGTGCGGCGGCGGCTGCGCCGCGAGTACGAGGGCGACCGCATCGCCGCGCGGTGGCCCGAGCCGATCCGCCCCGCCGAGGGGATGAAGAGGCTCGCCGCGGCCCGCGCGCTCGGGGGGCCCACCCTGGACAGCACGGGCGTCCGAGGCCGGTGAGAGACGGCCCGGCTCCTATCGTCGAAGGATGAGCGAGCAGCCCGCCCGCGCGGACCGCACCCGTCAGGTCGTCGTCGTCGTCAGCCACCTCGTCGGTGTCCTCGGCGTGCTCACCGGGGTCGGCGTCATCGGCATGGAGGTCTCGGAGTCGAGCAGCGGTGCGCTGTCCGCCGACGCCACCCTCCTCGCCCCCGCGGGCACCGCCTTCTCGATCTGGTCGCTCATCTACGCGCTGCTCACGGCGTACGCGATCTACCAGCTCTTCCCGAGCACGGCGACCGACCCCCGGCACCGGCGCACGGGCTACCTCGCGGCGGCGTCGATGCTCCTCAACGCGGCGTGGATCTTCGTCACCCAGTGGGGCCTGCTGTGGCTGAGCGTCGTCGTCATCGTCGCGCTGCTCCTCGTGCTCGGCGCGCTCGTCGCGCGGCTGCACGACCGGCCCGCGGTCGGCGCCGCGGAGGCGCTGCTCGTCGACGGCACCTTCGGGCTGTACCTCGGCTGGGTGAGCGTCGCGACCTGCGCCAACGTCGCCGCGGCGCTCGTGGGCTACGGCGTCGAGACGAGCCAGAGCGTCGGCGAGCTCGCGGCGGTCGCGGTGGTCGTCATGGTCGTCGGCCTCTACGTCGCAGCCCGCGGGCGCGTCGCTCAGTCCTCGGCGGTGTCGGGGTAGAAGACGTCCTCCACCCGGCAGCCGAAGGTCCGGGCCACCCGGAAGGCCAGCGGCAAGCTCGGGTCGAAGCGGCCGCGCTCGATGGAGATCACCGTCTGGCGCGAGACGCCGAGCTCCTCGGCCAGGCGCGCCTGCGACCAGCCGCGCTCGGCGCGCCGGGCCGCGAGGTCGTTGTCCATCCGGCGCCCCCTCAGGCGCCGCGACGCGAGACGACCGCGTACCGCACGGCCGAGTCGGCGAGGGCGAGCACCACGAGGAGGGTGAGGACGCCGGTCGCGGAGATGTCGACGTCGAGCACGGAGAGCAGGACGAGCGTGACACCCGAGGCGATGACGACGTCGAGGAAGGCACCGGACCCGGCCTGCTCGGCCCAGCGCCGCTCGACGCTGTCCTCGGCGTGGGCGTCCTGGGGCACCGTGTGGTCGCTGACGAAGAGCAGCCAGCCGAGGGCGAGGGCAGGGCCAAGCGCGGCGGCGCCGAAGATGCCTGCGGCGAGCCAGAAGTCCTCTCCCCGCACGAGGCCGGCCCCGATGCCCGCAGCGGCGGTGATGCCCCCGGCGAGCAGCCCGGCGCGGATGTACGCCGAGGTCGGCGCGGTGGTGGTCGTGCGGGTCATGGCGGTCCCCCTTCGCCCGCGGCCGGTCCCTCCGGTGCGGTGTCAAGCAGACTTTACAGAGGGGCGACCGGTCGTTGTCAAGCGTCCTTGACACGCTCGCTGACCCCCGCTCGTGGTCCGCGAGCCCCGCTCGTCGCGGTCCCGCGAGGAGCGGGTGTCACGGACGACGAGCGGGTCTCGGCACCAGGGGGGTGCGAAGGGGGGCGCGCGAGGGGGTGCGAAGGGGGAGTCGCGTCAGCGGCGCGGGTCCCACAGGACGAGCGCCTGCGAGGCCGTGCGTGGCCGGGGGCGCTGGCCGTGGCGCAGCGCGACGATGTCGCCGCCGGAGCCGACGGCGAAGAAGCGCGAGCCCTGGCCCAGCGCGATACGAGCCGACTCGAGCTCCTCGGTGAGCTCGCCGACGCGCGCGCGCAGCGCGTCGACCTGGTGCTCGAGCTCGAAGATGCGCTGGATCGCGCTCAGCGAGACGCCCTCGTCCTGCGAGAGCCGCTGGACCTCGCGCAGACGCGCGACGTCGGCCGCCGAGTACCGGCGACCGCCGCCGCGCGTGCGCGAGGGGGTGACGAGACCGATGCGGTCGTACTGCCGCAGGGTCTGGGCGTGCATGCCCGCGAGCTCGGCCGCGACCGAGATGACGAAGACCGGGGTCTCGTCATCGGGGCTGAAGGCGGAGCGGGCCACGGGTCAGTCCCCCGCCCTCGCAAGCAGGTCCGCGCGCAGCGAGTCGCCGTCCTGCGCGAGGGCCTCGACGGCCGCGCGCTGCTCGTCGGTGAGGTCGGTCGGGACGACGACCTCGACGCGCACGAGGAGGTCACCGGATCCCCCCTTCGTCGGCACCCCGCGACCCTTGACCCGCAGGACGCGACCGCTCGGGGTGCCCGGGGCGACCTTGACCTTGACCGGGCGGCCGTCGAGCGTCGGGACGCTCACGGTCGCGCCGAGCGTGGCCTCGGCGAAGGTCACCGGCAGCTCGATCGTCAGGTTGTCGCCGTCCCGGCCGAAGACCGGGTGCGGCTCGACCGCGACGGTGAGCATGAGGTCTCCCCGCTCGCCGCCGGTGCGGCTCTGACCGCCCTTGCCGCGCAGCCGGATCCGCTGGCCGTCCTTGACGCCCGCGGGGATCTTCGCGGTGATCCGCTCGCCGTCGGCGCTCAGCTGCACCGTCGACCCCTCGACCGCGTCGCGGAAGGACAGGGTCGTGCGGGCGGTGAGGTCGGGACCCTTCTGCGGGCCACGGGGAGCGCGGAAGCCCGCACCCCCACCGGGCTGGCCGAAGGGGGATCCCCCGCCCTGCCCGAACATCGCCATGATGTCTTCGAGGTCGGGCTCGCCGCCGCCCCCGCCGGGGAAGCCCTGCGAGGAGTAGCGCACCCGGGAGCCGCCACCGCCCCCGCCGCCGAACATCGAGGAGAAGACGTCCTCGAAGCCGGCGCCCCCGGCCCCGCCGGGGCCGCCCGCGGTGAAGCGGGCGCCCCCGCGCGCCATCTGGCGCACGGCGTCGTACTCACGACGCTGCTCGGGGTCGGAGAGGACGGCGTGCGCCTCGCCGACGTCCTTGAAGCGCTGCTCCGCCGCGGCGTCCCCGGGGTTGCGATCGGGGTGGTGCTGCTTGGCGAGCTTGCGGTACGCCTTCTTGATCTCCGCGTCGTCGGCGCCCTGCGAGACGCCGAGGATGCTGTAGAAGTCCTTCTCGAACCAGTCCTGACTAGCCATGCCGTCCTCCTCTCAGGGGGTGTGCGGGTGGGTCACTCGGGGTCGGCGACGGCGACGCGCGCCGCGCGCAGCACGCGCTCGCCGGCCTTGTACCCGGGCTGGAGCACGGTGACGACCGTGGTCGTCGTCGCGTCGCTCGGCAGCTCGCTGTCACTCGGGTCCCACGCGGCGTGCATGAGGGCCTCGTGGACCGCCGGGTCGAAGGGCTCGCCCTTCGCGCCGACCTGGACCAGGCCGTACCGGCCGAGCGCCTGCTCGAGCTTGTCGGCGATGGCCCGGAAGGGGCCCTCGTCGAGGTCCCCGTGCTGGCGCGCGAGGTGGATCTCGTCGAGCACCGGCAGCAGGGTCTCGAGCACGTCGTGCGCCGCCCGGATCTGGATGTCGGCGCGGTCGCGGTCGACGCGGCGCTTGTAGTTGACGTACTCGGCCTGCAGGCGCTGCAGGTCGCCGAGCCGCTCGGCCGCGAGCGCGGTGTCGGGGTGGGCGTCGGAGCCCGCGCCCGGGGCCTCGGCCCCAGGTGCGGTCTCGGCCGCAGGCGTCCCGTCCGCGTCGGCGGCCGGGGTGCCGGCCCCCTGCGCGGGGGCCGGCACGCCGTCGTTGACGGCCTCGACGTTCACCGCGTCGCCGTCGGCGTCGTGGACGACGTCCTCGGGCTCGTGGTTGCTCGTCGAGTCGCTCACTTGCGCTCCTCGTCCTCGTCCTCGACGACCTCGGCGTCGACGACGTCGTCGTCGGCCGGGGTGCTGCCCGCGTCGGCGCCGGGCTGGTCACCGGCGGCGCCGGCACCCTCGCCCTGCTCGGCGGAGGCCGCGTAGAGGGCGGCGCCCATCTTCTGCGACTCCTCGTTGAGGGTGTCGACCTTCTTGGACAGGTCGGCAGCGCTCACGCCGGACTCCGGCTTGAGGGCGTCCTTGAGGTCGGCGAGGGCGTCGTCGACCGGCTTGCGCTGGTCGTCGCTCAGCTTGTCGCCGCTGTCGGAGAGGAACTTCTCGGTCGAGTAGACGAGGTTCTCCGCGGTGTTGCGGGCCTCGGTCTCCTCGCGCCGCTGCTTGTCCTCCTCGGCGTGGGCCTCGGCCTCCTGCACCATGCGCTCGATCTCCTCCTTGGACAGCGCGCTGCCGCCCGAGATGGTGATCTTCTGCTCCTGGCCGGTGCCACGGTCCTTCGCGGAGACGTTGACGATGCCGTTGGCGTCGATGTCGAAGGTGACCTCGACCTGCGGCACGCCACGGGGCGCCGGGGCGATGCCCGAGAGCTCGAAGGTGCCCAGCGGCTTGTTCTGCTGCGCGATCTCGCGCTCGCCCTGGAAGACCTGGATGAGCACGGAGGGCTGGTTGTCCTCCGCCGTCGAGAAGACCTCGCTGCGCTTGGTCGGGATCGCGGTGTTGCGCTCGATGAGCTTGGTGAAGAGACCGCCCTTGGTCTCGATGCCCAGGGAGAGCGGGGTGACGTCGATGAGCAGGACGTCCTTGCGCTCGCCCTTGAGGACACCGGCCTGCAGGGCCGCCCCGGCGGCGACGACCTCGTCGGGGTTGACGCCCTTGTTGGGCTCCTTGCCGCCGGTGAGCTGCTTGACGAGCTCGGAGACGGCGGGCATGCGGGTGGAGCCACCGACGAGGACGACGTGGTCGATGTCGCCGAGCTTGATGCCGGCGTCCTTGATGACGTTCTCGAAGGGGGTCTTCGTGCGGTCGAGGAGGTCCTTGGTCATCTGCTCGAACTGCGCCCGGGTGAGCGTCTCGTCGAGGTGGATCGGGCCGTTCTCGCCCATCGAGAGGTACTGGAGGTTGATCGACGTGGAGCTGCTCGAGGAGAGCTCCTTCTTCGCCTGCTCCGCGGCGTCGCGCAGGCGCTGCATGGCGATCTTGTCGCCGGAGAGGTCGACGCCGGTGCTGCTCTTGACGCTCTGCAGGAGGTGCTTGACCACGCGGTCGTCCCAGTCGTCGCCACCGAGCTGGTTGTCACCGGAGGTGGCGCGGACCTGGATGGTCGCGAAGCCGTCCTCGGCGTCCTTGCCCACCTCGAGCAGGGAGACGTCGAAGGTGCCGCCACCGAGGTCGAAGACGAGGATGAGCTCGTCCTCCTTGCCCTTGTCGAGGCCGTAGGCCAGGGCCGCCGCGGTCGGCTCGTTGACGATGCGCAGGACGTTGAGGCCCGCGATCTCGCCGGCCTCCTTCGTCGCCTGGCGCTCGGCGTCGTCGAAGTACGCCGGCACGGTGATGACCGCGTCGGTGACGTCCTCGCCGAGGTAGGCCTCGGCGTCGCGCTTGAGCTTCATCAGCGTGCGGGCGCTGATCTCCTGCGCGGTGTACTTCTTGCCGTCGATGTCCTCGCTCGTCCAGTCGGTGCCCATGTGGCGCTTGACGGAGCGGATGGTGCGGTCGGCGTTCGTCACGGCCTGACGCTTGGCGATCTCGCCGACGAGGACCTCGCCGCCCTTGGAGAAGGCGACGACGGACGGGGTGGTGCGACCGCCCTCGGCGTTCGCGATGATCTCCGGCTCGCCGGCGTCGAGGTACGCGACGGCCGAGTTGGTGGTACCGAGGTCGATGCCGACGGCACGTCCCATGGGGGTTCTCCTTCGTCCGGGTCGAAAGGGGCGGGCGCCCCCTTCGTCAAGGGTTGGTCTCTGCGGCTCAACCTACGAAGCCCTTGCGGGCCTGCGCAAATCCGGAGCCGAAAAGTTGAGTACGTCTGACTCAACTACCGACCGGCGCAGATGATTCCCGCCCCTCTGGTCTGGCACCCGCCCCCGTCGGCCACCCGTCCGCTGCCGGTTCGACGAAGGATCGTCACCTCGACATGACGATCCTTCGTCGACCCATCGACGGGCTCGGCGAAGGGGGCGGCAGCGGGCTGGCGGGAGAGCAGAGCCCGGGCGTCTCGCGAGGCAGCGCGAACGGCAGCCGCCACCTCGACGCCCGTAAGATCAGGCGGGTGACCGGTCTGCTGCGCCTCCCCCGCCACCTGGCGGACGCGACGCGCATGCGTGCGCTGCAGCGCACGGTCCGCCACCCCGGGACCAACGGGTGGACGAGCGAGTGGGGCACAAACGCGCACGGCGAGATCGCCGGCTGCCCGCCGCCTGCGTGAGCGACGCGGCCCCCGTCGCGGGACGCAGACGCCCCCACCTCCCCTGACCACGTGAGGCACTCCATGCCCGGACCCCTGACCGACACCCCTCTGCGCCGCATGCCCCACGAGGTGTGGCGCGGTGTGCGCGCGAGCGCCCGCAGCGACGCCTTCGGCGGCTCGCTCCTGCTCGTCGCGACACTGCTCGCGCTCCTCCTGGCCAACACGGCGGCCGTCGACCTCTACGAGTCGGTGCGCGACACCACCGTCGGCCCCGCCGCCCTTCACCTCGACCTGACGATCGGCCAGTGGGCGGCCGACGGCCTGCTCGCGATCTTCTTCTTCGTCGTCGGCCTCGAGCTCAAGGAGGAGCTCGTCGCCGGCAGCCTGCGCGACCCGCGCCGGGCCGCGATGCCCATCGCGGCAGCCGTCGGCGGCGTCGTCGTGCCGGCCGTCATCTACATCGCGATCACCCGCTCGTCCGAGGGCGCCCTCCAGGGCTGGGCGATCCCCACGGCGACCGACATCGCCTTCGCCGTCGCCGTGCTCGCGGTCGTCGGGCGCTTCCTGCCCCCGGCCCTGCGCATCTTCCTGCTGACCCTCGCGATCGTCGACGACCTCATCGCCATCACGATCATCGCCGTGGCCTACACGCAGGGCCTGCACCTGCAGTGGCTGCTCCTCGCGCTCGTGCCGCTCGCGCTCTTCGCGGTGCTCACCCAGCGCGGGGTGCGCACGTGGTGGCTGCTGCTGCCGCTCGGGGTCGCGACGTGGGCGCTCGTCCACGCGTCCGGCATCCACGCGACCGTCGCCGGCGTGCTCCTCGGCTTCACCGTGCCGGCGATCGCGTCGACCCGGGCGCGGGTGCAGACGGGGACCGAGGACGGCGAGCCGGTCTACGACAGCCTCACCGCCCACCTCGCCGACCAGTGGGGCGTCTTCTCGACGCTCGTCGCCGTGCCGGTCTTCGCCTTCTTGGCCGCCGGGGTCACCGTCGGCGGGGTCGAGGGCCTTCGCAGCGCGCTCGGCGACCCGATCACGCTCGGGATCATCGTCGGGCTGGTCGTCGGCAAGCCCATCGGCATCGTCGGCACGAGCCTGCTCCTCAGCCGGCTGCCCTCATTCGGGCTGGACCCGAGCCTGCGCTGGGGCGACCTCGTCGGCGCCGGCTTCATCGCCGGTGTGGGCTTCACCGTCTCGCTGCTCGTCGGCGAGCTCGCCTTCGGGGCCTCGAGCGTGGCCGACGAGCACGTGAAGATCGGCGTGCTCCTCGGGTCCTTCACCGCGGCGATCATCGGCGGGACGATCCTGTCGATCCGCAGCCGCCGGGCGGGCGCGACCCAGGCGAGCTGACTCCCCCTTCGCACCCCGCGAGCTACGGCGCAGTACTGGTCGCGATCACGACCACTACTGCGCCGTAGCCGGGTCGTGAGGTGGCACCGCGAACGGAGCGAGGGGGCGAGGGGGCGAAGGGGGGCGAAGGGGTCAGCCGGGCGGCGGCGGCGCCATCGCCTCGCACAGGCTCGCCGTGAGCTCCTCGGCCCGCACCGTCGTGCGGCGGAGGTCGGCGAGGCGGTGCTCGGCGTCGGCGTAGACCTGCCCGACGTGCTCGCGAGCCGCGCGCTCCCGGCCGGCGTCCGACGCCGGGTCGGCGAGGACGTCCAGCGCCTCGAGCAACGACCTCGTCTACCAGCTCGACTACGCGGCCGACCCGCAGCGCGTCGTCGTCGACCTCACCGACAGCCACATCTGGGACGCCTCGAGCGTCGCCGCCCTCGACGGCGTGCGGGCGAAGTACGAGCGGATGGGCAAGCGGCTCGACGCCGTCGGTCTCAACCCGGCGTCGGCGGAGCGGCACGAGCTGCTGAGCGGGCGGCTCGGCGAGGGGCACTGAGGAGGTCGAGCACTGAGGCCAGGGCCACATCCGTGGGCGGGCGAAGGGGGACGACCCCATCTGGCAGGGTCGAGCCATGTCCCGCCCCATGACCGTGTCCGGCAGCGTCGAGATCGCCGCCGACCCCCAGGCCGTCTACGCCGAGATCGCCGACCCCGACCGGATGGGGCGGTGGAGCCCGGAGAACGTCGGCACGGGCGACCCCGGCCGCGGCGGGCTGACGACGGGCGAGAGCTTCGTCGGGCACAACCGTCGGGGGCCCGCGCGGTGGTCGACGAGGTGCACCGTCATCGCGGCCGAGCCCGGCGAGCGCTTCGCCTTCCGGGTGCATCGCTACGGCTTCGGCCGGGTCCTCGTGCCGGTGTCTGTCGCGACGTGGTCCTACACCTTCGAGGAGGTCGCCCCCGGTCGGACCCGCGTCACCGAGACCTGGCAGGACGACCGCACCCGGTGGCCGGACCCGCTCGCGGCACGCTTCGACCGCCTCGTCACGCGCGGACGGACCTTCGACGTCTACCAGGCGGGCAACATCCGCCGCACGCTGGACCGGCTGCGCGAGGACCTCGAGAGCCGCTGAGCCGCGTCAGCGGGAGTGACGGACGAGGCCGGCGACGACCCGCGGGGTGATCCGGCCGGGCCCGAGACCGAGCTCGACGAGGTCGTCGAAGACCCGTTGGTCTGCGGCGGCGGCGCGCAGCCCCGCGGCGAGGACGAAGGGGTGAGACGCCACCTTGCCACCGACGGCCGTGCTCACGAGGTTCGCCCGCAGCCGGCCCTGCACCTCGCTGCGGTAGAGACGGCCGGGGTCTCCCCCTTCGTCCGCCCGCGCGGCCGTGCGACCGGCGACCTGCCCGGTCACCGCCGCGTAGTAGATCCCCTCACCCGTCATCGGGTTGATGAGCCCGGCCGCGTCGCCGACGAGCAGCACGCGACCGTCGGGCTGGACGGAGCCCCACCGGGCGGTCGAGAGCGGCAGGTGGTGCCCGCGCCACGACTGGGCCCCCTCGGTCGAGTCGGGCAGCAGCTCCTCGAGCCGCTCGCGCATCAGCGCGTGGGTCGGCCGGTCTCGCCGGTCGCGCAGGATCTCGCCGTACCCGACGTTGGACCAGCCGTCGCCCCGGTCGAAGGCCCATGCGTACGACGGCTGGCGGTCCTGAGCGAAGCGGATGACCTGTCGCCCGGCACGTCCTGGAGGTGTCGGCGCGTAGCCGCGCAGGCCGAGCGCGAGACGGCCAGGCAGGGTGAGGCCGAGCGAGCGACGGACCTGCGACTGCGCGCCGTCCGCGCCGACGAGCACGCCGGCCCTGGTCTCGCCGTCGACGACGACCCCGTCGGCCTCGACCTGCACGTCGCGCACGCGGTGCCGCCGCAGGACCGCGCCCGCCGCCACCGCGGCCTCGACGAGACGGGCGTCGAGACGCTCTCGGGGGATGACGAGGGCGGGGCGGCGCATCTCGCGCGTGCTGCTCAGGTCGCCGAGAGCGAGCTCGAGCGTGCCGATCGGGCGGTGCTCGCGCCGCAGGTCGGCGGCCACGTCAGAGGCACCCACGGCGTCGAGCACGTCGAGGACGTGAGGCGCGATGCCGTCGCCGCACGACTTGTCCCGTGGGAAGTCGGCCCGGTCGAGGAGCAGCACCCGCGCCCCCGGCCGGTCGTGCAGGGCGGCGAGCGCGGTGATGCTGCCCGCCGGCCCGGCCCCCACGACGACCACGTCCCAGTCGTCGGCCGTCGTCATGGCGCCACCCTAGGCAGCGGGGGACCTCAGACGAGCGCGAGGACGAGGGCGATGATCGTGGCGCCGAAGGCGACGAGCGCCGCTGTCATCGCGACCCACAAGGACCTCAGTGCCCGGTCGGCCCTCTGCACGTCCCGGTCCCAGCCGGCTGCGGCGGTTCTCCACCTGCCGCCCCCCGCACGTCCGGGCAGCGGCGGGAAGCCGTGCGCGGCCCCGGTGCACGCGACAAGCGCCAGCGCCGACGCGAGGAGGGCGACGAGGAATGCCCCTACGAGGGCCCACTGCCGCAGGCCCACGGTGTCCGTGAGAACGTCGTCGCCGAAGGCGATGCCCGAGATCCCCAGCAGCCCGGTGAGACCGGTGATCGCCGTCATCCACTTCTCGGCCATCGTCTGGACGGTCGTGAGCAGGGCCGCCGGGTCCTCAACGGCGATCGACGGGGGGTTCGGCGCGCCGGGATTCTCGAGCTGGTGCTGCTCAGCCGCCCCCTTCGGACTGTCATCTCCCGTGCCCGAGTAAGCCGCTGTCGCCCCCATGGCTGTCCCCTTCTCTCGGTACCAGTGTGGCCGAGCACCGTGTGCACCGCCACCGGTTGCGACCCCGGGGCCGAGACCCCCGGCGAAAGTCGGCGCCTCGGGCGGCAGAGGTCTCACCCATGGCGACGACGAGTCACGACGAGGTGGGCGAGCAGGGCGAGCCCCCACACGAGGAAGAGGGGGTCCCACAGCCACGCGTGCCCGATCATCCCGGGCCGGTCGTACCCGCCGTCGGGCCGGATCGCGCCGGCGAGGACCAGCTGGCCGACGACGGTGTTGAGACCGCCCCAGACGACGAGCACGGCGCCGCCGAGCCAGGCGAGACCTCGGGTGAGCGGTCGCAGCGGCCAGCCGCGGCGGTCGAGCCACAGGGGCGCCAGAGCGGCGACGAGCTTGACGAGGCCGACGGGCACGAGGACCCAGCGCATGTCGGCGAAGGCCGTGACGATGCGCTCGCCCAGGGTCTCGAGCAGCCAGTCGCCGCCGATCGCCCAGTACAGGCTGGAGAGCGCGTGCACCGTCCCCGCCAGCACCGCGAGCACCAGCCACCCCCGCGCGCGTCCCGTCACCGGGCCGACCCTGCCAGACGTGGGCGGACGACGGGAGGCGAAGGGGGGACCGGCGGGCGCCGGGACGCTGCGGGCTGTCAGGGCTCGGTCCTAGTCTCGGCGCCTGGCCGTCGACGAGGACGGCCCCGACGAGGAGGCACTGCGATGGCGACGCTCAACCCGTATCTCACCTTCCCCGGCACTGCGCGTGAGGCGATGGAGTTCTACCGCACCGCCCTCGGCGGCGAGCTGTCGGTCTCGACCTTCGCCGAGATGGGCGACCCGGGCAACGAGGGGGTCATGCACTCCCGCCTCGACACACCGACCGGGCTGTCCCTCATGGCGAGCGACATGGCCCCCGGCACCGAGGGCACGCCTGCCGTCGGCGACGCGATCACGCTGTCCGTCAGCGGCGGGCCCGACGACGACCTGCGTGGGTGCTTCGAGCGCCTGGCCGAGGGCGGTCAGGTGACGATGCCGCTCGAGCGGCAGATGTGGGGCGACGACTTCGGCATGCTCGTCGACCGCTACGGCATGCCGTGGATGGTCAACATCGCCGGCGAGCAGACCTGAGCGGCGTGACGACCAAGGAGATCCTGCACGGCTACGTCCGCGAGCAGCGTCAGGCGATGCTCGCCAAGCTCGACGGGGTGAGCGAGGCCGACGCGCGGCGCCCACGCACCGTGACGGGCACGAACCTGCTCGGCGTGCTCAAGCACTGCGCCCTCATGGAGCTGGGCTACCTCGGCGACTGCTTCGGGCGGCCCGCGGGCATCGCGTACCCGTGGGACGCGCCCGGCGCCTCGCTCGACGACAACCTCGACTTCTACGCGACGGACGACGAGTCGATGGCCGACGTCCTCGACCTCGCGCACCGGGCCTTCGCCCACGCCGACGCGACGGTCGAGGCGCTCGACCTGGACGCGAGGGGGTTCGTGCCGTGGTGGGGACCGGAGGGTCGTGAGGTGACGCTCGACCAGATCATCGTCCACCTCGCCGTCGACGAGGCTCGTCACGCCGGCCACATGGACGTCCTGCGCGAGCAGCTCGACGGGTCCGTCGGTCTGCGCCGCGCGGGCGACAACCTGCCGGAGCAGGACGAGCGGTGGTGGGCCGACTACGTCGCCCGCCTGCACGAGATCGCCGACACACGATGAGCGAGATCTGGCACCTCGTCCACGCCGAGCGGCGAGCGCTCGTCGACGACCTCTGCGGCCTCGCCCCGTCGCAGTGGGACACGCCCTCGCTCGCGCCCGGGTGGAGCGTGCACGACGTCGCCGCCCATCTCGTCGACAACGCGCTCACCACCCCCGTCGGTCTGCTGCGCGCCATGGTGCGGGCGAAGGGGGACCTCGACCGGCAGAACGCCGCGGGCGTCGCCGCCCACCGCGGGGCGACGCCGCAGCAGACCCTCGCGCGGCTGCGCGAGGTCGTCGACCGCACGAGCGGGCCGCCGACATGGCTGGCCTCGCTCGAGTCGCGGCTCGTCGAGGAGGTCGCCCACGGCGAGGACATCCGTGGCGCGCTCGGGATCCGTCGGGCCTACCCGGCAAAGACCCTTGAGGGCGCCGCGCGCTACCAGGCGAAGACGCCCGACGCGATCGGCGGCGGCCGCTCCGTCGCCCGGGCGGTGCGGCTGGTCGCCGACGACACGGACCTCGTCGTCGGCCAGGGCCCGGAGGTGCGTGGTCCCGCCCTCGCGATCGTCCTGCTGCTCAGCGGTCGCCGGCACGCCGTCGACGAGCTGCACGGGCCGGGGTTGTCGTCGATCCCCGCCCGGCCGGTCGGGGGCAGGTCCGTCTCCGGCTAGGCCGTCTCGGGCGCGACGACGCCGGGGGCGCTCTCGCGCGCCCGCAGCCACGGGCCGATGGCCAGAGCGGTGATCACCCCGGTGACGGCGAAGGCGGTCGTCCACCCGAAGCGGTCGGCGACGACCCCGATGAGGATCGGCCCGATGATCGCTCCCGCGTCCTGAGCCATCTGGAAGCGGGCGAGGACCCGCCCGCCGGCCCGCTCGCTGCCGACGACGTCGGCGACGGCGGCCTGCTGCGAGGGGTTGAGCAGCCCGGCGCCGATGCCGGCGACGACGCACAGCACGAAGAGCACGTCGAGGCGCTGACTCGTGCCGACGAGGCCGATCCCGACGGCGGTGATCGCGAGGCCGGCGAGGGCGAGAGGGCGCCGTCCGATGGTGTCCGACCACCGGGACGCGACCTGCAGCGCCGCGGCCGTGCCGACGGCAGAGATGGCCAGCGCAGCGCCCGCGACCCACGTCGCGTCGTGGATCGCGACCGCGAACTGCGGCAGCACGGCGACCCGGACCCCGAAGCTCGACCACCCGTTGGCGAAGGAGGAGGCGAGCGCCGCGCGGTAGGTCGGCGAGGCGAGCGCCTCGGAGACGAGCATCGTCGGGCGCGACTCGCCGTCGGACACGCTGCGCAGCCGGGTGCCGCCGAGGAAGACGGCGACGACGCCCGCCGCGACGAGCAGTGCCACGGCGTAGAGGACGAAGGGGACCCGCAGCCCGAGCTGCGCGAGCAGCCCGCCGATGACCGGGCCGAGCATGCCGCCGAGGAGGAAGGAGCTGGCGTACGCGGACGAGACCCGGCCACGGATGCGCGGCGGCGCCAGACGCACGAGGAGCGACATCGCCGACACCGTGAAGAGGGTGGACCCCAGGCCGCCGACGCCGCGGAAGACGAGCAGCTGCCAGTACGACTGGGCGAAGGCGGTCGCGAGCGAGGACAGCGCGACGATCACGAGCCCGGCGAGGTAGACCGGCCGCTCCCCCAGCCGCGAGACGAGCGACCCGCCGGCCGGTGCGAACAGGAGCCGGAAGAAGGCGAAGGCCGAGACGACGACCGAGGCCGCCGCGACGCCCACGTCGAAGCTGCGGGCGTAGGCCGGTAGGACGGGGCTGATGAGACCGAAGCCGACGGCGATGACGAAGGCCGCGGCGACGAGGACCCAGATCTCGCGGGGGATACGCTCCGGGGCGCTCGTGCTGGACATCGTCGCTCAGCCTACGTCCGCGGATCGGGTCCGCCCCTTCGCCCGGCGGGCCCTCGCCGGACGTGAGACTGGGGCCATGACCCGACGCATCCTCATCACCGGTGCCACCGGAGGCATCGGCCTCGTCCTGTCCGACCGGCTGCGCGACGACTACGACGTCGTCATGCACGGGCGGACGCCGCGCACGCCGGAGCAGGAGCGCGAGCTGCGCGAGGCCGATCTCACCGACTACGACGAGGTCCGCGCCCTCATGGACGGCGTCGACACGGTCGTCCACCTCGCCGGGGCCGCGTCGCCGGAGTCGACGTGGGACGACGTGCTCGGCGCCAACGTCGTCGGCACCCGCAACGTGCTGGAGGCGGCCCGCGACGCGGGCGTGCGACGGGTCGTCTACGCCTCCTCGAACCACGTCCTCGGCATGTACGACCGCGACGAGCACTGGCCGGTGGGGCCGACGGACCTGCCGCGGCCGGACTCGCTCTACGGCGTGACGAAGGTCTTCGGCGAGACGCTCGGGCGCTACTACCACGACGCCCACGGGCTGTCCGTGCTGTGCCTGCGCATCGGGTGGGTGAGCCCCGACCCCACCGAGACCGAGGTCGAGCTGCTCCGCGCGATGTGGCTCAGCGAGGACGACGCCGAGCGCGTCTTCCGCTGCGCGATCGAGGTCGAGGACGTCGGCTACGGCCTCTACTACGCGATCTCGGACAACCCCGACCGCCGGTGGGACGTCACGAGCACGATGCTCGAGCTGGGCTACCGCCCCCAGGACCGCTGGACCGACCACGTGCCCGAGGGCGAGCAGGTCGTCGCCGGCGGCGCCAGCACCCCCGACGACTGGCCGAAGGGGTCCTGAGCCGGACGCTCAGCGGTAGTCCGCGACGTCCGGCGTGCTGCCGTCCTCCATGACCGTGATGTACGACCACGCCCGCGGCTGCGAGCCGTCGGCGTCGCGCACGTCGTACTCGGCGGCGAGCACCTCCGAGGTCGTCGAGAGCTGGTTCCACCGGGTCCGGCCCTCGTCCGCGGCGACGGCCGCGACGCACCGCCCGACGAGCAGGGGCGACTCGGACACCGCGAAGGCCTCGGGCGCCACACCACCCCGCCCGGTGTCGGTCCAGGCCTGCTGCCAGGTCTCCTCGTCGACCCCGAAGGCGTCCAGCATCATCTCCGAGCGCAGCCAGCCCGGGCTCACGGCCATCGCGGTGCCCCCGTGCTCGGCGAGCTCGTGGCCCAGGCTGTGCGCGAGCCGGGTCAGCCCGGTCTTGACGAGGTCGACGTAGGCGTTGATCCGGTAGCGGGTGTCGTTGTAGGCCGCGTCGCCGTCCGTGAGCTCGACGTGCAGCCCGCCGGGCGTGCGGTGGAGCAGGTCGAGCGCGTACGGCGTCGTGAGGAGGTGGGTCTCGATCCCGCCGCGCAGGATCCGTCGCCCGGTCTCGACGTCCTGGGCCCGCACCGGCTGGTCCCACTCGCCGTGGAGGTGCTCGCCACCCAGGCTCGACACGCTGATGTCGAGACGCCCGTGGACCTCGCGGATGCGCTCGACGAGGGCGCGGACGCTCGCCTCGTCGGCGTGGTCGACCTCGGCCCAGACGCCCTCGCCGCCCTCTGCGGTGACGAGCTCGGCGGTCTCCTCGACCGTCTCGGGACGGTCGTACTCCGAGCGCCGCTCACGCGTCGTGCGCCCGGTGCACCAGACCGTCGCCCCCGCCTCGCCGAGAGCGCGGGCGACCCCTCGCCCGGCGCCTCGGGTCGCACCGGACACCAGCGCCACCCGCCCGGTCAGCGGTCGGTCCCCACCACTCGCGCTCATGGCACGACGGTAGGGCCTGGCCCCGACGACGACCAGGCCGGCGGCGAAGGGGGGACGAGCCCCCCTTCGCCCCTCGCCCGGTCACCTCGGGGCCGAGGTCACCCCGTGTTGCGCATCCCCGCGGCGATGCCGGAGACCGTGTGCAGGAGCGCGCGACCCAGGCGCGGGTCGTCCTCGCCGTCGCGCTGACGCCGCAGCAGGTCGACCTGCAGGTGGTGCAGCGGCTGGAGGTAGTGCTCGCGGATCTCGAGCGTCGTGCGCAGCGTCGGCTCCCGGTCCAGCAGCGCCGCGTCGCCGGTGACCCGCAAGACCTCGGCGACCGTGCGGTCGAGCTCGGCGGCGATGTCGTCGAGCGTGCCCTCGCCGTCGGGCGCGAGCGCGGCGACGTACTGCCGGGCGATGCCGAGGTCGGTCTTGGCCAGCGTCATCGCGACGTTGTCGAGGAAGGAGCGGAAGAAGGGCCAGCTCTGGTACATCTCGCGCAGGGTCTCGAGGTCCTCGCCGGCCGCTGCCAGGCCCGAGCCCACGCCGTACCAGCCCGGGACGATCTGCCGGCTCTGGGTCCACCCGAAGACCCACGGGATCGCGCGCAGGTCGTCCAGCCCCGCGTCCGCCCCGGGCCGGCGCGAGGGACGAGACCCGATCCGCAGCTGCCCGAGCAGGTCGACCGGCGTCGCCGAGAGGAAGTACCCCGCGAGGCCCTCGCGCTCGGTGAGCTCGAGGTAGCGCTCCTGCGCCGCCCCGGCCACCCGGTCCATGAGCGCGTCCCAGCGCTCGGTCTCGTCGGCGCTGCGCCGGTGCTCGCGGTGCAGCACGCTCGCCTCGAGCGTCGCGGCGATCATCAGCTCGAGGTTCTGCCGGGCGAGGACGGGCAGCGCGTACTTGTCGGAGATGACCTCGCCCTGCTCGGTGATCTTCACCTCGCCGGCGACGGTGCCCGCGGGCAGCGCGAGGATCGCGTCGTACGTCGGGCCACCCCCGCGCCCGACGGAGCCTCCGCGGCCGTGGAAGAAGGTCATCCGCACCCCGAAGCGGGCGCCGAGATCGGTGATGACCCGCTGCGCACGCTGGATCTGCCACTGCGAGGCGGCGATGCCGCCCGACTTGTTCGAGTCCGAGTAGCCGAGCATGACCTCCTGGACGTCGCCGCGCAGGCGCACGACCTCGCGGTAGGACGGCTCGGACAGCAGCGCGGTGATGATCTCCTCGGCCTTGCCGAGCTCCTCGACGGTCTCGAGCAGCGGCACGAAGCCCACCCGGGCCACCCCGGCCTGGATGTCGACGAGACCGGCCTCGCGGCCGAGGACGACCGCGGCGAGCACGTCGTCGGCGTGCCGCGTCATCGAGATGATGTAGCTCTCGACCGTGCGCGCACCGAAGGAGTCGAGCGCCCACACGACCGCGTCGAAGGCCCGCGCCGTCGTCACCGCGTTGCCCTCGAGGGGCAGCGGACGACGGGCCAGCGGCCGCCGGCCTGCGAGCTCGGCCCCGAGCACCCGCATCCTGCCGGGCTGGTCGAGCGCCGCGTACGGCTCGTCGAGGTCGCCGGTGAGGTCGAGCAGCTGCCCGACGGCGTCGTGGTGCTTCGCCGAGTGCTCGCGCACGTCGAGCGCGGCGAGGGTCAGACCGGTCGAGCGCACCGTGCGCACGAGGCGCTCGAGCTCGCCCGCGGCGACGAGCTCGCCCTGGTGCTCGCTCACGGAGCGGTGCAGGACGAGCAGGTCGTCGAGCAGCTCGACGTCGTCGGCGTAGTCCTGGCCCGGCACGTGCGCCTCGCCCCGGCGCACCCGCTCCTGCGTGAGCCAGAGGCGCACGCCGACCGCGGTGAGGTAGAGCCGGTAGGGCTCCTGGGCGTTGAGCCGGCGGTAGCGCAGCTCGATCTGCGGCAGCTGGTCGAGCATCGTCGCCAGGCGCTCGTCGAGCTCGTCCGACGTCGTCGAGAGGTGGTCGCTCACCGACAGGTCGCGCCGCAGCACGTCGACGCGGTCCCGCAGCAGGCCGATGCCGTGCACCGCCTGCAGGCCGAGCACCTCACGGGTCACCTCGGGCGTGACGTTGGGGTTGCCGTCGCGGTCGCCACCCATCCACGTGCCGAAGCGCAGCGGCACGGCGTCGAGCGAGAGCCCCGCCCCGGCCTCGCCGAGCTCGTCGCGCAGCTCCTCGACGACGTCGGGCACGGCGGCCCGCGAGAGACCTTCGAGGTAGTAGATGCCGTTGCGGGCCTCGTCGGTCGGCTCGGGGGCCTTTACCCGGATCTCGTCGGTCGCCCACAGCAGGTCGATGCTCTCGGCGAGACGTCGCGTGCGTCGCGTGCTGTCGGGCTCGTCGAGGAGCGCGGCGATGCGGCGCAGCTTGTCGAGCGTCGAGCGTCGGGTCACCTCCGTGGGGTGCGCGGTGAGGACGGGGCGCACGCACACGCGCGCCGCCTCCTCGCCGAGCCGCTCGCCGTCGATCCCCGCCGCGCGGATGCGCTCGACCGCCTGGGCGATCCAGCCGCCCTCCCGGGCGCACTGCTCGACGAGCGCCCGTCCGCGGTGCACCTGCTCGGTGACGTTGGCGAGGTGGAAGTACGCGGTGAAGGCGCGGGCCACCTTCGTCGTGAGGTCGAGGTCGATGGTCGGCAGCTGGGCGAGCGAGCCCTCCTTCGAGTGCGCACGCACCTCCTCGACGAGGTCGAGCAGCTCCTGCCCCTCGGCCCGCACGAGCGTCTGACCCAGCAGCGAGGTGACGAGCCGGATGTCGCGACGCAGCGCGTCCTCCGGCACCGCGGTGCCCGTCGTGGGGTCCTCGGTGGTGAGCGCACCCATGTCGATCTCCCTTCGGTCGGTGCCGACCACGCTAGTCAGCGCGAAGGGGGCCGCGCGCCGGCGTCCGCGAGGGCGGGACGGCGGTGCGGCGCGCCGGGCCGAGCAGGCCCGCCGCGAGCAGCCACGTGAGGACGTAGCTGACGAGCAGGACGCCCGAGAGACCGAGGACGAACTGCAGGAGGAAGGGGTTGCCCAGGGGGTCCGAGGCGCGGCTCAGCACGACCGAGACGAGCCCGCCGGGGTTGGTGACGACGTCCCAGGAGTTGAAGCGCGGGAAGCGGCCGAGGTAGACGCCGACGGCGCTCAGCGCCAGCACGAGGACCGCGCCGACCCAGCCCGCGGCCGGCCCCAGACGACGCGCCGCGACCCGGTGCACGAGGACGAGCGAGACGAGGCCGAGGGCCAGACCGGTCCCCGCGAAGCTGGCGATGAGCGCCGCGTCGAACCACAGCGGCACCCCGGCCACCGCGCCGAGGTGGATGAAGTCGGTGAGGATGTACGGCGCGTTGGGCAGGAAGGCGAGCCACACCACGCCGACGCCCAGGAGCAACCAGCCCGGCCGACCGTCGCGGTCGAGGGTCCCGATGAGCAGGGCGAGCACGTACGGCACCCAGGCGAGGAAGAGATTCCACGCGAGGAAGCCGAAGACGAGACCGCTGCCCTCGCCGACCCGGTCGGCCCGCAGCGCGACGAGCCCGCAGCCGGCGAGCGAGCCGAGGACGAGCAGCGTCGTGGCCACGGCCACCCATCGGGTCGCCGGGCGGGTGCGCGCAGGGGTGGACGTCAGGCCGCTCATGCGGCGCCAGCCTAGGGGCGTGGCCTGGGCGCGAGGTGGGAGCGTGCTGGCAGGATCGGCGCATGGACCTCGACGAGGCGGTGGGCGAGCTCTACGGGGCCGGGCTCGGCGACTTCGTCGCGGTGCGCACCCGCCTGGCCAAGGAGGCCGGCGGGGACCTGGGCCGCGAGATCAAGGCCCTGCGCAAGCCGACGGTCACCGCGTGGCTGCTCAACCTCCTCGCCCGCCGCTCCCCCGAGCTGCTCGCCGAGATCGGCGAGCTCGGCGAGCGGATGCGCTCGGCCCAGGGCGAAGGGGATGCGGCCGCCCTGCGCGACGCGCGCCCCGAGCGGGACGCCCTCGTGCGACGGGTCGTCGCGGCGACCCGGGAGGTCGCGAAGGGGGAGGACCGGCAGCTCTCGCCCGCGGGCGAGGACGAGGTCGCCGCCACCGTCGTCGCCGCCCTGGCCGACGAGACGAGCCAGGCGGCGCTGGCGTCGGGGATGCTCGTGCGGGCCCTGCGCTACTCCGGCTTCGGCGAGGTCGACCTCGACGACGCGGTCGCCGCGCGAGCCCGGCTGCGGGTCCTGCCCGGGGGCGCGGCCGGCGCCGGGCGGGGCGAGGGGGACGAGACCACCGAGGCGGAGCAGACGGAGGAGCCCCCGGAGGCGCCGGAGGCGGCCGAGCTGCGCGAGACCGAGCTGCGGCTGCAGACCGTCGAGGCCGAGGTCGACCTGGCGACCTCGCAGCTCGCCGAGGCAGAGGAGGCGCTCGCCCGAGCCCGGGAGGCGGTGGCCCAGGCACGCGAGTGGCTGCGCACGCAGTCGACGCAGCGCGAGCGGCTCACCAACGAGGCGACCCGGCTGCGGCGTGCCTGCGCCCGAGCAGCCCGGCGGCAGTAGACAATCGCAGGCATGACCGAGCGCGCCACCACCCGACCCGAGACCTCCGCGAACGACTACGGCGTCCTCGAGGCCGAGATGCTCGCCGCCTGGTTCGACGTCGACACCGACGACGTCGAGACCGCGGTCATCCCGCGCCTGGCCCTGGGCCACCACGTCGTCGTCCCCGTCGAGCTGCCCGCCGGCGCCACGACCGCCCCGGTCTCGCAGGCACCCACGACGGCACCCGCTGCCCCCACAGCGGCCCCGCCCGCCCCCGCCGCTGCACCGGCTCCGTCCCCCGTGGCCTCCCCCGCGACCCGCCACCGCCACGCGAGCGCCGAGTCGCTCGACGCGGTGCGCCGCAACCAGGTCGCCCTCGCCGTCGTCGTCTCCGCGATCGTCCTGCTCGGCGCCGTCGTCGGGCTGATCGGCGGCTGGGTCGCCCTCGCCGGCTACGCGCTCCTCGTCGGCGGGCTGCTCCTCGCCCAGCACCTCGTCAACCGTCGCTACACGGCCCGGCACACCCGGCACGTCCCGCGTCACGGCTGAGGCCGACCGGGCTCAGCCCAGCAGCGCCGCGATCGTCGCGGCGAGCTCGCGCACCCGCGCCCGGGCGTCGTCGTCGACGTCGCCGAGCACCTCGACGTCCGCCGACGCCTGCGTCCAGCCGAGCGCCCCGACGATGCCGTGGACCGAGCGGACCGCGCCCGTCGTGTCGTAGCGCCCGTGCACGTAGAGCCCGAAGGGGGTGCGCCGCGGCGTCCCCACCGCGCCCTGGCCGTCCGCGTCGAGAGCGCCGCCGACGGCGAGGAAGGTGCTGTCGAAGAAGTGCTTGAGCGCCCCCGACATGTAGCCGAAGTTCGCCGTCGTGCCGAGCACGTAGCCGTCGGCGTCGAGCACGTCCTGCGCCGTCGCCTCGAGCGCGTCGCAGACGACGACGTCGACCCCCTCGATCTCGTCGTCGCCGCCGCCTGCGAGCGCTGCGTCGAGCAGGGCGCGCATCGACGACGTGGGCGAGTGGTGCACGACGAGCAACGTGGCCATGCGGTCATGCTGCCAGCGAGGCGGGCCGAGCCCGTCGTCGCGGACGGCCGACATCGCCGAAACCCAACGGTTGCGCGGGTACCGGGGACCCTCCCCGTCGCATAGCCTGAGCGCGCTGGAGCAGGGGGCTGCGAGGCTCCCCCACCCGACCCCGCCCTCAGGAGCCCGCGAGCATGAGCATCCCGACCGAGCAGATCCCGCCCGAGCAGACGCGGTCGACCCGGCGTGACGGCGACGTCGCCGCGGCCCCGCCCAAGCTGCGCCGGCGCCCCATGCTCATCGCCGTCTCGGTCATCCTCACCGCGGTCGGTGCGCTCCTCGCGGCCTACCTCCTCACCGAGATCGCGGGCACCAACGAGGTCGTCGCGGTGCGCGAAGGGGTGTCGCGCGGCGAGCAGATCACCGCCGACGACCTCGTCATGGCCAACGTCAGCTACGACAGCGCGGTCCGGCCGCTCGCCTGGTCCGACGCGCGCAAGCTCGAGGGGCTGTACGCGCAGTACGACCTCGCCCCGGGCTCGATCGTCACCCAGGACGCGGTGACCGAGGAGCTCGACGTGCCCGCCGACACCTCGGTCGTCGGTCTCTACCTCGAGCCGGGACGCATGCCGAGCGACATCCTGCGCAACGGCGACCAGGTGCGCGTCGTCTACTCCCTCGACGAGGACCCCGCGGCCAACCCCGACGAGTACCTCGGCTACGTGAAGAGCACCCGTCCCGCCACCGACGCCCGCGGGATGATCGTCGACATCCTCGTGCGCGCGGAGGACGCCCCCCGGGTGGCCGCGGCGTCGGGCACGGGCAACGTCTCGCTCGTGCTCAACACCCGCGACCGGGCCGAGCAGGACCTCAACGCCAAGACCGACGGCTTCCCCGTCGGCGGGGCGCCGGCGGACGTTCCGGCGGGGTCGACGTCCCCGAGCGGCTCGAGCTCCTCCGGCGGCTCCCCCACGCCCAGCGGGTCGAGCAGCTGATGGCGGTCATCACCCTCTTCTCCGCCGCGGGCGCGCCCGGCGTGACGACGACGGCGCTCGGCCTGGCCCTGGCCTGGCAGCGCCCCGTCTACCTCGTCGACGCCGACGCGACCGGCTCCCCCGCCGTCCTCGCCGGCTACCTCCAGGGCCAGGCGGCGCACGACCGCGGGCTCGTCGAGCTCGCCGTCGCCAACCGGGTCGGCAACCTCAACGCCGCGATCGCCACCGTGGCCATGGAGATCCCCGGCTCACCCGTCTCCTTCGTCCCGGGCATCCGCTCGCACCAGCAGGCCGCGTCGCTCGTCAACCTCTGGGAGCCGCTCACCGGGGTGCTGCGCGGGATGGAGCAGCGGGGCACGGACGTCGTCGTCGACGCCGGCCGCATCGGCGTGGCCCACTCCGCCCAGCCGCTCGTGCGCTCCGCCGACCTCTCCCTGCTCGTCGTGCGCTCCGACCTGCCGGCCGTCGCCGGCGCCCGCTCCTGGGCGAAGGCGGTGCGCGAGCAGCTGCTGAGCACCGGCTCGGAGGAGAGCCTGGGTCTCGTCGTCGTCGGCTCAGGCCGCCCCTACAGCGCCCGTGAGATCCGTAAGGTCCTCGGGCTGCCGGTCGTCGCCGAGATCGCCTGGGCGCCCGAGGACGCGCTCGTGCTGTCGACGGGGGCACAGCCGGGCAAGAAGTACGCCTCGGGCGCCTTCCAGCGCAGCCTCGCCGCCGCCGTGAGCTCGGCGCAGGGCGTCATCGCGACGAACCGGCAGCGCCTCAGCTCCGTCCAGCGGAAGGCCGACAGCAATGTCTGAGCACGGACCGACCGACCCCACCTCGCTGCCGCTCTTCGCCGGGGGCGACCTCGACGAGCCGGTACCGCAGGACGCCGACGTCTCCGCCCGGCTCGCCGCGGGTGCGGGCACCTCCTCGCCGTACGCCCGCCACACCGCCGCCCCTCGACCGGCCGTGCCGTCGGTGCCGGGCGACGCCGGCAGCGCACCCCTGCCCGAGGTCGGCCCCCCGCCGTCGGGCACCTTCGCACCGGACGCCGCGCCGCTGCCCCCTTCGTCGCCCGCCCTGCCGGCCGTGAGCCGGGTCCAGGGCGGGTCCCTGCCCGCCGAGGCCGTCCACGGCAGCGACATCGACTGGACCCAGGTCGCCGACCTGCGCACCCAGGCCTCGGAGATGCTCACCGGCGCCCTGCACGACCGGAGCAACCTCACCACCGCCCAGCAGCGTGAGCTCGGCCGGGCGATCATCCTGGAGCTGCTGCAGACCACCGCCGCCGAGCACCTCGCCACCGGTCGGCGTGCGTGGTCGCTCGACGAACAGGAGCGGGTCGCCGAAGCCGTCTTCAACGCGCTCTTCGGGCTCGGCCGGCTGCAGCCCCTCGTCGACGACGAGCGCGTCGAGAACATCGAGATCACCGGGTGCGACCAGGTGATGCTCGAGTACACCGACGGCACGCTGCGGCCGGGCCCACCCGTCGCCGAGACCGACCAGGAGCTCATCGACTTCCTCGTCTTCCTCGCCAGCCGCTCCGAGGTCAACGCCCGGCCCTTCTCCGAGGCCCAGCCGCGGCTGCACATGCGGCTCGACGGCGGTGCCCGTCTCGCCGCGACCGCGTGGGTCACCCCGCGACCCTCGCTCGTCATCCGGCGCCACCGGCTGCGCGAGATCACCCTCGAGGAGCTCGCGCAGCGCGGGATGCTCGACATGACGGCCGTGTCCTTCCTGCGCGCCGCGGTCCGGGCGAAGAAGAGCATCGTCGTCGCCGGCCCTCAGGGCGCGGGCAAGACGACGATGGTCCGTGCGCTGTGCGCCGAGCTCGACCCGTGGGAGCGGATCGGCACCTTCGAGACCGAGTACGAGCTGCACCTGCACGAGCTGCCGGAGAAGCACCGGCGGATCGTCGCGTGGGAGGCGCGGCCCGGCTCCGGCGAGGTCGGCCCCGACGGGCGCCAGGCCGGCGAGATCCCGCTCGACGACCTGCTCTACGACTCCTTCCGCTTCAACCTCTCTCGCCAGATCGTCGGAGAGGTCCGCGGGCGCGAGGTGCTCGCGATGATCAAGGCGATGCAGTCGGGCTCGGGCTCGATCAGCACGACCCACTCCGCCAACGCCGTGGGCGCGATCCGCAAGCTCATCACCTGCGCGATGGAGGCCGGCTCGCACGTCACCGAGGCCTACGCGCAGCGTGCCATCGCCGAGCACATCAACGTCATCGTCCAGCTGCACCTCGACACCCAGTCCTCGCCCGACGGCGAGTCCCGCCGCGAGCGCTACATCAGCGAGATCGTCGTCGTGCAGCCCGGCGAGGACGGGGCGGCGACGACGCACGTCTACCAGCCCAACCCGAACGGCGGCCCGCCCGTGCCGGGCGTGCTCCCCGACGACTACCGCGAGCTCGAGCGCTACGGCTTCGACATCGCCGACTACTTCGCCCGGAGCTCGGCGTGATCTGGCTCTGGTCGCTGCTCGTCGGCGCGATCTTCGCGCTGGCGGTCGTGACCTTCGTCCTCGGCGTGCGCAAGACCCCGGTCCGGGTCACGCAGCCGGCTGTCGCCCGCGCGCGGGACGACTCGCGGTGGGGGCGACTGCCCAGGCGCACCCAGCAGCTCGCCGTCGCCTCGGTCGTGCTCGGGCTCGTCGTCGCCCTGCTCACCGGCTGGGTCATCGCCATGGTCATCCTGCCGGCCCTCGTCCTCGGCCTGCCCTGGCTGCTCGGGTCGGGCAACGCGGGCCAGCGCATCGAGCGGCTCGAGGCGATGGAGGAGTGGACCCGCTCGCTCGCCGGTGTCCTCACCGTCGGCGTCGGTCTCGAGCAGGCCATCATCGCGACCCTGCGCAGCGCGCCCAAGGCCATCCAGCCGGAGGTCCGCCTGCTCGCCGCCCGGCTGCGTGCCCGCTGGCCCACGGGCGACGCGCTGCGCGCCTTCGCCGACGACCTCGACGACTCCACCGGCGACCTCCTCGCCGCCAACCTCCTGCTCGGCGCCCAGCGTCGCGGTGCGGGCCTGGCCAGCGTCCTCGAGTCGGTGGCGATGTCGGTCGCCGAGGACGTGCGGGCCCGCCGGATGATCGAGGCCGACCGCGCCAAGCCCCGCGCGACGGCCCGCTGGGTCACGATCATCACGATGGTCGTCCTCGGCGTCCTCTTCCTCACCAACGAGTACGTCGAGCCGTACAAGAGCGGAGTCGGGCAGATCGCCCTGGGCTTCCTGCTCAGCCTGTACGTCGCCGCCCTCGTGTGGATGAAGCAGATGGCCAAGGGCAAGGAGCTGCCCCGCTTCATCGGCACGGCCGTGGCCGAGGAGGCCGACGCATGACCACCGGCGACCTGCCCCTCATGCTCCTCGCCGGCGCCCTCGTCGGGCTCGGGCTGTCGATGCTGCTGTGGCGCGTTCGACCCGCCCAGGTCGACCTCTCCTCCGCGCTGGACCGGCTCTCGCCGGAGCGCTCGCTCGCCGAGGAGGACCGCACGCAGCGCGCGGGCACGGACGCCGATGCGAAGGACACGCTCGGCCGCTGGGCCATGCGCACGCTGCCGCTCGACGCGCTCGGCGCGGTGCCGACCAAGGAGCTGGCCATCCTGCGCATCCCCGTGCACCGCTTCTTCGGCGAGAAGGTGCTCTTCGCCGTCGTCGGGCTGGTCATCCCCTTCGCGCTGATGATCCTCTTCGCCGCCGTCGGGCTCGCCGTCCCGGTCTTCTTCGCGATCATGGGCGCGCTGCTCCTGGGCAGCCTGATGTTCTTCCTGCCCGACTACAACGTGCGCGACGACGCCGCGAAGGCGCGCACGGAGTTCGGCCGGGCGCTCGCCTCCTACATCGACCTCGTCGCGCTGGAGCGCAACGCCGGGTCCGGCCCTCGGCAGGCGATGGAGATCGCAGCGGGCATCGGCGACGCGTGGGTCTTCCGCCGCATCGGCGAGGAGCTGGCCCGCTCGCGCTGGTCCGGCCAGCCCCCGTGGGACGCGCTGCGCAAGCTCTCCGACGACCTCGGGCTGCCTGAGCTCGCCGACCTCGCCGACATCATGCGGCTCTCCGGCGAGGAGGGGGCCCAGGTCTACACGACGCTGCGCGCCCGCAGCCAGAGCATGCGCACCGCCGAGCTCAACTCGGCTCTCGCAGAGGCGAATGCCACCGGCGAGCGGCTCTCGATCCCGATGTCCACCCTCGGCCTGATCTTCATGGCCATCCTCGTCACCCCCGCGCTGCTGCGGATCGTGGGGTCGTGATGAGACCACCGACGACGGGGACTCTTCCCCGTTCCACCGCAGGGTCGCACCCCGTTACCCTCGTCGTGCCGGGGGTTCGGTCTGTCGCCCCTGCATGCCCTCGAACCTCAGAGCAGGAGCAGCCATGATCGCGCTGATCACCACCCTCCAGATCCTCGGCCTGCGGGCCACGGACCACACCACCGACCAGGTCGACGTCCTGCGGCGGGCGCGAGAGGACCGCGGCTCGGTGACCATCGAGCAGGTCCTCTGGGCGGTCGCGGCTATCTCGATCGCCACTCTCGTCGTCGTCGCCGTGCGCGGCTTCGTGACCGACAAGGCCAACGAGATCAAGTGACGCGCGGGCAGGGGGGGCGCGCCCGCCGGGCGCGCGAGCGGGGGTCGGTCTCCATCGAGATGGTGATCCTCTTCCCCCTTGCCCTCACGCTGCTCTTCGTCACCGTCCAGGGCGCTATCTACTACCACGCCCGCGGGGTGGCCATGGCCTCCGCGCAGGAGGGTGCCCGCGACGCGGCGGCGAAGGGGTCGAGCGACAGCCTCGGCCAGGAGGCGGCGATGTCCTTCGCCGGGCGAGCCGGTGGCGACGGCATCCTCGGCTCGCCGGAGGTGAGCGTCGAGCGCACCGACGACGCGGTGACGGTGACCGTCACGGGCACGACCCTGTCGGTCATCCCCGGCTGGGACCC
The DNA here is from genome assembly GCF_040900765.1 of Janibacter sp. Y6. NCBI lineage: Bacteria > Bacillati > Actinomycetota > Actinomycetes > Micrococcales > Intrasporangiaceae > Janibacter > Janibacter sp. Y6. Next base: position 139,977 of record NZ_JAKLYZ010000006.1, read on the forward strand.
GAAGGTCACCCAGTCCTCGACCCGCCCGCTCGAGGACTTCTCGGCCCCCCGCAACCCGGTCAACCCCGACGGGGTCGGCGAAGGGGGACCCGAGGACCCGGCAGAGCCGCTGCCGATCGGCGGTGCGGGCCCGTGACCCGGCGTGCACGGCTGCGCGACGAGCGGGGGTCGACCTCGATCGAGCTCGTCATCCTCGGCCCGGCCTTCGTGCTGATCCTCGCGATGCTCATCATCGGCGGACGGGTCGCCATCGCCAAGCAGGCGATCGGCAACGCCGCCTCCGAGGCGGCACGCTCGGCCACGCTCAGCCGCGGCGAGGACGCCGCGACGACCAACGCGCAGCGCGCGGCCGACGAGTACCTCGCCGAGCAGGACCTCCAGTGCCGCGGGACCCCGGCCGTGACGGTCGACCTCGCGGCCTTCCGCACCGACCCCGGCACCCCGGCGGAGGTCGCCGTGACCGTCAGCTGCCAGGTCGACATCTCCGGGGTCGAGATCCCGGGCCTGGGCGACGTGACGCTCGAGGGCTCGGCGACGAGCCCGCTCGACGTCTACCGGGAGCGCTGAGCCGTGGCCCGTCTCCCCCTTCGCCGGCGCGTCCGCGACGACCGCGGGTCGCTCTCGGCCTACTTCATCAGCGCGACCCTGGCCGTCATCCCGCTCCTCGGGCTCGTCGTCGACGGCGGCGGTCAGGTCCGGGCGACGCAGCGGGCCGATCTCGTCGCCGACGAGGCAGCACGGGCGGCCGGCCAGCAGCTCGAGGCCGGCGACGCGATCCAGGGCGACCGCGTCGTGCTCGACAACCGCTCGACCCAGGCCGCGCGCGACTACGTCGTCGCGCAGGGCCTCGAGGTCGACTCGGTCGTCCTCGACCCGGGTGGCCGCGAGATCACCGTGCGGACCCGCGCGACCTACGAACCGGTCTTCCTCGGCGCAATCGGCCTGGGACCGTGGACGGTCGAGGGCGAGTCGACGGCCACCCTGGCCCAGACCGACCTCGACGGCGAGGAGTACCGGCGATGAGACGACTGCGGGGTCTGCTCGCGCTCGTCGGGATCCTCGCGATCCTCGGCGGCGTCCCGTGGCTGCTGCTCGCGATCGGGGCGAGTCCTGTGCCCTCGTCGACCCCGCAGGTCGGCGAGATCTGGGACGCCGTGCGCCAGCCGGCCGACGGCACCGTCTTCCGCACGATCTTCACCTACGCGGCCTGGCTGGCCTGGCTCTTCTTCGCACTGTGCATCGTCGTCGAGGTCGTCGCCCGGCTTGCCGGCGCGCAGGCGCCCGACCTGCCGGGCCTGTCCCTGCCGCAGGGCATGGCCCGCAGCCTCGTCGCGACGGCCGCCCTGCTCTTCATCGCCGCTCCGGCCGTGACGAGCCTGGCCGGCAGCGCGAGCGCGTCCCCGGGCGGTGGTGCGGCGAGCGCCGCCACGGCCAGCGCGACGGCGAGCGTCGTCGCCGACCAGGCGGGCGGGGCGGCGGCGGTCGCGAGCACGACCGCCGAGACCGGCATCGGTGCGGCCGACGACGCCGCGAGCTCCGTCGAGTCCGCACCGGAGGTCGCCACCCGGACGCACACGGTCGCGCAGGGCGAGACGCTGTGGTCGATCGCCGAGCAGCACCTCGGCGACGGCGCCCGGTACGACGAGATCCTCGAGCTCAACCCCGGCATCTCCTCGCACTGGATCACCCCCGGCGCCGAGCTCCAGGTCCCCGACGAGACGCCCGCGCCCTCCGCCGACGACGCCGGTCACGAGGTGACCGTCCAGCCCGGCGACACCCTGTGGGAGATCGCCGAGGACGAGCTCGGCGACGGCTCGCGGTACGGCGAGATCGCCCAGGCCTCCTCGGACCTCGAGCAGCCCGGCGGCGAGCGGCTCACCGACCCCGACCTCATCAAGCCCGGCTGGCAGCTCTCCGTCCCCGGCGGCACGGGGTCCGACGGCGGGACCACATCCCCCGGCACGGGCGGGTCGGCCGAGACCTCGCCGTCCACGACCGCGCCGTCCTCCCCCACCACCGACGACGGCCCGACCGACGACGACTCGGCCGCCGACGTGCCGGATGACCTGGGCGCCGAGACCGCCGCCGGTGCCGGGTCCGCGGTCACCGCGGGCGACGCCGCGACGACGGTCGGGCAGACCGCGGCTGACACCCCGGCGACCGGCGAGTCCTCCGAGACCGCGGACCCGGTCCTCGTCGCCGACCCCGACGACGGCTGGGCCGGCACGGCCGTCGGCATCGGCGGGCTCACCGCCGTCGGCCTGCTCGGGCTGCTCGGCGCGGCCCGCCGACGGGGCCTGCGAGCCGGGCGTCGGACGAGCGAGACGACGCCGCTCGAGCGCACCCTGCGTCTGGCGGCGGAGGGTCACTCCCGCGACACGGTCGACCTCGCCCTGCGCGATCTCGCCCGGGCCGCCGCTGCCCAGGACGTCACGCTGCCCGGCCTGCAGTCGGTGCGCCTGACGCGGGACCACGTCGACGTGCAGCTCGACGGCCCGCTCGCGCTCCCCGCGCCGTGGACGTCGACCGCCGACCCCCGGGTGTGGACCCTGGCGGCGGAGCGCGCCCGCGGGCTCGACGCCCTCGCCCTCGCCGAGGTGCCCCCGCCCTACCCGGCGCTCGTCTCCCTCGGGACCGACGCCGAGGACGCGCACGTGCTCGTCGACCTCGCGCACGCGCAGACCCTCGCCGTCGTCGGCGAGCAGCGCACGACCCGCGCGGTCGTCGCCGCCCTCGCCCTCGACCTCGCCGGCAGCGCGTGGGCCGACTGGACGACGATCACCGTCGTCGGCGGCGACCCCGCGCTCGTCGACGCCATCGGCTCTCCCCGCCTGCGGCACGTGCCCGACGCGACCGGCTACTTCGTCGCCGCGGGCGTCACCGCCGAGACGACGGCGCGTGAGGTCGTGCTCGTGAGCGGCGAGCCGAGCGCGGCCGACCGCGACCGTCTCGTGCGGGCGGCAGCCAGCTCGCCGCGCATCGCCCTCGTGCACACGAGCGAGACCCCCGTCGACGGTCTGTGGTCGCTGTCGATGGGCGCCGACCCCGACGCCGCGGTCCTCGCCCCCAGCCAGCTGCAGCTGCGTGCCCAGCGTGCCGACGACGCCGCGGTCGCCGCCGTCGTCGAGCTCTTCCAGCTCGCCGTGCAGTCCGACGACTACTGGGCACCGGCGCAGGAGCCGACGCTGGCCACCGTCGGCGCTGCCGCGGCCGCGATGGGCTCGCCCGGCGTCGTCCTCGACGACGACGGCCGGGTCGTCGTCAGCAGCGAGGACGACCAGCCCACCCGTCGTCACGTCGACGAGATCACCGCGGCGCGACGGGTCCCCCTTCGCTGGAACACCCCGGTCGTCGCGACCTCAGGGCGGTATGCCGAGGAGGACACCGCCGCTCTCGTCGAGACGGTGCGGCGGGCGACCGACAGCTCGTGGACCGCGACGGCGAGCACTCCCCGCTGGCTGAGCAACCAGGTCACGCCGACCCCCGGGGTGCCGCTGCCGCCGGTCGTCGACTTCCCGCTGCGCGACGCCGACCTCGCCGCGCAGGTGGCTGGGCCCGTCCTGCGACTCCTCGGCCCCGTCGACATCGACCACGGGCCCGAGGTGCGCGAGGTGCACCGCGCGCGGCTCACCGAGCTGGCGGCCTACCTCCACCTCCACCCCGGCGCGAGCGACGCCGAGCTCGACGACGCGATGTGGCCCAACCGCAGCGGGCACGACCACGCCCGCGCCCGGCTCGGCGCCCTCGCCGCGCTCGGCGACTGGATCGGCGATCTCGCTCCGCAGCGCGGTGCCCACGACCTCACCGGGGCACCGGAGTCGGGCCGTGCCGCCGCTGCCGCACTGCCCTCCGACTGGGACATCTGGCAGCGTCTGCTGCCCGGCGAGACCCGCTCGGCCCAGACCACCGATCTCGAGCAGGCCCTCGGCCTCGTGCGCGGGCGCCCCTTCGTCGGGTCGCGACCGCGCCACTACCTCTGGGCGGCACCGCTGCGATCGACGATGATCGAGGCCATCTGCGAGGCCGCGGCCGAGCTCGCCCGACGCCGTCTGCTCGAGGGCCGGGTGAGCGCCGCCTACGACGCGACCGTCGTCGGGCTCACCGTCGAGCCGCATGCCGAGCCGCTGTGGCGCCTGCAGGTCCTCGCCGCCCACGAGCTCGACGACGAGCTGCTCGAGGGCGCGGTCGCCGGTCTGCGCGAGCTCGGCGGCACCGACGACGCCGACCTCGACACCGGGTCGCGCCGGCTGCTCGAGCAGGTCGACCAGCTCGAGCGCACCCATGCCGTGCGAGGCGTCGGATGACCTCACCGAAGGAGCACCGCCCCATGCCCCGGACCCGCCGTCTCGACCGCGCCCGCCGCCGTTCGTCGCGCGCGCTGTCCGTGCTGTGCGCGACGGCCCTGCTGCTCATCACCGCCCTCGCGGTCGCCCCGAGCAGCCAGGCCGAGATCTGCCGCAAGCTCGGGCTGCAGGCGGGCTGCCGGCTCGTGCTCGGCGACCCCGGTGGCGGGGACGGCAAGGGGGGCGGCAAGAAGCGTCCGCTGTGCCACCGCGGCCCTCCGGCGTACGACGCGATCAGCTGCTTCAGCATCAACGGCCCGTGGAACAACGAGCGCCAGTGCTACCTCGGCGAGAACAACGACGAGGTCGACTACTCCCGCCCCGAGTGGGAGGGGCACACGACCGGTCGTCTCTACGACTGCGTCAACAGCGTCGGTGTGACCATCGGGACGTACTGGTACGAGAACCCGCCGCAGATCGAGGGGTGGAACCCCTCGAGCGCCGCGCAGACCGTGCTCAACATGCGCTTCGTCGCCTTCCCCATCGGCCTGGCGCCCAGCGCGCGGCGCTACGCCGAGGGCAGCGCCGGCGTCGTCGGCATGCCGGTGTGGATGTGGGCCGCCGGCCAGTACCTCTACACCTACGCCGACCCGCCCGTCACGGTGCGCGAGCCCGGCACCCCCTACTACGTCACCGCCGGGACCACCCACACGACGTGGGACATGGGCGACGGCACGACCGTGCGCTGCAAGAAGGGCACCGAGTACTTCCCCTCCTTCAAGCTGCGCGACTCCCCGACGTGCGGGCACCGGTACAAGGAGCCCGGCTACTACCGCGTGACGATCCGCACGTACTGGAACGTCGAGTGGGTCGACGCGCTGGGCTACGACAGCCAACAGCTGGAGTTCGAGCGGTCCGCCGTCATCCGCGTCCTCGAGTCGCAGACGGTCAACGCGGCATGAGGACGTCACGTCCGCTCGCGCTCGTCGCCGCGGCCGGTCTCGTCGTGCTCGCCGGCTGCGCGCAGGAGCCCACCCCGCTCGTCGTGCGAACCGGCGGGGTGGACCGCGCCCCGGTCGAGGAGATCTCGCCCGAGGACGACGCCCGGCAGCGGGCGAAGGGGGTCGTCACCGGCTACTTCGCGAGCGCCGACGGCATCTTCGACAACCCGTCCGCCGACCCGACCGGCGCCACCCTCGAGGCGGTCGCCGAGGGCTCAGCGAAGACCGTCGCGTCGACCCGGGCGAACCGGCTGATCCTCGCCGAGCGGGCGCAGACCGGCCGCACCGAGATCACCGACCTCACGGTCACCTCGCTCGACCTCACCTTCGACGACTCGAAGAAGATCACCGTGTGGCCCACGGTGCGTCTGTCCGGGTGCATCGACCGCTCCGCGCTCAAGACCGTCGACGCCTCGGGCGCACCGGTGAAGGACCCCGCCCTGCGCAGCGTCCGCGCGACCTTCTCCGTGCGCAACACCTCCTGGCCCTCCCGCGACGGATGGCGGCTGTCGTGGTTCAAGGAGAGCAAGACACGCTGCTGATCCCCCTTCGCACTTTCCCGCCCAGGGCGGGAAAGCTCGACCTCGGGCAAGAACATTCCCTTCCCGAAGTCGCATGTTCCCGCCCTGGGCGGGAAAGCTGAGGCGACCGGTCAGGGCGAAGGGGGGACGAGGCGGCCGTCGGCCATCCGCACGACGTCGTCGGCGACGACCTCGGCCTCGGCGTGGTCGTGGGTGACGAGCACGCCCGTCGTACCGGTCTCGACGAGCACCTCGCGCAGGTCGGCGGCGAGGCGCTCGCGCAGCTCGCGGTCGAGCGCGGACAACGGCTCGTCGAGCAGGAGCAGCCGGGGGCGGGCGCCCAGCGCGCGGGCCAGCGCCACGCGCTGCTGCTGCCCGCCGCTGAGGGTCAGCGGGTCGTCGTCACCGCGCCCCGACAGACCCACGAGCTCGAGCAGCCGGTCGACCTCACGGGTGAGCTCGGCACCACGCAGACCCTGCAGCCGCAGGCCGTACCCGACGTTGCGCGCCACCGACAGGTGCCCGAAGAGCTGCCCGTCCTGGAACATCATCGCGAAGCCGCGCCGGTGCGTCGGCGTCGTCGCGAGGTCCGCCCCGTCCCAGCGCACCTGCCCGGCGGCCAGCGGCTCGAGCCCGGCGACGGCGCGCAGCAGCGTCGACTTGCCGCAGCCCGAGGGACCGAGCACGGCGAGGACCTGCCCGGTCGGCAGGTGCAGGCTCACGTCGTCGACGGCGGTCAGCGCGCCGAAGCGCACGGTGACGCCGTCGAGGGTGAGGCCGGGTCCCCCTTCGCTCATCAGAAGGCCCCCACGGACGACAGCCGCAGCCGCTCGACGAGGCCCATGACGGCGACGGTGACCGCGGCGAGGAGGACGGCGGCGGCCATCGCGCCGCCCTGCGCCTCGGCGCCGGGCCGCCCCATGAGCGTGTAGACGAGCACCGGCAGGGTCGGCTCGTCGGGCCGGGCGAGGAAGGCGGTCGCGCCGAACTCGCCGAGCGAGACCGCGAGCGCGAAGCCGACGGCCGCGAGCAGCGGGCGCCACAGCACGGGCAGCTCGACCGTCGCCCAGGCGCGAAGGGGGCCCGCCCCGAGCGTCGCCGCGGCCTCGCCCTGACGGCGGTCGACGTCCCGCAGCACCGGCGCGATGGTGCGCACGACGAGGGGCAGGGCGACCATCGCCTGCGCGACGGGCACGAGCAGCGGCGTCGAGCGCAGGTCGAGCGGCGGGCGGTCGAGGGTGATGAGGAAGCCGAAGCCGATGGTCACCGCGGAGACGCCGAGCGGCAGCATGAAGGTCGCGTCGAGGGTTGCGAGCACCGAGCGACCCCGCCGCGAGCGCGGACGTCGCGTCACGGCGAGGGCCACGAGCAGGCCGAGCACGAGCGCGAGGAGCGCGGCGTCGACGGCGATCCGCCACGACGTGCCGAGCGCGTGCCAGGCCGAGGCACCGGTGCCGGGCACCTCGCTGGTCAGCTGGGCGTAGTTCGCGAGCGTCCACGTCGACCCCCGGCGCAGCGAGCGCACGACCCCGCCGACGAGCGGGGCGAGGACGAGGAGCACGGCGACGGCGGCGACGACGAGAGCGGGCAGGTGGCGGCGGGCGACCGGCACGCGCGGGACGCTCGCGCGGGAGCGACGGCGCACCCCCCGCGCGCGGCTGCGCGTGCGCTCGGAGAGCACGAGCAGGGTGACGACGACGACGAGCTGCAGCACGCTGAGCACCGCCGCGCCCTGCAGGTCGAGCAGCGAGGTCGTCAGCAGGTAGATCTCGGTCTCGACCGTCGCGTAGCGCAGCCCGCCGAGGGTGAGCACGACGCCGAAGGCCGTGGAGCAGAAGAGGAAGACGACGCTCGCCGCCGAGACGACGGCGGGGCGAAGGGCGGGCAGCGTCACCGTGCGCAGGACGTGCCCGGGCGAGGCGCCGAGGGCGGCGGCGGCCTGGGCGGTGCGCGGGTCGAGCCCGTCCCACGCGGCGCCGACCGTGCGCACGACGACGGCGACGTTGAAGAAGACCATCGCGAGCAGGATCGCCACCCAGGACCCGTCGAGGCCGAGGACGCCGAGCGGGCCGGACGAGGCGAGCAGCCCGCGCCACAGCACGCCCACGACGACCGTCGGCATGACGAAGGGCATGACGACGAGCGCACGCAGCAGGCCCGCGCCGGGGACCCGCAGCCGGTGCAGGACGTAGGCCGTCGGGACGCCGATCGCGAGGGTCACCGCCGTCGCGAGCGTCGAGATGCCGGCGGTGAAGGCGAGCACCCGGGCCGTGCGAGACCGGCCGAGGACGTCACCGACCCCGGAGAGGTCGAGCGTCCCGTCGGTGACGAAGCCGCGCCCGAGCATGCCGAGCAGCGGCAGCACGAAGAAGACCGCGAGGAAGGCCAGCGGCAGCAGCGCGAGCAGTGCCGCGGCCGCGGCCGGTGACCCCGCGCGTCTCAGGAGGTGAGGTCCGTCCACTCGCGCACCCACGTCGAGCGCTTCTCCTCGATCGTCGCGGGCTCGACCTCGAAGGGCTCGGGCGCGACCTTCGCCCACCGGGCCCAGTCGCGCGGGAGCTCGACCTCGCCCGAGACCGGGTACATGTACATCGACTCGGGGATGCCGGACTGCACCTGCGGGTCCACCATGAGGTCGACGAGCGCCTGGGCACCGCCCGGCTGCTCGGTGCCGGCGACGACGCCGACGTACTCGACCTGGCGGAAGCACGTGTCGAGCAGGGCCGACGTCGTCGGCCTGGTCCCGCCCTCGGGCACGGTGAAGGGCGGCGAGCTCGCGTAGGACAGGACGACCGGACGGTCACCCTTGCCCTCGCCCGCGGTGAAGTCGACGCCGTAGGCGTCGGACCACCCGGAGGTGACCTTCGCGCCGTTGTCCATGAGGTCGCGCCAGTAGTCCTGCCAGCCGTCCTCCCCCTTCGCCGCGACGGTCGCGAGGAGGAAGGCGAGACCGGGGCTTGAGCTCGACGCACCCGGGGTGACGAAGAGGTCGCGGTACGCGGGGTCGGTGAGGTCGTCGAGGGTCTTCGGCGGGTCCATCTTCTTCGCGGCGAACCACGCGTCGTCGACGTTGACGCACACGTCGCCGAAGTCGACGGGGGTGAGCACGTCGGCGCCCTCGCCCTCGAGCGCGTACTGGTCGGCGCCCGGGGGCAGCTGCGGCGAGTACGGCGCGAGGACCCCCTCGCTCACCGCCCGCCCGGCGAAGGTGTTGTCGATGCCGAAGACGACGTCGGCGACGGGGCTGCCCTTGGTGAGCACGAGGCGGTTCGTCACCTGGCCGGCGTCGCCGGCCGTGACGACCTCCACCGTGCAGCCCGTCTCCTCCTCGAAGTCTGCCGTGACCTCCTCGGGCAGCGAGAAGCTCTCGTGCGCGAGGACGGTGAGGGTGCTGCCGGGCTCGCACGACCTCGAGGCCACGGTGGTGCTGCTGCCGGAGCCGGCGGACGAGCTCTCGCCGCCGCTCCCGCTGTCGGTGCCGGAGCTCAACGAGCACGCGGCGAGGCTCAGGCCGGTCGCGGCGAGCGCGAGCAGGCGGACGGGACGGGTGGATCGGGTCATCTTCGTGACTCCCTACGCCGGTGCGAACCGGATCAGGTCGGAGGGTCTGCGGCTACCCGCACTCTCAGCGCTGCTCAGCGCTCCCCTGTCGTACGGGCCGAGGATAGCCCAGGCTGTGGCAGAGTGCCGAAGGCAGGCACGACTGCCCAGGTCGGGCGGTCGTGCGCAACGCACGTCGAGGTGAGGAAATCATGGGCAACGCACTCTGGAAGGTCCTGGGCACCGGTCTGGCCATCGCCGCGGGCACCGTCGCGAACAAGGTCGTCACCGCCGCCTGGAAGAAGGCCGGCCGCGACGTCGACATCGACCCGCGCAACCCCGAGAGCCCCGTCGGCGAGGCGCTCGTCTACGCCGCCCTCGCCGGTCTGGCCATGGGCCTGGCCCGCACGATGGCCACCCGCAAGGCTGCGCAGCTCTACCAGCGCTCCGCTGGTCACCTGCCCAAGGACATGCAGCAGGGCGGCGCCTGAGCGATCCGCGTCGGAGCCCCGTCCGTAGGGTGGGGCCCATGATGCGTGCGATCGAGATCACTGAGCCCGGAGAGCCCGACGTCCTGCAGGTCACGGAGGTCGAGCGCCCCGCGGCCGGTCCTGGTCAGGTCGTCATCGACGTGGCCGCGGCCGGGGTCAACCGGGCTGACCTCTTCCAGCGCAAGGGCGCCTACCCGCCGCCGCCCGGGGCCTCTCCGCTGCCCGGTCTCGAGGTGAGCGGGACCGTCGCGGAGATCGGCGAAGGGGTCGAGGGCCTCGCCGTCGGCGACGAGGTCTGCGCGCTGCTCGACGGGGGCGGCTACGCCGAGGCGGTGGCGGTCGCGGCCACCCAGGTCCTCCCGGTGCCCGCGGGCGTCTCGCTCGTCGACGCGGCCGGTCTGCCCGAGGTCGTCTGCACCGTGTGGAGCAACGTCTTCATGACCGCCGTCCTCCAGCCCGGCGAGACCCTGCTCATCCACGGGGGCTCCTCCGGCATCGGGACGACGGCGATCCAGCTCGCGAAGGCCGCCGGCGCCCGCGTCGCCGTCACCGCCGGCTCGCAGGCCAAGCTCGACGCCTGCCGCGAGCTCGGTGCCGACATCCTCATCAGCTACAAGGACGAGGACTTCGTCGAGCGGCTCAAGGAGGAGACCGACGGCCACGGCGCCGACGTCCTCCTCGACAACATCGGCGCGAAGTACCTCGCCCGCAACATCGACGCCCTCGCGACGAACGGCCGTCTCGTCAACATCGGTCTCATGGGCGGCGCGAAGGCCGAGCTGGACCTCCGGGCGCTCGTGAAGAAGCGGGCCGCGGTCATCGCGACCTCGCTGCGCGCCCGTCCCGCTGCCGAGAAGGCGGCCATCGTCGCCGCGGTCCGCGAGCACGTGTGGCCCCTCATCGAGGACGGCGTCTTCCGCCCGGTCATCCAGGGCACCCACCCGCTCGAGCGTGCCGCCGACGCGCACCGCGAGCTCGAGGAGAGCCAGCACATCGGCAAGGTCCTCCTCGTGCCCTGAGCCCCGGCTCGTCGCGTCACCGCAGGCGCCTCCCCTCTCCCCCTTCGCCCCCGCCGGGCGGAGGGGGAGAGCCGTACCCGGCCCCGTCGGACGCGAGGACGCGCCGACCGGACGACCCGCTTGCCGCCGGGCGCATACCGGGTATACCTTCGCCGCACCGGCGATGCATACCGAGTATTCGCCCCGGTGATACGAGGTCCTCATGTCCGTCCGGCTCGGTCTGCTGGCACTGCTCGACGAGCAGCCCATGTACGGCGCGCAGCTGCGCGCAGAGTTCGAGGCCCGCACCGGCGGCACGTGGCCGCTCAACATCGGGCAGGTCTACACGACCCTCGCCCGGCTCGAGCGCGACGGTCTCGTCGAGCAGGCCGACGCCCCCGACGAGGAGGGGCGGATCACCTACCGCCTCACCCAGGAGGGTCGCACCGACGTCCTGCGCTGGTGGGGCACGCCCGTCGTCCGCGACAGCAGCCCCCGCGACGAGCTCGTCATCAAGCTCGCCCTCGCGGTGACCGCGCCCGGCGTCGACGTGCCCACGCTCGTGCAGACCCAGCGCACGGCGAGCCTGCGTCACCTGCGCGACCTCACCCGGCTCAAGCAGAGCGCTCTCGACCAGCACGAGTCGGGCACGACGACGAGCGGCGGGCAGCGAGATCTCGCCTGGCTCCTCGTCGTCGAGAACCTCATCTTCGCCGCGGAGTCGGAGGTGCGCTGGCTCGACCACGTCGAGTCGCGCCTCGCCCGCGAGCGGGTCCGACCGCGTGGCCCGGTGGCCACGCCGCCGCCCGACGGCGGCACGAGCAGCACGGCCCCCGCGTCCGCGGCGGCCTCGGCACGAGCAGGGGAGCAGCGATGACGGCGACGGCGCAGGTCAGGGACACCCGCACCGACTCGAAGGGGGCGGTCCTCCAGCTGAGCGGGGTGACCCGCACGCACGGCGAGGGCGACACCGCGGTGAGCGCGCTGCGCGGGGTGGACCTCGCGATCCGGCCCGGCGAGCTCGTCGCCGTCATGGGCCCGAGCGGGTCGGGCAAGTCGACCCTGCTCAACCTCGCCGGCGGCCTCGACCGCGCGACGAGCGGCCAGGTGATCATCGAGGGCCACGACGTCGCCCAGCTGCGACCGCGCCAGCTCGCCGAGCTGCGCCGTCGCCGCGTCGGCTTCGTCTTCCAGGACTACAACCTCATCCCCTCGCTCACGGCGGGCGAGAACGTCGCGCTCCCCCTCGAGCTCGACGGGGTGGGGGTGCGCGCCGGTCGCCGTGCCGCCCGCGAGGCCCTGGGCATGCTCGACCTGCGAGAGCTCACCGACCGCTACCCCGACCAGATGTCGGGCGGTCAGCAGCAGCGGGTGGCCATCGCCCGCGCCCTCGTCGGCGGCCGTCGCCTCGTCCTCGCCGACGAGCCGACGGGCGCGCTCGACAGCGAGACCGGCGAGGAGGTCCTGCGCATCCTGCGTCGCCGGTGCGACGAGGGCGTCGCGGGGCTGCTCGTCACCCACGAGGCCCGCCATGCCGCGTGGGCCGACCGCGTCGTCTTCCTGCGCGACGGCCGCGTCGTCGACACGACCGGTGACCCCGGCCGGGTCGAGGACCTGCTGCCCGAGGGCGCGTCGTGAGCACGCTGACCCGCCCCGACCGCGACACGCTGCCCGAGCGCGGCAGCGTCGGCGAGCGCCCCACGGGGACCTTCGTCTCGTCGTGGCGCGTCGCCCTGCGCATGGCCCGGCGCGACGTCGGCCGCTACCGGGGGCGCAGCCTCGTCGTCCTGCTCATGGTCGGCCTGCCCACCGCGCTCATCTGCGCGGCGCTCACCCTCGGCGCAACGCAGCAGATCAGCATGTCCGAGGACGTGCAGTACAAGGTCGGCGGCACGACCGCGCTCGTCCGGCCCCCAGAGGCGTCCGCGATCGACCAGGGCCCGTCGCCCGACTCGCAGGGGTACAGCTCGCGGGACGAGAGCGCGGCGCCGATCCCCGGGTACGGCGACGGCACCGACGTCGAGAGCGACGCCGCGGCGATCGGCGAGCTCGTCGACGGGCGCGCCATCTCGTGGACCGAGCGCGAGCTCGCGATGCGCGTCGGCGACCGCACCCCGCGCCTCTTCGCCCTCGGCGTCACCGACCCCGAGGCGCTCGGCGACAAGGTCGAGCTGCTCTCGGGCCGCTGGCCGACCTCGCCCGACGAGATCCTCGTCTCGCCCACCGTCGCCGATCGCGGGATCCCTCAGTCGGGTGCCGTGCAGGTCGTCGACGGCCGCGACTCGACCCGCACCGTCCAGGTCGTCGGCACGGTCCGCGCCTACACGACGTGGGGCGGCATCTACGACGCCGTGACGACCGACCTCGGTCCGGCGAGCTCCGCGTCTCCCGTGTCGTGGTTCGTCGAGCGGGACGAGCCGATGGGCTGGCAGGAGGTACGACGGCTCGGCGGCTACGGCCTCGCCGTGACGAGCGCCGCCGTCCTGCTCGACCCCCCGTCGACGTCCGAGCTGCCGAGACGATCGCCGCGCAGCAGAGCTCCCAGGACGGCCAGGTCACCGACATCGTCGTCATCGGCGGCGTCCTGCTCGTCCTCGTCGTCACCCTCCTCGTCGGACCGGCCTTCGCCGTCGGCGCGGCACGTCAGCGCCGCACCCTCGCGCTCGCCGCGAGCAACGGCGCGACGACGAGCCAGCTGCGCCGCAGCGTGCTCGCCCAGGCCGTCGTCCTCGGCGGGCTCAGCTCGGTCCTCGGCGCCGGCCTCGGTGTCGCCGGTGCCTGGGGGCTGGCGCAGTGGATCTCGACCAGCCGCGGCTGGCCGATGGGGCCCTTCGAGGTGCCCGTGCTCGCCGTCCTCGCCATCGCGGCGCTCGCCGTGCTGTCGTCGGTCATCGCGGCGCTCATGCCCGCGCAGCGCCTGTCGCGGCTCGACGTCGTCGGGGTGATGAAGGGCCAGCACGCTCCCCCGCCGCCCAGCCGGTGGATGCTCGTCCTCGGCCTCGTGCTCGTGCTCCTCGGCGGTACCGGCGTCATCGGCGGCGCCCTGCGCCAGCTGTCTGCCCTCGTCATCGCGGCGGCAGCCTTCGCGCTCGTGCTCGGCGCGCTCATGGTCGTCCCGACGATCCTGCACCTGCTCGCCAGGATCGGCGGCCGGCTGCCGCTGCCCCTGCGGATGGCGACGCGTGACCTCGCCCGGCACCGCTCCCGCAGCGCCCCGACGGTGGCCGCGATCCTCGCCGGCACCGCCGTGCTGACGATGACCCTCGTCGCGACCGCGAGCGACGACGAGCAGTCCCGCCGCGAGTACCTCGCCTCCGCGCTGCCCGGCGAGCTCGTCGCCTACGCCTCGCCCGACGCGCTGCAGGCCGTCATCGCGCGCGCCGGTCAGATCGCCCCCGGCGTCACCTTCGCGACGGCGCGCACGCCCGGCTCGCAGGACTCCGACCCCGACGCGGCGCAGCCGGTCCTCGAGCTCCTGCCGCCCGGGTGCACCCTCGAGCAGGCGGCCGACGCGACGGTGGACGCCCAGGGCGGCCGCTGCGCCTCCGTCTCCGGCACGCTCTCGCTGACCAACGCCTCGGGCCTGGCCGTCCTGCCCGCCGACGAGATCGTGCGCCGCCTCGACCTCGACGGCGACGAGGCGAGCCAGGTCCGGTCGGGCGCTGCCGTCCTCCTCGGCGGCGACCGCACGGCCGGGGCGGTGCGCGACGGCGAGATCACCGTCACCCGGGGCGACGTCCGCTACGGCGACACCGGCACCGCGCAGGTGGACGGCCGCACGAGCGCCACCCGCCTCCCGGTCGTCCACCTGCCGGAGTCCGACGACGACGCTGCTCGAGGCCTGGGGTTCACCCTGCTCGTCCCCGACGAGGTCGCCGACGACGCGGGCTGGCCCCTCGTCACCGGGACGCTCGTCGGTCACAGCGACGACGGGGTGAGCCAGGAGGTCGCGGACCGCGTCCAGACCGAGGTCGGCGACACCGGCGGGGTGCAGGTCGAGCGCGGCTACCAGAACCCGCTCTTCCTCATCATCGCGATCCTGCTCGGCATCTTCACCGCGGTGCTCCTCGTCGTCACGACGACGTCGACGGCGCTGAGCCTCGCAGAGCAGGAGAGCGACCAGGCGACCCTCGCGGCCGTCGGTGCGGACCGGCGCACCCGCCGGTGGATGGCCGGGGCGCAGACCTTCGCCCTCGCGGTGGTCGGGGTCTGCCTGGGGGTGGTCGTCGGCGCAGTGCCCGGCATCGCCCTCACGGTCCCCCTCACGGGCACGTCCTTCGACCCGGTCGAGGGCACCTCCGTGGTGGCCTCGCCGATCGTCGTCATCCCGTGGCTGCCGCTGCTCGTCGTGCTCGTCGTCGTGCCGCTCCTCGCCGGGGCCATCGCCGCGGCCGGCATCCGCCGGGCCCCGGACGCGACCCGGCGCACGGCCTAGACCGCCGAGGAGGGCGGCCCGGCGCAGGGGGCCGGGCCGTCCTCCTCGGTCAGGGGGCGACAGGGGGGATCAGCTTCGGTCGAGGTGATGTCGTGCGTCCGGACGCACCGCATCACCTCGACCCGGGCGGCGTCAGTCGGCGAGCTCGCCGGCGATCGCCCGGCCCGCGGTGCGGCCGGAGAAGATGCACCCGCCGAGGAAGGTGCCTTCGAGCGCGCGATACCCGTGGACCCCGCCGCCGCCGAAGCCCGCCGCCTCGCCCGCCGCGTACAGGCCGCGGATCGGCTCGCCGTCGTGGCCGAGCACCCGGGCGGACAGGTCGGTCTCGAAGCCCCCGAGCGTCTTGCGCGACAGGATGTGCAGCTTCACGGCGACGAGCGGGCCGCGGGCGGGGTCGGTGATCGGGTGGGGCGGGTAGGCCCGCTTGCTCAGCCGGTCACCGCGGTAGCGGCCGGCGACCGCCATCGCCGCGAGCTGCGCGTCCTTGCTGAAGGGGTTGCCGACCTGCGCGTCCCGGGCGAGCACCTCGTGACGCACGGTCTCGACGTCGAGCTCGGGCTCGCCCTCCTCGCGCAGCTCGCCCATCCGCGCGACGAGCTCGTCGAGCGAGTCGGCCTCGACCCAGTCGACGCCCTTGTCGAGGAAGGCCTGGACCGACGGCGGCACCGGGGTCACCGGTCGACGCGCGACCGCGCGCACCGAGCGGCCGGTGAGGTCGGCGTTCTGCTCCGAGCCCGACAGGGCGAACTCCTTGCCGGCGATCGTGCGGTTCGTGACGAACCACGAGTGGTCGTGCCCGGTGCGCCTCAGGTGGGCGAGCGTGCCGAGGGTGTCGTAGCCGGGGAAGAGCGGCGCGGGCAGGCGGCGACCGGTGGCGTCGAGCCAGATCGAGCTCGGTCCCGGCAGGATCCGGATGCCGTGGCCGGGCCAGATCGGGTCCCAGTTGCGCACCCCCTCGACGTAGTGCCACATCCGGTCGCGGTTGATGACGCGCGCGCCGGCCTGCTCGGTGATGGCGATCATCCGCCCGTCGACGTGCGCCGGGACCCCGGTGACCATCCGCCGCGGCGGCTCGCCGAGGCGCTGGGGCCAGGCCGCGCGCACGAGGTCGTGGTTCGCGCCGATGCCGCCGCTCGCGACGACGACGGCGGGAGCGCGCAGCTCGAAGTCGCCGACGGGGTCGCGGTTCGTGCTCTCGCCGCGGGGGTGGTCGTCGGGTGCGAGGACCACCCCCCGGACCCCGGTGACCGCTCCCCCGTCGACGAGCAGCTCGTCGACGCGGTGACGGTGGGCGAAGGTGACGAGGCCGGCCTGCTCGGCCGCGGCCACCCGTTCGGCGAAGGGGGCGACGACCCCCGGTCCGGTGCCCCAGGTGATGTGGAAGCGCGGCACGGAGTTGCCGTGCCCGTCCGCGGTGCCGTCCCCGCGCTCGGCCCAGCCGACGAGCGGGAAGAAGCGCATGCCCTGCTGGTGCAGCCACGACCTCTTCTCCCCGGCGGCGAAGTCGACGTAGGCCTGAGCCCACTCCCGGGGCCAGTGGTCCTCGGGCCGGTCGAAGCCGGCCGAGCCCATCCAGTCGGCGAGCGCGAGCTCGTGGCTGTCGGAGATGCCCATCCGGCGCTGCTCGGGGCTGTCGACGAAGAAGAGCCCGCCGAAGGACCAGTGGGCCTGGCCGCCGATCCCCGAGCGGGGCTCCTGGTCGACCACGAGCACCCGGCGACCGGCGTCGGCGAGCTCTGCGGTGGCGACGAGACCGGCGAGGCCATGTCCGACGACGACGACGTCTGCATCCATGGCCAGATCCTACCCGCGGGTAACCCGGGGCGTCCTTCGTACCATCGAGCCATGCCGTCCCCCTTCGCCGTGCGCCGCGTCGGCGGGGTGGTCCTCACCGCCGTCGTCACCGCGCTCGTCGCCCTCGTGACGGGCGTCGTCACGACGGTCCTGCTCCCGACGACGGTGAGCACCGACTACTACTCCGCGCAGGTCCGGCTGTCGCCGTCGTGGGAGCAGCGCTCCTCGATCAGCGCCGAGACGGTCGTGGGGAGCGTCTCGGCCGACTTCACGGGCCTCGCCCCGGGCATCGAGGTCGAGCCGCAGATCCGCGAGGAAGTCACCGACGTCGTGGCCGGCGGCCGGGTGAGCACGACCGAGCTCGTCGTCGGCGGGGCAGAGCGCGCCCGGGTCATCGAGGAGGCCGCGGTGGGCGTGGGCCTGCGGATGGCCGGCGGCGCCCTGCTCGGCGCCGGCGCCGTCCTCGCCGTGCGCTCGCTGTGGCGGCGCCGCCGACCTGGGGCCCGGGCCGTCGTCGGCACCGCGCTCGTGTGGGGCCTCACGTGCGCCGCCGTCGGCATCGGCGCCGCGAGCACCTACCGCGAGGAGCGCTTCGCCGCCCTGGAGACGACCGGTCTGCTGCGCCTGGCCGCCGACAACGCCTCGCTCTTCACCGACGTCGAGGAGCGGGCCGGCCAGGCCGCGCCCTACCTGCGCAACCTCCTCGCCCTGTCCGCCGCGCTGGGCAGCGAGTACACGCCCACCGAGATCGCCACCCGCCCGGCGGTCACCGTGCTGCTCGTCTCGGACATCCACGCCTCCAACCAGTACGCGCTCATGCGCACGATCGTGCAGGAGCGCGACGTCGACGTCGTCGTCGACACCGGTGACCTCGTCAACCTCGGCCGGGTCGAGGAGCTGCGGCTCTCGCGGATCACCCGCGGTATCGAGTCGCTCGGGGTCCCCTACGTCTTCGTCCGCGGCAACCACGACGCGACATCCGCCGACGACACCGCGCTCCTCGACGCCCTGTCGACGGTCGACGACGTCGTCCTTCCCGACCCGGGCGACGGCAGCTACGCCCTCGCCGACGTCGGCGGTGTGCGGATCGCCGGCTTCGGCGACCCGCGGTACTACGGCGACGCCGACGACGGCAGCACAGAGCCGCAGGAGGCCGCCCGCGACCGATGGGTCGAGGCCCTCGGCGACGCCCAGCCGCCGGACCTCACGCTCTCGCACGAGGCCCCCGCCCTCGCCGACGCCCCGGGGCGGTTGAGGGTCCACGGGCACGGGCACGTCCCCGACGTCGACGGCAACCGGGTCGCGCTCGGCACCTTCACCGGGGGCGGCACGCTCTCGCACTTCCGCCTCGACGAGGCCGACCAGGAGCTCGTCGGCCAGCCGAGCAGCTTCGACCTGCTGACGATCGACGACCAGTGCCGCGGGCAGACGCTCACGCGCTACCTCTACCGCTCGGTCCTCGAGGGCCGGCCGAGCCTGGACCGGGTGTCGGTGCTCAACGCGGCCCGCATCATGGAGCCGCCGGCGGAGGGCCGCACCTGCGGCACGGGCGAGCTGTCAGTGCGCCCGCTCGGCGACTGACCACTGCGCCATGACCGCGAGGTCGAGACCGCACGTCAGCCGCCGCGGCTCGGAGAAGTCTCGCCGCACGCGGCGGACGTGCTCCTCGCCCCCGGCGCTCACGACGACGTCCCACTCGTGCTGACCCGCGGCGCTCGCCCGGGCCGACGCCACGTCCGCGAGACGGACCCCGCCGGCGAGGACGTCGCGCACCGCGACCTGCTCGGGCGAGCTCCACGTGCACCGGCCCCGCCACCGCTCGAGGTCGACGACGCCGTCGAGATGACCGACGACGACGTCGGGTGCGTTCGTGCCGTCGACCCGGCCGTACATCGAGCCCTCCGGGAGGATCGCGAGGTTGCCGGCGAAGCGGTCACCGCCGAGGTGGGTGGTCTCCCACACCGACCCGGGCAGCACGTCGTCGAGGACACGGGCGACGAGGCGCCCCTCGACCGCGCAGCACACGTCCTTCTTGCCGTGGCAGCACACGAGGACCAGGGGGTCGGTGCAGACCTCGGGCAGCTCGGCGAAGTGCGCGGCGATCTCGACGAGGTCCTCGGGCTCGGACCAGGTGTAGCGCCCGATCCGTCCCGTCGTGCAGTCGACGAGGAAGACGGGCCACGGGGCCTGGAAGTCTTCGGACCGGCCGTGCGGGCGGATGAGCTGCAGCCGCGCCCCGACGGCGTCGAGCCGCGAGACGAGAGCCGGGCGCACACCTGCGACGGGGTCGGTGCGCGCGGCCTTCTCGGCCCACGGGCCCGGGTGCCCGACGAGCATCCACCGGGGGGCGGGCACCGCCGTGCCGATCGGTGCGTCGTCGCGCTCGCGGGCGGCGACCGAGCACCGCCAGCGCTGGTCGGCAGGGGTCAGGGTCATCGGCACGAGCCTAGGCTGCGCGCTCGGGCCCTCGTCACACCGCCCGGTCCGGGGTCGCCAGACCGGCGAGGACGAGACGGCGGGCGAGGTCGACGCCGAGGTCGCCCGCGGGGACGACGCCCTCGTCGAGCAGACGGGTGACGCAGGCGGAGTCGTCGGCGGCGACGGTCACGGTCCCGGCGCGGCTGCGCAGCACGCCGCCGTGGAGCACGGCGCCGAGGTGGTCGCGCCGACGCAGCACCCAGCCCGTCGGGTCCTGCTCGAGGGCGGCGAGGTCGCGCGCCGTGCGCAGCGGCGCGACGGGGGCGGCCCGGCGCGACCCGTGCGACCGGCCGAGCAGGCTCTGCGCGAGGACATCGTCCGGCACCTCCTGGACGGCGCGGACGAGGGCGTCGCGCACGTGGTCGAGGGTGCCGGAGAGCGCGTGCGGGTCGCCGAGGTCGACGCCGAGGGGCAGCGAGGCGCGCACCCGCGGGTCGTCGGCCACAGCGCGACGGGCGTGGTCGACGAGGGCGTCGAGGACGTGCCCGCCCTGCCAGGTGTGCACGCCGAGGGTGAGGTGGGTGCTCGTGCCGCCGAGAGCGGTCGCGGAGTGCAGCCACCCGCGCGGGAGGTAGAGGACGTCACCGGGCCGCATCGTGGCCTCGAGCGCGGGCTCGCCCGTCGCCTGCTCGGCGACGGCGTCGCCGCGCTGGTCCCACGGCTCGGTGCGAAGGGGGTCGACGAGGACGGGGGCGTGGATGCGCCACCTCTTCTCGCCGCTGATCTGCAGGACGAAGACGTCGTGCACGTCGTAGTGCGCGGAGAAGCCTGTGCTCTGCGGCGGCGTGATGTACGCGTTGGCCTGCACGGGGTGCGCGAGGTCGTCCGAGAGCTCCTGGACGAGTCGCATCACCGGCTCCCACGTGCGGTGGAGAGCCTGCATGACGATGGTGTGGCCGTCGGCGAAGAGCCGCGCGAGCTCGTCGTCACGGACCTGGTCGGTGATGCTCGCGCCGACACCGGCCGGTCCGGTGAAGGAGCGCTCGGGGAGGGTGCGACCAGCCTTCGCCACCCGGACGAAGGGGGTCCGCAGACCCCGCGTCGTCAGCAGCTCGTCGACCGCGTCCTCGTCGAGGAGGCTGTCGAAGCCACCTCCGCCGAGCTGGTCGGCGGTGGACAGCAGGGGCCCGCGGCCCCAGTGATCCCGGGCGAAGTCGTCACGCCCGGTACGGATGAGTCGGGCCAGGCCGGTCACCTGACCGGCCCGGCCCGAGGTCGGGGTGCTCACCGACAGATGTCAGAGACCACGTGCGACGGGGTCGGCGCCGCCGTCGGCACCGCCGTCCGCGCCACCATCGGCACCGCCATCGGCTCCACCGTCAGCACCGCCGTCGCCACCCGCACCGGCGCCGCCGTCCGCGGGGCCGTGGGCACCGCCGTCGGCCGGGCCGTGGGTCGCGCCGCCGTCGGCACCGCCATCGGCTCCACCGTCAGCACCGCCATCGGCACCGCCGTCCGCGCCACCATCGGCACCGCCATCGGCTCCACCGTCAGCACCGCCGTCGCCACCCGCACCGGCGCCGCCGTCCGCGGGGCCGTGGGCACCGCCGTCGGCGCCACCATCGGCACCGCCGTCCGCGCCGCCGTCACCGCTGGTCGTCGGGACACCGCCGAGGGCTGCGTCCGAGGGCACCGTCTCGTCGTTCGGCTGAGTCATGCTCGTCCTCCTTGAAGCGGGGGCCCGCGGGGACTTCCTCGGGCCGGTCAGGGGATCCCTGCCCTGCCGTTCTACCTGCTCAGCAGCTCGGGGAGGCGTCTTGCGCTCCCCCGAAATTCGCCCGCGTAGGGTCGCGTCATGGCCTCGACCACCCGTGACCTCGACGTCGTCCTCTTCGGCGCGACCGGCTTCGTCGGCGAGCTGACCGCCGCCCACCTGCGCGACCACGCACCCGCCGGCCTCCGGGTCGCCCTCGCGGGTCGCTCGCGCGCCCGGCTCGACGCGGTCGCCGAGCGTCTCGGCGGGGTCGCCGCCGAGTGGGAGCGGGTCGTCCTCGACGCCTCCGACGGACCCGCGTGCGACGCACTGGCCGCCCGGCCCCGGGTGCTCGCCACGACCGTGGGCCCGTACGCCCGCCACGGCCGCGAGGTCGTCCGAGCGTGCGCCGAGGCCGGCACCCACTACGCCGACCTCACCGGCGAGGTGCTCTTCGTGCACGACGTGGCCGACGCCTTCCACGAGCTCGCCGGGCGCACAGGAGCCCGCATCGTGCCGTCCTGCGGCTTCGACTCCGTGCCCTCGGACCTCGGGGTCTGGCTCACCGCCGAGGCCGCCCGCGAGCGCGGGCTCGGCGAGCTGACGACGACCACCCTGTCGGTGCGGCGCATGCGCGGCGGGCTGAGCGGCGGCACGATCGACTCGATGCGCCAGCAGGCCATCGCCGCCCGCGAGGACGAGACCGCCCGACGCACCGTCGCCGACCCCTACGGGCTGTCCCCCGACCGGGCAGCCGAGCCGGCCCCGAGGTCTCGGGGCGGGTCCTCTCCCCTCTCCCGCGTCACCCGGGCGATCCCGGTGCGCCGCACCGACGAGGGCCGGTGGACGGGCCCCTTCGTCATGGCGTCGTACAACACCCGGGTCGTGCGCCGGACCAACGCGCTGCTCGGCTACGCCTACGGGCGCGACTTCCGCTACCAGGAGGTGAGCGACTTCGGACGCTCGCGCACCGCGCCGCTCAAGGCCGTCGCGATGACCGCCGGGCTGCTCGGGGTGGCCGGGGGCATGGCCTTCGGCCCCACCCGCGCCGTCCTCGACCGCGTGCTCCCCGAGCCCGGCGAGGGCCCGAGCGAGGAGACCCGCGAGCGGGGCATGTTCGCGATGGAGGTCGTCGCGGGCACGACGAGCGGGCAGCAGGTGCGCACCCGGGTGGGTGCCCCCTACGACCCCGGCTACAACGGCACCGCGATCATGCTCGGTCAGGCCGCGCTGTGCCTGGCGCTCGACGAGGTCGACAGCCCCGGCGGCGTGCTCACCCCCGCGGCGGCGATGGCCGAGCCTCTCGCCGAGCGCCTGCGCGGCTTCGACTTCCAGCTCGAGGTGCAGGACTGAGCCGAGCCGACCGGTGCCGCGGGCTCAGCCCTCGTCGTCGATCGGCTTGGCCACCGGCACCGGGCCGTCCGCCCCGGGCACCTCCACGTGCCGGTGGAAGGACGTCGTGCGGTACGCCGTGGTCCACCCCATCGACTCGTAGAGCCCGTCGGCACCGGTCGGGCTGTCGGCGTCGACCTCGAGCGCGACCCGGTTGCGGCCGCGCTCCAGCGCGTCGCGGATCACGGTGTGCAGCAGGGCCTTCGCGACCCCGCGCCCGCGTGCCAGCCGGTGCACGCCGATGTAGTCGACATAGCTGCCGACCCGGCCGTCGGCGTCCCGGCCGGACACCGAGGAGACGACCGCGCCCCCGGGCACCCACTGCCCGTCGACGTCGATCTCGGCGATCCACCAGTGGTCCCAGCGGTGACCCGTCGCCTCGCGCTGCCGCTGGACGAACTCCGCGAAGGACTCCCGGTAGGAGTTGAAGTGGTCGGCGAAGGACTCCTCGAGCATCCGGTGCACGGTCTGGACGTCCTCGGCGACGGGCATGCCGTCCTCGTGGGTGGCGACCCTGCGCACGACGACCCCCTCGCGCGGGCCGGGGAGCCCGGCGTCGTCCTCGGTCACCGGTCGGCTCATCTGCAGCCAGGTGCGCACCGCCTCGTACCCGGCAGCCTCGAGGCGGCGGCGGTAGGTCTCGTCGTCGGCGCGCACGCTGACGTCGAGCAGCGTGCCCCCGAGCCCGCGGAAGGCGGCGAAGGTCACGCCGACCTCCTCGGCCCAGCGCAGCAGGGCCGCCGCGATCTCGTCGCCGTCCGCCCGGTCGGGCGCGACCGTCAGCTCGACGTTCGTCCGGCCGGCGGCACGGTCGTGCACCCTCGCCCACGCGACGACGGGGGCGTCCTCCCCTTCGCCGTCGCGCACGAGGAGCTGGCGACGCGTCCACGACCCGATGCCCGTGACCTCCATCGCGACCTCGTCGACGTCGACCGACCCGCTGCCGGTCACCGCCCGTCTCTGCGCGGTCGCGAGGGCCGCGAGCGCCGCCACGTCGTCGTGCGTCGGGGGCACCACGTGCAGGCCGGGGGCGAGGTCGGGCATGGGGAGGTGAGGTGAGGTCACCGGCCCAGTCTCCCAGCGCACCCCTGCCCGGTGCGGGGCGCGTGCACCATCCGGCGGGTCAGGGCAGGAGGCGGCGGCCCCGGTCGGCGTACTCGGGGGTCGTGCGGGCGAAGGCGGCCGAGCGCGCCCGCTTGGTGTTGGCGGCGACGAGGAGGCCGAGCTGCTCGACCCGCTCGCGGGCGAAGGTGTGCCGCGGCCCGCGGTGCCACGTGCCCTCGAAGAGACGCTTCGCCGAGGCCAGCGCGTCGGGGCTGCGGGTGAGCAGCTCGTCGACGAGGGCGCCGGCGCGCTCGCGCGGGTCGAGCGCCACCTCGCTGGCCAGGCCGAGCTCCACCGCCCGCTCGCCGTCGAGCACCTCGGCGGTCATCGTCAGGCGCTTCGCGACGTCCTTGCCGACCTGCTCCGAGAGCGCCTGGATGCCGCTCATGTCGGGGATGAGCCCCCAGCGACCCTCGAGGACCGACCAGCGTGCGTCCGGGGTGGTCACCCGGAAGTCGGCCCCGAGCGCGATCTGCAGCCCGCCGCCGAGGCAGTTGCCGTGCACGGCGGCGACGACGGGCACGGGCAGGCGGCGGTAGGCCCAGCACGCCTCCTGGAAGGTGTTCGTCCCCCGCCAGGGCCGAGGGGCGAAGGCGCGCCAGAGACCGGCCCGGTCGGACATGACGGTGGCGAAGTCGAGCCCGGCGCAGAAGGACTCGCCGGACCCGGCGATGATCACGGCCCGCAGCGAGCGGTCGCGCCCGAGCTCGTGGGCGGTGCTGACGAGGCCGTCGAGCATGTCGAGCGTCAGCGCGTTGAGCTTGTCGGGCCGGTGCAGCTCGACGGTGGCCACGCCGCCGTCACGGGTGGTGCGGATGTGAGAGGTCGCCATGCCGGGAGCCTATGACGTGGGTGCCGCGGGTCGGCGGGCACGACGACGGCCCCCGCCTGTGAGGGTCGAGGGCCGTCGAGACGGGTGGTCGGTCAGAGGGCGGCGATGAAGTCGTCCAGGTAGCCGGCCGTGGTCTTCGCGTCACCGCTGTGCGTGATGAGGATGATGTTGCCGTCCTGCACCTTCGCGCACTGGGTCTGGTTCGAGTACTTGCCGCAGGACGCGTCCCCGACCTTCTCCTCGTTCGACCACAGACCCTCGAAGCTGTCCATGACGCCCGCGCTCTCGCCCATGGTGACGATCGAGAGGGCCTCGGGCCCCTTCGTGTAGGCACCGACCTGGCCGCCGGCCGGCGCGCTGACGCTGGTGTCGACCTTCTTCCAGCCGTCGAACTCGGAGGGGAGGCTGATGTCGCCGCCGGAGCCGGAGCCGGTGTCGCTGCTCGTCTCGCTCGGGGTCTCCGAGGAGGTCTCGGACTCGCTGGGGCTCTCCGAGGAGGTCTCTGAGGTGCTCTCGCTCGTCGAGGCGGCGCTCGTGCTCGACGAGCTGGACTCGTCGTCGTCACCGCGGGAGAGGAAGAAGCCGCCGACGCAGCACAGCACGAGGATCAGGGCGATGCCGCCCGCGATCCCGGCGATGAGGCCGGTCTTGCTCTTCTTCTGGGGGGCGCCACCCTGCGGGGCGCCGTAGGGCTGACCCGGACCACCAGGGCCGCCGGGGCCCTGCGGGCCGCCGTAGGAACCGCCGGGACCCTGACCGGGGGGCGGAGGGACGTTCGGGCCAGAGGGGCCCCCTGCGTTGTGTGACATGCGGGTAATCGTGGCACAGCGCAAGCCGCGGATGACCCCACGGACCAGCGGTATTCGCGCGTCTGCCCAGCGTCGGCACGGGCCTGCGTGCGGGGGCTCACCCTCTCGACCGGCGAAGGGGGGCACACCACGAGGCGGGACCTCCCCTGCTGGTCCCGCCTCGGGCGCGGCGCCTCCCCCGTGGGGCGCTGCACCCACGCTATGGAGGTGCAGGTGGCACCGTCGATGGGGAGAAATACCCACCCGTCACGAGCAGGTGGCGCCGGCGCCGGCCCGAGACGGTTTCGCCGCGCACCTCGCGAGGGGGGAGAATCTTGCGGTGACGACCGCTGCACCCCCGGCTCCCCCTTCGCCCCCCGCCCTCGGACCGACCGCCCACCGCGCCGCGATGACCGCCCTCGTCCTCGGCGGCTTCGCCATCGGGACGACCGAGTTCGTCACCATGGGGCTGCTGCCCGAGATCGCCGAGGGGATCGGGGTGAGCATCCCCGAGGCCGGCCACACGATCTCCGCCTACGCGATCGGGGTCGTCGTCGGTGCCCCCACCATCGCCGTCCTCGGCACGCGCGTCCCGCGGCGCGCGATGCTCGTCGCGCTCATGGCCGCCTTCGTCGTCGGCAACACCCTGAGCGCGCTCGCGACGAGCTATCCCGTGCTCTTCGGCGCCCGGATGCTCGCCGGGCTGCCGCACGGCGCCTTCTTCGCCGTCGCCTCGATCGTCGCCGTCGACCTCGCCGCCCCCGGCCGCGGCGGGCGCGCGGTGAGCCAGATCATGCTCGGCATCCCCTTCGCCACCGTCGTCGGCGTGCCCGTCTCGACGTGGATGGGGCAGGAGCTCGGGTGGCGCAGCGCGTACTGGGGCGTCACCGCCGTCGGGCTCGTCACGGCCGTCCTCGTCCTGCTCACGCTGCCCTACTTCGCCCCCGAGGAGGGGGCGAGCGTGCGGACCGAGCTGCGCGCCTTCCGCTCGCTGCAGGTGTGGCTCACGCTCCTCGTCGGCGCCATCGGCTTCGGCGGCATGTTCTCGATGTACAGCTACATCTCGCCGATGCTGCGCGAGGAGACCGGCGTGAGCGCGTCGAGCGTGCCGCTCTACCTCCTCGTCTTCGGTGTCGCCGGGGTCATCGGCACGATCGCCGGCGGACGGCTCGCGGACCGCTCGGTGCTGCGCACCGTCGCCGGGTCGGCCCTCTCCCTCGCCGTCGCCCTGCTCCTCGTGGCGCTGTCGGCCGGCTCCGTCGTGCTCGTCGCGTGCGCGGTCTTCCTCGCCTCCGCGAGCGCCTCGGTCTTCGTCCTCTCGCTGCAGCTGCGGCTCATGGCCGTCGCCGGGTCGGCGCGCACCCTCGGCGCCGCGGGCAACCACGCCGCCCTCAACACCGCCAACGCGCTCGGCGCCTGGCTCGGCGGTCTCGTCGTCGCAGCGGGCTACGGCTGGCGCGCCCCGAGCGCCGTCGGCGCCCTGCTCGCCACCGCGGGCCTGCTCGTCCTCGGCCTGTCCCTGCTCGCCCACCGCCGGGACACCCGCGCGCAGGTCGCGCCCCGCACGGCAGGCTGAGCCCATGAGCACCTCGACCAGCGCCCCCGTCCGAGAGGCGACCGTCGCCGACGTCCCCGACATCCTGCGGCTCATCACCGAGCTCGCCGTCTACGAGCGCGAGCCGGACGCCGTCGAGGCAACCGTCGAGTCCCTCTCCGCGGCTCTCTTCCCCGCCGACGGGGCACCCACCGCCTTCTGCCACGTCGCCGAGGTCGACGGGCCGCAGGGGCGAAGGGTGGTCGGCATGGCCCTGTGGTTCCTCACCTTCTCGACGTGGACCGGCCGCAACGGCATCTGGCTCGAGGACCTCTACGTCGAGCCCGACCAGCGCGGGTCGGGCCTCGGCCTGGCGCTGCTGCGCACGCTCGCCCAGGTCTGCCGCGAGCGCGGCTACCCCCGCCTGGAGTGGACCGTCCTGGACTGGAACGAGCCGTCGATCGCCTTCTACCGCGCGGTCGGTGCACTCCCGCAGGACGAGTGGACGACGCAGCGTCTCACCGGCGACGCGCTCGCCGGCCTCGCGGAGGGCTGACGCGGGTAGCGTCGACCTCTCGACGACGTGGCCCCACCGGGCCCTGCGAGGAGCACATCTGTGAAGGTCCTGGTCACCGGCGCCACCGGCTACGTCGGAGGGCGACTCGTCCCCCGGCTCCTCGCAGAGGGGCACGAGGTGCGCACGACGACCCGAGACCTCGACAGGCCCGCGCCGTGGTGGGGCGACCGCGTCGAGGTCGTCGAGATGGACATCGCCGACGAGCGCTCCGTCGACGCGGCGGTCCGCGGGGTCGAGGCCGTCTACTACCTCGTGCACGGCATGGACGGCGGCGACTTCGAGGACACGGACCGTGCGGCCGCGCAGCACGTCGCGACGGCGGTCGACGCCCACGGCGTCCAGCGGGTCGTCTACCTGTCCGGGATCGTGCCCGAGGTCGACCACGACGACCTCAGCGCCCACGTGTCCTCTCGCCTCGAGGTGGAGGAGATCCTCGGGCGCAGCTCGGCGGTCGTCATCACCCTGCGGGCCGCCGTGCTCGTCGGCAGCGCCTCGACGTCCTTCGAGATCATCCGCCAGGTGAGCGAGAGGGTGCCGGTGCAGACCGTGCCGAGCTGGATGGACACGCAGGTCCAGCCCGTCGCCGTCGTCGACGTCATCGAGGCGCTCGTCGGCGCGCTGGACGCCCCCGGACCCAGCCGGCACTACGACGTCGGCGGCCCTGAGGCGCTGTCCTACGCCGGTCTGCTCGACCGCTACGCCGCGATCGCCGGGCTCTCCCGACCCCAGGTCGAGGTCCCGCTGCTGCCCACCGATCTCGTCGGCTCGCTCGTCGCGGCCCTGACCGACGTGCCCTCCCCGACGGTCAAGGCGCTCGTCCAGAGCCTGCACCACGACATGGTCGCCGCCGAGGACGACGTCCGCCGGGACCTCCTCCCCGCGGGGTACGAGCTCGTGCCGCTGGACGACGCGATCCGTCGCTCCCTCGCCGACCCGCGCGTCGAGTCCGCCGACGACCCGGAGCAGGCCGACCCGATGGGACCGCTGCCGCAGGACCCGTCCTGGTCGTCCGGGGGCGACACCGACGCCTCTGTCCTCGCCCGCTCCGCCGACGCCGTGCGCGGCGCGGTGGACCGGGTGCGCGGCACCTGACCCTCGCGCTGCCGGGGAACCGGCTGTCCCCCTTCGCACACCTGTCCGTCCCGCCAGTCGGAACCCCGAGGCGGCACTGCCGCTCGTGTCTGCCACCATGAGCCAACCCCAGGGATCCTCGGGCGCGTCGACGCGCCCGGACGGCGAGGAGCAGCGATGACGCAGTACGTGTACATGTTCAGCGACGGCGACAAGGACCAGAAGGACCTCCTCGGCGGCAAGGGTGCCAACCTCGCCGAGATGGTCAAGCTCGGTCTGCCCGTCCCGCCCGGCTTCACCATCTCCACGGATGCGTGCCGCGCCTACCTCAGCGAGGGCAAGGTCCCGCCGGAGGTCCGGGTCGAGGTGACCCGACGGCTGCGCGAGGTCGAGGACCACATCGACCGCACCCTCGGCGACAGCGAGGAGCCGCTCCTGCTCTCCGTGCGCTCGGGCGCGAAGTTCTCCATGCCGGGGATGATGGAGACCGTCCTCAACGTCGGTCTCAACGACGACACCGTGCACGCGCTCGCCGACTTCGCCGGTGACGAGCGCTTCGCCTGGGACTCCTACCGCCGCCTCATCCAGATGTTCGGCAAGACGGTGCTCGACATCGACTCCGAGCTCTTCTCCGAGGCGCTCGACGCCCGCAAGTCCGAGGCCGGGGTGACCTCCGACGTCGAGCTCGACGTCGAGCAGCTGCGCACCCTCGTCAAGGAGTACAAGGCGATCGTCGAGGACGCGACGGGCAAGCCCTTCCCGCAGACCCCGCGCAAGCAGCTCGACATGGCCATCGAGGCCGTCTTCCGCAGCTGGAACACCGAGCGCGCGATGCTCTACCGCCGTCGTGAGCGCATCCCGGACGACCTCGGCACCGCGGTCAACGTCCAGGCCATGGTCTTCGGCAACCTCGGCGAGACCTCCGGCACGGGCGTGTGCTTCACCCGCGACCCCTCCTCCGGCCACTCCGGCGTGTACGGCGACTACCTGCCGAACGCCCAGGGCGAGGACGTCGTCGCCGGCATCCGCAACACCCTGGCCCTGTCGGACCTCAAGGAGCGCGACCGCGACGCCTACCGCGAGCTGCGCTCGGCGATGCGCCGCCTCGAGACGCACTACCGCGACCTGTGCGACATCGAGTTCACCATCGAGCGCGGCAAGCTGTGGATGCTGCAGACCCGTGTCGGCAAGCGCACGGCGGCCGCCGCCTTCCGCGTCGCCACCCAGCTCGTCGACGAGCAGCTCATCACCATGGACGAGGCGCTCGAGCGGGTCACCGGTGAGCAGCTGACCAACCTGCTCTTCCCGCAGTTCGACAAGGACGCGGTGCGCCAGCTCCTCGCGACCGGCATGGGGGCCTCCCCCGGCGCCGCGGTCGGTGCCGTCGCCTTCGACAACGCCTCGGCCACGGCCAAGGCGGCCGAAGGCGTGGACGTCGTCCTCGTGCGTCGCGAGACCTCGCCCGAGGACCTGCCCGGCATGATCGCCGCGCAGGGCGTGCTCACCGCCCGTGGCGGCAAGACCTCGCATGCCGCGGTCGTCGCCCGCGGCATGGGCATGTGCGCCGTCGTCGGCGCCGAGGACCTGCAGATCGACGTCGCGAAGAAGACGATCACGGTCGGCGAGACCGTCGTCTCCGAGGGCGACGTCATCTCCATCGACGGCAAGACCGGCCAGATCTACCTCGGCGCGGTCGACGTCATCGACTCGCCGGTGATGACCTACATCGCCGACGGCCTCGAGGCTGCCCAGGCCAAGGCCGAGGACGACGACACCCGCGAGCTCGTCGCGGCCGTCGACCGTCTGCTCCGGCACGCCGATGCCCGTCGCCGGCTGCGCGTGCGCACCAACGCCGACACCGGCGAGGACGCCCAGCGCGCCCGCGACCGCGGCGCCGAGGGCATCGGCCTGTGCCGCACGGAGCACCAGTTCCTCGGCGAGCGCCGCGAGTACATCGAGCGCGTCATCCTCGCCGAGGACGACGAGGCCCGCGCGAGCGTCATGGCCGAGCTGCTTCCGCTCCAGCGGGCCGACTTCGTCGAGCTGCTCACCGTCATGGACGGCCTGCCCGCGACGATCCGGCTCATCGACCCGCCGCTGCACGAGTTCCTCCCCGACCTCACCGAGCTCACCGTCAAGGTCGAGCTCGCGAAGGCCCGTGGCGAGGAGGGCCCCGAGCTCGAGCGCGACAAGGTCCTGCTCGAGGCGGTCCGCGCGACCCACGAGCAGAACCCGATGCTCGGCCTGCGCGGCGTGCGCCTGGGCCTGAAGTACCCCGGCCTCTTCGCCCTGCAGATCCGCGCGATCGCCGAGGCGGTCGTCGAGCTGCGCGGCCAGGGCAAGGACCCGCAGCCCGAGATCATGGTGCCGCTCATCGGCTCGCGTCGTGAGCTGCACCTCGTGCGCGAGCAGGGCCTGGAGATCCTCCAGGAGGTCGGGGAGGCCGCGGGCGTGACCCTCGACCTGCCGATCGGCTGCATGATCGAGCTGCCGCGCGCGGCGCTCACGGCGGAGCGGATCGCCCACGAGGCGGACTTCTTCTCCTTCGGCACCAACGACCTCACCCAGACGACGTGGGGCTTCTCGCGCGACGACGTGGAGACGGAGTTCTTCACGACGTACATGGAGAACGGCGTGCTCGCGGTCTCCCCCTTCGAGACCCTCGACGGCATCGGCGTCGGCGAGCTCGTCCGGCAGGGCGTCGCGGGCGGTCGCAAGACGAAGCCGAGCCTGAAGACCGGTGTCTGCGGCGAGCACGGCGGTGACCCGGAGTCGATCCACTTCTTCCACGAGGTGGGCCTCGACTACGTCAGCTGCTCGCCCTTCCGCGTCCCCGTCGCCCGGCTCGAGGCCGGCCGTGCCGCGGCGATGAACGGCGTCGGGTCGAGCACCGCGTGACCTGGGCGCCGCGAGGCGCATGACGAAGGGCCCGCCCCCTGCTGGGGGCGGGCCCTTCGGCGTGCGACCGGGCTGGCGGTCGAGGTCAGCGCGTGGAGAGGGTGGGGTGGTAGCGGTCCGGCATCCGGCGCACGGCGCTCGGGTAGACCTTGTAGGACTCGGTGACGCCCTCGCGGGAGGTCGCGATCCGGTCCGAGGAGGTGCGGGAGTGCGAGCCGGACTTCGGGCTCTGCTGGGCCATGAGGGACAGCTCGTGGGCCATGCGCATCATGTCGGCGTCGAAGCCGGCGCCGACGTGGCGCGAGGAGGAGGGACGGCGGGTCAGGACGGTGCTCAGCCAGTTGGTCATGGATCTATGGTTGCGCCGTCATCTACTAACCACAAGTTGCTTCCGCTACTCGATCGTTAAGCATCACTGATAAGTTGAGCGGCGTGATCGACGTCCACCGGCTGCGCATCTTCCGCTCCGTCGTCGCCAACGGGTCGATCAGCGCCGCGGCCGACCTGCTCGGCATGACGGGCAGCGCCGTGAGCCAGCACATGACCGCCCTGCAGAAGCAGACCGGGCTCTCGCTGCTCGAGCGCGTGGGCCGCGGGGTCGAGCCGACGGCGGCCGGCCGCACCCTCGCCGCCGAGAGCGAGCCGCTCATGTCGGAGGTCAAGCGGCTCGAGTCGGTCATCACCGACCTGCGCGAGGGCAACACCGGGTCGCTGTCGATCGGCTACTTCGCCTCGGTCGGGTCGCTGTGGCTGCCGAGGATCGCCCGTCGGCTGCAGTCGGAGATGCCCGACCTCGTCCTCGAGATGATCCTCACCGAGGGCTACCCCACCGGGGAGTCCCCGCCCGTCGACATCGACGTCGTGCCCGACGACCCGCGCGAGACGCTGCGGCCCGGCTACTCGATCACCCCGCTGACGTCCGACCCCTTCGTCGCCCTGCTCCCCCAGGACCACCGTCTCGCGCGTCGCCGCAGCGTGCCGATGATCGAGCTCGCCGAGGAGTCGTGGATCAGCAGCGACATCTCCGCCGGTGTCACCGAGTCGCTCATCGCCCGGGCGTGCGCGGCGGCCGGCTTCCGCCCGCGGTACACCGTCGAGGCGCAGGACCACTACACGGCGGCAGCCTTCGTCGCCGCGGGCGTCGGGATCGCCGTGATCCCGGACCTCGCGAGCCGCACGCGTCTGCCCACGGGTGTCCGGCGGGTGCGCCTGACCCGACCGGTCCCGACGCGCGACATCGTCGCGCTCACCGCACCGGTCGCCCGCGCCAACCCCGCGGCTGCGCGGGCCGTCGAGCTGCTGCGCGAGATCGCGACGAAGCCCGCGCCCCGCGGCTGACGACACCGGTCAGCGAGTCTCCTCGAGCCGGTCGAGGGCCTCCTTGCGCTCCTCGGCGTGGTCGACGAGCCGCTTCGGGTAGTCGTGGTCGTAGCCCTCGTCGTGAGACCACGGCTGGTGGACGGCCTTGCCCGGGATGTGCGCGAGCTCGGGCACCCACCGCCGCACGTAGTCCCCCTTCGGGTCGAAGCGCTCGCCCTGGGTCACCGGGTTGAAGACCCGGAAGTACGGCGAGGCGTCGGTGCCGGTGCCGGCCACCCACTGCCAGCCGTGCTGGTTGCTCGCGACGTCGCCGTCGACGAGGTGGTCCATGAACCACGCGGCACCCCGTGGCCACCAGCAGTGGAGGTCCTTGGTGAGGAAGCTCGCCGTGACCATCCGCAGCCGGTTGTGCATCCACCCCTGCTCGAGGAGCTGGCGCATCCCGGCGTCGACGAAGGGGTAGCCCGTGCGCCCCTCCGCCCAGGCCGAGAAGGTCTCGTCGTCGAGGTCGTCGTAGCGCAGCCCGGCGAGGGAGTCGGTGAGGTCGCGGGTCGCCGAGTGCGGGTTGTGGTGCAGGACGTCGCCGTAGAACTCGCGCCACGCGAGCTCGGTGACGTACGTGTGCACGCCCTCGCCCCGCCGGGGGGCGAGGTCGGCGAGCAGGGTGCGCGGGTGGACCACGCCCCACTTGAGGTGCACCGACATGCGTGAGGTCGAGTCGAGCGCCGGCTGGTCGCGGCCGTCGTCGTAGCCGGCGACGTCCTCGTCGAGGAAGTCTGCCCACCGCTGCATCGCGGCCTCCTCGCCGAGAGGGGGCAGCTCGACGGGCGCCTCGACCTGCGGCGGGTCGACCGAGTCGACGCCGCCCCGGGTGAGCCGGAGGTCGTCGGGGACGGGGCAGGGCTTGGGGTGGTCGTGGTCGCGCCAGGCCTTGGCGAAGGGGGTGAAGACCTTGTAGGGATTGCCGCTGCCGTTGAGGACGGTGCCGGGACCCAGGACGTAGGGGGTGCCGGTCTCGACGAGCTCGACGTCGTCCTGCGCCAGGGCCTCGCGGACGCGCTCGTCACGCTCGGCGCCCCACGGCTCGGTCTCACGCGAGATGTGCACGCGCGTCGCCCCGACCTTCGTGGCCAGGCGGCGCAGGACCTCCGCCGGGTCACCCTCCTGGAGGACGAGATGACCGTCGTAGGACTCGTCGGTCGCGCGGAGGACCTCGACGAGGGCGGCGGTGCGGACCTCGCCGGCCTTCGCCAGGAGGTCGGGGTCGAGCACGAAGACCGGCATGACCTCTCCCCCGTCGGCGTGCGCCGCGGCGAGCGCCGGGTGGTCGTGCAGACGGAGGTCGCGGCGCAGCCAGAGGATCGAGGTGCTCACCCCGCCACGCTACGGCCGCCCGCCGTCACCGAGGCTCCTCGCGTCCAGCCTTCCGCTCGCTGGTCGAGGTGCGACGGGCGTGCAGGCCCCCTTCGCTGGTCGAGGTGCGACGGGCGCGCAGCGCCCGAGCCTCGAGACCATCGAACCCCGCGCGCGAGCGGCCTACGCTCCGACCGGTTGCGCCCTCGACTCGACCGCGCGAAGAATCTCGACGATCTCGTCGACATCCCCACCATCGAAGAGGCCGTCGGGGCCGGTCGGTGCGTGGTCGGTGTATGGCGACTCGAAGAGACGACCCGGCGTCATCACGCCGTTGGCCGTCAGCTCCTCGACGATGAGCTGTACGAAGCGCACCTGGTGGATGTCGAACCGCGACGCGTCCAGGTAGGCCCCGAACGCCTCCATTGCCGCCTCCCGGTCGAGTCCGACGAGCGAGCGTACGAAGAGGCCTAGCCCGCGAGCCTCCTCGGCCGCGCGCTCCACATCTGCCGCAGCCCCGGCCCCGCTAGCCAGCAGCATCTCCTCGAGCGCCGAGAGGTCGTCCTCGGTCAGCTGCCGGTTGCGTCGGAGCCGCTGGAGCGCGACGTGGCTTTCGTGCTCACGCAGGTACGCAGCAGCCTTCGCTCTGAAGCGCTCCGGGTTCGTGCCCGGCGAGGTCCCGGGCAGGGGCACCTCGGACGCCTCCCCCAGCTCGTCCTCGAAGTCCGTGTACACGGGGTTGCGCCTTGACCTCTCGACCAGACGTACAAGGCCGCGCAGCTTGACCCGCGCCTGCTCGAGCCTCTGCAGCGTCACGTCGACCCACCACTCGTCGCCGGCGACCTCCTCGAGGAGCTCCGCCCGAGCGGCGACGGACGGGACAGCCGTCTTGCCGAGCAGGGCCAGCGCGATCTCTTGCACCGCCTCGCGCATGCGCTCT
This sequence comes from Janibacter sp. Y6, assembly GCF_040900765.1. NCBI lineage: Bacteria > Bacillati > Actinomycetota > Actinomycetes > Micrococcales > Intrasporangiaceae > Janibacter > Janibacter sp. Y6. Next base: position 175,020 of record NZ_JAKLYZ010000006.1, read on the forward strand.
GCGAGCACCGAATTCCCCTCGAGCTGGGCGAGCTGACGCCTGAGGACGACGAGGTCGAAGCGCTTGGCCCCTTCGTCGTCGTCGCGGACCGACGAGGGGAGACCGGCGAGCTGCTCAACGACGTCACCGGCCTCCACGGGGGTGAGAGAGTCCCATGTTGAGCGGCCACCGTACCGCTCCACCCACTCCCGGTGCGGGCGGACGAGGAAGTTGTCGAGGTTCATCCCGGCCACCACGCCGTGCAGCACGTCAGCGGCCGAGGCGCGAAGGGAGTCGTCCCCCTTCGCCGTGTCGAGGGCGGTGATCAGGGCGACCCGGTGCTCGAACAGCCGCTGAGCCAGGGACTTCTGGGTCGAGCCCTCGCTCGACGGCAGGTCCTGGCCGAAGAACTCGAGGTTGCCGCAGAAATCGAAGACGAGGAAGTCCTGCTTGTCCTGTCCCGGACCGTAGAGGTCGGGGCACAGGCGGGTGCCGCGACCGATCATCTGCCAGAACTTGCTCTTGGAGCGGACGACCTTGAAGAAGACGAGGTTGACGACCTCGGGGACGTCGATGCCCGTGTCGAGCATGTCGACCGAGATCGCGATGTGCGGCGCCTTGCCGGCGGTCGAGAAGTCGTCGATGAGGCTCTGCGCGTATGCGTTGCCGTGCGTGATCGTCCGGGCGAACTGCCCGCCGTGCTCGGGCCAGGCGATGTCGAAGCGCTGCTGGATGAAGTCGGCGTGAGCCTGGCTCTTCGCGAAGACGATCGTCTTGCCTAGCCGGTCACCGCCCGCCACCTTGTACCCGTCCTGCATGAGGGTGGCGAGCACCTTGTCGACGGTGTCCTCGTTGAAGAGGAAGCGGTTGATCTCCTCAGCCCCCACCTCTGTCGGCGCGCCGTCGTCGCCCCAGTCGAGGAGGTCCCACTGGTCCTTCTCCTCCTCGCTCAGGTCGTCGTACCTGATCCCCTGACGGAGGAACTTCGTGCCGACGGAGACCCCCTTCGGCGGGACGAGATGGCCGTCGGCGACGGCCTCGTCCAGGCTGTAGGCGTCGGTCGGCACTCCGTCCTCCAGCTGGAAAAGCCGATAGGTGTTGTGGTCGACCTCGTCCTTCGGTGTCGCGGTGAGACCGACGAGCAGCCCGTCGAACCAGTCGAAGATCGCTCCGTACTTGGCATATACCGAGCGATGCGCCTCGTCGATGACGACGAGGTCGAAGTACCCGGGCCCGAACTTCCGCTTGACGACCGACGGGTCGGGGTCGTCGCTCAGCTCGTTGATGAGATTCATCATCGTCGGGTACGTCGAGACGTAGACGCGACCCTCCCCTCTTCGCTCGGTCACGAGGTTGACCGTCGCGACCTCGGGGAGGTGCTCGGTGAAGGCGCGCGCCGCCTGGTTGACCAGGGCGGTGCGGTCGGCCAGGAAGAGGACCCTCTTGACCCAGCCCGCGGCCATGAGCTGCTGGGCGAGAGCGATGACCGTGCGGGTCTTGCCCGAGCCGGTAGCCATGACGAGCAGCGCCTCGCGCTGCTTGCGGTCGAAGGCGTCGCCGACCGCCTTGATCGCGCGGACCTGGTAGGGCCGCCCAGCGACCTCAGAGCTCACCGGCTCGGAAGTCAGCGGCCGACGGCTGATGCGCCGCTGGACCATGAGCTCCAGCTCGTCACGCGTGAAGAAGCCGTTGACCTTGCGCGGTGGGTAGCCGGCGGCGTCGTCCCACAGCCACTGCTGATGGCCATTCGTGTAGAAGATCACCGGGCGCCGCCCGAAGGTGGCCTCCAGGCAGTCGGCGTAGAGCTTGGCCTGCTGCTGGCCGATCTCGGCAGCCTCGGTCGTGCGCTTGGCCTCGACCACGGCGAGAGGGAGGCCGTCGCGACCCCACAGGACGTAGTCCACGAAGCCCTGGCCGGAGGCGTTGGGCATGCCGCTGACCTCGTACTCGCGGTCCTGAGGGTCGGCGAGGGGCCACCCCGCCTCGCGAAGCATCACGTCGATGATGTCGGTCCGGGTCTGGGCCTCGTCGTAGTCGTGGTCGTCGACCGTCTTGGCCTTGGCAGCCTGGGCAGTCGCGATCTGCACCTTGAGCCGCTCGATCTCCGCGTCCTTGGCCGCGGCGAGCTCGTCCTTCGCCTCCAGGGCAGCAGCATGCGCCTCGTCCTCGGCCCTGACCTTCGCGGCGAGCTGGACGAGCTCGTCTCGCGAGAGGGGTGCGAGCCTCTGCGCGACGGCGGGGTCGAACTCGGTGCCGGTCGGGACGGCGTCGGGGACGGTCGAGTAGCGGAACGCGGCCCAGACAACCACGTGATGCAGCTCGCGAAGGGAGGTCAGCGCGGCGTGCGGGGGGATGTCCACGGTGTCGTGGACGGCGGCGTTGCCGAGCTTGCGGATGAGGTTGAGCTTCTGCGTGATCGCCGGGCCGGTTGTCGCCTTGAAGGCGGGGTCGTTCGTCCGGGCCGCAAGGTCATCCTTGTACGGCGTGGTGAGGTCGAGCAGGTCGTAGAGATGGCCCACGACCCCTTCGACGGCCCGCCGGGAGTAGAAGCACGCGGTCCGAGGGTCGCCGACGAGGTAGGACTCAGCACGCGCGCAGTCGGCGTAGATGCTCGGCCACTCGGCCTTGACGAAGTTGAAGTTGCTCAACGGTCCCCTTGCCCCCTGCGCCCGCGCGACCGGGCGTACTCCTCGACGGCCTTGCGGCTGGTTCGCCACGTCCCGTCGGATGCCTGTATGGCGTCAAGTCGACCACGTCGTGCGGCCTGTCGCAGGGCGGGGAGCGTGAACTGCTCGTCGACCAGTGCCGGCAGGGGCACCATCCGCGCCGGTCCTGCGATGTTGGGAAGGATGAAGCGGTTGAGGTTGTCGTACATCCCCCTGGCCAGGATCTCCCCTAGCGGTCCATGGTCACCGTCGTCGCTCTTCTGCAAGGCGGTCAGGTAGGCCGGACGCTGCTGCTTGAGGATGACGACGGGTGGCAGCCCGATGCGCACGAGCAGGAGGTTGAGCACGAGTCGACCCGTGCGTCCGTTGCCGTCGATGAAGGGATGGACACCCTCGAAGGCGCTGTGAATCTCTGCGATTGTCTCGGGCAGGGGAGCTCCGTCGTGGGAAGGCCCGATCAGCCCTCCACTGCGCGCAGATACGAGGTCTATCCAGTCCTGGACCTTCGCGGGTACGAGCGGCCACGCGGGCGGAGTCATGCCTCCGTCGAAAGGGTGGATGTCGTGCTCGCGGAACATGCCGGGGCCCTCGCGACCAGTTGCCTCTTCGTGGGGCGAGACCTGCCACACCGGCGCCATGACCATCTCGTGGATCCGGCGCACCTCGGCGATCGAGATGAGAGCGCCGGTGCTCCAGTCCCCCGGCTCGATGGCCTGGCCGTAGACCCAGCGGGAGGCGTCGCCGTATCCCTGGACCTCCAAGTACTCCTTGAGTGGCTTGGCGCCGACAGTACGGCCGCTCTCGAGCAAGGTCTCGACCTCGCGCAGGACGAGGGTGTTGCCCTCGATCGCCGTCGAGTGGTGAGCCTCTAGGTGCCAGATGTCGGCCCAGACGTACTCCGCCTCCTTCGGCGAAGGGAGACCGCCGAGCCTGTCGCGGAGCTCGGCGACGGCGGTGTCCAGCCGCGCGTAGACCGTCGCCCTGCTGGGCCGCCCTCTCGCCATGACCGCTCACCCCGCACAGTTGATCACCGATACCGAAGGTCAATTGAACTGAACAAAGTGTGTCAGTTGATCACCCATACGGGTACCCAATTGAACTGATCAACTTCGAGTCTGCGGGGACCGGACGATGTGCAGGAGCACCCCGATCCATACGACTCCGAGCACATTCAGCCCGAGGCCGCAGCTGAGACCGTGACCCACGAGCCCGGCAACAGCAAACCCCTGAGCGGCGGCGAAGGCGATCGCCACGTCGAGCAGCCTCAGGTCCATCAGGGCTCGCCAACGCGTCGCCACGGTCGCCACCGCCGCAACGGCGAGACTCGCTATCGGGAGGACCCACAGCCAGATGAAGGCGACGATCTCCGCACGAGGCGTGTCAGGCCCGACCACTGCCACCATCAGGAGGAAGAGGGCCACGAGCTCGAAGGTCGCTGTCACTATCGCCCACAGCACCCACGGACGCAGTGTTTGCAACGCAGCCGTGGTCGATGGACCGATCTCGGAGAGCCGTCGCTGCCCCAGCCGTTGGGTCGTCCCGTGCAGCGGAGCCGGAGCCCACGCCGGCGGCGGGTATGCCGGACTCGAGCTCGACCAGGTCATCCGTGGAGCAGTCGCAGCCGGCGGAATACGTGGAGGGGTCACCTGTTGCGCAGCGTCCATGCACGGGTGCTTGGGCCACGGGACGCCCATCCGATCGAAGTAGGCACCGCCGCCCGTCCTCGGATCGCGGTAGTAGAAGACCCTGGCGCCGCATACCGGACACGTGGCGTTCGGGGCGGCCCAGGCGCTGACGTTCGTGCGGTACGTCCACGAAGGACGGACGAACCTTGATCCCGTCCCCCCGTAGCGATTGACGCTGTGACCCGAGACCCAGTGGCGCTTGCCATTTCGCCCCCGTCGCCAATGACCGCTCCGGTAATGGCTCACTCGAAGAAGTCCTCGTCCACCTCGACGATCTGGACGGTCCGACGCACCTGGACGCCGACGCCGTATCGGATCATCAGCGTTGCGAGCCTGGCGCCGCCTATGAGGACGACACGCGTCGGGATGGTCTCGGCGTAGCTCCGAGCGCCCGAGCTGAAGCGCCCCGTGGTGATGAAGACGCCTTGATTGGCCTGATTGCCGTGGAGCGCACCGACGAAACCCTGGATCTCTGGACGCCCCACGGCGGAGTCGAGCGCATATCGCTTGGCCTGGACGTAGATGCGGCTCAGCCCGAGCGCGTCCTGGTCGACGATCCCGTCGATGCCACCGTCGCCGACGAGCTGGGTGCGAGTGGCGCGCCCCTCCGTGCCGCCGTAGCCCATCGCCATGAGCAGGTCGAGGACAGCCTGCTCGAAGAAGGCCGGCTGGTTCCCGTGAAGTCGCCTGAGCAAATCAGCGGCAACGGTCTCGTGGACACGAGCGATGCCTGTCTCGATCTGCTCGATCGGGTCCAGCGGCTCGCTCTCCTCGATGACGAGGATAGGGCTGGGCGAAGGGGTTGGTCCGGCTGACGTGCTAGCCCACCACGTATCGCCGGGCTGGGCGTACGCGCGCAGCTCGCGCTCACTGATCCCGGTCGGGTGCTCATGGAGCATTCTTTGACCGACGTCGGAGATCGTGTACTGCCCGCGGGTGGGCCGCTCGACCGCACCGACGCGGGAGAGGTATGAAGCGGCCCACCCGATCCGGTTGTCCGCCTTCGGCTGGCCCGAAGGGAGCCTCTCGGCCCCTTGGTCGTCGGTGAGGGTGGACTCCATGAGTCGATCTCGGATCTCGCGTAGCGGGCGGGCCTGGCCGTCGGAAAGCAGATCAAGCATCGGGACCATGAAGTGGTCCCATGCGGGCATGGCGACCATCAGAGCTCCCCGCGGAACGCACGGGCCTGCAGGGAAGCGAATAGCTCGTCGTGTGCGGCCACCGATTGCTGAGCCTGCGTGCGCTGTTCGCGCAGACACTTCGAGAAGACGGCGATTTCATTTTGAGTCTCTCGAGATGGCAAGAGGATGTGAAACTTCTGCGCAGCACGCTGATAGATCGTACGATGCGTTGACCCGTCGCTGCCCGCAATAAGGTGGTTCCGAGAAGATCGCAGGGCCGCCATGAGATACTCGGGATGCAATCTAGGACCAGGTACCCAATTGTGAAAATCTTGAGAAGTTGCCATGGGGGCGCCCATAAGCGTCACGAATCCGAGTGACGCGGTGCGTGAGAAGCAAACGGTCCCCGCGGGTAGGACCACCGCCGAGGAGGCATCTATCCCGGCCTGCGCTACTTGGAACGCAGTCCGCTCCACGACCTGTCCGTCCAGTGCGCGAATCTCGGGCAGGGACAACCAAGAGATGTCTCCCGACCAGTACTCGGGACGCTTCCGATCGGGAGTGTGTCCCGTGGCCAATCTAGCCACGTCCGTCAGCTTCACCCAGGTGAATCCAGCTGGCTGACCTGCAGCAGGTCGAGGAGTGACACTCCGGCCCGCCAGCTGGCCCAATGCGCTTCTTAAAATAGCAAAGGGGAGCGAGTCGAGATGGGCAAGAATCTGACGGCGCTTCGCGCGCAGAGCGTCGGCGTGGTCGAGGATTGCCGCGATCCGCCGCTGCTCTTCCAGAGGAGGGAGGGGGATCGTCAGCCGATAGACGTCCTCACGGTTCAGACCCGGCACGGCCGCTGACTTGTTCATGCCGTTCAGGCCCAGCGATTGGAGCAACCAGTACGTCCACCGCAGGTGCACCCCTTCGCCGATCGACTCGACGAAGTAGGCCGTGTCAATCGGCCAGGCTGGGCCGTCGACCCAGGTGACGCTGCCAATACTCCCCTTACGACCGACTACGACCGTTGGCCCTGGAGTGAGGCCCGTCTCATGCCACCCGACAATTCCACCGGAGCCCACGACCGGAATTGGACCACCACCAGATCGATCTGCTTGCTTCAGGGCCTTCCCATACGAAAGCCTCAAGACGTCACCAAACGCGGCTGTTTTCACGTCAGCATCGCCTTGAGCTCCTCATGACCCCGGCGGATCTCGTCATCGAGAGCCTCGATGTCCGCGATGATCGTCAGCGGATCCCGGTGCTCGACGTCGTCGTGGACGACCTCCTTGTACCGGTTGATCGAGAGGTCGTAGTCCTGGGCGACGATGTCAGCCTTCGGGACGAGGAAGGACTGATCGGTCCTCGCCCGCGAGTGCTCGGTGATGGTGGTCTCGAGGCCCGTTCCTCGCACCTTAACCACCGAGGGAGAGCTCTCTTCATCCACCACGGCCGGCCTGGCGACTCGCTCAGCAACCACATTCGCCCAGCGGGCAAGGACGTCGGGGAGGTCGTTTGCCTGTGTGGGGTTGCGCTTGTCGTCCAGAGTGAAGCCGTCGGCCTGCACGTCGTAGAACCACACGTCGTCCGTGCCGCCGGACTCGGTCTTGGTGAAGAAGAGGATCGCGGTAGAGACACCCGCGTACGGCTTGAAGACACCGGATGGGAGCTTGACGACGGCGTCGAGCTTCTGGTCCTCGACGAGCATCTTTCGAAGCGACTTGTGCGCCTTCGTCGACCCGAAGAGCACACCGTCAGGGACGATGACCGCGGCGCGCCCACCGGTCTTGAGAAGACGGAGGAAGAGCGCGAGGAAGAGCAGCTCCGTCTTCTTCGTCGTCACGACCTTCTTGAGATCCGGCGCCATAGCCTCGTAGTCGAGCGAGCCGGCAAAGGGAGGGTTCGCGAGGATCATCGTGTATTTTTCGGCGTCACCACTCGCGCCGTCGGACAGTGAGTCCCTGTACCGGATGTCCGGCGCCTCGATGCCGTGCATGAGCATGTTCATGCTCCCGATGCGCAGCATCGTCGAGTCGAAGTCGTATCCGTGGAACATGCTGCGGTGGAAGTGCTCACGTTGTCTCGCGTCGGTCAGTGCGGACGAGTGATGCTCCCGGATGTACTCGGACGCCGCGACGAGGAAGCCGCCCGTGCCGCATGCCGGGTCGCAGATCTCGTCCGCCGGCGTCGGGGCGAGCATGGCGACCATGAGATCGATGATGTGACGCGGGGTGCGGAACTGACCATTCGTGCCGGCCGAGGCAATCTTCGACAGCAGGTACTCGTAGAGATCACCGTTCGTGTCCCGCTTCTCCATCGGGATTGCGTCGATGAGGTCCACGACCTTCGACAGCAGCGCCGGGGTCGGGATCGTATACCGGGCGTCCCTCATGTGACCGGAGTAGGTCGAGCCCTCTCCACCGAGGTTCTGGAGGAAGGGAAAGACCTCGCGCGACATCGTCGCATGCGCATCTGTCGCCGAGGCGTTCTTGAGACGCGTCCAGCGCAGGTGGGCCTGGCCGGGCTTGAAGATCGGCTCGTCGATCACCCCGCCGTTGAAGCGGGCCTGTCCCTCCTTGAGGGTCTGCAGGTCGTCGAGGCGCCTGATGAAGAGCAGGTAGGTGATCTGCTCGATCACCTCGAGCGGGTTGGAGATGCCACCCGACCAGAAGGCGTTCCAAAGGGTGTCGACCTTGCTCTTGAGCTCACCGGTGATCACCGCGCCAGGGTAGCCGCGTCGCAAGGGTGCCTCGCGCTGTCGGTCGCGAGTCGTAGGTTGTCCGGCTGCGCTGCACCAGACAGCGCTCCGACCCGCAGGGGTAGACCATGTCAGATCACATCGTCAGCCTGGCCGTCAGCCTCATCAGCGCCGTGCTCGCGCCCTTCATCGTGCGTCGCATGGGTGGGGGATCTCCCCCGGCCGTGCAGCAGATGGCGGTCCACGGGAGCCACAACACCATCCGGCAGACGCTCGACCAGTCGACGACCCAGCTCGAGGTCATCTACCAGCACCTGCCCGCTCCGCATCGCGCTCAGCAGTCGTCGTCGGAGCCGGGGCCGGAGGACGAGTGGTGGGTCCCCGTAGCCGGGGTCCTCATGGCAGTCGCGGTTCTCGTGCTGGCGTACATCTTCGTCTGGCCCTTCGTCGTCTGGGCCTTCGTGGGCTCGGCCGTCGGACTGATGGTCATGGCCATCTGGACGGGCTCCATGACTCGAGGCGCCCCCGGCCCGCGCGTGGCCACGACGATCGCCGTCCTCATCTCGTCCGCCGCACTGCTGGTCGCCGCCTGGTGGACGCTCGATGGCGGGCCGGGGAGCGACATCAGCTTCGCCCGGATCGACGGTGACGTCGCCAGCCGCTACCCGAACTTCACCACCGGCATGTCGGAGCGTTGGAACGTCCTGCTGGCCCACCGTGGGGAGATCCTCCAGATCCTTGGCTGGGAGGGTTTCATCTTCGTCACCCTGCAGATCGCTGCCGTCGTCCTCGCTGCGCTCCTCGTGTGGCAGCGCGCACGAGAGCTCTCCGGGTGGATCGCTCTCCACAACTTCCCGAAGGGCCCGACCAACGGGAAGCTCATCGAGCGCACCTCCCGGTTCAAGGACGTGGGCAAAGGCACCGTTGCTGCAACCCTGCTCGCGGCCGTCGTCATCGGGCTTGTCAGCGGCGGGTGGGCGCACTCGTGGTATCAGGACCTGCAGGTGGGGCAGATCGAGTCGATTACTACGCGTTGATCACCCCGGTGACGCCGTCGCTGTTGGTGTTCGTGGTTCTAGGCTTTTGCGTCGCACCTCGACCATCAGGGGGACGTGTTTCGAGGCTCGTCGCAGAGCTCCTCGCACCTCAACCACCGAGGGCGCGAGCCATAGGGTGAGGCCATGACTCGCGACTTCCGCAACATCTACACGCACGGGTTCGCTCGGGTGGCGGCGTGCACGATGCCGGTGACGCAGGCCGACCCCTTCGCCAACGCCGACGCGGTCGGCGCGATCGTGCGCGAGCTGCACGACGAGGGCGTCGCCGTCGCGGTCTTCCCCGAGCTCGGGCTCACCGCGTACTCGCTCGACGACCTCTTTCTCCAGGACGTCCTCCTGCGCGACACCGAGGCCGCGATCGACCAGCTCGCCCGGGCCACCGCGGGCCTGCGTCCGGTCTTCGCGGTCGGCGCCCCCCTTCGCCACGGCAACCGGGTCTACAACTGCGCCGTCGTCCTCCACGACGGCGAGGTCCTCGGCATCGCCCCGAAGTCCTACCTGCCCAACTACCGCGAGTTCTACGAGAAGCGGTGGTTCGCACAGGGCGCGGGCGTCGTCGGCGAGACCTTCCGCCCGACGTGGCCCGGGGCCGACGCGCTGCGCGACGCCCCCTTCGGCACCGACCTCATGGTCCACGTCGACGACGTGCCCGGCCTCGTCGTCCACGTCGAGGTGTGCGAGGACCTCTGGGTGCCGATCGCGCCGAGCCACGAGGCCTCGCTCGCCGGGGCGACGGTGCTGCTCAACCTCTCCGCCTCGCCGATCACCGTGGCCCGCGCAGAGGACCGTCACCTCCTCGCCCGGTCGGCCTCGATGCGCTGCACCGCCGCCTACCTCTACGCGGCGGCGAGCGAAGGGGAGTCGAGCACCGACCTGTCGTGGGACGGGCAGACGATGGTCTACGAGATGGGCGAGCTGCTCGGCCAGTCCGAGCGCTTCCCCGCCGGACCCAGGCGCACCACGGTCGACGTCGACGTCGACCGGCTGCGCCAGGAGCGGATGCGCCAGGGCTCCTTCGACGACAACGCCGTCGCGCTCGGCGTCTCGCCGCGCCAGTACCGCGAGCTGCACGTCACCCTGGACCCGCCGGCCGGCGACCTCGGGCTGCTGCGCCCGCTGGACCGCTACCCCTTCGTCCCCGACGACGAGGAGCGCCTCGCCCTCGACTGCTACGAGGCCTACAACATCCAGGTGAGCGGGCTCGAGCAGCGGCTGCGCTCGATGACGAGCCAGACCTGGGCGCCGAAGATCGTCATCGGCGTCAGCGGCGGGCTCGACTCGACCCACGCGCTCATCGTCGCGGTCAAGGCGATGGACCGCCTCGAGCGGCCGCGCACCGACGTCATCGGCATCACGATGCCAGGCTTCGCGACCTCGGACCGCACGAAGACCAACGCCATCGCGCTCATGGAGACCCTCGGCATCACGTGGGAGGAGCTCGACATCCGCCCGGCGGCGACGCAGATGCTCGAGGGGATGGGCCACCCCTTCGGCGAGGCCGCGCAGGCCGGCACGCCCGTCGAGGAGATGGACGACGAGGTCTTCGACGTCACCTTCGAGAACGTCCAGGCGGGGCTGCGCACCGACTACCTCTTCCGCATCGCCAACCAGCGCGGCGGGCTCGTCCTCGGCACGGGCGACCTCTCCGAGCTCGCGCTCGGGTGGTGCACCTACGGCGTCGGCGACCAGATGTCGCACTACGGCGTCAACGCCGGGGTGCCCAAGACCCTCATGCAGCACCTCGTGCGCTGGGTCGCCGGCTCCGGCCAGCTCGAGGAGTCCGCCTCGGAGACGCTGCTGTCCGTGCTCGACACCGAGATCTCCCCCGAGCTGGTGCCGAGCAAGGACGGCGAGCGCCCGCAGTCGACCCAGGACAAGATCGGGCCGTACTCGCTGCAGGACTTCACGCTCTACCACGTGCTGCGCCGCGGCTACCGGCCGAGCAAGATCGCCTTCCTCGCCGAGCACGCGTGGGCCGACGCCGGGCGCGGCGAGTGGCCGAGCTCGGTGCCCGAGGCCGAGCGGGTCGCCTACGAGCTCGCGACGATCCGACGGTGGCTGCTCGTCTTCGTCCAGCGCTTCTTCGACAACCAGTTCAAGCGCTCGGCGCTGCCCAACGGCCCGAAGGTCGTGCCCGGCGGCACGCTCTCGCCGCGCGGTGACTGGCGGATGCCGAGCGACAGCGAGGCCCGGCGGTGGCTCGCCGACGTCGAGGACGGCGTGCCGCACTCCTGACCTGCCGCACCACGGCACGACGAACCCCCGGCGCGCGCGGCGTGCTGGGGGTCTCGTCGAGCAGAGGTGCGGGTCGGCTACTTGATGCCGAGCGCGTCCTTGCCCTCGGGCGAGTCGCCCTCCCCGCGGGAGTACGAGCCGAAGCCCATCAGCGAGAGCACGCGGCCGACGGCCAGCGAGAGCACGGCGATGACGAGGCCGACGACGAGCAGCCACCACTCGAGGAGCACCACACCGATGGTGCCGATGGTGAAGCCCACGAGGCAGACCGCGACGGCGGCCCAGGTGGCGATGTTGTAGCCGTGACCGAGGTCCTCGGCCGCGTGGGGACCGGTGGGGCGTGCGGAGAGCTTGGCGTGACTCATGGCCGCATCCTCCCACGAGCCCGACCGGTCATGCTCAGCCCCGGGTCCCGTCGACCTCGTCCGGCACGACCGGCAGGACACCGGAGCGGATCACCTCGCCGCTGGCGATGTCGACCATGTGCAGGGTCTTCGAGCCCGGGTCTGTGACGTAGGCCGTCTCGTCCTGGACGTGCAGGGTCGGGCGGGCCTCCTGCCACTCCGTCGGCTCCTCCCACGCGTCGACCACCTGCGTCGAGCGGGTGATCTCGCCCGACTCGGGGTCGATGACGTGCAGCTTGCCGTCGGTGCCGAGAACGAGCGCCTCGCCCTGCGGCCCACGACCCAGCGAGCGGAAGGAGTAGCTCGCCGGCAGGTCGACGAGACGCAGCGACGCGTCCCGGGTGTCGGTGATGCTGACCTTCGTCGGCCGCTCGAGCTCGGCGTCGGGGTCGGACTTGTAGTCGCCGAGGACGAAGGGGGACTCGTCGTGACCGGCCTGGTTGCCGATCCGGCCGTAGTCGTCGGGCGAGTCGACCTTCGTGATCTCGTCGCCGTCGACGACGAGCAGGCCGTCCTCGCAACCGAGGACGACGACCCCGTCCTGCGCCGCGGCCTCGCCGTGGACGCCGGGGCACTCGTCCGACGAGGCGACGGTGCGCCCCTTCGCGTCGCGGATCGCCGCACCAGATCGCGACTCCTCGTCGCCGACGGTCGTGATCACCGAGCCGTCCTCGCGCTCGACCGCGACGCCGTGGTGGGGGCTGCGCTCGGTCCACATGCGCCCCTTCGGCAGGGCGGTCGGCCCGTCGCGCAGGTCCTCCGGGTCGATCGACCGCACCTGGCCGTCACCGTCGCCGTAGAGGACCGTGCGGCCGTCGTGCACGACGACGTGGCCGGGGTGCTTCGCCGGGTAGCGCAGGTCGGTCAACGTCGGGGTCGTCGCGTGGTGGTGGTCGTGGTCGCCGTGCGGCAGCGAGTACCCGCCGAGGTCGAGGAGGCGGAAGCCGTCGCCCTCGGTGACGAAGAGGTGGCGCTCGTCGCCGGCGGGGTTGAGCCGGGCGTAGCCCTCGACGGGGAACTCGCCGAGCAGGGTGAGGTCCGTCGCGTCGAGCACGACGACCCCTCCGTCGTGGGTGACGGCGATGCGTGAGGCGCGCCGCCCCTCCTCGGTCGTCTCGCCCGAGGGCGTGCCGACGGCGGTCGAGACCTCCTCGGCCCGCGGGACCGGGGAGGCGGAGGGAGTGGCAGCGGGCTCGGCGTCGGCGCTGCCCGTGGTGCTGCTGCCGCACGCCGCGGTGAGCAGGACGGCGAGCGCGGCGGAGCTGGCGAGGAGCGGTCGGGTGGGGGCGAGGGGGGTCAGGGGGCGTCTCATAGTTGAGAATGATTGTCAGTAGCATTACCATATGTCAACCTGGAGGGGAGCGCGGACCGAGCCGCGGTCACCCCGTCGCACGAAGCGTGGAGGAGCGGCATCATGACCGGGTGACGACCCAGCAGCGAGCGGCGACCCGCAGCCGGATCCACCCCGCCTGGGTGGTCGCCGCCGTGACCCTGCTCGCCCTCGTCGCGGCCGCGACCTTCCGCTCGAGCACCGGTGTGCTCATGGAGCCGATCGAGCGCGAGTTCGGCTGGGACCGCGCGACGACCTCCGGGGCGGTGAGCCTCAACCTCGTCCTCTACGGCCTCGCCGCCCCCTTCGCCGCTGCCGTGATGGAGCGTTTCGGCATCCGGCGGACCGTGACGACCGCGCTCGTCGTCGTCGGCCTCGCCAGCGGCGCCACCCTCGTCATGACCTCGCCGTGGCACCTGTGGCTGCTGTGGGGCTTCGTCATCGGGCTGGGCACGGGGGCCATGGCGCTCGTCTTCGGCGCGATCGTCGCCAACCGGTGGTTCGTCGCGCACCGGGGGCTCGTCACCGGCCTCTTCTCCGCCGCCAACGCGACCGGTCAGCTGCTCTTCCTGCCGGTCATCGCGTGGACGGCGACCGAGCTCGGGTGGCGCGCTGCCGCGGGGATCGTCGCGGCGCTCTCGCTCGTCGTCGCCGTGCTCGTCGGGCTCTTCCTCACCGACCGCCCGTCCGACCGCGGGCTCATGCCCTACGGGGTCGCCGAGGGCTACGCCGTCACCGACCCGGGCCCGCCGAGCGAGAACCCCGCGGTCACCGCGCTGCGCGTGCTGCGCCAGGCCTCTCGGCACTGGGCCTTCTGGGCGCTGGCCCTGACCTTCTGGGTGTGCGGGTGGTCGACGAACGGCCTCGTCCAGACCCACCTCGTGCCCGCCGCGCACGACCACGGGATGCCCGCGACGGCCGCCGCCGGGCTGCTCGCGCTCGTCGGCATCTTCGACGTCGTCGGCACGATCGCCTCGGGCTACCTCACCGACAAGGTCGACCCGCGCCTGCTCCTGTGCGCCTACTACGCCCTGCGCGGCCTCAGCCTGCTGACCATCGACGCGCTCCTCGCTCCCCACGTGCAGCCGGGGATGTGGGTCTTCATCGTCTTCTACGGCCTCGACTGGGTGGCCACCGTGCCGCCCACGGTCGCGCTGTGCCGCACCCACTTCGGGCTGCAGCGCTCGGGCGTCGTCTTCGGGTGGGTCTTCGCCGCCCACATGGTCGGGGCGGGCGCCGGCGCGTGGGTGGCGGGCGCGATCCGCACGGCGACCGGCACCTACGCGAACGCGTGGGTGACCGCTGCCGTCCTCTGCCTGCTCGCCGCCGCCGTGTGCTGGACGATCCCGCGCCGCGCGGTGGACGGGGACCGCGAGGTCGCCGCAGCCTGAGGCGGCGAAGGGGGACCCGCGCCGTCGGGTCGGGACCAACCCCTAGGGGTGGAGAGGTCCCGGCGGCCTGCGTGGCACGGTCGAGAGATGGACATCCTCGCAGCCGGCCCCTGCCCCACCTGTGGTGGCGATGCTGCGTCCGTCGTCGCGGACAGCCGCTTCGACGCCAGCGGCGCCCACGAGAAGCTCACGCTCACCTGCCCGGACGGGCACTCCTGGACGGTCACCGACCACGACGAGCCCGGACCCGTGCGCCGGGTCCTGGCCCACCTGCTGCCCTGACCCGGCACCACCTGTGCGTCAGACGACGAAGGAGTCCGCCACCTCGAGCGCCTCGTCGAGGATCGCCAGCCCGGTCCGTGCGTCCTCGTCGGAGATGACGCACGGCGGCACGACGTGCGTGCGGTTCATGTGCACGAAGGGCCACAGCCCCCGCTCCTTGCAGGCCGCGGCGAAGGCCGCCATCGGCTTCGCGGCGTCGCCCGTCGCGTTGTAGGGCACGAGCGGCTCGCGGGTGCTCGGGTCGCGGACGAGCTCGAGCGCCCAGAAGGTCGCCATGCCCCGGATCTCGCCGACGCTCGGGTGGCGCTCGGCGATGCGGGCGAGCTCCGGCCCGATGACCTCCTCGCCGACCCGACGGCTGTGCTCGATCACCCCTTCGTCCTCGAAGATGCGCATCGACGCGACTGCGCTCGCGCACGCGAGCGGGTGGCCCTGGTAGGTCAGGCCACCCGGGTAGGGGCGGTCGGCGAAGGTGTCGCGGATGCGCTGCGAGACGACCACCCCGCCGAGGGGGACGTACCCGGAGTTCACCCCCTTCGCGAAGGTGATGAGGTCGGGCGTCACGCCCCAGCGCTGGATGGCGAACCACTCGCCGCAGCGGGCGAAGCCGCTCATCACCTCGTCGGCGATCATGACGATGCCGTGCTCGTCGCAGATCTCGCGCACGCCGGCGAGGTAGCCGTCCGGCGGCACGAGGACGCCGTTCGTGCCGACGACGCTCTCGAGGATGATCGCGGCGATCGTGCCCGGGCCCTCGACCGCGACGAGGTCGCGCAGGTGCTGGAGCGCGCGCTCGCACTCCTCCTGCGGGGTGCTCGCGTGGAAGGCGCTGCGGTAGAGGTGCGGTCCCCAGTAGCGCACGACGCCGGGCATGCCCGGCTCGCTCGCCCACCGGCGCGGGTCACCGGTGAGGGCGATCGCCCCCGCGGTGGCCCCGTGATAGCTGCGGTAGGCGGCGAGCACCTTGTGCCGGCCGGTGTGCACGCGCGCCATCCGCAGGGCGTTCTCGTTGGCCTCGGCCCCGCCGTTGGTGAAGAAGACGTGGTCGAGGTCGCCGGGGGCGCGCTCGGCGATCATCCGCGCCGCCTCGGACCGCATGTCGTAGGCGAATCCCGGCGCGAGAGTAGCCATCCGGGCGACCTGCTCCTGGATCGCCGCGACGAGCCGGGGGTGCTGGTAGCCGATGTTGACGTTGACGAGCTGGCTCGAGAAGTCGAGGAACTCGCGACCGTCGTAGTCGGTGAAGCGCACCCCTGACGCCGAGGCGATCGGCAGGGGGTCGATCTGCGCCTGCGCCGACCAGGAGTGGAAGACGTGGGCGCGGTCGAGCTCGTGGACCCTCTCGGCGGACAGCTGCGGCAGATCGCTCATGACCGCAGGCTAGTCACAGCTCCTCGTGGTGGTCGGGGTCTGCGTCGAAGAGACGTCCGTCGGCGCGTCCGAGGGCGGTGATCGCAGCGACCTCGTCCTCGCCGAGCTGCACGGAGGCGGCCGCGAGGTTGTCGCGCTGGCGCTGGGCGTCGGCAGACTTCGGCAGGGGCATCGCGCCGAGGGCGACGTGCCACGCGAGGACGACCTGGCCGGGGGTGAGGTCGTGCGCCTCGGCGGCCGCGACGACCGCCTGCTCCTCGAAGAGGTCTCCGCCGCGGGCGATCGGCGACCACGACTGGGTGAGGATGCCGCGCTCGGCGTCGACCGCGCGCATCTGCTCCTGCGGGAAGTAGGGGTGCAGCTCGACCTGGTTGGCGAAGGGGGTGACACCCGTGGCCTCGACGACACGGTCGAGGTGGGCGGCGGTGAAGTTGCTGACGCCGATGTGACGCACGAGGCCGGCCTCGCGGGCCTCGACGAGCTGCTCCCACGCGGTGAGGTACTCGTCGCGCGAGGGGTTGGGCCAGTGGATGACGACGCTGTCGAGGTAGTCGAGGTCCATGACCTGCAGGGAGGTCTCGACGCAGCGGCGCGCGCCGGTGTGGTCGCGGCCGGGGACCTTCGTCTGCAGCCAGACGTCCTCGCGGGCGATGCTGCTGGCCTTCACGGCCTCGGCGACCTCGCGCTCGTTGCGGTAGTTGACCGCCGTGTCGACGAAGCGGTAGCCGACCTCGAGGGCCGAGGCGATCGCCGCGACACCCTCGCTGCCGCGCAGCGGGTAGGTGCCGAAGCCGATGACGGGGACCTCGGTGCCGGGGTCGGTCGACAGGGTGCGGGTGGGTGCGACGCTCATGTCTCGCACGCTACCCGCGCCACCCCGGCGGTGGTCGCGAGGCTCAGGCCCCGGAGGGCCTTCGCACCTCGACCGGCGAAGGCCTCGCTGGTCGAGACGCTCGCTGGTCGAGGTGCGACGCAGGAGCCTCGAGACCACCGCCCAGAGAGGTCAGGGGACGATCTCGTCGCGGCTGTCCCACGGCACGAAGTCCGGCATCTGCGAGGCGCGGGCGGTGAAGTCGGGCTCGCGCTTGGCGAGGAAGGCCGCGACACCCTCCTTGCCGTCGCCCATCGAGGTCTGCTGCATCGCGATCGACTCCACGGCGTGGGCGTCGAAGGGGTGGGTGGCGGCGGAGCCCCGGTAGACCATCCAGCGCATGAGCGCGGTGCTCACCGGGGAGCGGCCGGCGACGAGACGTCGGGCGAGCTCGCGCGCGGCCGGCATGAGCTCGTCGGGCTCGTGCACCGAGCGCAGGTAGCCGATGTCGTGCATCTCCTGCGCCGTGCGGATCTCGGCGGTGTAGAAGAGCTCGAGCGCCGACTCCAGGCCCACGACGCGCGGGAGGAACCAGCTGCTCGCGGCCTCGGGCACGATGCCGAGCCGGCCGAAGACGAAGCCGATCCGCGCGCTGCTCGACGCGAGCCGGAAGTCCATCGCGCACGGCATCGTCGCGCCGATGCCGACCGCCGCGCCGTTGATCGCCGCGATGACCGGCTTGGTGCAGCGGAAGATCGCGAGCGAAACCTTGCCGCCGGTGTCGCGGATGCCGTCGACGAGCTCGGGGTCGTCGGGGCGCTCCTGGATGTCGGCCGGCGTGACGACCTGCTCCTCGTCGATGCCGAAGACGTTGCCCTCGCGCGAGAGGTCCATGCCCGCGCAGAAGGCCCGCCCGGCCCCGGTGACGATGACCACCTTCGCGTCGTCGTCACCGCTCACGTGCCCGAAGACGTCGACGAGCTCCTCGTGCATCTGGACGGTGAAGGCGTTCATCGCCTCCGGCCGGCTCAGGGTGATCGTCGCGATCCCCTCGTCGTCCACCTCGTAGGTGAGGGTCTCGTACGTGCGCTCGGTCATCGTCGTCCTCTCGCGCCCCGGGCCGTGGCCTCGGGCTGATGGGTGGTGCTGCGGGCTGGTCAGGCGGTCGGGTCGGCGACGACGCGGTTGGTCAGGGCGCCGATGCCCTCGACCTCGGCGACGACGACCTGGCCCTGCGCGAGGTAGGTCGGTGGCGTCATGCCGTGGCCGACCCCGCCCGGGGTCCCCGTCGCGATGATGTCACCGGGGTTGAGGCGCACGACCGTCGAGATGTGCTCGACGAGCGCGACGGGGTCGAAGAGCAGGTCTGCGGTGCTGTCGCGCTGACGCAGGACGCCGTCGACGTGGAGCGAGACCTCGAGCTCGGGGCGCACCCCGCCGGGCAGCTCGTCAGGGGTGACGAGGTAGGGCCCGACCGGTGTCGAGGAGTCCCACGTCTTGCCCTGGAGCCACTCGCCGGTGCGCATCTGCCAGTCGCGGCAGCTGATGTCGTCGACGACGGTGAAGCCCGCGATCGCCGCCTCGGCGCTCTCCCCCTTCGCCCGGCGCACGCGCTGCCCGACGACCACGCCGAGCTCGACCTCCCAGTCGAGCGCCTCGGTCTCGGGCGGGAGCGGGATGTCGTCGTGCGCGCCGACGAGCGCGTCGGCGAACTTCGCGAAGAGCGTCGGGTGGGTCGGCAGGTCGTGCCCCATCTCGACGATGTGGTTCGTGTAGTTCAGACCGACGCACACGACCTTGCTCGGGGCCGTGACGAGCGTGGCGAAGTCGGCCCGGTCGACCGGGTGGGTCGGGCCGTCCGCGAGGGCCGCCGTGCGCCAGCCCGGGTCCGCGAGCAACGCGCCGACGTCGGCGTGACCGGTCTCGACGAGGGTGTCCCCCTCACGGCGCACGGCGCGCGTGCCACCCGCCGTGCGGATCGTCGCGAGCCTCATGCCGGTGCGCCCTCCCTGGTGGGCAGCGCGGCGAGGAGCCGCTGCGTCGCCTCGTCGTACTCACGGGCGAGCTGGTCGACGAGCTCGGCGACGGGCAGGACGTCCTCGATGCCGGCGACGCCCTGGCCGGCGGACCAGATGTCGCGCCAGGCCTTGCTCTCCTTCGCGTGCTCGTCGTGCGGGTTGGTCACGTGGTGCAGGTCGACCCGCTCGGGCGAGGCGAGGTGCTCGGGGTCGAGCCCCGCGGCCTCGATGCTGCCGCGCAGGAAGTTCGCCGGGATCGAGGAGATCGAGGGCGTGTAGACGATCTGCTGCGCGGTGTGGTCGGTGATCATCGCCTTGTACTCCTCGGCGACGGTCGCCTCCTGCGTCGCGAGGAAGCGCGTGCCCATGTACGCGAGATCGGCGCCGGCCGCCTGCGCGGCGAGGACGTCCTGACCGCTCGACAGGGCCCCGGCGAGGAGCAGCGTGCCGTCCCACACGCGGCGCACGTCGGCGATGAGGGCGAAGGGGTTGATCCCGCCCGCGTGACCGCCGGCACCGGCGCTCACGAGGATGATCCCGTCGACGCCCGCGTCGGCGGCCTTCTGGGCGTGCACCGCACCGGTCACGTCGTGGAAGACGAGCCCGCCGTAGGAGTGGACCGCGTCGACGACCTCCTGGACGGCGCCGAGGCTGGTGATGACGAGGGGCACCTCGTGCTCGACGATCCGCTCGAGATCGGCCTCGATGCGCGCGTTCGTCCGGTGGACGATGAGGTTGACGCCGAAGGGGGCGGGCTCGGGGGCGTCCGGCGCCGCGGGGGCGGCGAGCCCCTCCTCGATCTCGCCCAGCCACTCGTCGAAGCCTGCGGTCGTGCGCTGGTTGAGCGCCGGGAAGGTGCCGAGCACCCCGGCTCGGCACGTGCCGATGACTAGCTCGGGCCCGGAGGCGAGGAACATCGGCGAGGCGACGACCGGCAGGCGGAGCCGGCCCTGCAGCTGTGCGGGGAGGGTCATGGGCTCACTCTCTCCGAGATCGGCCGAGATGCACCAGTCGCGCGGCATGTGTCACACCGCCCGCCTCCCCCCTCGCCCCACGCCTCCCCCCTTCGCCGAGGTATGGAGATCGGGCGGGATCCGCCGTGAGATCCGACCGATTGCCATACCTCGGCGAGGGGGGGCGGGGTGCGGGGTCAGCGGGAGCGGCGGGCGGCGAGCTCGAGGCCGCGCTGCATCACCGACCAGTAGCCGGACGGGGCGACCCGGGCGAGCGCGTCGAGGGCCCGGGCGTCGTTGCCGACGAGCAGGCGCCGGCGGCGCGCGACGAGCGCCTCGACGATCTCCTCGGCGGCCTTGTCCGCCGGGTAGCGCAGCGCCTTGTCGAAGGCCCGCCGCCCGCGGGCCGCCTCGTCGGGGTCGACACCCGACGCGGTGCGCGCGTTGCGGGCGATGTTCGTCGCGATGCCGCCCGGGTGCACCGAGGTGACACCGACGGGCTGGTCCTCGGCGTCGAGCTCGCTGGCGAGCGACTCGTTGAAGCCCCGCAGCCCGAACTTGCTCGTCGAGTACGCGGTCTGGCCGGCCGGGCCGACGAGACCGAAGAGGCTCGACAGGCCGACGACCTGGCCCTGACCGTTCTCGATCATCAGCGGCAGCAGCGCCCGGGTGAGCCGGATCGGGGTGTGGAGGTTGACCTCGAGCAGCCAGTCGAAGTCGGCCTCGCTCGTCTGCACGAAACGCCCGCCGAGGGCGACGCCGGCGTTGTTGACGAGCACCCGCACGTCGGGGTGCGCATCGCGCAGGCGCGCGGCGAGCGGGGTCACCGCGTCGCGGTCGGAGAGGTCGGCGACGTAGGTGCTCACCCTCACCCCGGGCGACTCGTCACCGACGAGCCCGGCGACCCGCTCGAGCCCGTCGGCGTCGCGGTCGACGAGCGCCAGGTGCGCCCCGCGACGGCCGAGACCCCGTGCGATGTGCTCGCCCATCCCGCCGGCAGCCCCGGTGACGACGGCGGTCGCACCGGCGACGTCGAGCGGGGGCCGGGAGGGGCGCCGGAGGGCCGGGCGGCTCATGCCCTCACCTCGACGAGGTCGCCGACCGAGTCGTCGGTGTTGCTCGACGACCCCGGGAGGTCGACGGTCGCCGGGGCGGCAGCCCCGGTGGGCAGGTGCACGCCCACCGCGCCGAGCGGCACGAGGTGCATGTCCTGGGTGACGTCGGCGGCGCGGAACGCGCGGCGGTCCTTCATGTAGCTCTGCTCCATCGTCCAGGGGTCACGGTCGCCCACCTTCGGGAAGGCGCCGACGGCGCGCTGCACGTACCCGGAGGTGAGGTCGAGGATCGGGGCGGGGGTCATCCCCTCGGGCGCGACGGGCACGGCGGCGCCGATGCCGTGCTCGCGCATGTGGTGCACGAGCCGGGCGACGAAGCCCGACACGAGGTCGGCGCGCAGCGTCCACGACGCGTTGACGTAGCCGACGGTCATCGACATGTTCGGCACCCCGCTGAGCATGAGCCCGCGGTAGGCGAAGGTGCGCCCGATGTCGACCGCGCGGTCGTCCACCGTGAGGCGGATGCCGCCGAGCGCCTTGAGCCGCAGGCCGGTCGCGGTGACGACGACGTCGGCCTCGACGAGCCGCCCGTCCTGCAGACGGATCCCGCCGTGCTCGAAGCGGTCGACGTGCCCGGTGACGACCTCGACCGAGCCGGAACGGATCGCGGTGAAGAGGTCGCCGTCGCGCACGGCGCACAGCCGCTGGTCCCACACGTCGTACGGCGGGGTGAAGTGCTCGTCGACGACCTCCTGGGGCAGCACCCGCCGCAGCGCGCCGAGCACGATCCCCCGCGCCGCCGAGGGGCGCACCCGGGACAGGACGTAGAGGAAGCGCTGGACGAGGACGTTCTTCGTGCGGGCCACCTGCTGCACCGGACCGGGGGGCAGCACGCGGCGCAGGCGCTCGACGAGCCGGTCGCTCGCCGGGACGGCGATGACGTAGCTCGGGGTGCGCTGCAGCATCGTCACCGACGCGGCCGTCTGCGCCGCTGCGGGGACGAGCGAGACCGCGGTCGCCCCCGAACCGATGACGACGACGCGCCGCCCGGCGAGGTCGAGGTCCTGCGGCCAGTGCTGCGGGTGCACGACCTCGCCGCCGAAGTCCTCGACCCCGACGAAGCCCGGGTCGTGCGGGCTGTCGTAGTCGTAGTAGCCCGACCCCAGGTGCACGTACCGGGCCCGCACCACGCGGGCCGACCCATCGGCTCCCTCGACCTCGACGGACCACCGCTGCGCCTGGCTCGACCAGCTGGCGGCGACGACCGAGCACCCGAGGTAGGTCCGCTCGGCGATGCCGCTGTCGGCGGCGGTCTCGCGCAGGTACTCGAGGATCGAGGCGCCGTCGGCGATCGACTGCTCCCGGTCCCACGGGCGGAAGGGGAAGGACAGCGAGTACATGTCGGAGTCCGAGCGCACGCCCGGGTAGCGGAAGAGGTCCCACGTGCCGCCGCTGCTGTCGCGCGCCTCGAGGACGGCGAGGTCGAGGTCGGGGTCGCGCTCGAGCAGGCGGTAGGCGGCCCCGATGCCGGAGATGCCGGCACCGACGACGAGGACGTCGAGCTCGTCGGGCAGGTCGGCCGGGCCGCGCCGCACCGCGGCAGCAGCCTGGTCGTACTCACGAGTAACACTCATGGGACCACTCTGCCCCACCGACCTGGGCGCTGCCGCCGATCACCGCCCGGCAGATCGCCGGCCCCGGCAGCCGGGAGCCCGGTCAGGGCCGCTCGAGGTTCAGGACGCAGGCCCCCGGCTCGGCGAAGGGGGCGAGCCCGGCCTGCGTCGCGTCGTCACCGGCACGACGCAGGAGCCCGTCGACGAGCCCGAGATGGACCTGGCACACGACGTCGGGGTGGACCTGGGCCACGTCGAGCAGGGGGCACGTGCGCAGCCGCACGTGGTCGGGGTCGGTGTCGTCGGGCGCGAAGCCCAGCCCACGCAGCGCGCCGACCACCGACGGGCGCGCGTCGCCGCCCTCGACCGGCTCGACGTCGCGGCGCTCGCTCCACGCACGACCCACCGCGTGCGAGATGTCGCGCAGCCGCTCCCCCGTCCCCGGGCCGGACGCGAGCTGCTCGACGAAGGCCGTCGCGAGCGCGCGGTACTCGCGCACCGAGTGGTCGGAGGGCTCGGCGACGTAGACGGCGCTGGGCCGCCCACGGCCACCCGCATGGCGCCGGGCTCGCTCGACGTGGCCGGACGCGACGAGCGCCTCGAGGTGCGCGCGCACGGTGTTCGGGTGCACTCCCGTGGCCGCGGCGACCTCCACGACCGAGCGCGGGCCGCCGGCCTCCTGGAGCGCGAGGAGGGTGCGGCGCTGCGCCGTCGTGAGCCCGGACTCCCCCGGCGCACCCCGAGCTGGCGCCGGTCCGAGCGGAGGAGTATTTTTCACGAAGACACCGTCTTAAATATCGGGCGGAGGGTCTACCCCTGCCCACGACGCAGGAGGACCCATGACCGAGCCGACCCGCACCCTGCCCCTGGCAGCCGCCCAGCACGAGTGCGCCTGCGGCTGCACGGACGAGGGGGTGCCCGCGCTCGACGTGCGGTCGATCCCCCACGCCGTCCGGCACGCCGCCGTCATCGGCGCGCTCGGCGCGATCCCGTCGGGCGGCTCGATCGACCTCGTCGCGCACCACGACCCGGTGCCCCTCCTCGCGCAGGTCGACGCCCGCGAGCCGGGCACCTGGTCGGTCACCTACCTGGAGCGCGGCCCCGAGGTCTGGACCCTGCGCCTCACGCGGGCCTGACCGCACGAGGAGGCAGACGCCATGTGCACGTACTGCGGGTGCGAGACCTTCGAGGTCGTCGGGCGCTTCACCGCCGAGCACGTCGAGGTCATCAACACGGCCGGGCTGCTGCGGCGGGCTGTGCACGACGGCGTCCCCCGGGAGCAGGTCGTCGCGCTCGTCGACCTCGTCCGCGGCCTGCTCGACCCGCACACCCGGGACGAGGAGGTCGGCCTCTTCGCCGTGCTGCGCGAGGACGAGACCTTCGCCGACCACGTCGAGGGGCTGTGCGCCGAGCACGAGCAGCTGGACGCACAGCTGAACGCGCTGCGCGCGGGTGACCACTCGGTCGTCGACCGCCTCTCCGCCGACCTGCGCGAGCACATCCACAAGGAGGAGAACGGCCTCCTCCCCGCCGCCGCCGTCGGCCTCTCCGCGCAGGACTGGGAGCGGGTCGACGCGCTCACGCCCGCACCGCGTCACCGGGCCCACCGGTGAGCACCGCCGGGGGCACGACGGCCCGCCCCTCGGCGTCGCCTGGCGCCCCCGGCCGCCCGACACGTGGCACGTGGGGCCTGCGCGACCGGCCCGGGCTCGTCTGGCTCGTCCTCGCCGCGGCGACGGCGCTCGTCCACCCCTTCGTCCCGGGGTCGACGTGGCTCATGGTGCACATGGTCGCGCTCGGCGCGATGAGCCACTCGGTCATGGTGTGGAGCACCCACTTCGCGACGACGCTGCTCAAGACCGCGCCCGATCTCGACCCCCGGGCCGCGCAGGGGCGGCGGCTGCTCCTGCTGCACGCCGGGGCCGTCCTCGTGCTCGTCGGCGTGCCGACGAGCCTGTGGCCCGCGACGGTCGTCGGCGCCACCCTCGTCGTCGCGGCGGTGGCCTGGCACGCGGTCGCCCTGTGGCGACGGCTGCGCCACGCGCTGCCGGGCCGCTTCCGGGTCACGGTGCGCTCCTACCTCGCCGCCGCGGCCTGCCTGCCGGTCGGGGCGCTCCTCGGCACCCTGCTCGCCCGCGGGCCGGACGACGAGATGCACGCGCGCCTCGTCGTCGCGCACTCCCTCGTCAACGTCCTCGGCTGGCTGGGGATCACGGTCGTCGCGACCGTCGTCACGCTGTGGCCGACGATGCTGCGCGCCCCGATGGACGCCGACGCCGAGCGGCGGGCACGCACCGCCCTGCCGGTCCTCGTCGGCGGGCTGGCCCTCGCCGTCACCGCCGCGCTGGTCGGCAGCCGGCCGCTCCTCGCGGTCGGGCTGCTCGTCTACCTCGCCGGCCTCGCCCGGTCGGCGTCCTCGATGGCCGGCCCGGCCCGTGCTCGGCCGCCGCGCCACCACGCCCCGGCATCCGTGGCCGCCGGGCTGCTCTGGCTCGTCGCCGGGGTCCTCGCCGTCGCGTGGCGGGTGGCCACCGCACCCACCTGGGCCGATGCCGCCACCGGGTACGACGCCGTCGCGGCGGTCTTCGTCGTCGGCTTCATGCTCCAGGTGCTGCTCGGCGCGCTGAGCCACCTCGTGCCGTCGGTCATCGGCGGCGGCCCGTCGGTCGTGCGTGCGGGCATGCGCGAGATGGACCGGTGGTGGGTCCTGCGCCTCGTCGTCGTCAACGGCGGGCTCGCCCTCTGCCTGCTCCCCGTGCCCTCCGGCGCGCGCGTCCTGTGCTCGGTCCTCGTGCTCCTCGCACTGGTCGTCTTCGTCCCGCTGCTCCTCCGGGCCATCCGGGCGTGCATCGCGCAGCGTCGTGCGATCGCCGAGCGCACGGCGAAGGGGGAGCCCCCGCCCTCGCCCTCCCAGGGCCGCGCGGAGGTCGCCGCCGTGCTCGACGCACCGGTCCCGGTGCACCAGCTCGGCGCCGGGCTGGCTGCGCTCGCGCTCGCCGTCGCGGCCGGCCCGGCGACGGCCCCGGTGCTCGGCGCGGACGTGCCGGCGGCCGCGAGCGAGCAGGTGGCCCCGACCGGCGTCACCCGCGACATCGAGGTCACGGCCACCGGAGACATGACCTTCGAGCCCAGCCGGGTCGACGTCGACCCCGGCGACCGCGTCGTCATCACCGTGCGCAGCACCGACGCCTCGACCCGGCACGACCTCGTCTTCGACGACGAGCACCGCTCCGAGCGCATCGGCGAGGGCGAGAGCTCGACGCTCGACCTCGGCGTCGTCGGCAGCACCCGCGAGGGCTTCTGCTCGGTCACCGGGCACCGGCTCATGGGGATGACCTTCACCGTCGCGGTCCGCGGCGAGCCCGCAGGTGGCACACAGGGGTCCGACGGCGGCGGGCACACCGGCCACGACGGCGCCGCGGGAGCGGCCGGTCCGGGCACGGCCGGCTCGCAAGGGTCCCCCTTCGCCCTCGACCCGACCGCGCGCTGGTCCGACGGCTTCGAGGCCGCCGACGCCGTCCTCCCGCCGCTCGACGACGACCGGGTGCACCGCGTGACGCTCACCGTGCGCGAGACGACCGCGGAGGTCGCGCCCGGGGTCCGGGCGACGCGGTGGACCTTCGACGACGGGTCCGGCCGCACCGGTCCTGGGCCGGTGCTCCACGGGCGGGTCGGCGACCGCTTCGTCATCACCCTCGTCAACGACGGCTCCATGGGGCACTCGGTGGACCTGCACGCCGGCGAGCTCGCCCCCGACCGGCCGATGCGCACCATCGCGCCCGGCGAGCGGCTCACCTACACCTTCACGGCGACGCGGGCCGGGATGTGGATGTACCACTGCTCGACGATGCCGATGTCGACCCACATCGGGGCCGGCATGCACGGCGCGGTCGTCATCGAGCCCGAGGACCTGCCCGAGGTCGACCGCAGCTACGTCCTCGTCGCCTCGGAGATGCACCTCGGGGCTCCGGACGCCGGCGGGGTCCGTCCGGTCGACGCAGAGGCCGCCGCGGACGACCGGCCGAGCCTGATGACCTTCAACGGCGCCGCCTTCCAGTACGACGCGCAGCCGCTGCCGGCCCGGGTCGGCGAGCGCGTGCGCATCTGGCTGCTCGCCGCAGGACCGAGCCGCCCGACCTCCTTCCATGTCGTCGGCGGCCAGCTCGACACGACGTGGCTCGAGGGCACCTCCACGCTCGACCGGCGCGACGCGGGTGCCGGTGGAGCGCAGGCCCTAGGACTGCTGCCGGCGCAGGGCGGTTTCGTCGAGACGCGCTTCGTCCAGGCCGGGCGCTACCCCTTCGTCAGCCACGTCATGGCCGACGCCGAGCGGGGCGCGCACGGGGTCTTCGAGGTCACAGACCGGCGCTGAGACCGGCGCGACGGCAGCGCGAAGGGGGGCGTCAGCTCGTCGACGGGGCCGGGTCGGCGGCCCGGGCGAAGGTCGAGGTCGCCACGGCGAGCACGGCCTCCGGGTCGTCGACCTGGGGGCAGTGCCCGCACCCGGCGAGCAGGACGTGCTCGGCCTGCGGCAGCCGCTCGCGCGCGGTCTGCGCCTGCGCGGGCAGGAGCAGGCGGTCGCGCTCGCCCCAGGCGATGGTCGTCGGCACGGCGAGCTCACGGGGCACGCGGTGGTGACGTGACCCGAGCAGGTGCGGCCAGAAGCCGCGCCCGGTGCGCAGCGCGAGCGTGTCGCCGAGGGAGACCTCGGGGTCGACGTGCTCGGGGCGCGTGTACAGCGGCCAGAAGGCGATCGCGTGCAGCCGGGGCGAGCGGTGCACCGCCCGGTGCACCCGCTGCGGCAGGTAGGAGCCGGCCTTGAGCGCGAGCAGGGTCGACGCGGCGACGGCGAGATGGCGGCGAGAGGCGAAGCCCGCGGGGGCGAGCGCGACGGCGGAGCGGACCGACCCGCGCCCGGCCAGCTCGAGGGCCACGAGACCGCCGAGCGAGTTGCCGACGACGTGCGGGCGCTCGAGACCGAGCTCGGCGGCGAGCCTCTCGACCTGCTCGGCGGTGCTCGTCATCGACCAGCCGTCCGGGGCGCTCGGCGGGCCGGACCGCCCGAAGCCGGGCAGGTCGACGACGACGACGTCGTGGCCTGCCGCGTGCAGCAGCGCGGGCAGCCGCCCCCAGGCCTCGCGCCGGTGACCGATGCCGTGGACGAGGACGACGGGCTCGCCGTCGCCGCGCAGCCGGGTGTGCTCGATGGTGGCCATGACCGAGACGTTACCGACCGGTAGCCGGGCGTGCCGTGATCCGGACGACATCCCCACGGTCCGCGCGGCCCTGACAGGATCGTCCCGTGAGCCTCCTGACTGATCTCCCCCTGGCCCCCCGTGACCCGATCATCGGCCTCACCGAGGCCTTCCTCGCCGACCCGCGCGAGACGAAGGTCAACCTCGGCGTCGGGGTCTACACCGACGAGAACGGCCGCGTGCCCCTGCTGCGCTGCGTCGAGCACGCCGACGAGCGCGTCGTCGACGGCACCCGCCCGTGGTCCTACCTGCCGATCGACGGCCTCCCGGCCTACCGCTCCGCGGTCGCCGGGCTCGTCTTCGGCGACGAGCTGGCGCACGAGCGGGTCGCCGTCGTCCAGGGCGTGGGCGGCACCGGCGGGCTGAAGATCGCCGCCGACCTCGTCCACCAGACCACCCCTGACGCCCGCGTCCTCATCTCGGACCCGAGCTGGGAGAACCACCGCGCGATCTTCACCCGCGCCGGGCTCACCGTCGACAGCTACCCGTACTACGACGCGCAGACCCGCTCGGTCGACGTCGACGGCATGCTCGACGCGCTGCGCGCCGCCGAGGCCGGCACCGTCGTCGTGCTGCACGCCTGCTGCCACAACCCCACGGGCTACGACCTCACCCCGCAGCAGTGGGAGCAGGTGCGCGACGTCGTCGTCGAGCGCGGGCTCGTGCCGCTGCTCGACATGGCCTACCAGGGCTTCGCGCACGGCATCGAGGAGGACGGCGCGGCCGTGCGCCTCTTCGCGCGCACCGGCGTCGCGATGCTCGTCGCCACGTCCTTCTCGAAGTCCTTCAGCCTCTACGGCGAGCGGGTCGGCGCGCTGAGCGTCGTGTGCGCCGACGCCGACGAGGCCGCCCGGGTGCAGAGCCAGCTCAAGGTCATCATCCGCACGACGTACTCGAACCCGCCCAGCCACGGCGCGCTCGTCGTGAGCACCGTGCTCGGGGACGCCGAGCTGCGCCAGACCTGGGAGGACGAGCTCGGCTCCATGCGCGAACGGATCCGGGCGATGCGCACCCGTCTGCGCGACGGGCTCGCCGCGGCGATCCCGGGCGCCGACGTCGAGCACTTCGTCGTGCAGAACGGCATGTTCTCCTACACGGGCCTGAGCGCCGAGCAGATGCGCGCGCTGCGCGAGGAGCATGGCGTCTACGGGCTCGACTCCGGCCGCATCTGCGTCGCTGCGCTCGACGAGCGCAACCTGCCGACGGTGATCGAGGCGGTCGCCGCCGTCTGGTGACCTCTCGCCGGGCATGACGAAGGGGGCGGACCCGCCGTGGCGGGTCCGCCCCCTTCGTGCTCCTCAGTGCTCGATGAGCTCAGTGCTCGGTCGGGTCCGCGGCCTCGTCGGCCTTCGTCGCGTGGACGGTGCCGTGCACGTGGTCGGGCGGGCCGTACAGCGAGTACACCTGGAGCGGCTCGACCCCGGTGTTGGTGATGTTGTGCCACGACCCGGCGGGCACGAGGACGACGTCGTCGTCACCCACCTGACGGTCGAAGGACAGGTCGTCCTGCGCGGGGCCCATCTGCACGCGCCCCTCGCCGGACTCGACCCGCAGGAACTGGTCGTGGTCGTCGTGCACCTCGAGCCCGATGTCGTCACCGGGGGCGATCGACATCACCGTGAGCTGGAGGTTGGCGCCGGTCCACAGCGTCGTGCGGAAGTTGGAGTTCTCGAGCGTGGCGCGCTCGATGTTGACGACGAAGGGCTTGGGGCCCTGGTCGGTCGGCTCGGACGAGACGGTCATGGTGGTCCTCCTCGGTCGTGGAGATGGGTGCTGGTGATGCCCGGGTCGCTCAGACGCGGGCGATGTCGGGCACGTCGGTCGGGTCGCTGTCCACCGGGTCGCCGTCGGCGACCTTCGTCGCCGCCGTCGTGTCCGCACCCGCCGGGGCGCTCGTGCGGATGAGGTGGTCGAAGGCCGACAGCGCGGCCGTCGAGCCGTCGCCCAGGGCGACGACGATCTGCTTGTACGGGGTCGTCGTGACGTCGCCGGCGGCGAAGACGCCCGGCAGGCTCGTCGCGCCGCGGTCGTCGACGACGACCTCGCCGCGCTCGCTCAGCTCGACGCCGCTGCCGATGAGCCACTCGGTGCTCGGGAGCAGACCGATCTGGACGAAGACGCCGTCGACCGCGGTCGTCAGGGCGTCGCCGCCGTCCCGCGGCTCGTGGACGAGACCGGTGACCTTCGCCCCGTCGCCCCCGACCTCGGTGGTCCGGCGGCCGAGCTCGACGTCGACGTTGGGCAGCGAGCGCAGCTTGCGCTGGAGCACCTCGTCGGCGCGCATCTCGTCGAGGTACTCGACGACGGTGACGTGGCGCACGACGCCGGCGAGGTCGATCGCGGCCTCGACGCCGGAGTTGCCGCCGCCGATGACCGCGACGTCCTTGCCCTTGAAGAGCGGGCCGTCGCAGTGCGGGCAGAAGGTGACGCCCTTGTTGCGGTACTCGTCCTCGCCCGGCACGTCCATGGTGCGCCAGCGCGCACCGGTCGCGATGATCACCGAGCGGGCGCGCAGGCCGGCGCCCGAGGCGAGGTCGACGGTGACGAGACCGTCCTCGCCGGCCTCGGTGATGCCCGACGCGGTCTGGCCCTTGACGAGGTCGACGTCGTACTCGTGGACGTGGCGCTCGAGGTCGGCCGCGAGGGTCGGGCCGTCGGTGCGCGGGGTGCCCACGAGGTTCTCGATCGACATCGTGTCGTTGACCTGCCCGCCGAAGCGGTCGGCGACGAGACCGGTGCGGATCCCCTTGCGGGCGGCGTAGATCGCGGCCGAGGCGCCGGCGGGGCCACCGCCGAGGACGAGGACGTCGTAGGGCTCGCGCTCGGAGAGCGCCGCGGCGGCCTCGAGCGAGCCGGTGCCGCCGGTGATGTCGTCGAGCTTGGCGAGGATCTCGGAGAGCTCCATGCGGCCGGAGCCGAAGCTCTCGCCGTCCAGACGCATCGACGGGACGGCCATGACCCCTTCGCGCTCGACCTCGTCCTGGAAGAGGGAGCCCTCGACGACCGTGTGGGAGACGCCCGGGTTGAGGACGGCCAGGGCGTTGAGCGCCTGGACGACCGTCGGGCAGTTCTGGCAGGTGAGCGACATGTACGTCACGAAGTGGTGCTCGCCCTGCACGGCACGGGCGGCGGCGAGGGTGGCCTCGTCCTCCTTGACCGGGTGGCCGCCGACCTGCAGCAGCGCGAGGACGAGCGAGGAGAACTCGTGGCCGAGGGGCAGGCCCGCGAAGGTCACCGCGACCTCGGGCGCGGAGACGCGCTGGATCCGGAAGGCGGGGCGGCGCTCGTCGATCTCGTCGCCCTCGGCCTCGCGCAGGGTGAGCAGGTCGTGCATGCCCGCGATCTGCGTGAGGAGCTCGCGCAGCTCGCCCGACTTGGGTCGCTCGTCGTACGCGGCGACGAGCTCGACGGGCTCGCGGAGGTTGTCGAGCAGGGACTTCAGCTGGGTGGCCAGGGGGGCGTCGAGCGCCATAGGTGGGGACTCCTCGGGCGGTAGCGGTGCGGGTGGTGCGAAGGGGGGTGCAGCGGCGCCGTGGCCACGGCCCGGGGACCTCAGGGGTGGTCCCCGGGCCGGGGCACGGCGTCAGGAGGGGTGGATCAGATCTTGCCGACGAGGTCCAGGCCCGGGGTGAGGGTGTCAGCACCCTCCTCCCACTTGGCGGGGCAGACCTGGCCCGGGTTGTTGCGCACGTACTGGGCGGCCTTGACCTTGCGGACGAGCTCGGAGGCGTTGCGGCCGATGCCCTCGGCGGTGACCTCGGCGAACTGGATGACGCCGTCCGGGTCGACGAGGAAGGTGCCACGGTTGGCCAGGCCCTCGTCCTCGCGGAGGATCTCGAAGCCGCGGGAGATGCGGCCGGTCGGGTCGCCGAGCATCGGGTAGCCGATCTTGCCGATGGTCTCGGAGGTCTCGTGCCACGCCTTGTGCGTGAAGTGCGTGTCGGTGGAGACCGAGAAGACCTCGACCCCGAGGCCCTTCAGCTCGTCGTAGTAGTCCGCGAGGTCGCCGAGCTCGGTCGGGCACACGAAGGTGAAGTCAGCCGGGTAGAAGAAGAAGATCGCCCACTTGCCAGCGATGTCCTGGCTGGAGAAGTCCTTGAACTCACCGTTGACGTAGCCGGTGGCCTCGAAGGGCTTGACCTGGGTGTTGATCAGCGACATGCGAATGTGCTCCTGACGATGGGGGGTGAGGGGGTGGACCCTGTCCGGATCCGTTCCTTCTTTGGAACGGTTCCAGACTAGGTGATTTGTCTCGGGCGGTGCAAGTCAGGGGGTGGTCAGGTGCCCACCCCGTGGACACCCCCGTCAGACCACGGCAGGTGCTGCCCCAGGTCAAGACCTGTTCCGCCAGGTACGGATCGGGTCAGGCGCACTACCGCCGGGCCCGGGGGGCCGCCAGAGTTCGGGGCGCCGCGGCACCCCCTTCGTCCGCGGCTCCCGGCCGGGACCCGGCCACGACACCAGGAGAACCACCGATGTCGATCCGCCTGTCGCACACCCCCCGCCCGCTGGGCCGCGCCGCTCTCGCCCTCGCCGCCACCGCGGCCCTGGGTCTGACCGCGCTGCCCACGACCCAGGCCGCCCCCACGGCCGTCGAGGCACCCACCGCGCCGTCCGCCCCCTCCCCCGGCGCCGAGGAGGACGTCCTCGTCGACTTCGTCATGGCCCGCGACGGCGTGAGCCGCGCGAAGGCGCAGTCCTACCTCGACGCCAAGCACGAGCGTCAGGCCGCGATGCGGGCGCTGGAGAAGCTGGGCGTCGACGTCGACGGCGCGTACTTCAAGGGCGAGCGGCTCGTCGTCGTCGTGGGCTCCGACGCGGACGCCTCGGCCGCCCGCACGGCGGGGCTCGTCCCCTCGCGGGCCGCCGGCCAGAGCGAGCTCGACGCCCGCGCCGCGACGATCCTGCGCGGTCTCGGCTCGGCCAAGGACGAGATCTCGAGCATCGGCTCGGACGTCACGACGGGCACGGTCTCGGTGCGCCTGGCCCCCGGCGCGAGCGCTGCGGTGCGCCGCCAGCTGGCCGCGACGCCCGGCGTGACCGTCACCCAGGGCGACACCCTGTCGACCCAGGCCGACGTCTACCCCGGCCGGATCATGGATCTCGCGCCGGGCACGAACTGCTCGCTGGGCTACCCGGGCAAGACCGCGAGCGGCAACAACGTGCTGCTCACGGCCGGTCACTGCGTCGAGGGCCTGCCCGACATCTACGACGTCAACGGCACCCACATCGGCAAGGGCACGAGCTCGCGCTTCCGCACCGGCTCCTCCAGCGTCGACATGGGCCTCATGGACATCGACTCCGAGGACCGCGGTGTGCCGCAGGTCGACAGCCGCGGGCACTCGGGCTACTACGCCGTCAAGGGCATGAGCAAGAACGCCGTCGGCACCGAGATCTGCAAGGCGGGCAACACCACCGGCTGGACCTGCGGGACGATCAAGGCCTACAACCGCACCGTCAACTACGGCGGCACCGTGACCTCCGGCCTCGCCGAGGCCAGCGTGTGCACCGAGGGCGGCGACTCCGGCGGCGCCTACATCGGCGTCGGCAACCTCGCCCAGGGCATGACCTCCGGCGGCCCCGTCGGGGTGGACTGCGGCTACAACCGCGGCTACAGCGCCGGGTCGTACAGCTTCTACCAGCCCGTCGTCGACGCGGCGAGCTACTACGGGGTGACCATCGACCGGATGTGAGGCCGTCGCGAAGGGGGCGGACCCGGGGGGGTACCCGGGTCGCCCCCTTCGGCGTCGTCGATGGGCACGATGAGCCCATGAGCGACTACTCGACAGGCGACGAGGTCAGCTGGAAGACCTCGCAGGGCACCACCCACGGCACCGTCGTGGAGAAGAAGACGAAGGACTTCCAACACGACGGGCAGAAGTTCACCGCGAGCGCGGACGAGCCGGCCTACGTCGTGAAGTCCGACAAGACCGGCGCCACCGCCGCGCACAAGGGCAGCGCGCTGACGAAGAGGTCCTGACCCGCACAGGGTGAGCGCGAATCGCCGTGACGTCGCCGACGTAGCGGCGATTCGCGCTCACCGGGAGCCGACGGGGGCGGGAGCTAGTGGCGGCCGGGGGCGGCGAAGAGGGCGGCAGCGGCAGCGCCGGCCCTCGCGTCACGGATGTCGGACCCCACGGCGTCCACCTGGGCGGCGGTGGCCTTGCTGCCAGCGCGCACGAGCGCGCGGGCGGCAGACTTCGCGGTAGCCGGGCGGTCGGCGACGCCGGTGTTGGCCATGAGGACCATCTCGTCGACGAGCTGGCGCTCGGTGCGCAGCACGAAGTTGAGCGAGGTGATGCCGCTCGCGCGCTCGGAGGCCCCCGCGACCTGACGCCACCGGCCGTCCTCGAACCCGCAGACGTAGTGGACCGCGGTCGCGGGGTCGATCGGCTGCAGCCCGACGGCCCACCACGACGGGGCACCGGCGAGCATCGCGGCGCGGGCCTCGCGCTCCTCCGCCGCGGGCCGCACCCGCTCCGGCTGCGCCGAGCCGACCATCACCGCCCGCCCGTCGGCGAAGCGGGTGAGGAAGCCCCACTGCCCGAACATGTCCTCGTAGAGCCAGTCGCCGTCGTCAGCCGACGGGCCCCCGTCGGAGGAGAACTCGCCACCGACCCACACCGCGGCGTAGGCGGCCCAGCGGCCGGCGAGGTCGTCGAGCGCCGGCAGGTCCACCCGCTCGAGCCGGCCCGAGGCCGACCCGGTGATCGCCGAGGAGCTCGACGAGCTCGGCGTCGTACTGCTCGAGGACGCCGGCCCAGGGCCCGACGGCGTGGGGGTGGACGCGCTGCCGGAGCGCTCCAGCGGCTCCGGCTCGCCCGCGCACGCGGCGAGCGGCGCGAGCGCGCCGGCGAGCAGGAGGGAGCGTCGGTCCCACGTCGTGGTGCGCTCGCGCATGCCGGCTCGTCCCCCTTCGTCGTCTCGTCCTCCCCGCAGGATAGGCACGCGCTCGGCCCCCGTCGCCCGGAGCCACGTATCGTGGGCCGCGATGAGCGCAACGGCACGGGGTCTCGTGCGGGCAGGGGTGAGCGCGGCAGCCGTCCTGTCCGTACCCGCCTGCATGCCCGGGGGCGGCTCGTCGTCGAGCTCGACGAGCGCGGCACCGCCGCCCGCGACCTCCTCCGCCGCCGATGTCCAGCCCGAGATCACCAAGCCCGAGCAGCGCGAGCTCACCCCCGCCCAGGTGCGCAAGGCCCTGCCGCCGGCGAAGGAGATCGGCGACGGGTGGGTCGACAACCGCGTCGTGCCCGCCACGATCTCCTACGACCCGACGAGCTGCGGCGACCTCTTCCTCCAGGGCGAGCAGGCCAAGGCCTTCGCGAAGGAGCACCGCGTCGCCGAGGCCAAGCACGACTACGTCACCGACGGGACCGACGCCGACTACCTCGCCGTCTTCGTCTACTCCTTCGACGAGCCGGTGCCCGTCTCGCTGCTCACCGTCGCCGGCGACGCGATGGGCCGCTGCTCGACCTACGACCTCGTCTACAGCGACGGCCAGACCCAGAGCCAGGAGACCCGCGGGCTGCAGGTGCCCGCCATCGGCGACCGCAGCATGGGGCTGGCCACCGTGAGCGGCAGCGGCTCGACGCTCAACCGGGTCACCGTGCTCTCCGGCCACAGCTATGTCGTCGTCAACTACGTCGGCGACCGATCCGACCCCGGCCCGCTCCTGCGGGACGTCGCCCGGACCACCCTGAAGAGGATGTCGTCATGAGGACACCCGTCGTCGCGGCCACCGCCGCCCTGCTCCTGCTCACGACCGCCTGCGGCGGCGAGGACTCCCCCACCCCGGAGCCGACGAGCTCGACGCCCACCCTGTCCTCGCTCGACGACGAGCAGGTCCAGCGCTACCTGCCCGGCGAGGGGCAGATGCCACCCAGCTGGGGTCAGTACGAGGGTGAGGGCGCTGGTGACGGCGAGCAGGCGACCTACCCCAAGACGTGCAGCGATCTGCTGATCTCCGGCCGCGCGGGTGAGGACCTCGCCGAGGGTCGTACCGGCTCGGCACGGCGCACCTACATCCCGGCCAACGCGAAGGGCAGCGCCGTCGGGGTGAAGATCACCAGCTACGAGCAGAGCGTGCCCGACGGTGTCTTCGAGGCCATGGGCGCGGCGCTCGACGAGTGCGGCGAGTACCAGCAGATCAACAAGGAGGGCACCACCACCTACCTGTCCGAGGCGACGACCGGGCCGTCCTACGGCGACCGGACCTTCCGTTTCCGCACGCGGGAGAAGGGTGGCGACACGGTCTTCGAGCGGCTCGTCTTCAGCGTCGACGGTGCGCTCGTGCAGGTGCTCGAGATGCACACCGAGGGAGACGAGGTGAAGACGACGGGTCTGGAGATGGCCGCCGAGGCCACCGAGTCCAACCTGCGCGACGGCCCGCGCGAGGCGAGCGGCTCGCAGGAGTCCTCGAGCGTCTCGCCGGGCTTCTGATGAGCTGTCGCGCCTCTCTGGCACTGGGCACCGCCGCGCTCGTCCTCGCGGCGAGCGGGTGCGTGGGCCCCTTCGCCCCCGAGCCCGAGGCGCCGAGCACGACTCAGGACCCCGGCGGCCGTCAGCTCGACGAGGCTGCGGCCGAGCTCGCGCTGCCCATCGTCGGCGACCTGCCGCCCGAGATCACCATCGACAGCCGACCCGCCTTCGAGGTGGCCGAGCAGCGCACCGAGCCCGACGGGTGCCTCGACGCCAACTTCGCCGGCCCGGCGCGCAAGGCCCTCGACGAGCGCGAGGTCGTCGACGTGACCCGCTCCTACACCCACGCGACGAAGTTCGGCTCCGCGAGCGTGACAATCCGCAGCTACGACACCGGGGTGCCCGGCTCGCTCTTCACCGCGGCCGGCAGCGCCGTCGGGCGGTGCTCGCCGATGAAGCGCTTCTCGACCTTCGAGGGCGACGACGAGGAGGAGGTCGTCGACACCGTGACGATCGAGGGCCTCGGGGTGCCCCAGGTCGGCGAGCGCACGTACTCGACCCGCTTCTCCATCACCGACAGCACCGAGGCGCCGAGCAAGGGCGGGGTCGCGGACTACCTCGCCTTCAAGCGCGGCCACACCCTCGTCACCGTCGTCTACTACGTCGCACCCTCCTCGGAGCGGGTCGACGGGCTGACGAGCACCCTCGCCGGCATCGTCGACCGCAACCTCACGCAGGGCTGACATGTCTCGTCGAGCGCTCGTGGTCACCGCCGCCGCCCTCGTGGCGGCGGGGTGCTCCCCCTTCGCCTCCGACGACCCGACGAGCGCGCCGACCACCTCCGCCGCGTCCTCGAGCACCCCGCAGGACCGCCTGCACCAGGTGTACTCGCGCGGCGAGCTCGAGGCCGCCCGGCCCGCCCCGGAGGACCTCGGGCAGGGGTGGGGGCCGCGCGGGGACGCGACGATCGGCGAGATCGACGACGTCGAGAACGTCGACCCTCCCGAGTGCGCCGCGATGATCCTGCGCGGACCCGCGTGGCGGGAGGCGCAGGGCTCTGTCGCCGGACGGACGAGCGAGAACTACACGAAGGGGGACGAGCTCGCCTTCGTCGAGCTGCGCAGCTTCGAGCAGCCCTTCCCCTCGGGTCCCTTCGACGAGGCCGGCGCCGCGCTCGGGCGCTGCGCGACGTGGACCTACGACGGCGCCGACTACGAGACGACGCCGCTGACGATGGAGACCTTCGGCGACCGGTCCTTCGCCGTGCGCCACCACATCACCGGCGTCTCCGGCCGGCCCGACTCCTACATCGACACCCTGCGCTTCTCCGTCGGTCACACCTACGTCGTCGTCGCGGCGTCCTCGACCGACCCGAGCACGCCCGACACCGAGGCGCTGCGCCAGGGCGCCCGCTCGATCCTCACCTCGCTCGAGGAGACGTCATGACCACCCGAGCCGTGCGCGGCACCGCCGCGATCGCCGTCGCCTCGTTCCTGCTCGCCGGGTGCGGGTCCCTCCCCTTCGTCGGTGGCGGCGAGGACTCACCCTCGCCGACGACGACCCCGCCCCGGCAGGTCGAGCCCTACGTCCTCGACGACGAGCAGGCGGCGCGGACGATCCCCGAGCCGCTGCCCGGGTGGGACCGCAGCCAGGTCGACGACACCCCGACGCGGTGGCGCAAGACCGACCCGGCCGAGTGCATCGACGTCCTCCTGCTCGGGCAGCCCCGCCGCGACGCGAAGGCGATGCAGAGCGGGCGCGCCGAGGCGGGGGCGACGACGGGGTCCGGCGAGTCGCTGCGCGTCCTCGGCATCACCGTCGAGAGCCACGAGCAGCCGCTCGACCCGGCGCTGCTCGACCGGGCGGAGCAGGCGCTGCCGCAGTGCTCGGCCTTCGCCTTCTACGGCGAGCAGGCCGGTGCCCAGCTCGACGAGAGGATCTCGGCCGAGCCGCTGGAGGTCGAGCCGGTCGGCCAGCAGTCCCTGGGGATCCGCAAGAGCCTGCAGTCCAGCGCCGCCGGCGGCGAGCAGAAGACGTACTACCTCGACACGCTCGCGGTGCGCGACGGCAACACCCTCGTCGTCGTCACGCTCACCCACACCGACCCCGGCACCGACCTGTCGCCGCTGCGCACGACGGCCCAGGAGGTCATCGCCGCGGTGCCCGAGGCGGCCCGGTGACCCACCGCTCGCGCGTGGCCGTCGCCGCGCTGGTGCTCGTCGCGCTCGCCGGGTGCTCCGGCCAGGACGAGCCCGTCGCGGCGCCGTCGACGACCCCCGCCCCGACGTCGAGCACGAGCAGCGCGACGACCGAGCTCTCCCCCCAGCAGCGCGAGCTCACCGCCCAGCAGGTGCGCGTCGTGCTGCCGCAGGTGCAGGACCTGCCCGGCAGCTGGCGCGAGGTCGACGTGCGCGACACGAGCCGGCTCACCGCCGAGCCGCCGGAGTGCCGCGACCTCTACCTGCGGGGCGAGGCGGCTCAAGGGCTGCGGGACGACCACCTGGGCGTCGCGAGCGCGGCCGCCTTCACCCGTGGTGAGCGTCGGCTCGAGGTCTCGCTGCTCACCTTCGACGAGGTCGTCCCGCAGACGGTGCTCGAGCAGGCCGGACAGGTCGTCGGCCCGTGCAGCACGCACACGGTCGACCTCGGCGACGGACCGTCGGACGTGGCGGTCAGCGGTCTGCCGGTCGACGAGGTCGGCGACCAGTCCCTCGGGCTGACGACGACCACCGGCGGACGACCCGAGCAGCGCCTCCTCGTGCGCTCGGGCCACACCCTGCTCGTCGTCGTGCACCGCGGTGACGTCGACGACCCGGGCGCGCTGCTCCACGACGTCGCGCAGGGGATGCTCGACCGGGTGGGCTGAGCCCGCGCTGCGACCGGTCGGGCGGCGGCTCAGAGGCGCAGCGCGGCCGCGGGGGTGCGGGTCGCGCTCGTGCGCGCGTCCTGCTCGTCGACCCCGGCGACGTCGACCGCCCAGCGCACGCAGCGCTCGAGGGTCGAGGTGCTGCCCGCGATCGACCCCTCCCCCTCCTCGACGACGAGACGCGCGACGCCGTCGCGCACCCGCACCGGCAGCGTGCCGAGGAGGTGGTCGCCGTCGCCCAGACCCGTCGCCGACATCGCGTCGCTGACGAGCACGACCCGGTCCGGCCCGAGGGTCTCGAAGACCATCCGCACGACCTCGGGCGCGACGTGCACGCCGTCGGCGATGACCTCGACGAGGCACTCGCCGGCGGCCGCCGCGGACATCGCGGCGGCCACCGGTCCGCCGGAGCGGTGGTGGAAGGCCGGCATGCCGTTGAAGAGGTGGGTGACCAGGCCGGGAGCGCCGAGCGTGTCGGCGACGAGCCCGAGCGCCGCGCGCACCTGCGCGGCGGGAGCGTCGGTGTGACCGACCGCCGGCACGACGCCGTGCTCGACGAGGGTGCGGACGAAGGGGGCGAGCCCCCCGCTCGTGCGCTCGGGGGCGAAGGTCCAGTGCTTGATCCCGCCGGGGGCGCCGGCGTCTGCGGCGACCCCGACGAGCCGCTCGACGAGCGCCGGGTCGGCGTCGCGGAGCACGTGCGGGTCGTGCGCCCCGCGGCGCACGGTTGACAGGAAGGGGCCCTCGCAGTGGATCCCGCGGATCGCCGAGCTGCGGGGATCCCCCTTCGTCATCGCCGCGGCGACGACCCCCACCTGGCGGGCCATCTCGTCGGGCGTGCCCGAGACGAGGCTCGCGACGACCCCACCGCCGTGGTGCGCGGCGGCGGCGAGGGTGCCCTCCACGGTGCCGCCGAAGGGCTCCCCGACGGCGCCGTGGACATGGATGTCGAGCACGTCGTCGTGCGGGCTCACTTCACGCTGCCGGCGGTGAGGCCGCCGACGAGGTGCCGCTCGA
The DNA here is from genome assembly GCF_040900765.1 of Janibacter sp. Y6. Classification (NCBI taxonomy): domain Bacteria; kingdom Bacillati; phylum Actinomycetota; class Actinomycetes; order Micrococcales; family Intrasporangiaceae; genus Janibacter; species Janibacter sp. Y6. Next base: position 215,234 of record NZ_JAKLYZ010000006.1, read on the forward strand.
TGATCGCGAAGAGGATGACGACCGGGACGACGGCGATGACCGAGGCCGCGAAGAGCTGGTCCCAGTTCTGCTCGTAGCCGGTGATGTAGGAGCGCATGCCGACCGTCAGCGGCTTCTTGTCGTCGTCGATCATCAGGGTGAGCGCCACGACGTACTCGTTCCACGCGGCGATGAAGGTGAAGATCGTCGCCGTCACCAGGCCCGGGCGGGTGAGCGGGAGCATGACGCGCCACAGCACCTGCATGCGGGTCGCGCCGTCGAGCAGCGCCGCCTCCTCGACCTCGGTCGGGATCGAGGAGAAGAAGCCGTGGAGGATCCACACGGCGAAGGCGAGGTTGAAGCCGGCGTTGGTGAGGATGAGCGCGCCGTAGGTGTTGACCATGTTGAGCTCGAAGAACTGGCGGTAGAGGCCGACGACGAGCGCGGTCGGGCTGAACATCTGGGTGACGAGCACGACGACGAGGAAGATCATCCGCCCGCGGAAGCGGTAGCGGGCCGTCATGTACGCCGCGGGCACCGCGACGAGGACGACGAGGACCGTCGAGCCGATCGCGACGACCAGGCTGGTCTGCAGCCACGCCCGGAAGCGCTCGTCGCCGAGGACCTGGGCGTAGGTGTCCCACTGCCACACCCGCGGCAGGAAGCTCGGCGGGGTCGTCTTGACGTCGCGGCTCGTGCGCAAGGAGTCGAGCACCATGACGACGTAGGGCAGGAGGAAGACGATCGCGACCGCGGCGCCCGCGAGGGTGAGCGGGAGACGACGGCGCGGCGTGGTGGCCTGGACTCTCATCGGGTCTCCTCCTTCCAGCTGACGACCTTCATGTAGATCGCGATGACGACGAGGATGAGGATGACGTTGAAGATGCCCGCGGCCGCGGACATGCCCACGTCCTTCTCCTGGCTCTTGAAGGCGAGCTTGTACATGAAGGTGATCGTCGTGTCGTGCGCGTACCCGGGGTTGCGGTCGTTGAGCGTGTAGACGATCGGGAAGCTGTTGAAGACGTAGATGACGTTGAGGACGCTCGCGACGAGCAGCGCCGGCTTGAGCAGCGGCAGGGTGACATGGCGGTAGCGCTGCCACGGGCTCGCGCCGTCGACGGTCGCTGCCTCCATGACGTCGTCCGGGATCGCGTTGAGGCCCGCGATGAAGACGAAGATCGTGAAGGGGAGCGAGACGAAGACGCCGACGACGATCATCGACGCGAGCGTGAGCCGGTCGTCGCCGAGGAAGTCGATCGAGGTGTCGATGATCCCCACCGAGCGCAGCAGGTGGTTGATCATCCCGTAGTTGTAGTCGTAGAGCAGGACGAAGAGCTGGCTGGTGATGACGAGCGAGGCCGCCCACGGCACGATGACGGCCCACCGCACGAAGCGGCGCCCGGGGAAGTCCTTGACGAGCAGCTGCGCGAGCGCCAGCGAGATGACGATCGTCAGCGCGACAACGACGACGACCCAGACGAGGGTGTTCTTGAGCACCACGCCGAGGGCCGGGTGGTCGAGGACCTTCGTGTAGTTGCTCCACCCGGCGTCACCGGTGCGCAGACCGGTGATCGAGTACTCGCCGCGGCTGGCGCTCACGAGCATGATCGCCGGGAAGAGCACGATGCCGAGGATCAGCGCCGTCGCCGGCGCCAGCCAGAGCCAGGCCTGCGCCGAGCTGACCTGACCGACCTGCCGGCGACGGCGCCGTCCTCGGGTGGTCACTGCTGGGACTCGGCGGTCTTCTGGAGCTCGTCGAGCACGGCCTTCGGGTCGCCGTCGGCGGACACGGCGCCGCCGAGGTTCTGCTGGACCGCGAGCTTGACCTTGTCCCACGTCGGGTCGTCGGTCGGGGTGAGCTGCGCGTTGGGCAGGGTGTCGAGGTAGACCTTGAGGTCCTCGTCGTCGGCGAACTCCTCGACGCCGGACTTGGTCACGGGCAGGAAGCCCTCCTTCTCGATGAAGGTGTTGACCTGGTCGGGCTGGTAGTACAGCTCGTAGAACTTCTTCACCGCGTCCTCGTTGCCGTCCTTCTTGAAGGCCATGAGGTAGTCGGTGACGCCGAAGGTCTTCGAGTCCGTGCCGTCGTTGCTCGGGAAGGGCGCGGCCTCGTAGTCGACCTTGTCCTCCTCGTCGAGCTGGGCGGCGAGCGGGCTGAAGCCGACGACCATGCCGGCCTTGCCGGAGGCGAAGAGGTCGAAGGCGTCCGCGCGGTTGGTCTTGCCGGGGTTGTTCTGGGTGACCTTGTCGTCGGTCATCTTCTTGAGGAAGCTCAGCGTCTCGACGTTCTTGTCGGAGTTGATCGTCCAGCCGGAGTCGTCCTTCCACGTGCCGCCGTTGTTGAACAGCCACATGGAGAACTCGCCCTGGCTCTCCTCCGGGCCGAGCGGCAGGGCGTAGCCCGCGGTGCCGTCACCCAGGGCGGAGACCTTCTTCGCGTCCTCGGCGAGCTCGTCCCACGTCTTCGGCGGGGCGTCGATGCCGGCCTTGTCGAAGAGGTCCTTGTTGTAGAAGAGCGCGCGGGCGCTGGAGAGGTCCGGGAAGCCGTAGAACTTGTCCTCGTAGGTCCCGTACTTGACGAAGGTGTCGAGGATGTCGCCCTGGACCTCGTCGCTGAGCACCTCGTCGGCGCTGTAGAGCAGGTCGTCCTTCGCGTAGCTCGCGTAGGCGTTGAGGTTGAGGATGTCGGGCGCCTGGTTGTTCTGGATCATCGTCGAGGACTGCTGGTCGATGTTGTCCCAGCTGATGATCTGGACCTCGAGGTCGTAGCCGGTCTCGTCCTTGTACTTCTTGGCGAAGTCGTCCCAGAACGCCTTCGTGTTGTCCTTCGAGTACTCGGCCGCGACGAGCTTGATCGACGTCGCCTTCTCGCCGTCCCCGCCGCCGCCGTCGGCGCTCCCCGCACCGGTGCCGCCGCCGCAGGCGGCCAGTCCGAGCGTGCCGGCGGTCAGCGCCGCCAGGACCAGTGACTTCTTCGTCATGACTCTCCCTTGTCGACGGCGGCCGACGTGCCGGACCCGCCCTCAGGTGAGAGGCTGCGGGCGGCAGAGCGGGCGTGGTGCTCGCCTCGCCGGTCGCGCTATGGGGGACAACCTAGGCCTGGCATGCACTCTGCGCAAGGACGTTCGTGCGTGCTCGTGTCACGAAACGCGCACGGTCAATCACACGATGTGGACCTGCACCCCGACCGCCGTCATCGCCTGCAGCTGCTTCTCCGCGACCGCGGCACCCTCACCCTCCGGGCGGGTCGTCACGAGGTGGGTGATCTGAGCGGCGCCGCAGATCGACGCGAAGCCGCGCGTGCCGAGCTTGGCGGCGGTGGTGACGACGACGACCTCGCCGGCCCGGGCGATCATGCCGCGGATGAGGGCGGCCTCGTCCTCGAGGTCGCAGGTCGCCCCCTCGCGCACGGTGAGACCGGTGACCCCGACGACGGCCGTGTCGAGCCACAGCTGCTCGAGCGCCTGCATCGCGATCGGCCCGGTCGTCTCGAAGGACTCCGGCCGGGCCACCCCGCCCAGGCTCACGCACCGCACGTGCTGGCGGAGCACCGCCTCGGCGGCGATGTTGAGGGCGTTGGTGACGATGCTCAGGCCCGGGGCGGCGAGCAGCTCCTCGCGCGCCGTGAGGGCGCGGGCGACCGCGGTCGTCGTCGTGCCGCCGTTGAGGCCGACGACCTGGCCGGGCCGCACGAGCTCGGCGACCTTCGCCCCGATCCGGGCGAGGGACTCGTCGCCCTGGCTGGAGCGGTAGCGGTAGGGCAGCTCGTAGGCGATCGAGGCGGCGACGACGCCGCCGTGCTGGCGGGTGACGAGCTGGCGTCGGGCGAGCTCGGCGAAGTCGCGGCGCACCGTCGCCTCGCTCACCCCGAGCCGCTCGGCGGTCTCGCTCACCCCGAGGCGGCCGGTCGTCGCGAGCAGGTCGAGCATCGCCGACCAGCGCCCCGAGCGGGTGGCCGGCGGCGTGGCCGAGGGCGCGTCGGGCAGGGCGGTGCCGGCGCCGGGGCCCGGACGGTGGCGCGGCACTGCGTCGTCTGCCATGGTCAGATGGTAGCGGCAGTGGACGTGCGCGCTTGTGCGCGGTTAGGCTGATAACTGCGCATCAGCGATCAGCACGGTGGATCGCGCCGACCGACGCCTCAGGAGCTGCACCATGACCGATCCCCGTACCCATCTGGCCCGCGAGGTCGAGGGGCAGCCGCAGGACTGGGAGCGGACCGCCGCTCGGCTGCCGGAGGTGGCCGACCTCCTCCCCCGCCCGGGCGAGCACGTCGCGACGATCGGGTGCGGCACGTCGTGGTTCATGGGCCAGGCCTACGCCGCCCGGCGCGAGGAGCTCGGGCAGGGCCTCACCGACGCGTGGGCGGCCAGCGAGCACCGTCTCGACCGCGGGTACGACCGGGTCGTCGTCATCTGCCGCTCGGGCACGACAACCGAGGTGGCCGAGGTCGTCGAGCAGCTGCGCGCCGCCGGCACCCCCCACGTCAGCCTCGTCGCGACGCCGGGCACGCCCGTCTTCGAGCGCTCGGAGTCGACGATCTCGATGGCCGACGTCGACGAGCAGTCCGTCGTGCAGACCCGCTTCGCCACCTCGACCCTCGCCCTGCTGCGCGCGAGCCTCGGCGACGACCTCTCCCGCGCCGTCTCCGACGCCCGCGGGGTGCTCGCCCAGGACGTCACCGACCTCGGCCCGCTGCTCACCGCCGAGCAGGTGACCTTCCTCGGGCAGGGCTGGACGGTCGGTCTGGCCCACGAGGCCGCCCTGAAGCTGCGCGAGTCCGCGCAGTTCTGGGCCGAGTCCTACCCGGCCATGGAGTACCGCCACGGCCCGATCAGCATCGCGACGGACGGGCGCGCCGTCTGGGGCATCGGCGACCTGCCGCAGGGCCTGGCCGAGCAGGTCGCGGCGACCGGTGCCCACGTCGAGCACCGTGACCTCGACCCGATGGCCGAGCTCGTGCGCGTGCACCGGCTCTGCATGGCGCGCGCCGAGGCCCTGGGCGTCGACCCCGACCAGCCGCGCCACCTCACCCGCTCGATCGTCCTCGACGCGAGCTGACCACCGCGATGGGTGCCGTCGACCTCGCCTCCGTCCTGCGCCCGGCCCGCGAGGGCGGGACCGGTGTCGCGGCCTTCAACGTCATCCAGCTCGAGCACGCCGAGGCGTACGCGACGGCCGCCGAGGCTGCGGGCCTGCCGGTCGTCATGCAGATCAGCGAGAACTGCGTGCGCTACCACGGGTCGTTGCGCCCGCTGGCGCTCGCGACCCTCGCGATCGCCCAGGACTGCGCCCAGCCCGTCGTCGTCCACCTCGACCACGCCGTCTCCGTCGAGCTCGTCCGTGAGGCGCTCGACCTCGGCATCACCTCGGTGATGTACGACGGCTCGACCCTGCCCGACGAGGCCAACCGCGAGACCACCCGCCAGGTGGCCGGCTGGTGCGCGGCGGCGGGTGCCAGCCTCGAGGCCGAGCTCGGCGAGGTCGGCGGCAAGGACGGCGTGCACGCCCCGGGGGCGCGCACCGACCCCGCCGATGCCGCCCGCTTCGTCGAGGACACCGGCGTCGACGCCCTCGCCGTGGCGGTCGGCAGCTCGCACGCGATGACCGAGCGCACCGCCCGTCTCGACGAGGACCTCGTGGCCGCGATCGCCGCCCAGGTGCCCGTGCCGCTCGTCCTGCACGGCTCGAGCGGGGTCCCTGACGACGGTCTCGTCGGCGCGGTCCGGGCGGGGATGACGAAGATCAACATCGCGACGCACCTCAACTCCGTCTTCACGCAGGCGATGTCGGCACGTCTCGCCGAGCGCCCGACCGTCGACACCCGCGCCTACCTCGGCGCCGGCCGCGACGCGGTGGCCGCCGAGGCCGAGCGCCTCCTGCGCCTCCTCGCCCTGCGCCCCTGACCCTCCCCCTGCGCCCCTGACCCTCCCCCTTCGCCGAACCCCGCTCGCAGTCCGCGAGCCCCGGTCCTCGCCGGCCCGCGAAGAGCGGTCCCCACGGACAAGGAGCGGTGCTCAGCGGGAAGGGTGGCAGGTCGAGGGGCGAGGGGAGCGACGCGCGAGCCCCTCAGAGGCGCGTGATCTCGACCTGTGTCTCGAGACGGGCGACGTCGGCGGGGTCGACCTCGCCGGCGACCGGGCGCAGCACGGCGGCGGCGGACCAGGTGACGCCGGCACGCAGCGCCCGCTCCCAGTCCGGCTCCCGCGGGCCGAGGTGCGCGGCGAGCGCGGCGGTGAGCGCGTCGCCCGCGCCGGTGGGGTTGCCCCGGACCGGCTCGGGCAGACGGGCGGACCAGCTGGCGACACCGTCCCCGTCGCGGACCGCGAGGACGAGGCCCCGTGCGCCGTCGGAGACGACCGCGCACCACGCGCCGAGGTCGAGCAGGGCGGCCGCGCACGCCGCCGCGTCGAGCGCGTCGTCGCCGAGGCTCTCGCGCGCCTCGGAGAGGTTGGGCTTGGCGAGCAGCCGCCAGCCCTCCCTCCGCGCGGTCTCCAGCGCCACCAGCAGGTCCTCGCCCCGGGCGTCGGCGACGAGCGCGCAGCCCGCGGCGGCGCCGGTCCGCAGCAGCCGGGTGACGACCCCGTCGGGCGACCCGGGCGCGACGGACCCCGAGACGACGAGTGCGTCGGACCCGTCGCACGCCCGCGCGAGCGCCTCGACGAGCGCGTCCCACGTCTGCGACGGCGGCGCCTCGCCCTCCTCGTTGAGCACCGTCGCCTCGCCGTCGGCGTCGACGGCGGCGATCGACCGTCGTGTCGGCACCGGGCTGGGGACGAGCACGGCGGGCACCCCACGACGGGCGAGATCGGCCTCGAAGGTCGCGGCGCTCTCCGGACCGACCGCGAGGATGGCGGTCGCGGGCACGCCCAGCGCCGAGGCGACCGCGGCGACGTTGACCCCCTTGCCCCCTGCGCGGGCGGTGACCCGGGTGAGGCGGTGGCTCTCGCCGACAACGACCCGACCGACGTGGCCGGTGACGTCGAGCGCGGGGTTGGGCGTGACGGTGACGATCATGGGGCGCTCCTCACGAGGTCGGCGGCCAGGCACGCGGCACCGAGCGCCCCGGCGCGGTCACCCAGGGCGGCGGGGGCGACCTCGAGGTCGGTCCGCCCGGGCAGGCGGGCGGCGAGCGCGGAGCGAAGGGGGTCGAGCAGCAGGTCACCGGAGAGCACGAGACCGCCACCGACGAGCAGCAGACGGGTGCCTGCCGCGGAGATCACGGGCGCGAGCACGAGCGCGAGGTCATCGACGGCCTGCTGCCAGATCTGCACCGCAGCCGGGTCGCCCTGAGCGACCGCACCGGCGAGGTGCTCGGCATCGCGCTCCTCACCGCTCGCCGCGCTCCACGCACGGCCGAGGGCCGCCGCGCTCGCGACGGCCTCGAGGCAGCCCGCCGCCCCGCAGCCGCACACGGGCCCGCCCGGGCGCACGACGACGTGACCGACCTCGCCGGTCCACGACGACCCGGCGACGACCTGACCGCCCGTCATCTGGGCCGCGGCGATGCCGGTGCCCAGGGGGAGGAAGACGACGTCGTCCACACCGCGCGCGGCCCCCAGGCGGTGCTCCGCGAGCAGGCCAGCGCGCACGTCGTGGCCGCTCGTCACCGGTACGTCGAGGTGCTCGGCGAGCAGCTGGGTGAGGGGCAGGTCGCTCCAGCCGAGGTTCGCCGACCACCGGGCGATGCCGACGACCTCCTCGACCAGGCCCGGCACGACGACCGCGAGCGCGCCCGCGGGCACCCCGGCCTCGTCCTCGAGGTCGCGGCGCAGACCGGCGGCGACGCGGCCGAGCTCGGGACCCGGACGGCTCGGCGTGGGGACGACCTTGGCGGCGAGCACCTCGCCCTCGCCGTCGACGAGCACGGACTTGATGCGGGTGCCGCCGACGTCGACCCCGACGACGGCGCTGCGGTCGATGGGGTCGGTCACGCGCTCATCGTAGGTGTGCTCAGCGGACCCCGTACCTCGTGCGGAGGTAGGCCACGCGGTCGGCGTTGCCGGCCAGGTAGTCGCGCAGCGGACGGGATCGCTCGAGGTAGTTGACGTACCCGCCGGAGGAGCGCGACCCCAGGGCCGAGTGGGCCGCGTCGACGACATCGGCGGCCGCCGACCACGCCGTCGCGGAGCTCGACGACAGCCCGAGGTACCACTGCACCGTCGCCCTGTGGGCGCGCCACGGGAAGGCGGTGTCGTCGCGCTCGAGGTCCTGCACCCGGCCGTCGAGCGGGTCGAGGATCGCCGCTCCCGTGCCGCCGCTACGTGCCCGCCGAGCCATCACCCCGACGACGGCCTCGGCCGTGCCCGTCGTCATCACCCGCAGCACGTCCGACCCGGCGTAGAAGCTCTCGCGCGCCGAGGTCGTCCCGCCCCCGAGCAGCCGCACCCCGTCGAGGTAGTCGGTGCTGCGCGTCGACCGCGACGTCGGCGAGACCCCGACGGCGCGCACGAGCGCCTCGGCCTGGGCCGCTTCCTGACCCGCGGCGCACACCCCGACGACCCGGACGCGGACCCCCTTCGAGCCCATCGCCTCGACGTGGGCGCTCCCCCAGACCGACCGGGGCGCCGCGGCCTGCCACCGGGACCACCCGGTGAGGACGCGCACCGCGGCCGAGGTGGGGAAGGTGAGGAAGAAGAAGCCGGTGCGCCGGGTCGCGTGGGTCCGGTAGCGCCACACCGTGACGACGCCCAGGCCGGTCCCGCCGCCGCGCAGCGCCCAGAACAGGGAGCTGCCGTTCGTCGCGTCGACCCGGTGCACCGACCCGTCGCGGGTGACCACCGTGGCACCGACGACGGCGTCGCTCGTCAGGCCGTGCGCGCGCGAGTCGACGCCCAGCCCGCCGCCGAGGGTCAGCCCCCCGGCGCCGACGGTGGGGCAGCTGCCCGTGGGGATCGAGCGACCGCGGGCGGCGAGCGCGGACTTCACCGGGTAGAGGGTCGCCCCTCCCCCGACGCTCGCCGTCGTGCCCGACAGCGACACCGAGTCGAGCGCGCGCAGGTCGAGGACCATGGCGTCGGTGCGGGTCGACGCGCCGACGTAGGAGTGGCCGCCGCCCCGGACGACCGCGCGCACGCCGCGGCTGCGGGCGAAGTCGACGGCCTCGCTGACGTCGGCGGTGCTGCGCACCCGCACGACCGCTGCCGGGCTCACGCCGTCCCACCGGGGGTTGAAGAGCCTGCGGGCGCTCGAGTACGCGCTGTCGCCCGGGGTGAGGACGTCGCCGCTGATCGCCCGGTCGAGGGCCTCCCAGTCGGCGGCGGTGGTGCGCGTGGTGGGACGCACGAAGGGGGCGGCGACCGCCCCGGTCGTCGCGAGGGTCGAGGTCGCTGCGAGCGCCCCGGCCAGGACCGTCCGGCGGGTGGGAGCGGCGCCGGTGCCGCGCTGCTGCTGGCTCATGCCCCCTCAGACGCCGCAGCACGCGGGTCGGTTGTGCCGATGCGCCGGGCGGTCTCGCCGCCGGCGCGACCGCGCGAGGCTCAGCCCTGATCGGGCAGCCAGGCGATCTCGCCGTGCGCGTAGACGACCTCGCCGGCGGCGCAGACCCATACGTCGACCCAGCCGCCCTCGTCCTCGTCGGGGACCCATGTGGCCTGCTCGTCGGCGAGCACGGCGCGGATCTCCGCTGCGCCGAACCACCGCGGCGGGCACCCGCCGTGGCCCCCGCACCCGCAGCCCTCGTGGACGAGCCGTGCGCCCTCCACGAGGAGGCGGCGCGCGTCGTCGGCCGTGACGTCGTCGCGCACCTTCCGCAGCGGCGCCCCCTCGGGGTCGAAGAGCTCGCCGGCCTGGTTGTACGTGCCGGGGCGCACCGCGTGCCTCCCGGTCGTCGAGACCTCCTGCTCGCTCCACGTGGGCTGGCGGACCATCTCGGCGAAGGTCGGCCGGTCGTGGCGACGGCTCATGACCTGGCCCTCAGCGCCAGGCCGGCTGCGGCGGCGCCACCGGGGCCGGCGCGCTCGGGCGCGGCACGACGGTGCGCTGCACGCCGAGGCGTCGGGCGAGCAGGAGCAGCGCGGTCGTCGCGACGGCGACGGCGACCCACGACACCAGCGTCGCGGTCCACGTGCTCGTCGTGCTCGTGTCGATGAAGCTCGCGGCGAGGTCGCCGAAGAGGATCGCATAGCCGATGGCGAAGAGGTTGTTCACCGCGTGGAGCACGACGGCGGCCTCGAGACCACCGGTGCGCCAGGTGAGGATGACCATGCCCGTCGCCATGCCCATGAGGTCGAGGAGCACCCACACGTCGAGCGAGCCGTGCGCGAGGGCGAAGAGTGCCGAGGAGACGAGGACCGACGCGACGAGGGCGGCCCAGCGGTGGCGGAAGGCCGCACCCATCTGCTGCATGATCCACCCGCGGAAGAGGTACTCCTCGCCCGCGCTCTGCAGCGGCGTCGTGAGGAGCATGAGGACGAGCAGGAGGACCCAGTGCTCGGGCCGCTGCGCGGCGTCGCCGAGCCCGCCGCCGGCCGCGCTCGTCGGCAGCACGGCGCTGACGAGGACGACGTACCCGCCCCACAGCGGCACGAGGAGCAGGGCGCACCAGCCGGCCCAGCCCCACCGGAAGCGACCGACGACCGAGGAGAGGAAGCCCGGGCGCACCCGGTGCACGAGCCAGGTCGTCAGGCCGGCGAGCGGGATCAGCGCGGCGAGCATGAGGTTCTGCGTCGCGAAGACGAAGGGGTCGTCCATCCGCAGCATCGCGCTCTCGTCGGCGAGGACGGCGTCGAGGTCGCCCCCGGAGATGACGACGAGCCCGATGACGAGGACGATCCCGAAGCCGATGGTGATCGCGAGGAAGCCGGCGAGCACGGTGAGCAGCGCGACGACCGGCCGCCACCACGACTGCCCCGGGCCGGTGAGCGCGAGGTGGTACTCGGCGCCGTCGGCGAGCACCGGGGGGGCCGGGGCGGGCGGGGTCCACTGCGGTACGGGCTGCATCTGCGGGTAGGCCTGCTGCGTCATGCCCCTGATCCTCCCCCGCCGACCTGGGCGTGGGCATCAGACCAGGGGATGGGTCGGCCCGACCCTAGGGTGGAGGCCGTGACGACCCGCGCCGCCCTGCACCACCGCACGACGTACCGCTTCGCCGAGCCGGTCCACCTCTTCCCCCACGCGATCCGCCTGCGCCCCGCGCCGCACGCACGCACCCCGGTCTCGGGCTACGAGCTGCGGGTCGAGCCGGCCGAGCACGTCCTGCGGTGGCACCAGGACCCCTTCGGCGGGTGGGTCGGCCAGGTCGTCTTCACCGCCCCCGCCGACGAGCTCGAGGTCACGGTCGACCTCGTCGCCGACCTCACGCCGGTCAACCCCTTCGACTTCTTCGTCGAGGACTACGCGAGCACCGCCCCCTTCGCCTACCCGGCCGACCTCCACGACGACCTCGGGGCCTACCTGCGGCCCGTCGACGACGGGCCGCGAGGGTCGGGCCTGTCGCAGGAGTCGACCGCATGGGTCGAGTCGACGATCGCCGGGGCGATCGGGGGCGAAGGGGGTGAGCTGCCCGTCGTCGAGCTGCTCGTCCGCCTCAACCGCGCGGTGCGCGCGCACGTCGCCTACTCGACCCGGATGGAGCCCGGGACGCAGGCACCGCACGAGACGCTGGAGCGCGCCGTGGGCTCTTGCCGCGACTCGTCGTGGCTGCTCGTCGCGGTGCTCCGACATGCCGGCCTGGCCGCGCGCTTCGCCTCGGGCTACCTCCTGCAGCTCCAGACCCCCGGCGAGGACGGCCCGTCGCGCGACAGCGCCGAGCTGCACGCATGGGCCGAGGCCTACGTGCCCGGCGCGGGCTGGGTCGGGCTCGACCCGACCTCGGGGCTGCTCGCCGCCGAGGGGCACATCCCGCTCTCGTGCACGCCGCGCCCGAGCAGCGCAGCGCCGATCAGCGGGACGACGACCCCCGCGGAGGTCGACTTCTCCTACGAGACGACGCTCACCCGGCTCGACGACGCGGGCTGAGCACCGGGGTCAGCGCGACGGCGGTGACGGCTCGCAGCCCCGGCGTCTGAGCGTCCGGCCCACTCGACGACGCGGTCGACGTGGCGGCTCATCGGTGCACCAGCGCCCGGCGCAGGAGGACGACGAGGAGCACCGAGCCGACGGTGCCGACGAGCAGGACCGGCGCGAGCATCGGCACGCTCGCGAGGAGGCCGGCTATCGCTGCGGCTCCGACGACGAGCCCGAGGAGGATGAGCGCCGAGTGCCGGACCGCGCGCACGCCGTGCCCGGGGACGAGCCGGATGACGACGGTCGTCAGCGTGCCGGTGAGATAGGTCGTCGAGAGACCGAAGACGCCGAAGCGCTGGATCGCGATCGACTGCAGGCCGAGCGCGGCCGCCGGGGCGGCGAGCGCCCCAAACCCGGGCCCCCGGGGTCGGGTGGATGCGGACGACGGTCAGGCCGTCGTCGCGCCGTCCTGCCGCCGATGATGGCCGGTCTGGACGATCGCGGCCGTCGTCCTCGGTGGCCGGCGGCGTGCCGCCTCCCCCTTCGCGCACTGGGCAAGATCGACCAAACCGGGCCGTCCATGGCTCCGAACCGGAGGTATGCAGGTCGACACGGGCATCTCCCGACGTGATCCGTCAGGTGGGGGTACCTTCCTGCTCGACGGAGCGTCATTGCACCCGGGTCGACAGGTTGGACACGGCATGGACACGACCGACCGTCAGTTGGTCCTCTGTCCGTCGATCGAAGGGAGCATCCCCATGCCTCGTGCACATCGCGAGATCCACACCGACACCCCGCCCCACCGGGTGCACGCGTACCTGGCCGACTTCACCAACGCCACCGAGTGGGACCACGGCACCGTGTCGTGCGAGCTCGTCGAGGGGGACGGGAGCCCCGGCTCGGTCTACCGCAACGTCTCCCGCTTCGGCGGCCGCGAGGTCGAGGTGATGTACACCCTCGAGAGGGCCGACTTCCCGCACGTCGAGCTCACCGGGCGCAACGGCTCGACGACCCTGCACGACCGCATCGACGTGCGCGAGCACGGCGCGGGCAGCACGGTCGTCTACGACGCCGAGCTCACCTTGTCGGGCCCGCTGAAGATCGCGACCCCGGTGATGTCCGCCCTCTTCGGCCGTCTCGCCGACCAGACCGAGCGCACCCTCTCCGACGCGGCGGGCTCCCTGTGAGCGCACGCCGCCGCGTCGCGGTCGTCGGCAGCGGGGTCTCCGGACTCGTGGCCGCCCACGTCCTGTCGCGCACGGACTCCGTCATCCTCTACGAGGCCGACGACCGTCTCGGCGGTCACGCCCACACCCAGGACGTCGAGGTCGACGGCCGCGTCGTGCCGGTCGACACCGGCTTCATCGTCCACAACGACCGCACCTACCCGACGCTCCTGCGCCTCTTCGACGAGCTCGGCGTCGAGGCGCAGCAGTCCGACATGAGCATGTCGGTGCGGGCCGACTCCGACGGCGTCGAGTACGCCGGCGGCCAGGGTGCGAGCGGCATCATCCCCTCCGCGCGGATGCTCGCCCGACCGCGCTACCTGCGGATGCTCGCCGAGATCCCCCGCTTCCACGCGGCCGCCCGCGAGCTCCTCGACGCACCGGAGGACGGCGGCACCGGCCCGAGCCTGGGCGAGTTCGTCGCGGCGCAGGGCTTCTCGGCCGACCTGCGGCGCTGGTTCCTCACCCCGCTCGTCGCCGCCGTGTGGTCCTGCGACCCGGCCGACGCCGAGGCCTACCCGGCGCGCTCCCTCTTCACCTTCCTCTCCCACCACGGGATGCTCGGCGTCCTCGGCAGCCCCGCCTGGCGCACCGTCTCCGGCGGCTCGCGCACCTACGTCGAGCGCGTCGCGGCGCGGCTCGACGAGGTCCACCTCTCCAGCCCGGTCGCCTCCGTGCGCGAGGGCGGGGACGGGGTGACGATCACCCTCGCCGACGGCCGCACCGACCACGTCGACGCCGTCGTCGTGGCGACCCACGCGCCGGCCGCGCTGTCGCTCCTCGCCGAGCCGACCGACGCCCAGCGCGAGGTCCTCGGCGCGATCCCCTACTCGCGCAACCTCGCCCAGCTGCACACCGACGAGTCGGTGCTGCCCCGCACCCCGCGGGCGCGGGCGTCCTGGAACTACCTCGTCCCGGACTCCGAGCGCCCCGGCGAGGTCGTCGTCACCTACGACCTCACCCGGCTGCAGCGCCTGCGCACCGGCGACACGCGGCTGCTGTGCACCCTCGGCGGCGCCGACCTCGTCGACCCCGACAAGGTCATCGCGACGATGGACTACGAGCACCCGCTCTACACCGCCGCATCGGTCGACGCGCAGCAGCGGCTGGGCACCATCGGCACCGACCGGGTGGTCTTCGCCGGCGCGTACCACGGGTGGGGCTTCCACGAGGACGGTGCGCTGTCCGGCCTACGGGCCGCCGAGCGTCTCGGCGCCACGTGGGACGAGACGCCGCGGACGGAGCCTGCGCCGGCGAACCCGGTGCTCCCGCTGATCTACCGCACGAAGGTCGAGCACTCGCGGCGCTCCCCCCTTCGCCATCGCTTCTCGACCCGCTCCTACTCGTGGCTCGTCGACCTCGACCACCTGCCCGACCACGGGGCGCTCGCCCGCTTCGAGGCCCGTGACCACATCGGTGACCCCGAGCGCTCGATCCGCGACAACGTCGACCACCTCCTCGCCGAGCACGGCATCGACCTCGAGGGCGGGCAGGTGCTCATGCTGACGAGCGCCCGGGTCCTCGGCTACGTCTTCAACCCCATCACCGTCTACTGGTGCTACCGCCCGGACCGCGAGCTGGCGTGCGTCGTCGTCGAGGTGCACAACACCTACGGCGACCGCCACGCCTACGTCGTCCACCCCGACGAGCGCGGTGACGCCACGGTCGACAAGGAGCTCTACGTGTCTCCCTTCAACAACGTCTCGGGCACCTACCGGCTCCACGTCCCCGAGCCCGGCGACGAGGTGCACGTCGCCGTGCGCCTCGACCGCGACGACGAGGCCCCCTTCGTCGCCACGATGCGCGGCCGCGGCACGCCCGCGACGCTGGCCACCGTGCGCCGCATCGCCCGGCGCCAGCCCGCCGAGCCGCTCGCCGTGGCGGCCCGGATCCGCCAGCAGGGCATCGCGCTGTGGGCCCGCCGCCTGCCGGTCCAGCAGCGCCCGGAGCACCCGGCGCAGCCCGGCGTCCTCGGACGCGGCGGGGTCGACCCCGTGCGCTGGCCCGACGTCGCCACGGTGCCGACCGGCCCCCGCGCGGCGGTCGCGGCCCGCGTCACCACCGGCCTCATCCGCTCGGTCGCCCGCTCACTCGACGTGCGGGTCGCGCTGCCCGACGGCACCGTGCTCGGCGGCAAGGCCGGGCGCACCGACCTGCCGCTGCTCCAGGTGCGCCGTCTCGACGACCTCGCCCGCCGGGTGGGGACCCACGGGCTCATCGGCTTCGGGGAGGCCTACATGGCCGGCGACTGGGAGGCCGACGACCTCACGGCCGTGCTCACCGCCTTCGCCGAGCGCGTCGAGGACATCGTCCCGGCGAGCTGGCAGCGGCTGCGGGCCGCCCACGTCGCCCGCCACCCGAGCGCCGAGGTCAACAGCGTCGAGAACACGCAGTCGAACATCTCGCGCCACTACGACCTGTCCAACGACCTCTTCGCCTCCTTCCTCGACCCGTCGATGGCGTACTCGTCGGCCCTCTTCACGACCGCGGACCCGGGCGAGGCCGACCTCGCCGACGCCCAGGCGGCGAAGTTCGACCGGCTGCTCGACGAGGCCCGCGTCGGCCCGGGCACCCAGCTGCTCGAGATCGGCACCGGCTGGGGCGAGCTGGCCCTGCGGGCGGCTCGCCGTGGCGCCCACGTGACGACGGTAACCTTGTCGACCGAGCAGGCCGACCTCGCCACCCGTCGGGTCGCCGAGGCCGGGCTGTCCGACCAGGTCGAGATCCTCGTGCGCGACTACCGCCTCGTCGAGGGCACCTACGACGCCGTCGTCTCGGTGGAGATGATCGAGGCGGTCGGCCTGGACTACCTCGGCGAGTACTTCGCGACGATCGAGCGCGTGCTGCGCCCCGGCGGTCGCGCCGCGATCCAGGCGATCACCATGCCCGACCACCGCATGCTCGCGACGCGAGACACGTACACGTGGGTGCACAAGTACATCTTCCCGGGCGGGCTCATCCCCTCGCTCGAGGCGATGGACCGCGCGATGGCCCCGTCGGGCCTGCGGGTCGCCCAGGACCTCGCGATGGGCCCGTCGTACGCGCAGACCCTGCGGATGTGGGACGACCGCTTCGAGCGGGCATGGCCGTCGCTCGACCTCGGCCTTGACGAGACCTTCCGTCGGATGTGGCACTTCTACCTGTGCTACAGCCGCGCGGGGTTCGAGGCGAGCTATCTCGACGTGCACCAGCTGAGCATCGAGCGCGTCGACCAGCGCGTCTCGACCGACGACCTCCAGGAGGCCAGCGCATGACGCACCCCGTCTCGGCAGCGATCGACTCGGCCCTCGACCTCTCGGTCGTGGGCGGGTACACCCGCCTGGGCCTCGCGGCCCGTCGGCGGCTGCCGGGGTGGCCGCCGGACAGCCCGTCCGGCGCGCTCGTCGGGACGCACGTCGTCGTCACCGGAGCCTCGTCGGGCCTGGGCGAGGCGTGCGTGCAGATGCTCCACGACCTCGGCGCGCACGTGCATCTCGTCGTCCGCGACGAGGCGAAGGGGGAGGACGTCGCCCGCGGCGTCGACGCCGGGCTCGCCCGGCTGACGACCTGGCGGTGCGACCTCTCCGACCTCGACGACGTCCGCGACCTCGCCGGGCGGCTGCTCGAGGCGGGGGTCGCGCTGCGCGGGCTCGTGCACAACGCGGGGGCCCTGCCCCCCGAGCGCACCGAGAGCGAGCAGGGGCACGAGCAGACGATGGCGCTGCACGTGCTCGGGCCCGTGCTGCTCACCGAGCTGCTGCTGCCGGCGCTCACCGACGACGCGCGCGTCGTCCTCGTGACGTCGGGCGGCATGTACACCCAGGACCTGCCCGTCGACGACCCGGAGTACCTGCAGGGCGAGTACGCAGGGGCCACGGCCTACGCGCGCTCCAAGCGCACCCAGGTCGAGATCCTCGGCGCGCTGCAGGAGCGGTGGGGCGCCCACGGCGTCGCGGTCTACGCGACCCACCCGGGCTGGGCGTCGACGCCGGGCATCACCGCCTCGCTGCCCCGCTTCGAGCGGGTGACGCGCCCGGTGCTGCGCTCGGCGCAGGAGGGGGCCGACACGAGCGTGTGGCTCGTCGCGACCCGACCCCGGCGGGTCGGCGGCGGCCTGTGGCACGACCGGCGCCCGCGGCCGACGGCCTACCTCGGCCGACATGCCACGACCCCGGCCGACCGAGCCCGGATGTGGGACTGGGTCGCCGGGGCCGCAGGGCTGGCGCAGTAGCGGGTCAGACCGGCTGGGCGACCTGCCCGCCGGTGATGACGCGGTAGACGTACGCCGTGCTGATGCTGAAGATCGGCACGGTGACGAAGAGCGCGATGCCGCAGGTGCACACCGAGGCGATGACGAGCAGGACGAGCAGCAGGACCCAGAGGAAGATCGGGCCGGCGTTGTCCTTGACGAGCCGGAAGCTGCCGGAGAGCGCGTCGCCCACCCCGGCGCCGCTGTCGACGACCCGCGAGCTGGCGAAGAGCAGGAAGAAGCCGACGACGAAGCCCGGCAGGATGCAGAAGAGGAAGCCCACCGAGGTCAGCAGGCTGACGACGATGCCGGTGAGGATGCCGATCCCGACGTTGTAGCCGCTGAACATCCGCCCGAGCTCGGCCTTGCGCCCGTCGAGGACGTCGAAGGACATCCGCAGCATGCCCAGCGAGATGATCGAGGCGATGATGCTGCCGACCATGCTGAAGAGGATGCCGAAGGGCTGCAGGCTCCACGCGGCATTCGCGCCGTTCCCGCTCGCGTCGAGGTCGAAGCCGCCGTCGAGGTAGGTGCCGAGGACGTTGAAGAGGCCCGTGAGCACGAGGGTCAGCAGCGTGACGAGCAGGTAGGGCACGGGGTTGCGGGTGAAGGCGGCCCAGCCGTACTTGATCGCCTCGACCGGCTCGAGCTGGCTCGTGCGGTAGCCGCCGGTGGGCGGCGGGGCGGACATGTACCCGCCCGGGCCGCTCGGGGGGCCGTAGCCCCCGCCACCGGGCCCACCGGGGTAGGGGCTGGGGCTGCCGTAGCCCGGGCCTGCGGGGCCGCCGTAGCCGGGGCCCGACGGGGGCCCGCTCGGCGGGCCGTAGCCGGGGCCGGTGCTGCCAGAGGGGTCGTGCGGAGGGGTGCCGGGGGGCGGAGGGGTCGTCATGGCCGTCAGCCAACCATCCGGCATGCCCGAGGGGCCAGGCGACGAGCCGTGCCGGCCCAGGATCCGGGCGGGGAGGACTCCCCGTCGGGGCGTGCCAGGGGCCTGCGCCGAGGGGCCGTCAGGCCGAGCGCGAGGGCTCGACGACGAGCGCGTCGAGGTGCAGGACGGCCTGCACGGGGTCCGAGGGCAGGAGGGTCGCGCCGATGCTCGTGGCGAGCTGCTCGGACGCGCCCGAGCCGCCGATCGCGACCTGGGTCGAGCCGGACAGCCGACGCACGAGCGGGGTGAGGGGCTCGAAGACCTCGCGCCGGGTACCGCCGAGCACGACCGCGTCGGCCCGGACCCGGGTGGCGACGGTGTCGATCGCGGCGAGCGGGGTGTCGGCGCCGAGGAAGCGCACCGACCAGCCCCGGCGGGAGAGCACGACGGCGGTCATGAGCGCCGCGATGTCGTGGCGCTCGCCGGGCGGGCAGGCGACGATGCCGACGCGCCGACCGGCCGAGGCGAGGTCGAGACCGAGGGCTCCGACGTGCTTGCGGATCGTGTGGCTCGCGAAGTGCTCGTGCGCCACGGAGACCTGACCCGTCTCCCACTGGTGCCCGAGGACGACGAGGTAGGGCAGGAAGACGTCGACGATGGCGGCCTCGACCCCGAGCAGGTGGGTCGCGCGGCGCACGGCGGCGACGACGGCGACCTGGTCGAGGGCGCAGACCGCGTCGTCGATGTCCTTGGCCAGCTCTTCGTTCGTCGGGACGGGGGCCCCGGGCTCGAAGGCCGACCGGGCCTGCTTGACGGCGGCCGCGAGCCCGATGCCCTGCTCCTTGAGCGCGATGACGTCGCGGGCGAGGCGTTCGTCGGTGGGCGTGTACAGGCGGTACCCGCCAGGGGTCCGATCGGGGGTGAAGAGCTTGAAGCGGCGCTCCCACACGCGCAGGACATCAGGGGACAGACCCGTCCTGCGGGCCAGCTCTCCGATGCGAATTCCTTGAGTCACACGACCAGTGTAGGAAGGTTGGCAAGCCCATCCCTGGACAGAGGTTTGTCACGTCGGTGCAGGTCAGGGGACCGTGGACGGTTTTGCTCCTGGATCTTCGCGGATCTGCCTGTCCACCCCCTCGTCGAGTGGCAGACCTGCGCCGGATGGCAGGATCTGCCGCATGACGCACGCGAGTGATCTGCAGTCGATGCTCGACGCCGCGAGGGCCGGTTCCGGTCGCCTCGCGGCGGGCTGGGGGCAGGGTCGGGCGACCTACGGCGGGGTCGTCGCCGGGGTGATGCTCGCAGCCCTGCGCGGCCGTCTCGAGGGGGCCTCGCAGGGGCTCCCCCTTCGGTCGATGACCGTCTCCTTCGTCGCCCCCGCGACGGCCGGCCCCGCCGACCTCGACGTCAGCGTCCTGCGCGCCGGCTCGAGCGTGACCCAGGGGCAGGTGACGATGCGCCAGGACGGCGCGGTCGTCGCCGTCCTGCTCGCGAGCCTCGGAGCGGAGCGGGCCTCGACGGTCTCCGTCGCCCCCTCCGCCGCCTACCCCGTCCTGCCATCGCCGGACGAGACGACCGCGCTGCCCCACGTCCCGGGGGTGACCCCGGACTTCTTCGCCCACGTCGACCTGCGCCTGGCCGACGGCGGAATGCCGTACACGACGGCGTCGACCTCTCACATGCTCGGCTGGATGCGCTTCCGCGAGCCGACCCCGACCTTCGGCGAGGAGCACTTCGTCTCGCTCGTCGACGCGTGGCCGCCGGCCGTCATCCAGATGCTCGCGCAGCCGCGCCCGGCGAGCAGCCTCACGTGGACCCTCGAGCTCGTCGAGGACGTCACCGCCGAGCCCGACGCCTACTGGGCCTACGAGGTGCGCACCGACCACGCCGGGCACGGCTACGGGCACACCCACGCGCACGTGTGGCGGCCCGACGGCACGCTCGTCGCCATCAGCCGGCAGACGGTGACCGTCTTCGGCTGAGGCGCTCGGGCCACCCCGGCGCTCAGTGGTTGCGCAGCGCGTCGATGAGCTCGTCCTTCGTCATCGACGAGCGACCCTCGATGTCGAGCTCACGGGCGCGCTCCATGAGCTCGTCCTTCGTGCGCTCGTCGTAGTCCTCGCCGTGACCGCCCTTGCGCCCGACCTGCGAGCGGGAGCTGTTGGCCGCGGCGTTGGCGATCCGGGCTGCCTTCTCCTTGCTCGCGCCGTCGTCGCGCAGGGCCTCGTAGACCTCCGGGTCCTTCACGGACGGGCCGGGGTCGCCCTTCGCGCTCGAGTCCTTGGCCATGGGGTTCCTCCTTCGTCACGGGTCCTCCCGACGCTAGCTGTACTCGGCCGTCAGGTTGTTGACAGTCGACTGGTCGGGGCGAGGCCGCCGAGTGCGGTGTGGCGGCGTTCAGTGTTGTAGTGCTCGAGCCAGGGTGCAAGGGCGTCTGCTCGTTGCTGGTT
>NZ_JAKLYZ010000007.1:0-151617 GCF_040900765.1 Janibacter sp. Y6
CGACCGCGCAGCCGCCCTTGCACCCTGGCTCGAGCAGTACAACACTCGACGACGCCACACCGCTCTGGGCGGACTCCCACCCATCAGCCGCCTGTCACCAACGTCGTGACCGAGTACACCTAGTCGGCAGGACGGGGTGTCGGTGCGGCTCAGCCCCAGGCGGCGAGGAGCGCGGCGCCGCTCGCCCAGGTGGCGCCGGCGCACACGAGCGCGAAGCTGCCCTGCCACACGGCCCCCGGCACGCTGGTGAGCCGGGCCATCGCCGAGGAGTCGCTGCCCGCGTCGCGGGAGCGGACGGTGGCGCCGAGGTGACGCCACGCCCCGACGAGCAGGAGCAGGCCGAGGCCGACGAGCACGTGCTGCTGCACTACGTCGTCCCGCCACCACCACAGCGAGCCGCCGGCTGCGAGGACGGCGAGGACGACGACACCGGTGAGGGCCGAGCGCACGTAGACGAGGGAGACGAGCAGGGCGAGGAGGGTCAGGGTGAGCACGGGTGCGGCCCAGCCACGGGCGGCGGCGAGCACGAGCACCGCCCCCGCGACGGCAGGCGCGGGATACCCCGCCCACGTCGTCGCGGCCAGGCCCGGGCCGCGCGGGCGCCCGACGGTCACCGTGTGGCCCGACATGTCGGGGCGCAGGACGAAGCCGGTGAAGCGGCGACCGGAGAGGACCCCGACGACGGCGTGCCCGAGCTCGTGGACGAGCGTCACGCCGAGCCGCAGGACCCGCCAGGCGGGGGACCAGCCGACGGCGAGCGCGGTCACCGCGAGGACGACGAGGACGCCCTGGGGCGCGAGCAGCTCGGTGCGCGCCGCAGGGGACCAGCGCTGCGCGAGATCGGCCCACTCCACGGGGTCACCGTAGGGCTGCCCCCTGACCGCTCCCTGGGGCCCCTCGGTGCGAGGATGACGAGATGGCCATCGATCGCTTCGACGGCGCCATCCTCGGCGTCGGCACGACCTCCGGGGTCCGGGTCGTCGTGGGGCGCTGGGAGGGCTCGCCGCTCGGCGCCTTCGCCGACGTCATGCTCGCCACCGCCGACGACCAGCGGGTGCTGCTCGCCCCGGACGAGGCGGTCGCCGAGTACGTCTCGCAGACCTACAACTTCGACGAGGTCGTCCACTGCCCGGTGACCGTGCGCGACACCGGCGACGGTGCGAGCCGCAGGTGGCACGTCAGCGCGGGCGAGCTCGTCCTCGACGTCGTCCTCGGCGGGCGCACCGCGACCGGCCGGCTGCTGCGCCCGATCCCCACCGCGCTCGCGACGAGCCGTCCCGTCGCCGTCCTCGCCGACCCCTTCGCCCGTCTCCTCCACCCCGGGGTGCGCACGGTCGGCACCGCCGGGGGCGGGCGCCGCGAGTACTACGGCGCGCGAGACCAGCACGCCGTCGAGGCCGTCGCGGGCAGCTGGCGCGGCGTCGACCTCGGCCGACTCGCCCCGGTGGACCCGCCGCCGCGCTTCGGCTTCAGCAGCACCCCCCGCACGCCGAGCCTGACGAGGGTGCGCACGACGATCGTGCGCAGCTAGGTCGTAGGGTCGTGAGGACCCGATCCCCTGCGGAAGGACCCTCATGGCACACGTGCTCATCATCGGCGGACACGGCAAGGTCGCCCTGCTGGCCGCCCCTCTCCTCGTCGCGGACGGGCACCGCGTCACCTCGCTCATCCGCAACCCCGACCACGCCGACGAGGTCGCCGCCACCGGCGCCGACCCGGAGGTCGCCGACGTCCAGGAGCTCGACACCGACGCGATGGCCGAGCTGCTCGAGGGCGTCGACGTCGTCGTGTGGTCGGCCGGTGCCGGCGGTGGCAGCCCGGAGCGCACCTACGCGGTCGACCGCGACGCCGCCGTGCGCAGCATGGACGCCGCGGCCCGCGCCGGCGTCGGGCACTACGTCATGGTCAGCTACTACGGCGCCGGGCTCGACCACGGCGTCCCCGAGGACGACGGCTTCTACGCCTACGCCCAGTCCAAGGCCGAGGCCGACGAGCACCTGCGCTCGAGCCGGCTCACGTGGACCATCCTCGGCCCGAGCGGGCTCACCCTCGACCCCGGCACGGGGCGGATCGACGCCGACGCGACCGAGGGCGGTCAGGTCCCGCGGGCCGACGTCGCCGCCGTCATCGCCGGGACCGTCCGCGAGGGCGTGCGCCTGGGCGGGGTCACCGTGGAGTTCAACACCGGTGACACCCCGGTCGCCGAGGCGCTCGCCGCCCACCGCGCGGGCTGAGGTCCGACGTGCCCGACCTGCACCCCCGACTCCAGACCCAGCTCGACCTCGTCACGGCGCGCAACCCCGGCGAGCCCGAGTTCCTCCAGGCCGTCCAGGAGCTCATGCTCAGCCTGAGCCCCATCGCCGGCCGCCGGCCCGACTACGCCCAGTGGTCGGTGCTCAAGCGGATGTGCGAGCCCGAGCGGCAGATCATCTTCCGCGTCCCGTGGGTCGACGACGCCGGCGAGGTGCAGATCAACCGCGGCTTCCGCGTCGAGTTCAGCTCGGTGCTCGGGCCGTACAAGGGCGGGCTGCGCTTCCACCCCAGCGTCAACATCTCGATCGTCAAGTTCCTCGGCTTCGAGCAGGTCTTCAAGAACGCGCTCACCGGTCTGCCGATCGGCGGCGGCAAGGGCGGCTCGGACTTCGACCCGAAGGGGCGCAGCGACGGCGAGGTCATGCGCTTCTGCCAGTCCTTCATGACCGAGCTGCACCGGCACATCGGCGAGTACACGGACGTCCCGGCCGGTGACATCGGCGTCGGGGCGCGCGAGCTGGGGTACCTCTTCGGGCAGTACAAGCGGATCACCAACCGCTACGAGTCCGGGGTGCTCACCGGCAAGGGGTTGTCGTGGGGCGGCTCCCGGGTGCGCACCGAGGCCACGGGGTACGGCACCGTCTACTTCGCGCAGGAGATGCTCGCGACCCGCGGCGACTCCTTCGACGGCAAGCGCGTCGTCATCTCGGGCTCGGGCAACGTCGCGACGTACGCCGCGCAGAAGGCCGAGCAGCTCGGTGCGACGGTCGTCGCCGTCTCCGACTCGGGTGGCTACGTCGTCGACGAGTCCGGGATCGACGTCGCCCTGCTGCAGGAGATCAAGGAGCAGCGGCGCGAGCGGCTCACCGAGTACGTCAGCGCGAAGGGGGCCTCGGCCCACCACGTCGCGGACGGGTCGATCTGGGACGTGCCGTGCGACATCGCCCTGCCGTGCGCGACCCAGAACGAGCTCACCGGGCGCGACGCGAAGAGGCTCGTCGAGCACGGGGTGGGGCTCGTCGCCGAGGGCGCGAACATGCCGTGCACGACCGACGCCGCGGAGGTGCTGCGCGACGCGGGCGTGCTCTACGCGCCGGGCAAGGCGAGCAACGCCGGCGGGGTCGCGACGAGCGCGCTGGAGATGCAGCAGAACGCCAGCCGCGAGTCGTGGGGCTTCGAGGAGACCGAGGACAGGCTGCGCGAGATCATGACCTCGATCCACGAGCAGTGCGTCGCGACCGCCGACGAGTACGGCGACCCGGGCAACTACGTCATGGGCGCCAACCTCGGCGGCTACCTCCGCGTCGCCGACGCGATGGTCGCCCTCGGGGTGGTCTGAGCCGCTCAGCCGAGGAAGGACTGCACGCGGTCCTTGGGTCGGCCGATGATCGCGCGGTCGCCGCGGACGAGGACGGGGCGCTGGAGCAGGCGGGGGTGCTCGACGAGCACGGCGACGACCTGGTCCTGCGTCGCGACGTCGTCCTCGCCCAGGCCCAGCTCCTTGAAGTGGCTGTCGCGCCGCACGAGGTCGGTCACCGGGTCCTCGAGCTTGCCGGCGAGCTCGCGCAGCGCGGTCTCGTCGAGCGGGTCCTTGAGGTACTGGACGACCTCGACATCGGCACCGGCCCCCTCGGCGACCTCCACCGCGTGCCGGGAGGTCGAGCAGCGCGGGTTGTGCAGGAGCGTGATCTCAGCCATGGCACCGACGATAGGGCCGCGGACCCCCTTCGGCGCGGCGGGCCGCGACCGGCTCAGCCGCGGCGGAAGACGGGGACGTCGCTGGTCGAGACCGACGGCTCGAAGCGGTACCCGCCGCCGTCGAAGTCGCGCAGCGCCCGCACCGAGCGCACCCGGTGCTGCACCATCCACGCGGCCATCTCGCCGCGGGCCCGCTTGGCGGGGAAGGAGATGACGCGCCACCGCCCGGAGCGGTCCTGGTCCTCGAAGCGAGGCGTGACGACCCGCGCGTCGAGCGCGTCGAGGTCGACCGAGCCCGCGTACTCCTGCGAGGCGAGGTTGACGACGACCGCCGGACCGGGCGACTCGGCGAGGTCGGCGGCGACGAGGTCGGTGATCTGCGAGCCCCACCACGCGTAGAGCGAGTCGCCCCGCGCTGTCGCCAGGCGCGTGCCCATCTCGAGGCGGTAGGGCTGGACGAGGTCGAGCGGGCGGAGCACCCCGTAGAGCCCGGAGAGGATGCGCACGACCTTCTGCGCCTCGGTGAGGTCGCGGGCGTCGAAGCGCTCGCGCGCGTCCATCCCGCGGTAGACGTCGCCGTCGAAGAGGTAGATCGCCGGCCGCGCGTTCTTCGTCGTGAAGGGCGTCTCGAAGTCCTCGTAGCGCTGCGCGTTGAGCCGCCCGAGCTCGGGGGAGATGTCCATGAGGTCGCCGATCTCCTCCGGCGACTTCGTGCGCATGACCTCGACGAGCTGCTCGGCCTGCTCGAGCATCCGCGGCTGCGTGTGCTTGCGCGTCGGCAGCGGCGAGTCGAGGTCGAGGGACTTGGCGGGGGAGAGCAGCGCGAGCACGCCACGACGCTACCCGGCCGGGCCGGCTGTCGGCGACGTCGGTGAGGATGGGGCGGTGAGCTCCTCCCTTCGCGTCGCGTCGTACAACGTCAACGGCATCCGGGCCGCGCACCGCCGCGGCTTCGGCGAGTGGCTGGCCCGCCGCGACCCCGACGTCGTCGCCCTGCAGGAGGTCCGCGCACCCGCCGCGGCGATCCCCGAGGGCGCCTTCGGCGACCTCCACTGCGTCTACGAGCCGGGCCAGATCCCCGGCCGCAACGGCGTCGCCGTGCTCACCCGTGAGCCGCCGACCGCGGTGCGCACGTGGGACGGCACCGCCGTCGTCATCGCCCCCGGCCAGGAGCAGCACGTCGTCGAGGCGCCGCCCGGCACCCTCGCCCGCGGCATCTCGCGCTACGCGACAGAGGGCCGTTACGTCGAGGTCGACCTCGCCGACCGTCCCCTCACGGTTGCCTCGCTCTACCTGCCGAAGGGGGGTCTGCCGGCGGAGCTGCAGAAGCCGGGCCGGATGCGCGAGGCGCCCGACGGCGGCGCGCGCTATGACCGCAAGATGCACTTCATGGACGCCTTCGCGCGCCAGCTCACACGCTCGCGCAAGGCGGCGCTCGCCGCCGGGCGCGACTTCCTCCTCATGGGCGACCTCAACGTCGCCCATCTCGAGCACGACGTGCGCAACTGGCGCCGGGCTCGTCAGTCCGAGGGCTTCCTGCCCGAGGAGCGCGAGTGGATCGACGCGATCATCGGGCCGCGCACCCTCGTCGACGTGCTGCGCTCGCACGTCGGTCCGGCCGACGGCCCGTACTCGTGGTGGTCGTGGATGGGCGAGGCCTTCGCCAAGGACGTCGGCTGGCGCATCGACTACCACCTCGCGACCCCGCGGCTGGCCCGCACGGCCGTGGCCGCCGGGGTCGACCGCGAGCCGTCCGCCGACGCGCGCGTGAGCGACCACGCGCCCGTCGTCGTCGACTACGCGACCTGACCCCGGACGGCCGGGGGTCAGTCCCCGGCGATGCCGAAGACCCACTTCCCGCCGTCGCTGACGCCGACCCGCCAGCCCATGTACCCGGTGCCGGCCTCGCGCATCTGCTCCGCCTGGGCGGGTGTCAGCAGACCGGCGTCGACGACCTCGTCCCACGCGGCGTCGCTGTCGGCCCAGTACGGGGTCGCGACGCGGGGCCAGACCCGGTAGGTCGCGTAGGCGGTCTTCTGCGTGCCCCACTGCGTGCCCATGGCGACGGCCGTCCATCCGTAGCGGTGCTCCGGGTCGTCGGGCAGCGCCCACGCCTGGCGCGGGGTGGTGATCCCGAAGCTCAGCCGCGTCCGGTCGCGGGTCGTGCGCCACACGAGGGCGTCCTGGCGGCAGCCGACGGTGTCGGTGCGGATCGACTCGGCGGTGCGGCGGGCCCGGTCGGGCAGGGCCCAGCCCGAGCGCAGCCGTGAGGTGACCTCGCTGCCGCTGCACGTCGGCGCGGTCGCGCCGCTGCCTGCCGACGGGGCCGCGGCGGACGGCGCGGCGGTGGCGGCGGGCGCGGCGAGCGCGAGCAGACCGAGCGCGGCCGTGGCGGTGATGAGGTGATGACGCATGGCGTTCCCCTTCCTCTCCGGCGCCCGGGCGGGCGCCGCGAGCCCCCTGCGGGCTCTCCTCCTACGACGTCGCAGGTCGCCGACGGGTTCGGGGTGACCCTGGACGAAGGGGGGCGCTCACCCCCTTCGCCCGCGCCGACGGCGAGAGGATGGCGGCCATGACCTACCGAGTGGACGAGTACCAGGCGGCTGCGGGCCGCTACGCGCGCGGCGCCGCCGCGACGAGCGGCACGGGGATGGTCTACCGACGGTGCGGGGCCTCGGGCCTGGACCTGCCGGCGATCTCGCTCGGGCTGTGGCACAACTTCGGCGACGACGTGCCGATGGATCGCCAGCGCGACATCCTGCGGCGTGCCTTCGACCGCGGCGTCACCCACTTCGACCTCGCGAACAACTACGGACCGCCGTACGGCTCGGCCGAGCGGAACTTCGGGGTGCACCTCGAGCGCGACCTCCGCCGCTACCGCGACGAGCTCGTCATCAGCAGCAAGGCCGGCTACGACATGTGGCCCGGTCCGTACGGCCAGGGCGGCGGCTCGCGCAAGTACCTCATCTCCAGCCTCGACCAGTCGCTGCAGCGGATGGGGCTCGACTACGTCGACATCTTCTACAGCCACCGCTTCGACGAGACGACCCCGCTCGAGGAGACGATGGGGGCGCTGGACTCGGTCGTCCGCGCGGGCAAGGCGCTCTACGTCGGCATCTCCAGCTACTCGGGACCGCGCACCCGCGAGGCCATCGCGATCCTGCGCGACCTCGGCACCCCGCTGCTCATCCACCAGCCGAGCTACTCGATGCTCAACCGCTGGGTCGAGGAGGACCTGCTCGACGTCCTCGGCGTCGAGGGCGTGGGCTGCATCGCCTTCAGCCCGCTCGCCCAGGGGATGCTCACCGACAAGTACCTCGACGGCATCCCCGAGGGATCGCGGGCCGCGCAGGGCAAGTCGCTCGACCCCTCGCTGCTCACCGACTCCGCGCTGGCCCACGTGCGGGCGCTGAACTCCATGGCGCAGGATCGCGGCCAGAGCCTGGCCCAGCTCGCGCTGTCGTGGGTGCTGCGCGACCCGCGGGTC
Source organism: Janibacter sp. Y6 (assembly GCF_040900765.1). Taxonomy (NCBI): domain Bacteria; kingdom Bacillati; phylum Actinomycetota; class Actinomycetes; order Micrococcales; family Intrasporangiaceae; genus Janibacter; species Janibacter sp. Y6. The sequence continues at coordinate 7,439 of NZ_JAKLYZ010000007.1, forward strand.
ACCTCCGCGCTCATCGGAGCCAGCAGCGTCGAGCAGCTCGACAGCAGCCTCGACGCGCTCGGGTCGCTCGACTTCGAGACCGAGGAGCTCACGGCGATCGACCAGCACGCCGTCGAGGCCGGGATCAACCTCTGGGCGCCGAGCAGCGCGCACTGAGGACGGCACGCCTTAGACAGCACACCTCTGACGGCGCGCCTCTGACGGCCCGAAGGGGTCGGCTCAGCGGACCCGGACGACGCGCACGTCGGAGCGCGGCAGCTCGGCCGGCCCGGCGCTCGCCGTGGCGACGGTGGCGTAGGTCGGGGTCGGCGAGTGCCCCAGCTGGACCACTCCGGCCGCGGAGGCCGGGACGGCCGCGGGGCCGACGACGGCCACGGCCGAGGCGGTGAGGACGGCTCCGGCGAGCCGGGCTGCGGTGCGGGCGGTGCGGTGGGCCATGACGATCTCCTCATCGGTCGGTCCGCCGGTGGTGGCGGCACGACCGACTCTGGGGCGGGTGCTTGTGGGTCGGCTGTGCGCTTCGTGTGACGCCGCGACGAGGTGCTCGCTAGCCTCACGTCATGACGACTCATCGAGTCCAGGCGCCCGTCATCGGCGAGGGCGAGAAGCCCACGGGCCCCGCTTCGTACTTCCCGGCGATCGAGCGGACGTACGACCGGCCCGTGCAGGACTGGCTCGACATGGCCGCCGACGCGCTCGAGACCCGGACCCACATGGAGGTCGTCGGCATGCTCAAGCAGGAGCACGGTCTCGGGCACGGTCACGCGAACGCCGTCGTCGCCTACGTCCGGGCCGCCCAGGACGGCTGACCGGCCGACCTGCCCGCGTCCTGTCCCAGGGGCGGGGCGGGGCGGGTCCACCCGCTCACGCGGGCCCGCGTCCCCGCTCAGGCGGGGGCGTCGAGCCGCTCGAGCTGCTCCGGGGCGAGCTCGGCGCGCGCGGCGACGAGCGCCGACTCGAGCTGCTCCGCGGTGCTCACCCCGATGATGGGCCGCCACCCGCGCGCGAGCATCCACGTGAGGACGACCTGGCCGGCGTCGAGCCCGCTCTCGTCGGCGACCGCGTCGAGCACGGCGAGCCGGGCGGTCGTGCCCGGGTGGTCGTAGGCCTCGGGGAAGGGCCGCTCGGCGCGCCGCGTGTAGCTCGCCTGGACGAGCGGGCTGTAGACCCACAGCTCGGTGCCCGGGTGCGCGTCGAGGTAGGACAGGGTGTCGACCCCCACCCAGCCGTAGGGGTTGTCCTTGCCCGGCACGGCGGCACCGGGCCGGGGCGAGACGTAGGACGTGTGCAGCTGAAGCGCGTCGACCGGCTGCAGACCGGCGGCCGCGGCGACCGCACGCGCCCGCTCGACCTGCCACACGGGGAAGTTCGACATCCCCACCCGTCGGGCCGAGCCCTCGGCGACGACCTCGCCGAAGGTGCGCGCGACCTCCTCGACCGGGGTTCGCTCGTCGGGCACGTGGGCCCAGTAGACGTCGACGACGTCGGTGCGCAGCCGGCGCAACGAGGCCTCGACCGCCGAGCGCACGTGGTCGCGCCCGAGCCCGACGGTCTGGCGGATCTCGCCGTCGAAGGGGTGGTCCGGCTCGGCCCCGACCTTCGTCGCCAGCTCGACCCGGGCGCGCATGCCGGGCCGCGAGGTGAGCCACTCGCCGACGCACTCCTCGGACTGCCCGCCCCGCCCGGACTCGCTCGTCCAGAAGGAGTAGGCGTCGGCGGTGTCGATCATCCGCCCTCCCGCGTCGACGAAGCGGTCCATGAGGTCGTGGGCCGTGCCCTGCTCCACCCGCGTGCCGAAGTACATGGTCCCGAGGACCAGCTGGTCGATGCTCATACCCGCACCGTAGAGGCCAGCGCCTAGGCTCGACGCGTGACGACCCCGGCCGAGCAGGAGCCGCCGGCCCCCTCGCGGGACCGGGGCTGGGTCGTCCTCGTCGCCCTCACCGTCGTCGGGCTCGTCCTCGCCGTCCTCGCGTCCCGCAGCGCCGGTCCGGGGCAGGGAGCGCAGCCGGTCGCCTCGACGTCCTCGTCGTCGTCGTCCACCTCGGCGGCCGGCTCGACGGCGACCTCGGGCCCGAAGGGGGAGGACGTCCCCCCGCCCACCGCGTCGCCCACCCCCTCCGACCCCCGGGTCGTCGAGAGCGGCAACGGCCGCCTCGCCCCCGTCCCCGTGAGCGGGGCGGACCCCGGCGGCGACGGTCGCGTGGTGCGGTGGAGCCTGCAGGCCGAGCAGGGCCTCGGCGTCGACCTCGACGAGCTCGCCCGGGTCGTGCGCAGCACGCTCGTCGACCGGCGCGGCTGGCGGGGCGCCGACGGCATCCGCTTCGTCCACGTGCCGGCCTGGCGGGTCGCCCGTGGCGAGCCGGTGCAGATCCGGATCACCCTGGCCAGCCCGCAGACCACCGACCGGCTGTGCGCCCCGCTGCAGACCCGCGGCGAGGTGTCGTGCTGGCAGGGCGGCCGGATCGTGCTCAACAGCCGTCGCTGGCTCACCGGCGCGCCCGCCTACGAGGGTCGTCTGGCCGACTACCGCACCTATCTCGTCAACCACGAGGTCGGCCACGGCCTGGGCTACGGCCACGAGGAGTGCGCTGGTGCCGGCCGCCGCGCCCCGGTGATGATGCAGCAGACCCTCGGCGTCGGTCGCTGCTGGTCCTGGCCCTACCCCGTCGGCGACGGCTCCGTGCTGCGCTGAGCGGCTAGCCTGCCGCGATGGGGGTGCGGGAGAGGCTCGGCTTCGCCGTCGCCGTGGCCGGGCAGAACCTCGTCTACACCTTCCTCGGGCTCTACCTGCTCGTCTACCTCTACGACACCGTCGGGCTCTCCGAGCGCGCGGTCGTCGTGCTCACGGCGACCATCGCCGCGATCCGCGTCTGGGACGCCGTCGACGACCTCCTCGTCGGTCTCGTCGTCGACCGCACCCGCACCCGCTGGGGCACCTACCGGCCCTACGTGCTGCTTACCGCGCTGCCCGTCGCGCTGCTCACCTGGGCCCTCTTCAGCGTCCCCGACGTCAGCGAGGGGGCCCAGGTCGCCCTCGTCGCCGTCGTCTACCTGCTGTGGGGCATCACCTACACCGCGTGCGACGTGCCGCTGTGGTCGCTCACCGCGGTCGTCGCGACCGACGACGAGAGCCGCAGCCGGCTCGTCGCGTGGGCCCGGGCGGCGGCGATGCTCGGTCTCGCGGTCGCGACCCTCGCCGGCGCCCCTCTCGCCCTCGCCCTGAGCGCCGGGCCCGAGGTCACCGCGCAGGGGTGGAGCCGGGCCGCGCTGCTCGTCGCCCTCGTCGGCATGGGCCTGTACTCCCTCGCCTTCTTCGCGACGACCGAGAGGGTCGCGCAGGACCGGGCGCCGGTCCCCCTTCGCACCTCCGCCCGCCGCTATCTGCGCAACCGCCCGCTGCTCCTCGTCCTGCTCTCCGGGGTGCTCGGCTTCGGCCAGCTCGTCGTGCAGGTGGGCGGCGCGGTCGTCGCGAGCGTCGTCTTCGGCGGGGTCGAGGTCTTCACGACGCTCGGCGGGGCGCTCGTCGCCGGTGTCGTCGTCGGCGCCGCGCTCGCCCCCCGCGTGCTGCGGCGCTCGACCCGTCGACGCACCGCCCTGCTCGCCCTCGCGGCGATGTCGGCGACAGGCCTGGTCCTGCTCGCCGTCGGACCGGGCTCGCTGCCGCTCGTCGCCGCGCTCTTCGCGCTCGTCGGCCTGTGCAACGGCGTGCATGCCGTCACCCAGACCCTCCTCGTCGCCGACACCTCCGACCTCGCCGAGATCCGCACCGGCGAGCGGGTCGACGGCGCCTCCTTCGCCGGGCTGACCTTCGTCACGAAGCTCGGGGGAGCTCTGGCCACCCTCGTCTTCGGCGTCGCGGTGAGCGCCGTCGGCTACGCGAAGGGGGTCGAGGTGACCGCCTCGATGCGCGAGGAGCTGTGGCGCTGGCTCACGCTCGTCCCCGCCCTGAGCAGCGCCGCCGCGATGCTGCCCCTCCTGCGCTACGACGTGCCGGAGGCCGACCTGCCCCGGCTGCTGCGCGCACGGCGTGCGGCCGACGGCGCGACGGCCCGGCCGCACGGCGGCGAGGGGGAGCGCGCCAGCGGGTCCGCGGAGTACGGTCCGGGACTGTGAGCGAGATGCAGACCGAGACGGCGAGCGCCGACGCCCCGCTCGTCGAGCGCGTCGGTGCGGTGCTGCGCACCCTCGACGACCTCCAGGAGTACCTCAGCGGTGTCGTCCACACGGTGCGGGCGGCGATCCCCGGGTGCGACGCCGTCGGCGTGACCGTCGTGTGCGGGGAGCGTCCTTTCACCGCGGCCTACACGACCGCCATGACCCTGCAGATCGACGCGGTGCAGTACTCGCTCGACGAGGGCCCGTGCCTCGAGGCCCACGACACGATGACCTCGGTGCGGGCCGATCTCGACGAGGCCGCCGAGCGCTGGCCGCGCTTCGTCGCCGCGATCGAGCCCACCCCGACCCGCGGGCTCGTCGCCTACCCGCTCCTCGTCGACGGCGAGTCCTACGGCGCGCTCAACCTCTACGCTGCGAGCGTGTCGGCCGTGGCGCACGCCGACGACTCCGTGCTGCGCGCGACGGCGGGGCGCATCGCCGAGGTCGTCGCCTCCGGCATCGCGCTGGCCGAGGCCACCGAGCTCGTCGGCCAGCTCGAGCAGGCCGTCGCCTCGCGGGCGGTCATCGAGCAGGCGAAGGGGATCCTCATGGGCCGCCACGGGGTCGACGAGGCACGCGCCTTCGACCTGCTGCGCGAGCAGTCGTCGCGCACGAACGTCAAGCTCCGCGAGATCGCCGCATCCGTCGTCGCCGGCACGAGCGGCCGGTCCTGACGCCGGTACATCCTTTCGGGTAGTCGCGCGAGGGCCCCCGTCCTTCGTATGCTCTCCCTGCCCTGAAGCCAACCGGGGATCGCGCGAGCGTCCCCGTCGGTCCTGCCCTCGGCCCCCCCGGTCGGCCCTCGCGACGGTCCCGCGAAGGAGAGCCGCACCGGTGTCGATCACCTGGGAGTCGCGACGCGCCCGTCGCGCCGAGCCGACGCTGCTGTGGGTCGTCGACCCGAGCAGCCCGGTGACCCGCGCCGACCTCGGGGTCGTGCGCGACATCGCCCACGCCGTCCAGGGCCAGCTGCCCGTCGAGGTCGTCGTCACCGGCGAGGACGAGCGCGCCGCCGCGGCGAGCACCGCCGTGCTCGCCCTCCTCGCGTCGAGCCCGGAGCACCCCGTGCGCGTCGTCGAGGACGTGTGCCGCGCGCACCTCGACGACGCCCTCGACCTCGCCGACCACGGCGTCGTCGCCCAGCTCGCCGACCGCCGCGGTCTCGACGCCGAGGCCGTGCGCGTCCTCGTCGGCTCGGACGCCGTCGCGGGCATGGTCGCCGAGGACCGCGACATCGCCCGCTGCCTCGGCGACCCGGCCGACCACGCCCTGTACTACCTCGCCGGCCGTGACATCCATCGACTCCCCGGTCCGGGCAGCTCGGCACGCGAGCTGTACGCAGCCCTGCGACAGGTGCACCCGGCGGGCTGACCCCCTTCGCCGCCCGCGGCTAGGGTGACGCCATGGCGCGCCCGCACACCGCCGCCCTCCTCGAGGACGCGTGGCACCGACAGCTCGCCGGCGTCATGCGCCGCCGCGGCTGGGGCACCCGGGTGCTCGCCTTCACCGGGTACGGGTCGACCTCGTCGGTGCGCATCCTCGGGCGCGTCCTCATGACCCGCCGCCCCTACGCGCCGGCGGCCGCCGACGCGGGCGCGACCTGGCTCGAGCTGCGCAACGCCGACGTCGAGCGACGCGGGTGGCGCGCCTTCTTCACCACCCCGGCGATCGGCGAGCCGGTCACCGTGCACGTCGGCGACCGCGAGGTGCGCGCCCGGGCCGACCGCTCGGGCCTGCTCGACCTCACCGTCACCGGGCACGGTCTCGAGCCGGGCTGGCACGAGGTGCGCCTGGAGTCGCCGCGGGCGGCCGAGACGACCGCCTCGGTCTTCGTCGTCGCGCCCGAGACGACGATGGGGCTCGTCAGCGACATCGACGACACGATCATCACGACGACGATGCCCCGGCCCTTCATCGCCGCGTACAACACCTTCTTCCGGCACGAGGGCTCGCGCCGGCCGGTGCGCGGCATGGCGACGATGTACCGCTCGCTGCTCGAGGAGCACCCCGGCGCCCCCGTCGTCTACGTCTCGACGGGGGCGTGGAACGCCGTGCCCCAGCTCACCCGCTTCATGCGCCGCAGCGGCTTCCCGCCCGGGCCGCTGCTCATGACCGACTGGGGCCCGACGAACACCGGCTGGTTCCGCTCCGGGCAGGACCACAAGCGGGCCTGCCTGCACCGCCTGGCCCGCGACCTGCCCCAGGTGCGGTGGGTGCTCGTCGGCGACGACGGGCAGCACGACCCGAGCATCTACGGCGCCTTCGCCGAGCAGCGCCCCGACCGGGTCCGCGCGATCTGCATCCGGGTGCTCACCGCGACCGAGCAGATGCTCTCGCACTTCACCCCCGTGGCGACCGACGACTTCGAGCAGCACGTCGGCGTCGACCTGCCCGTCGTGCGCGCGCCCGACGGCTTCGCGATGGCGCCGGTGCTGCGACGCGCCATCGCCGCCGGCCAGGAGAGGACCGCTGATGCCTGAGCTGCCCGAGGTCACCGGCCTCGTCGACTTCCTCGCCCACCGCCTCGACGGCCTGGCCGTCGACAGCCTCGAGCTCGCCTCCATCACGGTGCTCAAGACCTACGACCCGCCGCCCCAGGCGCTCGCCGGGCTGCCGGTCGACGCCGTGCGACGGCACGGCAAGTTCGTCGACCTCGACTGCGACGGCACGCATCTCGTCTTCCACCTCGCTAAGGCGGGCTGGTTGCGCTGGTACGAGGAGGCACCCGCCGCGACGGCCCGCCCGGGCAAGGGGCCGATCGCGCTGCGCGTGCGCTTCTCCGACGGGTCGGGCTTCGACCTCACCGAGGCCGGCACCCGCAAGTCGCTCGCCGCCTACGTCGTGAGCGACCCGGCGCAGGTGCCGGGCGTCGCCGCGCTCGGGCCCGACCCGATGACCGACGACTTCACCCGTGAGCGCTTCGGCGAGGTCGTCCGGGCGCAGAAGGGTCAGATCAAGGGCGTGCTGCGCGACCAGCGGGTCATCGCGGGCATCGGCAACGCCTACTCCGACGAGATCCTCCACGCGGCGCGGCTCTCCCCCTTCGCCCTCGTCTCCTCGCTCGACGACGACGACCTCGACCTGCTCTACGACGCGATGCGCCACGTCCTCGCCGAGGCCGTCGAGGCGGCGTCGGGCAAGCCGGCCGCCGAGCTCAAGGACGCGAAGCGGGCCGGGATGCGTGTGCACGGCCGGACCGGTGAGACCTGCCCGGTGTGCGGCGACGTGGTGCGCGAGGTGAGCTTCGCCGACCGCTCGCTGCAGTACTGCGCGACCTGCCAGACCGGCGGCAAGCCGCTCGCCGACCGCCGCAGCAGCAAGTTCCTCAAGTAGTCAGCAGCGCCTGCGCGAGCGCGCGGTCGCACACGAGCGCCTCGGGGAAGCCGCCCGCGACGGCGGCGCGCACGACCTGCGCCTTCTCCGCGCCCGCCGCGAGCAGGACGACGTGGGGGATGCGCTCGAGGTCGCGCAGCGAGAGGGTGACGAGCCGGTCGTAGGTCGCGCTCGCGACGGCGCGGCCCTGCGCGTCGAGGAGCACGCCGGCGACCTCGCCGACGACGCCCTGCCGGGCGGCCTGGCGCCGGGCGGTCGGCGAGATCGCGTCGTGGACCGTCGAGGAGCCCTCCTGCCAGGCCCCGGCGGCGACGAGCGCGTGGGTGACGCGGCGCAGCTGCGCGCGCGCCGCCCGGACCTCGGGCTGGCGGGCGAAGGTCGCGGCGGCCTCGGCGTCCTCGGCGACGAAGGGGGCGAAGAAGAGCGTCGAGCTCCCGCCGCTCACCCGGGCGACGGCGCGCGCGATGGCGACGGCGCTCGTGTCGATCCCGGGCGACTGGTGGGCGCCGGTGAGCTGGACGACGTCGACGACCGGCAGGTCGTGGACCTGCTCGACCATGCGGGCGATGGTCCGCGACCACGGCAGCCCGAGGACGTCGCCGTCGGAGAGCAGCTGGGGGAGCAGGTCGGCCGCGGCGAGCGCGACGTCGCCGGTCGCGACGACGGCGCGCTGCAGGCCGAGCTCGGAGCGCAGCCGCTCGGAGAGGTCGAGGTCGACGCACGAGTCGTCGTCGATCTGGATGCGCACGATCCCGTGCTGCCGGGCGAGCTCGATGAGCCGGGCGACCTTGAAGCGCGAGACGCCGAGCGTCTCGGCGATGTCGGTCTTGCTGCGGTCCTCGAGGTAGTGCATCCGGGCAGCGGCGACGCACGAGGCCCGCTCCGCGGGGCTCAGCGGCTCCAGCGCGCTTCCGGTTGACACGGATGCACGGTACTCCAATACTCATCTGAGCACCACGGCTGCTCAGATGAGCGTCCCGCGCTCGACGGAGAGCGCCACGAGGGGCCATCGGGCCGGACCCGCCACGACGGAGGACTGACGTGTCGCACAAGAGATCTCGGACGATCGGGGCCACGCTCTCGGTCCTCCTCGTCGGTGGCTGCACCGCCGGATGGGGAGGTGGGGCCGGCGAGGGCGGGCAGGACAGCATCAACGTCCTCATGGTCAACAACCCCCAGATGGTCGACCTGCAGAACCTCACCGAGGAGTACTTCACCAAGGAGACGGGGATCAAGGTCAACTACACCGTCCTGCCGGAGAACGACGTCCGCGGCAAGATCAGCCAGGAGTTCTCCAGCCAGGCCGGGCAGTACGACGTCGCCTCGCTGAGCAACTTCGAGGTGCCGATCTACGCCAAGGCCGGGTGGATCGCCCCGCTCGACGAGTACATCGACGCCGACCCCGACTTCGACCAGGACGACATCCTCGAGTCGATGGCGACGTCGTTGTCCTCCGACGGGTCGATCTACGCCGAGCCCTTCTACGGCGAGAGCTCCTTCCTCATGTACCGCAAGGACGTGCTCGCCAAGCACGGGGTGTCGATGCCGGCCAACCCCACGTGGGACGAGGTCGCCGAGGCGGCCGCGGCGGTCGACGACAAGGAGCCGGGCATGGACGGCATCTGCCTGCGCGGCCTGCCCGGGTGGGGCCAGGTTTTCGCCCCCCTGACGACCGTCGTCAACACCTACGGCGGCACGTGGTTCGAGGAGGACTGGACGGCGAAGGTCAACTCCCCGGAGTTCACCGCGGCCGTGCAGTTCTACGTGGACCTCGTGCGCGAGCACGGGCAGACCGGCGCCGCGCAGTCCGGCTTCGCCGAGTGCCTCAACAGCCTCGTCCAGGGGCAGACCGCGATGTGGTACGACGCGACCTCCGCCGCCGGCTCGATCGAGGCCGAGGACTCGCCGAACAAGGGCAAGTTCGGCTACGCCGCCGCGCCGGTCAAGGAGACGAAGAGCTCGGGCTGGCTCTACACGTGGGCCTGGTCGATGCAGTCGGCGAGCACGCGCAAGGACGCCGCGTGGGAGTTCATCTCCTGGGCGAGCAGCAAGGAGTTCGAGGAGACGGTCGGCACGGAGATCGGCTGGGCCAACGTGCCCTCCGGCAAGCGCCGCTCGACCTACGAGAACAAGGACTACCTCGAGGTCGCGGGAGCCTTCGCCGAGCCGACGCTCAAGGCGATCGAGTCCGCCGACCCGGAGAACCCCGGGCTCCAGCCCCGGCCCGCACCGGGCATCCAGTTCGTCGACATCCCCGAGTTCCCGATCCTCGGGACCCAGGTGAGCCAGGAGATCAGCTCGGCGATCGCCGGCAAGCAGACGGTGCCCGAGGCTCTCGCCAACGGGCAGGTCCTCGCGGAGGACGTCAGCACGAAGTACCAGAGACGCGAGGAGGAGCAGTGAGCGCGACGACGCAGGAGCGCCGGGTGGACCGTGAGGGGCCCGCCACGGACGACAGGCGCCTCGACAAGGCCGGTCGGTGGGCGCGGCGGGCACCGCTGCTGCCCGCGCTGATCTTCACGATCATCCTCACCCAGCTCCCCTTCGTGGTGGCCCTGGGGATCTCCTTCATGAACTGGAACTCCTACTACCCCGACGACCGCGGCTTCGCCGGGGTGCAGAACTTCGTCGACATCTTCACCGACACCAACGCGCGCAACGCGGTCGTCGTGACGATCATCCTCACGGCGAGCGTCGTCATCCTCAGCCTGCTGCTCGGCCTGGGCATCGCGCTGCTGCTCGACCGGCCCTTCCGGGGTCGCGGCTTCGTGCGCACGATGATGATCACGCCCTTCCTCGTCGTGCCGGTCGCGGCCGCGCTGCTGTGGAAGCACGCGCTCTACAACCCCGAGTACGGCCTGCTCAACGGCATGCTGACGACGATCTTCGGCGACGACGCACCGCAGCCGGACTGGATCACGAACAACCCGCTCATCTCGATCATCGTCGCGCTCGTGTGGCAGTGGACGCCCTTCATGATGCTCATCCTGCTGGCCGGGCTGCAGAGCCGACCGCTCGACGTCGTCGAGGCGGCGCGCATCGACGGCGCGAGCTCGTGGCAGATCTTCACCAACATGACGCTGCCCCACCTGCGCCGCTACATCGAGCTCGCCGGGCTGCTCGGCGCGATCTACGTCGTGCAGAACTTCGACCACGTCTTCACGATCACCGGCGGCGGGCTCGGCACCGCGAACCTGCCGTACTACATCTACGAGACCTTCTACATCGGGCAGGACTACGGCCGGGCATCGGCCGCCGGCGTCATCACCGTCATCGGCACGCTGATCGTCGCCTCTCTCGCCCTGCGCACGGCCCTGTCGATCTTCCAGGAGGACAAGTGAGCACCGCGACCGCCACCCCCGGAGCACGGACGAAGAAGCCGCGGAGCGGGCCCAGCCGCAAGGGCGTCCTGCTGAGCGTCGCCGCCTGGGTCATCGCCCTGCTCTTCGTCGCCCCCGTGCTGTGGATGATCCTCACGTCCTTCCACAGCGAGGCCGACGCGGCGACGAACCCGCCGAGCTTCTTCGCGCCGATCTCGACGGAGGGCTACCAGACCTTCCTCGACGCGGGGCCGTGGCCGCCGCTGCTCAACTCGATGACGGCGAGCGTCGTGAGCACGGTCCTGTGCATCGTCCTCGCGCTGCCGGCCGCGTACGCGCTGTCGATCAAGCCGGTGGAGAAGTGGACCGACGTCCTCTTCTTCTTCCTCTCGACGAAGATGCTGCCGATCGTCGCGGCGATCATGCCCATCTACCTCTTCGCCAGCAAGCTGCAGGTGCTCGACAACATCTGGGCGCTGACGATCCTCTACACGGCGATGAACCTGCCGATCGCGGTGTGGATGCTGCGCTCGTTCCTCGCGGAGGTGCCGGTCGAGATGCTCGAGGCCGCGCAGATCGACGGCGCCGGGCTCATCCGGACGCTCACGCGGATCATCGCGCCGGTCGTCATGCCGGGCATCGCCGCCGCCTCGCTCATCTGCTTCATCTTCAGCTGGAACGAGCTGCTCCTCGCCCGGGTGCTCACGAGCACGGTCGCCCAGACCGCCCCGGTCTTCCTCACCGGCTTCGTCACGAGCCAGGGCCTCTTCCTCGCCAAGGTGTGCGCCGCCTCCTTCGTCGTCTCGCTGCCGGTGCTCATCGCCGGCTTCGCCGCGCAGGACAAGCTCGTCCAGGGCCTGTCGATGGGTGCGGTGCGCTGATGGCGGTGGCTCTCACGCAGTCCGCGCTGCCGCAGCTGGGCCGGGTCTCGGTGCCGACGTACGACCGGTCCGCGCTGCGGACCGGGGTGGTGCACTTCGGGATCGGCGGCTTCCACCGGGCGCACCTCGCGATGTACCTCGACCGGCTGCTCGAAGGGGGAGCCACCGACGCGCAGGAGTGGGCGGTCACCGGTGTCGGCCTGCTCGACCACGACCGCCGGGTCGTCGAGACCCTTACCGCGCAGGACGGCCTGTACACGCTCGTCGTCAAGCACCCGGACGGGCAGCTCGAGGGGAGGGTGGTCGGCTCGATCCGTGAGGCGCTGCTCGCCCCCGACGACCCCGAGGCGGTCCTCGACCGGCTCACCGCGCCGACGACCCGCGTGGTCTCGCTGACGATCACCGAGGGCGGCTACCTCATCAACCAGGTGACCGGCCGCTTCGACCCGGCTCACCCGAGCCTGGCCTCCGACCTCGCTGGCGACGGCCCGCCGCGCACCGCCTTCGGGTACCTCCTCGAGGCCCTGCGCCGACGACGTGACGCCGGCACCGCGCCCTTCACCGTCATGTCGTGCGACAACCTGCCCGGCAACGGCGACGTCGCCCGGCACGCCGTGACGACCTTCGCCGCCCAGCGCGACCCCGAGCTCGCCGGCTGGATCGAGGCGGAGGTCGCCTTCCCCAACGCGATGGTCGACCGGATCACCCCGGTGACGACCGACGAGGACCGTACGACGGTGCGCGAGCAGCTCGGCGTCGACGACGGCTGGCCCGTCGTGTGCGAGCCCTTCACCCAGTGGGTGCTCGAGGACCACTTCGTCGACGGGCGACCGCCGGTCGAGGAGGTCGGCGCCCAGCTCGTCGACGACGTCGAGCCCTACGAGCTGATGAAGCTGCGTCTGCTCAACGCCAGCCACCAGGCGCTGTGCTACCTCGGCTACCTCGCCGGGCACCGGTACGCCCACGAGGTGTGCAGCGACGGGGACTTCGTCACCTTCCTCCAGGGGTACATGCGCGACGAGGGCCGCCCGACGCTGCCGGAGGTGCCCGGGGTCGACCTGCAGGAGTACTCGGACACGCTCGTCGAGCGCTTCGCCAACCCGCAGATCCGCGACACCCTCGCCCGGCTGTGCGCGGAGTCCTCCGACCGGATCCCGAAGTGGCTGCTCCCCGTCGTGCGGCACAACCTCGAGCACGGCGGCGAGGTCTCGCGCAGCGCGCTCGTCGTCGCCGCCTGGGCCCGGTACGCCGAGGGTGTCGACGAGCAGGGTGAGCCGATCGAGGTCGTCGACCACCGCCGCGACCGCGTGCTCGCCGCGGCCCAGGCCCAGCTCGGCGACGACCCGCTCGCCTTCCTGCGCGACGACGAGCTCTTCGGCGACCTCGTGCAGGACGAGCGCTTCACGTCGGTCTACCTCGAGCACCTCGAGGTCCTCCACCGCGACGGCGCCCGCGAGGCGGTCCGCCGCGTCAACACCCAGCAGTGACGGTCGGGGTGCGGGGGGAGGGCTCGCTGGTCGAGGTGCGAGCGCCGTTGCTGGTCGAGGTGCGAGCGTCAGCGAGCCTCGAGACCACCCGCCCCTCGCTGGTCGAGGTGCGAGCGTCAGCGAGCCTCGAGACCACCTGCCCTTCGCTGGTCGAGGTGCGAGCGCCAGCGAGCCTCGAGACCACCTGCCGCCGCCGCTCCGGCGCGAGAGGGCTCGCGGAGCCTTGGTCCTCCCTCCGCTCGGGCGCTGCGCGCCCTCGGCTCCGGTCCGGTCCGCTTGATGCTCCGCGAACCCTCCCGCCCCTTCGCTCACCTCAGCCCCTCGCTGGTCGAGGTGCGAGCGTCAGCGAGCCTCGAGACTGCTCGCTCCCTTCGCTGGTCGAGGTGCGAGTCGCCCGCCAGGGCGCGAGCCTCGAGACCACCGACCCCCAGGACCACTCCCCACCCGCCGAGCACGAGAGCATGACTGAGATGAGCACCACGACGATCCCGACGAGCATGCCCGGCGTGCGTCTGCCCGGGGACTCCACGGTCGAGCACGTGACCCTGCCCGTCCCCGAGCCGGGGCCGGGCCAGGTCCTGCTCCGGATGCGGGCGTCCTCGATCTGCGGCAGCGACATCCGGGCGATCTACCGCGAGCACCTCGGGCACGGTGCCGAGGCCTACCAGGGTGTCGTCGGTGGCCACGAGCCGTGCGGCGACGTCGCCCTCCTCGGGCCGGGCGTCGTCGACCTCGCCGTCGGCGACCGCGTCGTCGTCTACCACATCGCCGGCTGCCAGCGCTGCGACGAGTGCCGCCGCGGGTACCCCATCGGGTGCACCTCCGCGCAGCGCGCCGCCCACGGGTGGCAGCGCGACGGCGGCCACGCCGACTACATGCTCGCCGACGCCGTCTCGTGCCTGCCGCTGCCGGACTCGCTCACCCACGTCGACGGCGCGCTCGTCTCGTGCGGCTTCGGCACCGCCTACGAGGGCCTGCTGCGCGGCCGGGTGAGCGGTCGCGACCGGTTGCTCGTCACCGGGCTCGGCCCGGTCGGCCTCGCCGCGGCGATGCTCGGTCGCCACCTCGGCGCGACGACCGTCATCGGCTCCGACCCCTCGCCCGAGCGGGCCGCCCTCGCCCTCGAGCTCGGTCTGGTCGACGCGGCGATCACCGACGCGAGCACCCTCGACGACGTCGTCGCCGAGCACACCGGCGGCCACGGCGTCGAGGTGAGCATCGACTGCTCCGGGCACCCCGCCGCCCGGCATGCCGCCCTGCGCAGCACGGCGGTGCGGGGACGCTGCGTCTTCGTCGGCGAGGGCGGCACGGTCGACTTCGCCGTCTCCGACCTCATGATCCACAAGCAGCTCGAGGTCCACGGCTCGTGGGTGACCTCTCTGCACCACATGGCCGAGCTGCTCACCCTGCTCGACCGATGGGGCGAGCACCCCGAGCGGGTGGTCACCGACCGGCTGCCGCTCGCGCAGGCCGACCGGGCCTACGAGCTCGCCGCGGCCGGCGCCGCCGGCAAGGTCGTCATCACGTGGGACGAGCGATGAGCGCCGCGGCGGCCGCGGTGCCGGAGACGATGCGCGCGGCGGTGCTGCGAGGTGTCGGCGACATCGCCGTCGAGGAGCGACCCGTGCCCGCCCCCGGGCTCGGCGAGGTCCTCGTCGAGATCGCCGCCGTCGGGGTGTGCGGCTCCGACACCCACTACCTCCTGCACGGGCGCATCGGCCCGCACGTCGTGCGCGAGCCCCTCGTCCTCGGCCACGAGGCGAGCGGTCGCGTCGTCGCGGTGGGCGAAGGGGTGGACCCGGCCCGCGTCGGCGAGCGCGTCTCCCTCGAGCCGGGCGTGCCCTGCGGCACCTGCCCGACCTGCCGGTCGGGCCGCTACAACCTGTGCCCGCAGATGGTCTTCCACGCCACCCCGCCCGTCGACGGCTCGATGCAGCAGCACGTCGCGATCCACGCCTCGATGGCCCACCCGGTGCCCGACGAGGTGAGCGACGTCGCCGCGGCGATGCTCGAGCCGCTGTCGGTCGGCATCTGGGCCTGCCGCCGAGCCGAGGTCGCCCTCGGCGACCGCGTGCTCGTCACCGGCGCGGGGCCGGTCGGGCTGCTCGCCGCCCAGGTCGCCCGTGCGTCCGGTGCCGACGTCGTCGTCAGCGACGTCGCCCCCCAGCGCCGGGCCGTCGCCGCGGCGCTCGGCCTGAGGGTCCACGACCCCGCCGAGGAGACCGCGGGCGCGGGTCCCGGCCCGGTCGAGGTGCTCCTCGAGTGCTCCGGTCACCCCTCGGCCGTCGCCTCCGGGCTCGAGGCGCTCGCGCCCGCCGGCCGCGCCGTGCTCGTCGGCATGGGCGGCGACGAGGTGAGCGTGCCGCTCTCGATCCTGCAGGACCGCGAGGTGAGCGTCACCGGCACCTTCCGCTACGCCGGGACGTGGCCGACCGCCGTCGCGCTCGCGGCATCCGGCGCCGTCGTCCTCGACGCGCTGCCGGTGCGCACCTTCGCCCTCGACGACGCCGCCGCCGCGCTCACCGCGGGTCGCGACGACCCCGGCCTCGTCAAGGCGCTCGTCGTGCCGGGGCAGGCCCGCACGTCGCCCGACGCCCCGTCGCCCGACGCCCCGTCGCCCGGCACCTCGTCGCCCGGCACCTCGTCGCCCGGCACCCCGTCGGCCGGCACCTCGTCGTCCACGCCTGGGCAGCCCCCTTCGCCCGACACCTCGACGTCCAGGCCCGGGCAGCCCCCTTCGCCCGGCTCCCGCACCACCCCCGACACGGAGGACCGCTCGTGACCCGTCTTGTCGCCGGGGTCGACTCCTCGACCCAGTCCACGAAGGTCGTCGTCTGCGACGCCGCGACCGGTGAGGTCGTGCGGCAGGGCCGCGCCGCCCACCCCGACGGCACCGAGGTCGACCCGATGCGCTGGTGGGACGCGTGGTGCGAGGCGACCCGCGGTGGGCTGCTCGACGGCGTCGAGGCCATCGCCGTCGGCGGCCAGCAGCACGGCATGGTCGCGACCGACGAGTCCGGCGAGGTCGTGCGCGACGCCCTGCTGTGGAACGACACCCGCTCCGCGCCCCAGGCCCGCGCCCTCGTCGAGGAGCTCGGCGGCCCGCAGGCCTGGGTGGACAGCGCCGGGTCGGTGCCGACGGCGAGCTTCACCGTGACGAAGCTGCGGTGGCTGGCCGAGCACGAGCCCGAGCACGCAGCGCGCACCTCCCGGGTCGAGCTGCCGCACGACTGGCTCACCGGCCGGATGCTCGACGGCGGCGAGCCGGTCGCCCCCGCGGTCACCGACCGCGGCGAGGCCTCCGGCACCGGCTACTACTCTCCCGCGAGCGGTGAGTACCTGCCCGACCTCCTGCGCCGCTCGCTCGGCCACGTGCCCGAGCTGCCGCGCGTGCTCGGCCCGGGCGAGGCCGCGGGCCGCACCCCCGACGGCCTCCTCGTCGGCGCGGGCACCGGCGACAACATGGCCGCCGGCCTCGGTCTTGGCCTCGAGCCCGGCGACGTCGTCGTCTCGCTCGGCACGAGCGGCACGGTCTTCGCCCGGCACGACCGCGCCGTCGCCGACCCGAGCGGCGACATCGCCGGCTTCGCCGACGCCGAAGGCGGCTTCCTGCCTCTCGTGTGCACCCTCAACGCCGCCCGCGTCCTCGTCGCGACGGCGCAGCTGCTCGGCGTCGACCTCGCCGAGCTGGCCGAGCTGGCCGGCCGGGCCGAGCCGGGGTCGGGCGGGCTGACGCTCCTGCCCTTCCTCGACGGCGAGCGCACCCCGAACCTCCCGACCGCCACCGGCACGCTCGGTGGTCTGACCCGGGCGGCGATGACCCGCGAGGGGATGGCCCGGGCCGCGCACGAGGGGATGCTGTGCAACCTCGCCGAGGGGGTCGACCGCATCCGTGAGGCGGGCATCGAGGCGCGACGCGTGCTGCTCATCGGCGGTGCCTCGGCCTCACCGCTCGTCCCGCAGATCACCGCCGACCTCATCGGCCTGCCCGTCGTCGTCCCGGCGTCGGGGGAGTACGTCGCCCTCGGGGCCGCGCGTCAGGCCGCGTGGGTCCTCGACGGGGGAGAGGCGCCGCCGACGTGGTCGGTGCGTCACGACGTGACCCGGGAGCCGGATGGCTCTGCCGCGCAGGCGCACGCTGAGGTCCGCGAGCGATACACCGAGCTGCTCCGCACGCGGCACCCCGAGCTCGGCGAGGTCGCCGCGGGCGCCGCGGGCGCCCAGGCGCTCTAGCGGTAGCAGGGGCCCAGCAGCCCAGCGGCGCAGCAGCCTTGCGGCTCAGACGTACCGGCGGGCGATCGACCGGGCCTGCTCGACGTAGCCCCCGCCGAAGAGGACGGCGTGGAGCATCACCGGGTGCAGCTGGTGCAGCGGGACGCGCTCCTGCCACCCGTCGGCGAGAGGTGCCGCCTCGTCGTACGCCGCGACGATGCGCGCGACGTGCGGCCCGCGGAAGAGCATGAGCATCGCGAGGTCGCTCTCACGGTGGCCGCCGTGGGCGGCGGGGTCGACGAGCACCCCGCCGGAGCGGGTCCACATGACGTTGCCCGCCCACAGGTCGCCGTGCAGGCGCGCGGGCGCGTCGTCGGTGTCGTGCTCGCCGGTCGCCAGCCGCGCGGCGACCGCCTCGAAGAGGGCGCGGTCGCCGTCGGTGTCGAAGGTGCCCTGGTTGCGACCGAGCCGGTACGTGTGGAGCACCCGCTGCTCGCCGTAGAACTCTCCCCACGTCGAGGTCTCCTGCAGCGGCAGGGGCAGCGGTCGGATCGACGGCCCGAGGAACCCGTGGGTCGTCCACCGAGCGGGCGGAGAGCCGAAGGCCGGCGCCCCGGCCGCGTGCGTCGCGGCGAGCGCGGCGCCGAAGGCGTCGGCCTGGAAGTTCGTCGGCGGCACCGGCGAGAGCCGCTCGAGGTCGAGGTGGTCGGTCTGCACGTCGTACACGCGGACCACCCGCGCGCCGCCGCTCTCCTCGGCCTCCTCGAGCCAGAGCAGGCCGCTGGCCTCCCAGGCCGTGTAGCCGGCGGGCGCCTCGCCGGCGTCCTTGCGGAAGATCTCTGGGTCCTCGGTGCTCACCGGACCAGCCTACGAAGGGGGAGCGCGCCCCCGGTCAGCTGTCGTGCCGGTGGTAGAGCGAGGTCATCTTCCCGTCGGGGTCGATCCGGCCGAGGATCGCGTCGGTGATCTCGCCGAGCTGGGTCATCTGCTCCTCGGTGAGGGCGTCGACGACGTACTCGCGCACGGCGCGGACGTGACCGGGCGCGGCGGCCTCGACCGCGCGCACGCCGTCGTCGGTGAGCGAGGCGTTCGTCGCCCGGCCGTCGCTGGGGCAGCGGCTGCGCTCGACGAGCCCGCGGTCCTCGAGACGCTTCACGACGTGGCTGAGGCGGGGCAGGGTCGAGTTCGTCTGCGCGGCCAGCGCGGTCATCCGCAACGTGCGGTCGGTCGCCTCGGAGAGCATCGCGAGGACCTGGTACTCGAAGCTCGTCATCGCGCTCTCGCGGCGCATCTGCGCGTCGAGCGCGGCGGGGAGCAGCTCCATGACCGCCACCGTGCGGACCCACGTGGCCAGCTGCGGGGTGCTGAGCCAGGGAGTCGTCATGCGTGCAGTCTACGCAAAAGTTGTCTTGTCAACAAATGACGCGGGCGACGGGGCGGTCGCTCGTGGTCACCCTGCCGGCAGACGTGCGCCCCGCCCTCGACCCGGGCGGGGCGCACGTCGTGCCCGGTCAGCGCGTCGGCGTGTGGAGGTGGCGGACGCGGCGGCGCTCAGGCGGGTCAGGCGGTCGGCGTGGTGCCGACCTCCTCGATCGGGTCCACGGCCGGCCGCGTGACGGCCGGGCCGTCGCTGCCGCCGGCGCCCGAGCCGGTCGTGGTCTTGCCGTCGCCCGCGATTGCCGTGGCGACCGCGTCGGTGACGTCGGCGTGGAAGACGCTGGGGATGATGTAGCTGCGGTTGAGCTCCTCGTCGGTGACGACGCCGGCGATGGCGTCGGCCGCGCGGATGAGCATCTCGATCGTCACGTCCTCAGCGCCCGCGTCGAGCAGACCGCGGAAGACGCCCGGGAAGGCGAGGACGTTGTTGATCTGGTTCGGGTAGTCCGAGCGGCCCGAGGCGACGACCGCGGCGTACTGCGCGGCCTCGGCGGGGTCGATCTCCGGGTCGGGGTTGGCCAGCGCGAAGACGATCGGGTCGCTCGCCATGTGGTCGCGGATCCACTCGGACTTGAGGATGCCCGGGGCGCTCACGCCGATGAAGACGTCGGCGCCCTCGAGGCCGGCGGTGAGGTCGCCGCGGACCCGACGCGGGTTGGTCCGCTGCGCGAGCTCGAGCTTGGCCGGCGGCAGCGAGTCGTCGTCGGCGGACAGGCAGCCCTCGCGGTCGTACATGACGACGTCCTTGGCGCCCGCGGCCATGAGCAGGGTGACGATGGCGCTGCCTGCGGCGCCGGCGCCGGAGACGACGAGACGAGCGGTGTCGAGCTCCTTGCCGAGGACGCGCAGGGCGTTGCGCAGCGCGGCGAGCACGACGATCGCGGTGCCGTGCTGGTCGTCGTGGAAGACGGGGATGTCGAGGCTCTCGCGCAGCCGACGCTCGATCTCGAAGCACTGCGGCGCGGCGATGTCCTCGAGGTTGATGCCGCCGAAGCCGGGGGCGATCATCTCGACGGCGCGCACGATCTCGTCGGGGTCCTGGCTGGCCAGGCAGATCGGCCAGGCGTCGATGTCGGCGAAGCGCTTGAAGAGCGCGGCCTTTCCCTCCATGACCGGCATCGCGGCCTCGGGCCCGATGTTGCCCAGGCCGAGGACGGCCGAGCCGTCGGTGACGACGGCGACCGTGTTGCCCTTGATGGTGAGGCGACGCGCGTCCTCGGGCTGCTTGGCGATCGCCATGCTCACCCGGCCGACACCGGGGGTGTAGGCCATCGAGAGGTCGTCACGGGTGCGAAGGGGGACCTTCGACTTGACCTCGATCTTGCCGCCGAGGTGGAGCAGGAAGGTGCGGTCGGAGACCTTGTGGACCTTGACCCCTTCGACCTCCTCGACGGCGGCGACGAGCTGGTCGGTGTGCGAGGCGTCGATGCCGGAGCACGTGACGTCGACGACCAGGCGGTCGTGCCGGGAGTCCGCGACGTCGATCGCGGTGACGATGCCGCCCTGCTGTGCGATGACGGTGGCGACCTGGCCGACGACGGCGTGGTCGGGCGCAGTGTGCAGGCGGACGGTGATCGAGTACGACGAGGGAGTAGCGGCGGCCATGTGAGTAGGGTCTCACCACCGGGGGCTCGGGGCGTAGTCGGTCTCATGTCTCACGCGGTCTCGCGGGCGTGTCGAGCCGCCGGCCGAGCCCCACCTCGCTCGCCGGTCGGGCCCCTCGCGCGCGTCGTGCCTCGTGCCACCTCGCTGGCACCGCGGCTGGGTGACGATGGGGCGGTGATCCCCCTCTCGGCCCAGCGCGTGCGGACGCGCCACTTCACGCCCGACGACGCCGACTTCGTCCTCGCCGTGCACCAGCACCCCGGGCTGCGCCGCTTCATCCCGCGCCAGGTCATCGAGGACGCCGACGCGGCCGAGGCCGTGCCCGCGCGGATCGAGCGCTTCCGCAGGTACGACGCGGATCCTGTGCTCGGCGTGGTCCTCGTCGAGACGATGCCCGTCGACGACGCACCGGCCGTGCCGGTCGCCCTCATCATGCTGCAGCCCATCCCGGCCTCGACGGGCGTCGACCTGCAGGACGTCGAGATCGGCTGGCGCGCCCACCCCGAGCACACCGGTCACGGCTACGTCGCCGAGGCCGCCCGTGCCGTCCTCGACCACGTCCTCGCCTCCGGGCTCCCGCGCGTCGTGGCCGTCACCGACCCCGCGAACTCTGCCTCTCAGGCCGTCTGCGAGCGCATCGGCATGACCCGCGTCGGCCTCAGCCGCGACTACTATGACGAGGAGACGACGCTCTTCGTCGCCGACCGCCCGGGTGGCTGACCACCCGAGTCGATGACGCCGTCTCCACTCGTATGTCCTGACCGCTAGACGGCGTCATAAGGGCTCATCGACCGTCTCAGGTAGCCCGGCCTCCACGGGTCAGCGTCGGACCGGGCTCATCGCGGCAACCCCTGGGTGAGGCGGGGGAGCGCTCGCTCCACCGGCCCGGGTAGCCCGTCCTCGTCGAAGACGACGACGTCGACCGTCGTGGCCTTGCCCTTCGGCCGGGTCCACGTGCCCAGCGCGCGCCCGGCCTGGACGACGGTGGGGCGGAAGACGCCGTTCTTGCCCGGGACGACGTGCACCCGCTCCTGCTCGTCGGTCATCACCGGCGAGCGGTCGCCGTAGCCGAGGACGACCTCGTCGAAGCCGGGCAGCAGCAGGGGCGCTGCCGTCGCCCGCTTGCGCGAGCCGTACGTCTCGAGCACCTCGGGGTCGACCCAGTGCCTCACCCCGTCGACCTCGATCGACGTCAGCGTGGTCGGCGGGTCGGCGACGGGGGAGAGGTCGCGGCGCAGGAACTTGCTCCACCACATGAAGTCGGCCTCGGCCACCGGGCCGTGCCCGAGCACGTACCGCGTGAACCACCGGGTCACGGCCTCCTCGCGCGTCAACCGCTCCGTCGCCGGCAGCCAGTCCTCGCTGAGCACGAAGAGCTGCTCGACCGCTCGCCCCTCCGCGCGACGGGTCGGGCCCAGGCAGATGACCTGGCTCAGGGCGAGGTGCGCGATCTGGTGGTACCCCCGGCCGCCGTCGACCGGCACCCCGGCCCCGGTCCATGCCTCGAGCAGCTCGGACCGGCTGAGCCCCTCGGCCGGGATCGCCTCGCGGGCCACCTGCTCGGAGCGCTCGATCACCTCGTCGGGCAGACCCAGCTCGAGACGACGACGCTGCGTCGAGCGCAGGGTCGGCTCGCCCATGACGTCGAGCATCCAGCCGAGGTCCTCGGCCGCCACGGCGAAGAGGGTGCCGCGCATCGGCCACGACCGCACGATCTCGCGCGCGTCGTAGGCGTCGTAGACCTCGGCGAGCGACCGCCCCGTCGTCCGCAGCGCGATCGACATGGTCGACCCGGGGAAGTCCTGCGCCTGCGTGCACGTCAGGTGCCGCACCACCTCCGTCGGCGACCCCATCGGGTCGACGAGCCGCTGCGAGAGCAGCCTCATCCGGGCGACGTCCTCGACCGTCCAGCGCGTCATGGCACGAACCTAGGCCTCTGCGGCCCCGCCGTCACGACCTCGGTCATGCGGACCCCTCCTGTCTCGTCGCACGTGCCGGTGGACGGCCCGTCGGGGCTCGCCGCTTCGCTCCGTACCTCAGGGGCCACGGCTGGTCGAGGCTCGTCGCCCCGCTTCGTCACTTCCTCGCACCACGGCGGGTCGAGGCTCGTCGCCCCGCTTCGTGACTTCCTCGCGCCTCGGGACCACGGCATCCCCTACGTCCGTCGTCTCGCGAGCTCGACGACGACACGGCTGCCCTCACGCAGCACCCGGTGCTCGAAGCCCCGGTCTAGCATGCGGTGGTGCCTGCCGCACAGGGGGATGCCGTTCTTCAGGTCGGTGCTCCCGCCGAGCTTCCACGGGTGCGCGTGATGGATCTCGGTCCACGCGAAGGGGATGTCGCACCCTCGCGCCGCGCACGTGTCGTACATGGTCGCGAGCGCCACGCGCTGCGTCGAGGAGTAGAAGCGGGTCTGCCGGCCGAGGTCGATCGGGATGGAGTCGCCGTCGAGGACCGCGGGGACGATGCCGGCCTGGCACGCGACCCGACGGACCTCGCCCGGGCTGAGCGTGTCGCCCGTGTCGGTGGACCCGACGCGCAGTGTCTCCCCGACGAGGTCGCTGAGCCGGGTGGTGACGACGACGGTGGCCGCCGTCTTCTCGTGGAGGTGGTCGGTGGGCAGGTGCCCGAGGAGCACGGCGAGGTCCTGGCCCTGGCGCTGCTGGCGGGCGACCTGCCGGTCGCGCGGGCTGAGCCCGGGGTCGCACCACGCCGGGAGCGGCAGCACGCTGGCCCCTGACGCGCCCGCCCCTGAGAGGCCCGAGCCGGGCGACGTCTCGTCACCCGCCCCGGTGCTGCCGTCAGGACCTGCGGCGCCACGTCGTCGCGGCGAGGACATCGCGTCGAGGATCTTCTTCAGCGTCTGCCCGGCGAGGGTGGGCACGGTGAACTGACCGTGCATCGTCCCGTCGCCGTTGTCGCGGATCCAGAAGGAGGCGCGCTCCCACGCGAGGTCCTCGGCGCTGCGCACCTGGTGCTCCTCGTGGGCGTCGACAACCTCGACCGGCTGCCCGACCTGCTCGAGCACCCGTGCCGCGAGGCGGCGGAGGTCTCGTGGTCCGTGCCCCTGCGCGAGCTCGATGAGCCCGCGCTCGCACCCGAGGACCGTCTCCGGCGCCAGCCCGTCGGGCAGCGCGGACAGGCTGGTCTGGATGACCTCGACCTGCTCGCGCGACAGGTCGCCGGCGAGCTGGGCGCGCCCCGTGAGGCTCACCTCGGGCCCGCGCGGCTCAGCCCCGTCCACCCCTTCGCCCGCCGTGCCGACCCCTGGCGCCCCAGACCCCTGCGCCCCGACCCTCACCGCCCCGGATCCCGTCGCCCCGCTCCCGCTCGACGTCACGGCGGCCAGACCCGCGCCCTCGGCCCGCTGGGCCTGCCGGTAGCCCGCCCGCGGGTCGCTGCTCGTCACCTGGGCCAGCCACTGCCCCGTCGACCGCGCCCCGGTCCGTCCGGCGACGTCGATCGACGCGGCGACGGCTGCGCCCTTGTCGGTGAGCGCCTGCATCCGGTTGAGCAGACGGGTCAGCTCACGCATCACCTCGCCCATCTCGCGGGCGGTGACGCCCGACGCTCGCCCGAGCGCGTCGAGGTCGGCCTCGAGCCGGTCCAGACCGGCGTGCACCTCACCGCAGGCCCCACCCGGACGCGGACCGTCCGGAGAGGGGCGAAGGGCTGGTGCGAGAGCCATGAGTAGAACATACGTTCGACCACCGACAACGCTGCCGCCCTGGCGAGACCCGACCATCACCCCTTCGCTGCGACTCGCTACCGAGATATCGGGACACGCCTAGACATCGGGATACCGTCCGATCTCATGGACCCGATCACCAACCCGTACGCGCCCGGCGCCGGCCAGCGACCGCCCGAGCTCGCGGGTCGTGAGGAGCAGCTGCAGACCTTCGACGTCGTCCTCGCGCGAGTCGCCGCCGGCCGTCCCGACCGCAGCCTCGTCCTCACCGGGCTGCGCGGCGTGGGCAAGACGGTGCTCCTCAACCAGCTCCGCAGCGCTGCCGTCCGCGCGCGGTGGGGGACCGGCAAGATCGAGGCCCGCCCGGACCAGCGGCTGCGCCGCCCCCTCGCCAGCGCCCTGCACCAGGCGGTCCGCGAGCTCGGCCACAGCCAGGCCGAGGAGGTCGAGCACGTGCTCGGCGTCATCAAGTCCTTCGGGCAGCGCGACTCCGCGCCCGGCACGAAGCTGCGCGAGATGTGGACCGGCGGCATCGACGCGCCCGCGATCAAGGGGCGCGCCGACTCCGGCGACATCGAGATCGACCTCGTCGAGCTGCTCACCGACGTCGGCGGGCTCGCGGCGGACCTCGGCCGCGGCGTCGCCGTCTTCATCGACGAGATGCAGGACCTCGGGCCCGACGACATCTCCGCGCTGTGCGCCGCCTGCCACGAGATCAGCCAGTCCGGTCTGCCCGTCATCGTCGTCGGCGCCGGGCTGCCGCACCTGCCGGCCGTGCTCTCGGCGAGCAAGTCCTACTCGGAGCGGCTCTTCCGCTACGTGCGCATCGACCGGCTGCCGCGCGAGGCCGCCGACCGGGCGCTCACCTCGCCCGCCGAGCTCGAGGGCGCAGCCTTCGAGCAGGAGGCCCTCGACCGTCTCTACGCGGCGACGGGCGGCTACCCCTACTTCATCCAGGCGTACGGGAAGTCGGTGTGGGACAAGGCTCCCCGGTCACCCATCACCCCCGACGACGTCACCGTCGCGGCTCCCGACGCGGAGAGCGAGCTCGCCGTCGGCTTCTTCGGATCGCGCTTCGAGCGCGCGACGCCGGGGGAGCGCGAGTACCTGCGCGCGATGGCCGACCTGGCTGCCGACACCGCGGCGAAGGGGGAGGAGCTCGACGACATCGAGTCCGTCGCCACCGCGGAGGTCGCCTCGCACCTCGGCAAGAAGCCGCAGTCGCTCTCGCCGGCTCGAGACGCCCTGCTGAAGAAGGGCCTCATCTACTCGGGGGAGCGCGGCCGCATCGCCTTCACCGTGCCGCACTTCGGCCGGTACCTGCGCGAGCAGACCTGAGCGAAGGGGGACCGCCCAGTCCTCGCATCGTCACGAGGAGGTTGCCGGTCACGACGAGACCGATCCCCACCCAGGCCTGCAGCCCGAGGCGCTCGTCGAGCAGCACCAGGCCCGCCAGAGCCGCGACGACCGGGTTGGCGCTCGTCAGGGCGGCGAAGCTGCCCGCGCTCACCCGGCGCAGCGCGAGCAGGTCGACGACGTAGGGCACGAGCGAGGCGAGCACCCCGCACGCCGCGGCGAGCAGGATGGCCTGCGTCGTCGGCGGGTGCACGACGAACCACACGAGACCGACGGGCAGCCACAGCCCGGCCGACGTCAGGCTGGCGAGCGCGGTCCCGGTCAGGCCGGGCAGCGCTCCCCCCACGGCGCGGTTGAGCACGATGTAGGCGGCCCACGCGGCCGCCGCGGTGAGGGCCATCGCGATCCCGAGCAGGTCCGACGTCGGACCTGGGTCGGTGAGGACGACGACCCCGACGCCCGCGAGGGCAGCGGCGAGCAGGCCCCCGGAGCGGCGCGAGTCGACGACCGCGACGGCGAGCGGGCCGACGAACTCCAGCGTCACGGCCAGCCCGAGCCCGATCCGCTCGATCGCGCCGTACAGCCCGAGGTTCATGACGCCGAAGACCGCGGCGAGACCGAGGACGGGCAGCCACTGGTCGCCATCGGCGCCGACCGCAATGTCGTGCGACGAGTGCAACTCGTGACCTAGACCGTGATCACCAGCCTGGCCACCATCGCACCGTGCTCCATCACCGTGGTCGCGGCGGCCACGATGCTGCTGCGACTCTCTGGCACTCAGATCAACCCACCCTGGATCGTCATGCTCGCGCTGATCTGCTCGCTGATCACCGCTCAAGTCCTGGCGTCGCTCCTCGCGCTGCTGGGGCTGCGACCCGAACTGGCTCGCGAGGCTTAGTTGTTCCTAGCGCCGCGCACCGCTGTTGCTAGTCCGCTCAGTGACGATGGTTTTCGAACGGCGACGACCGACGGGGCGTGGGACTGCTCAGTGATGGTTCGAAAGTCGGGGTGGGGCCGCTCAGTGAGGGTGGGTTGATCTTTCCGAGCAGATCGCCGCGCAGTCTTCGACGACGAGCCTCGGTTATGCGGCGTGGGCTGAGGTCAAGCCCAGGTCGTGGAGCGCCTTGATCGCCGCCGCTAGCCCGGCGGTGGTGCTGCCGACGACGGGGATCTCGAGGAAGTCCCCGGTCTCGGTGGGGTTGTCAGTCTCTCCGCCGTGAGCGGCGACTGCGTCGTCGACGGCGTCCTCGACGTCATCGGGGGTCAGGCCCAGCGAGTCTGCTTCCGTGAGCGAGTAGCGAAGGAGGTACTCGCTGGGCTCAGCGGTATCGGCGGAGGGGTTGACCTTCTTCACGAACGCTTCCCACCACGTCTTAGCGTCGGCGTCGAGGTCGCCGGTGTCGACCCAAGGCTGGGAGTACCCCAGGCGACGCTTGCTGTGCGCGACCCAGTAGGCACGCGACCCAGGTAGTTCGAGGTAGGCCTCGACGTCGCGGTCGACATCGCCCACCCCGAGACGTCGGATCGCGACGGCCTCGCCCTCGCTCTTGGCCAGTTCGATGACGGCTTGCTCCGCGCGCTTCATCTGTGGAGGCGGGTAGCCCTCACCGCCGAAGTACGTGCTCAGCCAGGCCAGGGCACCCGCTCATGTGGGAGGTGGGCCAGCTCGTCGACCCAGGGTCCCGGCTCCAGCACCGTGAGGCTGTTGTGCTCGACGCGCGCGACAAAGGTCCCGCCCGAGGAGATGTTCACAAACGGCGGCTGGCAGCCGGGGTTCCCCGGCTGAGCAACGGCTTCGAGAACGGCGTTCGGGGCCGCACGGACCTCGTCGTGCCCGTAGGGGCCCTTCACCGTCGCGACCACGAGGACGCACGAGGGGCGCTTCAGGTTCGCCAGCAGCGCCGCGAGGGCGTCTCGTGTCAGCTGCTCGCCGGCGTACCGGTGGTGGTGGAAGACCATCTCTGCGTCCCTCGGGCCGTCGTGCGGCCTGGCTGCCGGTTTACTAGCGGCCCATCCTGTCCGATCGTCGGGCTCGACAGCCCGACCGCCCTCGACAACCGCTCAGTGACGATCGTCACTAAGTCGGCGCGCTCGAGAAGATCGGGGGCGCGGCCCAACCTCAGGCGGTGTCAGCCCGTCTACTAGGTGAGGCCGGGTGACGCCTGGATGGAGCAGATGAGAAGGGGCAGCCGTGCGAGGTGCGCAGGAGGAGAGCTTCCGCGAGTTCGCCGGCGAGGCCATGCCGAGGCTACGACGGGTGGCGTTGGGGATCTGTCGAGACCCCCACGAAGCGGACGACCTCGTCCAGCTCGCGATGGAGCGGCTGTACGTCAGATGGCCACGAATGGGCGGTGTTGAGTCTCCCTATGCATACGCGAGGACCACGTTGGTCAGGGCGCTGATCGACGAGCGACGCACGAGTCGCTGGCGGCGTGAGACCTCTGTGGCGGAGATCGACGACTCACCCGCGCCGGACGCCGTGAGCCGATCTGACACCAGTCACGACGTTCGAAACGCCCTGACCGCGTTGACCGACCGACAGCGCGCCTGCGTTGTCCTTCGGCACTACGAGGGCCTGTCGGTAGCTGAGAGCGCCCGCATTCTCGGGATCAGCGAGGGAACCATAAAGAGCACGACGAGCGATGCGCTGTCGCGGCTGCGGTCGCACCTGCAAGAGCACGCGCCGTCGGCGCGGAGGGGAACATCATCATGAACACGACCCAGGACAGCAACTACGACCTCATCGCGGGGCTCATCGACGACCAGGAGGAAAGGGCCGGGAGCAGCGACGTCGACGTCGACGCTGTCGTCACTTCCGGTCGCCGCACCATTCGTCGGCGGCGGACCGCGACGACGGGGCTCGGCGCGGCCGCAGCACTGGCGGTCGGGCTGACCGTTGGGACGCAGACATTTCAGGATGCCGTGGCGCCGCCAGCTGCGGGCGAGGTGCAGATCTCGCAATGCGCGGCCGACCCGAAGACCTGCTCGAGCGAGGAGGTAGACCGGTGGATCGAGTCAGCCACCGGTGTTGAGGTGACCGATCCAGGGACCTTCGATAACGCCCCGACAGAGATGCCGGTCGCCGCGACCTACTACCGTCCGGTCACCAGCAGCGGAGAGATGGCGATCGTGGTAGGCCCCAACGAGCAAGGGGACGACCTGTTCGACGGTTTCTTCGACCCAGCTCGAGGAGAGCCCGTCGTGGTGTCTGGTGGTCTACGACGATGGGAGGGACCATTGCCCACCACCGGGGGCTGGGCAGAAGCCGGAATGACCACCTGGGCTGCGTGGAGCACCGGCCCGCGAAGTAAGCCGGGCATCTTGGTGATCTGGCGCTCGGCCGGAGCCATGCCCACCGACGACGAGGTCACCCACCTGATCGCCGGCCTGACCGGGCGCTGAGTACCTGCCCAAGGCGGGCCGCTCAGAACTCCGTAAGGGTCCCTTTCGAGCCGCTGCTGGTCGACTTTCGAACCATCACTGAGCAGGTCTTCGCGCGCGTCGCATCGCCGTTCGAAAACGATCGTCAGTGGACAGGCTCATGCACCTACACGGTGGTGAGGTCCGACGCGGTCGGTCGAGGCTGACGTGGGACTGGGGGCCGTGTCTAGCTATTCCGCCTCTGCTTGGCCCTGCGGCAGGAGGACGACGAGCTGTGCATCGTCAAGGAGCTCCTTGCAGGCTTCTGTGCCGTCGACGGTCCCGGGGCCTATCCCCAGTCCCATCGTGACTTCCTGGCCCTCGACGGCGATCTGGGTACCTGCGGCGTCCTTGATCACCCACGTGCCGTCGACCAGCTCGGTGGTCCACGAGCCGGCGATGGTCTCGGCCAGGACGTACCGGCGACCGACGTTGCGGTAGCTGGGATCGACGGTCTTGACGTACGCGCATCCGGAGTCGGTGACCGACAGGGGTCCGCCGATTGTCGCGAGGTAGGCAGAGCCGGGGGTTGCCGATGGGAACGGCGCAACCCTGGTGGCGGTTTGGGGGCTGGTAGCGGTCCCGGATGCGGACGGTGGTGGCTGGCTTCCTCGACGTGATGTGCTGGAGCCGGTCGGGGCCGCCGGGGCGTTGGGCATGCCGAACATCTGGTCGAGCTCGTCTTGGGTGTAGGGCTTCTTGACGTGCACCTGCACTGCGTCGCCGAACTCCTTCTCCACCAGCTGGGCGGCGGCGGCGCTGGTGACGTCGACGTCGACCCGGCCCGTGCTGAAGTCGATGCGTTGACCCCGGACCTGGACCACGCCGTCCGGGTCGTAGTTTGTGGTGTCGGACACCGCGTCCATCGTCGCGACCAGCTCGGTCTCGGTGCGAGCTCCGCCCTCGTGCACGACGACGTCGAAGTTCGTCTCGCGGGTGATCTCCTCAGCGGCACGCTCGGCATCTGCGGTCGCTTCAGCCCTTCCAGCCACTGGTCCAGCGACGTAGATGTTCAAGGTCTTCTCCTCGGCGATCCAGGTGCCACCGCCATAACGCCCCTGCGAGCTCAACGCCTTGGCGAACAGGTCAGCCACGTGGTCTTGTCTTGGGTGATCGGGCAACGTCGAGACGTCGATTTGCACAGCCGGGGTGGGCGCATTACTGGCGGCAGGGGCTTCGCCGGTCGGTGCCCCGGCCCCTTGAGCCCACCCGATGCCACCGATGACGAGCACCGTGCCAGCCACGGCAGCGCAGGCCGCAGCGCGCCGACGCTGCTGACGTGAGCGGGCGCGGGAGATGAAGTGCTCCAGCGGCGGCATGTCTGCTCGGGCGCGGTCGCTCTCCTCGTCGATGAGGGCCTGGATCTGGTCACGGGTCGAAGGGGTCATGAGGGATCTCCCAGACGGGTGCGAAGTGTTTGCCGCGCCCGAAACAGGCGGGACTTGACGGTGCCGACCGGGACAGCCAGGTCCTCCGCGATCTGGGCGTCGGTCAGGTCGTGGACAGCGCGGAGCACCACGACCTCGCGTTGTGCTGCGGGGAGGTTTTGGATCGCCTGCCAGATCTCGTGCCTCGTGGACTGCTGGCTAAAGGGACCGGCCCCGTCTGTCGCCTCGGACGTGGGTGTCTGGCGTCGAGAGCGACGATGCTCGTCTACTGCCAGCCGGTACCCGACGGTGCGTAGCCAGGCGACGGGGCTGTCGTGCTTGGACACCTTGTTCCAGTGCAGGACCAAGCGGGTGAACGCCTCGTTCGCGCAGTCCTCAGCGGAGGAGCGGGAACCCGCCACCACCGTCAGCTCACCCACCAGGCGGGGGTAAAAGGCCGCGTAGATCTCCTCTAGGCGGTCGCGATCGTGCAGTCTCACGCTCTATAGACGCTGCAGGGAGCCGATAGTTCTCATCAGGTCTGACATCACCCTCTGGTTCGACGACCGCCCGACCCGAGACGATCTTCAAGGAGTCGAACTTCCGCGGGTGGAATGTCGCCGGTGGGAACGATGGTCGATGAGCGTCTGGTCTCATCCCGTCGGCGAGGTGGTCCGAATCCATCGTCGTAGCGCCCTGACGGCAGCCTGGCTGTCTGAATCGCCTGCGAGGTCGCCCGTCCAAGGGTGATCCCGTTCTCCCCGTAGCCATTCGAGGACGTCGGCCGGGTCAGCGTGGCCGTCAAACCTGCGTGGAGCATCGATCTCATCCTCAGTCGGTAGGTCGTCGGGTCGGCGGCGCCAGCCGATGCCCTCGTCGGTGTCGTAGATGACCCAGTCCGGGGAAGCGTTCGCGGTGCAGCACGCGCAGATGTGAATCACATGGCGGGCGCGCCCTCGCCAAGGGCCGGCTGGGTGCAGAGCACTAGCGGACGCGAGCAGGCTCTCGACCGCAACGACCGCTGGATCTTCCTGCGGTGGCTGCTGATCCGTCGAGGAGTGCATGCAAGGACAGTACGAGCGCTCTCAACTGTATTGAGGGGCGTGGCCCAACCTCGGTCCACTGACGATTCGTCACCGAGCGGCTCGCTGGCCGTACCTAACGGGTCTTGGGCGCGGCTTCAGGCATGACGTCGCTGAGCTCCATGCCGAACCCGTCGGGTTGGTGGGCGCCGGAGAGCGTGTCAGCAGGAGCCTGCTTAGTCAGGGACTTGATGGTCGAACCGTCATCGATGCCGCGGTGGGCGCATCCGGAGTAGCGCAGCACGACCTCGTGGGTGCGGCCGCTGGTGTCGCCCATCCGCAGCAGGGTGATCCGATCGCCGTAGTCATCGCGACAGTTCTTACGATCGGGGATCCCACTGATCGGCGCAGCGGCGATCGCGTCGGCGGTGCGCCGGATCGCGCTGTCGGGGAGCTGTGTGGCTGCCCGTAGGCCTCCGCCGGTGCCGAGGTCATAGGTGCAGACCGCGACGTCAGCGACGGTGTCGGGGTCCGGCATCGGTTGCGCGGCCGGTCGCCAGGAAGGGTCGTCGATGAGGGGGACGTCGCGTCGGCACCCGTTGATGCCCGAGGCGGGCAGCGGTGTGATGGTCGCCAGGATCTGGTTGCGAAGGGGTTGGGCGGCCTGCACCTCGATGGCTGTCTGACCCACGACCCGCGTCGTGCGGTCACCGGTGGTGTCACCGTCGGTGACCTTCGGTACCCGGTAGCGAAGATCTCGACTCGGGCTGATGTCGACGAAGGTGCCGGCGACTGCGACCGTGTCTGGCTGGAGACCCCCGCTACAACCCATGAGCGGCACCGCCCCCGGTCGTCCGACCGTGGTGCGTTCGGCGACGTCTTTGACCGCGCAGTAGGGGACGCCGCTGGTGCCGTACCCCCAGGTGTCCGGGACCGCGACGGCGACGTCGTGGTACGCCTCCCACCTCCACCCGTCCGGGATCGCGGGGAGCGGACCCCGAGCGGTGCCGACCGTGTAGCGATCTGACGGCGGCGGTGTGGCATCACGTGCAGCAACAGACAGCCACCCCATGACGAGAGCAGCGGCGGCGGCCGACCCGATCAGCGCTGCTCGCCAGGGGCGCCGCGTCTGCTGTGCCGCGATGGTTTCTAGGACGGCCTCGCTGTCACTGGCCGGTGCCTGCTCGGCGATGTGGCGCAGGCGCGCACGCAGCAGCTCTTCAAGGTCAGGGTCGATGGTCGGGTGAGTCATGGGGTCTCCACCTCCTGGGCGGTCAGCACGTCACGAAGGGCAGCCAAGCCGCGCGCGCGGTGGGAGCGCACCGTCGCGCGGGGCAGGTCGAGGGCCTCGGCGATCTCGTCGTCGGGCAGGTCTTCGAGGTAGGACATGGCGATGACTGCGCGGCGCACTGGTGGCAGACCAGTCATCGCTATCAGCAGAGCGTCGCGGTCCTCGACACCACGGACGTGGTCAGTCGGGTCGGGACGGTCGGGCAGCACGTCTCGGGTCTCACGGCGCCACGGACGACGGGTCTCGTCGATGAAGGCGTTCGTCACCGCTCGGCGTACGTACGCCTCTGGTCGACCGGCCGAGACCTGAGACCAGCGGGGGTAGGAACGTGACAGCGCCTGCTGCACGAGGTCTTGGGCGAGATGCGCGTCGCCGCAGAGCACGTACGCGTATCTCACGAGCCCCGCGTGCCGGGTTCGCACGAAGTCTTCGAAGCCGACCACGCCACCACCTCCTGAGCTCGCAGTCTTCCCCGTCTCTCGATCAACGGAGCAACACCGCCGCTCCGTTGCAGCCAACCGTGGTGCGCGAATCAAACCGTCCCCGCGCCAAGCGCCAGCACACGTGCCCGAAACTCCCCTCGGTGGCCTTTCGAGTCGCCCAGCGCCGACTTTCGAACCATCACTGAGCAGACTCTGGTCGGCCTCGTGGCGCCGTTCGAAAACGATGGTTTTCGAACGGCTGCACGAGACCGACCGCTACCTGCTCAGTGATGGTTAGAAAGTCCGCGCGGGACTGCCCAGGGGGTGGGGGTTGAAGCTCCGTCTAGGCAGCCGCCCGGAACCAGTGTCTGCCGCAAAGGAACCTCACTGTGCCGATCGGCGTCCAACGTCCAACTGGATGGCGGCAGCTTGGAGGATGAACATGAGAGAGCACGTAATCGCGGCGGGGATCGGCGGGGTGCTCTTGCTGGTGGGTGGATGCTCAACCGACAGTGCAGCCCCTATCCCGTCACAGCAGACCTCGTCGCAAGCCACCGATCAGGTGCGGAGCGCAAGCCGTGCCTACACGGTGGAAACTCTGGAGGAGCTCATCTTGAGATCAGACGCGGTGGTCGTGGGCCACATTGACGGGCAAACTTCCAAAGAGCCGGCCGACGACGAAGGCAAGAGCGGGCTGATGGTTTCCACCTCCCCATTCACCGTCACCGAGAACCTCGAGGGCAAGACACCCACTGGCGCCATCATCGACGTCAGTGTCCTGCCGGTCCGTGGGATGGAGGGCCAGATCGCGGTGCTCAAGCCGGGAAAGACCTACGTCGCGTTCCTGGAGAAGACCAGTCTGCGGGGCGAGGCACGTTTCATCCCCGTCGGAGGGGTCGGGGTCTACGAGGTGCGCGCAGACGGATCGCTGCACCGCACCGAGTACGCGCCCGACAAGTTCCCCAGGAAGATCGCCTCCCTCGGCGACCTGCGTCAGGTGATCGACCCGGTATCACTGCTGGAGAGCGACACGTAGCAACCCCCCACGGGCGGCGCCGCTCATCCCGGTCACTTGCGCCTGCTACAACCGGCCAGAGCTACTCACAACCGATCCTTTTCGAGCAGCCATCACCCACCCTCCTGGGCCGGCCTCGGGAGCGTTCGAAATCCCTGCTCACTGAGGGCCCTGCTCGAAAGTGCGACGCACGGTGACTTTCGGACGCGCCCGTCACCAGGATCCGGGGGGGGGGGGGAGCAATCACGGCATTCCCCAGCGACGAGCCGTCCGCCCTGGCAGAGTTCGCGACGAGCACAGCACCCGGCCCGCGAACCGCTCCGGCCAGGGCCCGAAGCGGGAGGACCCCACGATGAGCCGCAACGGTCTGCGAGCGTCACGATCCGCGCAGTACATGCACGGGGTGGTGAAGGTCCTCCGGCGTGACCCGAGGTTCTGGGAGGTCGTCGCCGACGACGAGCGCGACCACGTCACGCGCACGCTCAACCGGCTCGAGGGTGAGCTGCGCGGGTCCGGCCTCCTCGCGCTCACCACCCGCGAGCAGCGCGCCGCCTTCCGCAGCCTGCGCATCGGCCCTGGCGAGCGCTGATGGGGTCGGGTCGGACCGCTGGTGAGGGCTGATGGAGGACTTCCGGTGGACTGACTCACCGGACGGCCGCCTCGCCCTGGATGCACCGCGGTTCGTGGTCCGAGTGGCGGTCGAGCATCCGGAGACTCTCGACACCTGCGTCGACTACTACGACTGGGCAGGTGCGCCCGACGTCACGAGCGTCCTCACCGCCGCGCGGGAGCGGTGGCCGGGTGCCGATCTGGCGGTCTTCGTCGCGGCTGACGACGAGGCCGACCTGCTCCTGGTGCACGGCACGCAGGACGTCGGCAGGTACACCTCGCACACCATCGCCTTCGAGCGATGAGCCGCACCGCCTGACCCTCGCCCGGGCGAGCCCGCGGGAGGGGCGAAGGGGTCAGCGACCCCCTTCGTGCGCGTAGAGCAGCGAGCTGAGCTCGCGGGCGGCCTCGACGACGAGCGGGGCGGCGCGACCGGCGGCGTTGCGGTCGACGAGCGAGATGCCGATGCAGGCCTCGGGCATGGGGGTCGGGGTCGACAGCGGCACGGAGACCCCGGCGACGCCCGGGATGATCTGCTCGAAGGACAGTGCGTACCCGAGCCGTCGCGCCTCGCGGACCTCCTCGGAGTCGTCGTCACGGGGCGGACGCGCTGCGAGGATCGCGACCCCTCCCGACCCCCGGTCGATCGGGTGACGGTGGCCGGTGCGGAAGGCGAGGTGCACCGCGGCATTGCGCGGCTCGACCACGCTGATCGCCTGCACCTCGACCTCGCTCGTCGGCACCATGATGTGCGCGGTGCCGCCGGTCGCGTCGGCCAGCTGCGCCATCACCGGGTAGGCCAGCCGGTGCAGGTCGTTGTCGACGTGCGACGCGAGCTGCACGAGCCCGTACGACAGGTGGAAGCGCTTGTTCTCGTCGCGCCGCACGATGTCGTGCACGCAGAAGGTCTTTATGAGCCGGTGCAGCGCCGTGCGGTTCATGTCGAGGTCGCGGCTCAGCGTGGCCAGGCTCGCCCCGCCCGGCTGCTCGGCGAGGTGCCACAGCACCCGTAGCCCGCGGTCGATCGTCTGAGCACCGGTCGGCGCCTGGTCGGCCATCTCGTCAGCCCCTCGTCCCATGTGTGCGGAATGTGAACACGATAGTTCAGCGAAGGGAGGGCCGCCTGCCACGGCGACCCGGCGCTCGCAGGACCCCTGGATAGCCTCGCCCCATGTCGTCCAGGTCAGACCGGCATCGCCGGCACCACCACTACCTGGCACTCGCCCTCACCGCCGCGCTCGCGCTCGCCGGCTGTGCCGACGCCGCGCGCTCCACCCCTTCGCCCTCCGGTCGGTCGTCCCAGTCGACGTCTGCGGTCGCGCTGCCGCCGGCCGGGGGTCGCCTCGACTACCAGCTCGGCGGGGCCTACCCGCCGGCGGGACCGGTCCAGACCGTCGTCCGCGACCGGGCCGCCCGACCCGATCCCGACCGGTACTCGGTCTGCTACGTCAACGCCTTCCAGACCCAGCCGGGCGATCGCGAGCTGTGGCCGGACGACACGCTGCTGCGGCGCGACGGCCGGGTGGTCACCGACCCAGACTGGCCCGACGAGGTGCTGCTCGACACCTCGAGCGAGGCCCGGCGCGAGCAGATCGCGGCCGTCCTCGTCCCGTGGGTCGAGGGGTGCGCGGACGACGGGTACGACGCGGTCGAGCTCGACAACCTCGACAGCTACACCCGCTCGGGCGGGGCCCTGGAGCAGCAGGACAACGTCGCGCTCGCGCGGCGGCTCGTCGACGCAGCCCATGCGGAGGGCCTGGCGGTGGGGCAGAAGAACGCGGCCGCGGACTCCGAGGTCCTGCGCGAGCGTGCGGGCTTCGACTTCGCGGTCGTCGAGGAGTGCGCGGCCTACCGCGAGTGCTCGACGTACGAGCAGGTCTACGGCGACCGCGTGCTCGACATCGAGTACACGGACAACCTGCCGCGCACCTTCGCCGCGATGTGCGCTGACGACACCTCGCCCCGCTCGACGGTGCTGCGAGACCGCGCCCTCGAGCCTGCCGGGTCACCCGGCCACGTCGCGCGAGTCTGCCCGTAGGCCGGGCGAAGGGGGCTCAGCTCGCCGGGTCGTAGCCGAACTCGCGCAGCTCCTGGCTGCACCGGCACGAGGCGGCGACCTTCGCGGCCCACTCCTCGGCCTCGCGGCGGGACGCCACCTCGAGCACGAGGTATCCCCCGTCGATCTGGCTGGTCTGCGGGTAGGTGCCAGGGGTGACCACCCCGCCCGCGTCGACGATCACCGGGGGGACGCTCTCGTCGATGCCCCCGCCGAAGACG
This sequence comes from Janibacter sp. Y6, assembly GCF_040900765.1. Lineage (NCBI taxonomy): Bacteria > Bacillati > Actinomycetota > Actinomycetes > Micrococcales > Intrasporangiaceae > Janibacter > Janibacter sp. Y6. The sequence goes on from NZ_JAKLYZ010000007.1 coordinate 44,339, forward strand.
TACACGCCCGCCGCCTTGGCCTCCTCGATCACCGCGTGGGAGTCCTCCGACACCGCCCGCAGCTCCTCGGCGCTGACGCGCATCGCCGAGCTCGGGAAGGAGATGAGGTACTTCGTCATGGCCGGACCCCTTCGTCCGTAGTGGTTGCGATCTGCAACCACCAGGGTAGCGAAGGGGAAGCCAGGCAGGTCACGTCAAGGGGTCACGAGCGTCGTCCGAGTCCGGTCGGGCCCATCATCACGATGCCTGCGGGACATCCCACCAGCCTGGTTCAGGGGTCGGGCCCGACGGGCGCATGCGTGCGAAGCGGAACTGCTCGTCGTCGCACGCCACCCAGTCGACGAGGTGGACGTCGTGCTCAGCCGCGACAAGCCGACCCGCCTCGAACCGGGCGGTGAAGGCGGCCGTCGGGGGGCCGACCACGACGGCCTCGTCGCAGAGGACCACAGCCGCCGCCCGTCGCTCACCGCCCCGGCCGTTGTAGTCGAAGTGCCACAGGCAGGCGCGGAGAGCGTCGTCGGGGGGATCGGTGCGCGTGCAGTAGTGCAGACCGAGGAAGCGGCCGTCCTCAGCGCCGAAGGCGACCATGAGCTGCCTCGGGCCGAAGGCGCGCTGATCCATCGCGAGGCCGAGGACCAGGTCGGCGAGGGTCTTCTCGGGGCACCCGGGAGCGGGGACGAGGCCCTCGACCGGGATGAGGCCATGGGGATGACGACGGCGCTGTGGTCTGAGCATCCGTCGACGCTAGAGAAGTCGCCAGATCGCGAGTGCGACATATCCACAGGACGCAGCACGACGCACCGACGGCTGGTCGGCGGTGGGCCTGCGAACGACTCGACTGCGGCACCTTCGCCACCCTGCCCCGGGCGGGCCGAGAGGACGTTGGCCTCAACCTGCCGGTGCACGACGGCCGTCCCCTCGTCGGCACGGGTGTCGACACCGCTCGTCAGTCGCCCCGCAGGGTGCGCAGCACGAGGGGCAGCTCGGAGGGGATCTCGCCGGCCAGGTAGCCCACCCGCCCCAGCCGCATGGCGAGGGTGTCGCCGGCCGCGGCATGGACCGACTTCGCCCAGACCAGCGCCTGCACGAGGCCGGCGCCTCGGCTGAGCAGCCCGAGCGCGGCGCCCGCGCAGACGTCGCCGCTGCCGGAGGTCGCCAGACCGGTGTCGCCGGTCGTCATCCGCCACAGGGCGCCGTCGGCGGAGGCCACCCAGTCACCGCAGCCGACGACGGCGTCGTAGCGCCGGGCCGCCTCGACGGTCGCCTCGGCCACGTCGTCGTCCTCGACCTCGTCGCGGTCGAGGAGGTGGGCGAGCTCGCCGGGGTTGGGGGTCGCGACGAGACGCCCACGAAGGGAGCCCAGGACGTCGTCGTCGAGGTCGGGCAGGACCGTGAGCCCGAAGGCGTCGAGGAGCACGGGGGCGTCCGGGGCGAGGGTCGGCACGACCTCGGCGACGAGCCGGGCCGATCCCTCGGGGTCGTCGAGACCGGGCCCGACGAGCACGGCGTCGGCCCGGCCGGTCTCGCGCTCGAGAGCCGCCCCGGCGCCGGTGCCGGTCACCGAGCCCGACGCGGACTGCGCGAGCGCGGTGACCCCGGACTCCGGCACGGCCACGGCCAGGTGAGGGGCCACCCCTTCGGCCACCCCGAGGTGCAGCTTGCCGGCACCCATCCGCAGCGCCGAGACCCCGGCGAGGAGGACCGCCCCGGGGGTCGAGCAGGAGCCGCCGACGACCACCGCCTGGCCGCGGCCGTACTTCGAGCCGGTGGGCTCGGGCAGCGGCCACCGCCGCAGGACGTCGGGTGTCACGAGTCGGGGGTCGGCGAGGGTCCCGCCGCTGACCTCGTCGGGGATCTGCTCAGGCATCGACGTCCTCGCTCTGCTCGTCGCGGGAGCCGCCGCCGACCTCGTCAGACGCGCCGGGCTGGTCGGTGACCTCGACCCCTTCGCGCCGGAGGTGGTCGTCGAGATTGTAGTCGGTGACCGCCCACCCGGTGGGGGAGGAGGGGTCGCGCACGAGTCGGCAGATGGCGGCGTTGCGAAGGGGGTTCGAGCGTGACCGGTCGAGGACGGCCTCCTCGTCGAGCCCCTCGGCGACGTAGCAGAAGAGCAGCACGACGACGTCGTGCGCCGTCACGAGGGCGACCTCGTGACCCTCGACCGTGGCGAGCTCGGCGAGCACGGCGCGGACCCGTCCGGCGACGTCGGCCCAGGACTCGCCGCCCGGCGGCCGGTAGTAGAACTTGCCGATCCAGGCCCGGCGCTCGGCCTCCTCCGGGTACTTCTTGGTGATCCCGTCGGCGGTGAGCATGTCGGTGATGCCCATGTCGCGGTCGCGCAGCCGCTCGTCGACCCGCAGGGCGAGGTCGACGTCCGCCTCGCGAAGGGCGATCTCGCCGGTCTGGCGTGCCCGGCGGTAGGGGCTGGACCACACGACCCCCGGTTGGTCGGCCTCGGCGAGCTCGCCGAGCCACCGACCGACCGCAGCGGCCTGCTCACGGCCCGTCGCGGAGAGCTCGACGTCGGGGTCGCGGGCGGGGACGTCGATGCGCTCGAGGCCGTCGCGCTGGGCGAGCTCGGCGGCGACGTTGCCCTCGGACTGGCCGTGGCGGACGAGGATGACCTGCTGCAGTGGCATCCGTCCACCCTAGGGACCGGGGCAGGGGCGTGGACTCACCCCGATGAGGGGTGCGCAGGACAGATCAGCGGCGGCGCAGCTCGGCGACGAGCTGACGCTCGCGGCGGCGCAGGGTGGCCCGACGGCGGTGATCTGCGGGATCGGTGGACCGCGGCTGCACCGTGCGCTCGGCCTCCTCAACCTGCCCCAGCTCGAAGATCAGCTCGCGGACGGTGCGGTCCGCGTCCGGCTTCATCGGGATCTCGATCGTGCTCATGGCCGCTCCTCAGGTCGGGGTGCAGCCACAGTGTCGCTGCTGGCTGCGCGTCGGCTGTCGAGAGGAGGTGGGCTGTCTGTGAGCGGTGGCAGCATGGCCGCATGGATGGTGCGAGAGAGCGGCTCGACGCCGAGCAGGCCGAGGCCCGGCGCCGGCTGGCGGCGCTGACCGGCGACTTCGACATGGTCGTCGACGCCTCGCGCGACTCGAACGCCGACGACGAGCACGACCCCGAGGGGGCGACCATCGCCTTCGAGCGGGCGCAGGTCACCTCGCTCATCCGGCAGACGCAGGATCACCTCGACGAGATCGACGCAGCCCTGCGTCGCCTCGACGGCGGTGGCTACGGCACGTGCGAGCGGTGCGGCGAGCCGATCGGCGAGGCTCGGCTCGAGGCCAAGCCGACCGCGCGGCTGTGCATCCGGTGCGCCTCGGCCCAGCGCTGACGGGAGCTCGGTCCCCCTTCGCCCTGCGGCCCGGCAGCTCGTCGGGTCAGCGCGAGCGGGCCACCCGTCCCTCGTCCCAGACCGGCTCGTCCGACTCGTAGACCCGGCCGTCCGCGCCGAAGACGAGGAAGCGGTCGAAGCGGCGCGCGAACCACCGGTCGTGGGTCACCGCGAGCACCGTCCCCTCGAAGCGGTCGAGCCCTTCCTCGAGTGCCTCGGCCGAGTGCAGGTCGAGGTTGTCGGTGGGCTCGTCGAGCAGGAGCATCGTCGCGCCGCTCAGCTCGAGCAGGAGGATCTGCAGGCGCGCCTGCTGCCCACCGGACAACGACGCGAAGGTCTGCTCGGACGCCCGCGCCAGCCCGTAGCGGTCGAGGGCGCGTGCCGCCTGCTCTCGGCCCATGCCCGCCCGGTGCTCGTCGCCGCGGTGCAGGATCTCCAGCAGCGTGCGCCCGAGCAGCTCGGGGTGCTGGTGGGTCTGGGCGAACCACCCCGGCCGCACCCGCGACCCGAGCCGCACGACACCGCTGTGCGCGACGGGCTCCGGGCGTACGTCACCGACTGGCTGGTGCTCGACGTCGGGATCGGACCCGCCCGTGGCGAGCAGCCGCAAGAAGTGGCTCTTGCCCGAGCCGTTCGACCCGAGCACCGCGACCCGCTCGCCGTACCAGAGCTCGAGGTCGAAGGGCCGCATGAGACCGGTGAGCTCGAGCCCCTCGGCGACGACGGCACGCTTCGCGGTGCGACCGCCCGTGAGCCGCATCTTCACGTCCTGGACGTACGGCGTCGCCTCGGGCGGGCCCTCGTCCTCGAAGCGGCGCAGCCTCGTGCGCGCCGCCTGGTAGCGCGCAGCCATGTCGGAGTTGTAGGCGGCCTTCTGCTTGTACATCTGCACGAGGGCCTTGAGCTTCGCGTGCTCCTCGTCCCACCGCAGCCGCAGCTCCTCGAGCCGCGCCATCCGCTCGGCACGCGCCTGGTGGTACGTCGCGAAGCGGCCGGCGTGCACCCACGCGACGCTGCCCGCGGCGGTTGGCTCAAGGGTGGCCACCCGCGTCGCGACCTGCCCGAGCAGCTCGCGGTCGTGGGTGACGATGAGCACCGTCTTCGGCGAGGTCTGCAGCTGCTCCTCGAGCCAGCGCTTCGCGGGCACGTCGAGGTAGTTGTCGGGCTCGTCGAGCAGGAGCACCTCGTCGGGCCCGCGGAGCAGCGCCTCGAGGACGAGCCTCTTCTGCTCGCCGCCGGACAGGGTCGACACGTCGCGCCACTGCGCCCGCTCGAAGGGCATTCCGAGCGCCTCCGTCGTGCAGACGTCCCAGAGCACCTCCCACTCGTAGCCCTCGGCGTCGGCCCAGTCGACGAGCGCCTGCGCGTAGGCCATCTGGGCGGGCTCGTCGTCGCGCTCCATCATCGCCAGCTCGGACTCGTCGATCGCCCGCGCGGCCTCACGAACGGCGGGCGGCGCGACGCTGACGAGCAGGTCGCGCACGCTCGTCTGCTCGTCGTCGCCGCGCCCGACGACGCCGACGTGCTGCGCCATGACGCCGAGCCCGCCGGTGCGGGTGATCGCCCCGTCGTGGGCGTCGAGCTCGCCGGAGATGATCCGTAGCAGGGTGGTCTTGCCGGTGCCGTTCGGCCCAACGAGCGCGACCTTCGCCCCTTCGCCCACCCGCAGGCTCACGTCGCCGAGGAGCGGCCTGCCGTCGGGCAGGGAGTACCGGATGTTGCTGACGTCGACGTGTCCCACGGGGCAGGAGTCTGGTCGAGCCGGCCGGCGGAGTCACCCGGGTTTCGGGCGACGGTTGAGTCGCCCCCCTTCGGCGTCCCCCGTCGCGACCCCGATCTGACAAAACCCTGCTGGCAGCCCTTCGACGAGCCAGCAGGGTCTCGAAGGGGTCCTGGCACATCAAGACCCAGCCAGCAGGGTTTTGTATCCGGGGGGCGAAGGGGGAGTCAGCGGCGGGAGAGCTCGGTCTCGGCCCGCTCGACGTCCTGCTGCGAGCGGTCGTCGTCGACGTCGAGGACACCGGTGAGGAGCAGGACGACGACGACGAGGGCGCCGAGCAGCCCGATGCCTCGCATCGCCCGCCCGGACGCGCGGGCCATCGGGGCGTGCTGGTCGTGGGCGACGAAGGTCGCCATGGGCCTCCGGCCGAGGGCTCCGGAGAGGTCACCGTCGCGATTCCCTTCCGCGAACGGCCCCCTGGTGCGAGGCTGCGGCCATGACGACGACGTCCTTGGTGGTCCGTGACGGTCTCGACTTCGGAGAGGGTCCGCGCTGGCGGGGTGGTCTGCTGTGGTTCAGCGACTTCTACCGGCACGCGGTGTACACCTTCGACCCGGAGACGGGTGACGAGACGAAGGTGGTCGACGTGCCCGGGCAGCCCTCCGGGCTGGGCTGGTTGCCCGACGGGCGGATGCTCGTCGTGTCGATGACCGACCACCGGGTGCTGCGTCTCGAGCCCGACGGCAGCCTCGTCGAGCACGCCGACATCTCGCAGCACTGCGGCTTCCACGCCAACGACATGGTCGTCGACGACCAGGGCCGCGCCTACGTGGGCAACTTCGGCTACGACCTGCACGCCGACATGGACGAGCGCGACGTCGAGACGATCCTCGGAGACGAGCAGGCCGGGCTGACCACCCTCGTGCGGGTCGACCCCGACGGCACGGTGAGCGTCGCCGCGCCCGACGTGCGCTTCCCCAACGGCATGGTGCTGCTCGACGGTGGTCGCACACTCGTCCTCGCCGAGACCCTGCGCCTGCAGCTCACGGCCTTCACCGTCCAGCCCGACGGCTCCCTCACTGACCGCCGCGTCTGGGCCTCGACCGCCCCCCAGATGGTCGCCCCCGACGGCATCGCGGCCGACCCCGACGGCGGGATCTGGGTCGCCGCGGCGCTCGGCGCGGCCGTCGTGCGCTACGCCGAGGGCGGCGAGGTCACCGGCACCGTCCAGACCACGCAGAACGCCTTCGCCTGCGCCGTCGGCGGCCCCGACGGCCGCACCCTCTACGCGATGACCGCTCCCGGCAGCGAGCCCGTGCACGTCGACGGCCGCAGCGCCGGCACGATCGAGGCGGCGACGCTCTGAGCGAAGGGGGAGAGAGCCCGGCACCCGGCCCGGCGGACCTCGAGGTCCGTCGGGCGGGTCCCTCCGACGCGGGCACCGTCGGGCTGCTCCTCTTCGACTTCAACACCGAGTTCGTCACGCCTACACCGGCCGCCGCGGTCCTCGCGGCACGCTTCGAGCGGCTGCTCGAGCGTGAGGACGTCGTCGTGCTGCTCGCGCGGGAGGGCGGCGAGGACATCGGCTTCGCCTACCTCACCTACCGCCCGACCCCGTACGGCGACGGCCCGCTCGTCCAGCTCGAGGAGCTCTACGTCCGACCGGCGCTGCGCGACGAAGGGGTGGGTGCGGCCCTGCTGGGTCGCGCTCTCGACGACGCCGTCGCCGCCGGGGCCGTCGAGCTCGACATCAACGTCGACGCCGTCGACATCGACACCCGCCGCTTCTACGAGCGGTGGGGCTTCTCCTGCGTCGACCCCGGCACCGGCGACCTCATGCTCTGCTACATCCGCGAGCTGTAGAGGGGAAGTGGTCTCGAGGCTCGGGCGCCGAGCGCCAGCGAGCCCCGACAGGGAGCCGGCCGGGTCGAGTGAGCGCAACTCGCCGCTACGTCGCGGGCGTAGCGGCGTTTCGCGCTCACTCGGTCGCGAAGGCGGGAGCGGCGACCAGGTGACCGCGACCAACGACCTCGGTGTTGAGGTGCGACGAAGGAGCTTTGAAGCCACCCTCGGCACCTCGGTCATCGTCCCGGGTGGTCTCGCCCGGCACGATGCCCTCGCACCTCGACCAGCGAAGACGTCAGGCGGTGGTGCCGGGCTCGAGGCGGGCGCCCGGCTCGAGGACGACCCCCTTCGCCACGTGCGACTCACGACCGACGAGCACGACGGCGGAGTCCGAGGGCGGCCAGCGCTTCGGCTGGGCCCCGACCTGCGCGTCCTCGCCGACCCGGCACGAGTCGTCGACGACCGCGGCGAAGACCTGCGCGCCGGACGCGACCCGGACCCGGTGCATGAGCACCGAGTCCTCGACGACCGCCCCCGCCTCGACGACGCAGCCCGGTCCGACGACGCTGCGCCGCACCGTGCCGTGCACGTGCGACCCGGGGCTGATCATCGAGTCCTCGACGACGCTGCCCGCGTGCATCATCGGCGGCGGCATCTCGGGCGACCGGGTGAGGATCGGCCACGAGGGGTCGTCGAAGACGTCGACCCGTCCACGCAGCAGCTCGCGGTGCGCGGCGAGGTAGGCAGAGGGCCGGCCGAGGTCGCGCCAGTAGCCCGACAGCGGGTACGCGTGGGTCTTCCCGCCCTCGACGAGCCGCGGGAGCAGGCGGTCGGGGAAGTCGCCGATCCCCTCCGTCAGACCCGGGTCGGCCTGCGCCCGCTCGTGCCGGATCGCGTCGAGGGTGCGCAGGAGCACCGGGACGTCGTAGACGAAGACCTCGGCGGCGATCGTCCCGTGCGGCGGGGTGGTCGGCTTGTCGGTGAGCCCCTGCACGACGCCGTCACGTCCGATGTCGACGACCGTCTTGTGCTTCGCCTGTGCGAGCGGCACCTCGACGGTGACGATCGTCGCCTCGGACCCTCGCTCGAGGTGCTGGGCGACGACGGCGCGCATGTCGAGGCGGTAGACCTGGTCTGCGCTCGTCACGACGACGACCTCGGCGCCCGCCTCGCGCAGCTGTGCCCCCATCTTCAGCAGGTCGTCGGCGTTGCCGGCGCTGAAGCCGCCGGACCCGCTGGGTTGCCCCTCCTCCGGCACGAGCCGGCGGTAGCCGCCGCGGGTGCGGTCGAGGTCCCACGGGCGCCCGCCGGCGAGGTGGCGGTCGAGCGAGGACGCCGCGTACTGCACCGAGACCCACACGTCAGGGATGCCGCTGTTGCCGAAGTTGCTCAGCGCGAAGTCGACGAGCTGGTAGCTGCCGGCGAAGGGGAGGGCGGGCTTGGCGCGCTCACGGGTGAGGACGTCCATGCGGGAGCCCTGACCACCCGCCTGGACGACCCCCACGATCTTCGGGACACGGGAGAGGGGGACGACGCTCGACATGCGGCTCAACCTAGTCGCGCGGACCGCCGTCACACGGCGGGTGGCTCCCCCTTCGCCAGCCACGCCATCGCCGCGGTGACGAGGGTGCTCACCCCGGTGTCGAGGGTGGGCTGGACGACGGGGGCGAAGGCCGGCGAGTGGTTGACCGGCAGCTCGCCGAGGCGGCCCTCCTCCTGCGCCCGGCGGTAGACCTCGGGGTCGGTGCCCCCGATGCCCCAGTACGTGTACGGGACCCCGAGCGCGGTGGGACGTCGCTGAAGTCCTCGCTCGCCGACTGCAGCGGCAGCTCGACGACCGCGTCGCCGAAGACCGCCGAGAAGGCCTCGTGGACGCGCTGCGTCGTGGCGGCGTCGTTGTCGGTCAGCGGATGGCTCTGGTAGCGCTCGACGTCTGCCGGGTGCGGGGTCCCGGCCGCCGCGCAGATGCCCTGGACGACCCGGTCGATCCCGTCGAGGACGACCTGACGGGTGTCGTCGTCGTAGGTGCGGATGTTAATGAGCAGCTCGGCGGTGTCGGGGATGACGTTCGCCGTCGTGCCGGCCCGGATCGACCCGACGGTGAGCACCGCCGGCTCGGTCGGCGCGACGTCCCGCGAGACCACCTGCTGCAGCGCGACGACCGCGGTCGCGGCGACGACGACCGGGTCGACGGCGACGTGAGGCATCGACCCGTGGGCGCCGCGCCCGTGGATCGTCACCCGCAGGCTGTCGGCGGCGCTGAGCACGGGGCCGGACCGGGTGCCGACGTGGCCCGCCGGGGCGACGAGGACGTGCTGCCCGAGCGCGACGTCGGGCGAAGGGATGAGATCGGCCAGCCCGTCGTCGACCATCCGCTGCGCCCCGTCGCCGTGCTCCTCGCCCGGCTGGAAGAGCGCGACGAGCGTGCCCGACCAGTGCTGCGACCCCTCGGCGAGCAGGTGGGCCGCCCCGAGGAGCGCGGTGACGTGCACGTCGTGCCCGCAGGCGTGCATGACCGGCTCGCCGTCGGCAGACGTCGCCGTGCTCGCGTAGTCGAGACCGGTCGACTCGAGCACCGGGAGCGCGTCCATGTCGGCCCGGAGCAGGACGACGGGGCCCTCGCCGTCCGCGAGGACCCCGACGACGCCGGTGCCGCCGACCCCTTCGTGCACCTCGAAGCCGTCGGCCCGCAGCCGCTGCGCGACGAGCCCGGCGGTCCGGTGCTCCTCGTGGGAGAGCTCCGGGTGGACGTGGAGGTCGCGGTAGAGCTCTTCGAGCTCGGCGCGGACGGTGTCGAGGGGCTCGAGGACGCCCTGCACGCTCATGCCCCCATCGTGCTCCTGCTCGGGCTCAGTCGGCGTACTGGACCCGGGCGTCGCCGACCGAGCTGCTCACCTGCACCGATCGGTCCGCGGTCGGGTCGTCGTCGACCTCGACGACGGGGCTGCCGACGTCGGCCTGCACGTCGACCCGGTAGCGCTCGCTGCCGCGGGGCAGGACGAGGACGGCCTCGCCGACGTCGGTGCTCACGTCGGCCGAGCGGACGGGAGACGCCGCGACGACCCGCACCGAGCCGACGTCCGCCCGGGCGGTCACCCGCTCAGCGGTCGTGCCGACGACGCGGATCTCCCCGACGTCGGTCTGCACGTCGACGTCGCCGGAGGTGCCGGCGACGCGGATCTCGCCGACGTCGAGGTCGACGCCCACCTGCGTGCCCTCGGGCACGACGAGCACCCACCGCGTCTCGCAGGGGTTGCTGAAGGGCCCGCTGCGGCACTCGCTGCTGGTCACGACCTCGTCGCCGGCCGTGCTCACCGAGACCTCCGGCCGCACGAAGCTCCACCGCGTCGTGCGCACCAGCGAGGGTCGCTCGCCCGGGTCGGCGGCGCGGACCTGCACGGACCCGGTGCCCCCGGCGACGCGCAGGCTCGTCATCCCGGCCGGGAGGGCCTGCTCCTGGCGGTCCTCCTTGGTGATCATCGGCCCGACGAGTCCCGACATCACGCCGAGGACGAGCAGGGTGGCGAGGACCCCGGCGACGAGCCGGACGAGCCAGGCGAGAGACCGGGTCGTCGGGCCGCCGCGCGGGCGCTGGGGCGGTGCCCCTTGGCCGGGGGCGCCGGGTGCACCGGAGGTGCCGGGCAGACCGGGCAGGGCCGCCGGGCCGCCCGCACCTGCGGGTCGTGCCGTCGCCAGGGTCGCGGTCGGGGTCGAGCCCGCGGGGGGCGGGGGGACCGGCTGGGTGCGGTCGTCGGCGGCCATCTCAGCGCTCCTCTCCGTGGTCGAGCCAGCGCAGGACGGCGAGCACGCGGCGGTGGTCGCCCTCGGCCGGCGGCAGGTCGAGCTTGGTGAAGATCGAGGAGACGTGCTTCTCGACGGCCCCGTCGGAGACGAAGAGGGCGGCACCGATCGCGGAGTTCGTCCGGCCCTGTGCCATGAGCCCGAGGACCTCGCGCTCGCGGGGGGTGAGGGCGGCGAGCGGGTCGCGGTTCGCGGCCCGCGAGAGCAGCTGGCCGACGACCTCGGGGTCGAGGACGGTGCCGCCGCCGTGCACCTCGTGCAGCGCGGCGACGAAGTCGCCGGTGTCGGCGACGCGGTCCTTGAGCAGGTACCCGACTCCGCGCGGCCGCGAGGCGACGAGCTCGGTGGCGTACTGCTCCTCGACGTACTGGCTGAGCACCATGACGGCGGTGTCGGGGTGCTGCTCGCGCACGACGAGCGCGGCCTTGATCCCCTCGCTCGTGTACGTCGGCGGCATCCGTACGTCGACGACGACGAGGTCGGGCTCGTGCTCGGCAACTGCGCGCAAGAAGCTCTCGGCGTCGCCGCACGCGGCGGCCACGGTGATGCCGGACGCGCCGAGCAGCCGCACCAGCCCGTCGCGCAGGAGGACCGAGTCCTCGGCGAGGACGACCGTGAGGTCGGTGGGGGTGGGGGTGGTCATGACTGGCTCCTGCCGGGACGAAGGGGGAGGACGGCGTGCAGGGTGGTGGGCCCGCCGGCGGGGGAGGTGACGTAGAGCTGGCCGTCGACCGCAGCGACGCGCTGCTGCAGGCCGGCGAGCCCGGTGCCGCGCGAGGGGTCGGCACCGCCGCGGCCGTCGTCGCTCACGGTGAGCGCGAGCACCTCGCCGTCGGCGGCGGTCGCGCGGCTGACGTCGACCGTGGCCGAGGTGGCCGCGGCGTGCTTGGCGACGTTGGTCAGCGCCTCGGAGACGACGAAGTAGGCGATCGCCTCGAGCGTCGGGTCGACCCGGCCCACCCCGCGGACGGTGACGGAGACGGGCAGCGGGCTGCGGTTGGCGAGCGCGGAGAGCGCGGCGTCGAGCCCGCGGTCGGCGAGGATCGGGGGGACGATGCCGCGCGCCACCTGGCGCATCTCGACGATCGCCTCCTTCGCCGAGGCGTGCGCCTCGTCGACGAGCTCGCGGGCCGTGGCGGGGTCGCGCTCGAGGGCGTCGCGGGCCATGCCCAGGCTCATCGCGATCGAGACGAGCCGCTGCTGGGGACCGTCGTGCAGGTCGCGCTCGATCCGGCGGCGCTCGGCCTCGACGGAGTCGACCGTCTCGCGCCGGCTCTCGGTGAGGGTGTCGACCCGGGCGCTCAGCTGCTCGACCTCGCGGCGGCGGTCGGCGCCCAGCAGCCACCGGGCGAGGTTGATGTCGACGGCGGCGAGGGCGCGGGCGGCCAGCGGCAGCAGGAGCAGGACGACGACGCCGATCGCGGTGCCGACCCACGGCCCGCTCCCGTCGCCGATGGGGATGCCCCAGAAGATCCGGACCGTCTCGACGTCGACGCCGAGACGGATGAGGGGCAGCAGCGCGAGGAGGAGGGCCTGCGCGAGGACGGCGAGCGTCACCGCCCCGATGAAGGTGCCCCACAGCGCGTGCAGCGCCCAGTACGCGGCGGCCCGCCAGTCGGCCGGGTCGAGGACGAGGCGGCGCCACAGCGGCTGGTCGGTGCGCACCGTCGGCGGGTCGATCGTCGCCCCGGTGAGGGCACCGACGCGGTGGCGCTCGGCCCGGCCGAGCCAGCCGCCGAGCAGCAGCGTGCCGACCGCGAGCGGCAGGGTGACGAAGGCACCGGGCAGGCTGACGATGCTCGCGAGGAGCACCGAGGACAGCACGATCGCGACGACACCGGTGAGCAGGTCGGTGAGGAGCAGGGCGAGCGAGCCCCAGCCGCGCACCCAGGTGCGGGCCAGGCCGGGTGGGTGCGTCGGGGCGGCGACGGCGGTGCTGGTCATGACGACAAACCTAGGAGGACCCGCTCGCCACGTCTGCCCCGCGGGCACCCAGGTCGGGGGTGGGGCTGGCCCCACCCCCGAGGTGGGGTCGGCGGCGGTGAGGACGGGCGCCGGCACCAGTGCGGCGCACGGGTGCCCGGCGAGAGGTTGGAGGCGCACGACCACGCCACGTCTCACCCCTTCGCCACCCCATGGAGCCACCCATGTCCGTCCTCACGCCGCACCGCGACCCTGCACCGCCCACGCCCCCGCCGACCCCGGCGTCGACCCGCCCGGTCGGGTCCCCGCTAGCCCGGTGGTGCGCTCGCCACCGGTGGGTCGTCCTCGCGCTCGCCCTCGTCGCCCTCCTCGGCGGCGGGGCCGCCGCGAGCCGGGGCATCGTCACGACCCCGCCCGAGGCCCAGCTCGTCGGCGACTCCCGCGCGGCGGTCGACATCCAGATGGCGTCCGACCTCGGCGGCGCCCCCGTCGAGCACGTCGTCGTCACCGCGCGGGACGGCTCGATGTCGGTGGCCGAGCGGACGGCTCTCGGTCGCGAGCTCACCGCCGCCTACGAAGGGGTCGACGGCGTCGCCTCGGTCGGCGACCCGGTCCCCGGGGCCGACGGCGCGAGCGTCGTGCTGCCCGTCGAGCTCGACGCGGTCTCGAGCTCCGGAGGCGCAGAGGCCGAGGGGCCGAGCGCCTCCGACGTCGTCGGCCCGGTCCTCGCCGTGACCGACGACGTGCGTGCGGCGCACCCAGATCTCGAGGTCGGGCAGGTCGGCGAGGGGTCGGCCTCCCTGGCGCTCGACGAGTCGATGGGCGAGGACTTCGCCCGGGCCGAGCTCTTCAGCATCCCGCTGACCCTCGTCATCCTCGCGATCGCCTTCGGCGCGGTCGTCGCCGCGGGCGTGCCGCTCGTGCTCGGTCTGCTGAGCGTCGTCACGGCGATGGGCATCACGGCCGCGCTGAGCCGTGGCGCCGTCGACGTCGACCCGAACGCCCAGAGCCTCGTCCTGCTCATCGGGCTGGCCGTCGGTGTCGACTACGCGCTCTTCGTCCTGCGCCGGGCCCACGAGGAGCGGGCCGCGGGGGCGAGCGTCGAGGACGCCATCGCCGTCGCCGGTGCCACCGCGGGCCGGGCCGTCGTCATCTCCGGCGTCACCGTCGTCGTCGCGATGGCGGGGATGCTCGTCGCGGGCGGGCTCTTCTCCTCGCTCGCGGTCGGCACGATCGTCGTCGTCGCGCTCGCCGTCGTCTTCTCCGCCACCGTGCTGCCCGCCCTGCTCGCCGTCCTCGGCGACCGGGTCGACGCGCTGCGGCTCCCCTTCGCCCGTCGCCGAGAGACGCGCCGCGCCGCCGGCCGCTCCGTCTGGGGCCGCGTCGCCGGCGTGGCCACCCGCCGCCCGCTCGCGTGGGCGGCGATCGTCACCGCGCTCCTCGTCGCGCTCGCCGCCCCCGCGCTCGGCATGAAGACCGCGCTCGGCGGGGTCGAGACCCTGCCCCAGGACCTGCCCGTCGTCGCCGCCACGCACCAGCTCGAGCGGGCGATCCCGAGCGACGGCACCGCCGTCCAGGTCGTCGTCAGGGCTCCGGCCGGCAGCGAGGCCGAGGTGGCCCGGGCGCTCGAGGCCTCCTCGGGCGACCTCGCGGCTCTGCCGCACGTCTCCGGGGTGGCGCCCCAGCCGCAGGTGTCCGGCGACCGCACGGTGAGCGTGCTCGACGTCGGTGTCGGCATGAGCGCGTCCGACGAGCGCCTGCCCGGTGTCGTCGCCCAGGTGCGCGACGAGGCCCACGACATCCGCGCGGGTCTCGCCGACGTGCCGGGCGCGCAGGTGCACGTCGGCGGTCAGGCCGCGTCGACCGACCTCACGCAGTGGATGGACTCACGCCTGCCGTGGGTCGTCGGCTTCGTCCTCGCGCTGACCTTCGTCGTCATGGCGCTGTCCTTCGGGTCGCTGTGGCTGGCTGCCGCGACGATCGGGCTCAACCTGCTCTCCGTGGGCGCCGCGTACGGCGTGATGACCGCGATCTTCTCCGGCACGTGGGCCGAGTCGGTGCTCGACTTCGACTCGACCGGCGCGATCGCGGCCTGGTTGCCGCTGCTGATGTTCGTCGTGCTCTTCGGGCTGTCGATGGACTACCACGTCTTCGTCACGAGCCGGGTGCGCGAGGCGCGGCTGGCCGGGTCGTCGCCGCGCGAGGCCGTCCGTCTCGGGGTGGCCCGCTCCGCCGGGGTCGTCACGAGCGCGGCGGCGGTGATGATCGGCGTCTTCTCGATCTTCGCCACGCTGTCGGTGCTCGACATGAAGCAGCTCGGCGTCGGGCTGGCCGTCGCGATCCTCCTCGACGCGACCGTCGTCCGCGCCCTGCTGCTCCCCGCGGTGCTCGCGCTGCTCGGCGACCGGGCCCACCGCGGCCCGCGGTGGCTGCCGGCCTTCCACCACTGAGGGACTGCGGTCTCCCTTCGCCCCCACCCCCCCGCGCCGAACCCCGCTCGTGGTCCGCGAACCCCGCTCGTGGTCCGTGAGCCCCGCTCGTCGCCGCCCCGCGAGGAGCGGGCATGACGGACCACGAGCGGGGCTCGGCGGGCGAAGGGGGGCGAGCCGGCGCGAAGGGGGACGTCGGCGGGCGAAGGGGGGACCGTCGTGGGTGACGATGGGTGCCCGCCCTCACCCACCCCAGGAGCTGTCATGGCCGGTCCCACCTCGTCGCCCGTCGCGATCGTCACCGGTGCCTCCTCGGGCATCGGGGCGGCCACCGCCCGCCGTCTCGCGCGGGCGGGCTTCGTCGTCTACGGCGCCGCCCGCCGGGCGGACCGCCTCGCCGAGCTCGGCGACGGGGTGCGCCCCCTCGTCCTCGACGTCACCGACGACGCGAGCATGGTGGCCGGGGTGGAGCAGGTGCTCGAGGAGCACGGCCGGGTCGACGTGCTCGTCGGCAACGCCGGGTACGGCTCGTACGGGTCGGTCGAGGAGGTGCCGCTCGACGAGGCCCGGCGCCAGCTCGAGACCAACGTCATCGGCCTGGCCCGGATGATCCAGCTCGTCCTGCCGACGATGCGCGCGCAGGGATCCGGACGCATCATCAACGTCTCGTCGATGGGCGGGCGCTTCGCCGGGCCCTTCGGCGGGTGGTACCACGCGAGCAAGTTCGCGCTCGAGGGTCTCAGCGACTCGCTGCGGGCCGAGGTCGCCCCCTTCGGCATCCGGGTGAGCGTCGTCGAGCCCGGCGCCATCAAGACCGAATGGGGCGGGATCGCCACCGACTCGGCGGTCGAGGTGTCCGGCGAGGGGCCGTACGCGGCGCGGGTGCGGCGGATGGCGAAGGGGCTCTCCAGCGGCATCGAGCGCATCGCGTCGTCGCCGGACGTCGTGGCCAAGGCGATCGAGCACGCCGCCACGGCCGATCGCCCCCGGATCCGCTACGCGATCGGCGCGGGCGCGAAGCCAGCGACCGTCGCCGCGAGGGTCCTGCCGGCCCGGGTGCTCGACGCGCTCGTCGCGCGCGGGGTGGGCTGAGGCCGCCCGCCGCGCCGAGACCCGCTCGTCGTCCGCGAGGCCCGGTGCCCGCCGGTCGGCGAGGAGCGGGTGTCACGGACCACGAGCGGGTCTCGGCGTCGCAGGCCCCGGGCGGGCAGCGGGTGGAGAGAGGGGCGGCGGGTTCGGGCGCCGCTCAGACCGTGTCGTCGAGGGGCTCGTCGCCCTCGACGTGCATCGCGGCCTCCTCGGCCGGGTCGTCCTGCGAGACGTGCCGCTCGTCGGCCGCGGAGTCGGAGACGAAGTCGTCCTCGGCCGGGATCGACAGCGGGTCGTCGCCGCCGACGCGCGGCTCGCGGTCCAGGCCGCTCTCGTTGTCGGGGGCGCCGTAGGCGGTGCCCTCCTCGGGCACCTCCTGCGCGATGCGCTCGTCGATGGTCTCCTCGCCCTCGGCCCAGCCGGCCATCTCGCGCTCGGTGTTGCGCGGCTGCATGTCGGGGGGCGTGATGGGCAGGTCGTCGGTCTCGTCGGAGCCGATCCGGACGTCCTGCTGAGCCTCGTCGAGGTGCTCGTCGAGCCCGACGATCTCGCGGTCGGTGTTGTCGCTGGTGGGCTGGTCGCTCATGCCTCCACCCTGACACGCGGGGGGTGGGCCGACGGGGGTTCTTGTCCACCCCGGCTGCCCGCGAGCGGCTACCCCGGCAGGAGCGAGATCTTCTGCCAGATCTTCGCGGCGAGGCCCGAGCACAGGGTCTCGACGTCGGAGACGGTGTCGAGGACGACGTCGTCCTCGCTCGCCTCGGCGCACAGGGCGGCGACCTTGCCGGTGAGCGAGAGCAGCTCGGAGCAGTAGTCGAG
Organism: Janibacter sp. Y6; assembly: GCF_040900765.1. Lineage (NCBI taxonomy): Bacteria > Bacillati > Actinomycetota > Actinomycetes > Micrococcales > Intrasporangiaceae > Janibacter > Janibacter sp. Y6. The sequence continues at coordinate 61,306 of NZ_JAKLYZ010000007.1, forward strand.
GTACTGCGCCATCTGGGCGCGGGTCATCGCGTCGCCGACCGAGGCCTCGGTGGGGACGTACGCGGGGTTGAGGTGCTCGGGGTCCTTCGTCAGCTGGTGCATGTCGATGACGTGCGCGAGCGAGCGCAACCGGTGCAGCAGGGCGAGGATCCGGGCACGCTCGAGCCGCGAGGGCAGCGCGAGGAGGAACCACACGGCGATCGCCGCGAAGACGACGTCGTTGATGCCCGACTCGACGAGCGGCACCCAGCGGCCGGCCTCGCCCTCGTAGGTGCCCATGACCTCGCGCAGCACCGCGGCGACGACGTAGAGCGTGACGCCGACGATGACCAGGCCGAGCGCGAAGGACAGCCATCGCGTCATCCGCAGCCGCACCCGCGAGGCACCGGAGACGTCCTCGACCTCGTCGGCCAGCGTCGACAGCTCGCGGGCGACGCGAGGGAGGTTGCGGTCCGGGAAGCGCGTCGTCACGCGCTCCTCGAGGGTGGCGATGGTGGCCTGGACGCGGTCGGCGTCGAGGCGGTCGAGGCGAGGCACGCACGAAGGGTAGGTCGTGGGTCGCCTCGCGCTCGTCGCGGTGCCATGCTCGACGTGACGTCGAGCGAAGGGGGCAGCCGTGGCCTTCGAGACCCACCCGTTGACCCCCGCACGCTTCGAGGACTTCGCCGACGTCATCAACCCGAACCGCCGGGCCACCCACTGCTGGTGCCTGTCGCACCGGTTGCGCGCGGGCGAGATCGAGGAGCTCGGCGGCGGGAGCCGCGAGGAGGCGATGCGCGCGCTCGCCGCCCGCCGCAGCCGCCCCGGCGTCATCACCTACGAGGACGGCGTGCCCGTCGGCTGGTGCCACATCAGCCCACGCGACGAGATCCCGCGGCTCGTGCGCTCCGAGCTCATCCGCCCGGTCGACGAGGTGCCCGTCTGGTCGATCATCTGCCTCGTCGTGCGCGGAGGTCACCGGCGAAGGGGTGTCACCGCCCCCCTCGTCGAGGGCGCGGTCGCGTACGCCCGCAGCCGCGGCGCCCCGGCGGTCGAGGCGTACCCCGTCGACCCGGAGGGTCGGATGGACACGACGATGGCCTTCGTCGGGACGCGGGCGATCTTCGAGCGGGCGGGCTTCGAGCAGGTCGGCGTCACCGACGCCGTCGCCTCGAAGATGCCCCGCATCGTCATGCGTCTCGACCTGAGATAGGTGATGATCCCTTCGAGCGGGGTCGTCGGCGACGGACCGCGCCGGCGGGCCTGACTCCCCCTTCGCCGAGGTATGGCAGATCGGCCCCGGATCCACGGATCCAGGACCGATCGCCATACCTCGAGGTGGTCGTGGGCGGCATCATCGGGTCATGGACCCGCACGCAGCGCTGCTCCCCGCGGACTAACCGGCGGCGGGGACCCGGTCGAGGTGCTTGACGTCGTCGGGCAGGCCGGAGCGGGAGAACTCGCCGTCCCGCTCGCCGCCGGGCAGGAAATGCGGCTCGATGACGAAGTCGCTGCTGTCGTCCCTGCCGTAGCTCGGCTCGGTGACCTGCGTCCCGATGAGCATGGTCTGGCCGTCGCACTCGACGACGACGACCATGCTGCGCATCTGCGGGGTGAGCTCACCCGGGGCGACCTCGGCGGAGTCGTCGTCGACGGAGCACCGGGTGTGGAAGTCGTCGAGCACCGCCATCTGCGCAGCGCTCGGCGCGGGCTCGAAGAGCTCGGGGTGCTCCGAGACGGTGCCGTCCGCGATCGCCGAGGCGAAGTCGTCCGCCGTGTCGTGAGCGCTGCGGGCGCCGCACGCCGACAGCGCCGTCACCCCCAGGGCCGTCGCCGCCACCGCACCTGTCCTGATCCGCCAGCTCGCACGCATGGACCAGATCGTAGGTGGCGTCGGGGGCGGTCATCACCAGCTGTTGACGACGACGGCCACGTCTGCCCCGCAGGTCTGCTCGACCCGGTCGAGCACCGAGGCGTTCGCGGCATCCATCGTGGCCCGGTTCGTCGCCTGCAGGCTCGTGCCACCCCCCTCGACGCTGTCCCCGGCCCGCAGCTCGGTCTCGTCATCCAGACGCACGACGAGGTCCTCGGCACCTCCCGACACCGTGGCCCCCTCGGGCACGACGAGGACGCCGGTCGTGGTCGACGTCGGGGACTCGTACGTGGCGGTGACGCATCCCTGGTCGTCGAGGCCCGTGACCGTGAAGGTCTTCAGCGCGTCGTCCATCGACGCCAGGCGCCCGGTCACCAGACGTGCGCCGTCGTCGCTCTCCTGGACGTCGCCCCCGCACGCACCCAGCACCACGAGGCCGATGCTCAGCGGGAGCGCGCGGAGGGTCCGGCCTCGGCGTGCGCGTGCCAGCACTGTCATGGCGTGACGCTGGCGGGGCTCGCGGCCGCGGGGACGGCACCCGGCGAGCCCGTCGTCTGATCGAGACCCGACCGGGTGCGGTTCTACTCTTCGTGGGTGGACGACCTGCCGGTAAGGCATGACACGGGTCGGCGCGCGGAGACGTGCGCCGAGAAGGGCAGGAAGTAGACCCCGGTCATGCTCCGCACATCCGGCCGCTGCTCGGGCAGCGCGCGGGCGACGACCGTTGCCGTGCCGCCGCACTCGTCCGGTCCCGCGATCGCGGGACCGGCGCGAAGGGGGTGACCCCGGTGGTCGTCGTACCCGCGGGTCACGACCGAGGCGTGGTCTCGAGGCTCCGGCCCTGGCGGGCCTCCGCGCCTCGACCATCACTGGCGGCGTCGCGACCGAGGCCTCAGGTCCCGCGACGGACGAGCACCGCGGCCTGGCCGTCCTGCTCGGCGCCCACCGGGGCCCGGCGCATGACCGCGACCTCGACGAGGCCGGCTCGGGCGAGCATCGACAGCACCGCGTCGGGCTCGCGGTGCCAGCGGGGCAGGCGATCGACGGCCAGCCCGCGCTCGCGCATCCGCTCGCCGAGGTCGCGCACCCCCGACCCGGTCTGGAAGCCCACGAGCACGAGCCCGCCGGGCCGGACCACCCGCGCCATCTCTCGCACGGCGAGCGCCGCGTCTGCGTCGTCGAGGTGGATGAGCGAGTACCACCCGAGCACCCCGTCGTACCGCCCGTCGTCGCCACCGAGGTCGACCAGCGACCCGGTCTCGAAGCGGATGTCGGGGTGCGCGGCTCTCGCCTGCTCGAGCATCCCCGGCGAGACGTCCACGCCCTCGACGACCGCCCCTCGGTCGGCGAGGTAGCGGCTCATCCGGCCCGTGCCGCACCCGGCGTCGATCACCCGGGCCGCCGGGCCGAGGAGCTCGACGAGATGGTCGACCATCGCCAGCTCGGGCGCGCTCTCGGGCTCGGTCGTCGGGTACGCGGTCGCGTACGCCTGCGCCATCGCGTCGTAGGCCGCGCGCACGTCATCGGTGTCGCTCACGACAGCACCGACCCGGTGGCGGCAGCGAGCCCGCCGAGCAGGAAGCCGACGATGCCGAAGACGAGCGGGCGGTTGTCCATCGCCGCGTGCCCGGTGGCCTCGTGGGTGATCGCATGACCCCGGCCTCGTCGCAGCAGGTAGCGGTTGACCGGCAGCGCGGCGAAGAACGCGACCGTCAGGGCGAGCCCCATCGAGACCCAGAAGAGCCAGTCGCCCAGCCCCGCCTCCATCGCGCCCGGCACGAGCCACATGACCGCGTTGTCGACGACCTCCATCGTCGCGATCGAGAGGGTGTCCGCGGCGAGCACGAGGGTGAGTGCCGAGCCCAGGGCGATCCCGGCCCGCACCAGGGGCAGGGCCGACAGCGAGTACCCGAAGACGAAGGCCAGCGCGATCGCCAGAGCCGTGGTGCCGAGCGTGTGCCACCCCAGCGCCGTGCCGATCATCAGACCGGCGATCTCACCGATGGCGCACCCGGTGAGGCAGTGCAAGGTCGCGCTGACCGCCATGCCGGACATGTCGTGCGCGTCCTCGTGGTGAGCGGTGGTGTCCATGATCATGACCATATACCCCATAGGGGTATGTGCGCCAGGCATCATGACGACCATGCGCGCCGTCCTCGTCACCCGCACCGGAACCCGCCCCGAGGTCACCGAGGTGCCCGACCCCGCCTGCCCGCGCGACGGCGTCGTCGTCACCGTGACGGCGACGGGCGTGTGCCGCAGCGACTGGCACGCATGGATGGGTCACGACCCGGTCGAGCTGCCCCACGTGCCCGGGCACGAGCTCGTCGGCACGATCCGAGAGGTCGGCCCCGAGGTCACCCGCTGGCAGGTGGGGGAGAGGGTCACCGCTCCCTTCGTCTGCGGATGCGGCCGGTGCCAGTGGTGCGCGCAGGGCGACGGCCAGGTCTGCCCCGACCAGACCCAGCCCGGCTTCACCGGGTGGGGCAGCTACGCCGAGCAGGTCGCCCTGCACGCCGCCGACCACAACCTCGTCGCCGTGCCCGAGGGCGTCGGCGACGTCGAGGCCGCGGCACTGGGGTGCCGCTTCGCGACCGCCTACCGCGCCGTCGCCCAGCACGGCGGGGTCGCTCCCGGCGACGAGGTCGCTGTCCACGGCGCCGGCGGGGTGGGCCTGTCCGCGCTGCTCGTCGCGCGCGCCCTGGGCGCACGCGTCACGGTCGTCGACGTCGCGCCGAGCGCGCTCGAGCTGGCGCGCACCCTCGGGGCGGACGCCGTCGTCGACGGGTCGGGCCGCACCCCCGAGGAGGTCGCGGCCGAGGTCGTCGCGGCGACCGGCGGCGGTGCCCATCTCTCCCTCGACGCCTACGGGTCCGTCCCCACCGCGCGGGCGAGCGTCCTCTCCCTTCGCCGCCGGGGGCGTCACGTCCAGGCCGGTCTGCTCCTCGGCGACCAGGCCGACGCCGCCCTGCCGATGGACCGGGTTGTCGGGTGGGAGCTGTCGGTGCACGGGACCCACGGCCTCGCGGCCGCGGACTACCCCGCGATGCTCGACCTCGTCGCCGACGGGATCGACCTCACCGCGCTCGTCGGGCGGGTCGTCGGCCTCGACGAGGCCCCGGACGCGCTCGTCGCGCTGGGCGCGGGCGCGCCCGCAGGCATCACCGTCGTCCGGCCGTGACCGACGACGGGCTCACCTCGCGCACCGAGACCACCCAGGAGTGCACCGAGTCCTCGCGGTAGCGCGACCGGCGTGAGGTCGTCGACCGGCCGTCGACCGACGCGCTCATCGCGACGAAGCCGTCGGGCGAGACGGAGCTGCCCGGCGACAGCCCGCGGTCGGTGCTCACGACGAGCTCGCCGGTGCGGGTGTCGAGCACCTGGACCTTCGTGCGCAGGCGGTTGCCGGTGAACCACGAGCTCTCCTTCGTCTCGTAGAGGACGAGGGCCCGGCCGCGCGGCTCGTTCGTGGCGATGCGCATGCCCTCCGGCACCTCGACGGTGCCGAGGTCGCGCTCGGTGAGCGCGTCGCGGACGGCGAGGGTGTCGCCCGTGCGGGTCAGCACGAGCCGGTCGTGGCTGACCGACCCGCCGTCGGGCACCTGCTGGTCCTTGCCGACCGGGGGTGCGTCGACCGTGACGAAGGTGGACCCGTCGAGCAGGCGGACCGAGTCGCCGCACTCGACGGTGAGCACCCCGTCCTCGGAGAGGCGACCCTGGGTGTCGCCCGGGTTGCCCAGCCGGGCGCCCGGGCAGGTCGTCGTCGCGACCGTGCGCCCGGTGCGCAGCGAGGTGACCTCGACGGTGTCGCCGTCGCGCCGCATCGCGCGCTCGCCCTGGACGACGACCCGGCCGGTCGTGCGGTCGGTGAGCTTCGCGACGGTCACGCCGGTGGCGAGGTCGAGGACGTCGGTGCGGGTCTGCGAGGGGTGGATCGCGACGTAGCGCTGCTCGGGCTGGGCCATCGAGCGGTAGCCCGCGACGTCGGCCTCGCAGCCCACCTCGGTGTCGTGCGTCCAGGCGACCCGCCCGTCGTCGAGCCCCACCGCCGCGACGACGGTCCGCCCGCCCGGCGCCTCCTCGTCGAGCCGCGCCCCGTCCGTCGAGAGGCAGGTCGCGAGGACGACGTGCTCGTCCGACAGCGCGACGAAGACGGCGTCCTCGCCGGCGTCGAGGCGGCGGTCGCCGAAGGCGACGAGGAGATCTCGGGCGCTCGCCTCGACGCGGGTGCCGTCTTCGCTGATGATCGTGACGTCACCGCCGAGCAGCGAGATGGCCCGCCCGTCGGAGGTGATGGCGTCGGGGCTGTCGAAGGAGGGCATCGACCACTGCCGACCGGTCGGCCCGTGGACCATGAGGACGTCCGCGTCCCCCTTCGGGGAGGTGGAGAACCACCCGCCGGGGCCCATCGTCACGAAGCGGCTCTCGCCGGACCACACGACGCCGACGGCGTCGTCGGGGCCGGTGGGGTCGTCGACCCCGGCGGCCCGCTCGGCGCGGCTCGGGCCGAGGACGCCGGCGCCGAGGAGCACGACGAGGAGGGCGACGACGGCCACCGCGACGCCGACGAGGACTCGGACCGGGCGCGCGCGGCTCATCGGGCCACCCCGACGACCCAGTGCGTCTCGTGGTCGGCGGACTCGACGAGCGCGTAGCCGTCGGGCGTGACGTCGGCGCTGAAGTCCAGGCGCCCCGTCGCGTCGGCGACGAGGTCGCCGGTCTGCAGGTCGACGAGACGCATCGACGAGGCGTGGTCGTCGCCGACCTCGGCGAGCACGAGCAGGCGGCCACCGGGCTGGTACGCGGCGACGACGGCGTCCTCGGACTGCATCGCCACCTGCTGGTCGGGCCGCTCGCCGAGCAGGTCGCGCACGTGCAGCGTCGTGCCCTCGCGGGTCAGCGCCAGCCGGCCGCGGGCGACCTCGCGGCCCTCGGAGAGGGGCTCGTTGATCCCGCCCCCGTCGTCGGGGCCCTCGACGAGCTGCTCGCCGTCCCACACCCAGGAGCGCTCCATGCACCCGGCCGAGAGCGCGCCGAGCTCGCTCACCTGACCGTCGATGCCGATGTCGTCGCCGAGCGAGGCGACCCGGCACTCCTGCTCGTCGAGCGTACGACCGGAGCGAAGGGAGATCGCCCGCACCCGGTCGCCGACGGTGACGAGCGCGTCGTCGCCGCGCACGGCGACGTCGTGGATCTCCAGGCCACGCCACCGCTGGGCGACGTCGCCGTCGGAGAGGTCGACGGCGAGGACCTCGTCCGGGGTCTCGACGAAGGTGTACCGCTGGGCGGGGACATGGCGCGCTGTGTAGGTGGCGACCTCGGGGTCGCAGGAGGCGGCGACCCGGGTGGCCCACGAGACGTCGCCGTCGTCGAGCGCGACGCCGGCGAGCACGGTGACGTCCTGGGCGGCGCCGTCGGACTCGTCGGTGAGGCAGCTGCGCACGACGGCGTGGGTCGCGCTCGCACCGACCAGCTCGAGCCGCTCGCCGGGCCACAGGTCCTCGCCGTAGGCCTGCGCGACGTCGCGCACGTCCGCGCGCTGAGTGCCGTCGGCGGTGCGGATCTCGACGGCGTCGCCGTCGAGCAGGAGCACCGTGCCGTCCTCGGTGAGCAGGTCAGGGGTCGCGCTGAGGCCCGACTCCATCTCGGGCACCTCCCACGACGCGTCGGTGCCCACCTGGCGCACGAGGTCCGGCGCCCCGCGCCGTCCCGACTCGTAGTACCACCCGCCGGGCCCGATCCGCACGAGGGCCTCGCTCGTCAGCACGACCTGGCCGGTGACCTCGGTCGTGGGGTCGAGGGCGCGCCAGGCCAGGCCCGCGGTCGCCGCGACCGCGACCCCGGCGGCGAGCACGCCGGCGACGACGAAGGGGGTCTTGCTGCGCGGGGTCGTCGGGTCGGCGATCTCGTGCGGGCTCATGGCGACATCGTCTCCCGGCCGCCGCGGCCGTCGGTACCCCACGAAACGACGGCGATTGGGACTCGGGGAATGGATCGGCTATCGTGTTAGTTGAGAGTTAAACCAATGCACGTAGCATCACCGAAGGAGAGCACCACATGAAGATCGGCATCGTCGTCGGTTCCGTCCGCGAGGGCCGCGCGGCCCGCACCGTCGCCGAGTGGGTCCAGGCCACCGCCGACCAGCGCGAGGAGGCCACCTTCGAGATCGTCGACCTCGCCGACTTCGACCTGCCGATGCTCACGTCGCCGGTCATCCCCGGCATGGCGAACCGCCAGTACGACGACGAGCGCGTCGTGCGCTTCGGCCAGGCGATCGACCAGTACGACGGCTTCGTCTTCGTCACCCCCGAGTACAACCACTCGATCCCCGGCGCCTTCAAGAACGCCTTCGACTCCCTCGCCCCCGAGTGGATGGGCAAGACGGTCGCCTTCGTCTCCTACGGCGCCGACGGCGGCATCCGCGCGGTCGAGCACTGGCGCTCCGTCGTCGCGAACTTCTCGATGCACGCCGTGCGTCAGCAGGTCGCGCTCAGCCTCTTCACCGAGCTCGGCCAGGACGGCCTGCAGCTTCAGGAGCGTCGCGCCGGCGAGCTCGACGTCCTCGTCGACCAGCTCGTCGCCGCGACCCGCGCGCTCGTCCTGCAGGACCAGCCCGTCGCCTGACCGACCCCGCCACCCCTCGAGCTACGGCGCAGTACTGGTCGCGATCGCGACCAGTACTGCGCCGTAGCGCGCGGCAGAGCGTGCGCAGTGGTGACCGGCCCCGCCGCACGACGAAGGGGGACCCCGACCGATCCGGTCGGGGTCCCCCTTCGTCGTGCTCGGCTCAGCGCACGAGGGCGGGACGCTTCGGGTCGAAGGTCCAGCCCGGCACGAGGGCCTGCATGGCGATCGCGTCGTCGCGGGCGCCGAGCGCGTGCTCCTCGTACAGGGCGTTGGCCTCGGCGAGGCGCTCGCGGTCGAGCGTCACCCCGAGGCCAGGAGCCGTCGGCACCTCGATCTGCCCGTCGCGGATCTGCAGCGGGTCGGTCGTCAGCCCCTGCCCGTCCTGCCAGATCCAGTGCGTGTCGAGCGCGGTGATCTCGCCCGGGGCGGCCGCGCCGACGTGGGTGAACATCGCCAGCGAGACGTCGAAGTGGTTGTTGCTGTGCGAGCCCCAGGTCAGCCCGAACTCATGGCACATCTGCGCGACGCGCACCGAGCCGGCCATCGTCCAGAAGTGCGGGTCCGCGAGGGGGATGTCCACGGCGTCCGTCCGGATGGCGTGCGCCATCTGGCGCCAGTCCGTCGCGATCATGTTCGTCGCCGTCCGCAGACCGGTGGCCCGCTTGAACTCCGCCATGATCTCGCGACCCGAGTAGCCCCCTTCGGCACCGCACGGGTCCTCGGCGTAGGCGAGGACGTCACCGGTGCCACCCAGCAGGCGGATCGCGTCGGCGAGCAGCCACCCGCCGTTGGGGTCGAGCGTGATCCGCGCGTCGGGGAAGCGCTCGTGCAGCGCGGTGACGGCCGCGACCTCCTCCTCGCCGGGCAGCGCGCCGCCCTTGAGCTTGAAGTCGGTGAAGCCGTACCGGGCCTGCGCGGCCTCGGCGAGACGCACGACGGCCTCGGGCGTCATCGCGACCTCGCGGCGCACCCGCTCCCAGTCGTCGGCGCCGTCCGGCTCGCGCAGGTAGGCCCCGCCCACCTCGTCGGGGTCGGCGACGTAGAAGAGGTAGCCGAGCATCGGCACGTGGGTGCGCTGCTGGCCGTCGCCGAGCAGCTCGGCGACGGGCACGCCCTGCTCCTGGCCGGAGAGGTCGAGCAGCGCGGACTCGAGCGCGGTCACCGCGTGGATCGTCGTGCGCAGGTCGAAGGTCTGCAGCCCGCGCCCACCGGAGTCCCGGTCGGCGAAGGCGGCGGCGACGTCGCGCAGCAGCGAGCGGAAACGGGCGACCGGCTGACCGACGAGCAGCTCGGAGGCGTCGAGGACGGTGCGCCGGATGGCCTCGCCACCGGGCACCTCGCCGACCCCTTCGCGACCCTGCGAGTCGGTGACGATCGCGATGTTGCGGGTGAAGTACGGGCCGTGGCAGCCGCTGAGGTTGAGCAGCGCCGAGTCGTGCCCGGCGACGGGCACGACCTCGACGCGGGCGATCGTCGTGCTCACGCCTGCAGCTCCCCGTCGACGCGCCGCAGCAGACCCCACGGGTTGTCGTCGCGCAGCGCCTCGGGCAGCACGTCGGCCGGGACGTCCTGGTAGGCCACCGGACGCTGGAAGCGCTCGATCGCCAGCGAGCCGACCGAGGTCGTGCGGCTGTCGGAGGTCGCGGGGAAGGGACCGCCGTGGACCATCGCGTGCCCGACCTCGACCCCGGTGGGCCAGCCGTTGAAGAGGATGCGTCCGACCTTGCGCTCGAGGGTCGGCAGCAGCGCGCGTGCCGCCTCGGCGTCGCCCGCGGCCGCGTGGACCGTCGCGGTGAGCTGGCCCTCGAGGTCGGCGAGCGAAGGGAGGAGACCCTCGACCGAGTCGTAGCGGATGACGACGCCGGCGGGGCCGAAGACCTCGTCGGCGACGACGGGCGAGTCGGCGGAGGCGGCCTCGGTGAGCTGCGGCGCAGGGGCGTCGGAGCCCTCACCGACGGAGCCGGTCGCGAGCACGGTCATGCCGTCGCCGGAGGACTGGCGGGCCGTGCCCTCGGCGTACGCCTGGGCGATGCCGGACGTGAGCATCTGGGTGCCGGAGGCCTGGCCGACCGCCTCGACGGCGGCGGCCACGAAGGCGTCGCCCGCCTCGCCGCGGGGCAGGAAGAGCAGGCCGGGGTTGGTGCAGAACTGGCCCGACCCGAGGGTGAGCGAGCCGACGTAGGCCTGCGCCAGCCCGGCGACGTCGCCCTCGAGCGCCCCGGGGAGCACGACGACGGGGTTGATCGAGGACATCTCGGCGTAGACCGGGATCGGCACCTCGCGCTCGGCCGCGGCGCGCACGAGGGCGAGACCGCCGCCGCGCGAGCCGGTGAAGCCGACGGCGGTGATCCGCGGGTCGCGGACGAGCTCCTGGCCGAGCTCGATCCCGTCGCCGAGGAGGAAGGAGAAGGTGCCGGCCGGCAGACCGGCGCTCGCGACGGCGCGGGAGACGGCCTTCGCGACGAGGTAGCCGGTGCGCGGGTGGGCGGGGTGGCCCTTGACGACGACCGGGCAGCCGGCGGCGAGCGCGGACGCGGTGTCGCCGCCCGCGGTCGAGAAGGCGAGCGGGAAGTTGCTCGCCCCGAAGACGGCGACCGGGCCGAGCGGGATCATCCGCTGGCGGATGTCGGCGCGCGGCAGCGGCGTGCGGTCCGGCTGGGCCGGGTCGACCCGCACGCCGAGGTGGTCACCGCGGCGCACGACGCCGGCGAACATCCGCAGCTGGCCGGTCGTGCGACCGACCTCACCGGTGATGCGGCCCTGGGGCAGGTGCGACTCCGCGACGGCGGCCTCGACGAGGGCGTCGGTGTCGGCCTCGATCTCGGCGGCCACCGCCTCGAGGAAGTCGGCGCGCTGCTGCGGGGTCGTCGCGCGGTACTGCGCGAAAGCGTCCTCGGCGGCCTGGGTGGCGGCGGCGACGTCGGCGGTGGCGCTCTCGGCGCCGGCGACGATCGAGGTGGGCTGGGCGGTCATGTGGTGTCCTCTCAGCGGGCGGTCTCGACGAGGCGGGTGCGCTCGACGAGGGTGGCGAGCTCGGCGCGCTCGTCCGGGCGCAGGTCGGTCAGCGGCGGGCGGACCGGGCCGGCGGGACGGCCGATGGCCTCGAGCCCGGCCTTGACGATCGAGACGGCGTACCCGGGGGTGCGGTCACGGATGTCGAGGTAGGGCAGGACGAACTCGCGCAGCCGACGGTAGACCGCGTCGGTGTCCTGGCGGCGCACGGCGTCGTAGAAGGCCACGGCCCACTCCGGCACGAAGTTGAAGAGGGCGGAGGAGTAGGTGCTCACGCCGAGCTGGAGCAGCGGCAGGGCGAAGGTCTCCGCGGTCGGCAGGCCGCCGATGTACATGAGGCGGTCGCCGACGGTGGCGTAGGTGCGCGTCATCTGCTCGACGTTGCCGATGCCGTCCTTGAAGCCGATGAGGGTCGGGTTGGCCTCGGCGAGACGGGCGACGGTCGGGGCGTGGAGCACGGCGTTGGCGCGCGAGTACACGACGACGCCCAGGCCGGTGGCCTCGCACACGCGGCTCACGTGCTCGTAGAGGCCGTCCTGCCCGGCCTCGGTGAGGTAGGGCGGCATGAGCAGGATGCCGTCGGCGCCGGCGTCGGCGGCCGCACGAGCCTGGGCGACGGCGTTGACGGTCGCGCCGGTGGCGGGCGCGAGGACCGGGGTGCGCCCGGCGACCTCGGAGACGGCGGCGCGCACGACGGCGTCGGTCTCGGCGAGGCTGAGGCTGAAGCCCTCGCCGGTGCCGCCGGCGGCGAAGAGACCGGCGACGGGGTGCTCGGCGAGCCAGGCGAGGTGCTGGCGGTACGCGTCGAGGTCGAGCTCGAGGTCGGGGGTGAAGTGCGTGACCGGGAAGGAGAGCAGTCCGCTCTTGAGCTGCTCGGCCAGGTCTGCGGGGCTGTAGGCGGTCACGCTGTCGTCCTTGTCGTCGTACCGGTGGGGGTTCGTCGGTCACGCTAGGAGGGGTGGACGATGCCTGTCCAAGCCCAAAGATGTATCCCGCAATACCCCCCGGGCATCGACATCGTGACGTGAGCAGGACGGGCGGGGCCCGGTACGGGGGAGAGCTACGCGCTCGGTCGGGTGTGCTCTCGACCGGCCCCGGTGGAGACGTCGCGGACGACGTCGAGCACCCGGCGCACGACCGGGCTGACCGACGAGCGGTCCCAGATCGCGTGGAGCTCGACCGGCCGCTCGGGGTCGGCGTCGAGACCGGTGCGCCCGCCGCCGTGCGCGAGCTCGGCGAAGACGACCCCGGAGACGCCGAGGGAGCGGGCCGACTTCGGCGCGAGGGTCGTGCCGCGGCCGGCGGAGACGAGGAGCAGGGCGGTGAGCACCTGGTGCACCCGCTGGTCGACGCGCGGGTGGGCGTTGGCGAAGAAGCGCACGAGGAGCTCGTGGAAGTAGCGGGACTGCCGGGGGTCGTAGGCGATGACGGGCTCGCCGTCGAAGTCCTCCGGCGTCAGCGGGCGGTCGAGCCCGGCGAGCGGGTGGCCCGTGGGGAGCACGGCCATGAGCGGCTCGCGCAGGACGACGCGCGAGCTGAGCAGACCGGTGTCGAAGGGGGGTCGCGCGAGCCCGAGGTCGAGCTCGCCGCGGCGGATGCCATCGGCCTGGGCCCCGGTGACGCGCTCGGACAGGAGCACCTCGACGTCGGGCAGCTCGGTGCTCAGCCGGCGCAGGAGCGGGCCGAGGATGGAGATGGCAGAGACGGCGGTGAAGCCCAGGCGCAGCACGCCTGCGGCGCCGGCGTCGACCCGGCGGGCGACGTCGCCGGCGCTCTCGACGACGGAGAGCAGACGGTAGGCCTCGTCGAGGAAGGCCAGGCCGGCCCCGGTCAGCTCGACGTGCCGGTTGTCGCGCTCGAGCAGGTGGGCGCCGACGGCGCGCTCGAGCTTCTGGATCTGGCGGGAGAGCGGCGGCTGCGTCATCTGCAGCCGCTGCGCCGCGCGCCCGAAGTGCAGCTCCTCGGCGACCGCGACGAAGCAGCGCACCTGGTCGAGGGTGATCACGAGGCCGAGCGTACGCGGGCGGTGGGTCGAAGACGGGGTGTCACCTCGAGGTGACGCCCCCTCGTCGAACCGGTGCTGAGCGACGGCGGCTCAGTCGTCCTGCCGGCCGCTGCGGGTCGCGACGAGCGCGCTGCCGACGACGCCGATGATGATGACCGCGACGGCGACGCTGGACCAGCCCTCGCTCGTCCAGTACACGTCCTCGAGGGTGACGAGCAGCGCGATCTCGTCGACGATCAGCGCCACGCCGACGCCCAGGGCGGCACCCATGACGGACCGGGTCCGTGCGCTGCGGTCGACGAGCCCGTAGATCGCGACGGCGACGACGACGATGGCGATGCCCCACAGGTAGTGGTGCAGGTGCACGCCGCCGACGACGACGTCACCCGTGTCCTGGTCGCCGATCTTGATGACCCCGGTGACGAGGCGCGCGAGGGCGAAGGTGAGGGTGAAGCCCACCCACGCCAGCACGAGGCCTCGTCGGGCCGGGTCGACGTGCGCCCACCGGCGGGCTCGGGCACGGGCTGCTGCAGCAGGGATGGGAGGCGTCCAGACGTCGAAGGGGTGGTGAGCCCTCACCCTCGCACTGTCTCCTGCGAGCAGCCCGGTCGCTGTCCAGCGCTGAGAAATTCTCTAGGAGTAGTAAAGCGAAAGTAAAGACGCAGTAAAGAGACGCGAGTACCGTCGTCGCATCGGCGCACCACGGCCGCTGGGGGGATGGGAGCGACGAGGGCGACGAGGGAGGGCCCAGCTCGGCGAGGTCACGCACTCGTCACGCTGTGCTCGACCCTCGCCGCTCCCACCAGCCGACCGCGGCCCGCACCTGAGCGGGACCGCCCGAAAGGGGGCCTGCGTCGACCAGGCCACCGCCGTAGCGTGGAGAGCGGCCCGCCGTGGGTGCTCCTGGCCGACCCGCGGTGGGTCCCCCGTCGTCAGGGCAGGTGGTGGCGGAAGCCGTGGTCGACGCCCCACAGCACCGCCTGGCTGCGCGAGCTGACGCCCATCGTGCGGTACGCGGCGCGGATGTAGGACTTCACCGAGTTCATGCTGAGGTAGCACGCGTGAGCGATCTGCTGGTTGCTCAGACCGGCGACGACGAGGCAGACGACGTCGGACTGCCGCCGGGTCAGGCCCTCGGCCCGGCCCGGCCACCCGTCCTCCTCGGCCCGCTCCTCGGCGATCTCGTGCTCGGGCCTCATGACGACGTTCTCGCCGGCGTCGACGCGCTCGAGGGCGTCGACGAGCCGGCCGGCGCTCGCCGACTTCGACAGCACCCCGGACAGGTGACGCTCCTGGGCGAGCAGCACGCTCCGGCTCGAGACGTCCCACGTGTAGAGCGCCGTGCGGCGCACGAGGGAGTCGTCGACCAAGCGGTCCTCGCCGCCTGCCCCGGGGGCGAAGGCGTCCCACAGGGCGATGTCGACGGGCTGCGCGACGACGAGCCGGTGGTCGGCCTCGACGAGGTCGACCCGACCCGGGTAGTCGGCGAGCATGGCCGCGACTCCCCGGGCCACCACCTCGCAGTCGTCGATCAGGGCGACCCGGATGGGGGCTTCTACGTCCGTAGGAGACATCTCCCGACGGTAGTCCCCAGGAGGGGGGCCCTGGCGAGGGCTGCGCTGCAGCCGGTCGGGTCGTCGTCCTCCCTTCGTGATGCCTTGCGTGGATCACTCCATGCTCACTTGGGCTTGGACGTGCATCGACACCCCCTCCTAGTGTCATCCCTCGTCACGCGGAACCCCTTAGGAGCAACGATGCCCACGAAGACCCCCGCCCTCGCCGCCCTCGCCGGCGCGAGCGTCCTCGCCCTCACCGCCTGCGGCGGTGTCCAGACCTCGACGGGTGGAGGCGGCGGCGACGACGCGTCCTACCCCTCCGGCACCGTCGAGATGTACGTCGGCGCCTCGGCCGGCGGGTCCTCGGACCTCATCAGCCGCGCGGTCTCGAAGGGGCTGTCCGACTCGCTCGGCGGCACCTTCGCCGTCATCAACCGCGAGGGCGCCAACGGCGCGCTCGCCGCGGCCGAGATCAAGGACGCCAAGAACGACGGCTCCGTCATCGGCATCCAGAACGCCTCGCTCTTCGCGATCACCCCGCTCGCCGTGAAGGAGTCCGAGGTGACGAGCATCGACGACGTCGAGGTCGTCGGCGGCGTCAGCCGCGACGACTACGTCCTCGTGACGAGCCCGAAGAGCGGTCTGAAGGACCTCGACGACATCAAGGGCGCGTCGAAGACGCTCACCTACGCGACGACCGGTGTCGGCACCGGGGCGCAGCTCTCCTGCGCTCTCACCTTCGAGACGGCGGGCGCGACCTCCAAGCCCGTCCCCTTCGACGGCGGCGCCCCCGCGCTCACCGCGGTCCTCGGCGGCCAGGTCGACACGGCCTGCCTGCAGATCGGCGAGGCGGTCGAGAACATCGAGTCCGGCAAGCTCACGCCGGTCACGGTCTTCGCCCCCGAGCGGATCGAGTACCTCAAGGACGTGCCCACCGCCAAGGAGCAGGGCCTCGACGTCGAGGTCTTCCAGTACCGCTTCATGACCGTCCCCAAGGGCACGCCCCAGGACGTCAAGGACACCATCGCGAAGGGGATGAAGGACACCTTCGCCACCGACGCGTACAAGAAGTTCAACGAGCAGAACAGCCTCACGCCGATGGAGGTCTCCGGCGAGGAGGTCACCACCCAGCTCGAGGCCGACAAGAAGCGCTACGCGGAGCTCGTCGAGAAGTACGACCTCGACCTGGCCAAGCAGTGATCTGACGCCTCACGGCACCCGCACCACCTGCACCATCACGCACAGCACCCGCACCACCTCGCAGGACCGAAGGAGAAGAGCATGAGCGACGAGCGCGCACCGGGCAGCCCCCGGACGGCACCGGAGGGCGACGTCCTCGCCGAGCTCGAGGCCGAGGTCGCCGAGGAGCTGGCCGAGGAGCGTCCGCCCGCGGGCGGGCCCGGCTACCAGGTGGCCGGCGCGCTCGTCGCGCTCGTCATCGGCATCGCCGGTGCGGTGCTCGCCTCAGGCTACGGGCTGGGGTCGCCCCGCGACCCCGGCCCGGGCCTGTGGCCCTTCATCATCTCGGTCGGCATCGCCGCGCTCGGTGTCCTGCTGCTCGTCTTCGGGCGCGGTCTGACCGACACCGAGGTCTTCAGCCGCTCCAGCCTGCTGCCGCTCGTCGGCCTGGCCACCTTCTTCGGCGTGGCGGTCCTGCTGCCGGTCATCGGCTTCGAGATCCCCTCGCTGCTCCTGTGCCTCGTGTGGCTGCGCTGGCTCGGCGGCGAGAGCTGGCGGACCTCGATCGCCGTCTCCGTGGGGACCGTCGCGGTCTTCTACGTCCTCTTCCTCTACGGCCTGCGCATCCCGCTGCCGCACCTCATCGCCCTCTGACAAGGAGTCGTCATGGATGTCAGCGCCTTCCTCGAGGGCTTCAGCGTCGTCGCCGAGCCCCGCAACCTCCTCTACTGCCTCATCGGTGTGCTCATCGGCATGCTCATCGGCGTCCTGCCAGGCCTCGGCCCGGCGGCGACCATCGCGATCCTCCTGCCGATCGTCTACGGCACCGACCCGGTCTCGGCGATCATCATGCTCGCCGGCATCTTCTACGGCGCCCAGTACGGCGGCACGATCACCTCGGTGCTGCTCCGTCTGCCAGGAGAGGCGTCATCGGTCGTCACCGTCTTCGACGGCTTCGCCCTGGCCAAGCAGGGCAAGGCGGGCACCGCGCTCGGCATCGCGGCGATCGGCTCCTTCATCGGCGCCACCGTGTCGATCATCGGCCTGAGCCTGCTCGCCCCGGTCATCGCCGGCTACGCCCTCGACTTCGGCCCGCCCGAGATGGCCGCCCTCGCCCTGCTCGGCGTGCTCCTCGTCTCGACCATCGGCAGCGGCCACATGCTCAAGGCGCTCATCGCCGCCGGCATCGGCATGCTCCTCGCGACGGTCGGCCGCGACAGCTTCAGCGGCGCCGAGCGCTTCACCTTCGGCAGCCTGCAGCTCTCCGACGGCATCGACTTCGTCGTCGTCGCCATGGGCCTCTTCGGCGTCGGCGAGATCCTCTACAACCTCGAGGAGCGCCACGGCAAGGTCCACGCCCCGGCGAAGGTGGGCAACGTCTGGCCCTCGCGCGCCGACCTCAAGGAGTCCTCGGGCGCCATCGCCCGCGGGTCCGGCATCGGCTTCCTCCTCGGCGTCCTGCCCGGTGGTGGCGCGGTGATGTCCTCGCTCGCCGCCTACGCGACGGAGAAGCGGATCAGCAAGACGCCCGAGCGCTTCGGCCGCGGTGCCATCCAGGGCGTCGCCGCCCCCGAGACGGCCAACAACGCCGCCGCGACCTCGTCCTTCATCCCGCTGCTCACCCTCGGCATCCCGGCCAACGCCTCGATGGCCATCCTCTTCGGCGCGCTGCTCATCCTCGGCGTCACGCCCGGCCCGCAGCTCGTCGACGAGCGCCCCGACCTCTTCTGGGGCGCCATCAACTCGATGTACGTCGGCAACCTCATCCTGCTGCTCCTCAGCATCCCGCTCGTCGGCATCTTCGTGCGGATCCTGCGGGTGCGCCCGGCGATCCTCGCCCCGATCACCGTGCTCATCACGGTCCTCGGGGTCTACACGATCAACAACAGCGTCTTCGACATCTACGTGATGATCATCTTCGGCGTCATCGGCTACCTCATGAAGAAGCTCGGCTTCGAGCCCGGGCCGCTCGTCCTCGCCTTCGTCCTCGGCGGTCTCGTCGAGGCGAACATCCGGCGCTCGCTCATCATCTTCGAGGGCGACCCGACCGGCTTCGTCACGCGCCCGATCTCCGGCACGATCCTGCTCGTCCTCGTGCTCGTCGCCGCCTGGCCGATCGTCAGCGGCGTCCGCAAGCGCCGCCGCGCCGCGGCGGTCGCCGACCAGCCGGACCGCGAGGACCTGCGGGTCTGACCCCCGTGCCCATCTGACCCCGTGCCCATCTGACCCCGTGCCCATCTGACCCCGTGCCCATCCCGCACCGCACCCCCGCACGAACCCCAAGGAGAGACCCGTGAGCATCCTCGTCGGTTACGTCCCCACCCCCGAGGGCGAGGCCGCGCTGGCCCGCGGCCTCGAGATGGCGGCGGCCCTCCAGCAGGACGTCGTCGTCGTCAACAGCCCGCGGCGCGGCAGCACCGTCGACGCCGAGATGGTCGACGACGAGGCCCGCGAGCGGATCCTCGGCGCCGCCCGCGCGGCGGGCGTCGAGGCCACCGTCGAGCAGCCGCTGCACGGCTCCGACATCGTCGACACCTTCGAGGGGCTCGTCGCGAGCACCGGCGCGAGCATGGTCGTCATCGGTCTGCGTCGCCGCAGCCCTGTCGGCAAGCTCGTCCTCGGCAGCGACGCCGAGCGCCTGCTCCTCGGTCTCGACGTCCCCGTCCTCGCCGTGAAGCCGACCGCATGAGCAGCGCCAAGATCTCCCGCGTCGTCGTCACCCCGCTCGCCTTCGCCGACCCGCCCCTGCTCAACGTCGTCGGCGTCCACCAGCCGTGGGCGCTGCGTGCGGTCGTCGAGGTGCACACCGACGACGGGGTGCTCGGGCTCGGCGAGACCTACGGCGACGAGACCCACCTCGCCCGGCTCGAGGCGGTCGCCGCCCGGATGCCCGGCACCGACCCCTACGACCTCAACGGACTGCGCCGGCTCGTCGCCGAGGTGCTCGCGACGGGCGACGGCGGCGCGGGCGCGAGCTTCGGCGGGATGCTCGACGTCGACTCCGCGTCGGACACCGTCTTCTCCCCCTTCGAGGTCGCCTGCCTCGACATCCAGGGCCACCGCGCCGGGGTGCCCGTGAGCGACCTGCTCGGCGGCGCCGTGCGCGACGAGGTGCCCTTCTCCGGCTACCTCTTCTACAAGTGGGCCGGTCACCCCGGCGCGCCCGACGACGAGTGGGGCGAGGCGCTCACCCCCGACCAGGTCGTCGCCCAGGCCCGCCGGCTCGTCGACGGCTGGGGCTTCGGCTCGCTCAAGCTCAAGGGCGGCGTCTTCCCGCCCGATCAGGAGTGCGCGGCGATCGAGGCGCTGCGCGAGGCCTTCCCCGACATGCCGCTGCGGCTCGACCCCAACGGCGCGTGGACCGTCCCCACCTCGATCGAGGTCGCCCGCCGGCTCGACGGGGTCCTCGAGTACCTCGAGGACCCGACGCCCGGGATCGAGGGGATGGCCGCCGTCGCGGCGCAGAGCCCGCTGCCCCTCGCGACGAACATGTGCGTCATCGCCATGGAGCACCTGCCGCCGGCGATCGCGCAGGACGCGGTCCAGGTCGTCCTGTCCGACCACCACCTGTGGGGCGGTCTGCGCCGCTCGGCCCTGCTCGGCGGCATCGCCGACACATGGGGTCTCGGCCTGTCGATGCACTCGAACAGCCACCTCGGGGTCAGCCTGGCCGCGATGGTCCACCTCGCCGCCGCGACGCCGAACCTCACGTACGCGTGCGACACCCACTACCCGTGGAAGACGCAGGATGTCGTCGAGCCCGGCGTGCTCGACTTCGTCGACGGGTCGGTGAAGGTCCCGACGACCCCCGGCCTCGGCGTGACGCTCGACCGCGACGCGCTCGGCCTGCTCCACGAGCAGTACCTCGAGTGCGGGGTGCGGCGTCGCGAGGACACCGTCTACATGCGCTCGATCGAGCCGGGCTTCAGCCCGCGGACGGCGAGCTGGTAGACCCCACCCGACGCCGGCTGCTGCCGAGGTGCACGCGCATCGCGGCCCGGGCTGTGTCGGCGTCACCCGCGAGCACGGCGTCGGCGATGGCGTCGTGCTCGCGCTGCACCCGCTCGACGTGCGTCGCGTCGGTCATCGAGTACGGCTCGCCGAGCTGGGTGCGCGGCAGCATGATCATCATCGGCCCGAGCGACTCGACGAGCTCGAGGTAGAAGCGGTTGCCGGTCGCGGCCGCGACCGCCCGGTGGAAGTCGAAGTCGGCGCTCACCGCCCCTTCGTGCCCCTGCCGCCCGAAGTCCTCCGTCGCCGCGCGGATGGCCCGCTCGTCGGCGGGGGTGCGGTGGTGCGCCGCGAGCGCGGCGGCCTCGCTCTCGACGCCGATGCGGAAGTCGAGCATCGCCAGGACGTCGTCGTGGGTGCGTATCCGGGTCGACTCGGCGGCGAAGGGGGAGGGCTCGGGCAGCGCGAGGACGAAGGACCCGCGCCCGTGGAAGGTCTCGACGAGACCCTCGCTGCGCAGCCGGGTCACCGCCTCGCGCACGACGGTCCGCGAGACGCCGTACTGCTCGACGAGCTGGGGCTCCGAGGGCAGCTTCGCCCCGGGGGGCAGGTCGCCCCGCAGGATCGCCTCCTTGAGCCCGGTGACCACGGCATGCGCGAGGGTCGTCGTCATGCGGGCATCATGCCCGCACGACGACGACAGGGCTGGTCGAGGTGCGACGGGCCCTGGCCCCGAGCCTCGAGACCACCCGACCGCACCTCGACCGTTCACGCCGTCGCTCACGCGGCACCGATGGTGACGGTGTCCTTCGTCAGCTGGCGCATCCGCTCGCTGAGGGTGAAGCCCAGGCCCGGGCGGTCCGGTACCCACATCTGGCCGTCGCGGATCTCGATGCGCTCCTCGAAGAGCGGGTTGAGCCACTCGAAGTGCTCGACCCACGGTTCGGTCGGGTAGGCCGCGGCGAGGTGGAGGTGGATCTCCATCGCGTAGTGCGGCGCGAGGGCGAGCCCGGCGTGCGAGGCGAGGGTCGCGAAGCGCAGGAAGGGCGTGATGCCGCCGATGCGCGGGGCGTCGGGCTGGACGATGCCGCGGTAGCCGGCGTCGATCAGCGCCATGTGCTCGGGCACGGAGGTGAGCATCTCGCCGGTGGCGATGGGGGTGTCAAAGGTGCGCGAGAGGTCGGCGTGGCCGACGGCGTCCCACGCGTCGAGCGGCTCCTCGATCCACACGAGGTCGAAGGCCTCGAGCTCGCGGCACATGCGGCGGGCGCGGTCGCGGTCCCACTGCTGGTTCGCGTCGACCATGAAGGGGGTGTCGCCGAGGTGCTCGCGCAGGGCGGCGACGCGACGCAGGTCCTCGCGCCAGTCGGGCTGGCCGACCTTGATCTTGATGCCGCCGATGCCGGCCTCGAGCGAGGCGCTCGCCTTCTCCTTGATCTCCTCGACGGAGGCCTGGAGGAAGCCGCCGGAGGTGTTGTAGACGCGGCACGAGTCGCGGTAGGCGCCGAGGAGCTTGGCCAGGGGCAGGTCGGCGCGCCGGGCCTTGAGGTCCCACAGCGCGACGTCGAGGGCGGCGACGGCCTGGGTCGCGACGCCGGAGCGGCCGACGGAGGCCCCGGCCCACATGAGGGACTGGTAGATGCGGTCGATGTCGGCCGGGTCCTGCCCGATGGCGACCTCGGCGACCTCGCGTAGGTGGGCGTACTGCGCCGGACCGCCGGCGCGCTTGGAGTAGCTGAAGCCCATGCCGCGGTGGCCCTGCTCGGTCGTCACCTCGACGAAGAGCAGGACGGTCTCGGTGAGCGGCTTCTGCCGGCCGGTGAGGACCTTCGCATCGCTCACGGGCGTCTCGAGCGGGAGCACGACGTGCGACAGGGTCAGGGAGCGGATCGCGTCGGCCATGGGGGTCCTCCGGGTGGTTGTGTGGGGCGGGGCGGACGGCGGGCATGAGACGACCCGCCAACTCATGCGATGAGTATGGAGGTTGTATGATGAGTTGTCCAGACCGTCGAAGGGAGGTCCACCCGTGATCGTGGGATTCGCGACGATCCTCTTCGTCATCGCCGTGGGCGCCGGGCTGGCGCACGTCGGGGTCGTCGACGACCGGATGATCGTCACGCTCGGCGAGGTCGCGTTCTTCGCGGCGATGCCGGCGCTGCTCGTCGTCACCGTCTCGCGGATCGACCTCGTCGGGGCGGGGGTCAACGTCGTCGCGTCGGCGAGCGCCCTCGCCGTCAACCTCGTGCTCTACGCGCTCGTCGCACGGCTGGCCTGGCGCCGGCCGGCGGGCGAGGTCGTCATCGGCTCGCTCGTCTCCGGCTACGTCAACGCCGGCAACCTCGGCATCGCCATCGCCGCCTTCGTCGTCGGCGACGTCGGCGTCGTCGTGCCCACCCTGCTCCTCCAGCTGCTCGTCGTGCAGCCGATCGCCCTCGTCGTGCTCGACCGGCTCCGCGGCGGGGCCGCGGGCGCTGCCGCCGCGCTGCGCCGGGTCGCGACGAACCCGCTGACCGTCGCCGCCGTCATCGGCTCGGTCATCGCGATCGCGGGCTGGCCGCTGCCCGAGGTCGTCGAGGCGCCGCTGTCGCTGCTCGGCGGCGCGGCCATCCCGCTCATGCTCCTCAGCTACGGCGCCGCGCTGCGGCTCTCGCCCCCGGTCGGCCGCTCCGGTCACACGGCCGAGGTCGCCCTGGCCTCGGGTCTCAAGCTCGCCGTCATGCCCGTCGTCGCGTGGGCGGTCGCCTCCGCGCTGGGTCTCGAGGGCCCGGCGCTGCTCGGCGTCGTCCTCACCGCCGCGCTGCCGAGCGCGCAGAACATCTTCCTGCACGCGACGCGCTACCGCGTCGGGCAGGACGTCGCCCGCGAGACCATCCTCGTGACCACCGTCGCCGCCCTGCCGGTGGCGCTCGTCGTCGCCGCGGTCCTCGGATGACGCACCCCCGTCCCCGCACCTGACGAGAGGTCGACCATGTCCGCTGCCCTCACTCCGCGCCCGGCCCGACGCGTGCCCCGATGGGCCGACGTCGAGCCCTTCCTCCACCTACGACGGCCCGCCGCCGACGCGGTGTCGCGGCGTCTCGCCCGGGCGGTGAGCATCGACGACGTCGAGGCGATGGCCCGGCGGCGGGTGCCGGGCGCGGTGTGGGACTACGTGCACTCCGGCTCCGACGCCGAGATCGCGATGGCGCGCAACAGGGCGGCCTTCGAGCGCGTCGAGCTGCGGCCCACGGTCTTCGGCGCGGTCGCGACCCCCGATCTCACGACGACGATGCTCGGTCGGCCCGCGGCCTCCCCCTTCGTCCTCGCGCCGACCGGGTACACCCGGCTCAGTCACCACACGGGGGAGTGCGCGGTGGCCGCGGCGGCCGCCGACGCGGGGGTGCCCTACACGCTGTCGACGTACGCGACGACCTCGATCCCCGATCTGGCGGCCGCGGCGCCAGGCGGGCGCAACTGGTACCAGCTCTACCTCATGCGCGACCGCGGGGTGAGCCTGGCGCACCTCGAGCAGGCCCGCGAGCACGGGTACGAGGCGGTCATGCTCACCGTCGACACGGTCGTCACGGGCATGAAGCGCAAGGACAAGCGCAACGGCTTCGCCATCTCGCCCGAGCTGACCCCGCGCACGCTCGCGGGGCTGGCCCGTCACCCGGGGTGGGTCGGCGGCATCCTGACGAGCGAGCCGCTGCGCTTCGCGACCTTCCCCGAGGGGTCCGAGCACGCGCGGTGGGGGGTGTCGAACGCGCTGCGAGAGCAGGCGATCCGCCCCGAGGACGTCGCCTGGGTCAAGGAGCGCTCCGGCCTGCCGGTGGTCGTCAAGGGCGTGCTCACGACGCAGGACGCACGCGTCGCCGTCGACGCCGGTGCCGACGCCGTCGTGCTCTCCAACCACGGCGGGCGCCAGCTCGACCGGGCGCCCGTGCCGCTCGAGCTGCTGCCGGCGGTCGTCGACGCGCTCGGCGACCGCACCGAGGTCTACGTCGACTCCGGGGTCCGCTCCGGCGGTGACGCCGCGGCGGCGCTCGCGATGGGCGCTCGCGGCGTGCTCGTCGGCCGGCCGTATC
Source organism: Janibacter sp. Y6 (assembly GCF_040900765.1). Lineage (NCBI taxonomy): Bacteria > Bacillati > Actinomycetota > Actinomycetes > Micrococcales > Intrasporangiaceae > Janibacter > Janibacter sp. Y6. The sequence goes on from NZ_JAKLYZ010000007.1 coordinate 85,552, forward strand.
TCTACGGCCTCATGCTCGGCGGCCGTCGTGGGGTCGACGCGGTGCTCGAGATCCTGCGCTCCGAGCTCGAGCGCACGATGTGCCTGCTCGGGGTGCCCGACGTGGCCTCGTTCGGCCCGCAGCACGTCCGGCTCCGGGGGGACTCGTGAGCGCGGGGCTCGTCGCGGAGCTGCGCGAGGTGCTGGGCAACCGGGGGCTGCTCGCCGACGGCGACGACCTCGAGCCCTACCTGCGCGACTGGACCGGCACGGTCGGCGGCTCGGCGCTCGCGGTCGCGCGGCCGGCGAGCACCGCCGAGGTGGCCGAGGTCGTGCGGCTGTGCACGGCCGAGGGCGTCGCCGTCGTGCCCCAGGGCGGGCACACCGGGCTCAACGGCGGGGCGACACCGCGGCACGACGGCCCCTCGGTCGTCCTCTCGCTCACCCGGATGCGTCGTATCCGCGACGTCGACCCCGTCTCGGACACGGTGACCGTCGAGGCCGGTGTCGTCCTCGCCGACCTGCAGGAGGCGGCGAAGGGGGTGGGTCGGCTCTTCCCCGTCTCGCTCGGCTCCGAGGGCTCGGCGACCGTCGGGGGCATCGTCTCGACGAATGCCGGCGGCACCGCGGTGCTGCGCTACGGCATGACCCGTGAGCTCGTGCTCGGCCTCGAGGTGGTCCTGCCCGACGGCCGCGTGTGGCACGGGCTCCGCGCGCTGCGCAAGGACAACACCGGCTACGACCTCACCCAGCTCTTCGTCGGGGCCGAGGGCACGCTCGGGGTCGTCACGGCGGCCGTGCTGCGTCTGCTGCCGGCCACCCCACGGCGGGCGACGGCACTTGTCGCGCTGCCCGACGTCGGGTCGGCCGTCGCCCTGCTCGGTCGGCTGCGCGAGCACGCCGCGGAGAGCCTCACGACGTGGGAGCTCGTCGGGCGCCAGGCCCTCGACCTCGTCCTCGCCCACGTGCCCGGCGCGCGGGACCCCTTCGCCCAGGTGCACCCCTGGTACGGGCTCGTCGAGCTCGCGGGGGTCGACCAGGGCGCGCTCGACGCGCAGCTCGAGGGCGCGCTCGGCGCGGCCGTCGAGGAGGGTCTCGTCGCGGACGCAGTCGTCGCGACAGGGTCCGCGCAGCGCGCCGCGCTGTGGGTCCTGCGCGACGGGGTGTCCGAGGCCCAGCGGGTCGAGGGGCCGTCGGTCAAGCACGACGTCACCCTCCCGATCGCCGGTCTCGCCGATGCCGTGGCCGCGCTCGCGCCGAGGCTCGACGCGGTCCTGCCCGGGGTCCGTCTCGTCACCTACGGGCACGTCGGCGACGGCAACCTCCACCACAACCTCACCGCGCCCGTCGGGCAGGAGGACGCGCTGCGCGCCGCCGCGCCCGAGCTGACGGCGGCGGTCTACGACGAGGTGACCGCGCGCGGCGGGTCGATCAGCGCCGAGCACGGTCTGGGGCGCACGAAGGTCGGCGCGCACCAGCAGCGCACGTCCAAGGTCGAGCTCGACCTCATGCGCGCGGTGAAGTTTGCCCTCGACCCCGCCGGCCTGATGAACCCCGGCGCCGTCCTCCCGGGGTAGGGGCCCGACCCCCGAGGCGCCGCGCCGGAGGGAATGGCCAAGCCGGGGGCGTCGTTGCTATGGTTGAAACGTCAATCAAAGGAAGCGCATCATGCAGTTCGGCATCTTCTCCGTCGGCGACGTCACGACCGACCCCACGACCGGCACCGCCCCGAGCGAGGCCGAGCGCATCGACGCGATGCTCCAGATCGCGCTCAAGGCGGAGGAGGTCGGTCTCGACGTCTTCGCGACCGGCGAGCACCACAACCCTCCCTTCGTGCCCTCCTCGCCGACGACGATGCTCGGCTGGATCGCCGCGAGGACCGAGCGCCTCAAGCTCTCGACCGCGACGACGCTCATCACGACGAACGACCCGGTGAAGATCGCCGAGGACTACGCGATGCTGCAGCACCTCAGCGGGGGTCGCGTCGACCTCATGATGGGTCGCGGCAACACCGGCCCGGTGTACCCGTGGTTCGGCAAGGACATCCGCGACGGCATCCCGCTCGCGATCGAGAGCTACCACCTGCTGCGCCTGCTGTGGCGCGAGCGCGACGTCAGCTGGCAGGGCCGCTACCGCACGCCGTTGCAGGGCTACACCTCGACGCCCTTCCCGCTCGACGAGGTCGCCCCCTTCGTCTGGCACGGGTCGATCCGCTCGACCGAGATCGCCGAGCAGGCCGCCTTCTACGGCGACGGCTTCTTCCACAACAACATCTTCTGGGACCTCGGGCACACCGCGCAGATGGTCGACCTCTACCGCCGGCGCTTCGAGCACTACGGGCACGGCGCCGCCGACCAGGCGGTCGTCGGGCTCGGCGGGCAGGCCTTCATGGCTGCCACGGAGGCCGAGGCCAAGCGCGTCTTCCGGCCCTACTTCGACAACGCCCCCGTCTACGGGCACGGCCCGAGCCTCGAGGACTTCACCCGGCAGACCCCGCTCACCGTCGGCACCCCGGAGATGGTCATCGAGCGCACCCTCGGCTTCGCCGACCACGTGGGCGACTACCAGCGCCAGCTCTTCCTCATGGACCACGCGGGGCTGCCGCTGCCGATGGTCCTCGAGCAGGTCGAGATGCTCGGCACCGAGGTCGTGCCGACGCTGCGCGCCGAGTTCGAGCGCCGTCGTCCGGCGCACGTGCCGAGCGACCCGCCCACCCATGCCTCGCTCGTCGCGGCCGGTCCCGGCAGCCCGCACCGCCAGGTCATCAGCAGCCCCGTCGCCCGGGCCGAGCAGGAGCGTGCGCGCGAGCAGGCGCAGGCCGAGGCGGTCGCCCGATGAGCCGCCGCGTCGTCGTCCTCACCGCCGGTCTCTCCCAGCCCTCGAGCACCCGGCTGCTCGCCGACCAGGTCGCCGACGCCGTGCGAGCGGCCGTCGGCGGCCGGGGCGAGAGCGTCGAGGTCGAGACGATCGAGCTGCGCGAGCTGGCCGTCGAGATGGCGCAGACGATGGTGTCGGGCAACCGCCCGACGCCCGGTGTCGTCGCCGCCCAGGCTCAGGTCGCCGCGGCCGACGGGCTCGTCGCGGTGACCCCGGTCTTCGCCGCGAGCTACTCCGGCCTCTTCAAGACCTTCGTCGACCTGCTTGACCCCAAGGCCCTCGACGGGATGCCGGTCCTGCTCGCCGCGACCGCGGGCACCCCACGGCACTCGCTCGTCCTCGAGCACGCGATGCGCCCGCTCTTCGCCTACCTGCGCGCGGTCGTCGTGCCGACCGGCGTCTTCGCGGCGACCGACGACTTCGGCGGGGGCGAGGGCGGGTCGGACCTGCAGCGACGCATCCAGCGCGCCGCCGGGGAGCTCGCGGCGCTCGTCGTCGCGGAGCCGACGGCAGTCGAGGGCTTCGCGCCGACGACGCGCGACGCCCGCCCGAAGGCCTTCGGGCTCACCCCGTCGGCGAGCTTCGCCGACCTGCTCCGCGGGCACGACGGCTCCACCTGACCGGTCGTCGTCGCGGCGACCGGGGGGTCAGCCCTCGAGCTGGCTCAGCCGCACCGTGCGCACGGCGTTGTCGACGTTGAGGTCGACGAGGCAGATCGACTGCCATGTCCCGAGCGCGAGCCGCCCGTCGAGCACGGGCACGCTCGCGTACGGCGGGATGATCGCCGGCATGACGTGCGAGCGACCGTGCCCACGGCTGCCGTGCGCGTGCTGCCACCTCTCGTCGGCGGGCAGCAGGTCGCGCAGCGCGGCGAGCAGGTCGTCGTCGCTGCCGGCGCCGGTCTCGATGATCGCGATGCCGGCCGTCGCGTGCGGGACGAAGACATGGAGCAGCCCGTCGCCCTCGACGAAGCGCTCGCAGTCGGCCGTGATGTCGAGGACGACCTCGTCGCCGCCGGTGCGGTACTCGCGGGTCTGCGACCTCATCGCCGCGCCTCAGCGCCGCCGGTCGAGCAGGCCGGCCAGACCGCGCTGCTGCTCGCCGAGATAGGCGTCGAGCACGAGGAGCGCGCCGGTCGCCGCGGGCGTCGCCCACTGGAGCCAGGCGAGCTGTCGCTCGGCGGTGCGCGCCTGCTCCTGCCGACCGCTCGGGGTGGCGGCGATCTCCCCCTTCGCGTCGGTGTCGCTGCCGCGCAGCTGGCCGAGCCGCTCGCCGAAGACGTAGGCGCCCGCGGTGCTCGCCAGCGCGGCCCCGGTGAGGACGGTCTTGACGACGACGGCCTCGCGGGTGGGGCGGTGGCGCATCGTGCGGTTCTTGTTGTCGGCGAGGATGCCCAGACCGCTCAGCAGGTGCAGCCCGATCGCCGCGCCCTGCACGGGACCCCAGCGCTCCCACCCCTCGCCGGACACGTCGACCTGCTCACGGGTGCTGCCGGCGCGACGGGCGGCGGGGTTGAGCCCGACCGCGCCGAAGAGAGAGCCGCCGAACCACGCGGCGTTGGTGACGAGGTGGGTCGCGCGGATCGCGGTGCTCAGGGTGCTCATCGCCCGACCGTACCGAGCGCGACCGGTGCGAAGGGGGCGCAGCCGGGTGGTCGGATCAGGTCGGGTCGTCGTCCGTGCGCAGGGTCTGCAGGGCCTGCTCGTAGCGCTGCCGACGCGCGTCGTCGTCCTGCTCCCACCACGGGGTGCCGCGCTCGCCGAGCCCGTGCTTCGCGGCGCTCACCCGGGCGCGGTACGGCGCGGGGTCGGTGCCCTCGCGGCCGGCCCGCCCGATGGCGGAGCGGGCGCGCCCGAGGTGCGAGCGCAGCTCCTCGGCGACCTCGCTCGGCAGGTGGGGGTCCTCGCGGCGCCAGCGGCGGCCGTCGACGACGAAGAAGTGCTCGTCGGGCTCGCTCATCGCGCGGCTCGTGAGGTGCGTACGCGGATCGGGCCGCGGGCGGTGCGCGCGTCGACGACCTCGCCGCCCTGGGTCGCCTCGACCTCACCGGCGTCGGCGAGCCGGGCGACGACGTCGCGGGCCGGCTGCATGAGGTCGCGCCAGTCGTCGCCGCCGACCTGCCGGGCGGCCTCGCTCGGGCAGATGGTCGCCTCCACCGAGCGCGCCCCGAGGAGCTCGCGGATCGCGGCCTCGAGCTGCTCCGGCGTGGCCTGGCTCATCTGACCAGCCTAGACACGCACGCCGTCGCGTGCGTGGTCCGTGAGCTCGTCGTCGACGCTCGCCGCGCGCACGGCCCGCAGACCGGCCCACACGAAGGGGACGGCGGTGGCGGTGAGGACCCACAGCACGACGGTCCAGCCACCGGTCGCGTCGTGGAGGACCCCGACGAGCAGCGGGCCCGCGCCGGCGAGCAGGTAGCCGACCGGCTGGACGAAGCCGGAGACCCGGGCCGTGACGAGCGGCGAGCGCGTGCGCGCCGTGATGAGGGCGATGACGAGCGGGAAGGCGAAGCCGGACAGCCCGAGCGCGACCGCCCACGCCCACGGCGTGGTCGCCGGGGCGCCGATGAGGCCGCCGTAGCCGAGGACGAGGAGCAGCCCGAGCACGACGATCATCGGGCGCAGCCCGCGGCCGCGGGCGATGACGCCGGGCATCGTCAGCCCGCCGATGATCGTCACCGCGGCGAGCAGGGCCTGCATCGAGCCAGCAGTCGCGGCGCTGAGACCGGCGTCGCGGTAGATCTGGGGCAGCCAGCCCATCTGGATGTAGGCGTGCATCGACTGCAGCCCGAAGAGCACGGTCATCGCCAGGGCGGTGGGGGAGCGCACGACGTGCGCGCTCGGCGGGGCGTCGACGTCCGTGCCGACGACGACCCGTCGGCGCTCGGTGCGCGAGAGCCACCACCACAGGGGGACCGCGACGGCGGCGCCGACGCCCCACACCCCGAGCCCGGTGCGCCAGCCGCCGGCGGCCGCGGCGGGGGCCGCGAGGAGCGAGCCGATCGCGCCTCCGACGATGAGGCCGGTGCCGTAGAGGGTCATGAGACGGACCTCGTGGCCGCGGTGGGACTTCACCCACGCGGGGACGAGGACGTTGCCGACGGCCATGCCGAGCAGGGCGCCCGCCGAGAGCACGAGGAAGGCTGCGGGTGCGTCGACGAGCGGCCGCAGGAGGAGCCCGACGGCGGCGAGCAGAAGGCCGATCGCGATGCCCCCGGCGGCGCCGACCCGGCGGCCCAGCCCGACGGCGAGCGCGCCGCCGACGCCGAAGCACAGACCCGGCAGCCCGGTGAGGGCCCCGGCCGCACCCCCGCTCATGCCCAGGCCGTCGCGGATCTCGTCGAGCACCGGGCCGACGGTCGACGCGCCGGGGCGCAGGTTGAGCGCGACGAGCGCGGTCGCGACGAGCAGCACCAGGCTCGTCCCGGCCGGCCCCGGCCTGCCTCTCGTCATCACCAGCCGACCTTACGTCCGTGCACGCACGACCACCCGACGGGCTCACCCTTCGTCCCCGGGTCCCCGGGTAGCCAGCCCGCAGGGTCTCTCAGCCGCGGGGCTACAAAACCCTGCTGGCAGCCTTTTGACGTGCGCGGACCCCTTCGAGAGGGTCCTGGCACATCAAGACCCAGCCAGCAGGGTTTTGTAGGAGGAGGGACGAAGGGGGAGGGGCGAAGGGGGACCCAGCAGCACCTCGTCGGGGGCGGGAGGGGGATGCTGGGGGTGTGGCACGGCACTCCCTCGACCTGACCCTCGACCCGGTGGGCGACGCGGTCGTGCGGGGGTGCTGGCAGCGGCTGCACGCCGCGGGCCTGGCCTCGCCGCACGGCCACGCGAGCACGAGCAACCGCCCGCACGTCACCCTCGCGGCCGCGGCGAAGATGAGCGCGGACCTCGCCGCGCAGGCAGGCTCCGCGGTCGAGCCGCTGCTGCCGGTGCCCGTCGAGCTCGGCGAGCCGGCGACCTTCGCCGGCCGCGCGCTCGTGCTCCACCTGCCCGTCGTCGTGCCCGACGAGCTGCGCACCGTCGTCGACGGGGTGCGCCGCGCCGCCCAGGACCCGCGGGCCGACGAGCCGTGGGCGCCGCACGTCACCCTCGTCGCGAGACTGGCGCTCAAGGACCTGCAGCGGGCGCTCGCCGTCGTCGAGGAGGAGCCGCCCGGGGCGGTCGTCCTCGCCGGCCTCACGTGGTGGGACCCGCAGGCCCGCACCGTCACCCGGCTCGTCGGCCCGGACGCCGGCCGCGTCGAGCACCACCCCTGAGGGCCGGGGGCTCAGCCGCCCGCCGGGCCCCCGCCGGGGGCGCCCCCCATGCCACCACCCATGCCGCCGCCCGTCGGCTCGGTCGCCGTGTCGACGCCGACGGTCAGGGTGACCTCGTACCCCTTCGTCACGTCGCCGGTGACGTCCGCGAGCTGGCTCGTCCCGCCGTCGTCGCCGAAGACGTTGTCCGAGGTCAGGCTCAGCCGGCCGAGGTTGCCCACCGAGTCCTCGTACCCCGAGGTCGCGTAGACGGCGTCGCACGCGTCCTTGGGCAGGGCCACCTGCGAGGTCGCGATCGCGTTGCCCGCGTCGGTGATGCTCGCCTCGTCGGGGTAGACCTCGAAGTGGATGTGCGGCCACCGCCCCGAGTAGCACGCGGGGAAGATGCTCGTGAAGCTCACGCGCCCGCTGTCGTCGGCCACCTGCACCCCGCGCAGGTAGTTCTCGTCCTCGGCGCCCTCGGTGTACATCGAGTAGCGGCCCTCGCGGTCGCAGTGCCAGACGTAGACGGCCACCCCGGCGAAGGGGGTGCCGCCCCCGGCGAGGTCCTTGAGGGAGAGGGTGAGGGTCATCGGGACCCCCTCGGCCGTCGTCGTCGAGGAGCCGAAGCTCGAGCGGATGTCCTGGTGCACGACGCCGGACTCGGCGAGGACGTCGGGGCCGTTGCTCCCGTCACCGGGGTAGGGGCCCGCGGTCTCGTCGGGGATCTCGGCGAGGGCGCCCGAGCTCGTGCTCGACGCGCTGCTGCCCGAGGTCGTGCTGCTGCTCGCCGCCCCGCTCGTGCTGCTCGAGCTCGTGCTGTCGGTGCCGCCCGCGCAGGCCGTCAGCCCGAGCACCCCGCTCGCGCCGAGGAAGGTCAGCACCCGGCGGCGACCCAGCAGCGTGCCGAGGTCGAACTGCAGCCCCTGGTCGACGAGCTCCTCGTCCTGCCTGGGCAGCTCGCGGCCCTCGTACGTACGCCTGTCGCTCATGTCGTCCTCCGTCGTCTCGGGTGGGCCCTGGACCGGGCTGCGCTGTCGGATGACAGTCCAGGCCGCGGCCCTGTGCGCCTGCTGTGGGGCGGGTGTGGGGGCCTGCTGAGTGAGGCCAGGCGTCCTTGCAGAGCAGGACGGGTGGGAGTAGATCAGGGTCATGAGCGATGCCCAGTCCAGGACCCCTGAGTCCCTGCCCCCGATCCCCGCCGACGAGCAGGCCGGCGCCCTGTCGGCGAAGCTCAACTGGCTGCGGGCGGGCGTCCTCGGCGCGAACGACGGCATCATCTCCACGGCCGGTCTCGTCATGGGTGTCGCCGGGGCGACGACCGACACGAGCGCGCTGCTCGTCGCCGGCACCGCGGGCCTCGTCGCGGGGGCGCTGTCGATGGCCGGGGGCGAGTACGTGTCGGTGAGCAGCCAGCGCGACACCGAGATCGCCGAGCTGCGGCACGAGGCGCAGGAGATCGCCGAGGACCCCGAGGGCGAGCTGCGTCAGCTCGCCGGGATCTACGAGCGCAAGGGGATCCCCGCCGACGTCGCCCACGAGGTGGCCGTCGCGCTCACCGAGCGCGACGCGCTCGCCGCTCACGCCGAGTCCGAGCTCGGCATCAGCCCCGACGTGCGAGCCAACCCGTGGCAGGCGGCCGGGGCGTCGGCGGCCGCCTTCAGCCTCGGCGCCCTCGTGCCGCTGCTCGTCATGGTGCTCTCGCCGGTGGCGCACCGGGTGCTGCTCACGCTCGGCGCGGTCGTCCTCGCCCTCGTCCTCACCGGCCTGACCAGCGCGACGCTCGGCGGCAGCGGGCGTGCCCGCCCGATCGCCCGCAACGTCGTCGTCGGTCTGCTCGGGATGGGTCTGACCTATCTCGTCGGCACCGTCGTCGGCGGCTGAGGCGGCGGGCTCGGCCACGGGGCCCGTCCCTGCTGCAGCACCTGCGCGATCTCGCTGATCGCGCGCCCGCTGCGTGCCCAGTCGCCGGCCTCGGTGTCCCACACGGGGGTCCAGCCCTCGCGCACCTCGACGCGCCACTGCCGCCCGAGCAGCACGCGACCGAGGACGACGAAGGGGACGAGGAGCAGCAGGAGGAGCAGCTCGACCGCGACGAGCAGCGCGGTGATCAGGACGGGGATGAAGAGCACGAGCAGGACCAGACCGATGATCATGCTGATGGGGTCGTCACCGAGGCCGGTGCTCGACGGGACCTCGGGACCCATGACGCGGGTCCGACGGCGCCACGGCACCCACCGCCGGGAGACCCGCCACGTGCGTCCCTGAGGGTCGACGACCTTCACCCGCGGCCCGACCCGCCCCGGCCCACCTTCGCCCGCAGCCGTGACGGCAGCCCGGCCGCCGCGGCCACCCCGAGGGCCGAGCGTGGCTCGTAGCCCACGCGCCACAGCCCGCCGTGGGCGGCGCCGTCGGAGAAGAGCTCCTCGGGGTGGGCCCGCACCACCTGCGGCGCCATGAGGTCGTGGACGAGGAGCGCTGCCATGAGCGGCCGGACGGTCTCGGGCTCGAAGACCTCGATCCCGAAGCGGTGCGCGCCCGCGTACGCCGCGCCGAGCACGGGGTTCTTCACCACCGAGCGGGTCCACGTCGCGGGCGCGACGTTGAAGGACACCCGGTGCCCGCCCGCCTCGGCCGCGACCCCGCGCCAGCGCTGCAGCCTCTTCGCGACGGCGTAGTTCGGGCCCTGCTGGGGCACGAGGACGTCGGCGATGCCCGGCTCGCCGTCGGACGAGCCCGCGTACGCCGGCGCGAAGAGCGCCCCGCGGGCGAGCGCCCGGGCCGGGGCCTGCACCCCGCGCAGCGCGAGACCGCGGGCGTCCCACCGGCGCCGCGCGTCGGCGACAACCTCGGGCGGGACGACGAAGGTGTCGGTCGGTGTCGCGAGCCAGGCGAGCGCGGTCTGCGGCTCCTGCTCGAGCAGCGCGGTCATGAGCAGGTCGCTCGCCGCGCTCACCCGCACGTGGACCCCGCTGTCGGCGTAGGCGTGCATCCCGACGACGAAGGGGTCGTCGCCGCGCGCCCGACGGACCCAGTCGAGCACCTCGAGGGGCTGGTGCACGACGTCGGCACCCGCGTCGCCGTGCTCGTCGACGGGGAAGCGCAGGGTGCCGGCCAGACCCGCCGCGAGACCGCGCTTGTAGCGCCAGGCCCTCGAGCGCGGCAGGTCGATCGCGTGCACCTCGACCCCCCACGACAGCAGCGGCTCGAGCGGGCCCATCTCGGCACCCGCGCCGACGAGGAGCACCCGCCGACCCGGCAGCGTGAGCCACTCGGGGTGCGCGACGACCTCGCGCACGGCGTCGCCGACGCTCGGCTCGACGACCCCCTCCTCGACCCAGCGCTCCACCTGCGCGAGGAGCGCGGTGCCGCTCAGGTCACGTCCGCGCAGCGGCACCCGCAGCTCGCGGACCGCCTCGCCGGTGCCGGTGACCGACTCGGTGGCGAAGGGGGTCAGGCTCACCCCTTCGTGCCCGGTCCCGTCGGTCGAGGTGCCGAGGTCGACGTCCTCGAGCGGGGTCTCGCACCCGTCCTCGCCGACGAGGACGAGACGGCGGCGCATCGAGGCCAGGCCGTCGCGCGCGATCTGGCGGGCCGCGAGCGACGAGGCGGCCGAGGCCGCGGTGATGTCGTGCACGTGCGTGAGGTATCCCTTGCGCCAGTCCGGCGTCGCCTCGATGCGCCGGGCGAGCGCGGCGTCGACCCCGGCGACGGAGTCGGCGAGGATCCCCCGGGTCGTCGCCGTCGTCGGCCGCTCGTCACCGACCGCGGGGAAGTGGATGCCGGCACTCGTGCTCGCGCTCATGGGCGTCATCCTCACCTCCGCGTCGTGGGGCGGCAAGGGCGGGGAGCGCTTCGTAGACTCACCGGCATGCGCGCCCCCCTCGCCCTGCTCGCCGTGCCCGCCCTCGCCCTCGCGCTCGCCTCGTGCGGCTCCGACGAGCCGGAGAACCCGACCGGGGTGAGCCAGAGCGGGGCGGCGGTCGAGTGCCCGCCTGCCGAGGGGGTCGAGACGCCGGTGCAGACCTTCGAGCAGGCGCCGCCGATGTGCATCGACGAGTCGAAGACCTACACCGCGGTGGTGACGACCGACGTCGGCGACGTCACCTTCGCGCTCGACGCGAAGAAGGCGCCGAAGACCGTCAACAACTTCGTCGTGCTCTCGCGGTACGGCTACTACGACGGCGTGCCCTTCCACCGCGTCATCCCCGGTTTCATGATCCAGGGCGGCGACCCGACCGGGCAGGGTAACGGCGGCCCGGGCTACGAGTTCGAGGACGAGCTGCCGGCGGCCGGCGAGTACGAGATCGGCTCGCTCGCGATGGCCAACGCCGGCCCGGACACCAACGGCTCGCAGTTCTTCGTCGTCACCGGCGACTCCGGTGTCGCGCTGCCGCCGGACTACTCGCTCTTCGGCAAGGTCACGAGCGGCATGGAGACCGTCCGCGAGATCGAGGAGGACGGCAGCCCCGACGGCTCCCCGGGCGAGGAGCACACGATCGACTCGATCACCATCACCGAGAAGTAGCCCCGGGGTGGACGACGTCGTCGCCGAGCGCGTCCTGCGCGCCGTCGAGCTCGTCCCGCCGGGCCGGGTCGTCAGCTACGGAGACCTCGGCGAGCTCGTCGGGCGCGGCCCGCGGCTCGTCGGCCGGGTGATGAGCACGTACGGCAGCGATGTCGCGTGGTGGCGGGTCGTCAACGCCTCCGGCGAGCACGTCCCGCACCTGCGGGTGGCAGCCTTCGAGCGGTGGGCCGACGAGGGGATCGCCGTGGGGCCCAACGGCCGCGGCTGCCGCATCGCCGACTACCGCGCCGATCTCGAGGCGCTCGCGAGCGCCCACGCCGCGGCCTGCGCCGACCTCCCCCCGATCTGACCCCTTCGCGCTCCCGCCCCTCGCCCCCTTCGCGCTCCCGCGAGGTATGGAGATCGGTCGGGATCCCCCGGGGGTCGCCGACCGATCGCCATACCTCGGCGAAGGGGGAGGACCTCGGCGAAGGGGGAGCGGCCTCAGCTCTCCGCGGCGTCGAGCTCGGCGGCGAGCTCGGCCCAGCGCACGCTCAGGGCGTTGAGCTCGGCCATGATCTCCTCCTTGCGCCGGGGCGCGTGGGCGAAGAGGGCCTCGTCGAGGGGCGTGATGCACTCCCGGCTGCGCGCGAGCTCGGCCTCGCCGAGCGCGGTGATCTGCACGACCTTGCGCCGGGCGTCGATCGGCGAGCGGGTGCGCACGATGAGCGAGCGGCGCTCGAGGCGACGGGCGACGTCGACCATCGTCGAGGCGTCGAGAGCCGCCGCCGAGCCCACCGACGCCTGGTCGGACCCGTCGTGCTCGTCGAGCACCGCGAGCACGGCGAACTGCGGCCCGGTGAGGCCGGTGTCGACCATGCGCGACCACGCCGCGGTGTAGCTCTGGTAGAGCTTGCGGATGACGAAACCGGGGGCGTCGCCCAGCCGGCCGGGCGTCTGCGCCCGTCGTACGTCGGTGCTGCCCCTGCTCACCCGGTCCCTCTCGTCACGCGCCGTCGACGGCGTCGAGCGCCTCCGACAGGACCTGGTCGGCCCCCTGCGCATTGTCCCAGAAGACCATGTGACCGGCCTGCGGGACGACGTGCACGGACGCGTGCGGGTTCGCCGCCTCGACCTCGTCATCGGGCCGAGCGACTGGCGCCGGCGACCTCGGCCTCCTCGCCGAGGCTCGTCAGCAGCGCGACGGCGTCACGCACGCTCGATGCGCGGTGGTAGCTCACGGGTGCGGGCTCCACGGGCCAGCTGCTGGGGACAGCGAGATCAGTCGAGCGCGCCGGCGCGCGCGGGTGCCGGGACGGCGGTGTCGACGTCCTCGACGACGGCGTCGAGCTCCATCCCCTTGGTCTCGGGGCCGAACTTCGCCATGACCGCGACGGCCACGAAGACGGCGCCCATGAGGACGAGGAAGGTGTTGACCAGACCCAGCGTCGGGAAGGCCCAGGCGCTGAAGACGATCGGTGCGAGGCCGGTCGCGATGCGGCTCATCGACGACGCCCAGGCGAAGCCGCTCGCGCGGACCTCGGTGGGGTAGATCTCGGCGATGTAGGCGTAGAGCACCGGGATCGCGACCTGGATGACGAAGCCGAAGATGCCGATCGCGATGAGCGCGGCGCCCGGCACGTCGATCGTGCAGCCGATGCCGACGAGGGCGACCGAGCCGAGCGTCGCGCTGACGCCGAGCAGCCATTTGCGGCCGGTGATGTCGACGAGGACCGCCGACAGCGCGCAGCCGGAGATGCCGATCGCGCTCATGATCGTCGAGCCGAGGAAGGCGACGGTGAAGGTCGCCCCGGCGTCGCGCAGCAGGGTGGGCAGCCAGCTGAGGGCGGCGTAGTAGACGACCATGATGCTCACGAAGAGCATCCAGGCCATGAAGGTGATCATCGGCAGCTGACCCCAGATGGTGCGCAGCTGGCGCGACGCGGCGACGACGCCGCTGACCCTCGCCTGGACCACAGGCGGCTTGATCTCGTAGGGCTCGGGCGTGGCCCCGGTCTCGACGACGAGCCGGTCGATGATCTCCCGTGCCTCGGCCTCTCGGCCGACCTTCGCGAGGTAGATCGGCGACTCGGGGATGCCGCGGCGCACCCAGAAGGTGAGCAGGGCGGGCAGCACCATGATGCCGAGCATGACCCGCCAGTTGTGCTCGACCTCGAGCAGGGCCCACGCGGACAGGCCCGCGAGGGTCGCGCCGATCGGCCAGAAGAGGTCGAGGGCGGTGAGGACCTTGCCGCGCACGGCCCTCGGCGAGAACTCGCCGACGATCGCGTAGTCGACGGGGATGCACCCGCCGAGACCGAAGCCGGCGAGGAAGCGGAAGAGCAGGAAGACGCTGTACGTCGGCGAGAAGGCGCCGAGCACCGAGAAGAGCGCGAAGATCACCAGCGTGATGCTGAAGGCCCGCTTGCGCCCGAGCCGGTCGGCGATGCTGCCCCACGTGATGGCCCCGACGGCCATGCCGATGAGGTTGGCCGTCGCGACGTACCCGCGCTCACCGGGGGAGAGGTCGAACTCAAGGCCGACGAGCGGGGTCAGGAAGCCGTTGAGCGCGACGTCCCAGGCGTCGAAGAGGTAACCGAGGCCGCCGATGAGGAAGATCTTCCCCTGGACATCCCATCTCCAGGGGAGGTCTTGGACGACCTGATCGCCAGTACGCATTGCAAATCTCCGTAGATCGTGGGGCGCGGGTGACACCGAGCCTGGTGGCTCGGCGGCGGAATTGGTGGTGGCAGGACACTATGGCGGCGTCGAGGCGCCGTCGCCGACGACGACCTCGAAGATGTGGCTGTCGACACGTGGTGCCTGCTGGTGGATGGGGAGAATTGTCGACGGTGGACCGGCGGCGCTGGTCGGGGGGCCTCGGCGAGGGCGCTCGGCCTGCCCACCGAGTAGCCCGATGCCGGGAGCCTGCTCAGCGGTCGCTACTGATCCGGCAGCTCGGGCTAGCCTGCGAGGACCGCCGAGGCCGTGACGAAGGGAGCCCGCCGTGCGTGACGTCCTCGACGACCTCGTCGAGAGCTGGCGAGCCGGCCGCACCGTCGGTCTGGCCACCCTCGTCGAGACCTGGCGCTCTGCGCCGCGGCAGCCCGGCGCGGCGATGCTCGTCGACGAGGGCCGCGCCGTGGGCTCGGTCTCCGGCGGCTGCGTCGAGGGCGCGGTCTACGAGCTCGCCCAGGAGGTTGCGACCGCCGGCATCCCGCAGCTGGTCCGCTACGGCGTGAGCGACGGCGACGCGCTCGAGGTGGGGCTCACCTGCGGCGGCACGCTCGAGCTCTTCGTGCAGCCCGTCTCGCGCGACCTCTTCCCCGAGCTCGGCGCGATCGCGCAGGACATCCGCTCCGGTCGCCCGGTCGCCGTGGCGACCGTCGTCGAGCACACCGACGCCGCCTTCGTCGGGCGACGTGTCGTCGTGCACCCGGGGTCGGACGAGCGCGAGGAGGTCGACGCCGCGGGCTTCCCGGGCGGTCGCCGTGGGCTCGACGCCGTCACCGACGACGCCCGGGGCCTGCTCGCGCAGGGCACGCCGGAGCTGCTCACCTACGGCACGTCGGGAGAGCGGCGCGGCGAGGGGATGCGGGTCTTCGTCGAGGTCTTCGCGCCCCGGCCCAGGCTCGTCGTCTTCGGGGCGATCGATTTCGCCTCGGCGATGGTGCGCCAGGGGCGTCTGCTCGGCTACCACGTGACGGTGTGCGACGCGCGGCCCACCTTCGCCACCGCCGCCCGGCTGCCCGGCGCCGACGAGGTCGTCGTGCGCTGGCCTCACCAGTACCTGCGCGAGGAGGCCGAGGCGGGGCGGATCGACCGGCGCACCGCGCTCACGGTGCTCACCCACGACCCGAAGTTCGACATCCCGCTGCTCGAGGTTGCTCTTCGCCTCGACGTCGCCTTCGTCGGGGCGATGGGCTCGCGGCGCACGCACGAGGAGCGCGAGGCGCAGCTGCGGGCCGCCGGGGTCACCGAGGCCGAGCTCGCGCGGCTCAGCTCGCCGATCGGCCTCGACCTCGGGGCGCGGACCCCGGAGGAGACAGCGGTGTCGATCGCGGCCGAGATCATCGCGCTCCAGTGGGGCGGCGCGGGCACCCGGCTCTCCCACCGCGACGGCCCGATCCACCACCCCCACGCCTGACCCCCCTTCGCCCCTGCCCCCTCACCACCCCGCTCCGCCGAGGTATGGCAATCGGTTGGGATCCGATGCGGATCCCGACCGATTGCCATACCTCGGCGAAGGGGGAGAGCGGCGGCGGGTGCGGGAGAGGAGGGCGAAGGGGTGATCCGCCGGGCCGGGGGGCTCAGCCCTTCGTGTGGCGCATCCGCTCCAGGCCGGCAGCGGCGAGGGCGCCGACGACGAGGACGGCGGCGGGCAGCAGCATCGCCTCGCCGAAGGCCTTCGACAGGGCGTCGGCGACGGCCGGCGGGATCTGCTGGGCCGACGCCCCGGCGCCCTCCATGCTCATGCCCTGACCGGCGCCACCCCCGACGTTGGCCGCGATGCGCGAGCTCATGAGGGCGGCGATGGCCGCGCTGCCGACGACCGAGCCGACCTGGCGGGTCGTGTTGTAGACGCCCGAGCCGGCCCCGGCGAGCTGCACCGGGAGGTTGCGGTTGGCGGTCGTCGCGAGCGGGCCCCAGATCGAGGCGCCGGTCACGCCGACGAAGGTCGAGGTGATCACGACCGCCCACAGCGGGGCGTTGGCGCGCATGAGCAGGGCGAGGACGACGAGGGTCACCGCGAAGCCGCTCAGCCCGATGGTCGGCAGGATCCGGGGGTGGATGCGGTCGACGAGCTGGCCGACGGGGCGGGCGAGCACGATCGAGGCGATCGCCTGCGGGGCGAGGACGAGCGCCGCCTGCGTGGGGGACAGGCCCCGCACGCTCTGCAGCCACACGAGGAGGGGGAACATCATCGCGGTGATCGCCAGGCCCATCGTCGTGATGGCGATGTTCGACAGCGAGAAGTTGCGGTCGCGGAAGAGGCCGAGCGGCACGAGCGGCTCGGGGCGCACGCGGGACTGCCACCAGACGAAGGCGGCGAGGACGACGAGGCCGACGACGACGAGGAGCGGCACCGACAGGGGTCCGGTGATCGTGCCCCACTCGTAGCGCTCGCCCTCCTGGACGGCGAAGACGACGGCGAAGAGGCCGACGGCGGACAGCGCGACGCCGACCCAGTCGAAGGAGTGGCCGCGGGTCTCGAGGTCGGGGACGAGCCGCCACGCGGCGACGAGCCCGGCGATGCCGACGGGCACGTTGATGAAGAAGATCCACTCCCAGCCGACGCTGTCGAGCAGGACGCCGCCGAGGAGCGGGCCGACGAGGAAGGCGACGCCGGCGGTCGCGCCCCACAGCGCCATCGCGGAGCCGCGACGGTCGACGGGGAAGGTGCGGGTGATGACCGACATCGTCTGGGGCGTCATCATGGCCGCGCCGAGGCCCTGGACGACGCGGGCGACGACGAGCGCGGTGATCGACCCGCTGAGGCCGCAGGCGAGCGAGGCGAGGGTGAAGACGACGAGCCCGACAAGATAGATGCGCTTGGGCCCGAAGCGGTCGCCGAGGCGACCGGTGATGAGCAGCGGCACCGCGTAGGCGAGGAGGTAGGCGCTCGTCACCCACACGACCGACTCGATGTCGGCGCCGAAGTCGGCCATGAGCGCGGGGGTGGCGATGGAGACGATCGAGGCGTCGACGAGGATCATGAAGAAGCCGACGACGAGGGCCCAGAGGGCGGGCCAGGGGTTGTCCGGGCCCTGGGCGTTCGTGGAGCTGGTCGGAGCGGGTGCGGGGCGGGCCGTTGTCACCAGATCACGCTACGCTGCACCTCCGACAGCTCACTCCTCCTCGTCCAGGCCGGGCCGCGCCGCCCCGGCGTCCGCGTCCCCGTCGCGAGCCCCCTCGCCCGTCTGCTGAGCCTCCCGGTCGTCGCGCGCCGCGGCGTTGCGTCGCCGACGGCGGTGCTCGCCGACCGCGATGGCGATGCCGAGCAGCAGCGGCCACAGCACCTTCGCGGCGCCGAGGAGCGCGCCCAGCCACCCCGGCAGGGTGACGTCCGGCCAGGGCACCGACAGGTCGGGCAAGGGGATCGAGGGCAGGTCGGGCCACGGGATCGAGGGGAGGTCCACGCTCGGCAGGTCGAGGCCCCAGTCCGGGAGGAGGCGCCCGAGGACCGGCAGCAGCGCGGCGAGGAGGAGCGGCACGACGACCTTGCCCGCACCGCCGAGGACGTCGTCGGCGGAGGCGAGCACCGGGTGCCGCACGGCCCACTCCTCCCGGCGGTGCGCCCGGCTCCCCGGCTCGGGGTCGAGGTCGGTGCCCCCGGTCCCGACGAGCGCCCGGGGCAGCGCCGCGGACTTCGCCCCCGCGAAGTGCGTCACCCGGCGCGGGCGCCCGGTCGCGGCGAAGCGGGCCTTCATCGCGCCGATCTCCTCGACGAGCTCGTGGTCGTCGGGCACGACGAGCTCGAGGGAGTCCGCGCTGCCGCTGCTCGACGCGACCTCGACGCCGTCGACCGACCACGTCGCGAGGTTGCGGAAGCCGCGCTGCGAGGTGCGCACCTCGTGCCGGCGCCCGTCGATGTCGAGCACCCACACCTGCGGGTCCTCGATGTCGATCTGGGGCGTCTCGTCGGTCGTGTCGGTCACGTCTCGACGGTAGGCGCCCTCCCACCTCGTCGTCCTCAGCCCGCGGGCTGGTGCACCCCCTCCCCAGGTACCCCCTTCGCGGTGCGCCTCCCCGGGCCGACGACGGACCCGCCATAGCGTGGCCGGGTCGCGCGGGGGACGCGCGAGACCCGAAGGGGGAGCAGGGATGTACGTCGACGACGACCCGGTCTACAAGAGGCGCCGCCTCGTCGCGCTCGCGGTGGTCATCGCCGTCGTGCTCGCGCTGTGCGCGCTCGGTCGGGTGCTCCTCGGGGGCGATGACGCCGAGCCCGCCGCTGCCGCCACCCCCGTCGCCGCGGACGCGCCGGCGAAGAAGGCGACGACGGTCGAGCAGGCGGCGCCACCCCTTCGCCCCCAGGAGGAGCAGGGCGAGCCGGCGGGCACAGCCGACACCGAGCTCGTCCGGGTGCAGCGGATCACCGGCGGCCTCACGCCGAAGTCGGTCGTCGCGAGCGGCCAGGGTCTCGTCCTCGCGCAGAACATGATGTACAGCCACACCGTCACCGCCTACCGGCCCGACGGCGCCCGGGTGGCGACGGTCTCCGACACCGTCGACCTGTCCGACTTCGGGGTGAAGGGCCACCCCGGTCGCAGCAAGGGGGCGCCGGTCGAGGTCGCCTTCAGCCCCGACGGGCGCACCGCGTGGGTGAGCCAGTACTCGATGTACGGCAAGGGCTTCGCCCCCGAGGGCGCCGACTCGTGCACCTCGGGCGCCGGCATCTCCAACAGCTATCTCTACGAGCTCGACACGAGCACCTTCGAGGTGCGGCGGGTCGTCGAGGTCGGCGCGGTGCCGAAGTACGTCGCCGTGACTCCCGACGGACGCTCGGTCCTCGTGAGCAACTGGTGCTCGATGGACCTCACCGTCGTCGACGCGGCGAAGGGGACGGTGACCCGCACGATCCCCACGGGCGGGCAGCACCCCCGCGGCATCGCGGTGAGCCCGGACAGCACGACGGCCTACGTCGCGATCATGGGCAGCGACCGCACCGTCGCGGTCGACCTCGCGAAGGGGAGCGTGCGCACCCTCGCCGAGACCGGCGACAAGCCGCGCCACGTCGTCATCTCGCCCGAGGGCGACTACCTCTACGTGACGAACAGCGGGGCCGCGACGGTGAGCAAGGTCGAGGTGTCGAGCGGGGAGGTCGTCGCCGAGGCGAAGACCGCGGCCGACCCGCGCTCGACGGCGATCTCGCCGGACGGCGCCGCCCTGTACGTCGTCGAGCACGGCGCGGCGCGGGTCTCGAAGATCCTCACCGCCGACATGGAGCTCGTCGACTCCGAGCCCACTGACGGGCTGCCGATCGGCGTCACCTACGAGCCGACGAACAAGCGGGTCTGGGTGGCCTGCTACTCCGGCTCGATCGTCGTCTACGACGACTCCCGCCGCGGCGCCTGACCTCGCCCTCGTCCCCCTTCGCTCCCCAGTCACAGATTTCCCGCCCTGGGCGGGAAAGTGGAGGGGGCGAAGGGGGATCAGGCGGCGAGGAGAGCGTCGATCTGGTTCATCGCGCTCGCGGTGCCCTCGACGACGCCCATGTCGAGCACCTGCTGGAGCGCCTCGGCGCTCTCGTAGGTCGACACGGTCGTCAGGCGGGTGCCGCCGTCGGTGGCCTCGAAGGTCATCGTCGCGCGCGACACCGGCAGCTCCGGGGCGGGCGTGCCGGCCTCGTCCGTGGCGAAGCCGTCGGCGAAGTCGAAGCGGCGGGGCTCCTCGACGTCGCCGACCTCCCAGTAGCCGTAGTACTTCTCACCCTCGGGCGAGGTCATGTAGTAGACCATCCGGCCGCCGGGGGTCAGCGAGTGCTCGACGAAGGTCGCGGGGTAGTCCGGCGGGCCCCACACCTGCTCGAGCTGGCGCGGGTCGGCGTAGACCTGCCACACGCGGTCGACGGGGGCGGCGAAGTCGGCGACGACGGTGAGGGTACGACCCTCGACGTCGGGGGTGATGTCGGTGACGGGCATGGTGCTCAGTCCTCTCGGTCCTGCTCGGGTGGGGTGGTCGGTGAGACGTCGGTGCTGCCGCGCAGGAGCAGGTCGTCGATCCGGGCGACCCGGCCGCGCCAGACCTGCTCGATCTCGCCGAGCAGCTGACCCACCGAGCGCACGGCCTCGACGTCTCCGCTGGCCATCGCCGTGCGACCTTCGCGTCGCTTGGTGATGAGGCCGGCGCGCTCGAGGACGGCGACGTGCTTCTGCACCGCGGCGAAGGACATGTCGTACTTCTCCGCGAGCGCTGACACCGAGTGCTCCCCGGCCAGCACGCGGCGCAGGATGTCGCGCCGGGTCCGGTCGGCGAGGGCGTGGAACATCGCGTCCGCGCGGTCCTCGTCGTCAGCCACACGACAAACATACAACCGATCGGTTGTATGTCAACACCCCAGACGCGGCGCGTCCACGGGCCGTACCCGGCGCTCGTGCCGGCATCTCGGGCGGGCGCGACCCGTAGCCTTCGGGCATGACGCGCGTCGCGGTGGTGGTCAACCCCTCCAAGACGCGGGCGAAGGGGGTCGCCGACCGGGTCGCGCAGGGGTGCGCCGAGCGCGGGTGGCCCGAGCCCGAGGTGCTCGAGACCGCCGTCGACTCGACCGGTCGCGACCAGGCGGCCGCGGCCGCTCGGGCCGGCGCCGAGCTCGTCCTCGCGTGCGGCGGCGACGGCACGGTGCGCGCCGTCGCCCACGGGCTCGCCGGCACCGGGGCCGCGATGGCGCTCGTGCCCGTCGGCACCGCGAACCTCCTGGCGCACAACCTCGGTCTCGCGACCCGCGACACGGGCCGGGCCGTCGACACGGCCCTCGACGGCCGTCGCCGCCCCCTCGACCTCGGTCTCGCCCGCCTCGGCGAGGACGGGAGCGAGCACCCCTTCGTCGTCCTCGCCGGCATCGGCCACGACGCGGCCACCGTCGCCGACACCCGCGACGACCTCAAGCACCGCATCGGCTGGCCCGCCTACGTCACCCCGGCGGCGCGGCACGCGCTGCGCCGCCCCGTGCCCGTCCGGGTGCGCCTCGACGACGGCCCGGCCCGCGAGGTCGTCGCGTGGAGCGTGCTCGCCGCGAGCTGCGGCCGGGTGCGCGCCGGCGTCCAGATCGCCCCGGGCGCCCTGCTCGACGACGGTCTCCTCGACGTCCTCGAGGTGACCGTCGCCCGCCCGGTCGGCTGGCTCCCCGTGGCGGCGAAGGGGGTCCTCGGGCTGCGCCGGGACGTGCCCGGTCTGCGCACCCGCCGGGCCGCCGAGCTCGAGGTGACCGCGGACCAACCGCTGCACGTCCAGCTCGACGGAGACATCATGGGCCGGGTCGACCGGCTGCGGGTGCGCGTCGAGCGACGCGCCGTCGACGTCGTAGGAGGAGCCCGATGAGCACGGACCTGGTCGCCGAGGTGCACGAGCTGCAGGAGGGGTGGACGAGTGCCGCCGACGAGCGCCGGCTCGCGGAGATCTTCCTCGGCGTGCACGGCGTCGAGCTCACCGAGCTGAAGAACGCGATCAACCGGCGCGACGACCACCACGACCTCGAGGAGCTGCTCTTCGACGACGTCGACGACGACGAGATCCGCGCACGGGTCCTCGCCCATCTCGCCGCCGAGGCGCAGGCCCTCGGCAGGGTCGGGGTCAAGGTGCTCTCCGACATCGACGACACCGTCTTCCCGATGATCCACGAGACGCGCTACCCCCGCGGGCACACCCCGGTGCCGGGGGTCCTCGCCTTCCTCCAGGCCCTCGACGACGGACCGGTCGACAACCCGCTCTCGCGCGGCGACCTCACCTTCGTCACCGCCCGGCCCGAGCTCGCGATGGGTCTCGTCGAGGGCTCGACGAAGGACGCCCTGCGCACGGCCGGCGTCGTCTCCTCATCGGTGCTCGCCGGCGAGCTCCTCGGGCTGCGCAGCAAGGACGCGATGGCCGACGTCAAGCTCGCGAACGTCGAGCGCTACCGGCAGGCCTTCCCCGAGTACGGCGTCGTCTTCGTCGGCGACACCGGGCAGGGCGACGTCCTCGTCGGCACCCGGATGCGCGAGGCCTACCCGCAGGACTGCCCCGCCGTCTTCGTCCACGACGTCGTCGCCACGGCGCAGCCCGAGCGCGACCGGCTCGCCGCGCTCGGCGTGCACGTCGTCGACACCTACGTCGGCGCTGCCGGCGTGGCCCGGGGGCTGGGGCTCATCTCCGACGCAGGCGTCGCCGAGGTCACCGAGCAGGCCCTGGCCGAGCTCGACGAGGTCGCGTGGGAGAGCGCGGAGCAGGAGCGCGACACCCGGGCGCTCTTCGAGCGTGACGTCGCCGCGCTGCTCGGCTGACACCGCCCGCCCCTACGCTGGGGCGATGAGCGAGCGCGAGCCGGCCGAGACCTCCGACGGCGAGCGCAGGGCGGTCGCGGCGATGCTCGCCGCCGGCATCGAGCACGAGGTGACCCGGCACGGCCGGGTGGGCTCGCTCGCCGAGGCCGCTGCCGCCCGCGGGGTGCAGCCCGCCGACATCGTCAAGACCCTCGTCGTGCGCCGGGGCGACGACGACCACCTCTTCGTCCTCGTGCCGGGCGACCGCGAGATCGACTGGCCGCTGCTGCGCGAGCACCTCGGGGTGAGCCGGCTGTCGATGCCCGACGCGGGCACGGCCCGCGACGTCACCGGCTACGAGCGGGGCACGATCACCCCCTTCGGGTCCACGCACGCCTGGCCGGTCGTCGCGGACGCCTCGATCCTGCGGCTCGAGGGGCGCCGCGTGCCCATCGGCGCGGGCGCGCACGGGGTCGCCGCGACCGTCCCCGCAGCCCGTCTCGTCGAGGTCCTCGGGGCCGACGTCGCCGGGGTCACCCGGCCCGCCTGAGCGGCCACGTCCCACGCTCGGGGACGCGGCAGAGGGGGCCGACGACCCCCGGATAGCCTGTGCCGCGTGAGCGACTCGACCCCCACCTCGACCCTGCCCGACCCCACCGCCGTCGCGGTCTCGAGCGAGGTGCGCGAGGCCGTCGCCGCCGGCCGCCCGGTCCTCGCGATGGAGTCGACGATCTTCACCCACGGGCTGCCGCGCCCGCGCAACCTCGAGGTCGCGCTCGCGGCCGAGGAGCAGGTGCGGGCGGCCGGCGTCGTGCCCGCGACGATCGGCGTCGTCGACGGCGTCCCGACGATCGGCATGAGCACCGCGCAGGTCGAGCGGCTCGCCGGCGAGGACGTCATCAAGGCCTCGGTGCGCGAGCTGCCGATCGCCCGTGCCACCGGTGCGAGCGCCGGCACGACCATCGCGGCGACCGCCTTCCTCGCGCACGCCGCGGGCATCGAGGTCTTCTCCACCGGGGGGCTCGGCGGCGTCCACCACGGGGCGAGCACGACCTTCGACGAGTCCGCCGACCTCGTGACCCTCTCGCAGGTGCCCGTCGTCCTCGTCTCCTCGGGTGCGAAGGCGATCCTCGACATCCCCGCGACGCTCGAGCGCTTCGAGACCCTGTCGGTGCCGGTCGTCGGCTACCGCACCCTGCGCTACCCCGGCTTCTACGTGCACGACTCCGGCTACCCGCTGGCCCAGCAGGTCGACAGCCCCGAGCAGGTCGCGGCCCTCTACCGCGCCTCGCGCGGCCTGGGGCTGCCCGCCTCGGTCCTCGTCGGCAACCCCATCCCCGAGGGCGACAGCCTCGACCCGGTGGCCCTCGACGAGGTCATCGAGCGCGCCTGGGCGGCAGCCGACGAGCAGGGCGTGCGCGGCCAGGCGACGACGCCCTTCCTCCTCGACTTCATCCAGCGCGCGACGAAGGGGGAGTCCCTCGACGCCAACGTCGCGCTCTACCGCAACAACGTCGCGCTCGGCTGCGAGGTCGCCACGGCGCTCGCGGTCGGCGCGAGCGGCTGAGCCGCGTGCTCGCGGTCGCGGGCGACCTCGTCCAGGACGTCGTCGTCCTCACCCACGAGCCGCTGCGGCGGGGGAGCGACGTCGCCGCGCAGGTGAGCACGCAGCGGGGTGGGTCGGCGGCCAACGTCGCGGCCTTCGCCGCGGCGAGCGGCACCCCGACCCGCTTCGTCGGGTGCGTCGGCGACGACGTCGCCGGGCGGGCCCTCATCGCCGAGCTCGCCGGCCACGGGGTGGACGTCCGGGTCCAGGAGCGCGGCACGACCGGCGTCATCGTCGTCGTCGTCGAGCAGGACGGCGAGCGCACGATGTACCCGAGCCGTGGGGCCAGCGCCCTCGTCGAGACCGTCCAGCCCGGGTGGCTCGACGGCGTCGAGGTCCTGCACCTGCCGCTGTACGGCTTCGACGGCGGGAGCACGCCCGACGCGCTCGCCGCGGCCGCGGACACGGTGCGCTCCGCCGGCGGACGGGTCTGCGTCGACCTCTCCTCGACCCTGCTCGTCGACCGCCACGGCGCGGGCTGGGTGCGCGAGGTCCTCGCCCGGGTCGCCCCGACGTGGGTGAGCGCGAACGCCGACGAGGTCCACGCCCTCGGCCTCGACGACCCGGCCTGGCTCGACGCCCACCCCAGTGCCGTCGTCCTCGCCCGGGCCGGTGCCGACCCGACGCGCGTGCTGCGTGCCGGCGCGGACGCGCTCGTCGTGCCCGTCGCCCCCGTCGACGGGGTCGTCGACACGACGGGCGCGGGCGACGCCTTCGCCGCGGGCTTCCTCGGGGCGACGCTCGCCGGGAGCGAGCTCGTCGCCGCCGTCGAGGCCGGGCACGCCCTGGCTCGCCGGGTCGTCACCGCCGCCGGCGCGGTCCTCCCTCCGGCCTGAGGGTCCCCCCCTTCGCCTCGTGACGCGCGGGTACGACGACCGCGGCCGCCCACGAGCTCGGTCGTACCCCAGTCCTGCGGGAGGTGCGGACCGTGCTCGTCCCGTGACGGTCGTCCTACCGTTGGGTCACCCGCCGCGACCTCCTCCTAGGGTGGGCCCGACCCGCCGCCCGCTGACCCGCAGGAGACCCCATGCCCACCACCCTCATCACCGGCGCGAGCTCCGGCCTCGGTGCCGAGATGGCCCGTCAGATGGCGGCGCTCGGCCACGACCTCGCCCTCACCGCCCGCCGCACCGACCGGCTCGACGCGCTGCAGGCCGAGATCACCGCGGCGCACCCGGGTCGCCGGGTCGAGACCTACCCGCTCGACGTCACCGACGACGAGGCGGTGCTCGCGGTGACCCGGCGGGTGCAGGAGGACTTCGGCACGATCGAGCGCTACGTGGTCAACGCCGGGCTCGGCAAGGGCGCGCCGGTCGGCAAGGGCAGCCACTACGCCAACCGCGAGACGCTGACGACGAACGTCCTCGGCGCCTTCGCGCAGGCCGAGGCCGCGATGCAGGTCTTCCGCGAACAGAAGAGCGGGCACCTCGTCATCATCAGCTCGGTGACCTCGGTGCGCGGCTTCCCGTCGTCGATGACCGCGTACGCGGCGAGCAAGGCGGCCGTCGCGAGCCTCGGCGAGGGCATCCGCAGCGAGATGCTCGGCAAGCCCGACCTCGACATCGACGTCTCCGTCATCTGCCCGGGCTACATCCGCTCGGAGATGAACGAGAAGGTCGAGCAGAAGGTGCGCTTCATGGTCGACACCGAGACCGGCGTGCGCTCGATGGTCGCGGCGATCGAGGCGCGTCGGGCGAAGGCCTTCGTCCCCGCCCGCCCGTGGGCCGCGCTCGCCAAGGTCATGCAGGTCGCTCCGCTGCCGGTGGTCCGCAAGCTCATGTGACCGGGGACCCTCGACGCCGTCGTGCGTCGCGGGTCCCCCACCTGCCAGGCTGCGCCCATGAGCGACACGCAGCGCGCGCAGGAGGTCGTCGGGATCAGCGGGGTGAGCATCGCCTCGGAGGACGTCGACGCCACCCGCGAGGCGTGGTGCCGCTTCGCGGGGATCGGGCACTCGCCCGCGCTCGTCGTCGGCGGTGTCGCCGTGGGCGTCGGCCCGACCGTCGGGGGGCCCGAAGGGCTCGCCGCCGTCACCCTCGCCGCCACGGACGTCAGCGAGACGCTCACCCTCATCGGTCGCCGCGGCCTGCCCGTCGACGGGGGCGTCGTCGACGTCGCCGGCACGTCGTGGCGCGTGGCGGGCACGACCGGTCAGGTCGACCTCGACCCCCGCGGCGGGATCGAAGGGGTCGACCACGTCGTCGTCAGCAGCACCGACCCCGACCGGGCTGCGGCGTTGTACGGCGCGCGGCTCGGGCTCGAGCTGCGCCTGGACCGCACGATGCCCGAGCACCGCATGCGCGGCCTGTTCTTCCGCGCGGGCGACTCGGTCGTCGAGGTCGTCACGCGTCTGGACGGCGAGGGCGACGGGGGCGAAGGGGGAGCCGACCGCCTCTCCGGGATCGCCTGGCGCACCCCCGACGTCGCCGCGGTCCGCGAGCGGCTGCTCGGTGCCGAGGTCGACGTCTCCGAGGTCCGTCCTGGTCGCAAGCAGGGCACCCTCGTCGCCACCGTCCGCGACCCCGACCTGCGCGTCCCCACCCTCATCGTCGGCCCCGCGTAGGGGTCAGCTGCTGGTCGAGGGTACGACGGAGGAGCCTCGAGACCACGCGCCGCCGGTCTCCGCCTGTCGGGTGAGCGCGAATCGCCGCTACCTCATGGGTGTAGCGGCGATTCGCGCTCACCCGCCGGGGTGGCGGTCTCGAGGCTCAGGCCTGGGCGGCCTTCGCTCCTCGACCACCGGCAGGCCGGAGCCCGCTACAACCCGCTGATCTCGAAGCACTCGCGCACGAGGGGCTCGATCTCGCCCTCGAAGCCGCGCTGGCCGTAGGTCCAGATGGCGGCGCGGACAGCGCCGAGGGCGGTGAAGACGGCGACGGCGGGGGCGATGTCGTCGGCCGGGTCCACCCCTTCGCGCGCGTAGGCCGCGTCCGCGAGCGCCCGGGCGGTCTGCGCACCCGCGCCGAGCACCGCGACGGAGATCGAGGGCGACTCGCGCGCGACGACGGCCCGCATCCGCCACATCTGCGGCTCGCGGGTCGCGGTCGCCATCCGCTCGACGAGCACCGCTCGAAGGCTGTCGCGCAACGGCTCGTCCTGGGGTCGCTCCCGCAGGGCCTGCGCCAGTGCTGCCGGCAGGTCGGGATCCACGCCCGAGAGGGCGTCGTCCTTCGTCGCGAAGTAGTTGAAGAAGGTCCGGGGCGACACGCCCGCCCGCTCGGCGACCCGCTCGACGGTCGCCGCGGCCACCCCTTCGTCATGGGCGATCTCCAGGGCGGCGCGGTGCAACGCGGCCCGGGTCACCCGCTTGCGCTCGGCCCGGCGTCCACGCTCTGGCTCGCTCATGGCGGCCATTGTGCTGGAGACGACTGAGGGAGGGGGAGCCGCCTACTTTGCAGTGACTGCAAGTTTGTCATATGCTTGCTGCATGCAAGGAACCTCGCAGGGTGCTCTCCATGACGCACTGACCCGCGCGTTCCGCCAGCTCACCGCCACCTTCACCACCCGGTCCGAGGTCGACCCGCAGGCCCTGCGGCGCCCCGACTATGCCCTCCTCGCCGCCGTCGAGCGGCACGGCTCGGTCCGGCCCAGCGATCTCGCCGCCGCCGACGGGCACGACCTGTCGACGGTCAGCCGGCGGGTCGCCTCGCTCGAAGGACGCGGCTGGGTGGTGCGAGAGCGCGACCCCGACGACGGCCGGGCCTGCCGCGTCGCCCTCACCGACGAGGGCACGACCCGGCTGACGACCGAGCGCGCGGCGCGCGCCGCGATCGTCACCGAGGTCCTCGTCTCCTGGAGCGAGGACGACGTGCGGACCCTGACCGACCTGCTCGAGCGGATGAGCGACGACGTGGCCGCCTCCCGCCCCCTGACCACCCATCTCGAAAGGAGCTCCGCGTGAGCGCGAGCGTCACCACCCCGGCCGTGGGCACCACGACGGCCACCAGCGACCCGGCGTCCGCCGGCGCCGCTCCCTACCGGCTGAGCCCCGAGCACCGACGCGTCTTCGTCGGCCTCATGCTCGGCATGCTCGTCGCCTCCGTCAGCCAGACGATCGTCGGCCCCGCGATGCCGCGCATCGTCGCCGAGCTCGGCGGCATCGACCACTACAGCTGGGTCGCGACCGCGGCCATGCTCGTCTCCGCGTGCACGGTCCCCGTCGTCGGCAAGCTCTCCGACATCTTCGGGCGCCGCGGCTTCTACCTCGCCGGCATCATCGTCTTCATCGTCGGCTCGCTCATCTGCGGCTTCTCCCAGAACTTCTGGATGCTCGTCGCCGGTCGCGCCGTCCAGGGCCTCGGCATGGGCACGCTCATGCCGCTGTCTCAGACGATCATCGGCGACATCATCCCGCCGCGTCAGCGCGGCAAGTACCAGGGCCTCATGGGTGCCGTCTTCGGCGTCACCTCGGTCGCCGGCCCGCTCGCGGGCGGTGTCATCACCGACCACCTCGGCTGGCGCTACCTCTTCTTCGTCGCCGTGCCGATCGGCCTCGTCGCCTTCGTCGTCATCGGCCGCTTCCTCCACCTCGAGCACACCGCTCGCGAGGTGACCATCGACTACGCCGGCATCGCGACCCTCACCGTCGCGCTCACCTCGCTGCTCCTCGCCACCTCCCTCGGCGGCACGAGCTGGGCCTGGGGCTCGGCGGAGTCCATCGGTCTCTACGCCGTCGGCGTCGTCGCCCTGCTCTCCTTCATCGCCATCGAGCGCCGCGCGGTCGAGCCGGTCATCCCCCTTCGCCTCTTCTCGAGCAAGGTCTTCTCGATGGCCAACATCGCGGCCTTCGGGGTCTCGATGGTGATGTTCGGCGCGATCATCTACATCCCGGTCTTCGCCCAGGGCGTCATCGGCGTCGACGCGACGAACTCCGGTCTCATCCTCATGCCGCTCATGGTCGGCTTCATCGGGCTCGGCATCATCACCGGCCAGCTCATCACCCGCACGGGGCGCTACCTGCCCTTCATGATCACCGGCGTGCTCGTCATGGCGCTCGGCATCTTCCTGCTCACCCGGCTCGACCACACCGCGACCCAGACCCAGCTCACCGTCGCGATGACGGTCCTCGGCCTCGGGCTCGGCATGGCGATGCAGCAGTACGCCCTCGTCGTGCAGAACGACGTCCCGCGCCGCGACCTCGGCGTCGCGACGGCGACCGTGCAGTTCTTCCGCAACGTCGGCTCGACCGTCGGCATCGCGGTCTTCGGCACGATCATGACGAGCGGCCTCGCCGACCGGATCGCCGGCCACCTCCCGGCGGGCGCCCAGCAGCAGATGGGCGACGGCGGGGTCTCGATCGGCTCGGTCCTCGACCCCTCGGCGCTGTCGAAGCTGCCCCCGGTCGTCGCCGACGCGGTCCGCCAGGGCCTGGCCGAGAGCCTGCACAACGTCTTCCTCATCGGTCTGCCGATCCTCGCCGTCGTGCTCGTCGCGACCGCGCTCATCCCGGCCAAGCCCCTGCGCGAGACGCTCGACCACCCCTCCGAGGCGGTCTCCGACCGCGCGGAGTGACCGATCCGCGTCACCCGGTGCCGTCATCCCTTCGCGAAGGGGTGGCGGCACCGTCGCATGCGGCGACCGCTCGGCGCGGAATAGTTGAACGATAAATCGTTGTTGTAGGATCGTCAGCGACCACCCGTCACCAGGAGAGCGCCATGCCAGCCATCACCGTCGACGACATCTTCACCCTGCCCCGCGTGACGCAGCCCGCGCCCGACGCGGTGGTCCGCCCGGTCCACACCGTCTCGACCGCCCCGAAGGGGTTCGAGGGCGAGGGCTTCCCGGTCCGTCGTGCCTTCGCCGGTGTGCCCATGGAGCGGCTCGACCCCTTCATCCACATGGACCAGATGGGTGAGGTCGAGTACGCGCCGCTCGAGCCGCGCGGCACGAGCTGGCACCCGCACCGGGGCTTCGAGACCGTCACCTACATCATCGACGGCTCCTTCGACCACGAGGACACCCACGGCGGCGGCGGCACGATCACCGACGGCGACACGCAGTGGATGACCGCCGGCTCGGGGCTGCTGCACATCGAGGCACCGCCGGAGCAGCTCGTCATGAGCGGCGGGCTCTTCCACGGCATCCAGCTGTGGGTCAACCTGCCC
Source organism: Janibacter sp. Y6 (assembly GCF_040900765.1). Classification (NCBI taxonomy): domain Bacteria; kingdom Bacillati; phylum Actinomycetota; class Actinomycetes; order Micrococcales; family Intrasporangiaceae; genus Janibacter; species Janibacter sp. Y6. The sequence goes on from NZ_JAKLYZ010000007.1 coordinate 115,819, forward strand.
GGCGCGATGAAGATGTCCGACCCGCGTTACCAGGACATCCGCTCCGGCGAGGTCGGCCTGCTCTCGAGCCAGGACGGCGGGGCGCTGCTGCGCGTCATCGCCGGTGACGTCGACGGGCACTCCGGCCCGGGCATCACGCACACCCCGATCTCGCTCGTCCACGCCACCGTGGCGCCGGGCGCGCGGGTTCAGCTGCCGTGGCAGCGCGACTTCAACGCGCTCGTCTACGTGCTCTCGGGCCGTGGTGTCGTCGGCGAGGAGCGCCGGCCGGTCCGCGAGGGCCAGCTCGCGGTCTTCGGCGCGGGCGACGTCATCGAGGTCGCGGCCGACGACCGGCAGGACTCGCGCACCCCGCAGCTCGAGGTGCTCGTGCTCGGCGGTCGCCCGATCCGGGAGCCCGTCGCGGCCTACGGCCCCTTCGTCATGAACACCAAGGACGAGCTCGTCACCGCCTTCGAGGACTTCCAGGCGGGGCGGCTCGGCGTGCTGCCGAAGTCCCCGCGGGTGCGCCCGGCGCTCGAGGTCGTCGCCGACCAGCCGGGTCACCACGTGCTCTGAGCCTGCCCGTGGCAGAGTCGCAGCGTGCGACTGACCCTGCTCGACCGACGCCGCACGGTGCGTGTCGTCCTCGGGCTGTGCCTGCTCGCGCTCTTCGTCCTCGGGGCCCTCGGCCAGCGGATCATGCCGGCGTGGGGGAGCAGCTGCCCCGACGGCGGTGAGTGCGACCCGGCGGCGCTGCGCTCGCTCGTCGTCAGCGCCTGGGCCCTGCACGCGCTGAGCGTCGTCGGGCTCGTGGCGGGGATGCTCGCCGTCGGGCGGACCCGCCCCGAGAGCCCGCACGGCGACGGCATCCCCGACGAGCACGCGGCCCCGCCGTGGCGGCACGCGCTGCTCGCGGCGGGCTTCGTCGGTGTGACCAACGCGATCACCGCCGCGGCCCTTGGCGTCGCCGTGATCTTCGGCGGTCTCATGGTCGGGGCGGTCGTCGCCGCGTGGTGGGTCGGGCTCACCGTCTTCCTCGACGCGCTCGACCGCCTCGCCCGGCCCCAGTCCGAGCGTCGCGGCTCGTGGTGGCGCGCCCTCGCCGTCTCGACCCTCACCGTCGCGATGCTCTGGGTCGTGCCGGTGCTCGTCGTCGGGGTCGAGGGCAAGGGGTGGAGCGAGGCCTTCCTGCTCGCCGACCTCCTCGTCGCCGGGGTCACCGGTGTCGCGACCCTCGGCACCCGCCTGGTGCCTGGTGGGCGCCGTGAGGACGAGCACCCCCACCGGGGTCGTCTGCTCTCGGCCACGCTCGCCGGCAGCCTGCTCCTGCCGCTCGGCATGGCGCTCTACGTCGACCTCGGCGGGTCGACGTGGCACCGGGCCGGTGAGATCGTCGGCGACCTGCTCAACCCCTACCCCGCCTCGGTCGTCGCGGCCGACGACGGGGAGGCCACCCCGTCGCCGCCGCGGACGACGTCGCCGTGCACCGTCGCCGACCTCACCGTGACCGCCGTGCCGGGCGAGCCCACCCTCGGGGGCCGCTCGGCGGTGCTGCGGGCGAGCAGCATCTCCGACGCGCCGTGCGTGCTCGGCGGCTACCCCGACCTGCGGCTCGCCGACGACGGCCCGATCCCGCTGTGGACGATACCCGCCGACTACACGGTCACGGGGGAGCCTGCCGAGGTCGAGGCGATCACCCTCGCGCCCGGCGAGAGCGCCTCGGTCACCGTGTGGTGGCGGGCCCGGCCGCCCGGTGACGTCGAGGACGGGGCCCGCGTGCTCCGGGTCGACCTCGGCGACGACGCGTTGGTCCGCGGGGTGCAGACCGTCGAGGTCGACGGCCCGCCCGGCCTCACCGAGGGTCTGGCCGCCGGCTCCCGCGTGCGCATCGAGCCGTGGTCGACCGGCGACCGGCTCCCGCTGCCCTGAGCCGACGACCGGCCGGCGGGGAGCCCGCCGGCCGGCCCGGCAGGGTCGGCCCCGCCGGACGGCTCGACAGGGTCAGCCCCGCCGGCCGGCTCGACGCGAGCTGGCTGGCGCGCCAGCCCTACTCCGTCGCGAGCGCCTGGGCCGGCGACACGCGAGCGGCCCGACGGGCCGGCAGCACCGAGGCGACGAGCGCGGCGGCGACGGCCGCCGCGGCGACCCCGCCGAGCAGGCCCCACGGGACGACGACCCGCAGGTCGGTGAGCTGGCCGACGACCGAGCCCGCCCCGGCGACGCCGTAGCCGATGCCCAGGACCGTGCCGAGCACGATGCCGACGAGGGCGAGGAGGACCGCCTCGAGGGCGAGCATCGCCCGCAGCTGGCCCCGGGTCGTCCCGAGCGCCCGGAGCAGCGCCGACTCGCGCGTGCGCTCGAGGACAGACAGCGACAGCGTGTTGGCGATGCCCACGAGCGCGATGAGCACCGACACGGCGAGCAGCGAGAGGACGACGGCGAGCACGACGTCGAGGACGCGGTCCATCTCCTCGCGCTGGATCGCCGACCCGCCGACCTCGACCCCGCGGTCGACGGTGACGGCCTGCAGGCCCTCGACGGTGCGCTGGGCGTCCTCCTCGGAGAGCTCGAGGAGCAGGGCGTGCGGGGCGGCCTCGGCGTCGACCCGCCGGAGGTCGGCTGCGGTGAGGGCCCACGGCCAGCCGAGCGAGTGGCGCACCTGGACAGCGGTGGTGAGCTGCCCGTCCGGACCGCGAAGGGTGACCCGGTCGTCGTCGACGAGCCGCATGCCCCGGGCGGTCTCCTCCGACACCTGGACGACCCCGTCGCGCAGCCCGGCGAAGGCTGCGGGGTCGCGCACGACGGCCGTCGCGTCGTCGTCGACGCCCGCGACGACCTGGTCGCGGCGAGCCCTCCCGTCGACGACGACGTCGAGCTCGGAGCCCGGCACGCTCGCGACGGTGGTCACGCCGTCGACCTGGGCGACCCGCTCGCGCACCCCGGCGGGCACCGCGCCGTCCGGCGCGGTGACGACTGCGTCGACGGAGTACTGCTCGTCGAGGGCGGCGGAGACGCTGGCCTGCGCGGTCCGCGCGCCGACCGCGGTCGTCGTCACGAGGGTGACGCCGACGAGAAGCGCCGCTGTCGTCGCGGCCGCCCGGCGCGGGTTGGCCACGGCGTTGCCGGCGGCCAGGCGGCCGGGGGCCCCGAGCAGGCGGGCCGGCACGGCCCCGACGACCCGGGCCACCGCCGGCACGAGCAGGCTGCCGGCGAGCAGGACGCCGACGAAGGAGAGCATCCCGCCCGCGAGTCCCGCCGGCAGCGCGCCCGCGGCCCCGCCGACGACGAGCAGGGCACCGCCGACGACGACGAGGGCGACGCCGATGCCGCAGCGCACGAGCCCTCGACGGCTGCGGGCGGCGACGGCGGGCACCGGGCGCAGAGCCTCGAGCGGGGCGACCGCGCTCGCGGCGACGACCGGGCGGACCGCCGCGGCGAGCACGACGAGCACACCGGTGACGAAGGGGACGACCACGGCCGTCGGTGCGACGGAGAAGGTGAGCGCCGGCACCGAGTCGGGCAGCAGCGACGCGGCGGCGACGAGCCCCCGGCACGCGGCGATGCCCAGAGCCGTCCCGACGGCCGAGAAGACGACACCCGTGACGAGCGCCTCGAGCAGCGCGCCCCGCACGACCTGGCCGCGAGACCCGCCGACCGCCCGCAGCAGCGCCGTCTCACGGGTGCGCCGCGCCATGAGGATGGTGAAGGTGTTGCCGATGACGAGCGCGCTCACGAAGAGCGCGACGAGAGCGAAGCCCATGAGCAGGGCGGCGAAGACGTCGGTGCCCCCGGTCAGCCGGGACGCGACCTCGTCGGCGTGCTCGGTGCCGGTGCGCACCTCGGCGCCTGCGGGGCCGCCGACCGCCTCGCGGACTCGGTCGGTCAGCTGGGTGTCGCTCACCCCCTTCGCCGCCTGCGCGACGACCTCGGTGTAGCCGCCGGCCCCGGTCCACCGGGTGACGGCGTCGTGGGTGCCGAAGACGGCGGGGGTGCCGCCCGCCCACCGCGGGTCGCGGCCGGCGTCGACGACACCGACGACGCGGGCGCTCGCCGGGCGTTGCGCGTCGGGCGGCGTCAGGCGGATCGTGTCGCCGACGTCGAGACCTCGAGCGGTGGCGACCGAGCGCGAGAGGGCGATCTCCGAGGTGCCTCGCGGGAGTCGTCCCCGCTCGACCCGCGCCTGGCTGTCGGAGGTCGGCGCGGTGCTGACGACGAGGTAGGAGCTCGCGCTCCCGCCCGCGAGCCGGGCGTACGCCGTGAGCTCGCCGGTGGCGCGCTCGACGCCCTCGGTGCCGCGGACCTCGTCGAGGACGGACGCGTCGAGGCCGTCGGCCTCGTCGGTCGACACGACCGTGTCGACCTGGGTGTAGTAGCCGGCGACGAGGCTGCGCACGGAGGCGCCCATCGTCTGGCCGAGCGCGAGGCTGGTGGCGACGAAGGCGATGCCGAGGACGACGGCGACACCGGGGGCGACGAGCCGGCGGCTCTGGGTGCGCAGCGAGGCGAGGGTCAGCTCGAGCACCGCGATCACGCCCCGAGCTGCCGCATGGCGGCGATGACGGAGTCCTCGGTGGGGGCGTCGACGTCGTCGACGAGCCGCCCGTCGGCCAGCAGCACGACCCGGTCGGCGTAGGCGGCGGCTCTCGGGTCGTGGGTGACCATGACGACGCTCTGGCCGAGCTCGCGCACCGAGGTGCGCAGGAAGGCGAGCAGCTCGGCCGAGGAGGCGGAGTCGAGGGCGCCCGTCGGCTCGTCCGCGAAGAGCACGTCGGGCCGGGTGACGAGCGCGCGCGCCGTGGCGACCCGCTGCTGCTGCCCGCCCGAGAGCTCGGCCGGCCGGTGGTGCAGCCGGTCGGTGATGCCCAGCACGGCCGTCACGTGGTCGAACCACGCCTCGTCGACGCGGGTGCCGGCGAGGCTGAGCGGCAGCAGGACGTTCTGCCGCGCGGTGAGCATCGGCAGGAGGTTGAAGGACTGGAAGACGAAGCCGATCCGCTCGCGGCGCAGGATCGTCAGCGCACGGTCGCCCAGGCTCGTCGTCTCGGTGCCGCCGATGACGACCTGGCCGCTCGTCGGGCGCTCGAGCCCGGCGAGGCAGTGCATGAGCGTCGACTTGCCCGACCCTGACGGGCCCATGATCGCCGTGAAGCGACCGGCCTCGAGGTCGACGTCGACACCGTCGAGCGCGGTGACGGCGGAGGGGCCGCTGCCGAAGACCTTCGTCAGGGAGCGGGCCTGCGCGGCCGGCTGCCCGGAGCTCGGGTGGAGCTGCGCGGCGGGCGGCGCGAAGGGGTGACGGTCGGTGGGGAGGGGTGCTGAGGTCATGCCTCGAAGACTTCCGTCGCGGCCCCCCTCGCGTCGTCGGCCCGCAGGCCGACCCGACCGGCCGGACGGCTACGACCCTGGTCGTACCGCGACGAGGCCGGTGTCGTACGCGAGGAGCACCATCTGCACCCGGTCGCGCAGCGCGAGCTTGTGCAGGATGCGCCCGATGTGGGTCTTGACCGTCGCCTCGGCGACGTACAGCTCCGCGCTGATCTCGGCGTTGCTGCGCCCCTCGGCCACCGCCCGCATCACCTCGACCTCGCGCGGGGTGAGGGCGGCCAGACGGGGGTGGTCTGCCCCGACGGGCTCGTCCGGCTGCGCGGGCGAGGGCGCGACCCCCTGCCCGGCCCCGTCGCGGGTGAGGTGCTCGACGAGCCGCCGGGTCGTGCTCGGCGCGATGACCGCGTCGCCGCCGTGGACCGCGTGGATCGCGGCGAGCAGGTCGGCGGGCCCCGCGTCCTTGAGCAGGAAGCCCGAGGCCCCGGCGCGCAGAGCGGCGTAGGCGTACTCGTCGAGGTCGAAGGTCGTGAGCACGACGACCTTCGGCCCGTCGGGGTCGCGGCGCAGCAGCTCCTCGGTCGCGGCGACGCCGTCCATGCGCGGCATGCGGATGTCCATGAGGACGACGTCTGCGCTCACCGCCCCGAGGACCTCGAGGGCGTGCTGGCCGTCCTCGGCCTCGCCCACGACGACCATGTCGGGCTGGGCGTCGAGCACCATCCGGAAGCCGGCTCGCACGAGCGCCTGGTCGTCGACGAGGACGACGCGGATGGGGTGGTGGTCGGTGCGTGAGCTCACGGCTGGTCCTCTCGGGTCGGTCCCGGGTCCTCGGGCAGGTGGGCGGTGACGAGGTAGCCGCCGCCGGCGCGCGGGCCCGCGGTGAGGTGCCCGCCGAGGGCGCTCGCCCGCTCGCGCATGCCGACGACGCCGTACCCCTGGCCGTCGTCCGTGGCCGCCGCGCCGCGCCCGTCGTCCTCGACGGTGACGCACAGGCCGTCGTCACGGCCCACCCGCACGCTCGCCGTCGCGCCGGGGCCGGCGTGCTTGATGACGTTGGTCAGGGCCTCCTGGACGATCCGCAGCGCCGCGAGCCCGACGTCCCGGCTCGCCCCGTCGAGGTCGTCGCTCACGAGCTCGACGGGCAGGCCGGAGGAGCGGACGCGGTGCACGAGGGCCGGCAGGTCGGCGACCGACTCGGTCGGCGCGTAGCCGTCGAGCTCGTCGGCGCGCAGCACCCCGACGAGCCGCCGGGTCTCGGCGAGGGCCTCACGAGCGGTGGCCGCGATGGTCTTGAGGGTCCGGGCGGCCTGCTCGCGGTCCCAGTGCGCCGAGCCCGTCGCGGCGTAGGCGCCGCCGTCGGCCTGGACGACGACGACGGCGAGCGAGTGGGCGACGACGTCGTGCATCTCGCGGGCGATCCGCGTGCGCTCGTCCTGCGCGGCAATCCGCAGCCGCTGGTCGCGGTCGCGACGCAGGGCGAGGTTCTGCTCACGCAGTCGCTGGAGCAGCTCGCGCCGGCGCCGGGTGAGGTCGCCCCACGCCCAGCACAGGGATGCGACGGCGCTGAAGAAGATCGCGTTGATGACCTGGGGCACCGCCGACAGCTCGGGGTCCCACCAGTCGGCGACCCCGAGACCGCCGGAGAGCACGCTGACGACGAGCACGGCGAGACGTGCGGGGCGGCTGCCGGACCAGGCCGCCACGGCGTACGCGGCGAAGGGGGCGGCGACGTTGCTCGGCAGCGGCCCGTCGGTGAGCGGCAGCTGGGCCAGGTGGGCGAGCACGACGACCGCGGCCGCGACCTCCGGGCGGGTGCGGCGCCACCACAGGGGCACGACCTGGAGCAGGGTGACGACGAGGACGAGCCCGGCCGGCACGCCCGGTCCGTCGACCTCGGGACCGACGGCGGCGAGCGTCGCCGGCAGCACGCCGAGCAGGAGCAGCGGGCCGACGACGAGGGCGTCGACGACACGGGGGTGGCGGGCCAGCGGGCCGCCGAGAGCGGGGGTGTCCATCGCGGCGAGCCTAGGCACACCTCGCGCCCTGCGCGTCAGACCACGGTCTGACCAGCGCATACGATGGCCCGGCACCCGCCGCGACGACAGGAGACACCGTGAGCGAGCCCGCACAGGACGACGCCCGAGAGCTGCTCAACGAGTTCGGCGCGCAGCCCGGCGACGGCCACGCCCGCACGATCCGCGCCCAGTGGGACCGCGACATCCTGCCCCCGATCCGGGCGGCCCTCATGGAGGACCTCCAGGCGCGTGGGATGTCCGAGGAGATCATCGACGAGGCCGAGATCGTCGTCACCGAGCTCGTCACCAACGCCCTGCGCCACGGCAGCCCGCTGCCCGACCGCTGCGTGCGCGTGCACTGGAAGGTGCGCGGCGAGGTGTGCGAGGTCGAGGTGAGCGACGGCGGCGGTCACACCGCGCCCAAGCCCGTCCCCCCGGCCCTGTGGGCGACCTCGGGACGCGGCCTGCGCATCGTGCGCAGCCTCGCCCACGAGTGGGGCGTCTCCGAGGACGAGAAGCGGATCACCGTGTGGGCATCGCTCGGCGGGCCCTCGCGCCGTCGGGTCGGGAGCTGACCCACCGCGCCCTGACCTAGGCTGCACGCCATGGGCAAGGCATCACGACGCAAGAAGACCGACGGCGGCCGGGTCAAGGTCGCCCCCGCCCCGTACGTGGCTCGACCCTTCGCGGGTCTGCCGGGCGAGACCGACTGGGTGGCGGCTCACGAGATCGTCCCCGCCGCGACGGCGACGCTGACGTTGCGCGCGGACGCCGTGCCCGAGGGTGCGCCGACGACGGCGACCCTCGCCTCGGTCCTGCCCCTCGCATGGTCGGGCCTGCACCGCGCCGACGGCACCGTGCTCGTCGCCAGCCAGTCCGGCTCGAGCAGCGGCGACGCCAGCCGCGACCTCGCCGCCGCCCTGCTCGCCACCCTCGCAGCCGAGCCCGGCAGCCCGGTGCCGCGCGCCGAGCGCGCGACCGAGGCGACCCCGCGCCTGCAGGACCTGCTCGACCTCGACGCCCCCTTCGCGCTCGAGGTCCACGAGGGCTTCGACTTCTGGGTCGGCGAGGGCGAGCTCGACCAGGAGGGCCAGGAGTCCCTCGACCGGGCCAACGAGAGCGTCGTCCCGACCGTCGCGATGAGCTCGGCCCCCTCCGCCTACTGGTGCCGCATCGGCGAGCGGACCTACGTGCGCTGGGTCCTGGGCGACGACGAGGACGCGGCGACCGACGCCCTCGCCCGTCTGTCCGCGGCCGGCCGCTCCGAGCTCGGCGAGGGCAACAAGCTGCTCGGCGCCTTCCGTGCCGGCGGGCTCCTCGTGCCGGTGTGGGAGGTCCCCGCCGACTCCGAGCCCGCGACGCACGAGGACGCTCTCGCCGCGATGCGCGAGCGCTACGAGGCCGCCCTGCGCGACGAGCCGCTGAGCGCCGACGAGCGCCGCGCCCGCTCCGGGCTGCTGTCGCGCCAGGTCACGCTGCGCTGATCATGAGCGCGCTGGCGGCGGTCGTCCCGGCCAAGGACGAGGCGGAGCGCATCGGCGCCACCGTCGCCGCGCTGCGCGCGCTGCCCGAGGTCGAGCTCGTCGTCGTCGTCGACGACGGCTCGAGCGACGACACCGCGGCCGCCGCCGCCGACGCCGGTGCGCTCGTCGTGCGCCACCCGACCAACCTCGGCAAGGCCGCCGCGATGACGACCGGCGCTGCCCGGGTCGCCGAGGAGGAGACACGTCGGGGTGGCCCGCCCTGGGTGCTGCTCTTCGCCGACGCCGACCTCGAGGGGTCGGCCGCGCACCTCGGCCCGCTCGCCGAGCCGGTCCTCGCCGGGGTCGCCGACCTCGCCGTCGCCAACATCCCGCGGGCCGCGAGCTCTCAGGGCGGGGGACGGGTCGTGCGCCTGGCCCGCGGGCAGATCGAGACGATGACCGGACGGCGGGTCGAGCAGCCGCTCAACGGCATGCGCGTGATGACGCGTGAGGCCTTCGGCTGGGCGAGCCCCCTCGCCGCCGGGTGGGGCGTCGAGGCCGCGATGCTCGTCGACGTCCTTCGCGCCGGGGGCCGGGTCGTCGAGGTGCCCGTGCCGCTCACCCACCGGGCGACCGGGACCGACCTCGCCGGTCAGGTGCACCGCGCCCGTCAGATGCGCGACGTCTCGCGAGCCCTGCTCGAGCGGCGCTTCCGTGGCGGCTGACGCACCCGACGCGCTGCCGACCGGTCCTCACCGAGCCGGGCGCGACCCCCTTCGCCTCGGTCTGCTCGCCGGCTCGCTCCTGTGCCTGCTCCTCGTCGGCCTCGCCCACCCCTCGGTCGCCGCCCCGCCGCTCGGCCCGGCGGGCTGGGTGCCGCACCTGCCCGACCTGCCGCTGGGTGGGTGGGTCGTCGTCGCGCTGCAGGTCGCGGGCTACGCGCTCGGCGCGGCCGCGCTGCTGCGTGGCCTGCGGGTCCCCTCCCGGCTCGACATCCCCTGGGCCGCCTGGGCGCTCGTCGGCGGCCTCGTCCTGCTCACCGTGCCCTACGGCACCGCCGACCACACGAACTACGCCGCCTACGGGCACATCCTCGTCGAGGGGGGCGACCCGTGGGTGACGACTCCGCAGGACTTCGGGCCGGACCGGATCACCTCGGCCGTGCAGCCGCCGTGGGAGGACACCCCGAGCGTCTACGGGCCGGTCGCGACCGGGCTCATGGGGCTGTCGGCCCTCGTCGGCGGTGAGCTGCCCCGCCAGGTCGTCTGGGTCTGGCAGGTCCTCGTCGTCGCCGCCTGGCTGCTCGGCCGCGTGCTGCTCCTGCGGCTCACCGGCGACCGCGAGAGCGTCGACACGTGGTGGACCGGCAACGTCCTCGTCCTCGGTGCGGGCGTGCTCGGCGCGCACGTCGACCTCCTCGCGACGACCGCGCTCGTCGGGGCGCTGCTCGTGACCCGGGTGCGCGGGGTGCCCGGTGCCCTCCTCGCGGGGGCGCTCGCCGGCGTCGCGGCCTCGACGAAGATCACCGCCGGCGTCGTCGTGGTCGTCCTCGCCTGGCTCTACCTCCGCCGAGATATGGAGATCGGTCCTCAGGAGGACGTCCAGAGAGCGGATCCCCATACCTCGGCGAAGGGGTTGAGGTCCTCGGCGAAGGGGGTGAGGGCCGTGGCGAAGGGGGTGAGGGCCGTGACGAAGGGGGCGGCGGCGCGGGTCGTCGCGGTGATTCTCGCCGGCCTGGCGGTCGCCGTGCCCCTCCACCTGTGGGCGGGGCCCAACGTCTTCGGGCAGCTGCTCACCGCGAGCGACGGGGTGAGCTACGCGAGCCCGTGGCGCGCCGTCTACACGGTCCTCGACCTCGGTGTCGCCGAGCCGAGCGCGCGGGCGTGGGTCGCGCGGGCGTCGGCCGTGCTGTGCGTCGTGCTCGCCGCCGTCCTGTGGCGCCGGCTGCCCGGCACGGACAGCGGGCCCCAGCGGCTCCTCCTCGTGCTCGTCACGGCCTACGCGCTCGGCGCGGCCTACGTGCTGCCCTGGTACGCCCTGCCGATGTGGGCGGCCCTCGCGTGGTGGGTCGCCGACGGCGGGCGGGCCCCGCGGCTGCTCACGGCCCTCGTCGTGCAGGGCGCGGTCGTCGCGATCGGCTACGTGCCGGGGCGGGTGCGCATCCCCGAGGACATGGCGACCGTGACACTCGCGTGGCGGATGGTCGTCGTGCCGCTCGTCACGGCGATCGTGTGGCTGCTCGTCCTGCGGCCGGGCCGGCGGCCAGGGCGAGGACGACGAGGCTCGGCACGAGGATGATCGAGGCGACGGCCGGGATCCCCGTGCCCGAGTCGTTGAGCAGGAAGCCGGCGGTGAGCGCGACGACGAGCGCGACGAGGCCCGGGCGCAGGGCCGGGTGCTCCTCGAGCGGGCCGGCGAGCGGACGCGCGAGACGGCTGCCGGGACGGGTGAGCGCCCAGATGACGAGGACGAGGCCGACCGGCACGAGCAGGGCCGCGCGCTCGGGACCGAGGAGCATCTCGAGATTCATCACGAGCTTGCGCTCGACGACCTCCCACGCGTCGCCGGTGAGCACGCGCCCGAAGAAGCGTCCGAGGTGGCTGCGCTCGTCCTCGGGCCGCAGGTAGTCCAGCCCCGCGACGGCGAGGAAGCCGCCGACCGTCACGACACCGATGAGCAGCAGGCGCAGCAGCGTCACCCGCGCGCCGGAGACGGCGAGGACGAGGTAGCCGACAGCGGGCACGACCGCGAGGGTGCCGCCGCCGTCGGCCCCGACGAAGGGGGCGGCCACGAGGACGAGCAGGACGAGCCCGAGCACGGCGGCCAGGGCCGTCGCGGCCCGGCGTCGGCCGGCGCGCAGGAGCGGGTCGAGCAGCGCGGTCACCGCGAGCAGGGCGCCCGTGACGAAGAGGGCGAAGGGGACGTTGCCGAAGCCGTAGAAGCGGCCGCCGTCCCAGGGGTGGAGGCCGAGGACGCCGAGGAGGATCGACGCGCCGTCGCGCAGCAGGAGGTCGGCGGTGAGCAGGAGCGCGGTGACGCCGCCGACGACGCCGACGGCGGTGAGGCCACGGCGGGTGCTGCCGGCCGTGACCGCGAGGGCCAGGGCGGTGAGCAGGCCGGCGCCCAGCGCCGTCCAGCCGGCGAGGGCGAGGACGGGGTGGTCGCCCGACCACCACGGGGCGAGCGTCGCCGCGTAGGTCGCGGCCGGCACGCTCGCGAGGACGAGAGCGGCGGTGCGCAGGACGTGCACGAGCGGGCGGCGGGCCGGGCGGCGACGCAGCAGCGCCCAGGCCAGGGCGCCGAGGACGCTCGCCACGACGACGACGGCGGCCAGGCCGCGGAAGAAGGGCGGGATGCTCGCGTCGGCCACCTCGAGCTGGCCGGCGACGTCGGCCTGGTCCGCGAGGCGCTCGGCGGCACCACCGCGGTCGTCGCGGACGAGGGAGAGGGGGCGACCTGCGAGCGGGGCGACGGGCTCGGCGCCGACGCGCTCGAGGAGGTCGGCGGTGAGGTCGGGCAGCTGGACGACGCCGGTGCGCCGGGTGGTGGGCGAGCTGAGCGCGCCGGGCTCGACGCCCGCCGCGCTGCGGGGGTCGCCGCCGCCGGAGTAGACGAGGGCCCGCAGCGCGGGCCCGGTGCCCGAGTCGCCGAGACCGGCGACGACGACGAGGGTCTCCTCGGGCAGGCCCGAGACCGCCTCCTGCACCGCCGTGTCGACGTCGCGCACCTGGGCCTGCCGCGACGCGTCGCGCTCGCCGTCGACCTGGCCGACGTCGACGAGACGCACCGCGCACCCGCCGGAGCCGTCACCGACCTCGCCGCGGCCGTCCGCCGCGGCGATGCTCGCGCCCGCCCCGCCGGAGGCCTCCACGCACGTGCCCGCGGCGCGCAGCGAGTCCGCGAGGACGCCGAGGGTGGCGTCGGTCTTGCGCTCGCGGACGAGGTCGACGGCGTCGCCCCAGCCCTCGACCGCGCCCGTGCCGGTCAGCCCCACCTCGGGGCAGACGGGCGCGGCCTCCGGGTCGGTGAGGTCCGGGCTGCCCGGGCGGGGGAAGGCCACCCGGCCGCCGGCGCCGAGGCTGAGCCAGCCGTCGACGCCGCACGTCTGCAGGTACCCGCCACGCACGACGAGGTCGGCGGTGGCCCCCTTCGTCGCGAGCGACCACAGGGTCGGCGTCTCCTGCGGCGAGAGGTCGCGCAGGCTCAGCCCCGGGGCGCCGAGGACGACGACCGCCGGCTGGTTCGGGTCGGGGGCCGTGAGCGCCGTGGTACCCGTCGCCGATGCCGCCGGGACCGCGCCGAGGACAGCGGCGCACGCAGCGACGAGGGCGAGGAGGAGTCGGGTCACCGGGCCATTGTGGCGGGCCGAGCCTGGACGTCCTCTGAGGCCACGGGCGGCAGGAGAGCACCCACCCACGTCTGCGACCATGACCCGGTGACCCGACGGACCCCGACGACGACCCACTGGGTGCTCGCGGCTCTCGTCTTCGTCGCGCTCGCCGCCTGGCCGATCACGAAGTTCATGTTCCTCTTCCCGCAGGACCAATGGCAGGTCGACATCCAGGTCTACCGCGAGGCGGGCATCTCCGTGCTCCAGGGCCGGCCGATCTACGAGCAGATGACCGACCCGCCGCAGCTGCTGCCCTTCACCTACCCGCCGGTCGCGGCGCTGCTCTCGGTACCGCTGGCCTTCGTCCCCTTCGCCGTCGCCGCCTGGTCGTGGACGATCCTGCAGCTCGCCGCCGACCTCGCCATCGCGTGGGTCGCCTGGTACCACCTGCGCGACCGGGCCGGGGCGTGGGCGCCGGTGCTCGTCGCCGCGGTGGCCGGGGCCTTCTTGTGGACCCAGCCGGTCGGCGACGGCATCCGCTTCGCGCAGATCAACGCCTTCCTCGTCCTCGCGATCCTGCTCGACCTCAAGCGGCCCAGGACGCGCCTGCTGCGCACGGTCCCGCCCGGGGTGCTCGTCGGGCTCGCCATGGCGATCAAGCTGACCCCCGGCGTCTTCGTCATCCACTACCTCGTGTGCCGCCGCTGGCGCGAGGCCGCGACCGCGATCATCACCGCGACGCTCGTCTCCGTCGGCGCGTGGATGATCCTGCCGCCGGCCTCCTTCGCCTTCTGGGGCGGGGCGCTGTCCGACCCCACGCGGCTCGGCCCCAACGACGGCTCGGCCAACCAGGCCTTCCGGGCGCTGCTGCTGCGCCGCGGCCTCGACGGCAGCGAGCTGCTCCTCGCCTGGGCGCCCTACCTGCTCGTCGTCGGCGTCGTCGTCTTCTGGCTCGGCCGTCGCGCCTACCAGCAGGGCGACTGGCTCATGGAGGCCGCGGTCATCGGGCTCGCGGGCTTCCTGCTGTCGCCGGTCTCGTGGGTGCACCACCTGCACTGGCTCATGGTGATCGTGCCGGCCATCCTCGGTGCCGCGGCCTGGCGCGACCGCCCGCGCGTCGTCGCGGCCGTGATCCCCTTCGCGTGGTTCGTGTGCACGATGCCCTTCTGGGGCGTGCTGTGGAAGCGGGAGGGGCGCGAGCCGGCCGTCGTCGGCGACGTCCTCGTCGAGGGCAACGTCATCGGCTCGCTCGTGATCCTCGGGCTGCTCGCGTGGGCGATCCACCGCACCAAGGCCCTCGAGCCCCGCTCGCAGTCCACGAGGCCCGGTCGTCGCGGGCCCGCGACGAGCGGTGCTCGCAGACCACGAGCGGGCGTCGGCGCGGACCGGGCCGAGGGCTAGGGTCGCAGCCGTGCTCCTCTCCGTCGTCGCGCTCGTCGTCGCGGTCCTCGCCGTGCTGCTCGCGCTCGGCCTGGCCCGTCAGCTCGGTGTCCTGCGCCGACGCCTCGTCGAGGTCGAGCGGAGCTCCCCGATCGGCGACGCCGACGCCCGTCGTCTGCGGGCCGAGGTCGACGCCGCGCTGAGCCGGGTCGCGGTCGTGCGCTACGACGCCTTCGGCGACATGGGCGGGCGGCTCTCCTTCTCCGCCGCGCTCCTCGACGGGCAGGGCGACGGCCTCGTCCTCACCTCGATCCACGGCCGCGGCGAGTCGCGGACCTACGCGAAGGGGGTCGCCGGCGGCGAGTCCGAGACGACCCTCACCCCCGAGGAGCGCCAGGCCGTCGCCGCTGCGCGGGCCGGGTCGCCGACCGCCTGAGCGGCGCCGTCGTCCACCGTCGTGCCGAGGAGCGGGACCGCGTGGCCGCCGCCGGCGCCTCTGGGCGAGACTGGCGCTGACCGGCAGGACCGCTAGGAGGACACGTGACGCGCTTCGGCTACCTCGGGCCCGAGGGCACCTTCACCCAGATGGCGCTGCTGTCGTGGCGACCCGCGACGAGCGCCGAGCACGTCCCCTTCGGGTCCGTCGACGCCGCCCTCACCGCGGTGCGCGAGCGCGAGATCGACGCGGCCGTCGTGCCCATCGAGAACTCCGTCGAAGGGGGGGTGAGCGCCACCCTCGACGCCCTCGCCTCGGGTGCGCCGCTGAGCGTCACCGGCGAGGTCCTCGTGCCGATCACCTTCGTCATCGCCGCCCGTGAGGGCGTCGAGCTCGCCGACGTGCGCGCCATCGGCACCCACTCGCACGCGTGGGCGCAGGTGCGCGGCTGGGCCCAGCAGCACGCCCCCGAGGCGGGCTACGTCGCGACCCTGTCGACCGCGTCGGCCGCCGCCGACCTCGCGGCGGGGGGCGCCCCCTTCGACGCCGCCGTCTGCGCGCCGGTCGCCGCGCACAACCACGGCCTGCAGGTGCTCGCCCACGACATCGGCGACCTGTCCTCGGCGGTGACGCGTTTCGTCGTCGTCTCGCGTCCCGAGTGGCTGCCGACGCCGACCGGCTTCGACAAGACGACGGTCGTGCTCTACCAGCGCAGCGACCGCGCGGGTGGTCTGCTCGAGCTGCTCGAGCAGCTCGCCGCCCGCGGGATCAACATGACCCGGCTCGAGTCGCGCCCGACGAAGGAGTCGATGGGGTCGTACTGCTTCTCCATCGACCTCGAGGGGCACGTCGCGGACGCTCGTGTCGGCGAGGCGCTCATGAGCCTGCACCGCGTGTGCGCCGAGGTCCGCTTCGTCGGCTCCTACCCGGCGGCGAACGGCCAGGCGGTCTCCGTCGACCCGCTGACCTCCGACACCGCCTTCGCCGAGGCGTCGAGCTGGCTGGAGTCGCTGCGCCACCCCGGGCGGTGAGACGGGCCTGGGCGCTCGTCGCCCTCGTCGGGGCAGGGCTCGCGGTGCTCACGCTGCTCGCGGCGGCGGCCGCCGACCAGCTCGACGGGCACCCCGCCGCCCGGGTGGTCCTCGTGCTCGCCAACGCCGGGTCGGTGTGGGCCGGCCAGGCGGTGCTCGCCGGCTGGCTCGTGCGGCGCGCACCCGCCGCTGCGCTCGCGGGACCGGTCGTCGGGCTGCTCTCGCTGGTGACCTACTACGTGCTCGGGGCGCTCACGGGGCTCACCCCCTGGTCCGGCCTGGCCGACAACCTCGGGTGGTTCGTCGCCGCGGCGGTCGCCGGGGTGCCGCTCGGGCTCGTCGGCGCGCTCGCCCGTCGCCGTGACGGCCTCGGTGTGCTCGCCCGGCTCGTCGTGCCCGCCGGCGCGGTCCTCGAGCCGCTCGTACGGGGATGGCTCGACGGCGGGGTCGGCGGCGGCGGGGCGCTCGGGGGTGGGGTCCTCGGCGTGGCAGGCCTGGTGCTGATCGTCGCCGGTCTCGCCGGCGGCGCCCTCGTGGTTCGAAGAAGGATCGTCACCTCGAGGTGACGATCCTTCTTCGACCGGACCTGCGCCGGACGGCGGGGGATCGGCGACGATGAGGCCATGACCGCTGCCCACCGCCCGCTCGACGGCGTCCGTGTCGTCTCCCTCGCCGTCAACCTCCCCGGCCCGCTCGCCGCTGCCCGGCTGACCTCGATGGGCGCCGCGGTGACGAAGGTCGAGCCCCCGACGGGTGACCCCCTCGCCCTCGTCGCCCCCACCTGGTACACCGAGCTCGTCGGTGGCCAGGAGGTCGTCCGGCTCGACCTCAAGGACCCTGCTGACCGGGCGGCCCTCGAGGACCGGCTCGCCGGTGTCGACGTCCTGCTCACCTCGATGCGCCCCTCGGCGCTGGAGCGGCTCGGCCTGCCCAAGAGCGTCGAGCGTCACGGCCTGCTCCTCGTCGAGGTCGTCGGCTACGACGGGGACCGCGCCGAGGAGGCCGGGCACGACCTCACCTACCAGGCCTCGCGCGGCATGGTCGCGCCGCCCACGATGCCCCTCGTGCCGATGGTCGACGTGCTGGGCTCCGAGCGCGCCGTGTCGGCGACGCTCGCCGGGCTGCGGGTGCGGGAGAGCCTCGGCGCGGCCGTGCACGAGCGGGTCGTGCTCGACGAGGTCGCCGACGATGCCGCCGCCTCGCTGCGCCACGGGCTCACCGGCCCGGGCGCCGTCCTCGGCGGCGCGCTGCCGGGGTACGCGATCTACGCGACCTCGGACGGGTACGTCGCGGTAGGGGCGATCGAGCCCCACTTCGCGGCCCGTCTCGCCGAGCACGTCGGCTCGACGAGGTCGGAGCTCGAGACGGCCTTCGCGTCGCGGCCGAGCGCCCACTGGGAGCAGCTCGGCCGCGAGCACGACGTGCCGGTCGTCGTCGTGCGCGACCCGGGCTCGGCCTAGAGCGTCGCGAGCCGCACGTTCGGGATGTCGCTGTAGTGCCGGCGCACGCTCACCTTGCGCTCGAGGTCCTCGATGACCCGCGGCACGAAGTCGATGCCGTAGAGCTGCTCGCACGAGCCGAAGCCGCCGGGGCTGAAGACGTTGACCTCCATGAGCTTGTCGCCGACGATGTCGAGCCCGACGAGCGTCATGCCGTCGGCGATGAGCTTGGGCCGCACGGCCTCGACCATCTCGAGCATGTCGTCGGTGATCTTCACCTTCTGCGCCTTGCCGCCGGTCGACATGTTCGAGCGCAGGTCGTCGCTCTGGCTCACCCGGCGGAAGGCCGCGACCTGGCCGTCGACCTCGAGCGGACGGCCGTTCATGACGAACATGCGGATGTCGCCGTCCTTGGCCTCGGGCAGGTACTCCTGGGTGACGACGTAGCCGTCGCGCGAGATCGCCTCGATGATCTGGCTGAGGTTCGGCGACTCCTTGCTGTTGACGAGGAAGACCCCGCTGCCGCCGGAGCCCTGCAGCGGCTTGAGCACCGCCCGCCCCCCGAGGTCGGCGACGAACTGCTCGATCATCTCCTCGTCGCGGCAGATGAGGGTGCGCGGCCGCACGATCTCGGGGAAGTGCTGGAAGTAGGCCTTGCTCAGCGCGTTGGCCAGCGACGTCGGGTCGTTGACGACGAGCACGCCGGCGGCGGCGAAGAGCTGCCCGAAGGCGACGCCCGCGTTGCCGGCCCACGGGTTCTCCTCCGCGTCGTCGGCGGGGTCGAAGCGCAGCATGACGACGTCGAACTCGTCGACCCGCAGGCGCTGCTCGACGTCGGGCTTCTGCACGTCGGCGAGGTAGCGCTCGAGCGACTTGTAGGTCTTCGAGGACGCGGTGCGCGCCCGCGCGGACAGCGAGCCGTCCGCCTCGTAGGCGAAGTCCCCGATCCCCATGTGGTACGCCTCGTGGCCCATCCGGTGGGCGGTCATCGCGAGCCGGGTCGTCGTGTAGACGGACTTCTCGGTCGCGACGTCGTTGACGACGAAGCCGATCTTCATGGGGTCTCCTTCGACGGGGGGTCGGTCGGGTCCGCGGGCGGGGGTGAGCCCGCGGGCGTGCAGATGGCGGCGACGTCGTCGGCCTGGCCGGCGGCGTCGGTCAGACGGTCCGCGGCGGCGGGGTCGGCGAGCCACCGCGGCATGATGCGCGGCGGCCCGAGGACGCCGTCCTCGGCCAGTGAGCGCACGAGCGGCAGGTCGTCGAGCGAGAACTTGCCGAGCCACAGGTGGTCGAGCGAGCCGCCGTCGCGCAGGTGCGCGAGCAGGTCGACGAGACCGCGCAGGTAGATCGCGTCCTTCGTCAGCCCGCCGCAGCGGTAGGCACGCATCGTCGTCGTGAAGGCGCTGGCCTCAGGGAAGCCCTCGTCGACGAGCCCGCGCCAGGCGTCGACGAAGCTCGCGCCGCTGCTCATCCGGTGCACGGTGACGACGCGGGCGGCGAGCTGGCGCAGCCGAAAGGGGGTGAGCCCGCCGCAGCCGATCTCGGCGAGCACGGCGAGGCCCTCCTGGGTCTCGTCGTAGCCGGCGAGCCCGGTGCCGAGGACCTGGACCGGCTGGGCCGAGCCGTTGACCTGGGTGACGAGGTGCGTGCCCACCTCGTGCTGGATGAGCGCGTCGGCGCGGGCGCGCTGCACCGCCGAGTCCGGGTCGACGAGCAGGGTGTTGCCGCTCACCATGATGCCGTTGACCTCGTCGCGGATCTCGGCGTGCATGTCGACCTCGGGGTCGATCTGCGCGTAGTGGTCGATCTCGGCCTGGGCGAGCTCGAGGAACTCCTGCGCGGTGAGGGACTCCCCCTTCGCCTCGGGCCGCGGGACCGCCTCGAGGACGTGCTCGGCCTGGGCACGAAGGGAGGGCGAGGCCGACCCGTAGAGCTCGGTGCTCAGGGCGCGGAAGTCCTCGCTGTCACGAGCCCGCAGCATGTCGAGCTGCAGCGCGAGCTCCCGCTGCTTGGCCCGCAGCAGGGTCGCGAGGGTCGGGTCCTCGACGGAGGAGACGACGACGTTGTCGACGACCTGGCGCAGCACCTCGGGGTCGGCCTCGAGCTCGCGGTAGACGAAGACCGGGTCGTGCACGCGACCGGCGACGAAGTCGGCCTTGATCTCGTCGGAGTTCACCGGGGTGATGTCGAGCAGGAAGCGCATCGAGCCCGACATCTGCGCCAGGGCGTGGTCGACGGCGAGGTCGGCGACCGAGACCCGGCGCAGCGCGGGCGCGTCCTCGCTCACAGCTCGGTGCCCCGCCCGGTGATCCGGTCGAGCGCGGCGAGCACCGGCTCGTAGGTGTCGGCGAGCGCCGCGGCGATCCGGCTCACGGCCTCGTCGTCGGGCCGGCCGCTCCACTCGTCCATGTAGGTCTTCTTCATCTCGATGGCCAGGACGATGCCGGTGTCGGGGTAGCGCGAGTGGACCCACTGGGCCAGGCCGCGACCGACGAACTTGACGTTCTCGCGCACGTCGCGCTGCTCGCGCGGGCCGTGGATGGTCGTCCACGACGTCGAGAAGGAGTCGATGAAGGCGTCGACGACCCGCCCCCAGCGCTCGCGGTCCAGCGAGCCGGTCCCGACGTTGACCTCGGGGTTGTCGTCGGGGTCAGCCGGCGGTGCGCCGGAGCCGTCACGGCGGTGGTTGTAGGAGTGCACGTCGTAGACGACGAAGGGGCCGCGGGCGGAGATCTCGTCGAGGTGGGTGGCCAGGGTGGAGTAGAAGTCGTCGTAGACCTCGAGCGAGCGCTGTGCGATCGCGTCGTCGAGCGGGTGCTCGCGCCAGACCTCGAGGCCCCAGCAGTCGTCCGGCTCGCGGTAGACGGCCTCCTCGCGCACGCGGTTGAGGTCGACCTCGAAGCGGGAGCGGTGGGCGACGACCCGCGCCGGCAGGTGGGCGATGAAGCGGTCCGTGCACGGGTCCTCCTCGCGCAGACGCACCGCCTCGTCGAGGACCATCTCCTGCGCGACCTCGGGCCGCAGGTCGTGACCGGCGTGGACCGCCGTCGCGACGAGCTGACCACCGAGGTCACCGAGGACGCTGAAGGCGGGCGTGTGCTCTGCCTGATCCGTCATGCCCCTGGTCTACCGGACATGGCCCGCTCAGCCCGCGTCGTCGTCCAGGCAATCCGGGTCGGTCCGAGGCGTCAGTCGCGAAGGCGCAGGACCCGCCGCCCGAAGGCTGCCGTCTCGGCGAGGCACTCGCGGGCCTCGGGCGAGGCGGTGTCGTTCTGGAAGGCGTGCCACATGCCCTCCCACAGCGCGAGCTCGACGTCGCCGCCGCTCGCGCGCAGGCTGCGCTGCAGGCGCACCGCGTCGGAGAGGAAGAGGTCCCGCGTGCCGGACGTGAGCAGCGTCGGCGGCACGGGCGGCTCGCCCCACACCTGGTGCACCGGCGAGACGAAGGGGTCGTCGGCGCCGGTCCGCCCGCGGTAGGCGCGCGCGAAGCGCTCCTGCTGGCCCGACCACCGCACGTAGGCGTCGCGCCCCTCGTTGCCGGTGTAGGAGTCGCCGTGACCGGCGAGATCGGCGAAGGGGGTCGCGGCGAGCACCCCGACCGGTTGCGGGCTGCCGGCGGCGCGCAGCCGGGCGAGGACGCCGAGGGCGAGGTTGGCCCCGGCGGACAGCCCGGCGAGCAGGACCCGCGGGCCCCACTGCGCGACGTGGGCCTCGTAGGCGGCGACGCACGCGTCGAGCCCGGCGGGGAAGGGGTGCTCCGGGGCGAGCGGGTACTCGACGGAGACGATGGGCACCTCGAGGTCGTGCGCGAGCTGCACGGCCGAGCCGTCGAGCGCCGAGCCCCAGCAGAAGCCGCCGCCGTGGACCCAGAACACCCACGGCTCGTCCTCGCCGGCGTCCCGGGCCCGCTCCGGGACGGCCGGGGTCATGACGAGCGAGCGGACCGTGGAGCCCCCGCTCGTCACGGCGACCTGCGAGGCGGTGACGTCGACCCCGAGCCGACGCGCGATCGCCGTCACCGCCTCCTGGCGCTCGCGGGCGCCGCGGCGGCGCAGCACGGCGGTGACGCGCGGGGTGAGCGGCCACCGGTGCGGGGTGCTGTCGGCGCGGTGCGCCACCTCGGCGGCCTCCGGCGAGATCGTCATCGGCAGCGGCAGGTCCCGGCGGCGCAGCATGCTCACGATCCTCGCAGCCCGGGCCGGCGGTGGCCCTCCACCCAGGCGTCGACCTCGGTCCAGCGCTCGTCGAGCCAGGTGGCGACCTCGTCGGGGTCGCGCGGCACGTCGCCCGCCGGGTAGGTCGTCGTGCGCACGACGAGACCCTCGGTGGGGCCGAAGGGGATTCCCCGCCAGATGTCGCCCGGCGAGTCGAAGAGCTCGAGCCCGGTGTGCGCGACGACGACGACGTCCGCGTCGGGTCGGGCCTCGAGGATGGCCTGCACCCCGCGCTGGCGGGGCGGGAGCACCCAGCGCCAGCGGGCCGCCTGCTCGGCGCGCTCGTGCTCGCCCTCGGCGCGCAGCGCCTCGACCCCGGCCTGCTGGCGGTGCATCGTCCAGTTGCGTCCCTCGGGGAAGATGAGCAGGGCGTCCCGGGGGGCCAGGCCGCGGGCGAGGTCGGCCACCCCCTTCGTCCGGTCGTCGCCGGCCCCGGAGCGCGACGGCACGAAGTACGCGCGCAGCCGGCGCAGGACGAGCGCCAGGCCCGGGTCCCACAGCAGGCCCGCGGCGAGGACGACACGGGGCACCCGGCGGGCCTTCGCCGCGATGATCCACGCGAGGGCGAGGGAGTCGGCGGGGCCGGCGTGCCGCGAGAGGACCACCGCCGGGCGGGTGGGGTCGCCGAGGTCGATCTCGCCGTCGGCGACGACGTGGAAGGAGACGACGCGCTGCGCGGTGCGGAAGAAGTTCTCCAGCGCGTGCGCGACGAGCTGCTCGTGGTGGGCGATCCAGTCCTCGCCCCGGTCGACGGGAGAGCGCACCCGCAGCCACATGCACTGCACGAGGATGCTCACGTCCTCCCACATGAAGTACACGGCGAGGAAGACGACGCGCGCCAGACGCATGCGACGGTCGAGCGGCCACAGCAGCACGCCGAGGGCGATGAGCGGCAGCGCGGCCACCGTGACGAGGACGGCGAGCGGCGGGTAGACGAAGCGCAGGACGACCTGCACCCAGTACGGCGGGGGACCGATCTTCATGCGTGCAGGGCGAGGTGGTCGGCCGTCGCCTCGTAGGCGGCGGTGATGCGGTCGGACACCCGCTCGCCACGTCCGACGCTCAGGGTCGCCAGGGCGGGGGAGCGCTCGACCCCGCTGGGCAGCACGTGCAGCTCGACGTCCTCGGGGACCGTTGCGATCTCCTCGACGAAGCGGTGCCGGCGGGCGATCTCGAAGGCGACCATCCCGACGTCCCACGGGGTCGCCGGCACGCTGAGGGGCTGCTCGACCCGGCCGACGTGAAGCACGAAGATCCGGTCCGCGCCGAGCTCGAGCGCCCGGCCGACGGGGATCGAGTGGACGAGGCCGCCGTCGAGGTAGTGCAGCCCGCCGATCTCGACCGGCGCGAAGAGCCCGGGCACCGCGCAGCTGGCGGCGACCGCGGGGGCGATCTCGCCGGAGGTGAACCAGTGCGAGCGGGCCGACTCGATCTCGGCGGCGACGCACTGGAAGGGCACGGGCAGGTCCTCGATGAGCTCGGTCTCGAGGTACTGCGTGACGAGGCGCGGGATCGTGCCCGGCGACATGACGTGGGTGCCGCTGCGGGCCAGGCGAGCGGCCTGGCGCACGGGCGACTCGCGCAGCGCGCCCGAGCGCACGACGTCGACCCACAGCTCCTCGAGCCGGGCGACGGTCGCGCTGCTGGGGTCGGCGGCGACGAAGGCGCCGTTGATCGAGCCGATGCTCGACCCGACGACGAGATCGGGGGTGATGCCGTGCTCGAGCAGGGCGCGCAGCATGCCGACCTCGGTCGCGCCGAGCACGCCGCCACCTCCGAGGACGAAGGCGGTGGTCATCGGGCCTCCTGGGGACGGGGCGGACGGGGGTGGACGCGGGGGTCGGGGCGGTCCTGACGGATGACGTCGACGGCGACGTCGAGCGTGCTGCCGCGGCCCTCGGTGAAGATCACGCCCTTGAGCGGCGAGACGTCGCGGAAGTCGCGGCCCCACCCGGTGACGACGTACCGGCTGTCGGCGAAGTGGTCGTTCGTCGGGTCGAGGTCGACCCAGCCGCCGTCGGGGGTCATCGCCGAGACCCACGCGTGGGTGGCGTCCGAGCCGGCGAGCTTGGTCTTGCCCGGCGGGGGCATCGTCTCGATGTAGCCCGAGACGTACCGCGCGGGGATGCCGACGACCCGCAGGCAGCCGACGGCGAGGTGGGCGAAGTCCTGGCACACCCCTTCGCGCTGGGCGAGGAGCTCGGGCAGGGTCGTCTTGACGCTCGTCGTCCCCTTCGCGTACCGGAAGTCGCGGTAGATCTGCGAGTACAGCGCGACGAGGGCCTGGCCGAGCGGCCGGTCGGCGGGCAGGACGGCGCGGGCGTACGTCTCGACCTCGTCGGTGAGGTCGACGAGCTGGCTGGGCAGGACGTACTGGGTCGCCTCGACGAGGTCGAGGGTCGGGGGCGAAGGGGGATCCCCCACCCCCTCCTCGGTCGTGTGCTCCCGGATCCCGCCCGCGGCGATGATCTCGGCCGCCTCGCCGACGCTCCACCCGTCGAGCCGGGCGAGGTCCGGGGCGGGCCACTCGACCTCGACGACCGAGCGCTTGAGCACCGACAGCGTCGTGTGGGGGGTGCGCACCTCGTAGAAGTGGCTGAGGTTGCCGAAGTGGTCGACGTGCTCGGAGAGGACGTGGGGCTCGGGGGTGATCTCGACGGTGTGCTCGAGGACGCGCTGGTGCGCGGTCTCGCGCGGGGCGAGCATGGCCCGGCCGAAGGAGTCGGTGACGTACTCGGCGTACCGGTACTCCGTGCGGTGGGTCACCTCGTAGGGCCGGCGCGAGTGGTGCTCGGGGTCCGGCACGGGGTGGGGGACGGTGCTCACCAGGCCACCCCGTCGGTCCACGAGACGGTCTGGACGGTGTGCTGCGTGGCCTTGCGCACGAAGTAGCGCTCGACGACGCGGTCGTGCTCGGCGCGCAGCGCCGCGTCGAGGCGGTCGAGCTCGGAGACGAGTCCCGCCCGGTCGTCGCGCATGAGCTGGGGCAGGTCGAGACCGGCGATGTGCTCGGCGAGGGCTCGGGTGGCCTCGACGACGGCGTCGTCGCCGACGAGGTCGAGGGCCTCGGTGAGCCGCTCGACCTGGAAGACGACGGAGCGCGGGTTGATGCGGTCGCGCAGGAGCAGGTCGAGCGCGGACTCGGTCACCGACAGCGGCCCCAGCCCGGCGGCGAGGCGGCGGCGGTAGGTGATGACGGACTCGGCGGCGGTGAGGGCGGACTCGCTGACCGCGCCCTCGACGAGCGGGGTGCGCACGACGGCGAGGGTGCGGCGCAGCAGACGGACCGTCTGCTGGGCGCGCTCCATCCGCTTGCCGGCCTCGGTGAAGGCCCAGGCCGGGTCGCGCACGGTGGACTCGACGGAGATCCCGGAGAGCGCGAGGAAGGCCTCGATGCTCTCCATGAGGATCTCCTGCAGGTCGTCCTCGGGCCGGACGTGCGCGAGCGTGTGCTCGAGGCGGCTCATGACGAGCCAGGTGTCCTGCGAGAGCTGCTCGCGCACGGCCTGGGCGGCGACGACCGCGCGCCGCGCGCTGCAGCTCACCGAGCCCGACAGGCGGGGGTCGAGGACGAGGTCGCGCAGGTGGGGCAGGGGGTCGACGAGGCGCTCGTCGCTGCCCGCGCCGACGAAGCCGGGGCGGGTCGAGGTGATCTCGGTGACCGCCCGGAGCACGGCGACCATCGCCGCGTGACCGGTCGTGCCGGGACGCTGGGCGTGGTCGTCGACGAGGTTGTCGGCGACCCGCAGCACGCGGGCCGCGCACTCGGCGCGCTCGGCGTAGCGGCCGAGCCAGTAGAGGTCGGAGGCGACGCGCGGCGCCGGGGCGACGAAGGCCTCGGCGTGGTCGACGGCCGGGCTGGGCACGAGCTCGGGCAGCACCCCGTCGTCGCGGGTGACGGAGGGGATGTCGCCGGCGAGCACCCACACGTCCTTGCTCGGCGCGCCGCGGCCCGAGGAGACGTCGGCGGAGTCGCGCTCGACGCTCAGCCGGCCCAGGCCGCCGGGCATGACGAGGTAGTCCTCGTCGTCGGCGACGGCGAAGGTCCGCAGCACGACGTTGCGCGGGTCGAGCCCCTGCGGCGTGACGACCGGCGCGCTCGACATCGACACCGGGTCCTGCGCGGTCCAGCGCCAGGGCTCGTCCTCGATGCGCGCGGCGAGGGCCTCGCGCTGGGCCTGGTCGAGGTCCCACCCGCGGATCGCGTCGCTGCCGGCGAAGCGGTGGATGGGGCGGATGACGAGGCTCGAGAGATGGGCGAGCACGTGCTGGCGGTGCGTGTCCTCGCCGGCCCACCAGGTGCGCGGCGAGTGCAGGATCTGCTCCTCGCCGAGGACCCGTCGGCACACCGTCGGCAGGTAGGGGATGAGCGCGGGGTTCTCGAGCAGGCCCGCGCTCAGCGGGTTGACGACGGAGACGTTGCCGAGCCGGGCGGCCTCGACCATGCCGGGCAGGCCGAGCCGGGACTCGGGGCGCAGCTCGAGCTGGTCGCACCAGTCCGCGTCGACGCGGCGGATGACGACGTCGACCGGGGCCAGCCCGCTCGTCGTGCGCATCCAGATCCGGCCGTCGCGCGAGACGAGGTCCTCGGACTCGACGAGGGGGAAGCCGAGGAGCATGGCCTGGAAGGCCTGGTCGAAGGCGGTCTCGGACAGGGTGCCCGGGCTGAGGATGACGACGCGGGGGCTGTCCTGCGTGCGCGGCGCCACCTGGCGGACCGCGCGCTGGACGCCGTAGAAGAAGCCGCGCAGCCGCGACAGGTCGCTCGCCCGGTGCAGGTCGGGCATGACGCGGGCGACGATGCGTCGGTTCGCCATCGCGTACCCGGCGCCGCTCGGGGCCTGCGCGCGGTCGGCGAAGACGCGCCATGTGCCCTCGCGGTCCCGGGCGAGGTCGGTCGCCGGCAGCACGAGCTGGTGGGCCCCGGGCAGCGTGATGCCCTCGGCCTGCGGCAGCCAGCCCCCGTGCCCGTAGACCACCTGGCCGGGGATCGTGCCGTCCCGCACGAGCCGCTGCTCGCCGGTGAGGTCGGTGAGCACGGCGTCGAGCAGATGGGCACGCTGGCGCACGCCACGCTCGAGCTGGGCCCACTCCTCGGTGCCGATGACGAGCGGCAGCGGGTCGACCGTCCACGGGGCCCCGGTCTGCGGCGTCCCCGACGGTGGTGGTGCGGCTCCCTGCTCCTGGCCCCGGGTGCCGTAGGTGATGCCGTCGTCGGCGACGAAGCGCTCGGTCTCGCGCTGCCGGGCGAGCAGGCCGGGCAGCCCGAGCCGCTCGATCGTCGCGACGAGCGCGTCGGTGTGGGGTCGGGTGCCGTCGACCGTGAGGGTCTCGTCGACGCCGTCGAGATGCTCCTCGACCCGCCGACGGTAGGCGTCGAGGACCTGGGTGCCGTCGGCCGTGGGGCCAGGATCGGCGACGGCGGTCATGCGGCGACCTTACGCGGACGGCGCGGTGAGGTGACGCTCAGCGGTGGGGACCCCCCTTCGGCACCCGGACGTCGAGCCAGACGAGGCGGTGGTCGCAGGTAGGAAGGGGTAGGCACCTTCGCCCGGGGACTCGAGCCCGACGACCCTCGAGGACCACGTGGCGCCCCCCGTCCCCCCGGTGGGACGCCACGTGGCCGGCTTCGGGGTCAGCGCAGGGAGACCGTCACGCCGTCCGAGAACATCGAGTCGTGCAGCTCGATCGAGGCGGGCGTCGCGCCCTTGGGCATGTCGAAGACCATCGTCCCGGTGGCGGTGTTGCCCGGGTTGACGTCGGTGAGCCACACGTCGGAGTTGCCCTCGACCGAGATCGCGGCCGAGCTGTTGGCCTCGAAGGTGCGCCCCTGGGTGTCGATGATCTTCTGCTCGGAGTCGAACATCGTCTGGGCCTCCTCGCCGATGTTCGTCACCGAGATCTCGACGAGGACGAACTGGCCCTGCGCCTTCTCCTGGAGGAAGTCGTCGCCGACCGAGGCGACACCGGGCTTGACGCTCTTGACGACGAACTCGAACTTCCCGTCCCGGGCGGCGTCGCCGATGCCGGGGCCGGAGGCCTTCGTCGCCGCGGCCTTCTTCTTCGACCCCTTCGTCGGGGTCGTCGAGCGGCCGTCGGTCGGTCGTGAGGTGCTCGACCCCGCCTCGGTGGTCGGGGAGGTCGACGAGCCGCCCTCGGCGAGGACCGCGGCGCCGCCGCCGCAGCAGGCGAGCAGGAGGGCGCCGCTGGCGAGGACGACGGTCAGGCCCTTGTGGCGCGAGACCCAGCCGCGCTGCGGCGGCGGGGCCGGGGCGTAGGTCGGCTGCCACTGCGGCTGCGAGGGGTCGTGGGGCTGGGTCATGGGGTGCCTCCTGGCGGTCCGGTGTGATGGCCTCATCGGATCGCGAAGGGGGAGCCCGCCACCTCCGCCGAGCGGCTCGACCGGGGTCCGCCGATCGGGGGAGGGCGGCTGTCGCCGGGACGCCCTACTCTCACGCCATGACCGTCGCCGCCGCCCCGGACCGCCGCGCTCGCGCGTGGTGGTCGGCGTCGGCGCGCTCGGCAGCAGCTCTTGCCGGTTGGTGGCTGCTGGGGATCCTCACGCTGGCGATGGCCCTCCTCACCACTGACGCACGTCGTGCGCCCGGTCTCCCGGCGACGCACGACACTCCAGCGACCCCGCTGGGCATGCTGAGCTTCTTCGTCGGTCTGGCGCTGCTCGTGCTCCTCGTGTGGCGCGTGCGACTGGCACTGCCGCTGGCGGTGGGAGGGTCGCTCTTCGCGGCAATCGCCCCCTTCGACCCGTTGGTGGCGCTCGTCGCCGGTCTGCATGTCGTGCGTCGTCAGCGGACCGCGGTGGCGGTGCCCGTGGCGGTCCTCGTCACCGTCTGCACCGTCGTGGTCACATGGCGTGACCTGCAGGGCCGAAACAGCTACGAGTCGGCCTGGCGTGGGCTCGTCGTCGACACGACGACCGCCGAGGCCGCGGTGGACCGAGGTGCGGCGCCGTGGTGGGTCCCGGTGACGATCGGTCTCGTCGTGAGCGCGGTCTTCCTCGGGGCCGGTGCCGTGCGCCGGGTGCTCGAGCGCAGCGCGGGCGAGGTGACGCATCAGCGTGCCGTCGCCGCGCACCTCGGCGACCGGCTCGCCGCGCAGGACGAGCGCGAGCGGATCGCCCGCGAGGTCCACGACGTCATCGGCCACCGGCTCTCCGTCGTGTCCCTGCACGCGGCCGCCCTCGAGGCCCACGCGCCCGACGGCGAGCTCGGGCGCTCGGCGAGCCTCGTGCGCGAGGCTGCCGGCCGCACCGCGGAGGACCTGCGCTCGCTCGTGTCCGTGCTGCGCGACGGCACATCCGACATCACCTCGCAGGTGCCGGGCATCACCGACGTGGAGGGACTCGTCGACGACGCCGTCGCGCACGGCATGACCGTCGTCGCGACGATCAGCCTGCACGACGGCGATCACCTCGACGTGCAGACCAGCCAGACCTCCTACCGCGTCGTGCAGGAGATGCTCACCAACGCCCGGCGGCACGCCCCGACCCACGGGGTGCGTCTCGTCGTGCGGGCCCGCAGCGCCGACGGCGTGCTGCTCGAGGCGGCCAACCACGTCCCGCAGGGGCGCGAGGTGCACCCCGGCGCCGGGCTCACCGGCATGCGCGAGCGGGTCGAGCTGCTGGGCGGCGAGCTGCGGCTGCTCGTCGAGGAGGACGTCCTGCGCGTCGTCGTGCACCTGCCGTGGCGGTGGCAGTCATGACGGTGCCGGTCAGCCCGGTCCGGGTGCTCCTGTGCGACGACGACCCCCTCGTGCGCTCCGGCCTGCGCCTCATCCTCGCCGCAGCCCCCGACATCGACGTCGTCGCCGAGGCGGGGTCGGGCGAGGAGGCCGTCGAGCTGTCCCTGGCGCACTACCCCGACGTCGTCCTCATGGACCTGCGGATGCCGGGCATCGGCGGCATCGAGGCGACCCGGCGCCTGCGCGCCCTCGCCCGGCCCCCTCGGGTGCTCGTCCTGACCACCTTCGACGTCGACGAGGTGCCGGTGCGCGCGCTCGTCGCCGGGGCCGACGGCTTCCTGCTCAAGACCGCGTCCGAGCAGATCGCCGGCGCCATCCGCGCCGTCGCATCGGGCGACGGCGCCTTCTCGCCCGAGACCTCGCGGCGGCTCACAGCCCACATCCGGGCCGGCGGCGCACCGCGCCAGGCCGAGGCCCGCCGGCTCGTCGCCGAGCTGAGCCCGCGAGAGCGCGAGGTCGTCCGTCTCGTCGGCGACGGCCGCTCCAACCCCGAGATCGCGCGGGCGCTCTTCATCGGCGAGGCGACGGTCAAGACCCACCTCGCCGCCGCGCAGGTCAAGCTCGGCGTCACCGGGCGGACCCAGGTCGCCGTGCTCGCGGAGCGGGCGGGTCTGCTCCCGCCCTGATGCCCGAATCCGCCGACCGCTCTGCCGACGTGGTGGCTGGCGGAGGGCTGGCTTGCAGCACGACTGCAAAGATCTGTTTGCAGAGATATCTGTGTAGTTGTACGGTCCTCGTGTGCCCAGCTCGACGACGCCCGACCCGACCCAGCTCAAGGCCCTGACCCACCCCCTTCGCCTGCGGCTCCTCGCCCTGCTGCGCTCGGACGGCCCGGCGACCGCGACCAGCCTCGCGACCCGGCTGGGCATCAACACCGGCGCGACGAGCTATCACCTGCGCCAGCTCGCCGAGCACGGCTTCATCGCCGAGGACGAGCAGCGGGGGAGCGGGCGCGACCGCTGGTGGCGGGCCGCGGCGGCGTGGACGAGCGTGCAGGAGAGCCCCGAGGCCGACGAGGCCGAGCGCGACACCCACGACGCCTTCTGGCAGGCCGCGCTCACCCAGCAGGTCCGGGTCCTGCAGGACGCGATCGCCGCGCGGTCGGCGCTGTCGCCGCAGTGGCGGCAGCTGACGACGAGCAGCGACGTCGCCGTCTGGGCGACGCCGGAGCAGGCGCAGGAGGTCTCGCGGCGCGTGCACGAGTTCTTCGAGCACCTCGCGACCCTCCCGCTCGTCGGCGACGAGCGCCCCCCGGGCACCCGTCCGCTCGGCGTCCAGGTGCACAGCTACGTCGTGCCCGACCACGACCACCCCGCGCCGGAGGACGTCGAGCCCGACGGGGAGCAGGACCTGCGATGAGCCCCACCCGCGTCTACTACGTGCTGACCTTCACCCGGTGGTTCCCCACCGGCTTCGTCGTCGGGCTCTTCGTCCTCTGGGCGCTCGACCTCGGTCTCGGCACGGCGCAGGCGATGAGCGCGCTGGCGGCCATCGGGCTCGTCGTCGCCCTCCTCGAGCTGCCGACGAGCGGCTTCACCGACGTCTTCGGGCGTCGCCCCGTCTATGTCGCCGCCGCGGTCGTGCAGATCGCCGCCGCCGCGGCCTACCTCACGGCGAGCTCGTGGGGCACCTACCTCCTTGCCGGCGCCCTCATGGGCGTCTTCCGCGCGCTGGAGTCGGGCCCGCTCGAGGCGTGGTTCGTCGACGCCGTCCACGAGCGCACGCCCGGTGCCGACGTCGACCAGCCGCTCGCCCGTGCGGGCTCGATCATCGGCGCGAGCATGGCGGCGAGCTCGCTGCTGTCCGGCGGCCTCGTCGCGTGGCACCCGATGGAGGGCCGGTCCGCGCTCGAGCTGCCGATGGCGCTCTTCGCGGTCCTCACCGTCGGGCACCTCGTCGCCGTCCTCGCCCTCATGCGCGAGGTCCCGCACCTGCACACCGACGCCGCCACCCCGGATCTGGCCGAGGCCGTCGAGCAGACCTCCGCCGGGCCGCTCGGTCGGGCCCTGGCCTCGGCGAAGGCCGCCCCGGCCGTCGTCGTCAGCGGTCTGCGCCTCGTCGCGACGAGCGCGGTGCTGCGCGGTCTCGTCCTCGCGAGCGGTCTCACCTCGGTCGTCATGGTGGTGCAGGAGACCTTCATGCCGATCCGGCTCGCGGAGCTCGTCGGCGGCCTCGACACGGCAGGCGCGCTCATGGGCCCGGTCGCGGCCGTCGGGTGGGGTGCCTTCTCGCTGGGTGCCGTCGCTGCGGGGCGGGTCTCGCGCCGCATCGGCGTCGCCCGCACGGCGCTGCTCGGCCGGGCTGCCCACTGCGTCGGCGCTCTCGTCATGGGCGTCGTCCTCGGACCGGTCGCCCTCGTCGCCGCCTACCTGCTCACCTACGGCGTCTTCGGCAGCGGCGTCATGCACCGTGCCCTGCTGCACCGCGAGGCGAGCGCCAGCAACCGGGCGACCGTCCTGTCGATCGACTCGATGGTCTCCTTCTTCGCCTTCGCCGTCGTCTCCCCGTCGCTGGGGCTGCTCGCCGAGCGCACCTCGACCCAGGCCGCGGTCGTCACCGCTGCCCTCGTCGGGCTCGTCGCCCTCGTCGGCTACCTGCCCGCCCTCCGGGCGGAGCGCGTCCGGGGCGATTCGTCACCGGCCGCTGCGGCCGCATAGACTGGTCGCAACGGCCCGCCCAGTTCTGCTGCGGACCACCGCACCTGATCGCTCATCTGACGCCGATCGGTGCCGGCACCACGACGGTGCCCCGGAGAGACCTCCTGGACCTGCCTCGCAGGGCCGACGTCTGTTCGCCGATGCGCCGCGGCACCCTGCCGCGCCGGGCAGGACGACCACCACCACAGATGTGGAGCACCACCCGTATGACTCAGCCTGCACAGGCCCAGGGCTTCGCCGACCTCGGCGTGCCCACCCCCTTCGTCACCGTCCTCGCCGACCGCGGGATCACGGTGCCGACCCCCATCCAGGCCGCGACGCTGCCCGACTCGCTCGCGGGTCGCGACGTCCTCGGCCGTGGCCGGACCGGCTCCGGCAAGACCTTCGCCTTCCTCCTGCCGCTCGTCACCCGGCTCACCGAGGAGCCGCGCCGCCCGGCCTCGCGCCGCCCCCGCGCGCTGATCCTCGCCCCCACCCGTGAGCTCGTCTCGCAGATCGAGGAGTCCTTCCTCGACCTGACGAAGGGGACGAAGCTCACCAGCCGCACCGTCTTCGGCGGCGTCGGCCAGGGCCCGCAGGTCGAGGCCATGCGTCGCGGCGTCGACGTCGTCATCGCCTGCCCCGGCCGTCTCGAGGACCTCATGGGCCAGGGCCACGTCATCCTCGACGACATCGAGGTGACGATCCTCGACGAGGCCGACCACATGGCCGACCTCGGCTTCCTGCCCGGCGTGAAGCGGATCCTCGACAAGACCCCCCGCGACGGCCAGCGCATGCTCTTCAGCGCCACCCTCGACGCGGGCGTCGACGTCCTCGTCAAGCGCTACCTCCAGCAGCCGGTGACCCACGAGGCCGACTCGGCGCAGTCGCCGGTCCTCACGATGGAGCACCACGTGCTCGCCGTGAGCCCCGACACCCACCTGCCCGTGCTCGTCGACCTCGTCGCCGCGCCCGGCCGCACGGTCGTCTTCACCCGCACCAAGCACCGTGCGAAGAAGATCGCCCGTCAGCTCAACGCCGAGGGCGTGCCCGCGGTCGAGCTCCACGGCAACCTCAGCCAGGGCGCCCGCACGCGGACGATGACGGCCTTCCACTCCGGCACGGCGAGCACCCTCGTCGCGACCGACATCGCCGCCCGCGGCATCCACGTCGACGACGTCTCGCTCGTCGTGCACGCCGACCCGCCGGTCGAGCACAAGGCGTACCTGCACCGCTCGGGCCGCACCGCCCGCGCCGGCAGCAAGGGCACCGTCATCACGCTCATGACCCCCGACCAGCGCCGTGACGTCCGCGACCTGATGCGCAAGGCTGGCATCACCGCGACGACCCACCAGGTCTCCGCCGGGCACCCCGTCCTGTCCGAGCTCGCCCCCGGCGAGCGCAGCTACCCCGGCGGCTTCGTCGCCGAGGTGCCCGCCTCAGGCGGCGCGAAGGGGGGCCGCTCCGGTGGTCGCTCCACGGGCGCGGCCTCGGGCGGTGGCCGCTCCGGCGGTCGTCCCGCGGGCGGTCGCTCCGGTGGTGGCCGCGGTGGCCAGGGCTCGGGTCGCTCCGGTGGTCAGGGCTCGGGTCGCTCCGGCGGTCAGGGCGGCGGCCGGTCCGGCGGCAGCCGTGGCCCCCGCTCGGCGTCCTCCGCCGGTGGCAGCGTCACCCGATTCTCGACGAGCACCCGCGCCGGCAGCCGCTGACGCACCCGCTCACGACGAAGGCCCCCGCACCGGACCGGTGCGGGGGCCTTCGTGCACCCCCCTTCGCCCCCAGGCCCTCGGGTGAGCGCGAATCGCCGCTACGCCATCGACGTAGCGGCGATTCGCGCTCACCGGCTGGTCAGGGAGCCGGGGCGAAGGGGGGTCAGGGCGCCCAGGGTCGCAGCAGCTGCGCCATCGGGTCGCCGAGCGCCATCTGGAGCAGCGGGCCGAAGGTGATGCGCTGCACGCCGGCGGCCTTGAGCTCCTCGAAGGAGCCCGACATCGACCCGTCGACAGGGTGGGCCGTGACGTTGAGCGGGGTGCTCAAGGCGTCGAGCATCGCGCGCAGGGCAGCGGCGTCGGGCAGGCGCACGGGGTAGAGACTGCGCGCCCCGGCCTGCTCGCAGGCCTGCATGCGGGTGATCGCCTCGGCGAGCGGGTCGGCGAACTTCTCGGTGCCGTGCACGAGAGCGTCGGTGCGCGCGTTGATGACGAGCTCGACCCCGGCGGCGTCGGCAGCCTGGCGCAGCGCGCCGATGTAGTCCGCGTGCTCCGCGACCTCGCGGACCCGTCCCCCTTCGCCGTGCACCGTGTCCTCGACGTTGATGCCGACGGCGCCCGCCTCGAGGACCCGTTCGACGAGCTCTGCCGCGGGGGTGCCGTACCCGGACTCGACGTCGGCGGTCACGGGCAGGTCGACGCTCGCGCAGATCCGCGAGATGCCGTCGAGCGCGTCGTCGAGGGTCATGCCCTCCCCGTCCTGCTGCCCACGGCTGTCGGCGAGCGGGTGGCTGCCGATGCTCAGCCCGAGGAAGCCGGCGTCAGCGGCCGCACGGGCGCTCCACGCGTCCCACACGGTCGGCAGGACGAGGGTCTCGCCCGTGTGGTGGAGTCGGAGCAGCTCGCTGGCCTTGGTCTGGATGTCGCTCATGCCACGACGATGGCAGACCGGACGGGCGAAGGGGGCGGGCCGCCGCCCCCTTCGTCCAGGGTCGCCCACCCGTCGGCCGGTCCTAGAAGATCGGCTTGCCGCCGGTGACGCCGAGGACCGTGCCTGAGACGTAGGACGCCTCGTCGGAGGCGAGGAAGACGTAGGCCGCGGCGACCTCGACGGGATGACCGGCACGGCCCAGCGGGGTGTCGGCGCCGAAGCCCTCGACCTTGTCCGCAGCCATCGTCGCAGGGATGAGCGGGGTCCAGATGGGCCCGGGCGCGACGGCGTTGACGCGGGTGCCGGCGGGGCCCAGCTCGGCGGCGAGGTTGACGACGAGGTTGTTGAGGGCAGCCTTCGTCGCCGCGTAGTCGAGCAGGTGGCTCGAGGGCTCCATCGCCTGGATCGACGTCGTGACGATGACCGACCCGCCGCCGAGCTCTTCGGCGAGCTCGCGCACGAGCCAGAAGGGTCCGAAGACGTTGGTCTCGAAGGTGCGCACCACCTGGTCCGCGGGGAAGTCCGCCAGCTCGTCGTGGGTCATCTGGTACGCGGCGTTGCACACGAGCACGTCGACGCCCCCGAGCTGCTCGACGGCGTCGCGGGCGACCTGCACGTTGGCCTCGTGCGTGCGCAGGTCGGCGGGCAGCAAGACGCAGCGGCGCCCCTCGGCCTCGACGAGCGCCTTCGTCTGCTCGGCGTCGGCCTGCTCCTGGGGCAGGTGCGCGACGGCGACGTCGGCGCCCTCCTTGGCGAAGGTCACGGCGACCGCCCGGCCGATCCCGGAGTCGCCCCCGGTGATCAGGGCGCGGCGCCCGGTGAGGCGCTCGCGGCCGGTCCACGTGCTCTCGCCGTGGTCGGCCGGCGGGTCGAGCTCGGCCGTGGTGCCCGGCCAGTCCTGGGTCTGCGGGGGGATGGCGGACAGGTCTGCTCGATCGGGGATCATCGACCCTGTCTACCGGCGCGGCCCGGGGCGGGTCGTCACCCGAGGGGGTGCGATCCCCCGCTGGGCCCTCCCCGCGCGGCTAGCTGTACTCAGCCGGGAGGTTGGTGACACTCCGGGTTGGTGGTTGACGTCAGGGAGGACCCCCGGGTGCGGTGGGTGATGTCTAAGTCGCCTACCGACCGGAGGTCCTCATGTCCCACGGTAATG
>NZ_JAKLYZ010000008.1:0-75144 GCF_040900765.1 Janibacter sp. Y6
CCCTCGGCTCGGTACCTGGCCATCCACCGTGACACGGTGGGCTGAGAGACCCCGTACTGCTGCGCGGCTTCGGCCTGGGTCAGACCCAGCCGGGTGATCGCGGTGATGACCAGCTTGGCTTTCAACACCTACGTATCGCAGCCGTCCCGGAGTATTCACATGTCGCGAGACATGCCTTTCACATGTCGTGAGACTCCACACCTTCGGGCGCACTCTGTGTTGAGACAGAGGGACGAGGGCCTCGGCCCGGCGGATGCGCCGGCCGAGGCCCTCGTCGTGTCCCCAGGGGTGGTCGAGGTGTGAGAGCCGACCGCGGCCGCGACCTCATGACGGTCCACGCCGACCTGCTGCCCTACGCTCGCCGGCATGGGGACGATGCTGCTCTCGGACCGTCGGCTGCTCCAGTCAGGTGCGCGGCGGGGGTGGCCGGCGTGACGACGCCCGAGGAGCACGAGAGCGCACGGGTGCTCGGCAGCCTGCGCGCCGAGGACGGCCGCGGCGTGGTGCGTCTCGAGGACCGCGTCCGGGCGGCGCCCGACGACGTGTGGTCGGCGCTCACCAGTCGTGACCGCCTGGCGGTGTGGCTCGGTGAGGTCGACGGCGACCTGCGCGAAGGGGGCGAGCTGAGAGCCCGCTTCGTCGCGACCGGCTGGGAGGGCGTGGTCCGGGTGCGCGAGTGCCGACCGGGCGAGCGCCTCGTCGTCGAGACGAGCACCCCGGACCAGCCCGACGGGCGCTTCGAGATCAGCCTCGACGTCGAAGGGGAGCGCACCCACCTCGTCGTCGAGGACCACGGCGTCCCGCTCGACCAGGTCGCCGCCTACGCAGCGGGCGACCAGGTGCACGTCGAGGACCTCGTCTCCCACCTCGGCGGAGGTGAGCGCTGCGACGCCCGCGCGCGCTTCGAGGTGCTGCACCCGCTCTACCAGCGGCTCGGCCTGCTCGGCTGACCGACAATGTCGGGGCTCGTTTCTTGCAGGACGTTGCAAGTTCGGGGCCGTTCTCTGCCCGGCATCAGGCCTGGTCAGCAGGCTCGTGACGAGTGGCTCACACTTTCCTGGCGATCCCCGGCCGGGTGGTCTAGCGGGGGTCCCAGGCGTGGTTAGGTGGGCCCGCGGACGCCGTCGCCCGTGGTGACGAGACGAGTCACCCGACGACGTCCTGCGGTCCCGGCGCGGACGCGCCGGGGTGTCATCGAAGGGCGGAGAAGCGTGATCACGACGACGGCCGATGTGGACCAGGCGCTCGAGGCGGCAGGTCTGACCAACGAGTCCGTGGCGCAGTTCGTGCGCCAGTGGGCCGAGCACACCGGTGCAGAGCGGATCGAGGTCGTGAGCGCTGCTGACGACGCGCGCCTTGTGCAGGAGGCGCTCGAGGCCGGCGAGCTCAAGCCGGCGGGCGAGGGGATGTACTACTCCCGCTCCTTCAGCAAGGACACCGCCCGCTCCGAGGAGCGCACCATCGTCGCGACGAGCGACGAGGCCGACCGCGGCCAGTACAACAACTGGAAGCCGGCCTCCGAGGTGCGCCCGGTCGTCGAGGGCCACATGAAGGACGCCCTCGCCGGCAAGACGATGTACGTCATTCCCTACCTCATGGCGCCGAAGGGGTCCGCCCTCGCGAAGTTCGCGGCGGGCGTCGAGCTCACCGACAACCGCAACGTCGTCATGCAGATGATCCGCATGGCCCGCGTGGGCGTCGAGTACATCAACGACATGGGTGACGACTTCGTGCGCGCCGTCCACGTCACCGGTGACCTCGAGAACCTCAAGCAGGGCACGCCCGACGACATGCGCAACTTCGTCACCGTCGCCGACGAGCGCACGATCCTGCACTTCGGCAGCTCCTACGGCGGCAACGCGCTGCTCGGCAAGATCGCCCACGGCCTGCGCCAGGGCTCCTACGACGGGTGGAAGAACGGCTTCCTCGTCGAGCAGTTCATGCTCCTCGGCATCACCGACAAGCAGACCGGCAAGAAGTACAACATCGCCGGCGGCTTCCCCAGCGCCTCGGGCAAGACCAACCTCGCGATGACCCTGGCGCCCGACGCCCTCGGTGACCGCTACTACGTCGAGTTCTACGGCGACGACATCGCGTGGATCTGGGTCGACGAGGACGGCGTCTTGCGCGGCTTCAACCCCGAGAACGGCGTCTTCGGCGTCGCCAAGGACACGAACGAGAAGACCAACCCGACGGCGATCGAGTCGATCCAGCCCGGCTCCGGAGCGATCTTCACCAACGTCGCCTACAACGAGAAGACCGGCGACGTGTGGTGGGAGGGTCGCGGCGAGCGCCCGAGCGACCTGGACGGCTGGCTGGACTGGAAGGGCGAGCGCATCGCCGACCGGCCCGAGGACGAGATGGACGCCCCCTGGGCGCACCCGAACTCGCGCTTCACGACAGTCCTGTCGCAGGTGCCCAACGTCGCCGATGACTACGAGGACCCTCGCGGCGTCGAGATCCACGGCATCATCTTCGGCGGCCGCACCCGCGACCGCGAGCCGCTCATCCGCGCCATCGACGACCTCGCAGAGGGCGTCTACGACGGGCTGACGCTCGGCGCCGAGGCGACCGCGGCGGCGGACGGCAAGGAGGGCGTGCTGCGCTACGACCCGATGTCGATGCGCCCCTTCATGAGCTACGGCGAGGGCGCTTACGCCCAGCACTGGCTCGACGTCGTCGGCCAGGCGAAGAACCAGCCGGTCTTCGCCCACGTCAACTGGTTCCAGCGCGGCGAGGACGGCCGCTTCCTGTGGCCGGGCTACCGCGAGAACCTGCGTCCCCTCGTGTGGCTCATGCAGTACCGCGCCGGCGAGGTCACCGGCCAGCGCACCCCGGTCGGCGTCATCCCTACCCGTGACGAGCTGCTGCTCGAGGGCCTCGACGAGCAGGCGCTTGCCGACCTCGACACCGTCCTCACGATCGACAAGGCGCGCTGGCAGGAGGAGATGGGCTACCGCGAGGAGCACCTCCAGCAGTTCCACGACCTGCCCGAGCAGATCTGGCAGGCGCACCGCCGGGTCGCGAAGGACCTCGAGGACCTCCAGGGCTGACACCCCTTCGCCGCAGCACGAGACCCGCGCACCCGACCACCGGGTGCGCGGGTCTCGTCGTCGCCGCACGGTGCACCCGCCGACCCGCAGATGTCGGCGCCGGCCTGAGTCACAACCCCCGCAGACGTCGGCATCCCGAGCACCCCTCCGGGATGTCGGCACGCGCCCGGGTTGCAACCCGAGCATCTGCCAACTTCTGGGGGCTGTGGAGAACTGAGTGCCGGTCGGTGGGTGCGCCGCAACGATGAGGTGATGGACCCACGACTCGCTGCACGGGCGGTCGCCCGAGGAGACGTCTTCACCCGGGCCGACGCGCTTGCCCTCGACCTCGACGACCGGCATCTACGTCGCATCTGCCGCAGCGGTGAGGCGATCCGGGTGCGACGCAACGCCTACGTCCTCGGCGCCGCGTGGGAGGGAGCCGATCCCACCGAGCGGTTCGCGATGCGGACGCGTGCCGTCCTCGCTGCCCGCCAGAACGCCCACGACATCTCCAGCCATCGCAGTGCTCTGGCCCTCCACGGGCTCCCGGTGCTCGACCCCCACCTCGCCGACGTCGAGCTGGCCTCGGACGTGCTCCGGGTCAGACGTGACCGCGGCTTCCGCCTCTACCCGCGCGCTATCGGCACCATCGACCCCGAGGTGAGCGGGGCCACCCCCGACGAGCTCGAGAGCGGGCGTCTCGTGGGCGCGGGATCGGCTCCGACCGGGTCATCGCGTGCTGTGCCGATCCCCGTCGCGGTTGCCAGACACTTCTGGGGCACGGGCTTCCCCATGCCCTTGTCGCGCTCGATGCAGCCCTCCACGAGGGCCGGTGCACCACTCCCGAGGTCGAAGCGGTCGTCGCTCGGCTCGTCGGGGCGGGCGCGAGGTCTCATGGCTACCGGCTGATCCGCCTCAGCGACCCGAGATGCGAGTCGGTGGGCGAGTCGAGAGCCCGGCTCGTGCTCGTCGAGCTCGGTCTGGACGTCCGTAGCCAGGTGGCGATCTACGACGACGACGGTGACTTCGTCGGACGCGTCGACTTCCTCGTCGACGGCGATGTCGTCGTCGAGTTCGACGGTGCGGTGAAGTACGACGGCGCCGAGGGGCGTGATGCTCTCGTGGCGGAGAAGATCCGCGAGGACCGGCTGCGGGCTCTCGGCTACCGCGTCATCCGCCTCACCTGGGCCGACCTCGACCGCCCGTCGTACGTCGCGGGTCTCATCCGACGGGCGCGTGGATCATGAGCCTCGGATGTTGGCAGGTGCGTGAGGTGCAACCGGTGCTGGTGCCGACGTCTCGGGGGAGTGCTCGGGATGTTGGCAGGTGCGTGGGTTGCAACCGGGGCTGGTGCCAACATCTCGAGGCGCGAGGCGCGAGGCGGGAGCCCCACCTCGCCAGGCGTCCCCGTCAGCGGGTGCGGGGGTCGACGTCCTCGAGGGGCTCGAGGCCCTGGACGGCACGGGCGGCGTTGACGCGCTCGAGGCGCTCGGCGCGCATCCGGTAGTGGGGGTCGCGCATCCCGCTCTGGGTCGCCGGGCCGAAGAAGGTGTAGAGCACGTACCGGCTCCGCCACAGCAGCCGGTAGCCCAGGCTCAGCCCGGTTCGGTCCTTCGGGATGTGTTTGGCCATGCGATCAGCCTAGGGCGGGGTCCTCGGCCTCGGCGACCACCGGTGGCGAAAGGGAAGGGTCGCCCTTTGGCTACGGCCGATGCCGACGACGGAGTGCTGCTCGCAGTCAGGTGACTCGGACCCGCCAACGGTCCCGTCGCGTCGGTGGTGACCGTCGATGCCGCGCTGACTAGGGGCTGACCACGGGCGAGCTTGCGGTGCACGCGAGCGTGAGTTGACGGCCGTCCGAGGTAAGCCGCTTCCTTCCGCCTACTCAACCAAGATCGATGGGGAGCGACCCGCCTCACTCCTAGGCGCAACGTCGCTCGCGCGAGGGGTCGTGCTTGAGATGCTCGGTAGACGGTTGGTGAGATTCTGGTGCTCGCCCGCTAGCCACCAAGGAAGGCGCATGCTACGTTCCGCAAACAGTCGAGACTGGCGGCAGGGGAGAAGAATGGTTGGTATGCGGCGAAGTCTGGCCTCTCTGGGCGTCGTTGTTGCGCTGGCGGTAAGCGCATCTACGCCGGCGACCGCCTCGGAGCCTGGACTGGAGGCCTCAGTGCTTGCTGAGATTTCCGACCCGTCATCGATCGACGACGCGTACGCGCGGGATGATTTCGAGATTGTTGTCGAGTCGGGTCAGTCGGTCCAAAGCGGAGGGTATTCCCTGGGGCCCCGTCCACCGTGGGGGACTTGTCCTTGGAACGCCAAGTTCTCGAAAGTAGTCTACGACTATGGCTCGATCGTTCTCCAGTGCGGAGACTCAAAGATGGGTCTTGAGCACATCTCCGACCGCCACCGATCTGAATTTAAGACGCTTGCGGCGATGGGAAACCTTCAGTGGCAAGATATCGTTCACTGGGCGATCTATTACAATCAGAAGGACCCTGACCACAAGAAGGTGAATCAGTCAGACGGGTGCCGTGACCGAGTCCTGAAGCTGGTCAACAAGCGAAACGGTCAGGTTGTCTGGACTACGAGATTCATGCTGATCTACGGCGCCAGCACCGGCCGAGTCGTGACTGTGTATCCCACGAGCAGAGTGTGTTAGGCGAATGCCGCAGCCTGGGTGTGTGAGTTCTCGCGAAGTGGCTGCGAGTGTGCTCGCGCATCTCTCGTCGCGTTGGGGAGTGGTTGATTCTCGGCCAGAAATTGGTCTCTTGCGACTTGCGACCCGTGGTGGCGTGGTCCAGGTTCATCTCAATCCAAATCTATTCGACCAATGGTTTGAAAGCCTCGACTTCGATTCGGTTGAAGATTCCGAGCTGCCCCCTGCTCATCTGATATGTATTTGGATTGAGGAGATTTTTCAATCGACCTCTTTCGGAAATTCAAACTGTGTCCTCTTACAGGCCAGGGGCGGTGGATTCATCGAGCTAACCCATGCATTTAAGGGCGGACCCGCGGGTTAATCGGATATTTGAGGTGCCGCAGTAGGCAAGGCACAACATCAAGGAAGCCCCGGGGTGGCGATGGCCCGCGCAGTTTGCCCTCCGAGTTAGTGATCTACCTTGCTTTGCGAGGGCGACTAGCGCGACGAGCGCATCAGACCTGGTGGCTGAACCTTTCCCGCGTTCTTCGCTCGTCCTCAGATCGACCATCTTCCGCCGTCTTAACGAGATCGGACTTGAGGTCGGCGGACTTTGTCGCGAGTCCACCGCGCCCCCCCGGGGCGTCGATCCACATCAAGCGTGCCGCTTGGGGTTACGAAGACGTCCATAACATCACGCGGTGACTTGAGACCTAGAAGCGCAACGCCGAATGGGTCCCGACAACACTGCTGGCCGGGG
This sequence comes from Janibacter sp. Y6, assembly GCF_040900765.1. Classification (NCBI taxonomy): domain Bacteria; kingdom Bacillati; phylum Actinomycetota; class Actinomycetes; order Micrococcales; family Intrasporangiaceae; genus Janibacter; species Janibacter sp. Y6. The sequence goes on from NZ_JAKLYZ010000008.1 coordinate 6,437, forward strand.
TGCGTGTCTATGTCTGCACGGGCTGTCGACACATACGCGGTGCGAGGGCATGACTCGATCTGCACAGCTCTGCGTGGTGCGGCTCACGAGGTGACGGGGTTACCGGTACGAGCGGTAGCAGGTACTGTCGGTATCGCACACCTGGCCGACGTCGCCTCGCGCGACCGGTCGCCGACGAGCGTCACGAAGGGGTATGCCGCATGGCCACCACCGAATCCACGTCGCTGGCCGACAAGGGGCAGCGTCTCGGGCTCCGCCTCATCGCCAAGGCCGGCGGTCTGCCCGGTCTGAAGGACCCGAAGGTCCGGGCGACCGTCGAGCGGTACCTCTACAAGGGCACGGTGACGAGCTTCCGCGCGCAGACCGCCGCCGGTCGCGCCTTCGCGAAGAAGAAGGGCTCGGGCCAGGCCGCCCGCACCGCACCCGCGCGCCCCCGCCAGATGTTCGACCTCACGCCCACCGAGGACCAGCAGATGATCCAGTCGGTGGCGCGCGAGCTCGCCGACGAGGTCGTCCGTCCGGCGGCGAAGCAGGCCGACGCCGACCGCGCCGTCCCCGCCGAGGTGCGCAGCGCCGCCGCCGAGGTGGGCCTGCACCTCATCGGCGTGCCGGCCGAGCTCGACGGCATCGCCGAGGAGCGCTCGGCCGTCACCGCCGTGCTCGTGCTCGAGGAGCTCGCCCGCGGCGACATGGGCATCGCCACCGCGATCATGGCCCCGGCCGCCGTCGCCACCGCGATCGCCAGCTACGGCGACGCCGACCAGCAGGCGACCTACCTGCCCGAGCTGACGGGGGAGGACCCGCCGGTCGCCGCGCTCGCGCTCATGGAGCCGCAGCCGCTCTTCGACCCGCTCTCGCCCCGCACCACCGGTCGCACCGAGGGCGACGAGGTCGTCCTCGACGGGGTCAAGGCCCTCGTGCCCGGCGCCGACCGGGCCGAGCTCTTCGTCGTCAGCGCGAGCGTCGACGGCCAGGCCCGGCTCCTCCTCGTCGAGCCCGGCACCCCTGGCGTCGAGGTCGAGGACGACCCGGCGATGGGGCTGCGCGCGGCGCGCACCTCGCGCCTGCACCTCACCGGCGTGCGCGTCCCCTCGGCCCACCTCCTCGGCACGACCGACGACCACCTCGACGCGGTGCGTCGCGCCCGGCTCGCGTGGTCGGCCGCCGCCGTCGGCACCGGCCAGGCCGTGCTCGACCAGGTCTCGCAGTACGTCACCGAGCGCACCGCGTTCGGCGAGCCGATCGGTCACCGCCAGGCCGTCGCCTTCACCGTCGCCGACATGGCCGTCGAGATCGCTGCCCTGCGCCTCGTCGTGTGGAAGGCGGCTGCTCGCCTCGACCGCGGCGAGGACGCGTCCGCCGAGATCGCCCAGGCCCGCGCGCTGACGTCCCGCCACCTCACCCTCGTCGGGAGCAACGGCGTGCAGATGCTCGGCGGCCACGGCTTCGTCAAGGAGTTCGACAACGAGCGCTGGTACCGCGACCTGCGCGGTGCCGGGCTGCTCGAGGGCACCCTGCTCGTCTGAGCGGGCCGCTCGTCCCCCCTTCGCTCATCCCCCTTCGTCCCCCGACACGACAAGGACTGCCGACATGATCGACCTCGAGGTCCCGAAGAAGTTCCGCCCGCTCGTCGCCCAGGCCCGCGGCATGGCCGAGGAGGTCTTCTGGCCGATCTCGCGCAAGTACGACCGCGCGGAGCACGAGTACCCGGCCGAGCTCGACCTCGTCTCGGCCGTCATCGACGGGCTGAGCGACTCGGGCGCCGGCCAGGGCGCCGGCGCGTCCTCCTCGACCCGGGCGAAGGACGACGGCGCGACCGAGGGCGACGTCGCCGCCGTCGGGTCCGGTCGGCGGGCGAAGGGGGAGCGGGAGAACAGGAACGGCTCGAACCTCTCCTCGGTGCTCTCGATCCTCGAGACCTGCCGCGGCGACGTCGGGCTCACCCTGTCGATCCCGCGCCAGGGGCTGGGCAACGCCGCGATCGCGGCCGTCGCCACCGAGGAGCAGAAGGCGCGCTACGCCGGCAAGTGGGCGGCGATGGCGATCACCGAGCCCGAGGTCGGCTCGGACTCCGGGGCGATCCGCACGACCGCGGTCAAGGACGGCGACGAGTACGTCATCAACGGCGAGAAGATCTACGTCACCGCGGGGGAGCGGGCCGAGCTCGTCGTCGTGTGGGCGACCCTCGACCGCAGCCTGGGCAAGCAGGCGATCAAGTCCTTCGTCGTGCGCCGTGACAACCCCGGGATGCGGCTCGTGCGGCTCGAGCACAAGCTCGGCATCCGGGCGAGCGACACCGCCGCCTTCAGCCTGCAGGACTGCCGGGTGCCCGCCGAGGACCTCCTCGGCGACCCGGAGATCCGCATCGAGGGCGGCTTCGGCGGCGCGATGCAGACCTTCGACAACACCCGGCCACTCGTCGCCGCGATGGCCCTGGGCCTGACCCGCGCGAGCCTGGACCGCACGACCGAGCTGCTCGCCGACGCCGGCGTCGTGCCCGACCCGGACCGGCCGGCGGCCACCCAGCCCGCGGCCGCCGCCCGGCTGCTCCAGATGGAGGCCGACTACCAGTCGGCCTACCTGCTCACCCTTCGTGCGGCCTGGATGGCCGACAACGGCAAGCCCAACTCGATGGAGGCCTCGATGGCCAAGGCGAAGGCCGGGCGCACGTGCGTCGAGGTCTCCCTCGCCTGTGTCGAGCTCGCGGGCGCGACCGGCTACGCCGAGACCGAGCTGCTCGAGAAGTGGGCGCGCGACAGCAAGATCCTCGACATCTTCGAGGGCACCCAGCAGATCCAGCTGCTCGTCATCGCCCGCCGGCTGCTCGGCTACTCCAGCCGCGAGCTGAAGTAGTCAGCTCCTGGCCGGGCCCGACCCGGGCACCGAGGGCGGCGACGCGGGGCGTCGGCGCCCTCGCGCGTCCTGACCGAATGCAGACCTTTCGGGGTCTTCCCAGCGTGCGGACCTGCCCCCTAGCCTGACGCCTCTCGGCTCCTTGCCGAGGATCATCGGGAGGACATCCATGCGTCACACGAAGCTCATGGCACTGGTCGGGGCCACCGCCCTCGGTGTCACCGGCCTGGCGAGCGCCACGACCGCCACCGCCGCAGCACCTGCAGCACCTGTCTCCGCGCCGGCCGTGGCCGCGCAGCCCTCGGGCCCGTCGATGACGAGCGGCGCCTACGTCGTCCTCGCCGACAAGGGCGCCGACATCGACTCCGTCGTGCGACGGGTCAAGGCCGCCGGCGGCACGGTCACCTCGATCAACCGCCAGATCGGCATGATCACCGTCGACTCGAGCAACCGCGGCTTCGCCTCGAAGGCCCGCGGTCTGGCCGGCGTCAAGCAGGCCGCTGCCGAGATCTCCGTCGGCCGCTCGCCGAAGAGCGTCGTCACCAAGGACCAGGTGCTCCGGGAGCACCAGCGCAGCGCGGCCGCGACGAAGAGCACGCAGCGCTCCGTCGCCGGCTCGAAGAGCGCGGCCGCGACGAAGGGCGACCCGCTGGACTCCAAGCTGTGGGGCCTGGAGATGGTCGACTCCTTCAAGGCGCGCGCGGTCAACCCGGGCAACCGCCTCGTGCGCGTCGGCGTCATCGACACCGGTGTCCAGGCCAACCACCCCGACATCGCGGGCAACTTCAGCACCGCCCTGTCGAAGAACTTCACCCGCGACATCCCCGCGATCGACGGCGACTGCGAGTACGACGGCTGCGTCGACCCCGCGACGGTCGACCATGGCGGTCACGGCACCCACGTCGCCGGCACCATCGCGGCGAAGGCCAACGGCTTCGGCGTCTCCGGCGTCGCGCCGAACGTCGTCCTCGCCAACGTCCGGGCCGGCCAGGACAGCGGCTACTTCTTCCTCGGGCCGGTGGCCAACGCCATCACCTGGGCCGCCGACAAGCGGATGGACGTCGTCAACATGTCCTTCTACGTCGACCCGTGGGCCTTCAACTGCCGCGGGGGAGCCCCGGAGGACACCCCGGAGCAGGCCGCTCAGCAGGACGTGACGATCGAGACGATGGAGCGGGTCCTCGACTACGCCCACCGCCGCGACGTGACGATGGTCGCCGCGCTCGGCAACGGGCACGACGACCTGTCGAACCCGCGCAACGACCTCGAGAGCCCGAACTTCCCCGAGGGCGTCTCGCACGAGCGCACCATCGACAACGCCACCTGCTTCGACCTGCCGACCGAGGGCGCCAACGTCATCGGCACCTCCGCGGTCGGCCCGTCGGGCAAGAAGGCGGACTACTCGAACTGGGCGACCGACCTCAGCTCGGGCGAGATCGAGGTCTCGGCCCCCGGTGGGTGGTTCCGTGACGGCTTCGGGACCGACACCTTCCGCACGAACGAGAACCTCATCCTCTCGACGGCCTCGCAGCGCTACCTGCAGGAGCAGGGCCTCGTGAGCAAGTGGGGCTACATCACCCAGGACGGCAAGGACGCCGGGGTCATCAAGCAGTGCTCGACGACGCCGGTGAGCAAGGGCGCCAACAAGTGCGGCTACTACGAGTACCTCCAGGGCACCTCGATGGCCGCGCCGCACGCCTCCGGCGTCGCCGCGCTTATCGTCAGCGCACGGGGCTCCGGCAAGGGCATGTGGTTCGGCCACGACTCGCGTGACGTCGCCTACGTGCTCAAGAAGTCGGCTGCCGACCACGCCTGCCCCGAGGGCGGCGTGCAGGAGTACACCAACGAGGGCCGCGACGCGGAGTTCACCGCGACGTGCGTCAGCAAGCCGGGCTTCAACGGCTTCTACGGCGACGGGATCGTCAACGCGTACAACGCGGTGACCTTCAACCGCTGACCCGTCAGCACGACGAAGGGGGACCGGTCGCCACGGCGGCCGGTCCCCCTTCGTCGTCCCTCCGGGCGGCTCAGCGCAGCTCGCGGTGGGCCTGCACCATCGCCGGGCCGTACCAGGTGAGCAGTCGCCCGGAGACGAGCCGGGTCGGCGTGCGGGTGAAGGCCTCGGGGCCGTCCTCCTCGGTGAAGACGTACGGCTCGTCGGGCAGCCACACCTCGTCGACGCCGTCGGCGTCGACCTGCGTGATCTCGACGGCCGGGTAGCGCGCGGTGCCGTGGGCGAAGGGGTTGTCGTGCCCCATCCGGCGCAGCAGGTCGGTCGTGTAGGTGCGGGGGCCGACGACCATCCACGGGTCGCGCCAGATCGGGACGGCCACGCGGTCGCGGACCGGGGGCGGCGGGCCGCCCCACAGCTCGTCGGCCTCGTCGAGCCAGGTCGGCGCGTCGAGGGCGAGCGGGCCGGTGAGCAGCCGCCGCATCGAGGTCAGGGCCTGCGGCACGGTCTCGATGTCGGTGACCCACACCGCGACCCCGCTCTCGCGCAGCCGGCGCACGTCGAGCTCGCGGTTCTCCTCCTTGTTCGCGACGACGAGGTCGGGGGAGAGGGCTCGGACCGCGGCGAGGTCGGGGTTCTTCGTCCCCCTCACTCGGGCGACGTCGAGGTCCGTAGGGTTCGTGCACCAGTCGGTGGCGCCGACGAGCAGGCCCGGCGCGGTCGCGGCGACCGCCTCGGTGAGGCTGGGGACGAGCGAGACGACCCGGGTCGGTGCGTCGGGCAGGTCGAGGACCGTGCCGAGGTCGTCGGTCAGCGAGCGGGTCATCGCGGCGAGCCTACCGGCTGAGCAGCGCGACGAGCTCGGTGACGCCGATGGCGAGGACGGCGAGCGCGAGCAGCGCCGGGGCGCGGCCGTCCCGGCGCCGGCTCGGCTCCTCGTGCGGCGCGAGGTACCGCCGCCGGCCGAGGACGAAGGCGGCCAGGGCCATGACGAGGCTCGCGGTCATGACGACGACGGCGACCGGTCCGAGGTCGGCGAGCGCGAGGCGACCGACGACGGCGGCACCGGTGGCCGCGGCCAGTGCGGTGCGCTGCCAGGCCAGCGCGGTGCGCTCCGGCTGCGCCCCGGGGGTGGGCGGGCTGGTCGCCGCGTCGGTGCTCACCGCTCGCCGCTCACAGCCCGACGAGGACGAGCAGGACGACGGCGGTGAGCAGCATCAGGCCGGCGACCCCGCCGGCCGCTACGCCGAGACCGGGCAGCGGCTCACGGCGGCGCATGGCGCGCTCGGCCGCCGCCCAGCGCAGCCAGGCGAGCACCGGTGCGAGGACGCCGAGGACGAGCAGGACGACCGCGGCCACCCGCGTCTCGTTCTCGCCGAGCGAGAGGTCGAGGACGTCGATGGCGACACCGGCGGCGAGGAGCGCGAGGCCGGTGCGCAGCCACGCGAGGAAGGTCCGCTCGTTGGCGAGGGAGAAGCGGTAGTCCGGCTCGTCCCCTTCGCCGTAGACCCGGGCCGGCCACCTCTCGCGCGCGCTCACCCGCTCACCGTACTGACGACCCCGCCGGGTCTGACGTGGCGCCGGCGCTGACTTCTTGGGAGCCCCGCCTGCGCAGCATGTAGATACCTGTCCTCCTCGTCGCGGGATGGTTCGGTCCTGACGGCCGCGTCGTGCTTCCCGCGGATCGTCAGAAGTTTTGACCCCGCGGCAATCGGCAGGTTGGCGGGTGTGTGGGCTGTTGTCGAGCATCGACCGGTTGAATTCGCCCGTCGTGACGCGGTCTCATCGCGTCGAGCACCGAACTCACTAGCTCGAAGTCCTGCGGACTGGGAAGTCCATCAGATAGGTTCACGCGATGAGGAGTTCAGTATGATCGACGTCGCTGCTATGGCTGCTGCCATCGAGCCCAGCGCGTGCTCCCTGTTCTTTGGATCTGGGGCTGGAATCTCCAGCGGAGCCCCCACCGGAGCAGGGTTGGCGTCTGCTCTTATGGACGAGCTTGCTCCAGGCGCAGAAATTGACGGCGGCCTAGATGATGTAGCCTCCATTCTGGAGCTCCGGCTGGGTCGTCCGCGCTTAATTGCGGCCTTGAGGAAAATTCTTGAACCGTTGATGCCCGGCGGGGGTTTCGAGGCGCTACCGGCCTTCAACTGGTCCGCGATATACACGACAAACTACGACTATCTCATTGAGCGCTCCTATGCTCGCTCCCGCAGGGCCCTCGCAGTGTCGCGCTCCAATTTCGACTTTTCATTAGTCGAAAAGTCGCCCGACGCTACCCCACTTTTTAAAGTGCACGGTTGCCTTTCGCAGGACATTTCGGACGGCCACCAGGCTAGAATGGTCATAACTGAGGCCGATTATGATGATTACTCGACGTATCGCGAGGTCTTATTCAAGCGACTTGACCTTGATATATCGTCTAAAGACCTAATCGTGATCGGGCACTCTCTCCGCGATCCACACATCAAGGAGTACATGGACAGCGCGGCACGCTTGCATAGAGAGAAGAATGCTCCTGGTCGCCTTTTTGCACTTCTATGGGAAAAGGACGAAGAGCGCGCGGCTCTGATGGAACGAAAGGGATATCAGATTGCATTTGGCGGCCTAGAGGACCTCCTGTCAAACCTACTTGAGACGTCCGCACCAGTGCTAGATGCGACGGCAGAAGGGGACTTTGTTCTACCTCCGGCACTACGACCTCGCACTATAGAGGTTCAGCAGGCCAGGCGTGTTGGGTCCAACGTCATGAGGCTCTTTAATGGCTCAGCCGCCAGTTACTCTGACGTCGAAGATGGCTTCACCTTTCCTCGCGATGTTGAGGTGTCCGGCCGTCAGTCCATAACGGACCGAGAAGCGCTGTCGCTGGTCATTACTGGCACCGGCGGAGTTGGAAAAACAACTCTCGCGCGACGACTGCTGGTTTCCCTCGCCGACACTGGATATCTTTGTTGGGAACACGATAACAACTTTCCTTTCGTCAAGAGTGACTGGCTAGCGGTCGAGGCTAAGCTTCGCGAGGCTGGACTCTACGGCGTACTCCTTATTGATGACTGCCCTCCATTGCTGAGTCAGATCAACCAGTTAGTGGGATCACTGGCGGAGTTGGACTACTCGGCCTTGATTGTGGTGCTGACGGCTGCCTCTCCTCAATGGCGGCCAAGGACAAAGAACCCTGTCATATTCGAGAGAGGTGAGGAGATCGTTCTTAGCCGATTGAGCGATGCTGATATTCGTGAATTGATCAACCTGCTAGACCGTAAGCAATCCGTAAAGCATCTAGTCGCCCCCATCTTCTCGTCGGCGACAGCGGTCGAGAAGTTTTCCCTCCTTCGTCGCAGGTGCGGTGCGGACATGTATGTCTGCCTGAAGAACGTTTTCGCCACTGAGTCTCTCGACAGTATCCTACTCCGTGAGTTTGCAGATCTTTCAATTGAAAACCAGGAGATGTACCGTTTGGTGGCTGCCCTCGAGGCCACAGGTGGGCAAGTCCATCGCCAGTTGGTGCTCCGCCTCCTTGGAGTAGAGTCGGGGACCATATCGGCCATGTTGAACTTTCTTGAGGGTGTGGTTGATGAGTTTGACATCAAGCCGCATGATGGACTCTTTGGTTTGTCAACACGACATCGTGTTATCGCGCAAACAATCACAAAGTATAAGTATGCAGACGAGGTCGAGCGCTATAGTTTACTCAAGCGCGTAATCGCCGGTTTGAATCCGACGCTGTTTCTCGAACTCCGCATGGTCCGCGAAATTTGTGATAAGGATTATGGGATTGGGAGCCTGTCGTCAGAAGAAGAGCAGGCGGAGCTCTACAGGAGTCTGATTACGCTCGCACCTGCCGAGCGAATCCCCCGACATCGACTGGTCGGGCTCTATCTCCGCAGCGGTGAATTCGACCTCGCAGAACGTGAACTGCAAGATGCTGTCGAAGCGGTGGGGCTAGACCCGCCCCTGGCGAGATACGAGGTAATGCTCTCCATCAAGCGTTCCCAAACGACGCCGGGAATCATGGATGAGGATAGATACGCGCTATTGCTCAGAGCGTATGCGAAGGCCCAAGCTGCGATCCGCCGATTTGAGAAGGATCCATATTCTCGAATTGTCCGGGCCGATGTGGCGTTGGCGGTGGCAGAATTGACGAAGGACACCACGCGACTGGACGAAGCGATTGCTGACCTGGAACTCGCTTACAGTGAACTTCGAGAACCTAACCTCAATAGTGCGTTGCGCCGAATGCGGGACGTGAGGAGAACCTTTGGTTGAGTCTCGTCTGCAGGGAGCCCACCCTTCATTCTCGCCGGCTCAGACGTTGCGCCGGTACTGGCCGCCGACCTCGAAGAAGGCGTCGGTGACCTGCTGCAGGGTGCACACGCGGGCGGCGTCCATGAGGACGGCGAAGGCGTTCTCGGTGCCGGCCGCGGCCGCCTTGAGCCGGTCGATCGCCTCGGTCGCCTCGTCGCGGTGGGCCTCCTGGTAGGCGCGCACGCGCCGCAGCTGAGACTCCTTCTCCTCCTCGGTGGCCCGGGCCAGCTCGACCTCGACGGGCGCCGCGTCGTCGCCGCGCTCGGCGAGGAAGGTGTTGACCCCGACGATCGGCAGGCTGCCGTCGTGCTTGCGGTGCTCGTAGAGCATCGACTCGTCCTGGATCCGCCCGCGCTGGTAGCCGGTCTCCATCGCGCCGAGCACGCCGCCGCGCTCGTTGATCCGGTCGAACTCGGCGAGCACGGCCTCCTCGACGAGGTCGGTGAGCTCGTCGATCACGTAGGAGCCCTGGAGCGGGTTCTCGTTCATCGACAGGCCCCACTCGCGGCTGATGATGAGCTGGATCGCGAGCGCCCGGCGCACCGACTCGGGCGAAGGGGTGGTCACCGCCTCGTCGTAGGCGTTCGTGTGCAGTGAGTTCGCGTTGTCGTAGAGGGCGTTGAGCGCCTGCAGGGTCGTGCGGATGTCGTTGAAGTCCATCTCCTGCGCGTGCAGGCTGCGCCCGCTCGTCTGGATGTGGTACTTCAGCTTCTGGCTGCGCTCGTTGGCGCCGTAGCGCTCGCGCATCGTCACCGCCCAGATCCGCCGGGCGACCCGGCCGAGGACGGCGTACTCGGGGTCCATGCCGGAGGAGAAGAAGAAGGACAGGTTCGGCGCGAAGTCGTCGACGTCCATCCCGCGCGCGAGATAGGCCTCGACGTAGGTGAAGCCGTTGGCCAGGGTGAAGGCGAGCTGGCTGATGGGGTTCGCCCCGGCCTCGGCGATGTGGTACCCGGAGATCGAGACCGAGTAGAAGTTGCGCACCCCCTGCTCGATGAACCACTCCTGGATGTCGGCCATCATCCGCAGCGAGAACTCGGTGGAGAAGAGGCAGGTGTTCTGCCCCTGGTCCTCCTTGAGGATGTCGGCCTGGACCGTGCCACGCACCTGCTGCAGCGCGCTCGTGCGCACCTCATCGGCCTCGGCGCCGGTGGGCTCGCGGCCCTCGCGGGCGCGGAAGGCCTCGAGCTGCTGGTCGATCGCGGTGTTGAGGAAGAAGGCGAGGACCGTCGGTGCGGGGCCGTTGATCGTCATCGACACGGAGGTCGTCGGGTCGACGAGGTCGAAGCCGTCGTAGAGCTGCTTCATGTCCTCGAGCGTCGCGACGGAGACGCCCGACGTGCCGACCTTGCCGTAGATGTCGGGGCGCTCGTCGGGGTCCCGGCCGTAGAGGGTCACCGAGTCGAAGGCGGTGGACAGCCGGGTCGCGCTCTGGCCCTGGGAGAGCAGCTTGAAGCGTCGGTTCGTGCGGAAGGGGTCGCCCTCGCCGGCGAACATCCGGGCGGGGTCCTCCCCTTCGCGCTTGAAGGGGAAGACGCCCGCCGTGTACGGGAAGACGCCCGGCAGCCCCTCGCTGCGCAGGAAGGTGACGAGGTCACCGTGGTCGGTGTGCCGGGGCAGGGCGACCCGGCTGATCCGGTTGCCCGACAGGCTCTCGCGGGTGAGGCGGGTGCGGATCTCGCGGTCGCGGATCCGCACGACCTGCTCGTCGCCCGAGTAGGACTCGACGACTCCCGGCCAGCCCTGCACGAGCTCGGTGACCTCGGCGGGCAGGTCGGCGCGAGCCTGCTCGAGGAGCCGGCGCACGTCGTCGGCGCCCTGCCCCTCGGGCAGCTCCTGCGCGACCGCGTCGATCCGCTGCACGCGACGGGCCGCGGTGGCCAGGCGTCGGGTGTCCTCGTGCCAGCCGCGCACGGTGGCGGTGATCTCGGCGAGGTAGCGCACGCGCTCAGGTGGGACGACCTGGCCGATCCGCGTGGAGTGGCGCGTGTCGACGCGGGGGAGGGTGCCCTCGGTGACCGGCAGCCCGTGCTCCGCCAGCGCGTCGCGCAGGTGCTGGTAGAGCGCGGTGACGCCGCCGTCGTTGAAGGTCGCGGCGCTCGTGCCGAAGACCGGCATGTCGTGCGGCTGGGCGCCGAAGGCCTCGCGGTTGCGCACGAGCTGGCGGCCGACGTCGCGCATCGCGTCGGCGGCGCCGCGGCGCTCGTACTTGTTGATCGCGACGGTGTCGGCGAAGTCGAGCATGTCGATCTTCTCGAGCTGGCTGGCCGCGCCGAACTCAGGGGTCATGACGTACATCGCGTGGTCGACGAAGGGGACGATCGCCGCGTCGCCCTGGCCGATGCCGGGGGTCTCGACGAGGACGAGGTCGTGGCCGGAGGCCTTGGCGATGTCGATGACCGCGCTGAGGTGCTCGGGGATCTCGTGCGCCCCGCGGGTGGCCAGGCTGCGGAAAAGGACGGGGCTGGCACCGTCGTCGCCGATCGAGTTCATCCGGATGCGGTCGCCGAGCAGGGCGCCGCCGCCCTTGCGGCGCGTGGGGTCGACGGCGATGACCGCGACCCGCAGCTTGTCCTCCTGGTCGACGCGGAAGCGGCGCACGAGCTCGTCGGTGAGCGAGGACTTGCCCGAGCCGCCGGTGCCGGTGAGCCCGAGGACCGGGGCGGCGTGCTGGGCAGCCGCCTCGCGGATGCGGGCGAGGAAGGTCTCGTCGAGGCGTCCCCCTTCGGCTCCGGTGATCGCCCGGGCGACGGCCGCCCGGTCGCCGGCGAGGACGGCGTCGACGTCGGCCGGCCCCTGCTCCCACAGGTCGACGTCGCACGTCTCGATGAGGGTGTTGATCATGCCCGGCAGGCCGAGGCGCTGGCCGTCCTCGGGCGAGAAGATGCGCACGCCCGCGTCGCGCAGGCGCTGGATCTCGGCGGGGACGATGACGCCGCCACCGCCGCCGAAGACCTGGACGTGCCCGGCGCCGCGCTCGCGGAGCAGCTGGACGAGGTACTCGAAGTACTCGACGTGCCCGCCCTGGTAGGAGCTGATCGCCACGCCCTGGACGTCCTCGTCGATCGCCGCCTGGACCACCTCGGCGACGGAGCGGTTGTGCCCGAGGTGGATGACCTCGGCCCCCTGGCTCTGGAGGATGCGCCGCATGATGTTGATCGACGCGTCGTGCCCGTCGAAGAGGGCGGACGCGGTGACGAAGCGCACCGGGTGGGTGGGCGTGTGCAAAGACATGACTGAGCTCCTGTAGGACGTCGGTGTCACCTCAAACAGTAGGACGTCCAAATATTGCGCGTCAATGTAAGATGCTGCCGTGCTCTCCTTCGACCCGATCGACGCGGCGCGCACCCAGTGGGTGGAGCGCGGCTGGGTCGAGGCCGCCGACGGGATGGCCGCGGTGACCTCGGTGATCCGGGCGCACGCGATCCTCATGCGCCGGGTCGACGCGGCTCTGCAGGGCAGCGGGGTGACCTTCGCGCGCTACGAGGTGCTCATGCTCCTGGGCTTCACCCGCCACGACGCCCTGCCGATGCGCGCGATCAGCTCGCGCCTGCAGGTCCACCAGAGCAGCGTGACCAATGCGGTCGACCGGCTCGAGGCCGCCGGGCTCGTCGCCCGCAGCCCCCACCCGCAGGACCGCCGCACCGTGCTCGTCGGCATCACCCCCGAGGGCGCCCGCGTCGCCCGGGAGTGCACCCGGCGGCTCAACGACGAGGTCTTCGGCGCCCTCGGCCTCTCGGAGCAGGACACGACCACCCTCGTGGAGGTCCTCGCCCGGATGCGGGCGGGTGCGGGGGACTTCGAGCTCGGGTGAGGGTCCGGCGAGTCCCTCGAGCCCCAAGTTTCTCGGGTGACCCGATAAACCCCGGGTGAGCATGAGTAAGAAACTCTTGCGAAGCCGGGGTTTGTCTTGCTGAGCGGGCGCGGACCGGTCCGCTGTGGTGCGATGGGGCGGAGCAAAGGGGGAGCCATGGGCATGCGGGTCGCGACACGTGTCGTGGGGTGCCTGGCTGCCGTGACGGTGGTCGGCGGGTGCGGCGAGGGAGTGCCGGCCGGTCCCGGCGGGTCCTCGACCTCGACGCCGCAGCCGAGCAGCACGTCGGGCGCGACGCCGGACCCGACCTCTGACCTCGTCGCTCCCCACCACGAGGAGAACGCCGCGGCCACGCGTCGGCAGGACCCCTCGCCGCGCGACTCGAGTGCCGCCCGGGCGGCCCTGCCGAGAGTGCGCTCGGCGCTCGAGGCCCAGCGCCGCCGCGGCGAGATCGACGTCGGCGCGACGCAGGCGACCGTGCGGGGGCTGGGCTACGACGACGCCGACGTCGAGGTCCTCGACATCGCAGCGCACCTCGGCGACCCGGCGGCCACCCCGGGGGTCCTCGTCGGCATCGCCACCGGCCCGCGCACGTGCCTCGTCGGCGCCGTCACGCAGCGCCGCGTCTCGCTCGAGGTCGACGGCACCGGCCCGCCCGGCGAGTACCGCTGCGTCGCCCCGATCACCCACTGACCGCGTCGGCGAGGTATGGAGATCCGTTCGCACCCGCCCCCTTCGCGGGACCGATTGCCATACCTCGGCGACGGGGAGGAAGAGGGGTGCGGGGAGGGAGGGCGGCGAAGGGGGTCAGGCCAGGGCGCTGCCGAGCGTCCACCCGAGGACGACGACGAGCAGGCAGCCGATCAGGCTCACCGCGAGGTTGACCACCGCGACTCGGGCGCGGCCGGCGCGCAGCGCTGCCGCGACCTCGACCGCGTGGCTGCTGAAGGTCGTGAAGGCGCCGCACCAGCCGGCGCCGACGAGCGCCAGCACCCATCCCGGGCCGCCGGATGCGACGACCGCGGCGACGAGCCCGAGGACGAAGGACCCGACGACGTTGACGAGCACCGTGCCCCCGGTGGGTGTCGCCCCGAGCGCCCGCCGCGCCCACCCGACGACGAGATGACGCGAGGTCGCCCCGGCGGCACCTCCGAGGGCGACGAGCACGAGGTCGACCCCGCTCACAGCTCGTCCTCCTCGACGACCGACCCGGCATGGGTGTCGTCGCCGCCGAACCACCCGTGTCCGAGCGCGAGGCCCGCCACCGCGGCACCGACGCCGAGCACGAGCGTCAGCACGACGTAGAGGAGCGCCTCGCCCGCGCGACCGTCGGCGAGCGTCGTACGGACGTCGAGGACGAGCGTGGAGTAGGTGGTCCACCCGCCGAGCAGGCCGACCGCGGCGAAGGGGCGCACGAGCGGGTGCGTGGAGCGGCGGGTCTCGAGCCACGCGACGAGCAGCCCCATGGCGAGCGCTCCGCTGAGGTTGACGACGAGGGTCGCCCAGGCCAGCCCGCCGGCCGCACCGGGCAGGGCGAGGCTCACGAGCCACCGCCCGGCCGACCCCAGGGCGCCGCCGAGCGCGACGGCGCCGATCTCGGCGCGAGGGGGTGCCGCGGCGGGCGCGGCGGGGGTCGCCCCCTTCGTGCTCACGCCCGCATCGACTCGAGGAAGTCGCCGATCCGCCCGATGGCCTCGGTGAGCAGCTCCTCGTCGGGCAGGCAGACGACGCGGAAGTGGTCGGGTTCGAACCAGTTGAAGCCGGTGCCGTGGGTGACGAGGATCTTCTTGGCCCGCAGCAGGTCGATGACGAAGGCCTCGTCGTCGGCGACGGGGTAGACCTCCGGGTCGAGCCGGGGGAAGCAGTACAGGGCGCCCCGCGGCTCGACGCAGCTGACGCCGGGGATGTCGTTGAGCAGGCGTGAGGCGAGCTTGGCCTGCTCGTAGAAGCGCCCGCCGGGCTCGACGAGCTCGGTGATCGACTGGTAGCCGCCGAGCGCGGTCTGGATCGCGTGCTGCGCGGGGACGTTGGCGCACATGCGCATGTTCGCCAGCAGGGTGAGCCCCTCGAGGAAGTCCTCGGCGAGGTGCTTCGGGCCCGAGATCATCACCCAGCCCGCGCGGTAGCCGCACACCCGGTAGGCCTTGGAGAGCCCGGAGAAGGTGAGGCACAGGACGTCGTCGCCGGCGAAGGACGCGGCGTGGTGGTGGACCGCGTCGTCGAAGATGATCTTCTCGTAGATCTCGTCGGCCATGACGACGAGGTCGTGGCGCCGGGCGATGTCGACGAGCCCCCGGACGGTCGCCTCGCTGTAGACGGCGCCGGTGGGGTTGTTGGGGTTGATGATGACGATCGCGTGGGTGCGCTCGGTGATCTTGGCCTCGATGTCGGCGAGGTCGGGGTCCCACCCGTTGCTCTCGTCGCAGCGGTAGTGCACGGGGGTGCCGCCGGCCAGCGCGACGGCGCCGGTCCACAGGGGATAGTCGGGGGCGGGCACGAGGATCTCGTTGCCGTCGTCGACGAAGGCCTGGAGCACCATCGAGATGAGCTCGGAGACGCCGTTGCCGATGTAGACGTCCTCGACGGTCGTCTCCCGCAGGCCGCGCGACTGGTAGTACTGCGCGACGGCCGTGCGCGCCGAGTAGATGCCCTTGCTGTCGACGTAGCCCTGCGCGTCGGGCAGGTGCCGGGTCATGTCGGCGACGATCGCCTCCGGCGCCTCGAAGCCGAAGGGGGCGGTGTTGCCGATGTTGAGCTTGAGCACCTTGTGGCCCTCGGCCTCGAGCCGCTGGGCCTCGGCGAGGATCGGTCCCCGGACGTCGTAGCGGACGTGCTGCAGCTTGAGGGACTGGCGGATCGGGCGCATGCCCGCATCCTCGCAGGGCCCCCGCCGGCGCCGCGCCCGGGTTTCGTCCGTCGGCGCGTCGCGGGCAGGGGCCTCGAAGGCGTCGTCCTGAGGTGCGACGCAGGAGCCTCGAAGGGGGGAGCCTCAGCGCCCTGTCGAGGTGCAGATGCAGGAGCGGTTGCCGTCGGTGTCCTCGACGACCCAGAAGGAGGGGGCGGCCGCGTCGCTGACGAGCCGACCACCCGCGTCGAGCACGGCCTGGAGCCGGCGCTCGACGTCGTCGTGGGGGACCCACACGTCGAGGTGCCACCGCTGCTCGACGGGCGGCGGCGGCAGGGTCGGGTCGCCGGGGTCGGCGTCGCCCGGGGTCTGCCACCAGATCGTCGGCACCTGGCCGCTGGGGTCGACCGGCTCGCCGTCCTTGAGGTCGCTGCCGAGCAGCGCTGCGTAGTAGGCGCCGTGCGTGCTGCCGTCGTCGGTGTCGAGACCGATGTCGAGCTGGGTGAGGCCGGCGACGTCCGCGGTGACACCGAGCTCGCGGGCGACGGCGGAGATCTCGCGGGCGAGGTCGATGTCGCGGCTGGTGATGCCGTCGACGTCGTGGCTCGACATCGAGATGACCACCTCGGGGTAGGTGAGGGTGATGTCGGGGTGGTGGTCGGCTGCTTCGGCGAGGGCTCCGACCCGGTCGACGAGGGCGAGGCCGGTGGCGAAGTCGCCGGTGCGGTAGCGAGCCCGGATCACCCCCAGGAGCTGGCGCCAGTCGTCGAGGCCGGACTCGACGACCTCGGCGGTGGACAGGGTCTGCTTCGGGTCGCTCATGACGTGATCCTCGCGTGCCCGGCGGCGGTCGTCCAGGGCAGGCGGGGGCCTGCTCGCCGCTAGAGTCGTCGCGACGGCCGCCGGGGTCGTCATCAGCGTCTGCCGGAGGTCCCGTCGTGCCGAACATCGGTCCCATCGAGCTCCTCGTCTTCGCGGTGCTCTGCGTGCTCCTCCCGGTGGCCGCCGTCGTGGCGATCGTGCTGCTCATGCGCCGCTCGAAGCAGCAGGAGAGCGCGGTCCCCTCGTACGACGCGATCCGCCAGGCGGCGGCCGAGCAGACGCCCGGCGCGCACACCCGCTCGAGCGGCACGGCGGCCTACGTCGCGCCCCACGAGAGCACCTCGCCCTCCGGGGCCTGGGAGGGCTCCGACGAGAGCGGCGCAGCGCCGCAGGAGACCTCGACCGAGCCGACGCAGGTCTTCAAGGCGAGCAGCGCCGAGCCGGCGAGCAGCACCGAGGGGACGGGCAGCACCGAGCCGGCCAGCGCCATCACCGAGAGCGCGCCGACCGCAGCCGGCACCGACCCGCAGCAGGCGCCCGTCGTGCACGCGCCGAGCGACGACGTCGAGCAGACGGTGCGCATCTCGCGCAGCTCGGCCCGACCGGTCGAGGACCTCAGCGCGTCGCCGAGCACCACCTCGAGCACCCCGCCGCCGCCCCCTTCGCCCGCGGTCTCCCCGTCCTCCGAGCCGGCTCCCGCTCCTGAACCGATTAGGACCGAGCCGACCACGCCCGAGCCCGCACCTGCCCCCGAGCCCACCCTCGCCCCCGAGCCGGTCGCGCACCCGTCGGCCCCCGACCCGGTCGAGCCGCCGCCGGCCCCCGCGCCGGCCGTCACCGACGACCCGGGCCACACGTACTGGGACGACGAGGAGGCCGAGCGCGAGCGTCGGGCCGAGTCGCTCGCCGACGACGACACCACCCCGCCGGCCCGAGCCGTCGTCGACGGCGGCTACGGATGGGGTTCGGCCGCCCCCTTCGCCGACGGCTCGATGCCCCCGGGGCACCCGGTCAAGGGCCACCGTGAGTGGATGCAGTACCACGAGCCCGGCAGCCCCTGGTACGACGAGACGACGGTCGACGTGTGGTTCGCCGACGCCGCGACGGCCGAGCGGGCGGGCTTCCACCGGGCGTGAGCCTCGCGGTGCCGACCGCGTCTCACGATGTGAGGCGCCGAGGGCGGCGCGTCTATCGGTGCGGTCACAAAGTCGGGCGTCGTCGACGGCGAGGCAATAGGTTCGGGCCAGCCGAGGGCGCCCGCGTGCGCCCTGTCCCCAGCGCTTCGCGAAGGATCGCCGATGCAGGTTGGAGTACCCGCCGAGTCCAGGCCCGGGGAGACCCGGGTGGCCGCGACACCGAAGACCGTGGGGCAGGTCGTCGCCCTCGGCTACGACGTCGTCGTCGAGAGCGGGGCCGGTGCCCGGTCCTCGTACCCCGACGAGGCGTACGCCGAGGCGGGCGCGCAGATCGGCACCGCCGCCCAGGCCTGGGCCGCCGACGTCGTCGTGCGCGTCAACGCGCCCACCGAGGCCGAGCTGGCGATGATGCGGCCCGGGGCCACCCTCGCGAGCCTCCTCGCCCCGGCGATCGACCCCGCGGCCGTCGATCGGGTCACCCGGGCCGGGATCACCGCGCTCGCGATGGACGCGGTCCCGCGCATCTCGCGCGCGCAGTCGCTCGACGTCCTGTCCTCGATGGCCAACATCGCCGGGTACCGCGCCGTCATCGAGGCCGCGGGCGAGTACGGCGGCCTCTTCACCGGTCAGGTGACGGCCGCGGGCAAGATGCCCCCGGCGAAGGTCCTCGTCTGCGGGGCGGGCGTCGCCGGGCTCGCCGCGATCGGCACCGCGGGCAGCCTCGGCGCGATCGTGCGCGCCTTCGACGTGCGGCCCGAGGTCGCCGAGCAGGTCGAGTCGATGGGCGCGGACTTCCTCACCGTCGACGTCGTCACCGAGCGCTCGAGCGACGGCTACGCGAAGGAGGCCGGCGAGGACTTCGACCGGGCAGCCGCGGCGCTCTACCTCGAGCAGGCGCGCGACGTCGACATCATCATCACGACCGCGCTCATCCCCGGACGCCCCGCGCCCCGGCTCATCACCGCCGCGATGCTCGACGCGATGCGGCCGGGCTCGGTCGTCGTCGACATGGCCGCGAGCAACGGCGGCAACGTCGAGGGCTCGGTGCCCGACGAGATGGTCGTCACCGACCACGGGGTGAAGATCATCGGATACACCGATCTCGCCGGCCGCCTGCCCACCCAGGCCAGCCAGCTCTACGGGACGAACGTCGTCAACCTGCTCAAGCTGCTGACCCCCGGCAAGGACGGGCAGCTCGTCCTCGACCTCGACGACGTCGTCGTGCGCGGCATGACCGTCGCGCGCGACGGCGAGACGCTGTGGCCCCCGCCGCCGGTGCAGGTCTCGGCCGCCCCGGCCCCACCCCCTTCGACCGAGGTGGCCCCACCGCCGCCGCCGAAGGAGCCGATGAGCCCGACGACCCGGCTCGCGCTCGGCGGGGCGGGCGCGCTGCTCTTCCTGCTCGTCGCCGCGGTGAGCCCGGCGCCCTTCCTCGGGCACTTCATGGTCTTCATGCTCGCGGTCGTCGTCGGTTTCTACGTCATCGGCCACGTCCACCACGCGCTGCACACGCCGCTCATGTCGGTGACCAACGCGATCAGCGGGATCATCGTCGTCGGTGCGCTCCTGCAGGTCGGGCACGACGGCGGGGTGGCCGTCTCGGCGCTCGCCTTCGTCGCCATCCTCCTCGCGAGCATCAACGTCTTCGGCGGCTTCACGGTCACCGCGCGGATGCTCCAGATGTTCCGGAAGGGTGACGCCTGATGTCGATCCCGCTCACCCTCGTCCAGGGCGCCTACATCGTCGCCGGGCTGCTCTTCATCCTCGCGCTGTCCGGTCTGAGCAAGCACGAGACCGCTCGATCGGGCAACCGCTTCGGCGTCGCCGGCATGGCGATCGCGCTCGTCGTCACCGTCCTCGCCGCGACCGTCGGCACCTCCGTCGGGGGTCTCGAGGTCGACGAGGGCGCCGGTCTGGGCGGCTTCGTCCTCATCGCGCTCGCCATGGGCATCGGGGGGGCGATCGGCGTCGCCCGGGCCCGCCGGGTCGAGATGACCGGCATGCCCGAGCTCATCGCGCTGCTCCACTCCTTCGTCGGCCTCGCGGCCGTGCTCGTCGGGTGGAACTCCGCCTACGAGGCGAGCGCGAACCCCAAGATCCACGACGGCGAGGTCGCGGTCGGTGTCTTCATCGGTGCCGTGACCTTCACCGGCTCGGTCGTCGCGTACCTCAAGCTGTCGGGGCGGATGAAGAGCTCGCCGCTCGTGCTGCCCGCGCGGCACGTGCTCAACCTCGGGGTGCTCGTCGCCTTCGTGCTGCTCACGGTGCTCTACGTCGTCGTGCCGCACGACCAGGACGCCCTGCGCCAGAGCATCCTCGGCGTCATCACCCTGCTCGCCCTCGGTCTCGGCTGGCACCTCGTCGCCTCGATCGGCGGCGGCGACATGCCCGTCGTCGTCTCGATGCTCAACAGCTATTCGGGGTGGGCGGCGGCCGCGGCCGGCTTCCTGCTCGGCAACGACCTGCTCATCATCACCGGTGCGCTCGTCGGCAGCTCGGGTGCGTACCTCAGCTACATCATGTGCCGGGCGATGAACCGCTCCTTCATCTCCGTCATCGCCGGGGGCTTCGGCTCCGACGGCGCGGTGACGGGGGAGGAGCGCGACTACGGCGAGCACCGCGAGATCACCGCCGAGGGGGTGGCCGAGCTGCTCTCGGACGCGTCGTCGGTCGTCATCGCGCCCGGGTACGGCATGGCGGTGGCCCAGGCGCAGTACCCCGTCGCCGACCTCACCGCGCGGCTGCGGGCGAAGGGGGTGGACGTCCGCTTCGGGATCCACCCGGTGGCCGGCCGTCTGCCGGGCCACATGAACGTCCTGCTCGCCGAGGCGAAGGTGCCCTACGACGTCGTGCTCGAGATGGACGAGATCAACGACGACTTCCCGCAGACCGACGTCGTCCTCGTCATCGGTGCCAACGACACGGTCAACCCGGCCGCGGCGGAGGACCCGACGAGCCCGATCGCCGGCATGCCGGTGCTCGAGGTGTGGAACGCCGCGGACGTCGTCGTCTTCAAGCGCTCCATGGCGTCGGGGTACGCGGGGGTGCAGAACCCGCTCTTCTTCCGCGAGAACACCCAGATGCTCTTCGGGGACGCGAAGGACCGGGTCTCCGACATCCTCAAGGCCCTCTGACCCCCCTTCGCCCCGGCCCAGCTTTCCCGCCCAGGGCGGGAAAGCTCGACCTCGGGCAAGAACATGTCCTTCCCAGAGTCGAAGGTTCTTGCCCGAGGTCAGGCGGGGCGGACGTCCTGGCGTGCTCGGCGCACCATGGCGGCGACCTTGCCGGGGACCCGCAGGTCCGCCCACGTCACCCGGACGACGACGTAGCCGAGCCGGCGCAGCGCGTCCTCGCGCTTCTTCTCCCGCCACAGCACCGAGGGGTCGCCGTCGGCGTACTTGATGCGGCCGTCGAACTCGACGACCACCCAGTCGTCGACGAGCAGGTCGACCCGGGCGACGAGCTCGCCGTCCTCGTCGCGGATCTCGACCTGCGGCACCGCCACGATCCCGGCGATGCTCAGCTGGCAGCGGGTCTGGCTCTCCCCGACGGACTCGGACCGAGCGTCGACGAGCGCCAGCATCGAGCGGACCCGGCCGGCGCGGGGCCACCGGCGGACGTCGTCCAGCGCAGCAGACAGCTGCTCGAGAGTGACCGCCCGGGAGTGCAGGGCGTGGTCCGCGCTGACGACCCCGGCGACCGGTCCGGAGTCCATCGCCACCTCGACGAGCGCCTGGGGGAGCGCGGTCGTCGGGCCGAGCGACGTCTCGACGACAGGGCCGGTGGAGCGTCGGAAGACGGCTCCCTTGACCCCGGTGCCGCGGTCCTTGGACCACCGCAGGACCGGCCGGCTGAGATCCGCACCAGACACGGCCGCGCCGTGCGCGAGGACCGCGCTGACGCCGGTGAGCGCGCCCTGGGGGTACAGCAGCCGCAGCGCTGCGCACAGCCTCAGGTGCCGGCCCTCGGCGTCCTCGCCGGGTGGAGGCGGCAGCGTGTAGACGCCCCGGAAGGGGTGCTCCAGCTGCCGGTGGCCGGCGAGCTCGACGAGGTCGCTCGGGAGGAGACCCAGGACACGGGCCTGGGCAGTGGTCAGGGCACCGCGCTGACCGTGGGCGAGCTCGACGACCTCGGCGGGGAGAGTGCGCATGCACGAGGGTCTGCTGCTCGCAGGCGTGCGTCGCGGGGGTGTCCCCGTCCTGTGGATGGCCGCTCCTACAGCGCGTCGTCTGTGGACGGTGTGCGAAGGGGGGACCGGTCCCCCTTCGGGCAAGAAGGTTCGACCTCGGGCAGGGACATTTCCTTCCCGAGGTCGAGCTTTCCCGCCCTGGGCGGGAAAGTGGGGGCAGGTGAGCATGTGTCGTAGACAATAGTGTGTGACGCACACTATGATGTGACGCATGGACGAGGAGCTGCTGGCGGGGCACATGCAGGAGCTGCGGCGCGGCACGGTCGTCCTCGCGTGCCTGGCGGTCCTCGAGCAGCCCCGGTACGGATACGCCCTGCTCGAGACGCTCGACGCCGGAGGCTTCGCCGTCGACGGCAACACGCTCTACCCGCTGCTGCGGCGCCTGGAGAAGCACGGCCTGCTGACGAGCGAGTGGAACACCGACGAGGCCCGGCCGCGGAAGTTCTACCGCACGAGCCCGGCCGGCGCGCGGGTGCGCGCCCACCTGATGCAGGAGTGGCGGTCGCTCGACCGCGCGATCGACGCACTGGAGACGGAGACGCCATGAGTCCCAGCACCCTCACCGACCGCTACATCTGGACGGTCACCCGACAGCTGCCGCAGGAGAGCGGCCCCGACGTCGCCCGCGAGCTGCGCGTCACCCTCGAGGAGGCCGTCGAGGACCGCGTCGCCGCGGGCGAGGACCCGAGCGCCGCCGAGCGGGCTGCGGTCGCCGAGCTCGGCGACCCGGACGTCCTGGCCCGCGAGTACGGAGGCCGGCCCCAGCACCTCGTCGGCCCGGCCGTCTACGCCGACTACGTCCGTCTGCTCAAGGTGCTGCTCGCCGTCGTCCTGCCGTGCGTCGTCCTCGGGGTGCTCATCACCCAGTCGCTCGCGACCGACCGGGGCTTCGGCGACGTCCTCGGCCGCACGATCGGCGCGGTGCTGCAGACCGGCGTGCACCTCGTCTTCTGGACCACCCTCGTCTTCGTCATCGTCGAGCGCAGCCGCAGCGAGTCCGAGCGCGACGCCCCGATCACGCCGTGGGACCCCGACCAGCTGCCCGGGGACGCGCCGTGGCGTGCGCCCCGCTTCGGCGAGATGGCCGCCGAGGTCAGCTTCAGCGCGGCGATGGTCGTCCTGCTCGTCTGGCAGCTCTCCGGGGTGGGGGAGCGAGGCGTGCAGGTGCTCGACCCGCAGCTGCCGCTCGTGTGGAAGCTCGTCCTCGTGGGCCTCTTCGTCCTCGACGCCGCCGTCTCGCTCGCTGCCTGGCGGGTCGGGCGCTGGACGCCCACCCTCGCGGCCGTCAACGTCCTCGCGAACGTCGTCTCCGCCGTGCTCCTCGTCTGGCTGCTGCTCAGCGACCAGCTGCTCACGGACCTGCCGACGGTCTTCGCCGAGCGCTTCGGCACCGACCTCGACTGGTCGGTGTCCTACCCCGCCGTGGCCGTCGGGATCGTCGTCATCTGCGGGTGGGACGCCGTCGCCTCGGTCCGTCGCGCCTGGCTCGTCCGCGATGGCTCGACGCGCAGCGGGGGCCGCCGGCCGTCGGCTCAGTAGGCGTCGGGGTCGTACGGCGGGAGCTCGCCGGTGTCGTCGTCGCGGGTGCGACGCACGAGGTCGGAGCTGCGGTAGATCGGCTCGTGGTGCGGCGCAGGGTGCGGCGGGGTGCCGACGTAGCGGCCGTCGACGACGCCGAGGCGGGTCGCGTAGTCCTGCGAGGTCTCCCAGGCGCGGTCGTCGCCCCCTTCGTCCTCGTCCTCCTCGCCCGGCACGACGCCGAAGACCACCGAGCAGATCGCCCGGTAGTTCTCGTCGGGGTCGGGGACGAAGGCGATCCGGGAGAGGGCCTGGTCCTGGCCGGCGCTCTCGAGGATGAAGGTGCCGTAGCCGAGGACGCGCCCGACGAGGGAGCGCTCGTAGCCCATGTCGGTGACCTTCTTCAGCGGCATCATCGAGACCTTGTGGTTGATCCACCCCTCGAAGAGCACGACGCGCTTGTCGGTCGCGACGACCCGGGTGTGCCGCCACTCGACCCACTGCCACAGCGCCCACAGGACGACGGCGAGCCAGACCAGCCACACGAAGGACAGCACCTGGCTGCCCGAGTCGGACGTCGAGACGTCGAGCCAGCCGGCGACCACGGTGGCCCCGACGACGGCGAGGGCAGGCTTGAGCAGGACGATCGCGTGGTGACGGATCTCCGCCACCGGGGTCTCGCCGGGGAGGAGATAGCGCCGAAGGCCCCGGTGGGCGACCTCCTCCATCGGGCTTACCTCGCGATCAGAGAGTCGAAGAAGCGGCCGATGTTCGTCACGCCGTTGCCGATGACGTCACCCGCGGTGCCGACGATGTCGGCAGCCTCGCTGGGCGAGGTGAGGATCGCGTAGATGAGGAAGATCGTGAGCAGCCAGAGCAGGATCTTCTTGATCGGTGGCGTGGACATGACTCTCTCTCCGCAGCAGGGGTCGACGACCAGGGGCCGGGCGTCGGCCTGAGGTCAGTGTGGCAGATGTGACTTCTGGGGCCGGTCGTCCGACACGCCGGGGCGAGGACCCACGGCGAAGGGGGATCAGACGACGCCGTAGAGGCGGTCGCCCGCGTCGCCGAGGCCGGGGACGATGTAGCCCTGCTCGTTGAGCCGCTCGTCGACGGCGCCGGTGACGAGGGTGACGGGCACGTCGAGATCGGCGATCTGCTCGCCCAGGGTCTCGATGCCCTCTGGCGCGGCGAGGAGGGTGACGGCGGTGATGTCGTCGGCGCCTCGGTCGACGAGGTAGCGGATCGACATCGCGAGGGTGCCGCCGGTCGCGAGCATCGGGTCCAGGACGTAGCACTGGCGGCCCGAGAGGTCGTCGGGCAGGCGGTTCGCGTACGTCTTCGCCTCGAAGGTCTCCTCGTCGCGCAGCATGCCGAGGAAGCCGACCTCAGCCGTCGGCAGCAGCCGCACCATGCCGTCGAGCATGCCCAGGCCGGCGCGCAGGATCGGCACGACGAGCGGCTTGGGAGAGGAGAGCTTGACGCCCTGGGTCGCCGAGACCGGGGTCTCGATGTCGAAGGGCTCGGTGCGCACCTCGCGCGTCGCCTCGTAGGCGAGGAGGGTGACGAGCTCGTCGGCCAGCCGGCGGAAGGTCGGGCTGTCCGTGTCCTTCTTGCGCAGGTAGGTCAGCTTGTGAGCGATCAGCGGGTGGTCGGCGGTCAGGACGCGCATGGCCCCGAACCTACCGCGCGAAGCCGCTCACGCCATCACGCCGGAAGCCCTTGAAGCGGGTGCCCTGGCGGGTCAGCTGCCCACGGTCGCCCTCGGCGAGCTGGGCGTAGTCCTTCGCCGAGATCGCGAGCTCGTCACGTCGGCCGTCGGGCAGCTCGAAGGTCGCGTGGTACCAGGTGGACGCCGAGGAGTCCCCGTGGCCGCCGCTCACGGAGGTGCGCTTGCCGGTGACGCGGGCGGTCAGCGTCTCGTCCGGCGAGGCGTTGTTGCGGCTCCACTGCATCGAGCCCCGCACGACCGCGGTGAGGAGGATCCCGATGACGAGCACGAAGCCGAGGGCGATGATGACGACGACCGTCGTGGCGAAGGGGTCGTCGGGAAAGCTGTCGAGCATGGGTCCTCCTCGGGAGAGACTGTGGGCATGACGCGCTCGGCACATCCTGCCCGTCCCGGTCGCGATGCGGAGGCCGAGTGGATGCGTCGCGCGCTCGAGCTCGCCGCCGCCGCGGGGGAGCGTGGCGAGATCCCGGTCGGTGCTCTCGTCCTCGACCCCGAGGGCGCAGTCGTCGGCGAAGGGGGCAACACCCGCGAGGGCGAGGCGGACCCGACCGGCCACGCCGAGATGACCGCGCTGCGGCAGGCCGCACGCTCCCTTCGCACCTCGCGTCTGGACGGCTGCACCCTCGTCGTGACGCTCGAGCCGTGCCCCATGTGCGCGGGGGCCGGCGTCCTCGCGCGGGTGGACCGGGTCGTCCTCGGCGCATGGGACCCGAAGACCGGCGCGTGCGGCTCGGTGTGGGACGTCGTGCGCGACCGGCGCTCGCCGCACCGGGTCGAGGTCGTCGGTGGGGTGCTCGAGGAGGAGTGCTCGCGGCTGCTCGTCGACTTCTTCTCGCAGCGACGCTGATTTTTCGCTGCCGACGCCCCGTTGTAGAGTCACCGGCGGTGGCGTGTCCGAGCGGCCTAAGGAGCGCGCCTCGAAAGCGCGTGTGGGTTCACGCCCACCGTGGGTTCAAATCCCACCGCCACCGCCAGCATCGCCGAAGCCCGGTGGACCGTCACGGTCCACCGGGCTTCGTCGTGCAGGGGGAGAGCTGAGGCCTATGCTCCGCAGACATCCCCCCTCCTGATCGGAGCGACGATGTCAACCTCATGGCTCAGGCACCCTGACGGCACTCTGTGTCGTCGACGAGTCCTAGCAGTCGTCCTCGGGCTGGTCTTCCTCGGCGTGGTCGCCGCCGGGGCGGCGGGCTACGTCTCCGGCCCGCTCTACTGGGGGCTGTACGTCGCTCCCGTCGCGGTGCAGGTGGTGCTGCCCTCCTGCCGCAAGCACGGACCCGAGGCCGCCTAGGTCGCCTACGACGCCGACGAAGGGGGGGCGGGCGATCTCGTGAGCGGCGGCGGCCGCTCATCGCGACCAGGTGATGCGCTCGCGCCGCCTGTCGTCCATCGCACCACCTCGCCTCATCCGTGTCGGGCCTGGCTCAACCCCGGACGACGCGGCGCACCACGGCGCCGGCGCCCAGGAGGAGCCCGCCGACGAGCATGAGCCCGCCGACCGGGCTGCGGTCGAGCGAGCCGCCGTCGGTCTGGACCACGGCGGGCACACGGGGCGCCTCGTCGGCGGGGTCTGCGGTACCCGGCGCACCGTCGACGTCCACCGGGGTGACCGGCGGGGTCGGCTCCGACGTCGCGTCGTCGCACGCCTCGACGTCGACCATGCCCGTGCCGAAGAAGAAGGCGCCGGACTCGAGTCCGTCGAGGAGCACGCCGATCTCTCGCAGCTCTTCGAGCTCCTTCTCGGTGATGGTGTAGTCGTCCGGCGCGGCGGCTCGTCCGCCGAGCGCACGGGGGAGGCTCTTCGCGGCGCCCTCGACGGACTTCTGCGTCAACGCCGGACCTGCCATGCCCTCCTCGAAGTCATCATCATCCGTGACACCCGTCAGCCAGAAGGAGCCGACCCGCGAGTCGAAGGCGATCCAGTCGTAGGCACCCTCCGCCACCGTGAGGGTCTCCGTGGCACCGGGGTCCAGGGTCTGCTCGACGTAACTCGTGGGCTCCCAGCTCTCCCAGTCCTCAAGGGTCACGGTGACCTCGGCGTCCGAGGGGTTGGTGAGCGTCACGCTCTCGCACTCGGTGCTCTCGACCGTGACAGCCGGCTGCTCCACGGGCGCGCACCCGGTGCTGTCGAGGGTCACCTCGACGGTCTCGGCGCTGCCCGGGGCGAGGACGTAGCCCTCGTCGGCGGTGACGTCGAGCGTGAGGGTCAGCTCGTCGGGCCAGGCCTCGAAGAGGTCCCCGGACTCGTCCTCCGACACGAGCGCGGCGATGACGCCCGGCAGCTCGACGCCCTCGGGGAAGATCACGCGCTCGCGGTCCGCAGTGATCGAGTACGTCACCCCCTCCGTCTCCGGGATGACGATCGTGTCCTGCCCGACCCCGCAGGCCTGGTCCGAGACGACAGGCGTCGCCGCGGTGACGGGCGCCGGGTCGGCGGCGTGGGCGGTGGCGACCGGCGCGCCGAGCGTCAGCCCGGAGAAGGCGATGAGCGTGGCGGCAGTTCGGGTGCGCGAGGGCATGGAGGGTCTCCGGAGGGGACAGGCCGTGGCGGGCGAAGGGGGTGGCGGGGCTCAACCTAGACGGTCCAGGAGGATCTGACAGGCCGTCCTGAACTACTGCTCCGAATCGGTACCGACGCGGAGCCACCCCTGGTCCGACGACGGCGTCGCGGCCCGCCCGGCCGCCATGATGGACCTGTGATGACCCTGCGGCCCGACCTCCCCTCCGCCCTGCGACGGGCCGCCGCGGAGCAGCCCGCTCCGGGGGTGTCGGGCTGGCTGACGGCGCCGCCGCCGAGGGTCCATCACGTCGAGCGCGTCCAGCCGCTGCCGGCCGGCTCGGACGTCGACCGCTGCGCAGCGGCGCTCATGTCCTGGGGGATGCACCGCGCCGCCGGGCTCCAGGTCCGCGCCGACCGCGACGTCGAGCTCGGCGCCACGGTCGTCCTCGGTCTGCGGCTCGGCCCGGTCGTCGCCGTCTCGCCCTGCCGCGTCACCTCCGTCGTGCGCGAGGACGGGCGCGTCGGCTTCGAGTACACGACCCTGCCCGGCCACCCCGAGACCGGGGTCGAGCGCTTCGAGGTCGTGCGCGACGAGCACGGCGCACGCGTCGAGATCTCCGCCGTGAGCCGGCCCGCCTTCCTCGGGAGCCGGGTCGCCCCCTTCGTCTCCCGTCGGGTGCAGGCCGCGATCACCGACCGCTACCTCGCGGCCGCGCTCGCGGCGGCCACCGGCCGGTAGGGCCGGGGAGGGCTCCCCTTCGCGCGGCCGGGGCCGCTCTGGTTGGGTGGGGCCATGCGCGCACGAGCCACCGGATCCCTCCTGGCCCTCGCCCTGACGACCGCGGCGCTCGCCGGCTGCCAGGTCGACAAGTGGTCGGAGAAGTGCACGACCGACACCCAGCTGCGCAGCTGCGAGATCTCCGTCTCGGGCAGCAAGTTCAACGACCTGCCCTTCCCCGTCTCCGGACCGGTCCTCGGCAGCGTCGGCGACCGCTTCCGGCTCGAGTCGGCCACCGAAGGGGGAGCCGCCACCTTCTCCGCCGGGGGCACCGAGGGCGGTACCTACACGTGCGAGCAGGGGCAGAGCGTCTCCGTCGGGGACAGCTCGGTCGAGTGCCGCGCCGTGGGCGACGGCTCGCTCGACTTCACCATCAGCCGCGTGCGCTGACCCCCCGGCGCTCTCAGCAGCGGCGGGCGACGGAGAGGGGCTCGAGGTCCTCGAAGTCCTTGCCGACGACGACGTCGATGATCGAGCGCACGCGCTTGTCGCGGACCTTCTGCATCGCGCCGGCGTGCCGCCCGACGACCTTGACCTTCGGGGCGCCCTTGTCGCCGTAGCGGATGAGCCCGACCCCGCCGACGCGCCCGCCGTGGTAGTTCTCGATCTTGCGGATCTGGAAGCCGCGCTTGCGCAGGTCACGCGCGACCGATGCCGCGAGCCCGTCCCGGCCGGTGCCGTTGTAGACGTTGACGACGACGTCCTTCGGCTGGATCGCGCACACCGAGCTCGTCGACGCCGACGCGCCCGGCTGGCGACGGCCCTCCTCGTCGGCGCGGATGTAGCTCATCGCGTACCAGAAGGCGAAGAAGAGCAGGAGGAGCACGACGAGCACCGTGACGAAGGTGCGCCGTCCCTGCGACCGACCCCGGTCGGCCTCCTCGTAGTCCCCCCGCGCCATCGTCAGCCCTCGAGCTCCAGCACCCGTGCGTGGATCGTCGGACGCTGCTGCAGCGCGGCGCGCACCGCGCGATGCAGCCCGTCCTCGAGGAAGAGCCGGTCTCGCCAGGACACGACGTGCGGGAAGAGGTCGCCGTAGAAGGTCGAGTCCTCGGCGAGCAGGTTGTGCAGGTCCAGCGAGCTGCGCGTCGTCGTCAGCAGGTCCAGACGGATCATCCGCGGCGGGATCTGCGCCCAGTCGCGGGCGGAGTCGTACCCGTGGTCGGGGTACGGGCGCGAGTCGCCCACGGCCTTGAAGATCACGCCGCCACGATAGGGGCACGACCCGTCAGCGCCCACCCGGGGCGGGGCGCCGTGACCGACTCGTCACCACCCCTTCGCCCGCCGCCGTGTCCTACGCTCGGGCGGGTGACGACGACGCCGCTCCTCGACCAGATCCGCGCCGGCTACACCTTCGACGGGCCGGTGCTCGAGCTCGGCGCCGCCGTCGTCGACGGCGCGACCCATGCCGACACCCCCGTGCGCATCCCGCTGTCGGTGCTCAACCGTCACGGGCTGGTCGCGGGCGCGACCGGCACCGGCAAGACCAAGACGCTTCAGGTCATGGCCGAGCAGCTCGCGGCCCAGGGCGTCCCCGTCTTCCTCGCCGACATCAAGGGCGACCTCTCCGGTCTGGCGAGCCCCGGCGAAGGGGGAGAGAAGCTCACCTCGCGCGCGGCGGAGGTCGGGCAGACGTGGACCGCCGCGGGCTTCCCCACCGAGTTCCTCTCGCTCGGCGGCATGGGCAAGGGCATCCCCGTGCGCACGACGATCACGTCCTTCGGGCCGACGCTGCTCAGCAAGGTCCTCGGGCTCAACGACACCCAGGAGTCGAGCCTCGGCCTCGTCTTCCACTACGCGGACAAGCAGGGCCTGGCGCTGCTCGACCTCAAGGACCTGCGGGCGGTCATCACCCACCTCACGTCCGACGAGGGCAAGGAGGAGCTGAAGGCTCTCGGCGGCCTGTCGAAGGCCACGGCCGGGGTCATCCTGCGCAACCTCATCGCCTTCGAGGACCAGGGCGCCGACGTCTTCTTCGGCGAGCCCGAGCTCGACACGGCCGACCTCCTGCGGGTCGCGCCGGACGGCCGCGGGATGGTCACCTGCCTCGAGCTGCCCGCGGTGCAGGACCGCCCCCAGCTCTTCTCGACCTTCCTCATGTGGATGCTCGCCGACCTCTTCCACGACCTGCCCGAGGTCGGCGACGTCGACAAGCCCAAGCTCGTCTTCTTCTTCGACGAGGCGCACCTGCTCTTCGACGACGCGTCCAAGCCCTTCCTCGACGCGATCGAGCAGACGGTGCGGCTCATCCGCAGCAAGGGCGTCGGCGTCTTCTTCGTCACCCAGAGCCCGAAGGACGTGCCCTCGGGCGTGCTCGCCCAGCTCGGCAACCGTGTGCAGCACGCGCTGCGCGCCTTCACGCCGGAGGACAGCAAGGCGCTCAAGGCCGCGGTCTCGACCTACCCCCACACCGAGTACGACCTCGCCGAGCTGCTGACGACGCTCGGCACCGGCGAGGCCGTCGTCACCGTGCTCTCCGAGCGGGGCGCTCCCACCCCCGTCGCGTGGACGAAGATGCGCGCGCCCGAGTCGCTCATGGCTCCCAGCGCCGAGGGCGTCGTCGACGGCGCGATCGTCGGCTCGGCCCTCGCCCGGAAGTACGCCGAGCCGGTCGACCGGGAGTCGGCCTACGAGCTGCTCGCCGCCCGCCTGACGAAGGCGCCGACCCCCGAGCAGGCGCCGGCGCCGGCTCCCACCCAGCCGCCGGCGCCGCAGGGCGCCCCGCCGGCACCCGCACCCCGGGGCCGGGCGCCCAAGGAGCAGCCCGGGGTGGTCGAGCAGGTCGTGCAGTCCTCGGCCTTCCGCTCCGCGCTGCGCTCGGCCGGCACCGTCATCGGGCGCGAGATCACCCGCTCCCTCTTCGGCACCTCGCGCCGCCGCCGCTGACGGCCGAGGCCGGGCGCTACAGGTCGAGCGCGACGTCGAGCCACGGGGCGCTGTGGGTGAGCGCCCCCGCGGAGATGACGTCGGCACCGGCCTCGGCGAGCGCGCGGATGCTCGTCTCGGTGACACCGCCGGAGACCTCGACGAGCAGACCGCTGCGCGCGGAGCGGATCGCCGCCACCGCCGCTCGGACCTCGTCGGGCCCCATGTTGTCGAGCAGGACGACGTCGACGACCGGTCGAGCGCCGGCTGCGACCTGCTCGGACTCGATCGCGAGGAGCTCGTCGAGCTGGTCGAGGGAGTCGACCTCGACCTCCACCCGCGTCATGTGCCCCACCGGGCCCGGGCGTCGACGCACCCGCTCCAGCGCGGGTGCGAGACCGCCGGCGAGACCGAGGTGGTTGTCCTTGACCATGACCGCGTCGTCGAGCCCGAGGCGGTGGTTGGCACCACCGCCGTGGCGCACGGCCCGCTTCTGCGCGGCACGCAGGCCCGGCACTGTCTTGCGGGTGTCGACGACGACCGCGCCCGTGCCCTCGACGAGGTCGACGAGCCGGGCGGTGGCGGTGGCGACCCCGCTGAGCAGGCCGACGAAGTTCAACGCCACCCGCTCGCCCGTGAGCAGCGAGCGTGACGGTCCCTCGACGTGCGCGACGACGTCGCCGGCGCTCACCCGGTCGCCGTCCTCCGACGAGAGCCGCACCCGCACCTGCGGGTCGACCTGCGCGTAGGTCTCGACGACGAAGTCGGTGCCCGAGACCACCCCGTCGGCCCGGGCGACGAGCGTCGCTTCGCCGCGGGCGTCGCGGGCGATCGTCGCGAGCGAGGTGATGTCGCCGAGCGTGCCGAGGTCCTCGTCGAGAGCGGCCCGGACGAGCGGGGCGACGTCGCGGGGGGCCGTCATCACGCCACCGCCGGGGCGGGGGCGTCGGCGCGCAGGTGGGCCCCGAGGCTCTCGCGGCGGGCCAGCGCCCGGCGGGCGACGAGCCCGCCGAGGAGGGCGTCGTCGCCGGGCAGGTCGTCGAGCCGGCCGATGGCCTGCGCGAGGCCGTCGGCGTCGCGCACGACACCGACGAGGTCGGACATCACGGCGCGCACCTCGACCGAGGCGATCTCCGGCGACGTGGGCGACGCGCGTCGTCCGTCGACGGGCGCGAGGGTGGTCGTCCGCTCGGGCGGCACCGGGTCGACGCGGTCCGTGGCCCATGAGGCGGTCCGCCCGGGCCAGCAGGCGACGTCCTGCGCGACCGCAGTGCCCATCACCCCCGCCTCGAGCAGCGAGTTCGAGGCCAGCCGGTTGGCCCCGTGCAGACCGGTGCACGCGACCTCTCCGCACGCCCAGAGCCCGGGCACGTCGGTACGGCCGCGGGCATCGGTGAGCACGCCGCCCATCTGGTAGTGGGCGGCGGGGCGCACCGGCAGGAGGTCGCGTGCGGGGTCCAGCCCCATGTCGGCACACCGCTGCGCGAGGCCGCGGAAGTGCTCGAGCAGGTCGGGGACGTGGCGGCAGTCGAGCGCGACCTGGCGCCCGAGCACGCGCTCGCGGTGGACCGCGGCGGCGACGACGTCGCGCGGGCTCACCTCGTCGACGAAGCGTCGCCCGTCGGAGAGGAGGTGAGCGCCGGCGCCACGGACCGCCTCGGTGACCAGCGGCAGGGGAGCCCCCGAGCCGCCGCCGACGTCGAGGCTCGTGGGGTGGAACTGCACGAGCTCGAGGTCGGCGAGCCGGGCCCCGGCACGTCCGGCGAGGACCACCCCGCTGCCCCAGGAGCCGAGCGGGTTCGTCGTGTCGCGGTAGAGGGCGGCGCCGCCACCCGTCGCGAGCACGACGCGGCGGGTCCGCAGCTCCAGCGGACCGTCAGGATCCAGCACGAGGACGCCGGCGACGCCGTCGTCGTCGACGAGCAGCTCCAGTGCTCGCCCGCGGACGACGGCGACGTCGGAGGTGGCGGCGACCTGCGGCGCGAGGGTGTCGACGACCGCCGCTCCTGTGCGGTCGCCGCCGACGTGGCAGACCCGGTGCCGGCCGTGGCCCCCTTCGCGCCCGAGGGAGAGCTCACCGGAGGCGTCCCGGTCGAAGGGGACGCCGGCCGCCACGAGCTCGGCGACGAGAGCGGGGGCGGCCTGGGTCATCCGGGCGATCGTCGCGGTGTCACCGGCGAAGGACCCGGCCCGCGCGGTGTCGTCCGCGTGCTGCTGCGGGTCGTCCCCGGGGCCCACCGCCGCGGCGATGCCGCCCTGCGCCCAGGCGCTCGCCGTGCCCTCGCCGAGGCCGGCGGGGGCGACGACGACGCACGGGCCGCCGAGGTGACGGGCGACGCTCAGCCCGGCGAGCCCGGACCCCACGACGACCGGGGCGTCGGTCTCGACCACGCGCGCGCTCACGACAGCTCCAGCATGCGCTCGACCGCGCGGCGGGCGGCCGCGGCGGTGGTCGGGTCGAGGACGATCTCCGGGCCGCCCGTCTCGAGGGCGAGACGGATCTTCGTGAGGGTCGACCGGCGCATGTGCGGGCAGATGTTGCACGGCTGGACGTAGTGCAGCCCGGGGTCGGCCGCGCGGATGTTGTCGGCCATCGAGCACTCGGTGATGAGCGCGACGTGCGGCGGTCGGTGGGTGGTGACGTAGTCGATCATCTGGGCCGTCGAGCCCGCGACGTCGGCGGCGGCGACGACCTCGGGCGAGCACTCCGGGTGGGCGAGGACGGTGAGCCCGGGGGTCTCGGCCCGCAGCTGCTCGACCTGCGCGACGTCGAAGCGCTCGTGCACCTCGCAGCGGGTCGGGTGGGTGATGACGTCGACCCCGGTCGCCCGTGCGACGTTGCGGGCGAGGTACTCGTCGGGGATGAGGATGACGCGGTCGACGCCGAGGTGGCGCACGACCCGCTCGACGTTGCCCGAGGTGCAGCAGATGTCGCTCACGGCCTTCACCGCGGCGCTGGAGTTGACGTAGGTGACGACCGGCACGCCCGGGTGCTCCGCCCGCAGGGCGAGGACGTCCTCGGCGGTGATGCCGTCGGCGAGCGAGCAGCCCGCGGTGATGTCGGGGACGAGCACGGTCTTCGCGGGGTTGAGCAGCTTCGCCGTCTCGGCCATGAAGGGCACGCCCGCGAGCAGGATGACGTCGGCGTCGACGTCCTGGGCACGCTGGGCGAGGAGCAGCGAGTCGCCGACGACGTCCGCGACCCCGTGGAAGATCTCCGGCGTCTGGTAGTTGTGCGCGAGGACGACGGCCCGCTTCGAGCGCTTGAGCTCCTGGATCGCGACGACGTCCTGAGCGAAGGTCGCCCACTCCGTCTCGGGGATGACGTGCCGCACCCGCTCGTAGATGTCGCGGGTCGCCTCGACGGCGTCGTGCGCAGGACGGGTCCCCGGGGTGGGGAGGCTGGTGACGGACATCTGCAGCTCCTTCTGCTGACTATGAGCACATGCTCAGGTTGAGCATAAGCACGGGAAGCGAGCCGCGGCAAGCCGGTGATACCCGGGATGTCGGCAGATGCGTGGGTTGTGACTGGCGCGGGTGCCAACGCCTCGGGGGAGGGGTCCGGGATGTTGGCAGATGCGTGGGTTGTGACTGGCGCGGGTGCCAACGCCTCGGGGGAGGGGTCCGGGATGTCGGCAGATGCGTGGGTTGTGACTGGCGCGGGTGCCAGCTTCTAGGGGGTGGGTCGGCGAGAGGGGTGGGTCGGCGAGAGGGGGGGGAGGAGGTCAGCGGGTGCGGGGGCGGGGGAGCTTCGTGCCGACGTGGCGGCGCTCGGCGTGCACCTCGCTGCGGAAGCGGTAGAGCGCGGCGGGGCGGCCGCCGGTGTCGCGCTCGGTCTCGCCGGTGGGCTCGACGAGACCCAGCTGGTCCTGGACGGTCCGCCGGAAGTTCTGCTTGTGCAGGCGCTGGCCCGCGAGCGACTCGACCGTCGCCTGCAGCCCGCCGAGGGTGAAGTCCGGGGGCATGAGCTCGAAGATCACCGGGCGGTACTGCAGCGTCGAGCGCAGCCGGGCCAGGCCCGTCGCGAGGATGCGGCGGTGGTCGTGGAGCATCGCCGGCCCGAGGCCGTCGCCGTCGCCGTCGCGATCGCCGGACTCGGCGACGAGACCCGCCTCCCAGAGCAGCTCGTAGCGCTGGAGCACGAGCTCGGGGCGCCAGGCCCAGTCCGCCATGCCGAAGGCGTGCCGGGCCCGCTCGAGCCGCTCGGCGTCGTCACCGGCCCAGCGCAGCGCGCGCTCGCCGAGCTCGCGGGCGAGCTCGGGGACGCCGTCCCGGGCGTCCTCCCACGGCAGCAGGTCGTAGACGTCGAGCCAGCCGCGCTCCCCCTTCGCCCGCGTCAGTCCGAGGTAGGAGATGGCCACGGTGCGCCCCGCCCGGCCCGAGCGGCCGACGTCGGCGAAGGTGTAGAGCTGCTCGACGAAGCCGAGCTCGACCCCTTCGCGCTCGCGGGTCCACGCCCGCAGACCCGCCTGGAGGGAGCGGTGCTCCGGCTCGAGCGGTCCGTGGGGCAGGGCCGGCGGGGCGCCGGACGCCAGCACGCGGGGGCTCCCCTCGTCGACGCTGAGGATCACAGCGACGAGCTCGGCGGCGATGGAGGAGGGCACGGGCGCTATCTCAGCACGCGGCGAAGGGGGCCGTCACGCCAGCCCGAGGGCGGCGGCCTCCTCCCACAGCTCGTCGCGCACGCTCGGGTGGGCCGCCTCCTCGATGAGGTGGCGCGCCTGCGCGCGCTCGTCGTGGCCGGCGATCCAGGCGACGCCCTGCTCGGTGACGACGGCGCTGTGCTGGAAGGAGGTCACCGGCTCGTCGACGAGCGGGACGATCGTCGAGACGTCGGCGCGCGGGTGCCAGCTGCGCAGCGCCATGAAGGCGCGGCCGCCCTCGCTGTGCGACGCCCCGACCGTGAAGTCGGTCTGCCCGCCGAAGCCGGAGTAGATGCGCGCCCTGATCCGAGAGGCGTTGGCCTGGTCGAGCAGGTCGACCTGCAGCGCCGTGTTGACCGAGGTCATCCGCGGCTGCTGGGCGATGCGGGCGGGGGAGTTCGTCGTCTCGGTGCGGGTCAGACGCACACGGGGGTTGTCGTGCACCCACGCGTACAGCTCGGCGCTGCCGAAGACGAAGGAGGTGACGAGGGGGACGTCGGGGTCGAGCGCGCCGGCCTGCTCGAG
Source organism: Janibacter sp. Y6 (assembly GCF_040900765.1). Lineage (NCBI taxonomy): Bacteria > Bacillati > Actinomycetota > Actinomycetes > Micrococcales > Intrasporangiaceae > Janibacter > Janibacter sp. Y6. The sequence continues at coordinate 42,913 of NZ_JAKLYZ010000008.1, forward strand.
GCGCAGCACGCCGTCGCCGAACATCTCGGTCCACACGCGCAGGCCGCGGCGCTGCGCGATGCCGGCCATCACGGCGTCGGGCACCTCGCCGATCCCGGCCTGGAGGGTCGAGCCGTCGCGGATCTCGGCGGCGACCCGCGCGCCGATGACCGCGGACGCGTCGTCGGCCCCGGCGCGCGCCGGGTGGGTGAGCAGCGGTGCCTCGACCTCGACGAGGCCGTCGAGCAGGTCGACCGACAGCTCGGCGTCGCCCGAGGTCCACGGCATGCGCGGGTTGGCCATCGCGATCACCGGGGCACCGACGGCCCGGGCCGCCTCGACTGCGCCGGGGAGGATGTTGCACTCGAGACCCAGGCTCACCCGGCCGTCGCGGGGCGGGGTCGTGTGGAGCAGCACGGCGTCGGGCCGCAGCGCGCCGTGGAAGAGGCGCGGCACCATCGACAGCCGGCTCGGCACGTAGGACAGGCGGGGATGGCGCCGGAAGCCCGGTCCGACGAAGGTCGTCTCCGGCACGACCCCGTCGTGGACCGGCAGCCCGGGCTGGGCGTTGAGCAGGTGCAGGCGGGCGCGGGGGAGCCGGGCGAGCACCGCCTCGACGAGCGGCACGGGTGTCGCGAAGTTGCCCGAGGCGACGACCCGGGGCTCGACAGCCCCTCGTGCCTCGACGAGCGATGCGGCCTGGTCCAGGGTCATGGACTGCATGCACCCATCCTGCCCCGGCCCCGCGCCGCTCCGGTTGCGGGCCCGCTGTGCTGTGACTAACTTCCATCGAAGACGAATGACGCGTGAAATTTTCACGCACCCACCCGGTCGACGAAGACCCCCAGGAGGCGTCATGAGCCAGTACCGACCGTCCCGCCGCACTGTCGTCACGGGCAGCGCCGCCGCCGTCCTGGCCGCCGCGACCCCCGTCGGCCACGCCGTCGCCTCGCCGGGGCCGGGTGGTCCCGGGCGCGGCGACGGTCGCCACCGGGCCTGGGCGCGCAAGACCCTGCGCGAGATGACCCTCGAGCAGAAGGTCGGCCAGCTCTTCGTCCAGCACGTCTACGGCTCGGACGCGACGACCCCCGACCAGCGCAACGTGCCGCTCTACGGCGTCGCCGCCCCCGCGGACGTCATCCGCCGCTACCACCTCGGTGGGGTCTGCTACTTCGCGTGGACCGACAGCGTGCGCGACCCCGAGCAGATCCTCGGGCTGTCCAACGGCCTCCAGCGAGCCGCCCTCGGCGCCGACCGCCACGGCAGGGGCGGGCCCGGCCGCGGCAAGGGCGCACGTGTGCCGCTGACGATCTCGGTCGACCAGGAGCAGGGCGTCGTCACGCGCATCGGCCCGCCGGCCACCCAGCTGCCCGGGTCGATGGCGCTCGGCGCGGGCCGCAGCGCGACCGACGCCCGCACGGCCGCCGCGATCACCGGCCGCGAGCTGCGGGCCATGGGCATCACGACCGACTTCGCCCCGGTCTGCGACGTCAACGTCAACCCGCTCAACCCCGTCATCGGGACCCGCTCCTTCTCCTCGCGCCCCGAGCTCGCCGCCGAGATGGTGCGCGCGCAGGTCCGCGGCTACCAGCGCGACGGCTCGGTCTCCTCCTCGGGCAAGCACTTCCCGGGCCACGGCGACACGGCGACCGACAGCCACGTCGCCTTCCCCGTCATCACGCACAGCCGCGAGGAGTGGGAGGAGCTGGACGCTCCCCCCTTCGTCGCCGCGATCGCCGAGGGCATCGACATGATCATGACCGCGCACCTGGCGATGCCGGCCTTCGACGACTCGGGCGACCCGGCCACCCTCAGCCGGCCGATCCTCACCGGTCTGTTGCGCGAGGAGCTCGGCTACGAGGGCGTCATCATCACCGACTCCCTCGAGATGGAGGGCGTGCGCCAGAAGTACGGCGACGCCGAGGTCGCGGTCCGTGCCCTCGAGGCCGGCGCCGACCAGCTGCTCATGTCGCCCGCGCTGCAGAAGGCGCTCCCGGCCGTCGTCGCCGCCGTCGAGAGCGGACGAATCAGCCGGCGCGAGCTCGACGCGAAGGTCACCCGCGTCCTGCTCATGAAGGCCCGCCGCGGCGTCGTCGACCACCCGTACGCCGACCCCACCCGTCTCTCCTCCGCCGTCGGCACCCCGCGCAACCTCGCGGCTGCCGACGCCATCACCGACCGCACGACGACCCTCGTCACCAACGACGACGGCGTGCTGCCGATGACCGCGGCGGGGTCCTCGGTGCTCGTCACCGGGTGGGGCGCGACGACGACGAAGACCGTCGCCGACGAGCTGACCGCCGCAGGCGCCACGACGACGCTGTCGACGACGGGTGCCTCACCCACCGACGCGCAGATCGCGTCCGCCGTCGCCGCGGCGAGGGGGAAGGACGCCGTCGTCGTGCTGACGATGAAGGCCTGGGACACCGCCGTCACCGACAAGACCCGCGGTCAGCAGAAGCTCGTCGCCGCGCTGCAGGCCAGCGGCGTGCCGACCGTCGTCGTCGCCGTGCGCGACCCCTACGACATCGCCCACCTCGGTGACGTCCCGACCTACCTCGCGACCTACGCCTACAACGCCGTCGCGATGGGCGCCCTCGTGCGCGTGCTCACCGGCGAGGTCGAGCCCACCGGCACCCTGCCCGTCGACATCCCCGCCGCCGACGACCCCGGCACCGTCCTCTACCCCTTCGGCCACGGCCTTCGCTACTGATCAGGAGCACGTGATGAGCACCCCCAGCAGACGACTCTTCATGGCCGGCGCCGGCGGCACCGCCGTCGCCGCCACCGCGGGCGCGGTCCCCGCGGTCGCCCACGGCCGCCCCGGCGGGCGCCGGGTGCGCACCGGCGCCGACATCGCCGCCGCGAGCGGGTGGTCGACCCTGCGCGGCCAGAAGGTCGGCGTCATCACCAACCCGACGGGGGTCACGGCGGACCTGCGCTCGATCGTCGACGTCATGCACGAGTCGGGGCAGGTCGACGTCGTCGGCGTCTTCGGCCCGGAGCACGGCTTCCGCGGCACCGCGCAGGCCGGCGAGTCCGAGGGCACCTCGGTCGACCCCCGCACCGGCATCACCGTCTACGACGCGTACGGCGCCGGGCCGGACGCGCTGACGACCATGTTCCGCACCGCGGGCGTCGAGACCGTCGTCTTCGACATCCAGGACGTCGGCTCGCGCTTCTACACCTACATCTGGACGATGTACACGGGCATGCGCGCCGCCCACCGCGTCGGCGCCCGCTTCGTCGTCCTCGACCGGCCCAACCCGATCGGGGGCGTCGCGCGCGGCCCGATGATGACGGAGAAGTACACGTCCGGCGTCGGTGCCGAGGCGGTCGTCCAGGCCCACGGCATGACCGTCGGCGAGGTCGCGCGGTACGCGAACCGTCACTTCATGGACGAGGACGAAGGGGGACGCCTCGCCGACCTCGACGTCGTCGAGTGCACGGGGTGGCGGCGCGACATGCTGCACGCCGACACCGGACTGCACTGGGTCATGCCGAGCCCGAACATGCCGACCGCCGACACCGCCCTGCTCTACCCGGGCACGGGGATGTTCGAGGGGACCAACCTCAGCGAGGGCCGCGGCACGACCCGCCCCTTCGAGCTCGTCGGGGCGCCCTACGTCGACCACCGCTGGGCCGAGCGCCTCGAGCGGGCGGACGTCCCCGGCGTGCTCTTCCGGGAGGCGTACTTCACCCCGACCTTCTCCAAGCACTCCGGTGCCGTCTGCGGCGGGGTCCAGGTGCACATCACCGACGCCGCGAAGGTCGACCCCATCCGGGTGGGCGTCGAGATGCTTGTCGCCCTCAGGGCCCTCTACCCCGACTTCGCGTGGCGCCAGGACAGCTGGGACACCGCCCGGCCGTACTGGATCGACAAGCTCACCGGCTCGACCCGCCTGCGCGAGATGGTGACGGCCGGGTCCTCGGCCCGCGAGGTCATGGCCGCGTGGCGCTCCGAGCTCGCCGACTTCGAGCGGCGCCGTCAGCCCGTGCTGCTCTACCCGGGCCCGCGTCGGGCGGGGCGCTGAGATGGCAGCCGTGGGCCGGCGCGCCGTGCTCGCGTCGATGGGCGGCGCAGGGGTGACCTTGCTCGGCGCCGGGCCCTCCCTCGCCGGCGGGGGGCGTCGACCGGAGGTGCTGCGTCCCGGGCACCCTCACCACGTCGGGCTCGACCCGGCGCCGATCGAGGCGGCCCGGGCCGCGATCCGCGGGTACCTGGAGCCGCAGGCGAACGGCTACCCGATGTACCCCGGGGCCGTCGGCCTCATGGCTCACCGCGCCCGGGTCGTCGCCGTCGAGGTGTGCGGCGACGCCGTGCGGTACGCCGACGCGACGACCGAGCTGCCCCCGCGCGAGCGGGCCGAGATGCGCCGCGACACGGTCTTCGACCTCGCGTCCGTGAGCAAGCTCTTCACCTCGATCGCGGCCGTGCAGCTCGTCGAGGAGGGTCGGGTCGAGCTCGGCGCACCAGTCGCGCGCTACCTGCCCGAGTTCGGCGCCGGCGGCAAGGAGGGCGTGACCGTCCAGCACCTGCTGACGCACACGTCGGGCTTCGTCGCGTGGCTGCCGCTGTGGAGCGCCCACCCCGACCGCGCCGCGCGCATCGCCGCGGTGATGCGCCAGCCCACGCAGGACCCGCCCGGCACGGTCTACCGCTACTCCGACCTCAACCTCATCGCGCTCGGCGTGCTCGTCGAGCGGCTCCGGGGCAGGCCCCTCGACGTCGTCGTCCGTGACCGCATCACCCGCCCGATCGGCATGCGCAGCACGGGCTACACCCCCCGGCGCGCGTCTCGCTGCGCGGCGACCGAGTACCAGACCTCGCCGCCGCGCGGGATGGTGCGCGGCGAGGTGCACGACGAGAACGCGTGGTCGCTCGACGGCGTCGCCGGGCACGCCGGCGTCTTCTCCACCGTCGACGACCTCGCGGTGCTCGCGCAGACGCTGCTCAACGGCGGGAGCTACCGCCACGGGCGGATCCTGCGCCCGGCCTCGGTCGAGCTGCTCGTCACGGACTACAACGCCGCCTTCCCCGGCAACGCGCACGGGCTGGGCTTCGAGCTCGACCAGCCCTGGTACATGGACGCCCTGTCGGGCCCGCGCACCGCCGGGCACACCGGGTACACGGGCACCTCGCTCGTCGTCGACTTCTCCTCGCAGTCCTTCGCGATCCTGCTGACCAACCGCGTGCACCCGTCGCGGTCGTGGGGGAGCGTCAACCCCGCTCGGCAGGCGTGGGCGCGCGGCCTGGCCCTCGCCCAGGGCCGCGAGCCGCTGCCGTCGGCGCGGCGTGCGAGCGACCCGCCGGGCTACACCGCCCAGGACGCGGAGACCCGCGGCGCGGCGTCGTAGCGTATGGCCATGACGCGACGGCCCGAGGACCACGACCACCTCGGGACCTCGTTGCTCGTGCGCCTGCGCGGGGCGCGGCCCGGTCTCTCGCCCGCCGAGGACCGGGTCGCCGAGCTCGTCCTCGCCGACCCGCGCGCGGTCGCCGGCCTGACGATCTCCGAGCTCGCCGGGCAGGCCCGGACGTCGGAGACGACCGTCCTGCGCTTCTGCCGACGGCTCGGTCTGCGCGGCTACCCGCAGCTGCGGCTCGCCCTCGCCGAGGAGTCGGCCCGCACCCCGGCGAAGGGGGTGGGCACCGGCGACATCAGCGCGCGCGACACCGTGCAGGACGTCATCGCCAAGGTCGCCTACGCCGACACCCTCGCCGTCGAGGAGACCGTCCAGCAGCTCGACGAGGCCTCGCTCGTCGCCGCCGCCGACGCGATCGCCGGCGCCGGCCGGGTCGACGTCTACGGCATCGCCGCCTCGGGGATCGTCGCCGCGGACCTGCAGCAGAAGCTGCACCGCATCGGCATCCCCGCCTTCGCCTGGCTCGACCCCCACCTCGCCCTGACGAGCGCGACGCTCCTCGGCCGCGGAGACGTCGCTGTGGGCATCTCGCACTCGGGCACGACGGTCGAGGTCCACGACGTGCTGAGCGCCGCCGCCGAGCGTGGTGCGCGCACCGTCGCCGTGACCAACCACCCGGGCAGCCCGCTCGCCAGGGCAGCCGACGTCGTGCTCACGACGGCGGCCCGTGAGACCGAGCTGCGCTCGGGCGCGACCGCGAGCCGGATCGCCGCGCTCACCGTCGTCGACTGCCTCTACATCCTCGTCGCGCAGCGCAACCTGCGTCGCCCGCGCCGAGCCGTCGAGGAGACGAAGCAGGCGGTCGCCCGCCGGCACATCCGCAACTGATTTACATCTGTTGCCGCCTCGATGTAAATCGTTTACGTTGCTCGTGTGCACAGCGACGTCACGGTGATCTCCCCGACCGAGGGGCGCAACCCCGCCACGGTGGGGCTCGACACGATGAGCACCCTCGCGCTCCTCGAGGCCCTCAACGCCCAGGACGCGATGGTGGCCCCCGCGGTCGCGCAGACCCTCCCCGAGCTCTCCGTGCTCGTCGACTCCGCGGTCGCCGCGATCCGCGCGGGCGGGCGGGTCCACTACGTCGGTGCCGGCACCTCCGGCCGGCTCGGCGTCCTCGACGCCGCCGAGCTGCGCCCCACCTTCAACGCCCCCGACGGCATGGTCGTCGCCCATCACGCCGGCGGCCCGTCGGCCCTGCTGCGCGCGGTCGAGAACGTCGAGGACGACGTCGAGCAGGGGGCGGCCGACCTCGCCGGGGCCACCGGTCGCGACGTCGTCATCGGCCTCACCGCCTCCGGACGCACCCCGTACGTCGCCGGCGCGCTGCGCCGGGCCCGCGAGGTCGGCGCCGTCACCGCCCTGGTGACCTCGAACCCCCAGGCCGAGCTCGCCCCCTTCGTCGACCACGTCGTCGCCCCCGACACCGGGCCCGAGGCCCTCTCCGGGTCGACCCGGCTCAAGGCGGGCACGGCGCTCAAGCTCGTGCTCAACGCCTTCTCGACGGCCGTCATGGTCCGGCTCGGCCGGACCTGGTCCAACCTCATGGTCGACGTCGTCGCGACGAACGCGAAGCTGCGCGGGCGCCTCGTCGTCATCCTCGTCGAGTCGACCGGCGCCTCGCCCGAGCAGGCCCGCGAGCGTCTCGCCCAGGCCGACGGCGAGCTCAAGCCGGCCCTGCTCTCCCTGCTCGCGGACGTCGACCTGCCGACCGCCCGCGACGCCCTCCACGAGGCCCAGGGCGTGCTCGCCGACGCCCTGCGCCGGCTCGACCCCTCGGCGACCGGCCCCGCAGCGGGCCCCACGACGACGTCCGGCGCGGCCGCGACGGGCACCACGGACAGCATCACTAGGAACGGAGACACGCCATGATCGGTCAGCGCGGACGGGCCCTGGCTCTCGCGACCACCCTCGGTCTGGGGATCGGCCTCGCCGGCTGCGCCCCCTCGAGCTCGGAGAGCGGCAGCGGCAGCGGCGGCGAAGGGGGCGAGACGACGCTGACCGTGTGGTCGTGGCGCGTCGAGGACCAGGCGGCCTACGAGAAGATCTTCGACGCCTACGAGGCGAAGAACGAGGGCGTGACCGTCGACTTCAAGACCTTCAAGGCCACGGAGTACAACAAGATCCTCGCGACCGGCCTCTCGGGCTCGGACGGCCCGGACGTGCCGCAGGTGCGCTCCTACGGGCAGCTGCAGCCGACGATCGCCTCCGGCTCCCTCGTCCCCCTCGACGACGAGATCGACCTCGAGGGCTGGGACGACAACGCCGTGGCGAGCGCGAAGGGGACCGACGGCTCCCTGTACTCCGTGCCGCTCGCGACCCAGACGGTCCAGATGTTCTACAACAAGGGTCTGCTGGAGGAGAAGGGCCTCGAGGTCCCCACGTCGTGGGAGGACTTCGTCGCGATGAACGACGCGCTCCTGGCGGACGAGATCACCCCGATCGCCGTCGGGGCGAAGGACGACTGGACCCTGCCGATCGTCCACGAGGTGCTCGCCGCGCCGCGCTTCGGCGGGGCGGACTTCCAGGACGCCGTGGCCACCGGCGAGAAGGACTTCACCGACCCAGACTGGGTCGCCTCGGTCCAGGTGGTCGGCGACCTCAAGAAGTACATGCCCAAGGACGTCACCGGTCTGGCCGCGACCGACGCCCAGACGATGTTCACCTCCGAGCAGGCCGCGATGATCCCCGGCGGGTCCTTCGACCTCGCCGTGCTGCAGAAGGGCAACCCGGAGATGGAGATCGGCACCTTCCAGGTGCCCGCGCCCCCCGGCTCGCCCGAGGGCTCGGAGCCGACGACCGCCGGCTGGTCCGACGGCAACTTCGCGGTGTCGAAGAAGTCCGAGCACCAGGAGGCGGCCATGGAGCTCGTGCGCTGGATGGCGACGAAGGAGTTCGGCCAGATGGTCGCCGACGAGGTCAAGCAGCTCTCCGCCGTCCCCGGCGTCACCTACGGCGATCCCGTGCTCGGCGAGATGGCGAAGAGCTACGAGGCCAACCCCTCGCCGTACCTGCTGCTCACCGACTTCCGCTACGGCTCGCCCGCCGGCACCGACCTGCTCGGCACCGGGATCCAGGAGATGCTCCTCGGCGACAAGGACGCGACCCAGGTCAGCTCCGAGCTCGACAAGGGCGTGAAGTCCTGGTTCGAGCCGACGAAGAAGTGATCGCGGCCCCCGTCGCCGCGCGCGTGCGTCGCCTCCTCGGGAGCGCCCGATGAGGCGACGCACCTCGCTGCTCTTCGTCACCCCCGCCCTGCTCGTCTTCGGCGTCTTCGTCCTCTACCCGATGGTCACGGCCTTCTCCTACGCCTTCTACTCGTGGGAGGGGACGCGGCAGGTCGGCTTCGCGGGGATCACGAACTTCCAGGCGCTCGTCACCAGGGAGCCCTTCCGCACCGACCTGCCCCGCGCGCTGTCGCACAACCTCATCTTCTTCGCCGGGACGATGCTGCTGCAGAACACCGTCGGTCTGGGGATCGCCGTGCTCCTGCACACCCGTGAGCGCACCCGGCGCATGCTCCAGACCCTCTACGCCATGCCCTACCTCGTCAGCCCGATCGTCATCGGCTACCTGTGGACCCTGCTGCTCTCGCCGGCCTTCGGACCGGTCAACACGCTCCTCGACGCGGTGGGTCTGGAGAGCTGGGCGCGGCCCTGGCTCGGTGACCCCGACACGGCCCTGTGGGTCGTCGTGCTCGTCAGCGTGTGGCAGTGGATCGGCTTCCCGGTGCTGCTCTACGGCGCGGCGCTCGGCGGCATCCCCGAGGAGCTCGGCGAGGCGGCACGCGTCGACGGCGCGAGCCACTGGCAGGCCTTCCGCAAGGTGACCCTGCCCCTCCTCGTGCCGGCCATCGGCACGGTGAGCGTGCTGACCTTCATCTTCGCGATGGAGGCCTTCGCCCTGCCGTACGCCTTCGGCGGGTCGACGGGCAGCCCGGCGCGCTCGACCGACTTCGTCTCGTTGCTCTTCTACCGCACGGCCTTCGACTCCGGCGCGACGGACTCGATCGGCACCTCCTCGGCGCTGGCGACCGTGCTCTTCCTCGTGATCTTCGGCGGGGCGATGCTCGCGACGTCGGTCCTGCGCCGGCACGAGCGGAGGATGCGCGCATGAGGGGCCGCGCCGTCGGGGGCCCCGTGGCGTCGGTCCTGCTGTGGACCTACGCCGCCCTGGCCCTGCTGCCGCTCGTCATCATGCTGCTCAGCAGCTTCCGCACGAACGGCGACCTCATCCGCGACCCCATCGGGATCCCGTGGCCGCTGTCCGTCGAGAGCTACAAGGAGGCGTGGACCACCGGCAGCTTCGCGACGTACTTCGGCAACAGCCTCGCCGTGACCATCGGCGCGGTCGTCGTCTCGACGACGGTGAGCACGATGGCCGCCTACGGGCTGGCGCGCTCGCGCTCGCGGGTCATGCAGGCCGTCGAGTCGCTCTTCATCTCCGGCCTCATGCTGCCGATCCACCTCGCGCTGCTGCCGATCTTCTACCTCTTCGACTCGGTGGGGCTCGTCGACTCCCGTCTCGGCCTGTCGCTCATGTACGGCGCGTCGGGCATCCCCTTCTCGATCTTCGTCCTCACGACCTTCTTCCGGCAGCTGCCCGAGGAGCTCGAGGAGGCCGCGCGGCTCGACGGGGCGAACGCCTGGCAGACCTTCTGGCGGATCATGGTGCCGCTCGTCAAGCCCGCCGTGGCCACCGTCGCGGTCTTCCGCTTCGTGCCGATCTGGAACGACTTCCTCTTCCCGCTGGTACTCCTGCGCGACGAGGCGAAGTACACGCTCCCGGTCGGCCTGACCCAGTTCTTCGGCGAGAACGCGACGAACTTCGCCGCGGTCTTCGCCGGGCTGGTCATCACGACGGTGCCGCTCATCATCCTCTTCCTCGTCGCGACGAAGCAGATCGTCGCCGGCTTGACCGCCGGCATGAGCAAGTGATCCGCTGCGCGCCATGAGGTGCCTCGCGGTCGACGTCGGCGGCTCCGGCCTGCGGGTGACGTGGGCGGGGGAGCGCCCCGGACCGGTGGGCCGGTCCGGGGGAGTGCGGCTCGGCCCGACGGGGATCGACTCGGCCGACCTCGTCGAGCGCGCCCTGTCGCTCGCCGGCGAGGTCGACGACGGACGGGGCGAAGGGGTGGACCGCCTCGTGTGGTCGACCCGGGGTCTCATGCTCCAGGACCCCGGGCCGCTGCGGGAGATGCTCGTCGCGCGCACCGGCTGCGGGCACGTCGCGATCGTCAGCGACGCCGTCGGCTCGCTCGTCGGTGCTCTCGGAGCGGTCGAGCCGGGCGCGGTCGTCGCCGCCGGCACGGGTGCGGTCGCCTTCGCGACAGACCTCGACGCGACCTGGCGCCGGGTGGACGGCTGGGGGCACGTGCTCGGCGACGAGGGCTCCTCGGCATGGCTCGGGCTGGCCGGGATGCGTGCGGCGCTGCGTGCGGTCGACGACCGGCCCGGGGGCTCGCGCGCACTGCTCGACGCCGCCCGAGAGCTGCTCGGGGACCCCGCGACCTGGCCCCGCCAGACGATGACCGGACCCCACGCCCCGGCGCTGCTCGGCTCGATGGCGCCGGCCGTCACGGCTGCGGCGGACGGGGGTGACGAGGTCGCGGCCGAGCTGTGCGCCCGGGCCGGCACCGCGCTCGCCTGCTCGCTCCTCGACGCGGCGGCCGGGCTGCCCGACGTGCCCCTCACGGCTGTGGGCGGGCTGCTCGGCGCCGCCCGGGTCCGCGCCGCCCTCGAGGAGGAGGTGGCGCGTCACGGACGGGTCCTGCGACCGGCCGACGGTGACGCCCTCGACGGGGCGCGGCTGCTCGCCCTTCGCTGGCGGACGCACCAGCTGCCGCACCACGAGGTGCACCTGCGCTCCGCGGGCGCGCCCCCCGCCCAGGTGGCACGATCGGGGTCGTGACGACGACGCGGACCTCGTGGGCGGCCCGGTGCGCCGCGGCCATCCTCGTGGCCACGGCGGCCCTCGGCGCGACCGCGTCGGCGGGCCGGGCGGTGGAGGACGTCCCCTGGACGGGGCAGACCTGCGAGGCGGCCTTCGTCAGCCGGCACGCGGTGAGCGTCCTGCTCGAGGACGACGTCTACGGCCATCCCGCCGTCCTCGTGCCCGAGGCGCTCGTGACGAGCGACGTCGACTGGCAGACCAAGGCGCGCAAGCGCGACCACCGGCTCGCGCGCTCGGTGACGACGCGCACCGGTGAGCACGAGCTGCGGCCTGGGCGTGTCCTCTCGGTGATGATCCCGTGCGCCCTCACCCGCAGCTGGGTGACGCCGGCGGGGATGCTCGCCCGCTCGACGCTCTACGTCTCGGCGACCGGCGGCTCCGCGGCCACCCCGGTGTGGGGTCGGGACCTCTACCCGACCTCCTCGCTGGGGGTCGTCAAGGTCGCGACGACACCCCGCGGCGACGCGCTCTACGAGATCGGCTGAGCCCGCCCTGGAGGACGCCCGGGCTCGATTCGGTCGCGACGCGAGGGTCGGGTACCCTCCCCGGTGGAGGATTCGCATAGTGGCCTAGTGCGCACGATTGGAAATCGTGTTGGGGATGAAACCCCTCATGGGTTCAAATCCCATATCCTCCGCCACCAGCTCCCCGAGCCCCTCCAGGGCCGGGGAGCTCTTCGTTGCCCGGGCCTGGCCGTCTCGCTCAGGCCGCGCGGGCCCGCCGTCCCCGCAGCCGCACGAGCGCGAGCAGCGTGCCGCCGGCGACGAGGCCCCAGAAGGCGCCGCCGATCCCGGCGATGCTCACCCCCGACGCGGCGACCGCGAGGGTGAGGGCCGCGGCCTCGCGGTGCTCGGTCGGCCCGAGGGCGGCCGCGCCGGAGGCGGCGAGCGTGCCTAGCAGGGCGAGCCCGGCGATCGACTCGAGCAGCCCGGCGGGGGAGGCGGAGGCGACGGCGACGACGAAGGGGGTCAGCGCCCCGCACACGAGATAGGTCACGCCGCACGCCACACCGGCGGGCCAGCGTCGACGGGGGTCTGGCCCGGCCTCGGGGCCTGCGGCCAGGGCGGCGGAGATCGCCGCGAGGTTGATGGCGTGGGCGCCGAAGGGCGCGGCCGCCGCCGTCGCGACGCCGGCGTAGAGGAGCGGCGGGCGCGGGTCGGGCTCGTAGCCGAAGGAGCGGAGCACGGCCAGGCCGGGCAGGTTCTGGCTCGTCGTCGTGACGACGACGAGCGGCACGGCGATGGCGAGCAGGGCGCCCGGGTCGAGCACCGGGGTGGTCCAGGTGAGCACCGGGGCGAGGTCGTGCAGGCCGAGGTCGCCGGGCGACCCGGCGACGAGCACGACGACGACCGCGGCGACGAGGGCCAGGGGCACCGCCCATCGGCGCACGAGCACGAGGGCGAGCGCCCACACCACGACGACGGGGGCGATGACGGCCGGGTCGGCGGCGAGGGCGCGGAAGGGGGCGACGCACAGGACGAGCAGCACCCCGGCGAGCATCGCGCTCGCGAGCTCGGTGGGGATCGCCGCGACGAGCCGGGCCAGCGGGCGCACGAGGGCGAGCAGCGCGAGCAGCAGGCCGGTGGCGAGGAAGGCCCCGACGGCTGCCGGCCACCCGCCCGCCGGGACGGCCGCGCTGGCCAGGAGGGCGGCCCCCGGGGTCGACCAGGCGAGGGTGATCGGCATCCGGGTGCGCCAGCTGAAGACGACGCAGCCCAGCCCCATCGTCAGCGAGAGCAGGGTGAGGCCGGAGGTCGCCTCGGCGGGGCTCGCGCCGACCGCGCGGAGACCGGCGAGGACGACGGCGAAGGAGCTCGTGTAGCCCACGAGCCCGCAGACGACGCCGGCCACGAGGGCGTGGCTGCGCGCGGTCTCGGTGGCCTCGTCGGCGGGTGCGGTGCCGGTCATGCGGGCAGTCTCGCGCGTGCGGCGCGGGGGAGGGGCGCACGTCCGGCAGCCCGTCCGCCCGGTCGTGCGCCCGGCCGACGATCAGTCGAACACTTGTTCGACCGGGTGTGGGAGCATCGGGCGATGAGCAGGGCGCGGTGGCACGAGCAGTGGCCCCCGCAGCGCCCCCGGCACGTGTGGGTCCGCCCCTCCGGCGAGCCGGGGGCGCAGCCGCGCCAGGGGCTGCTCCTGCGGTGGGAGCGAGACCGCCCGCGGGGCAGGTGGCTCGCGCTCGTCGTGGTCGTCGACGGGGGCGAGCTGCGCCTCGTCGTCGTCGCCGCCGACCGCCTCGCCCCGGTCGAGTCCGACCCGAACCGCGTGCTCTCGCGAGACGCTGCCGTGGTGCGCGGCCTGCGCCGACCGGGCCGGTGACCGGGCGTGCCGGCCCGGGTGGGTGGTGGATCCTGGCGACGAAAAACGTGGGCCGAGGGGGTCCCGCACGACAGCCGTCCTGTCCTATCTTTGTCCAATCCTTTCGTGGGTGCTCACGAGCCGACCTGCGGCGGGACCCTCCCCCCGGGAGCAGGTGGGCCCGTGGCTCGACACGGGCCCACCTGCTCCGCGGTCAGCCCCGGGCAGGGGCGACGTCAACCACCCAGGTGACCCGAAGCGGTCGGTGAGCATCCCGAAGCCGGGGCTCCACGCGGACTCGGCGAGGGGCTCGATCACCTCGGCTCCCTGCACGAGCGCCTCCCAGCACGTCGTGATCTCCTCGAGCGTGCCGCCGCGCACCGACTGGAAGAACGTGCGGTCGGTGACGGTCGCCCCGTCCTCGCGCGTCGTCGTGCCCGCCGTCGGCGCGACGTCGGTGCTGTCCTGCCCGGGGATGTCTTACGCCATGAGCCGCACGGGCCCGTCGAGCTGGCCGAAGACGACCTTGTCGGCGCCAGGTGCCCCTACCGGCATCCCCGTGTCGGCGTACGTCGCACGGGTGACCTCGCCGCCGAAGACCTCCTGGTAGAAGTCGAGGGCCTGGCTCGCGGTGCCCCGGAAGTTGAGATGGGTCGTGGTGGTGAGGGTCATGCCCGTCCTCCGTCTGGTCGTGGTGGCGGCGACCTGCCGCCGAGGACGACGGTGCCAGGGGTAGAGGTCAGATCCGGTCCGCTACCTGCGCGAGGATGGCGTCATGACCGCGAGCCCCTCTCGGATGCTGTCCCTGCTCTCGCTGCTCCAGACCCGTCGCGACTGGTCGGGGCAGGCGCTCGCCGAGCGGCTGGGCGTCACCCCTCGCACGGTGCGCCGCGACGTCACCCGGCTGCGCGACCTCGGCTACCGCATCTCCGCGACGAAGGGGCCGGACGGGGGATACCGCCTCGCAGCGGGCTCTCAGATGCCGCCGCTGCTCCTCGACGACGAGCAGGCCGTGGCCGTCGCCGTGGCCCTGCGCGCCGCCGCCACGACGGGCGTCGACCTCGAGGAGGCCGCGGCCCGCGCGCTCGCGACGGTGCAGCAGGTGATGCCCGCGCGGCTGCGCCACCGGGTGGAGGGCATCCGCTTCGACGGTGTCGGGCCGGGTGCGCAGGTCGCGCCCGCGGTGCTCGAGGCGGTGAGCGTGGCCGTGCGGGAGCAGCGGGTCCTGCGGATGCGGTACCGGGGTGCGCAGGAGACCCGGCACGTCGAGCCGCACGCCGTCGTCGTGCGGGCGAGCCGCTGGTACCTCGTCGCGTGGGACCTCGACGTGGCCGACTGGCGCATCTTCCGTCTCGACCACCTCGAGCCACGCTCACCGGCGGGCGCTCGCTTCGCGCCGCGCGCGATCCCCACCGGCGACGCCTCGACCTTCGTCCAGGCCCGGGCGAAGGGGGCGCAGACCGAGGACGTCTGGCCGTGCAGCGGGCAGGTCCTCGTCGACCTGCCGCTGGCCGCGGTGGCCCGGTGGGCGGGCGACGGGCAGGTCGAAGCGGTGTCGCCGACACGCACACTGCTCACCGTCGGGTCGTGGTCGTGGACGGGTCTGCTGGCCCACGTCCTGAAGTTCGACGCCCCCTTCGCCGTCGTCGGTCCCGAGCCGCTGCGGCTCGCCGCGGCCGAGCTCTCCGGGCGCCTCGCGAGCGCGTCCTCGCCGCCCTGAGCGCCCCCCTTCGCGAAGGGGGTCCGCTCAGCTCTTCGGGACCGGAGGGCCGACGAGGAGCAGGACCGCGGTCACCGCGGCGATGCCGACGAGCGCGACGACGAGACCCAGGAGGGGGCGCGCCAGCGCGGCGGCGAGGACCCGCTCGGGGGCGGAGGTCGGGCGCTGGCCGCCCGCCCCGAGCCGCCACTGCTGCCCGACGAGGTGGTCGCGCTCGACGCGGCGCTCGAACCACAGGGTGAGCCACGGCGGGATCGCACTCGCGAGCGCCGTGAGGGCGGTCCGGGGGCTCCACCGCTGGTCGACCCACAGGGCCACGCAGGTGAGGACGTAGGCGATGAAGACGACGCCGTGGAGCATCCCGCCGACGCGCACGCCGAGCTCGGTGGTCTTCGTGACGTACTTGAGCACCATCCCGACGACGAGGAGGGTCCACGTCACCGCCTCGGCGGTCGCGACGATCCGGAAGAGGCGCAGGGGAGAGGGCAGGTGCACGCCCCCATCCTCCCGGACCGCCCCTGGCCGACGGCGGCTGGGTCCTCGCGGCCCGCTCGGGTTAGAGTGGGCGCGGCACCCCACGTGGTGGTACCTCACTGAACTCCCCCAGGGCGGGAACGCAGCAAGGGCAGGTGAGCTCTTCCAGGTACGTGGGGTGTCTTCTCATGTCCGGGGACGTCCGCCGGGGGCTCCGGTGGGTCACGTCACCCTGGGCGGAGCCCGAAGGGGGAGCGCGTCACCGCGCGACATCGCCGCGCGGCGCCTAGTTTCTCCCCTATGACGGCTCTCGCGTCGGGAGCCAGCGCTCTCCGGCCCCTCGACTCCCCGGCGCGGCCCCGGTACCTGCCGCTGTGGTCCTGGCCGGTCGTCGCGCTGCTCGTCGTCGTGGCCGGTGTCGTGGGGGTCGGCCTCGCCCCGCAGGGCAGCCGCGTCGCGGTCTGGTGGCCGGCTGCCGGGATCGCCGTCCTCTTCCTCGTGCTCACGCAGCCCCGGCGCCGGTGGGCGGGGCTGCTCCTCGTCCTCGGCGCCACGGCTCTGGCGAACGCGATCGGCGGGCGCCCGCCCCTGGCCGCCCTGTGCTTCGGGGTGGCCAACGCGGCGGAGGCCTTCGTGGTGACGGCGTTGCTCGCCCGTCGCGGCCGGCCGCGCTTCGAGCTGCGCAGCCTCGCCTCGGCGATCTACTTCTGCCTCGCCGTCATCGCCGGCGCCGTCGTCGTCGGCCTCCTCGCGGGCGCGACCATCGCCGGGCTGGAGGACGGGGCCTTCTGGTCCACGGCGGCCTACGTCGCCGCGTCCCATGCCGCGGCAGTCGTCATGATCGCCCCCTTCGCCCTCTTCCCGCGGCGGGTGCCGGTGCGGGCCGGCCCGCTCGAGCTCGCGCTGCACGTCGTCGCCCTCGCAGCGGTCATCGCCCTCGTCTTCCGCGACGGGGCGGACCTGCCGCTGGCCTTCCTGCCCTACCCGGTGCTGGCGTGGGCGGCCTTCCGTTTCCCCGTCCGGGTCGTCGCCGTGCAGACGCTGCTCGCGTCGTGCGCCATCCTCGCGCTCACCATCGCCGGCGGCGGGCCCTTCAACCACGAGGGGCTCGACCTCGCCGTGCGCGCCGCGCTCGCCGAGACCTTCCTCGTGACCTTCGCGGGCTTCTCCGTCGTCATCAGCGCCGCCCAGTACGAGCTGCGCGACACGACCCGTCGGCTCGCCGCGACCTCGCGGCTGCTCTCGGGCAGCCTCCTCGAGGCATCGGTCGGGCTGGCCATCGCGCAGCGGCGTGCAGACGGCCGCGTGCGGGTCGGGTGGTCGAACCCGACGGCGGCGGCCCTCGTGGGCGAGGGCGCCGAGAGGTCCTGGCAGGGCCCGCTCGCCGACGCCGCGGACGAGGCCCTGCGCTCCGGCGAGCCCGTGACGGTCGAGCTCGACGAGCGCACCCTCACCGTCGCCGCCAACCTCGTCCCCGACGAGCCCGACCACTTCTCCGTCCAGCTCGTCGACGTGACGGAGCCGCTGCGGATGCAGGCGGCGACGCTGGCCGCCGAGCAGGAGCAGCAGGCCGCCCGGGTCACCCGGGCGGACCTCGAGCGCCAGCGCGAGGACTTCGTCGCCACGACGAGCCACGAGCTGCGCACCCCCATCGCGAGCATCGTCGGCTACGTCGAGCTCCTCGAGGACTCGCCGCGGCTGACCGACCGGGAGCGCGGGTGGCTCGAGGTCGTCACGCGCAACGCCGACCGGCTCTCGGCCCTCGTCGAGGACCTGCTCGCCATCGGGCAGATCGCGGCCGACCGCGACGGGGTCGAGCCCCGGGAGATCGAGCTCGGGCCCTTCGTCACCGAGGTGCTCGGCAACGTCCGGGTGCTCGCCGACCGCAAGGAGATAACGCTCGACGTCGCCGGGTGCGCGGGGACGGCGCACGCGGATCCCGACGACCTCACGAGGATGCTCACCAACCTCCTGGCCAACGCGGTGAAGTTCACCCCGCCCCGGGGGAGGGTGACGACCCGCACCGTCGAGCACGAGGACGGCACGGTGGGCGTCGTCGTCAGCGACACCGGGCCCGGCATGGCACCCGACGAGCTCGAGCACGCCTTCGACCGCTTCTACCGCGCCCCGGTGGCCGAGCGGGACGCGGTGCCGGGCACCGGGCTCGGGCTGGCGATCGTCTCCGAGCTGGCGGCCCGCAACCACGGCTCTGTCGCGCTCGTGTCGCCCGAGGGCGGCGGGCTCGTCGCCACGCTGACCCTTCCCGGTCGAGCTGGCGCGGGGGTGCCTGAAACGGGGTGACGCTGGCCCGTCCTCGGGGGTCCCTGCTCGTTAGCGTGGCAGATCACGAGGTGGCCGACCGGCCACCCAGGACGGAGCAGGTCATGACATGGGTCCTCATCGGGCTGGCGATCCTCGCCGTGCTCGTCATCATCGGGTTCGTCGTCTCCAGCGCGAAGAAGAAGCAAGCCGAGTCCAAGCGTCACGAGGCAGCCCGCATCCGGGCCCGGGCCGCGGACCAGGAGATCGACCTGCGCGAGCAGCAGGCCGCTGCCGCGCACACCCAGGCCCAGGCCCAGGCGGCTCGCGCCGACGCCGAGCTCAAGGCTGCGGAGGCCGAGCGCCAGCGCGTCGAGGCCGAGCGTCTCGAGGGGCGCGCCGCCGACGAGGGCGACCGTCACTCGGTGCTGCAGGAGGCGCGCGACGAGGAGCTGCGTCGGGCCGACGCCCTCGACCCGGACGTCCGCACCGACAAGCACGGCAACCGCGTCGACGACGGGGTCGCCGACGAGCGTCACGACGGCGACCGCGACGGCGACGGCTACCGCGACGGGGTCGTCGAGAGCGAGGACTCCTACGCCGACTCCTCCCCCGACCGCCGCGACGACCGCCGCGCGACGGGGGCCGGCGCGACCGCTGCTGCGGGCACGACGGGCGCGGCTGCGGGCACGAGCGGCGCTGCGACCAGCGAGTCCGGGCCCGACACCTGGACCGCCGACCACGAGCAGCGCGTCGACGGCCCGCCGGTGCAGGACGGCCCGCCGCCGCCCGCGACTCATGACGTGCCCCCGCCGGTGCAGGACGGCCCGCCGCCGCCCCCGCCCGCCCAGGGCGAGGCGCCGCCGCCCCCGCGCGAGGAGGGCTACGACGTCACCCGCACGAGCGACGCGACGGCTCCCTCGGGCACCCCCGCGGACCACGACCTCGGCCGCGACGAGCACGGCCGGCACGCGGTCGACGGTCACGACGACCGCGGTCTCGGCGGGCGCATCAAGGACGGCGTCGACGACCTGCGCCACCGGGACGACGGCACGCCCCGCTGATCCCCCTTCGCCCTCGGCCCGCCGCCCACCCGCGGCGGGCCGAGGCACGTCCGGGGCTAGGTGGGCCCACCCCCCGGTCCTGCGGCACGATGGCCCCACCAGCGACGCGGCGCACCGCCGCAAGGAGGCACGGATGAAGATCGGCATCATCGTCGGCAGCACCCGACCGGGTCGGCTCGGCGCCCAGGTGGCGCAGTGGGCCTACGACACCGGGCAGGCCGCCGACCTCGGAGACGTCGAGCTCGAGCTCGTCGACCTCGCCGACTACGACCTCGACCTGCTCGACGACCCGGCCGTGCCCGGTGGCGCGAAGCGGCAGTACGCGAGCGAGAAGACGCGTCGGTGGAGCGAGAAGATCGACTCGCTCGACGCCTTCGTCTTCGTCACCCCCGAGTACAACCACGGGGTGCCCGCCGCCCTGAAGAACGCGGTCGACGTCATCTGGCCGGAGTGGAACCACAAGGCCGCGGGCGTGCTCGCGTACGGCTACGACGGCGGCACGCGTGCGGTCGAGCAGTGGCGCACGATCCTCCCGGCGGTCCACGTGCACGTCGTGCGCTCGCAGCTCTCGCTGTCGCTGCACGGCGACTTCGAGGACGAGCAGACCTTCGTGCCGGCGGAGCGCCGCGCGAAGGAGCTGCGCATCCTGCTCAAGGCCGTCGCCAAGCTCGGCGCGGCCGTCTCCACGCTGCGTGCATGAGCCCGCGGCGCTGACGGCCCGCCCGGATAGCCTCGCCCTGTGAGCACCGCCCTCTACCGCCGCTACCGGCCCGAGACCTTCGCCGACGTCATCGGGCAGGAGCAGGTCACCGAGCCGCTCATGCAGGCGCTGCGCACCGGCCGGGTCAACCACGCCTACCTCTTCTCTGGCCCGCGCGGCTGCGGCAAGACGACGAGCGCGCGCATCCTCGCCCGCTGCCTCAACTGCGAGCAGGGCCCGACTCCTGAGCCGTGCGGCGAGTGCGACAGCTGCGTCGCGCTCGCCCGCGGGGGAGCGGGCACCGTCGACGTCATCGAGATCGACGCGGCGAGCCACGGCGGCGTCGACGACGCCCGTGACCTGCGCGAGCGGGCGTCCTTCGGGCCGGCGCAGAGCCGCTACAAGATCTACATCATCGACGAGGCGCACATGGTGACGCCGCAGGGCTTCAACGCCCTGCTGAAGATCGTCGAGGAGCCCCCGGAGCACGTGAAGTTCATCTTCGCGACGACCGAGCCCGAGAAGGTCATCGGCACGATCCGCAGCCGGACCCACCACTACCCCTTCCGCCTCGTGCCGCCGGCCCGGCTGCAGGACTACCTCGAGCACCTCTGCGAGCGCGAAGGGGTCCGGGTCGAGCCCGGCGTCCTGTCCTTCGTCGTGCGCTCCGGCGGCGGCTCCGTGCGCGACTCGCTGTCGGTGCTCGACCAGCTCATCGCCGGCTCCGGCCCCGAGGGTCTGACCTACGAGGGCGCCTCCTCGCTGCTCGGCTTCACCGACGTCGAGCTGCTCGACGCCGTCGTCACCGCCTTCGGCGCGGGCGACGCGGGGGCGGTCTTCCGCCACCTCCACGACGTCATCGAGACCGGTCTGGACCCGCGCCGCTTCGTCGAGGACCTCCTCGAGCGCCTCCGTGACCTCATCGTCGTTCTCGCCGCGCCCGAGGGCGCACGGGCGATCCTGCGCGGGCTGCCCGAGGACCAGGTCGAGCGCATGCGCACCCAGGCCGCGGCCTTCGGCGGCGCGTCGCTCACCCGGGCGGCCTCGATCGTCAACGAGGGCCTCACCGAGATGTCCGGGGCGACCTCGCCGCGGCTGCAGCTCGAGCTCATCGCCGCCCGGGTGCTCCTGCCCGGGGCCGCGGGGGAGAGCGGCTACGCCGCGCGGCTCGACCGCCTCGAGCGTCGGATGGACGTCGGCGGGGTCCCGACCCAGGCGAAGGGGGATGCCCCCTCCCCGGTCGTCGCAGCCGTCCCGCCGGCTCCGGAGCCCGAGCGGGCACCGCAGCAGGAGGCAGCGCCGCAGCGCGCCCCCGAGCCGCAGCGTCGGCCCGAGCCACAGCGCGCCCCCGAGCCGCAGCGTGCCCCCGAACCGCAGCGCCAGCCCGACGGCCAGCAGACGGAGCGTCGGCCGGAGCCGCAGCGTCAGCCCGAGCCCCACCAGCCGGAGCAGCGGCGCGACCCCGAGCGACCCGCCGCCGCGCGCGAGAGCGCACCCGCGGCCGCTGCGGCGCCCCCGGCCGCCACATCCCAGGCGCCCGACACCCCGACGCCGGGCACGATCGACGTCGAGGCGCTGCGCCGGTCGTGGCCCGACGTCCTCGGCCGGATCTACCAGATGCGCCGCGCGACGTGGACCTTCCTGTCCGAGCACGGCCAGGTGCTCACCTACGACGGCCGACGGCTCGTCATCGGCATCAGCACGGTCGGCCTGGCCAACGCCTTCCGCGCCGGCTCGCACGCCGACGTCGTGCGTCAGGCCCTCATCGACGCGCTCGGCGTCGAGGCCATGGTCGAGGGCATCCCGACCCCCGAGGGCTCCCCGCCGGTGCAGGCCACGCCGCCGCCGTCGAGCGGCGGGTCCGGCCTCGGCCCGGCGCCGACGCCGGCCCCGGCCCGCGCGGCCGAGCGACCCGCGGGGCAGGACCCCGCACCGTCCCGCGCCCCGTCGGCCGACCTCGGCGTCCCCTCGTCGGCACCCGTCACGGACGGTCGTCCCGACTGGTCGAGCGCTCCCGCCGACCCCTCGTCGGCACCGAGCTGGGCGACGTCCGACCCCTTCGGCCCCGGTGGCGGTGCGCCCGCGCCCGCCCGTGACGACTCGCCCGCCCCCGACCCGACCTCGGGCGCCTCGTCGCCGGTCGGCGTCGAGACGCGCGAGGAGGTCTCCGAGGCCGCTCACGCGCCGCGCCCGCCGCTGCGCCGGGGTGCGCTCGACGAGTACGGCGTGAGCGAGGACGACGAGGACATCGTCGAGGCGGGCGACGCCGGGCCCGCGGTCGTCGAGCGGATCCTCGGCGGCACGGTCATCCGCGAGGACCAAGCCTGACGGGCGGTGCGAGTAGGTCGCGCCCGTCTTCGGGCGTAGGGTCGCTGACGTGTACGAAGGCGTGGTCCAGGACCTGATCGACGAGCTCGGCCGCCTCCCCGGCGTCGGGCCCAAGAGCGCGCAGCGGATCGCCTTCCACCTCCTGCAGTCCGACCCGCAGGACGTCGCCCGGCTCGTCCAGGCCCTCACCGAGGTCAAGGCCAAGGTGTCCTTCTGCGAGACGTGCGGCAACGTCGCCGAGGGCACCCAGTGCCGGATCTGCGCCGACCCGCGCCGCGACCAGAGCGCGATCTGCGTCGTCGAGGAGCCCAAGGACGTCGTCGCCATCGAGCGCACCCGCGAGTTCCGCGGTCGCTACCACGTGCTCGGCGGGGCGATCAGCCCGCTCGACGGCATCGGGCCCGACGACCTGCGCCTGCCCCAGCTCATGGCGCGGCTCTCCGGCGGTGAGATCGGGGAGATCATCATCGCCACCGACCCCAACCTCGAGGGCGAGGCCACCGCGGCCTACCTCGCCCGGCTGCTGCAGCCCTTCGACCTGCGGGTGACGCGCCTGGCCTCCGGCCTGCCCGTCGGCGGCGACCTCGAGTACGCCGACGAGGTGACCCTCGGCCGCGCCTTCGAGGGGAGGAAGCTGCTCAATGCCTGAGACCCCCGACCCCACCCGGCTGCTCGCCGACGAGTGCGCCGTCGAGGCACGCACCTTCGTCGAGACCGTCGCCGGTGTCGCCTCCGGGGCCGCCCCGGAGTCCGCGATCCCGTTGCTCCTGCTCGCGACGAGCCAGATCCAGCTCATGGGTGCGCGGCTCGGCGCGATCGCCGACGTCCTGCCAGCCGAGCGCTTCGAGCCCGACATCGCCGAGTCCGAGGTCGAGCCGCTGCGCGAGGGCATCGGGCGCCTCTTCGACGGGCTCGACTCCTACGTCGACCTGCAGGACCCCGTCACCTCCGTCGAGGTGACCTCGGGCAGCCTCGCCGACGACCTCGCGATCGTCACCGAGTCCCTCACCCATGGCCTGGCCCACCACGCCGCCGGCCGCACGACCGAGGCGCTCTGGTGGTGGCAGTTCAGCTATCTCTCCGCGTGGGGCGAGCGCGCCGCGATGGCTGTCCGCGTCCTCCACGGACTGCTCGCGCACGTGCGCCTCGACGCCGACGCCGACGAGGTCGCCGAGGCGGAGTTCGACGCCCTCCACTCCTGACCCCTTCGCCCGGGGTCACAGCTTTCCCGCCCAGGGCGGGAAAGTTCGACCTCGGGAAGGAACATTGCCTTCCCGAAGTCGAAGCTTCTTTCCCGATGTGGTCGTCAGGCCCCCCGAAGGGGGATGCCGGGCGGCTCGGTGCGCCGGTGCCCCGTTCGCCTTGCCCGGTGCCACACCTTTCCCGCCCTGGGCGGGAAAGTTCGACCTCGGGAAGGAACATTGCCTTCCCGAGGTCGAAGCTTCCTTCCCGAAGTGGTCGCCAGGCGGCCGAAGGGGAGTCCGGGCGGGTCGGTGAGCCGCAGGCCCCCTTCGCCCGGCCCCGGGTCAGGCGATGCGGGTGCCCGACGGCAGCCGGCGCACGGGGGTGCGGGTGCGCTGCACGGCGACCGCGGTCGCGCCCCCGCCGATGAGCACGAGGAAGGCGATGCCGAAGGGCCAGACCGGCCCGGCGTCGTCCGCGCCCTCGGTGAGCGGGTCGGCCGGCATGGCGTCACCGGTCCAGCACTCGTCGATCGTCTCCTGTGGCCCGGCCTTGGCCAGCCGAGCGCCCTGGGAGATCCAGCGCAGCGGCGTGAAGCCGCTCATCCCCTCGGCCTCGTCGTCGCCCTGCGGGGCCGCGTCGGCGACGATGACGAAGGGGTTGAGGGCGAGCACTGGCCAGATCCGCTCGGTGTGGACCGTCTCGCGGACCTCGGTGCGCGTGGTGCACCGGGGCTGCGTGTCGGACACGCTGCCCTCGGTGACGTAGTCGACGCCGTAGACCTGACGCTCCTCCTCGCCGGAGACGAGGAAGGCGAGCATCCCGAAGACGATCGTCGTGAGGAAGCACAGGCCCGCCACCGTGAGGTAGGTGAGGACCGCCGAGCCGACGGGCCGCGCGGTGAGGGTGCTGAACATCAGGCCGAGGGCGCACACGACGGCGAGCACGACGACGATGACGACGAGGGAGCGCAGCGCGCTGAGCAGGTCGACCCCGCCCTTGACGTAGCCGAAGAGCAGGAAGGGCAGCGCGGTGGCGAGGAAGGCGAGGGCGATGAGCCACGCGGCGAGCAGCTTGCCCAGGACGATGTCGGCCGCGCTGAGCAGGGTCGTCTGCAGCGTCGCGAGGACGCCCTGGTCGCGGTCGCCGTTGACCGACGTCGACGTGAGGGCGGGCATGACGAGCATGCCGAGCCCGAGGACGAAGAAGAGGACGACGTCGTAGACGGTCGAGCCGAGCTGCTCGTCGCCGGCCTTGCGCAGCCCCAGCCACGACAGCCCGGTGACGCCGGCGATGACGCACACCCACGCGACGAGCACGACGACCCAGCGGGCGCCGCGCACACGCTGGAGCAGCTCGAGGCGGGCGATGGTGAGGACTCCGTGGACGCTCATCGGCGGTCCTCCGTGACGGCGAGGTAGGCGGCCTCGAGGGCGCCCTGGGCGGGGGCGAAGGCGGTGAGCGGCACGTCGGCGCGCACGAGCCGGCGCAGGAGGTCGGTCGCGGCGCCCTCGCCGGCGACGTGCACCTCGACGCCGGTGCCGGCCCGGGTGCTGCGCACCCCGAGCTCGGTGAGCGCGGACATGAGCGCGGCGGGGTCGGACGACGCGAGCCGGTAGGCCGTCGACGTGGTCGCGGGGGAGAGGGTCTGCCCCTCGATCGTGCGGCCGCGCGCGACGATGACCGCCCGGTCGGCGATCTCCTGCAGCTCGGTGAGGATGTGGCTGCTCACGAGGATGGTCCGGCCCTGCGCGGCGAGGTCGCGCATGATGTCGCGCAGCTCGATCCGGCTGCGGGGGTCCAGGCCGTTGGCCGGCTCGTCGAGGACGAGCACGGACGGGTCGTTGACGAGCGCGCGGGCCAGGCCGAGGCGCTGCTTCTGGCCGCGGGAGAGCACGCGGGCCGGGCGGTCGGCGAGGTCGTCGAGGTGGACGAGCCGCAGGAGGTCGGCGATCCGCTGCTGGGCGGCGGTGCCGCGCAGCCCGTAGGCGCTGGCGATGATCTCGAGGACCTCGCGCACCTTGAGGGCGTCCCACGTGCCGAAGCCGTCGGGCATCCAGCCCAGCCGGGCCCGGACCTCACGAGGCTGGGTCACCGGGTCGTAGCCGTCGACGCGCACGCTGCCGCTGTCGGGCACGAGGAGGGTCGCGAGCATGAGCATGAGGGTCGTCTTGCCCGACCCGTTGGGGCCGATGAGCGCGGTGATCTCGCCCGGCCTCGCGTGCAACGTCATGTCCTCGACGGCGAGCACCTGGCCGAAGGCTCGGCGCACCCCCTGGACGACGACCCCGCCGACCGGCGGCCCGCTCCCCGGCCCGGGCGCGCCCGGACCCCCTGACATCCCCACCTGCTGCGTCATGGTGGGCAGGCTAGCCCGCGCGGTCCCCCTTCGCTGAGACGCCGACCGGCGCCTGCGCGCCACCGACTACCCTGGGCTGCGGTCCTCGCCCGGTCCCGACCGGGCGTCCTGCCTCGTCCTGTCAGGAGTGTGTGGTGAGTCTGGTCGTCCAGAAGTACGGCGGGTCCTCCCTGTCCGATGCCGAGAGCATCAAGCGGGTGGCCCGTCGCATCGTCGACGCGCGCAAGGCCGGTCACGACGTGTGCGTCGTGGTCTCGGCGATGGGCGACACCACCGACGACCTCCTCGACCTCGCCAACGAGGTGAGCCCGCTCCCGCCCGCGCGCGAGATGGACATGCTGCTCACCGCGGGCGAGCGGATCTCGATGGCCCTCGTCGCGATGGCGATCGCCAACCTCGGCAGCACGGTGCGCTCCTTCACCGGCTCGCAGGCCGGCGTCATCACCGACGACACCCACGGCAAGGCGCGGATCATCGACGTCACGCCGGGTCGGATCACCTCCGCGATCGCCGAGGGGCACATCGTCATCGTCGCCGGCTTCCAGGGCGTGAGCCAGGGGAGCAAGGAGATCACGACTCTCGGCCGCGGCGGCTCGGACACGACCGCCGTCGCCCTCGCCGCGGCGCTCGACGCCGACGTCTGCGAGATCTACACCGACGTCGACGGCGTCTACACCGCCGACCCCCGGATCGTCCCCGCCGCCCGTCAGATCGGCCACATCTCCCACGAGGAGATGCTCGAGCTGGCGGCGTCCGGCGCGAAGATCCTGCACCTGCGGTGCGTCGAGTACGCGCGCCGCTTCGACATGCCCATCCACGTGCGCAGCTCCTTCTCCCATCAGGAGGGCACGTGGGTCGGTGGTAGCAACCCCGAAGGAGACAGCGTGGAAGACCCGATCATCGGCGGCGTGGCGCACGACCGCAGCGAGGCCAAGATCACCGTCGTCGGCGTGCCCGACAGCCCCGGCAAGGCGAGCGAGATCTTCCAGGCCGTCGCCGACGCGCAGATCAACATCGACATGATCGTGCAGAACGTCTCCGCGACCGAGACCGGGCTGACCGACATCTCCTTCACCCTGCCGAGCACCGACGGCCAGACCGCGATCCAGGCGCTCACCCGCCTGCAGGAGGGCGTCGGCTTCACCCAGCTGCAGTACGACGACCAGATCGGCAAGGTCAGCCTCGTCGGCGCCGGGATGCGCACCCACCCGGGCGTCTCCGCGACCTTCTTCCGCGCTCTCGCCCAGGCCGGGATCAACATCGAGATGATCTCCACCTCCGAGATCCGCATCTCCGTCGTCACCCGCGGTGACCAGCTCGACGAGGCCGTCCGCGCGGTCCACAGCGCCTTCGGGCTCGACTCCAGCCAGGGAGAGGCGGTCGTCTACGGCGGCACCGGCCGCTGAGACCCGCATGACGACCTCGCCCCCCGACGCGCACACCCACGACCGCCCCACGCTGGCGGTCGTGGGCGCGACCGGGCGGTTCGCGCGGGCGCTCGTGGCCGCGATGGCGCTGCACGACGACCCGTGGGGCGAGATCCGGCTGCTCTCCCCGCGGCTGACGACGAGCACCCTGCCCGTCCGTGGGCGTGAGCAGCAGATCGACGTGCTCACCGAGCGCTCCTTCGACGGCGTCGACATCGCGCTCTTCAACCTGCCGACCGAGCAGACCCGGCCGTGGTCGCGCTGCGCGGTCGCAGCCGGCGCGACCGTCGTCGACGCCAGCGGCGCGCACCGTCTCGACGACGACGTGCCGCTCGTCGTGCCGGGCATCAACGACGCCGCGCTCGCCCACCGCCCCACCGGGGTCGTCGCGATCCCGGGCCCGATCACCTGGGCGCTCGTCGACGCGGCCCACGTCCTCCACCGGGCGTGGGAGCTGCAGCTGCTCACCGTCACCGGCCTCATCGCCGCCGACAGCCGGGCCGAAGGGGGAGTCTCGCGCCTGCGCTCGGAGCTCTCGGCGCTCGCCGACGCGCCGAAGGTGGGCCTGTCGCCGGGTGACGTCCGGGCGGCCACGAGCGACCTGCCGCCGACATCGCCCTTCCCCGCGCCGCTGGGGATGAACGTCATCCCGTGGGTGGGCCGTCCGGCCGGCGACGGCTGGACGACGGCGGAGCGCGCCCTCGAGGCGGAGATCCGCAAGATCCTCGACATCCCCCACGTGCCGGTCATCGCCACGCTCGTGCAGGTGCCGGTCGTCTCGGCGCACTCGATGTCGATCCACGCCCGGCTCGCCCGACCGGTCCACCCGGACAAGGTCGCCCGGGTCTTCACCGAGGCGCCGGCGCTCGTCGTCGTCGACACCCCTGTCGGGGGTGAGGTGCCGACCCCGGTCGACGTCGTCGGGATCGACCCGCGCTTCGTCGGGCGGATCCGCCAGCCGGAGGGCCTGCGGCACAACGTCGAGCTCTTCCTCAGCTCGGACACGGTGCGCCGCGGCGCGGGGGCGATGCTCGACATCGCCGGTCAGCTCGCGGGGACCGGGTCACCGGCGTGACCGCCCGCCGGTCGTGACCGATCGGTGACCCCGACGTCAGCAACCGGACACCTGCCTGCGGCGTCATGAGCGGGAGAGGGCCGGTCAGCGATGCCCTCTTGTGACAAATGTGACTCATGTGACGACTGTGGTTCGTGTGACAATCTGGGGGACAGCTGATGACCGGGCGTGAGGAGCTCGAGATGGCCGATGGGGACGGGCGCTGGACTTCACGTCCGGCGGCGGGGTACGAGGTGCTGCGCGTCGACGAGCTCGACGACGACACCCGACGGGTGCTCGCGCGGCGACGACGTCGGCGAGCGATCCTCTTCGTCACCCTCCCCGGGCTGCTCCTCGGCACCGCGACGGTGGCCGCTGCCTACAGCGCGAACCTCATCGGCGCGCCCGAGCCCGTGTGCATCCCCGAGCGGGTCGAGGCCCCGCAGCGCGACTCCTTCGAGATCGACCTGCAGAACTCCAACAGCACCGCGGGCCTGGCCCGCGACGTCGGCCGCACCCTCGAGGAGCGCGGCTTCGTCATCGCCGACATCGGCAACGCCGACGACCGCGTCTACGTCAAGAGCGCCGCGACGATCTACTACGGGCCGGACAGCCGCGACAACGCGCTGCTCGTGCAGCAGCAGATCCCCGGCTCGAAGATGTGGTCCGACGGCCGCGGCGGCAAGGACGTGCAGGTCGTCCTCGGCTACGGCTACAAGGACCTCAAGGACGAGCCGGAGCCCCCGCCGCCCGCGCCGAGCGAGATCCGCGTGTCGGTCTACAACACGACCTTCCGCGAGGGGCTGGCGGCGGACGTCGCCGCCGACCTGCGCTCACGAGGCTTCCGCACCGGCGAGACCGGCAACGACCCCTCGGGCGCCTTCCTGCCCGAGGAGGCCGCGATCATCCGGTACGGCCCGGACGGCCAGAAGGCCGCGAAGCGCCTGGCCGACCACGTCGAGGGCGCCGAGCTGCAGCGCGTCGAGGGTCGCAAGGGCATGAGCGTCGACCTCGTGCTCGGCAATGAATACAGTGACCTCGTCCCCGCCAGCGACATCCCCGAGGTCACGCCCTACGTGCGACCCGCGGACCACATCGAGAGGCCCTGCGAAGCCCGATGACAGTGCAGACCGTTGCCATGCTCACCGCGGGCGGTCTCGCCCCATGCCTGTCCTCAGCAGTCGGCGGCCTCGTCGAGAGGTACACCGAGATCGCGCCGGACGTCCGCATCATCGGCTACCTCGACGGCTACGCCGGCCTGCTCACCGGACGCTCCGTCGAGGTGAGCGAGCAGGCCCGCCGTGAGGCCTCACGCCTGCACCACCTCGGCGGGACGCCCCTCGGCAACAGCCGGGTCAAGCTGACCAACGTCGAGGACGCGGTGCGCCGCGGGCTCGTGCCCGAGGGCTCCGACCCGCTGCAGGTGGCCGCCGAGCAGCTCGCCGCGGACGGCGTCGACGTGCTCCACACGATCGGCGGCGACGACACGAGCACGACGGCGGCGGACCTCGCGGCCTACCTGCACGAGCACGGCCACGAGATGCGCGTCGTCGGGCTGCCGAAGACCATCGACAACGACATCGTCCCGGTGCGGCAGAGCCTCGGGGCGTGGACGGCGGCGGAGCAGGGTGCGATCTTCGCGCGCAACGTCGTCGCCGAGACCTCGTCGAACCCGCGGATGCTCGTCATCCACGAGGTGATGGGTCGGCACTCCGGCTGGCTCACCGCCGAGACCGCCCGGCGCTACCACGCGTGGGTCGCCGAGCAGGACTGGGCGCCCGCGATGGGGGCCGACCGCCGACGCTTCGACGTGCACGCGGTCTACGTGCCCGAGCGGCACGTCGACCTCGCCGCGGAGGCCGAGCGGCTCCGCGCGACGATGGACGAGATCGGCTGCGTCACCGTCTTCCTCAGCGAGGGTGCGGGCATCGAGGACGTCGTCGCCGACCTCGAGGCCACGGGTGCCGAGGTGCCGCGCGACCCCTTCGGCCACGTCCAGCTCGACAAGGTCAACCCCGGGCAGTGGTTCGCCGGACGTTTCGCCGAGCTCGTCGGCGCCGAGAAGGTCATGGTGCAGAAGTCGGGCTACTTCGCCCGCTCGGCCGCCGCCGGTCCCGAGGACCTCGCGCTCATCCGCGAGTGCGTCGAGCTCGCCGTCGACACCGCCCTGTCCGGGGGCTCCGGGCTCGTCGGCCACGACGAGGAGCGCGGCGGAGAGCTGCGCGCCATCGAGCTCGACCGGGTCGCCGGCGGACGCCCCTTCGACGTGGAGGCGCCGTGGTTCGCCGAGCTGCTCGACGACCTCGGCCAGGTCAGCTGATCCAGCCCCACCGCAGCAGCGAGAAGTCCAGCTCGTGGCCCTTGGTCACGGCGCCGTAGATCTCGACGCGGTCGGCGGTGCGGATGTCGCCGTCGACGGGCGAGGGGGTGAAGTACGTCCCCTTCGAGCCCTCCCGCAGGACGAAGGTGGGCCGCGCCCGCTTGGGGCGGTGCTCCTGCGGCTTCCAGCTCCAGCGGGCGACGGCCTCGCCGTCGCGGGTGAACTCCACGGAGATCTTCTCGACCTGCTCCGGGTGGGGGACCTCGAGCTCGAGACGCACGCCGAGCGTGGGCCGGTGCTCCGGCGGGATGGGGAAGGCCAGGCCGAAGTACTGCGGGCCGGTACGGTCCGGGCGTGGGGTGCCGGTGATGCGCAGACCCCTGACGTCTCCGAGCTCCTCGTCCTCGGAGACGACGTGCTCCGTGCCGAGGTCCATCCGCTTGTTCCAGATGCTCTTGACCTGCTCGAGGTCGTGGGGGTCGACGTTGGTCACCCGGCGGGCCCGGTAGGGGTCCCGCTCCTGGATCGCGGTGGGGTCGGTGACGGCGGCAGCAGCCGCCCGGGCCCGCGGGGAGGGCGCCGTGCCACGTGAGGCGAGGACGAGCACCCACGTGTTGTCGACGGCCTCGACGTGGTGGGCGACGAGCCCGGCGGACTCGATCATCGCGCGCAGCCGCTCGACGCCGAAGATCGCCGTGTGCCCCCAGATGCCCTCGAGGCGCCCGAGGAGGGGCGTGGAGAAGAGGAGGTCGGCGCCGTCGGGCAGGGCGTCGGCGAGGGCCCGCAGGGCCGCCTCGGCGTCGGGGACGTGCTCGATGACCTCGCAGCAGATGACGAGGTCGGAGTCGCCGACCCGCTCGCGGGTGAGGTCGTAGAGGTCGAGCTCGGTGACGTCGGCGCGGTCGCCGAAGCCGTTGACCCCGAGCAGCTCGCGGGTCGTCCGGGCGTACGCAGGCACGAGCTCGCCCCCGCGGTAGCCGCCGACCTGCCCGTCGCGCAGGAGCAGCGTCGCGAGGAAGCCCTTGCCCGTGCCGACCTCGAAGACGCTCTCGCCCGGGGTGATGAAGTCCAGGGTGCGGCGGAAGCGGGTGATGTTCGACGGCGACTCGTACATCGCCCGGAAGGAGCCGAGCAGGCCCTCGTCGGGCGGGGAGACGAACCACTCCTTGGCGCGCGCCCGCTCGGCGTCCCAGCGGTGCGCGAAGAGGCGACGGGCGGCCCCTTCGCGCAGGTCCTCGAGGTGCTGCACGTCCTGCCAGCCCCGGCGCACGGCGGCCCGCTCGTGGGGGTCCTCCGCCTCGCGGGTGGTGATGGTGGTGTCCGTCATGGCCGTCCTCGTCCTCGTGTGGTCGGCTGAGGATATGGCAGAGACCTCGCCGGTGCCTGGGAGGCGCGACGAAGGGGGCGCGCCCGGTGGGGTGGCGACGAGACGAGGAGAGCCCCCGGACCGGTGGTCCGAGGGCTCTCCTCGCAGTGGTCGGGGTGACAGTGTGGAGTCTCACGACATGTGAAAGGCATGTCTCGCGACATGTGAATACTCCGGGACGGCTGCGATACGTAGGTGTCGAAAGCCAAGCTGGTCATCACCGCGATCACCCGGCTGGGTCTGACCCAGGCCGAAGCCGCGCAGCAGTACGGGGTCTCTCAGCCCACCGTGTCACGGTGGATGGCCAGGTACCGAGCCGAGGG
>NZ_JAKLYZ010000009.1:0-52809 GCF_040900765.1 Janibacter sp. Y6
ATAGCGAAGGGGAAACGCCCGGCTCCATTCCGAACCCGGAAGCTAAGCCCTTCAGCGCCGATGGTACTGCACTGGTGACGGTGTGGGAGAGTAGGACGCAGCCGGACAACCATTCACCACCCCCGATTGTGGGGTGGACAAGAAACGCCCCGCGAGACCATTCATGGTCACGCCGGGGCGTTTCTTGCGTTCGGATGCGGCGAGCCCCCGAGAGGGACGCGTCGCCGCCGGCGGGGCGTCGCCAGCACATGCACAGCGTTAGCGATAGCGTTGCGCTGCAATGGAACCCACAGCCCTCCGGGTCGTCGTGCTGGACGACGAGCCCGGACCGTGGGTGCGGTGCCGCCGCCGAACTTGGGCTGCTGGCCGCCGGCCGGGCCGGGGCCGAGGACCGGCACCCGACGCTCGATGTGGTCGCCGTTCTGGTTCTTGATGTGCCCGCCGAGCATTAAGAAGTTGTAGTAGTCGGCGATGTGATCGGCGTGCAGGTGGGTGAGGAAGATGCCGCGGATGGAGTCCAGCCGCAGCCCGGCCTTGACGAACTGGGTCACCGAGGCGCGGCCGCAGTCGACGACATAGGTCTGGCCGTCGACGAGGGCGGTCGCGGCGCCCACCTGGTGCAGGTCGACCGGCGGGCCGGCGCGCGTGCCGAGCAGGACGAGCTCGAGACCCCGCGTGCCCGGGGCTGCGGGCGGGCGGTGCGCCGGGCTCGCCGCGGCAGCGGGGGCGAGGGCGGCGCCCGCGGCGGCCAGGCCGACCCCGGCGACGATGCTGCGTCGAGAGAGCGACAGCCCGGAGCGGGCCTGGTCGATCGCCTCGTCACGCTCGCTCGTCACCGCCTCGACGGGCAGCCGGTCGCACAGGCACTCGGCTCCGTGGTCGTGATGGTCGTGCGGTGCGCGCACCATGAGAACTCCTTCGTCCAGTGGGTGCGCGTGACGCTATGGGTGGAGCAGGCGCCCCAGGGACGACGTTCCCCTGCGACGAACCGTCCTCGGCGCGCACGAAGGGGGCGAGGAGACTCGCGTCTCCTCGCCCCCTTCGCCCCGCCGCGCCGCTCAGCTCTCCGGCAGGTCCGCGAAGGTCTGCTTCATCTCGCGGTACCAGCCGAGCGACTTCTTCGGGTGGCGCCAGCGGCCCTTCATGTCGTCGCGGGCCGGCTGGTGCGCGGCGTCGCCCGCCCGCTCCATCTCCTTGAGGTGCTGGTCCTGGGCGTTGATGACGTCGTCCGCGTTCTCGCCCCGGTGGGCGAGGTCGCACGGGCCGCCGAGCTGGCTGCAGGTCATGGTCTTCATCTCGTGCTCCTCCTGTGGGTGGGGTCCGTCGTCGAGATGACGAGCGGGATCGCGCAGGTGTGACAGGTCATCGCTCCCGGTCCTCCTCGCGGCGCACCACCGCGGCGAGGACGTCGGGGTCGGCCCGGAAGTCGACCCGCGTCACCACGCCGTCGACGACGGTGAAGTCGAAGGCGACCATGGCCGCGCCCCGGTGGTACCACGCGTACCCCGGGCGGCCCTCGACGAGCGCGGGCAGGGCGGCATGGGCGCTGCCGTCGAAGAAGCCGGCGACGCTCTCGCGCCCCGACATCCGCGCGGGCGTGCCGACGAGCACCGCGGCCGCGTCGCCCTCGACGACGGCGTCGGGCGCGAGCAGGCGCAGGAGCCCGGCGAAGTCACCCTCGCGTGCCGCCGCCATGAAGGCGTCGACGACCTGCCAGTCGTCGAGCCGGTCGGCGGGTGCGGGCCGGCTGACCTTCGCCCGGGCCCGGGACGCGAGCTGACGGGCCGCGGCGGGCGTCGTGCCGAGGATGGTGGCGACCACGGGGAAGTCGACGGCGAAGCTGTCGTGCAGGACGAAGGCGACCCGCTCGCGGGGGGAGAGCCGGTCGAGCACCGCCTGGAGGGCCACCCCGACGGTGTCGGCGAGCGCGACGTCGTCGGCGGGGTCGGGCGCGACGTCGGCGACGCCGAGGTCCTCGACGGGCATCGGGGTGCGGGCGCGCAGGCGGTCCAGGCACAGCCGGGTCGTCACGGTCGTCAGCCAGGCGGGCAGGCTCTCGATCTCGGCGTCGGTCCGGTGCATCCTCAGCCACGCCTGCTGCACGACGTCCTCGGCCTCGCCCGGGTCGCCGAGCACCTTCGTCGCGATGCGCTGCAGCCGCGGCCGCTCCGCCTCGAACGCCGCCGTCGTGTCCATCCACTCATCGTCTCGTCTCATGCCCTGATGACGCACGCGGCGGGCGAGATGTGACGCGGGAGAGGGGTCCCCCTTCGCCCGGTGCCGGGGGACGACGAAGGGGGCGCCCCCGGGTCGACCCGGCGGCACCCCCTTCGTCGTGGGGCGAGCTGGCTCAGAAGGCCGCCTCGGGCACCTCCATGAGGGCGTTGTCCGTCGCCTCGGCGATGGCGCGCTCGGAGGCCAGGCGCGGGAGCACCTGGGTGGCGAAGAAGCGGGCGGCCGCGATCTTGCCGGTGTAGAAGTCGACGTCCTTGCCCTGCGCGCTCTCGAGCGCGTCGACCGCGACGGCGGCCTGGCGCAGGAGCAGCCAGCCGATGACGAGGTCACCGGCCGCGAGGAGCAGGCGGGTCGTGTTCTGGCCGACCTTGTAGAGGTTGGTGACGTCACCGCCCTCCTGGCGCGGGTCGGACGCCGTGAGCGGGCCGACCATCGCTCCGAGGATGCCCTGGGTGTCCTCGAGCGCCTGGGCGAGGAGCCGGCGCTCCTGGGTGAGCCGACCGCCCTGGGCCTCGACGTCCTGGGCGAACTGCTGGATCTGCGTGGCGAGGTGGCCGAGGGCCTGGGCCTGGTCCCGGATGATCTTGCGGAAGAAGAAGTCCTGGCCCTGGATGGCGGTCGTGCCCTCGTAGAGGGTGTCGATCTTCGCGTCGCGGACGTACTGCTCGACGGGGTAGTCCTGGAGGTAGCCCGAGCCGCCGAAGGTCTGCAGCGACTCGGTGCCGAGGAGCACCCAGGCCCGCTCGGAGCCCAGACCCTTGACGAGCGGCAGGAGCAGGTCGTTGACCCGGCCGGCCATCGCGGCGGGGGAGTCGGGCGCGATCTGCTCGGCGCCGGTGCGACGCTGCTCGAGGTCGACGACGTCCTGCTGGGTGGCGGTGAAGAGCACGAGCGCGCGCAGGCCCTCGGCGTAGGACTTCTGCAGCATGAGGCTGCGGCGCACGTCCGGGTGATGGGTGATCGTCACGCGGGGCGCGGCCTTGTCGCTCATCTGGGTGAGGTCGGCGCCCTGGACGCGCTGCTTGGCGAACTCGAGGGCGTTGAGGTAGCCGGTCGACAGGGTGGCGATGGCCTTCGTGCCGACGAGCATCCGGGCGTTCTCGATGACGCGGAACATCTGCGCGATGCCGTCGTGGGTGCCGCCGAGGAGGGTGCCGATCGCCGGCTCCTTCTCGCCGAAGGTCACCTCGCAGGTCGTCGAGACCTTCAGACCCATCTTCTTCTCGAGGCCGGTGACGTAGGCGCCGTTGCGCTCGCCGAGCTCACCGGTCTCGAGGTCGACGTGGTACTTCGGGACGATGAAGAGGGAGAGGCCCTTCGTGCCGGGGCCGGCACCCTCGGGGCGGGCGAGGACGAAGTGGATGACGTTGTCGGTCATGTCGGACTCTGCCGAGGTGATGAAGCGCTTGACGCCCTCGACGTGCCACGTGCCGTCCCCGGCGTCGACGGCCTTCGTGCGGCCGGCGCCGACGTCGGAGCCCGCGTCGGGCTCGGTGAGCACCATCGTGCAGTGCCAGCCGCGCTCGATGATCCAACGGGCGAGCTTCTTCTGCTCGTCGGTGCCGAGGATGTAGAGCAGGTTGGCGAAGGAGTAGGACGCCGAGAACATGCCGATGGCGGGGTTGGCACCGAGGACCATCTCGTTCATCGCCCACTTCAGCGACGGGGGCGCCGGGGTGCCGTCGAGCTCGGCCGGCACGTCGACGGACCAGAAGCCGGACTCGGTGTAGGCCTGGTAGCTCTTCGCGAAGGAGCCCGGCATCGTCACCGACGACGTCGTCGGGTCGAAGATGGGCGGGTTGCGGTCGGCGTCGGCGAAGGACTCGGCGAGCTCGTTCTCGGCGAGGCGGGAGACCTCCTTGAGCATGTCGCGGGCGGTCTCGCCGTCCACCTGGTAGGGCTCGACGCCGAGGACCTCGTCGCGGCCCAGGACCTCGAAGAGGTTGAACTCGATGTCACGGAGGTTGCTCTTGTAGTGACCCATCGCGGGCTGTGCTCCTGGACGTGCTCGGGGACGTGAGGTAGGTGAGCGCTTGCTTACCTACCGCCATGGTCCGTCCGAGGCCCGCGCTGCTGCAAGGCAGGGCCTGGTGATGTGGCGCACACGGGCTCGCCTCTGTCGTCGAGGTGAGCGATCTCGATGGTCGAGGTGCGAGCGCCGGCGAGCCTCGAGACCACGACCCGACCTCCCCCTTCGCCCGTCGTCAGCGCGGCCGCAGGGACAGCCGCAGGTCCCGCGGCATGAGCGTCAGCCGCTCGGTGATCTCCAGCTCGTACCCCGGGTCGGCCTCGATCTCGAAGCGGTGGAGGACGCGCGCGAGGACGAGGACGGCCTCGTGGAGCGCGAACTGGCGCCCGATGCACGCGCGCTCGCCGGTGCCGAAGGGCTTGTACGTGTGTGCGGGGCGGGCCTTGACCTCGACCGGGAGGAAGCGGTCGGGGCGGTACTCCTCGGCGTCGTCTCCCCAGACCGCCGGGTCGCGGTGCACCGCGGGCAGCAGCGCCATCGCCCAATCACCAGGCTCCATCTGCCAGCGCCCGCCGAGCACCGTCGTCTCGCGCGGCCCGCGGGCGAAGGCGGGGGCGGTCGGCCACAGCCGCAGCGCCTCGTCGAGGCAGCGGCGCAGGTGCCGCAGCTTCGGCACCTGCTCGAAGGTCGGCCGGGCGTCGCGGTCCGGACCGAGGACGGCGTCGGTCTCGGCGTAGGCAGCAGCCAGGGCCTGCGGGTCCCGCGAGAGGTAGTGCAGGGCGAAGGAGAGCGCGCCCGAGGTCGTCTCGTGCCCGGCGACGAGGAAGGTCTGGATCTGGTGACGGATGTTCTCGTCGTCGAGCATCGCGCCGGTCTCCGGGTGGGCGCTGCCGAGCATGATGCCGAGCAGGTCACGGTCGTCGACCTCGCCGGACGAGCGCCGCTCGGCGACCCACCCGTCGATCATCGCGTGCACCTCCTCCCGGTGCTGCGACATGCGCGCGTCGACCCGGTCGGCGAGACGCCGGCCGACGAGGGGGAGGGAGCCGACGGCGGCGATCCGCTGACCCGCGCCGAGGGTGCGCTCCATGCCCTGGACGAAGGGGTGGACCTCCGCCGAGGTGAAGGAGCCCATGTCCTTGGAGAAGGCGCAGCGGCTGATCGTCTCGAGGGTGAGCCGGGTGAGGTCGCCGGGGACGTCGACGGGCTCGTCGGCGGCGGCCGCGGCGTCCCACTTCGAGACGAGCTCGTCCGCGGCGCCGAGCATCGTCGCGTGGTAGCGCAGCATCGCGGGCCGGGCGAAGGCGGGGAGCAGCCGGTCGTGCGCGAGCCGCCAGTTCGTCTCGTCGTTGTAGGCGGTGAAGAGCCCGTCGCCGGCGTTGCGGCGCAGGGCGACGAGACCGGGCGGGAGCGCCTTGACGAAGCGGCGCTCGTCGCACAGCTCGGCCATGAGCTCGCCGGTCGTCACGAGGACGAAGCGGTTGCGGAAGGCCTTGAACTCGCAGATGTCGCCGAGCCCCTCCACCCCGCGCAGGATCGTCTGGACTGGCGTACGGGGCAGCCCGCTGAGGTCGCCCACGAGCGGGCGACGACCTGGGGGGTGCGGGAAGGTCGTGCGAGCGAAGCGCGGCAGGGCCTGCGACCTCGCCGTGGTCGGGCTCATCGAGCCACGATATCGGCGCGGCGACGTCGAGGTCGCCGCGCCGAGAGGGTCACTGCTGCTGCTGGGTCTCCAGCTGGCGACGGATGTCGTCCATGTCGAGGTCGCGGACCTGCGAGATGACCTCCTGGAGCGCGGCCTCGGGCAGGGCGCCCGGCTGCGAGAAGACGAGGATGCCGTCGCGGAAGGCCATCGTCGTGGGGATCGAGGTGATCGACGCGGCGGCGGCGAGCTCCTGCTCGGCCTCGGTGTCGACCTTGCCGAAGACGACGTCGGGGTGGGCGTCGCTCACCTTCGAGTAGACCGGGGCGAACTGCTTGCACGGTCCGCACCACTCCGCCCACCAGTCGACGAGCACGATGTCGTTGCTCGTGATGGTCTTCTCGAAGTCTTCCGTGGTCAGGTCGGTGGTGCTCATGACGCTCCTGTCCGCCGGGACGCGACTGGGTCCGGGGGGCGCTCGGGGGTGGGTTACGATGGCCGCCGCACCCGCTGGTCGGGTGCGCGCCGGTGTAGCTCAATGGTAGAGCGCCAGCTTCCCAAGCTGGACACGCGGGTTCGATTCCCGTCACCGGCTCAGCAGCGCGAAGGGGAGGTGGCCACCGGCCACCTCCCCTTCGCCGTCCCCGCCCCCGCGAGCCCGGTGGTTCGAAGAAGGATCGTCACCTCGAGGTGCCGATCCCTCTTCGAACCAGGTGCCTCACCCGGTGCAGGCCGTCCCCACGGCGAAGCGGAGATAGGAGCGGTCGGTGCGCAGGACGTCAGCGCTGCCCTCGACGCGATAGTCGACGGTCAGCCCCTCGAATCTCGCCCCGTCCGCTCCCCGCAGGTGCAGGACCAGGCCCGGTTGCTTCTCGCCCTCGCGGACGTCGGCGGCGGGCAGGACGACTGCGCCCGGGACGGGCAGCAGCGCCTCCTGGGTGCGCTTCGACACGGCGTGGCCCGGCCAGCCCGTCAGGCCACCGAAGTCGCCCCGCACGGGCTCGGGCGCGACGTAAGCCTGCACCAGGTCGAGACCTTCGGCGTCGACGAGGTTCACGGCGACGAGCTCCACCGGCTCGGTGCCGGCGACGGTGACGGTCTCCATCCCGAACGACATGTCCTGCGGGTCGGTACTGCCTGGCAGGCACAGCTCACCGGCGTCCGACTCGCCAGTCAGCACGATGTCGTCGCCGTGAGAAGGGGAGGAGCCGCCGCACGCGCTGGTGACTGCCGCCGCGAGGAGCAGCGCCAGCCCGGTCCTCATCGGCACGGGTTCCTCCCTTCGCGGTGTCATGGGTGGGCAGTCTCTCAGGTGCCGGTCGAGCGGTGCGGGTTCTGCCGAAGCGGTGCGGGAGGTGGGTGGTGGTCGCTACGGTGCACCTGTCGCGGTGCAGGGTCGCGGCATCCACGACTCACGAAGGACTCGCCATGCTCGCGCGCGTCGCGGCGGTCGCCGCCATCTCCCTCGTCCCCACGGCTGTCGCCGTCGCCCCGGCCCAGGCCGCCGGCAGCTGCTCGATCAGCGTGCCGAGCAAGGTGTCGATCTACTCGCCGTACCGCGAGATCACCGCGAAGTTCAGCGCCGGCTGCGTGAGGTACGCACAGGACGCGTGGTGGGACATCGTCCACCCGACCCAGGGCTACTCCGGGGGGTTCAATTACGACGGGACCCACTCGACGGACACGATCGACTGGTACGACTTCGAGGGCACGGGGACCTTCAAGATCCGGCCCGAGGGCGCGTACGA
Organism: Janibacter sp. Y6; assembly: GCF_040900765.1. Classification (NCBI taxonomy): domain Bacteria; kingdom Bacillati; phylum Actinomycetota; class Actinomycetes; order Micrococcales; family Intrasporangiaceae; genus Janibacter; species Janibacter sp. Y6. The sequence goes on from NZ_JAKLYZ010000009.1 coordinate 7,595, forward strand.
CGACGACTACGACGACCTGCCGCAGAACTCCACGACGATGACCGTCAAGCTCGGCTCGCGCACGACCGCGAGCAGCACCCGCTCCGGCAAGTACGTCACCGTCAAGGGCACGGCGAAGCGCTACTCGCCCGGCGCCGGCGGCTACCGCCCCTGGTCGGGCGCGAAGGCCAGCCTCCAGATGAAGTCCTGCTCGTCGTGCTCGTGGAAGTACGTCAAGAGCGGCACCGCCAACGGCTCGGGCGTCGTCACGATGAAGTCCTACGCCTCGACGAGCCGCTACTGGCGCGTCGTCACCTCCGACACCTCCTCCACCTGGGGCCGAGCCTCCAGCTACACGAAGCGCTGACGGGCGAACCCCGACCCCGTATGTTGCCGATCCGCCTCTGCCGCAGGCAGATCGGCGCTAGGTTGCGCTAGCCACCGGCGCTGGGCCGGGGTCTGATCCCCCTTCGCCCGACAGGACCCTCATGCTCACGCGCCTCGCGGCCCTCGCCGCTGTGTCCCTCGTCCCGCTCGCCGTCGCCGCCCCTGCCCAGGCCGCCGGCAGCTGCTCGATATCCGTGCCGAGCAAGGTCTCGGTGAGCTCGCCGACCCGCGACCTCACGGCGACCTTCAGCGCCGGCTGCTCGAAGTACGCCGTCTACGCGTGGTGGGGCGTCATGACGCCCGCGGGCGAGGACGCTGACATGTTCCACTTCGACGGCGCCCGGACCGACACCATCGAGTGGTACGACGTCAACCGCACCGGGACCTTCCCGGTCCAGGCGGACGAGGCGTACGACGAGGCGCACAACCTCGTCCCGCAGAACTCCACGTCGATGTCGGTCCGCTTCGCCTCACGCACCGCCGTGACGAGCACCCGCTCCGGCAGCACCGTCTCCGTCACCGCGACGACGAGCCGGTACGCGTGGAGCGCCTCCGCCTTCCGCCCGTGGGCCGGCGCGAAGGCCACCCTCGAGTCGCGCAAGTGCTCCACGTGCGCGTGGATCCCGATCAAGACCGGCACGACGAGCACGAAGGGGGTCGTCACCCTCACGGCCTACGCCTCCACCGCTCGCTCGTGGCGCGTCGTCACCGCCGACAGCCCCTCGACATGGGGCAAGGTGTCGAGCACGACGACCCGCTGACCCGTCTCGTGAACCCCTCGGTCCGCTTCGGGCAACTAGGGGTGTGAGGACACCCGAGGGGAGACGAGGACTCGTCATGACAGCGAGCAGCAGCCCGCCTCTGGCTCTGGGCGCGGACCCGCTGGCAGCGGTCTTCGAGCGCCACTACGCCGAGGTCTACCGCTACCTGGCGCGACGCGTGCCGCGTGCCGTGGCGGAGGACCTGGCGAGCGAGACCTTCGCGCAGGCGGCCGCCCGACCCGGCGGCTTCGACCCGGCGCGGGGGAGCGCGCGAGCCTGGGTCTTCGGCATCGCCACCCACCTGCTCTCGCGGCACCACCGCGACGAGGTACGGGCCTACCGGGCCTGGGCGCGGACCGGGGTCGACCCGGTCACGACAGGTGACGAGACCGAGCACGTCGACGCCCGCGTCGACGCCGGCCGTCGCGCGAGCGGCCTGCCGAGCGCCCTGGCGGCGATGACGGACGGCGACCGCGACGTGCTGCTGCTCGTCGCCCTGGCCGAGCTGTCGTACCCCGAGGTGGCGCAGGCGCTCGACATCCCCGTCGGCACCGTGCGCTCCCGTCTCCACCGCGCCCGCCGCGACCTGCGTGCGGCGCTGTCGACCGACGACCCGAAGGGGGAGCAGTGATGGACCTGGACATCGAGGACGCACCGGAGCTGCGCGCGCTGCGCGAGATGCGCGCGGACGTGGAGGGACCGACGCAGGACCAGCGACGTGCCGCTCACGAGCGGTGGCAGCTCGCGTCGGTCACGCCCGCGCAGCCACCCCGGCGTCACGGCCGCGCCGCGCTGCTCGTCTCCGTCGCCGCAGCCGCCGCGCTCGTCGCGGCGCTCGCCGCGATCCCGGCACTCACCCGTGACGAGGGAGCCGCCCCCGCCACGACGGGCACGAGCACGACGAGCGCTGCACCGACGCCCTACCGGACCGGTCGTGTCTGGCAGCCGTACGGGGCGAAAGAGACCGCGAGGCTCGTGGAGTACCGCTCCGAGCGGGTCGAGCGCCTCCCCGACGGCCGGGTGCGCATCGACGTCAGCCTCGAGGGCCTGGATCTCGGCACCCTCACCCGGGCGACGAACGCCGAGGGGATCCCGGTGCGCTTCTGGGGCGACGACGGAGAGACCGGCGACTGGCGCACGGAGCGGGCCTGGAAGATCGACCCCGATCGTGGGCTGGTCATGAACGAGTACGAGGACGAGTCCGCCGCGGCCTACCCACGATCACGGATCACCGCGGAGCACGTCGACGGACCGGGCAGCGAGCTGAGATACCTCACCTTCGACTCCGTCCCGACCGAGCCGGTGCTGATCCGCATCGTCACCAACTGGTGAGCCGACGACGAAGGGGGAGGGCACCTGCCCTCCCCCTTCGCCATGCCCGTCGACCGCTCAGGCGGTGCGACCCTCCTGCGACTCGATCTCCTCGAGCGTCGGGTAGTCGGTGTAGCCGTCGGCGCCACCGCCGTAGAAGGTGGCCTGGTCGGGGGTGTTGAGCTGCGCGTCGTCGCCGTGCTCGCGCCAGCGCCGCACGAGGTCGGGGTTGGCGAGGAAGGGGCGGCCGACGACGACGGCGTCCGCGACGCCCCCGGCGAGCAGCTCCTCGACCTCGGCGTAGGTCGTGATCTTCGAGAAGCCGGTGTTGAGCAGCACCGGGCCGCCGAAGATCTCGGCGAGCTCACCGGTGAGCGCCATCGACGCGGCGTCGAAGGCGAGGATCGACAGGTACGCGAGGTCCATCGGGGCGAGCTGCTCGAGCAGCGAGGTGTACGTCGCGCGCAGGTCTGCGGCGTCGGGCTCCTCGATACCGCTGGCCGGGTGCCCGGGGCTGATCCGGATGCCGACGCGGTCGGCGCCGATCTCGTCGGCGACGGCCTGGGCGACCTCGACGACGAAGCGGGCGCGGGCCTCGGGGGAGCCGCCGTAGGAGTCGGTGCGCTGGTTCGTGCTCGGCGCGAGGAACTGGTGGAGGAGGTAGCCGTTCGCGGCGTGCAGCTCGACCCCGTCGAGACCGGCGTCGACGGCCAGGCGCGAGGCGGCGACGAACTCGTCGCGCACGCTCGCCAGCTCGTCGGTCTCGAGGGCACGCGGCTCGGCGAAGGGCTTCGAGCCGTCGGCGGTGACGATCTCACCGGGGGCACGGACCGCGCTCGGCGCGACCGTCTCGAGGCCGTCCTTGTTGTCCGGGTGGGCGACGCGACCGGCGTGCATGAGCTGGACGACGACGTGGCCGCCGCCCTCGTGGACGGCGTCGGCGACGAGACGCCACCCCTTCGCCTGCTCCTCGCTGTGGACGCCGGGCGTCGCGAGGTAGCCCTGGCCGACGGCGCTGGGCTGGCTGCCCTCGGTGATGATGAGACCGGCGCTCGCGCGCTGCCCGTAGTAGCGGGCGTTGAGCTCGGTCGGGGCCTGGCCCTCGCCGGCGCGGTTGCGGGTCAGGGGCGCCATGACGAGACGGTTGGACAGGTCCCAGCGACCGATCGTGACGGGGGAGAAGGGGGAGGGGGTACGGCTCACGAGAGCCTCCTTCGCGAAGGGGGGATGTCGGGGGTCGACGACGCGGCAGCGGGTCGTCGCACGGGTCTCACCCAGGGCGTAACCGCGCAGGGGCGTCGGGGATTCCCGGCCGTCCGGTGCCGGCCGTCAGGGCGCCAACTAGGGTGTGCGCCATGCTGCTCTCCGACCGTGACATCCGCGCCGAGGTCGACGCGGGCCGGGTCGTGCTCGACCCGTGGGACCCCGCGATGGTCCAGCCGAGCAGCGTCGACGTGCGGCTCGACCGGTACTTCCGGCTCTTCGACAACCACAAGTACCCGGTCATCGACCCCGCGCAGGACCAGCCCGAGCTCACCCGGCTCGTCGAGGTCGACCCCGCCGAGGGCTTCGTGCTGCACCCGGGCGAGTTCGTCCTCGGCTCGACGCTCGAGACGATCACCCTGCCCGACAACCTCGCCGCGCGGGTCGAGGGCAAGTCGAGCCTGGGCCGGCTCGGTCTGCTGACCCATGCGACGGCGGGCTTCGTCGACCCGGGCTTCTCCGGGCACGTGACCCTCGAGCTGAGCAACGTCGCGACCCTGCCGATCATGCTGTGGCCGGGGATGAAGATCGGCCAGTTCTGCTTCATGCGGCTGACCTCGCCCGCCGAGGTGCCCTACGGCAGCGCCACCTTCGGGTCGCACTACCAGGGCCAGCGCGGACCGACCGCCAGCCGCAGCTTCGAGAAGTTCCACCGCAGCGGTCTCACCCCATGACCGACGCGCTCGTCCCCTTCGTCCTCGCGGCCGCGGTGCTCCTCGTCGTCGCCGGGGCGCCGAAGGTGCTCGACCCCGCCGACACCGTGCGCGGGCTGCGCTCGGCCGGTCTGCCGGGCAGCCCCGCGCTGGTGCGGGTCCTCGCCGTCGCCGAGGTCGTCGCCGGCGCCGGCGCGCTCCTCGGCCCCAGCCGTCCGGCCGCTGCCGTCGTCGCCCTCCTCTACGCCGGGTTCACCGGCTTCGTCCTGCTGGCGCTCGCCCGCGGCGGCGTCGTCGAGTCGTGCGGCTGCCTCGGCCGTTCGGACACCCCGCCGACCCGGGCGCACGCCGTCGCGACGGGCCTCGTCGCGCTCGCCGCCGCCGCGCTCGTCGTCTCCCCGCCCGCCCAGCCCTGGTGGTCCGTGCAGCCCGCGCTCGTCGTCGTGCTCGCGGCCGTCCTGGGCTTCCTGCTCTGGCAGGTCATCGCCGTCCTGCCCACCGCCACCGCCGCCGCTGCCCGATCTGCCGGGAGATCCATCTCATGAGCACCCCCGTCCTCACGACCCTCGTCGTCGTCCTGCTCATCGCCGTCGTGCTCCTGGCGATGCTCGTCCTCGGCCTGCTGCGCAGCCACGCCCTCATCCTCAAGGCCCTGCACGACCTCGGGGCCGGTCTAGAGCTCGACCGCCAGGCGGAGCGCGAGAGCGCGGCGGGCGGCGCCGGTGGGCCCGTGCCCGTCGAGATCGAGCGCGGCGTCATGGCTCCCGCCCGCTCCCAGCACGTGCGGGTCGCCGGCATCTCCGGCGCGACCCTGGACGGTGCTCCCGCCCAGGTCGACCTCACGAGCGGCCGCTACCTCCTGGCCTTCCTCAGCACCGGGTGCACGGTGTGCGGCGCCTTCTGGCAGGCCTTCCGCACCGAGACCGAGGTGCCCGGCCAGGCCCGCCTCCTCGTCGTGGCGAAGGGGGACGACGGCGAGTCCCCGAGCGCGCTCGCCGATCTTGCGGAGGGCGGGGCCGAGCTGGTCCGCTCCTCGGCCGCGTGGGACGACTTCGTCGTCCCGGGCTCGCCGTACTTCGTCTACCTCGTCGACGGCGACATCGTCGGCGAGGGCTCGGCCTCGTCCTGGCCGCAGGTCAGCGACCTCATGGGCCAGGCCGTCGCCGACCACGAGCACCGCACCGCCGCCCCCGTCGAGGACCGCGGCGAGCGCGACGACCCGACCTCCGTCGACGCCGAGCTGCGCGCCGCCGGTCTCGGCCCGGGTCACCCGAGCCTCTACCCCGACCCCTCCGGGCGGGACGGCGCGTGAGCCCCGACCCCACCATCCTCGGGCTCGCGCTCGGGGTGCCGGTGGCGATCGTCGCGGCCGTGCGCGCCACGTGGTCGCCTTGAGGCGAGTCGATGCTCTCGAGCATCACCCCGCTCGGTGAGCGGGGACGCGCCTCCCGGTGGTCCGTCACGGCCGCCGCCTACGTCATCTCCTCAGCGCTCGCGGGCGCCCTCCTCGGAGTGCTCCTAGGTGCGGTCGGCTCGGTCGTGCCCGACGGGGTGCTCGGCTCGCCGGCGGTCCTCGGGCTGCTCGCGCTCCTGCTCCTGCTCGGTGCCGTCCTCGACCTGCGCGCCGGCGGGCACGCCGTGCCGTCCTGGCGCCGGCAGGTCGACGAGGCGTGGATCGGGCGCTACCGCGGGTGGGTCACGGGGGTCGGCTTCGGGGCACAGCTCGGGCTCGGCTTCGTCACCATCATCACGAGCACGACGACGTACGCCGTCTACCTCTTCGCGCTGCTCGCCTCGACGTGGTGGGCCGGCGGGCTGGTCGGGCTGACCTTCGGGCTCGTGCGGGCGCTCCCGCTGCTGCGGGTCCGCCGGGCGCAGACCCCCTCTGCCCTCCACGACACCTTCCGTACCCTGAGGCGGTGGGCGCAGCCCGTTGCTAGGGTCGCGGCCATCGCGCTCGTCCTCTCGGGCGCCGTCCTGCTCGCCGCCGCACTGACAGGGGTCCCCGCATGAGGTCCATCGACCGTCACGGGATCGAGCTCCAGCTCCCCGACGACTGGGACGGCCGGGTGCAGCGCCGACCCGTCCTGCAGCCCGCACCGATGACCGACGGGCGCGCGGCACCGGGGGCGCGCGACGTCAGCCGCCCCGTCCTGCACGTGTCGAACCGCGCCCTGCCGAGCAGCCTGTCCGACTTCGGCGGCGACGTCGTGCCGGGCATGCGCGCCGACGACGTCTTCCTCGCCCTCGTCGACTACGGCGAGGAGTGCGCCGACACCGCGCTCTTCGCCGCCCGTGGCGTGCCGACCCTCGCGCCGTCCCACTTCGCCCAGAACAGGATGGCCCGCTACGTGCCCGGTCGCAGCGCCTCGCAGAAGTTCTTCACCGCCGGCGGTCGGGGCTTCTGCCTCTACGCCGTCGTCGGCTCGCACTCGCGCCGGATGATCACCGTGCCCCGGCTCTCGCGCGTCGCCTCGACGCTGAAGATCCGCGCGGTGGTCTCATGAGCGCCGAGCGCCAGCCCGCGAGCGTCCGGGTCGTCGAGGCCATCGCCCGCCGCCTGGGCGGCCGCGGCGTCGACCGGCGCAGCGTCCTGCTCGGCACGGCCGTCGCCGGCAGCGCGATCGCCACCGACCCGAAGGGGTACGTGCTGCGCCCGCAGACCGCGTACGCCTCGATCTGCGGCCCGGGCACCGGCCCCGGCGCGGGCTGGACCGTCTTCTGCGCGAGCATCAACAACGGCAAGAACGCCTGTCCCGAGGGCAGCTTCGCCGCCGGGTGGTGGAAGGCCGCGGACTCGTCGTGGTGCGGCGGGCGCTACCGCTACATCGTCGACTGCAACGCCCGGTGCACGAAGTGCACGACCGGCTGTTCCGACGGCATCTGCGACAGCAAGTGCTGGAACTGCTCGTGCTCGCACGGCGTCTCGGGCAGCTGCGACGACCGCCGCAACTGCTGCAGCGCCTTCCGCTACGGGCAGTGCAACACCCACGTCGCCTGCAGCGGTGGCGTGCGCTGCCGCCTCGTCAGCTGCACCCCGCCCTACGAGTGGGAGAGCTGCACCTCGCTCTCGCTCGTCGACAACCGCACCTCCGAGCACAGCTCGGACAAGCTGCCCCAGTGGGGCGCCATCAGCGCGAAGTACTTCGCGATGGGCGAGCAGAAGTCCTATCTCGGCTACTCCATCGGCCCTGTGCGGCCCGGGGGCGTCGGCACCGGCCGCTTCGTGCGCTACAGCGGTGGCCGGATCTACCAGGCGACGTCGAAGGCAGCGGCGGTCCCGGTGCGCGAGGCGGTCGTCAAGGCGATGTCGACCGTCGGCTCGATCCCGACTCTCGGCTACCCGGTGGCGACGGAGTTCATCGGCAGCACCGGCAGCACCCAGCGCTTCCAGAAGGGCGCGATCACCGCGCCGAAGGGCAAGCCCCTCGTCGCCGTCCACGGCACCGCGTACGAGGTCTGGGAGCGGCTCGGGCGCGCGGGCGGCACGCTCGGCTACCCGACCGGGGGCCGGCAGGTCGTCGCCAACGGCTACCAGCAGATCTTCGAGCGCGGCGCGGTGTGCCAGAACTGGTCGGGCGGCGAGACCCGCGCGGTCACTGGCGTCCACTTCACCGCGTGGACGACCTTCGGGCGCGGCACGGGCACGGCGCTCGGCATGCCGACCACCGATGTCTCGACGCTCGCGCGAGGCACCCGCCAGCGCTTCCAGCGCGGTGAGACCTGGTCGCTCGGCACCGGCGAGGCGTGGGCGGTCTACGGCCCCGTCCTCGACGCGTGGAAGGCGGCGCGCAGCCACGTCGGCAGCTACGGCTACCCGACCGGTCACGTGCAGCAGCGCAGCGACGGCCAGTGGGAGGGCACCTTCGAGGGCGGGACGATCGTCGCCTGAGCGACGGGGGAGTCAGCGCTGCGTCGTCGTGCCGCGGGTGCCGGCCAGACCGAACCACGACACGAGGCCGCCGGCGAGGAGCAGCCCCGCGACGACGAAGGTCGCCAGCCGGTAGCCCTGCGTCATCGCCGTCGGGTCCGTGTAGTCGTCGCCGGACAGCCCGACGAGCGGGGGGATGGCCGCGACCGCGAGCAGCGTGCCGGTGCGCGCGACCGCGTTGTTGATGCCGCTGGCCGACCCGGCGAGCCGGTCCGGCGCCGCCGCGAGCACGGCCGCGGTGAGCGGGGAGACGAGCGTGGCCAGGCCGAGGGCGAAGACGACCATCCCGCCGAGGACGAGACCCCAGCCGGCGCCCGGCCCGATCGCCGACAGGACGAGGACGCCGGCGGCGCACAGCAGCGGCCCGAGCGACATCGGCAGGCGAGGGCCGGTGCGCTGCGCGAGCTCGGCCATGCGTGGTGAGAGCACGAGCAGGAGCACCGTGACCGGCAGGGTCGCCAGACCGGACTCGAGGGGCGACCACCAGGCGGAGGTCTGCAGCTGCACGACGAGGACGAACATGATGGCGCCGAGCGCCCCGTAGACGAGGAAGGTCATGAGGTTCGCCGTCGCGAAGACCCGCGACGCGAAGAGTCCGAAGGGGACGAGCGGCTGGGCGGCGCGGCGCTCGGCGACGACGAAGCCAGCGGCCGACCCGACGGCGACGACGAGCCCGACGAGCACGAGGGCGGCGCTCGCCTCGGGCCCGCTGATGAGCAGCCAGGTCGTCGCCCCGAGCGCCACCGCACCGCACACGGTCCCGGCGACGTCGAAGCCGCCGGTCACCGAGACGTCCCGGCTCTCCGGCACCGCCCGCAGGGTGAGCACGACGACGAGGACGCACAGGGGCACGTTGATGGCGAAGAGCCAGTGCCAGCTGAGGTGGTCGAGCACCCATCCGCCGAGGAAGGGGCCGATCGCGGTCGCGATGCCCGAGACGCCGGCCCAGGTGCCGATCGCCCGCGCCCTGTCCTCGGGACGGAAGCTCGACTGGATGATCGCGAGCGCGCCCGGGGTGAGCAGCGCGGCTCCGATGCCCTGGACGACCCGCCCGACGACGAGCGACTCGGTCGACCAGGCGAGCGCGCAGCCCAAGGAGGCCAGGGCGAACCACACGACGCCGACGAGGTAGACCCGGCGCCGGCCGAGCCGGTCGCCGAGGCTCCCGCCGAGCAGGATGAGCGAGGCGAGCGCGAGGACGTAGCCGTTGTTGACCCACTGCAGGCCGGAGAGGCTGCTGCCGAGGTCGCGCCCGATCGTCGGCAGCGCGATGCCGACGATCGTCCCGTCGAGCAGGGCGATGCCCGAGCCCAGGGTCACGGCGGTGAGCGCGAGCCGTCCCTGCGCCGAGGTGCGGCTGACGAGCTCGGGGGAGGGTTCGGTCACGACGACCATCATGGGCTCCTACCCGCGGGTAACGTGGTGGTCATGACGACGACGTCCGCGACCCAGACCCGCGTCCACGCCTTCGCCGACGACGCGCTGCGCGACGACGACGCGACGGGCGTGGCTGCTCGCGTGCGCTCCGGCGAGATCAGCCCGCGCGAGGCCGTCGACGCGGCGATCGCCCGCATCCGCTCGGTCGAGGTGCTCGGCGCCGTCGCCGAGTGGGACGACGAGCGTGCCCGTCGCCGCGCCGACGCGATCGGGGCCGGCGGGCCGGGCGCCTTCCACGGCGTGCCGACGGCGATCAAGGAGAACGTCGTCGCCGCCGGTCTGCCCCTGCGGATGGGGTCCGACGCGGTCCCCGAGCGCCGCAGCAGCCGGGACGGCGACGTCGCGACGCAGCTGCTCTCCACCGGGGCCGTCCCCGTCGTGCAGACGACATGCCCTCCCTTCGGCTGGACGGCGACGACCGAGCGCATCACCGACGTCACCCGGAACCCCTGGGACACGACGCTGTCCTCCGGCGGCTCGTCCGGGGGCACCGCCGCGCTCGTCGCGTCCGGGGCGCTCCCCTTCGCCCACGGCAACGACGGCGGCGGCTCGATCCGCATCCCGGCCGCCGCGTGCGGTCTCGTCGGTCTCAAGACGACCCGCGGCCGGCTGGCCGGCGACGAGACGACGAAGGGGATGCCCGTCCCGATCGTCGTCGACGGCGTGCTCACCCGCACCGTGCGCGACACGGCGCGCTACCTCGCCGCCGCCGAGCGGCACCGCCCCCCGCGCTCGCTCGAGCCGATCGGGCTCGTCGAAGGGCCGGTCGAGCGACGGCTGCGCGTCGGGGTGCTCGTCGACAGCCCGCTCGCACCAGCGACCGACGCCCCGACGGCGGCCGCGGTGCGCGCGACCGGCGAGCTGCTCGCCGGGTTCGGGCACGACGTCGAGGACTACGACGCCGCGGTGCCGCTGCGCTTCAAGGAGGACTTCCTCCACTACTGGTCGATGCTCGCCTTCGGGATCCACCGGAACGGGCCGCGGATGTTCGGCGCGGGCTTCGACCGCGACCGGCTCGACCCCTTCACCCTCGGGCTGTCGCGCCGCTTCGCCCGCAAGATCTGGCAGACGCCGTACACGCTGGCCCGAGTCGCCGCGGCGGGCGCCGTCTACGACCGCACCTTCGGCGACGTCGACGTCGTCGTCAGCCCGGTGCTCACGCACACGACCCCGCCGATCGGCTACCTCGCGGCCGACCTCGACTTCGAGACCCATCTCGAGCGGGTCTCCGCGTACGTCGGTTTCACCCCCCTGCACAACGTCACCGGGGCACCTGCGATCTCGCTGCCGCTCGGGCGCACGCACGACGGCACACCCATCGGCGTCATGGTCCAGGCGCGGCGGGGGGCAGACCGCCTCCTGCTCGAGCTCGCCTTCGAGATCGAGGCCGCTCGGCCCTTCGCCCGGATCCAGGACTGACCTGGGCAAAGAGCCTCGACATGCGCGGGGCGCTGTCGGTGGTCCTCGGTTAAGTTTGGCGAGCCAACGGCAGGAGGCCTGAAGATGATCCGGCTCGACGGAGTCACCAAGCAGTACCCGGACGGCACGACCGCGGTGGACGACCTCAGCCTCGTCGCCCCGACCGGCAAGATCACCGTCCTCGTCGGGCCGTCCGGCTGCGGCAAGACGACGACGCTGCGGATGATCAACCGCATGATCGACCCGACGAGCGGGACGATCACGGTCGGCGACGCCGACATCATGTCGATGGACGCCGCCGAGCTGCGCCGCGGCATCGGCTACGTCATCCAGCACGGGGGCCTCTTCCCGCACCGCACCATCGAGCGCAACATCGCCACGGTGCCGATGCTCCTCGGGCAGGACAAGCGTCAGTCGCTGAGCCGCGCCCGTGAGCTCATGGAGCTCGTCGGTCTCGACGCCTCGCTGGCCAAGCGCTACCCCAGCCAGCTCTCGGGCGGCCAGCAGCAGCGTGTCGGGGTCGCCCGCGCCCTGGCCGCGGACCCGCCCGTCATGCTCATGGACGAGCCCTTCTCCGCCGTCGACCCCGTCGTGCGCGAGCAGCTGCAGGAGGAGTTCCTGCGGCTGCAGGACGAGCTCGGCAAGACCATCGTCCTCGTCACCCACGACATCGACGAGGCGATCAAGCTGGGCGACCACATCGCCGTGCTGCGCGTCGGCGGGCAGATCGCCCAGCTCGCCACGCCCCACCAGCTGCTCACCCACCCGGCCGACGCCTTCGTCGCGGACTTCCTCGGCAAGGACCGCGGCTACCGCGCGCTCGGCTTCGACGGGGCCCGCATCCCGCTGCACGACGAGGCGAGCGTCGTCCTCGGCGACTCCGGCGACGCGGCTCGCCGGGTCGGCGTCGGCGGCTGGGCCCTCGTCGTCGACGAGGAGTCGCGCCCGCTCGGCTGGGTGCAGCCGGAGCGTCTCGGCGACTCCTTCGTCGAGGCCGACCTCGCGCTCGGCGGCACCCTCGCTCGCGAGGGCGGCTCGCTGCGCTCCGCGCTCGACGCGGCGTTGTCCTCGCCGAGCCGGCGCGGTGTCGTCGTCGACGCCGACGGCGTGCTCGTCGGCACGTGCCGGGCACCCGAGGTCGTGCGTGTCATCGAGGAGCAGGAGCGTCCCGAGGGAGGCGACGATGGAGTGGATCCTCGAGCATCCTGACGACATCGCCCGGCTGGCGCTGCGGCACACCTGGCTCGCCGGGCTGCCCCTGATCATCGGCCTGGCCATCTCGCTCGTCCTCGGCTGGCTCGCCCACCGGCTGTCCTGGCTGCGCGCCGTCGCGCTCACCGGCTCCGGGCTGCTCTACACGATCCCGTCGCTGGCCCTCTTCGTGCTCATGCCGCTGCTGCTCGGCACGAGCATCCTCTCGCCGGTCAACGTCGTCGTCGCGATGACGATCTACACGATCGCCCTCCTCGTGCGCACGGTGGTCGACGGGCTCGACTCCGTGCCCGCCGAGGCGACCCAGGCGGCGACCGCGATCGGCTACGGCCGCGTCCAGCGGCTGCTCTCCGTCGAGCTGCCGCTCGCCGTGCCGGTCATCGCCGCGGGCCTGCGCGTCGCCGCGGTGAGCAACGTGAGCATCGTCAGCGTCGCCTCGCTCGTCGGCGTCTCCCAGCTCGGCGACCTCCTCGTCGACGGCTTCAACCGCGCCATCGGCGGCGAGCTCGTGGCCGGTGTGCTGGGCTGCGTCGTGCTCGCCCTGTTCTTCGACGCGATCATCCGTCTCGCCGAGCGACTGCTCACCCCCTGGCGCCAGAGCACGAAGGGGGCGCGCGCATGACCTCCTCGATCATCGAGTGGCTGACGAGCGCGTCGTCCTGGCAGGGTGACGGCGGCATCGGGGCCCGTCTGCTCGAGCACCTCATGTACACGGCGATCGTCCTCGTCCTCGCGGCTGCCATCGCGATCCCGCTCGGTCTGTGGGTCGGGCACACCGGCCGCGGCCGGTGGCTCGTGTCGCTGGCCAACGCGCTGCGCGCCGTGCCGACCCTCGGTCTGCTCTTCGCGCTCGTGCTGTGGCTCGGACCGCGGCTGAGCGGTGAGCTGTACTTCCTCCTGCCGAGCGTCATCGTGCTCGTCCTGCTCGCCGTGCCCCCGCTGCTCTCGGGCACCTACGCCGGTGTCGAGGCCGTCGACCCGGCTGCCCGCGACGCGGCGAAGGGGGTCGGCCTGTCCTCCGGGCAGGTGCTGCGCCAGGTCGAGATCCCCTGCGCGCTGCCGCTCATGCTGTCCGGGCTGCGCTCCGCGCTGCTCCAGGTCGTCGCCACGGCGACCATCGCCGCCTACGTCGGCCTCGGCGGTCTCGGCCGCTTCATCATCGACGGCCTCGCCGTCCAGGACTACGCGCAGACCGCCGGGGGCGCCGTCCTCGTCGCCCTCCTCGCCGTGCTGCTCGACCTCGTCGCCTCGAGCGTCGGCCGGCTCGTCGTCTCACCAGGCCTTCGGGCCGACCCCACCCGCGCCACCCATCGGCGCACCCCCCTTCGCCGCTCGACGGCACCCACCACAGGAGACATCGCATGAGCACCGTGACCCGCCGATCGGCCCTCGCCCTCACCGGCCTCGCGGCCCTGACCGGACTCGCCGCCTGCGGCGGCGGGGACGACCCGCTGGCCAGCTCGTCCACCTCGCAGGAGGGCGGCGGCGGCTCGGGCAGCGTCGTCGTCGGCTCCGCCGACTTCTCCGAGTCGATCCTGCTCGCCGAGATCTACGCCGGGGCCCTCAAGGCCAAGGGCGTCGACGCCTCGACGAAGACCGGCATCGGCGCCCGCGAGGTCTACCTCAAGGCGCTCGAGGAGGGCTCGGTCCAGGTCGTGCCCGAGTACACCGGCGCGCTCGCCCTGTACTACGACAAGGACTTCGCCGAGACCGACCCGGAGAAGACCTACGAGGCGCTCGAGGCCGCCCTGCCCGACACCCTCGCCGTCCTCGACAAGTCGGCCGCCGAGGACAACGACTCCATCGTCGTCACCAAGGAGACCGCGGACAGCAAGTCGCTGACGAAGGTCTCGGACCTCCAGCCGATCGCCGGTGACCTCACCCTCGCCGCGCCGCCGGAGTTCAAGAGCCGCGCGCAGGGCATCCCCGGGCTGAAGAAGACCTACGACATCACCTTCGGCAGCTTCCGGCCGCTCAAGCCCGGTCAGGCCACGGTGCAGGCGCTGAAGAACGGCCAGGTCGACGCGGCGAACATCTTCAGCACCGACCCCTCGATCGCCGAGAACGACTTCGTCGTGCTCGAGGACGACAAGAAGCTCTACGGCAGCCAGAACATCGTGCCGCTCGTGCGCAAGGACCAGGAGGAGGCCGTCGCCGAGACGCTCAACGCGGTCTCGGAGAAGCTGACGACCGAGGTCGTCGCGGACCTGCTCAAGCGCACGGACATCGACAAGGAGGACCCGAAGGACGTCGCGCAGGCCTTCCTCGAGGAGCAGGGTCTCGCGTGAGCGAGCCCTCGGTCCTCACGCAGGTCCGAGGTGTCCTCGGCGTCATCACGCTCAACCGGCCGCGCGCGATCAACGCGCTCGACCTGTCGATGATGCAGTCGGTCACCGAGGTGCTCGACCGGTGGCGTGACGACGACGCGGTGCACGCGGTCGCGCTCGTCGGGGCGGGGGAGCGGGGGTTCTGCGCGGGGGGCGACGTCCGCGCGGTGCGTCAGGCCCACCTCGACGGCCACGACGCGGCCGCCTTCTTCGCGCAGGAGTACGCGGTCGACCTGGCCCTCGCCGAGTACGCCAAGCCCGTCGTCGCCGTCATGGACGGCATCACGATGGGCGGCGGCGTGGGGCTTGGGATGAACGCCGACCTGCGGCTCGTCACCGAGCGCACGCGGATGGCCATGCCCGAGACGGGGATCGGCTTCTTCCCCGACGTCGGCGCGACCTACCGCCTGTCGCGCTCGCCCGACGAGCTCGGCACGCACGTGGCTCTGACGGGCGCCACCTTCGACGGGCCGGACGCCGTCGTGCTCGGGCTCGCCGACGTCGTCGTCGACTCCGGTGAGGTGGAGGGGCTGCTGGCCTCGATCGCCGACGGAGCGCCCGTCGAGGTCCCGGCGACGGGCGAGGTCGCGTCGTCGCTCGACGCGCAGCGCAGCTGGACCCGCGCGTGCTACGCGGGCGACGACGCCTCGGCAGTCGTCGCCCGGCTCGAGCAGAGCGGCGTCGAGGCGGCACATGAGGCTGCGCAGGTCATCCGTTCGCGATCTCCGCTCGCCGTCGCCATCACCCTGGCGCACCTGCGCCGCGCGGCGTCGGCGGGCTCGCTCGCCGAGGTGCTCGACGCCGACGCGGCCCTCGCCGCGGCGATGCTCGACGGCTCCGACTTCGCCGAAGGGGTTCGCGCCCAGCTCGTCGACAAGGACCGCACCCCCCACTGGCAGCACGAGCGGGTCGAGGACGTCACCCCCGAGCAGGTCGCCGCCTACCTCGGCTGACGAGGACCCGCGCGCTCACCCGAGCGGGCCGACGACGACCTCGTCGCCGACCCGCAGCACCCCGCCGCGCTCGACGTCGAGGTAGACGGCTGCGCACGTCTCGCGCTCGGCGGCCAGGCGCTTGAGCCATCCGTCGCCGGGCGCGATCGCCCCGTCCTGGTCGATGTCGATCATGCGGCACCGGGGGATCCGCTCGGCCACGACGAGGGTGACCTCGCCGACGGCGACCGGGCGGCCGACCCAGTCGTCCTCGACGAAGGGCTCGTCCGTCTCGACGACGAGGTTGGCCCGGAGCCGACGCGGGTCGGCGGCCACCCCCCAGCGCTCCTCGCACCAGGCGAGGGTGGCGGTCCCGACGAGGGAGACGTGACCCGAGTCGAAGTGCGGGGTGCTCGTCTCGGGGAGCACCCGGACCATCGCCCCCATCGCCTCGCTGAGGTGAGCATCGAGGACCGGGTCTTCGGCCGACGCGGACCCACCACCCCACGACACCTCGACGGTGCCGTCGGACCGCGTGGTGGCCCGGTGCTCGAAGACCGCGTCGCGCCGGCGGAAGCGGCGGCTGCTCTTGCCCGACGCGAGCTTGCCGTCGTCGTCGACCACCGCGTACCAGCGATCCCCGACGAGGCCTCGTCGGTCGACGTCGACGTGCTGCAGGTCTTCGCCGCCCATCGACTTCACCGGGTAGCGACGGATGCTGCGCAGGGTCATGGGCACCCGACGACGCTATCGGGTGCCGGCCGGCCGGGTCGCAGACATGACGAAGGGGGACCCGCCGATCCGCGAGTCCCCCTTCGTCATCGGGTGGTCACTCCCAGGAGGGCTTCGCGTTCTGCTGGCGGAGGTCGTCGAGATCGGTGTCCTCGGACGTGGCCGTGGCGGACGGCTCAGCGGGCGAAGGGGTGTCCGCCGCGGGCTCGGTCGGGGTGACCTCGCCCTGGGTGGGCTCCTCGGAGCCGGTGACGGTCTCCTGACCGCCGACCTCGGGCTCCGTGGCCTCGCCCGCGGCCGGGGACTCCGGCTCGGGCTCGGGCTGGGCGGCCGGGGCGGGGGAGGAGGTCTCCCAGGACGGGGCGGCGTTCTGCGCCGCGAGGTCGCCGTCCGACGCCGTGTCACCGGCCGGGGTCGGCGCATCTGACGCCGGCTCGGTGGGGGTGACCTCGCCCTGGGTGGGCTCCTCGGAGCCGGTGACGGTCTCCTGCCCGCCGACCTCGGGCTCCGTGGCCTCGCCCGCGGCCGGGGACTCCGGCTCGGGCTGGGCGGCCGGGGCGGGGGAGGAGGTCTCCCAGGACGGCGCGGCGTTCGCCGAGGCGACCTCGGTCTCCCATGAGGGGGCGGCGTTGGCCGCGGCCTGGTCGGTCGCGGGGGAGGGCTGGTCCGCCGCGGGCTCGGTCGGGGTGACCTCGCCCTGGGTGGGCTCCTCGGAGCCGGTGACGGTCTCCTGACCGCCGACCTCGGGCTCCTTGGCCTCACCTGCGGCCGGGGACTCCGGCTCGCCCCCGCCGGTGGGGGCGGGCGAGCTGGTCTCCCACGACGGTGCGGCGTTCGCTGCCGCAGCGTCGGACGGTGCCGTGGCCGGCTCGTCCTTCGCCTCGGTCGGGGCGGCCTGCGGGGTCTCGGTCTCCCACGACGGTGCGGCGTTCGCTGCCGCAGCGTCGGACTGCGCCGTGACCGGCTCGTCCTTGGCCTCGGTCGGGGCGGCCTGCGGGGTCTCGGACTCCCACGACGGTGCGGCGTTGGCCGATGCGGCGCCCTCGGACTCCCACGACGGTGCGGCGTTGGCGGCCGCAGCGTCGGAGGGAGCCGTGGCCGGCTCCTCCTTGGCCTCGGTCGGGGCGGCCTGCGGGGTCTCGCTCTCCCAGGACGGAGCGGCATTGGCCGACGCGGCACCCTCGGACTCCCACGACGGGGCGGAGTTCTGGTCGGCGACGGTCTCGCGACCCTCGACCGCCTCCGGGTCCTCGCCGGCCTCCTCGACGGCCGCAGCCGTGGCGGCGGTCTCGGCCGCGCTCGGGGGCTCGGGGGTCGCCCCCTTCGCGTCCTGGCCGTCCTGCGGGGCGGGCACGGCCGTCTTGGGCTCGGCCTGCGCCTGCTCCTGCGACTCGGTCGTCCCCGTCGTCTCCGGGGCCTCACGGACCGAGGCGAGGAGCATCTGGGCGATGTCGACGACCTCGATGTCCTCGCTCGCGCCCTCGGACTGCTTGGCCGTCAGGCCGTCGCTGAGCATGACGCGACAGAAGGGGCAGCCGACGGCGATGCGCTCGGCACCGGTCGCGATGGCCTCCTCCGTGCGGTTGAGGTTGATCCGCGAGCCGAGCTGCTCCTCCATCCACATGCGCGCGCCACCGGCGCCGCAGCAGAAGGACTTCTCCTTGGTGCGCTCCATCTCGCGCAGCTCGACACCGGGCAGGGCCCCGATGAGCTCCCGCGGCGGGGCGTACACCTGGTTGTGCCGACCGAGGTAGCACGGGTCGTGGTAGGTCACGCTCGTGCCCGTGGAGGCGACGTTCTTCAGGCTCGACTTCTCCGGGGCGCTCGGGCGGCGCACCGGGGCGAGCTTCTTCTCCCGGACGAGACGGTTGAGCAGCTGGGTGTGGTGGAGCACCTCGTAGGTGCCGCCGAGCTGCGGGTACTCGTTCTTGATGGTGTTGAAGCAGTGGGCGCAGGTGACGACGATCTTCGTCGCGCCGACCTCGTCGAGCGTCGCGACGTTCTGCTCGGCGAGCATCTGGAAGAGGACCTCGTTGCCCGCGCGGCGGGCGGAGTCACCGGTGCACGTCTCGCCGTTGCCGAGGACGGCGAAGTCCACCCCGGCGATGTCGAAGAGCTCGGCCACGGCGCGCGTCGTCTTCTTCGCGCGGTCCTCGTAGGCGCCGGCGCAGCCGACCCAGAAGAGGTAGTCGACCTCGTCGGCGGACTCGACGTCCTCGCCGAGCACCTTGACCGTGAAGGGCAGGTCCTTGGCCCAGTCCATGCGCGCCTTCGCGCCCATGCCCCACGGGTTGCCCTTGCTCTCGAGCTTCTTGAAGAGGCCGCCGAGCTCGCTCGGGAAGGCCGACTCGATGAGGTTCTGGTAGCGGCGCATGTCGACGATGTGGTCGACGTGCTCGATGTCGACGGGGCACTGCTCGACGCAGGCGCCGCACGTCGTGCACGACCACAGGACGTCCTCGTCGATGACGGCGTCGGGCCCGTGCGGGTTGTAGGCCGACAGCGGGTTGTCGACGTCGTAGCCGGTCTGGCCGACGAGCGACATCGCATCCCAGTCGATCGCGGTCGCCGTGGCGACCGATCCACCGTCGGTGGCCGTCTCGTCCGGCCCGGTGGCGAAGGCCGAGGCGGGGATCGCCCCCTTCGCGGTCTGCGGGCTGGCCGAGCCGCTCGAGATGATCCCGGAGACGTCGCGGGCGGCGGCGACGAAGGGGGCCTTGGCGTGCGCGTGATCACGCAGCGTCATCATGAGCATCTTCGGCGAGAGCGGCTTGTCGGTGTTCCACGCGGGGCACTGGCTCTGGCAGCGACCGCACTCCGTGCACGTGGAGAAGTCGAGCAGGCCCTTCCACGTGAAGTCCTCGACCTTGCCGACGCCGAGGCTGATCTCGTCCTCGGTCTCCTCCATCTCCTCCATGACCTCCATGGAGAAGGGCTTGCCGCCCACCGTCATCGGCTGGAGCGCCCCGAGCGAGGTCGCGCCGTCCGCGTGCCGCTTGAAGTAGATGTTGAAGAACGCGAGGAAGCGGTGCCAGGCGACGCCCATCGTCGGGTTGAGCGAGACGGTGATCATCCACGCGTAGGAGATGAGCAGCTTGACGAGCGCGACGACGACGATCGCCGCCTCGAGCGCCCCGACGGACAGACCGCCGAAGATCGCGCCGAGCCATGCGGTGAGCGGGAAGTGCAGCAGCGTGGCCTGCTCGGCCTCGCCCGTGCTGCGCAGGAGCGCGTACTCGAGACCGCGCAGCAGGGTGATGCACAGCGCGACGCCGAGGATCGTCGCCTCGACGTAGTACGCCTGCCAGAAGGTCGAGCCGTAGAAGCGCGAGCGGCGGCCGTCCTCGCCCGCCGCCGAGCGCGGGTGGTTCTTCTGGCGGATCGCGATGAGCGCGACGATGCCGACGAGACCGCCGACGGCGAAGAGCTCGGTGACCCACTCGTAGGGCCAGAAGTGCCCGATGAGCGGGAGCACGAAGTGGGGGTCGGCCAGCTGGAAGGTGGCCTGGACGAGGGTGAGGAAGAGGATCCCGAAGGAGAGCATCGTCACCCAGTGGGCGATCGCCACGACCGGCAGACGGGCCATGCGGGTGTGCCCGAGGAACTCCCGGAAGAGCGTCGTCGTGCGGACCGCGGGGCGGTCCGTGCGGCTCGAGTCGGGCTGGCCGAGCTTGAAGGTGCTGACGAAGTGCCGCACGGCGCGGGCCAGCATGGCCCACCCGACGACGGTCACGGTCAGCCCGATGACGAGGGCGACGATCTCCAGAGCGGACATGTCGCAAATCCTACGGGGGGTAACGGGCTCGTCGCCCCGGCTGTGACCTTGCTCGCCGCCCCCGGCGTGGCCGGCGTCGGCCGGCTCGGGGCTCGACGCCGACGGCCTGCCGGGCCGCAGTCTTGGGGGCCGGACCAGGTTGTCGCGATCAATAACAGGGTGTTGGAATAGCCATAACGCGATGTTCGTTATGGCGACGAGCATCACCGACCCCTCCCGGAAGGACCGCCGTGCCCATCTACGACGACGTCACCAAGCTCATCGGCCGCACCCCGCTGGTGAAGATCAACCGGATCATCAGCAGCGACGCGACCGTCGCGGCGAAGCTGGAGTTCTACAACCCCGCGAGCTCGGTCAAGGACCGCATCGGCGTCGCGATCGTCGACGCCGCGGAGGCGTCCGGTCAGCTCAAGCCCGGCGGCACCATCGTCGAGGCCACCTCCGGCAACACCGGTATCGCGCTGGCGATGGTCGGCGCCGCCCGTGGCTACGACGTCGTGCTGACGATGCCCGAGACGATGAGCAAGGAGCGTCGCGCGCTCCTGCGCGCGTACGGCGCCGAGCTCATCCTCACCGAGGGCCCGAAGGGCATGAAGGGCGCGGTGGAGAAGGCCAACGAGGTCGCCGCGGAGCGCGAGGGCGCCGTCCTCGCCCGCCAGTTCGCGAACGAGGCCAACCCCGAGATCCACCGCCGCACGACGGCCGAGGAGATCTGGGCCGACACCGACGGTCAGGTCGACATCGTCGTCGCGGGCATCGGCACCGGAGGCACCATCACCGGTGTCGGTCAGGTCCTCAAGGAGCGCAAGCCTGGCGTGCAGATCGTCGCGGTCGAGCCCGAGGAGTCCGCCATCCTCAACGGCGGCCAGCCCGGCCCGCACAAGATCCAGGGCATCGGCGCGAACTTCGTCCCCGAGATCCTCGACACCGAGGTCTACGACGAGGTCATCGACATCAACGCCGAGACCTCCGTCGAGTGGGCCCGCAAGGCCGCCACCGACGAGGGCCTGCTCGTCGGCATCTCCTCCGGTGCCGCCCTCGCCGCGGCCGACCAGCTCGCGAAGCGCCCGGAGAACGCCGGCAAGACCATCGTCGTCATCATCCCCAGCTTCGGCGAGCGGTACCTGTCGACGATCCTCTTCTCGGATCTGCTCGACTGACCCCATGGACCTGCTCGCTCCCCCTTCGCCGATGCCGGATCACCCGACCCCGTGGATGACCGTCCGTGAGGACGTCGACGCGGCGATGCGGCGTGACCCCGCGGCGACGTCGCGGCTGGTCGTCCTGCTCACCTCGGCCGGGCTGCACGCGATCTGGCTGCACCGGATCGCCCACCGCTGGTGGCAGCGGCCCGCGACGAGGTGGCCGGCGCGGCTGCTCGCGTACGTCTCGCGGGCGGTGACGGGGGTCGAGATCCACCCGGGGGCGCACATCGGGCGCCGCTTCTTCATCGACCACGGGATGGGCGTCGTCATCGGCGAGACCGCCCAGATCGGTGACGACGTCATGCTCTACCACGGCGTGACGCTCGGCGGGACGTCGCACGCACGGGTCAAGCGGCACCCGACGCTCGGCGACTCCGTGCTCGTCGGCGCCGGGGCGAAGATCCTCGGCCCGGTCCACGTCGGCAGCAACGTCAAGGTCGGCGCGAACTCGGTCGTCGTCAAGGACGTGCCGACGGGCGCGGTCGCGACGGGTGTGCCCGCCGTCTACCGCTTCCCGCAGGTGGAGGAGCAGCGTGCCGTCACCGAGCGTGACGTCGACCCGCTCGACCTGCCCTTCCTCGACCCGGCGATCTTCATCTGAGGACCGTCACGAGGCATGGCGAAGGGGGTGCGACCAGGTGGTCGCACCCCCTTCGTCGTGCGTGGGGAGGGTCTGCGTCCGGGCTAGCGCTCGACGCTCGAGCGCACGTCACGCTCGGAGTCGGCGCTGATCCGGCCGGCGCCCTCGCGCAGGCGGTCGCCTGCCGCGGTGGCCGCGGTGCTCACGGCGTCGAGCGCGGCGGGGGCGACCCGGGTCTTCGCGACGTGGCGCGCAGAGGCGACCTGGCGCTGCACCGGCTGCGAGCGCCACAGCTGGCCGGAGCCGGCCTTGATCTGGGCGTAGCGCTCTCGTCCGGCGCGGGTGCCGAGGACGTACCCGGCCGCGGCACCGGCGATGAAGGTCAGCTTGGCCATGCAGGTCCTCTCGTCGCTCCCGGGCGGGCGGGGCCCGCTCGGATGTGCTGCGACACTACCCGCCGCCTCGGGTTACGGTGAGGCCCGGCGGCCCCCTCGTGGGGCCTCTGGCGGGTTCGCATAGTGGCCGAGTGCAGTCGCCTTGAAAGCGACCAGGGGGAGACCCCTCGTGGGTTCAAATCCCACACCCGCCGCCCTGGACGGGCCGGCTCGGTGCCAGGTCCTACGGCGCGCTCCACCGGGTCGGCTCGCGCGTCATCTCGACGAGCCGGCTCTGCAGCCGGCGCAGACGGGCCGCGTCGACCTCGCCGCCCCACAGCAGGGCCGCGCTCGCCCCGTCGGCTGCGGCGAGCACGAGCTCGACGACGTCCTGCGGGAGGCCGTCGGCCGCGAGGTCCCGCTCCCAGCGCAGCTGGTCGGCGTGCGCGAGCTCGCGCACCGCGGGGATCGTCATGAGCTGGGCGGTGAGCAGGATGTCGTCGCGCAGCCCGTGCGGGTCGAGCGGCTCGTCGAGGCACGTGCGGACGTAGGCGCGGGTGAGCCGGCCCGGGGCCCCGTCGTCGGGGTCGTCCGCGGCCTCGACCGCCGCCCGGAAGCGCTCGGTCTGGTCCTCGGCGAGCGCGAGCAGGAGGGTCTCCTTGCTCGCGAAGTGGTAGACGAGCCCGCCCTTGGACAGGCCCGCCTCGGCCGCCACCGCGTCGAGCGTGGCTCCGGGGCCGGTGCGACGGACGACGGCGGCGGCCGCGTCCAGCACGAGACGTCGGGTCTGCTCGGGGCTGCGGCCGGCGGTGCGGGGCATCAGGCTCGGGTCTCCAGGAGCTCGGGGACGGGTGCGGCCTCGGGGGCCGTCTCGGACGGGATGGTGCGCCAGGCGACGAGCGCCGCCACGGCCATGATGGCTGCTGCAGACAGCGAGGCCACCTGCATGGCCCCGACGAAGGCCTCGCGCGCGGCCTCGCCCGCGGGCGAGCCGGCCTCGAGCACGCCGGTGGCCCCGGCGAAAGAGTCCTGCGCCGTGGCTCGGGCCGACGCGGTGATCCCGTCTGGCAGGTGCAGTCCGGACCGGTAGGCGAGGGTGACCACGGACCCGAGCACCGCGATGCCCAGGGCGACGCCGAGCTCGTAGGCCGTCTCGGACACCGACGCCGCGGCGCCGGCGCGGGCGCGAGGCACCGCCGAGACGACGGCATCGGTCGCGAGCGTCATCGCCAGCCCGACGCCGAGCCCGATCGGCACGAGGGCCAGGCCGAGCCAGAGGTACCCGGGGGCAGCCTCGGCGACCGCGACCGCGACGAGGCCGACGGACGCGACGGCCAGGCCTGCGGCGATGGCGCGGCCCATCCCGAGGCGGCGCCGGGCCGCGCCGACGAGCACGACGACGGCGATGGACGCGAGGGTCGCCGGCATCTCGGCCAGCCCGGCGACGAGCGGACGCATCCCACGGGCCAGCTGCAGGTACTGCGAGAAGAAGAAGAGCAGCCCGGTGAGGGCGAAGATCGAGATGAGGGTCGCGAGCACCGCGCCGGTGAAGGCCGGGTTGCGGAAGAGGCCGACGTCGATCGTCGGGTCGGGGCTGCGGCGCTGCCGGCTGACGAAGGCGAGACCGGCGAGGACGCCGAGAGCGACGAGCCCGGCCGTCGTGAGGTCGAGCCCGTGCGTCGTGGCGTGCTTGACCGCGTAGACGACCGGCACCACGGTCACGGCCGACAGCGCGGCGCTCACGAGGTCGAAGCGACCCGGTGCGGGGTTGCGCGACTCGGGCAGCAGGAGCAGGCCGCCGACGACGATGGCGAGGACGACCGGCACGTTGATGAGGAAGACCGAGCCCCACCAGAAGCGCTCGAGCAGCACGCCGCCGACGAGGGGGCCGAGGGCGAGCCCGCCGCCCGAGGCCGCGGCCCAGACGGCGATGGCGCGGCTGCGCTCGACCGGGTCGACGAAGAGGTCGCGGATGATCGACAACGTGCTCGGCATGATCGTCGCGCCGGCGACGCCGAGGAGCAGGCGGGCGGCGATGAGGGCACCTGCGGTAGGGGCGAAGGCCGCGGCGGCCGAGGCGGCTCCGAAGGCAGTGGCGCCCGCGAGCAGGGTGCGGCGCCGGCCGAAGCGGTCCGCGACCGTGCCCATCGTCACGAGCAGCCCGGCGAGGGCGAGCGAGTAGATGTCGCCGATCCACAGGACCTGGGTCCCGCTGGGCGCGAGGTCGCGCGTCAGGCTCGGCACCGCCAGGTAGAGGACGGTGCTGTCGATCGCGAGGAGCAGCACGGCCCCGACGAGGACGGACAGCGCCGCCCAGCGGCGTCGGGGGGAGAGGGGCGTGGCGGTGCTCATCCATTTACTATACCGACTGGTCGGTGCAGTAATCCACTCGTCCCTGTTGTGGCTGTCGGTGCACGGGAGTTACATGGATCCATGAGCCCCTGCGCGATCGTCCCGCCGCACCTCCTCGACGCCCTCGCCGCCTCCGGCGACCCCGAGCTGGCCGCCCGTGCGAGGCACGTGCGGGCGGTCGACGCCGAGCTGCGCCGGGCCCGGCGCACGCGAGGCGCGCTCCCGGACGAGGGGGCGACCCCGGACGCACCTGCCGGGGGCGGCGCCCGCAGCGTCCACGACGCGAAGGGGGAGCAGGAGCTGCCCGGTGACCTCGTGCGCGGCGAGGGCGACCCCGCGACGGGTGACGCGGCCGTCGACGAGGCGTACGACGGGCTCGGCGCGACCCGCGACTTCTGGCGGACGGTGTACGGCCGTGACTCCCTCGACGGGCGCGGCATGGGCCTCGTCGGCACCGTCCACTACGGCCAGCAGTACGACAACGCCTTCTGGGACGGCTCGCAGATGGTCTTCGGCGACGGCGACGGCGTGATCTTCACCCGCTTCACCGCGAGCCTCGACGTCATCGGCCACGAGCTCGCCCACGGGGTCACCGAGCTCACCTCCGGCCTGGTCTACCAGGGCCAGTCCGGTGCGCTCAACGAGCACGTGTCCGACGTCTTCGGGGTGCTCGTCAAGCAGCGCCACCTCGGCCAGGCCGCCGACGCGGCCGACTGGCTCGTCGGTGCCGAGCTGCTCGCCCCGGGGGTGCAGGGTCGGGCGCTGCGCTCGATGTCGGAGCCGGGCACAGCCTACGACGACCCCCGCATGGGCAAGGACCCGCAGCCGGGTCACATGGACGACTTCGTCGTGACGAGCGCCGACAACGGCGGCGTCCACATCAACTCCGGCATCCCGAACCGCGCCTTCTACCTGCTCGCCACGGCGCTGGGCGGCCCCGCGTGGGAGCGCGCGGGGCAGATCTGGGTCGACACGATCCTCGGCGACATCCGGGCCGACTGCGACTTCGCCCGCTTCGCCGCGCTCACCGTGGTCGCCGCCCGGGCCCGCTACGACGACGAGGTCGCCGCCCAGGTGCTCGCCGCCTGGCAGGGCGTCGGCGTGGTCCCGGCCGAGGGCGAGAGCCCCCAGGGGTCCTCGGACGCGTCGGCGGGCGAGCCGCAGCCCGCTCCGACCCACACGACCGAGCTCACGCTCACCCGGTCCGGGGGTGTCGCCGGTCTCGTACGCCGGCGGACCGTCACCCTCGGCGAGCTGCCCGACGACGACCGCACCGCCCTGGCCTCGCTGCTCACCGATCCCGAGCTCGCCGCGTACGCGGCCGCGGAGCCGAGCCGCCCGGACGCCTTCTGCTACGGGCTCTCCTGCGACCAGCCGCCCCTCGACGTGCAGGTCCCCGAGCCGGTGCTCCCGCCTCCGACCCGAGCGCTCCTCGACCGCACCATCGCCGCGGGCGGTCCGCAGGCCGAGCCGTCGGCCGAGCCCGGCGCCGGCCAGTCGTAGGGTGCCCGGGTGAGCGAGCAGGGGCAGACGCAGACGAGCCGGCGCACCGTCGTCGTCCTCAACGGGCCCAACCTCAACCTCCTCGGCGAGCGAGAGCCCCACATCTACGGGCACGAGACGCTGGCCGACGTCGAGGCGATGTGCGCCGCGCGGGCCGGCGAGCTCGGGTGGACGCTCGACTTCCGCCAGACCAACCACGAGGGCGTGCTCATCGACGCCGTCCACGAGGTCCGGCATGACGCCGTCGGCGTCGTGATCAACGCCGGTGGCTGGACCCACACCTCGGTGGCCATCCGCGACGCGCTCACCAACGTCAGCGGCCCGGTCGTCGAGGTCCACATCAGCGACATCCATGCCCGCGAGGCCTTCCGGAGCCACTCCTACATCTCCGACATCGCCGACGACGTGATCGTCGGACGCGGCACGGCCGGGTACCTCGAGGCGCTCGACGCCATCCGCGCCCGGGTGGCCCCGTCCAGGCCCCCGGCCTGAGGCGGTCTCGTCTCACCTCCTCCGCTCAGGGCGAGCACGTCAGCGGCATTGCTGATAGCGTCGTCGCTGAGTTGCAGTACGACTTCGCACGTTGTCGCGGGTCCGGCCCACCAGTCGGTCTGTTGTCGCGGGTAGGGGATCTTTGCAGCTAGCACAAGGAGCTACCTGCTCCACAGATCACACGAAAGAGATTCACCCCATGGCACAGGGCACCGTTAAGTGGTTCAACGCTGAAAAGGGCTTCGGCTTCATCGCCCAGGACGGCGGTGGCCCGGACGTGTTCGTTC
The DNA here is from genome assembly GCF_040900765.1 of Janibacter sp. Y6. Taxonomy (NCBI): domain Bacteria; kingdom Bacillati; phylum Actinomycetota; class Actinomycetes; order Micrococcales; family Intrasporangiaceae; genus Janibacter; species Janibacter sp. Y6. The sequence goes on from NZ_JAKLYZ010000009.1 coordinate 34,507, forward strand.
ACTACTCCGCCATCGACACCACCGGCTACCGCAGCCTCGAAGAGGCGCAGCGCGTCGAGTTCGAGGTCACCGAGGGTCCCAAGGGCCCCCAGGCCGACCGCGTCCGTCCCGTCTGAGGATCTGACGCACGGCGCGCGCAGCGCGCCACCAGCACCACACCGAGGCCCCCGGCACTGCCGGGGGCCTCGGTCTGCGTCCCGCAGCATTCGGGCTGGATGGTCACGGGTTGATATCGTCGCCGGGCGATGACGGATGACAGCGAGCTGACGCAGCCCGAGGGCGAGCACGAGGGCCACGGCTCCGAGTCCGAGGGGTCGGCTGCCGCGACCCGCTCACGGCGCCTCGAGGGGCGGCTCCAGCGGCGCCGCCGGCGGCGGCGTCGTCTGCGTGTCGCGGGCATCGCCGCCGCGTGCGTGATCGGGCTCGTCGGCGCCGGCGTGGCTGTCGCGGGCTACCGCCTCAACGGCAACATCACCCGGGTCGACATCGGCACCGGTTCGACCGCCCGCCCCGAGAACAGCGGCGGACCCGCGGGCCCGCTCAACATCCTCGTCGTCGGCTCCGACACCCGCCAGGGGCTCGGGACGACCGAGTACGGCACGGACACCGTCGAGGGCGGGGCGCACTCCGACACCAACCTCGTCGTGCACATCTCCGCCGATCGCAGGTCCGCCTTCGTCGTCTCCATCCCGCGCGACTCGATGACCATGGCGCCCAAGGACTGCGAGGACCCCGCCTCGACCGTGGAGAACGGCGAGATGCGGCAGTGGAACTACAACTTCAACAAGGGCGGCCCGGCCTGCACGGTCAAGACCCTCGAGGGTCTGACCGGGGTGTACGTCGACCACGTCGTCGTCGTCGACTTCTCCGGCTTCCAGAAGATGGTCGACGCGCTCGGCGGCGTCGAGGTGTGCCTGCCCCAGCCGCTCGAGGACTCCGACGCGCACGTCACGCTGCCTGCCGGGCGGCAGAAGGTCGACGGCAAGGAGGCGCTCGGCTACGTCCGTGCCCGCAAGTCGCTCGGCGACGGCTCGGACCTCGGGCGCATCGAGCGCCAGCAGGCCTTCATGTCCTCGATGGCCCAGGAGGCGACGAAGAGCTCGCTGCTCCTGCGCCCCGACCGCCTCTACTCCTTCCTCGACGCCGCGACGGAGTCGATGACCGCTGACGAGGACCTCTCCCTCGGCGTCCTGCGCGAGATCGCGAGCAGCCTGCGCGGCTTCGGCATCGACAACCTCTCCTTCGTCACGGTGCCGACCGAGCCCTACCCGGCCGACTCCAACCGCGTGCAGTGGCAGGAGAAGCCGGCGGCCGAGCTGTGGGACGCCGTGCGCGACGACACCGAGCTGCCGGGCGCGAAGAAGAAGACCACGCCCGCCACGCCGCTCACCGTCACCCCCGACAAGATCTCGGTCTCGGTCGTCAACGACACGAGCGCCGAGGGCCTGGCGACCCAGGAGTCCACGGCGCTCGGCGTCCAGGGCTTCGGGGCCACCGTCGCCGGGACCGGGCCCACCGGGCGGGTCACCGGCGTCCAGGTGCGGTACGCCCCGGGCGAGAAGGAGGCGGCCCGGACCGTCGCCGCCGCCTACCCGGGGGCCAAGCTCGTCGAGGACGACAGTGCCACCGACGCGGTGGTCCTCGTGCTCGGCATGGGTGCGCCGACGGCCCGCGAGGTCGAGGGACGCACGGGCACGAAGGACATCCCGGCGCCGACGGTCTCCGCGCCCCCGGCGCCCGGCAAGATCACCGCGCGCACGGCCACCGAGGACATCTGCGGCTGATCGCTTTGGAGACCACGCACTCCGCCGGTTAGTGTGTGCGGGTTGTCTGGAGGCGTCGCCTAGTCCGGTCTATGGCGCCGCACTGCTAATGCGGTTTGGGCTAACCGCCCATCGAGGGTTCAAATCCCTCCGCCTCCGCAGCAGAAGGGCCCCGCACCTCTGGTGCGGGGCCCTTCGTCATGTGCGGTGACCCGCAAGGGGCGCCTCGCGCTCGCTCACCAGCGACGCATGAGGGCGAACTTGGCCACGGTCGCCGCGACGGTGCACCCACCGACCACGAGAGTCTGCAGGGGCGTCGGCGCGTGCGGCAGGACCGCCCCGAGGGCGGCGAGCCCTCCTGCGGTCATGGCCCACGTCGCACCGAAGATCGCCAGGCCCTGGGCCTGGTGACGCAGGGCACCCCTCGCCCCCGACAGGCCGAAGGTCCACCTCCGGTTGGCCGAGGTGTTGACGACGGTCGCGACGAGCAGGGCGAGCAGGTTGCTCGGCTGCGGCGCGAAGGCTGTCGCCAGGACTGCGAAGAGCGCGAGGTGGAGCAGCGTCGTGGTCGCCCCGACGAGCGCGAAGCGCACGACCTGCCCGCCGACGACACCGCCCACGGGGGCGTTGCGCCCGACCCGCTCCCGGATCTGCTCGACCGGCAGATCGCCGCGACGCAGCGCCCGGTGGACCCGGCGCATCCCGCGCAGGTCGTCCAGCGCCGTACCGACGACGTCGACCCGGCTGTCCGGGTCGTCCCACCAGTCCACGGGCACCTCGTGGATGCGCAGGCGGCAGCGCTCGGCGAGGACGAGCAGCTCGGTGTCGAAGAACCACGCGGTGTCCTCGACGAGCGGCAGCAGCTCGGCGGCGACGTCGGCGCGCACCGCCTTGAAGCCGCACTGGGCGTCGCTGAACCCGACCCCGAGACCGGCCCGCAGCAGCAGGTTGTACCCGCGCGACGTCGTCTCGCGCAGCGTCCCCCGCACGACACGACTCGTGCGGTGCAGACGGGTGCCGATCGCGAGATTGCTGTGCCCGGACATGAGCGGCGCGACGAGCGGCCACAGCGCGTCGAGATCGGTGGAGAGGTCGACGTCCATGTATGCGAGCACCGGGGCGTCCGACGCCGCCCACACAGCACGCAGGGCGCGTCCACGCCCCTTGGCGTCGAGGTGCACGGCGGCGACCTCGGGCAGCACCTCGACGAGGTCCAGCGCGACCTGCCACGTGCGGTCCGTGCTCGCGTTGTCGGCCACGGTGATCCGGTAGGGGTAGGGGAAGGTGTCGCGCAGGTGCGCGTGCAGCCGGCGCACGCACGCCGCGAGCGTGGCCTCCTCGTCGTAGACCGGCACGACGACCTCGAGCACGGGCGGCGGCCCGGGGCGCTCCTGCTGCACCCGGGTCACCGGGTCGGGGGTCGTCGCCGGGGCGAAGGGGGGACCTGTCACCTCGGGCGTCGGCTCGGTGCGCACGAGGGTGCTCATGACGCCGCCTGCGTCGTGGCGAGCGGCGCGGTGAGGTCGTAGAAGGTCGTCCCGTCGATGCTCACCTGCTCGTACCGGCTCGAGGCCCACTCGAGGATCTGCGCGGCCGACCCCGAGCCCGACCCACCCATCCCGCTGCCGGCGAGCAGGTAGTGGATGTCGCCGTCGGCGACGAGCTGCTGCATCTCCTCGAGGGTCGGGCTCGGGTCTGAGCCGTTGAAGCCTCCGATCGCCATGACGGGCAGCTCGGTCGCGAGCTGCAGGCCCGCGGCGTTCTGGCTGCCGACCGCCGCCGCGACCCAGCGGTAGCGGGACGCGTCCTGGGAGAGGGCTGCGACGACCTCGGTGCTCGGGGTGCTGGCGTCGAGCAGCCCACCCATGCCACCGGCACCGCCACCGGCCGGAGCGCCGCCCGGTGCTGCACCCGGCGCGGTGCCCTGCCCGGGCATGGCCTGGGGAGGCTGAGCGCCCTGTCTTCCCGGGCCCCCGGGACCTCCCTGGTTCCCAGGTCCGCCCTGCCCGCCCGGACCTCCCTGACCCCCGGGCCCGCCCCGGCCAGCGGTGCTCGGGCCTGCCGTGACGATCGACCCGGTGTGCGCCTGCGAGATCGTCGTCGCGGAGTAGGCCGTCGGGCCGAGCAGGAGCGCGACGACGGCGGCGCTCGCGACGGCCGCGGCTGCCCGGCGGCTCATCCGGTCGGCGAGGAGCAGACCGAGGGCGGCTGCGAGGCCGAGGACGAGGACGCTCACCCGCAGCCAGTCGCCGTACGCGGTCGTGCGGCTGAGCAGGACGGCGGACCACGCCGTTCCGACGGCGGTCGCGCCGGCGAGGACGAGCCTGCCCCCCAGGCGTCCACGAGCCGACCACACGTCCGCGGCGCCCATGCCGACGAGCGCGGCCACGGCCGGGGCGAGAGCGACGGTGTAGTACTCGTGGAAGATCCCGGCCATGAAGGAGAAGGTGAGGGCGGTGACGACGAGCCAGCCGCCCCACACGACGTAGGCGGCGCGACGCAGGTCGGTGCGCGGGGCGCGTCCCCGCAGCCACAGCCCGGCGACGAGCAGGACGAGCGCGGTGGGGACGAGCCACGAGATCTGCCCGCCGATGCTCGACGAGAAGAGGCGACCGATGCCGGTCTCGCCCCAGCCACCACCGCCGCCGACCGAGCCCGTCTCCTCGCCGTTGATCCGGCCCAGGCCGTTGTACCCGAAGGTCAGCTCGAGGAAGGAGTTGGTCTGGCTGCCGCCGATGTACGGTCGCATGCTCGCGGGCACGAGCTCGACGACCGCGACCCACCACCCCGCGGACACGACGGCGGCTGCCGACGCGACCAGCGCGCCGAGGGCACGCCGCCGTCCGCTCGTCCGGGCGGCGAGGAGCCAGGCCAGCCCCAGCGCGGGGACGACGAGCAGGACCTGCAGGGTCTTCGTGAGGAAGCCCAGGCCGACGAGCACGCCGACGAGGCCCATCCACCGCACGGAGCCGCGCTCGACGGCACGGACGGTCGCCCAGGCGGCGAGGGCCATGAGCAGCACGAGCAGCGCATCAGGGTTGTTGAAGCGGAACATGAGCACCGCGACCGGGGTGAGGGCGAAGACCGCACCGGCGAGCAGCCCGGCACCGGCCCCCGAGACCCGCTTGGCCGTCGATACGACGACGCCGGTCGTCGCGACGCCCATGAGCACCTGCGGCAGCAGGATGCTCAGGCTGCTCAGCCCGAGCAGGCGCACCGACAGGGCCATGACCCACAGCGACGCCGGCGGCTTGTCGACGGTGATCGACCCGCTCGCGTCCGACGCCCCGTAGAAGAAGGCCTCCCACGACTGGCTCCCGGCCTGCGCGGCCGCCGAGTAGAAGGAGTTCGCCCAGCCGCTCGCCGTGAGCTGCCAGCTGTACGTCGCGAGGGTGAGGGCGAGCAGGGCGACGAGGGCGGGGCGGGCCCACGCCGGGTCGTCGGCCGGGCCGCGCCACATCTGCGCGAGACGGTGGCGGGCCTCGGCCGGCCGGGTGCCGACCTGGCGGGCGAAGGGGGAGCCGGCGGCGCCGTCGGCGGTGCGGGGGAGGGTTGTCGAGTGCATGCCGACACGCTCGAGCCCGCCGCTGTGGTCGGCCTGTGGCGGTCCTGAGGTGCGCTCCTGACTGCCTCACGCCGCCGGCGGTGCAGGGACTCCCTTCGCTGAGCGCACGGTCCTCGCCACCGTCGGATGGCGGCCCTAGCCTGGGGCGGTCATGGCTCGGGGGACGAGAGCGGGGGACACGGTGATGGAGGTGCCGGGGAAGCGGGCGGACCGCGAGGTGCTCACGATGTCGGAGGAGCTCGCCGAGCGCGGTGAGGTGCTCATCGGCACGACGACGTACGAGCCGTCGGTGCAGGAGGCGGAGGCGATGCTCCAGGCCGTGCGCAAGCGCGCTGACGGGTGGCGCAACGGGGTGGGGGCGACCCTCACGCTCGTCCTGGCCAGCCCCGCCGTGAAGCCGGGCGAGTCGTGTCGCTGCTGCTCTTCTGCGGTGCGGTCCTCGCGACCTGGCTGACGCCGCTGCCCTGACGCGGTCCGCCGCGCCGTCAGACCGTGTCGAGCCGCACCGCTGCCGCCTTGACGACGAGGTGGACGGTCTCGCCCGGCCCGAGACCGAGGTCGGCCACCGCGGCCGGGGTGAGGTCGGCGACGAGGGCGCCGAGGTCCGTCGTGGCACGCAGCCGCGCCGCCGAGCCCGAGGGCTCGACGGAGACAACCGTGCCGGCGACGACGTTGCGCGGGCTGCCTCCGGGCGGACGGCGGTGCACGGCGACCGTCTCAGGACGGAAGGTCGCGACGGCCCGCGTGCCCTCCGGCGAGTCGACGGGCAGCCCGTGCAGGACGCCGCCAGAGGTCCGCAGCTCGCCAGGCGGTCCGAGCACACCGCTGACGAGGTTGACCCCGGCCAGCCGGGCGGCGAAGGGGGAGCGCGGGGCGCTCACGAGGTCGCGGACCGGGCCCTGCTCGACGACCCGCCCGCCGTCGACGACGACCGCGTGATCGGCCAGCAACGCTGCGTCGACGACGTCGTGGGTGACGACGACGGCCGTCCTCCCCCGCAGCACCTCGCGCAGGACGTGACGCACCTGGGGCGCGGCGTCGACGTCGAGCGCGGAGAGCGGCTCGTCGAGGAGCACCACGTCGGGCTCGGCGGCCAGGGCCCGGGCGAGCGCCACACGTGCGGCCTGGCCGCCGGAGAGGGTGCCCGGACGGCGGTCGGCGAGGTGCCCCGCGCCGACCCGCTCGAGCCAGCGGGCCGCTGACGCGCGTGCCGCGCGCCGGCTCGCACCGCCCGCGCGCGGACCGAAGGCGACGTCGTCGAGCGCGCTGAGGTGGGGCAGCAGCAGCGGGTCCTGCGACAGCAGCGCGACCCGGCGACGATGGGGCGGGAGGTGGTCGAGTCGTCGACCGTCGAGCAGCACGCTCGACCCCGCGGGACGGTGCACGCCCGCGATCGTCGCGAGCACGGTCGACTTGCCGGTCCCGTTGGGTCCGAGCAGCGCCGTCGTCTGCCCCCCGGGCACGACGAAGGACACGTCCACCCCGCGGTCGGCGTCGCGGACCTCGACCTCGAGGCCGGCGGACGTGCTCATCGGCGCACGTCCGGCCGGGCGAGCGCCATGACGACGACGGCGACGACGACGAGGAGGACCGAGAGCGCGACGGCAGCGTCGGGGTCGCTCTCGCGCTCGAGGTAGATCTGCAGCGGCAGGGTCCGGGTCGTGCCCTGCAGGGACCCGGCGAAGGTGAGGGTCGCCCCGAACTCGCCGAGCGAGCGGGCGAAGGCGAGGACGGTGCCGGAGACGAGCGCCGGTCGCACGAGCGGGAGGGTGACCCGTCGGAAGACGACGGAGGGTGAGGCACCGAGTGTGGCGGCCACCCCTTCGTGCCGGCCGCCGACCGAGCGCAACGCCCCGTCGAGGCTCACGACGAGGAAGGGGAGTGAGACGAAGGTCTGCGCGATGACGACGGCGAGCGTCGTGAAGGCGACCCGGACGCCGAGCGCGTCCAGGTGCGACCCGAGCAGACCCTGCCGCCCGAGGAGGGTGACGAGGGCGATGCCCGCGACGACCGGCGGGAGCACGAGCGGCAGGAGCACGAGGGTGCGCACGACGACGTTGTCGAAGAGGCGGAGCCGGGCGAGCGCGAGGGCGAGCGGCACCCCGAGGAGCAGGCAGAGCACGGTCGACGCGCTCGCGGTGCGCAGGCTGAGCCACAGGGCGTCGAGCGCGCGCTCCGAGGTGAGCAGGGCGGGCAGCCCGGCGACGTCGACGCTCGCGAGCATCCCCACCACGGGCGCGGCGAGGACGAGCGCCCCGAGGACCGCGGGCAGCAGGGCCCAGCGCGGCACCGTCGCGACGTCAGGGCGCGGCAAAGCCGGCCGCCTCCAGGTGCCCCTCTGCATCCCCCGTCGCGTCCGCGAGCACGGCCGCGACGAGCTCGTCGGCGAGGTCGCGGTGCTCGCTGTCGGCGAGCGTGGCGACGGGGTAGGTCGTCGTCGTGTTGTCCTCGTCGGGGATCTCCACCGTGCCGACGTCGTCCGAGCTCTGGGCGTCGGTGACGTAGACGATGCCCGCGTCGGCCTCGCCGCTGGCGACCTTGCCGAGGACGCCGGTGACCTTGGCCTCCTCGGAGACGGGGGCGAAGGTGAGGCCCGACGCCTCCTCGACCCGCTCCGCGGCCGCCCCGCAGGGCACCTGCGGGGCGCACAGGACGAGGTCGACGTCGCCCTCGAGGTCGGCGAGCGAGGTGATCTTCGCGGGGTTGTCCTTCGGCACGACGACGGTCATCGAGTTCGTCGCGAAGGTCTGCGGCGAGCCGGAGACCAGGTCGGCGTCCTCGACGGTGCCCATCGTCCGCTCGTCCGCCGTCGCGAGCACGTCGGCGGGCGCGCCGTCGACGAGCTGGGCGGCGAGGTCCGAGGAGCCGGCGAAGGAGAAGCGCACCGTGACGCCCGGGTGGTCCGCCTCGAAGTCGTTGGCGATCTGCTCGAAGGGGCGCTGCAGGCTGGCGGCGGCGAAGACGGTGAGCTCGCTCGACCCGCCGTCGGCGTCACCCCCGCTGCACGCCGAGAGCCCGAGGGCGACGACGGCCAGGGCCGCGAGGCCGGCGCGGGTCATGCCCGGCCGTCCGGGGTCTCGATGACGACCTGCGTCGACTTGATGACGGCGACCGCGACGACGCCGGGCTCGAGACCCATCTCGCGCACGGCCTCGGCGCTGAGCAGCGAGACGACGCGGAAGGGGCCGCACTGCAGCTCGACCTGAGCCATGACCGTGTCGGCGACGACCTCGGTGACGATGCCGACGAGCCGGTTGCGCGCCGACGTGTGCCGCCCGACCGGGTCGGGCAGCGCGCGCAGGTGCTCACGGGCGTGGTGCGCTACTGAGACCGCGTCGACCGTGCGGCGACCGCCGTCGTCCTCGCCGGCGACGAGCGTGCCCGCATCGACCATCCGTCGGATGGTGTCGGTGCTCACGGCGAGGAAGTCGGCGGCCTCATGGATACGCAGATGCGGCATATGAGCGACTCTACAGACGCACCTGCGACCTCAGGTCGAGGGTCGGTCGGGCAGGTGCACGGCGAAGGAGGTCTGCCCCGGGCGCGACGCGAGCTCGATGCGGCCGCCGTGCGCGCCGACGACCGACTCGACGATGCTCAGGCCGAGCCCGGTCGACCCGCCGGCGCGGTTGCGCGCGTCGTCTCCCCGGGTGAAGCGCTCGAAGACCTCGGGCTGCAGCTCCTCGGGGACCCCGGGCCCGTCGTCGGTGACGACGAGGACGACCTCGCCGTCCTCCCTTCGCAGGCTCGTCGTCACCGTCGTGCCCGCAGGGGTGTGCGTGCGGGCGTTCGCGAGGAGGTTGACGAGCACCTGACGCAGGCGACCCTCGTCCCCGACGACCTCGACCGGCTCGTCGGGCAGGTCGAGGCGCCAGCGGTGCTCGGGAGCGGCCGCGTGGATGTCGCCGACGGCCGTCATCGCGATCATCGTGAGGTCGACTGGCTCGCGCTCGAGGGCCCGACCCGCGTCGAGCCGCGCGAGGAGCAGGAGGTCCTCGACGAGACCTTGCATCCGCAGCGCCTCGGACTCGACCCGGCCGAGGGCGTGGCGCACCGAGGTCGGCACCGGCTCGCTCTCGCGCCGGGAGAGCTCGGCGTAGCCGCGGATCGAGGCGAGGGGCGTGCGCAGCTCGTGGCTCGCGTCGGCGACGAACTGCCGCACCCGGGACTCCGAGCGCTGGCGCGCCTCGAGGGCCCCGGCGACGTTGTCGAGCATCGAGTTGAGCGCGTGGCCGACCTGGCCCACCTCGGTCCGGGGGTCGGTGTCCTCCTCGGGCACCCGCTCGGCGAGGGCGACCTCGCCGGAGTCGAGGGGGAGCCGAGAGACCTGCGTGGCCGTCGCCGCGACGCGGCGCAGCGGCAGCAGGGAGCGGCGGATGAGCCAGCTGCCGACCGCCACCGTCGCGAGCAGCCCGGCGAGCGAGGCGGAGCCGAGCACGACGAGGAGGCTGCGGGTCGCGTCGGTGGCCGGGGCCAGCGGCTGACCGGTGACGACCGTCGCCCCGCTCGCGGTGCGCAGCGCGACCATCCGGTAGTCGCCGAGCCCCGAGACGTCGACGGTGCGCGGCGCCGGGGCGATCCCGGCGTCGGCCACGGCGGACAGCGCCGCGCTGGGCAGCGCCACCCGCTCGCCCTGCCGGACGACGTACCCGGTCGCCTGGCCGTCCACGAGGCAGACGAGGACCGAGCCCTCGCCGCGACCGGGGCCGCCACGGGTGCACGGGGCCGGGTAGGCGCCGTCGCCGTCGCCGTCACGGTCCTCGTACGGCGGTTCGCGGCGCAGCGTGTCGACCTGGGTCGCGACCTGCTCGTCGATCTGGGCGATGAGCTGGTGGCGCATGAGCAGGACGGTCGCGGTGCCGGTGACGATGGTGACGACGACGAAGAGGGCGACGACGGAGGCGACGAGCTGGGTCGTCAGCGAGGTCCCGCGACCGGGGCGGGCGGTGGTCATCCGACCGGCTTGAGCACGTACCCGGCGCCACGCATCGTGTGGATCATCGGGTCGCGGCCCGCGTCGATCTTCTTGCGCAGGTAGGAGATGTAGAGCTCGACGACGTTGGCCTGCCCGCCGAAGTCTTAGCTCCACACGCGGTCGAGGATCTGCGCCTTCGAGAGCACCCGGCGGGGGTTGCGCATGAGGTAGCGCAGCAGCTCGAACTCCGTCGCGGTGAGCGAGATCTCCTCGCCGCCCCGGGTCACCTCGTGGCTGTCCTCGTCGAGGGTGAGGTCGCCGACGACGAGCAGCGGGCTGCCCTCCCCGGTGCTCACGGCGGTGCGGCGCATGAGGGCCCGGACCCGCGCGACCACCTCTTCGAGGCTGAAGGGCTTCGTCACGTAGTCGTCGCCCCCGGCGGTGAGCCCGGCGACACGGTCCTCGACGGCGTCCTTCGCGGTGAGGAAGAGCACCGGCACCGCCTCGTCGTGCTCGCGCATCCGGCGCAGCACCTCCATGCCGTCGAAGTCGGGCAGCATCATGTCGAGGACGACCGCGTCGGGCCCGAAGTCCTTGGCCGCGCGCACCGCCGCGGTCCCCGTGCCGGCCGTGCGCACATCCCAGCCCTCGTACCGCAGCGCCATCGACAGCAGCTCGGTGAGGTTGGCCTCGTCGTCGACGACGAGGACGCGCACCGGAGAGCCGTCGGGTCGGGTGAGTCGCGGGGCGGCGGAGGAGCTCGTCATGCGGCCAGTAGACACCTGGGGTCCGGGCGTGCGCTATGGCTCACCTGTGCGATCCCTGTGGGCGACGAAGGGGGGAGCCTCAGCCCGGCGAAGGGGGAGGGACAGCCCCGCCACAGCCGAGCCGGTGAGCCTTCGGTCATGGACACGACGACCACGCCCACGACCCCGTCGACCGCACCTGCTCTGCGCCGCCCGTCGTGGTCGGGCAGGAAGCCCCCGGTCGCCGCCACCCGCGCGAGCGTCGAGGGTCGAGGTGCGAGGACCGCCGGCCTGGATGACGAGCATCTCGCCGGCCGAGTGGCGAGGGTCTCCCGGCCCGGGTGACCCGGCGCGTGCCGGGGAACCCAAGACGGGCCGGGGAACCCAAGACGAACCGGGATACCCGAGACGGGCCGGGACGTGTCTCGGTCAGCAGCGGGTCAGCCGGTCCGGGCCGGGGTGCGCGGTCAGCCCTCGGCCTCGAGACCACGTCGTCGGTGGCGGTCAGCTGCCGGGCGAGTACCAGCCGTAGGCGTGCTCGCCGGGGGTGAAGCCGGCCTCGGCGTAGAGACGGGCGGCGGCGGTGCCGTCCTCGGCGACGATGACGAGCTCGCGTGCCCCTCGCCGAACCGCCCAGCGGGCCGCGACCCCGAGCAGGTGCCGGGCCAGGCCCTGCCGACGGTGGGCGGAGCCGGTGAGGACGGACTGGTAGCGCGCGGTCGTCGGCTCGAGGTCACGCAGCACGACGATGCCCAGCGATGCGGCCAGCCGGTCGTCCTCGTCGAACGCGCCGAACCACGCCGCGTCGCCGTCGGCGACGAGGCGCCGCCGGATCACCGTCTGGCGCATGACGAAGGCCCGGTACTCCTGCGCGGGGTGCTCACCGGTCTCGGCGTTGTGCTCGAGCTCGGCGACGAGCCGGGCGCCCCAGTCGGCGTCGCTCTCGAGCGAGGTGACCCGGTAGCCCGTCGGGAGCGGTGTCGTCGGCGGGGCGATCTCGCTCGTCAAGCTCTCGACGACGTCGGGCCGCAGCCCCGCCTCGCGCCAGGCCCTCGCGCAGGACGGCTGCGGCAGGCCGATCGCGCGGTGACGTGCCCGGGGGAACTCACCAGCGAACCGCGCGAGCCATGTCGCCGCGTCATCGGGGTCGCCCGTCGTCACCTGGATGAAGTTGCCCCAGTGGTAGTCGGGCGCGCTCGGCGTGCGCACGACGAGGTGGTCACCGTGGTCGACGACGTCGGCGCCGCCCAGCACGTCGACGGCGATGTCGGTGCGAGTCGAGATGGGCAGCCCGGCGAGCATGCGTCGAACCTAGCCCGACCGACGCCTCCCGGCGCGGTGAGGAGGGCCCGGCGTACGCCCCCTTCGCCCCGCCGGTGCGACGCACGAGCGCGCCCGGGCCGAGTCGGCCCGGGCGCGCCCGGTCATGCGATGCGGATCGGCGTCAGCGACGCAGCACCTGGACCTCGGTCACCGCCATCTTCGCGGCACCGGAGTACGCGGTGGTGCAGTCGGTCGCGTTGTTCGGGTCGTTGTCCTGCTCGCCCTGGAAGGCGGGCCCGCCCGAGCACTGGTTGGTGACCAGCTCGACCTTGACGTGGGTCGCCGGGGTGCGCGGGATCTCGAAGGTGCGCATCTTCAGCTCCGGGGCGACCGGCCGCGGGGCGTCCCCGGGGAAGGCGTCCGCGGGAGAGGTGTAGGCCTCGCTGAAGTCGGCGTCCTGCGAGCAGGTGACGCGACCCTTGGCGTCGCACGTCGAGATCGTGAACTGACGCACGTTCTGGAAGCGACCGGCGACACCCGGCTGCGGGAGAGCGCTCACCTGGACCTTGCGGACCTGCTGGCGGCCACCGACGAGGTCGATGGTGAAGGCGCGCTGAGCCGCCGTGGGGGTCGTGACGGTGGTGCCCGTCGTGCCCTCGTCGCCGTCGGCCATCGCCTGCACCGCGGTGCCCTCACCGGTGATGGTGGCACCGGCGGTGGTGTCGGAGAGGTTGTCGATGAGCTTGACCGGCAGGTTGCGGGTCTGACCGGCCTTGGCGGAGAAGGTGACGCGGGTCTGCGCCTTGCCCGGTGCGGTCACCGTGTAGGTGCGCTCGCCGGCACCGATCTCGAAGGTCGCCGGCAGGGCCGTCGCCGGGTCGGTGTCGGCCACCGGGGTGGACCGAGCGGTGTACTCGCCGACGTAGACCTTCGTCCCGGGGACCGGACGGCCGTCCTCGTCGGTCGGCGCCGCGGTGAGCGTGGCCGAGCGGGAGTACGGGGAGCGGAAGGACGGGATCGGGTCGGAGTCGGCCGCGTTGCGCGACGAGGCCCCGTCACCCATGCCGCGACCGGCGAAGCCGTCCCACAGCAGGTCCTGGTTGGCCCCGCCGAAGCGGAGCAGGTCGGCGGCGAGCATCGCGTTGCGCGCGTCGATCATGCTCACCGAGCCCGACGGCATGAGCAGCCAGGCGTCGAAGACGAGCTGCATCCAGCGACGGTTGCCCGGGCAGGTGTTGACGGCCTTCGTGCCCGAGGCGCACGCCTTCTGCTCCTCGGCCGTGCCGGCGCCGTAGCGACCGATGAAGGCGCTGCGGATGTCGCCCTGCGTGGCCGACCAGATCTCGCCGTCCGCGTGCACCTGCGGGCCGGTGAGGTCGTAGCCGACGTTGCTGTAGTTCAGCGGGCTGTCGCTGAAGTTGTAGTTGCGGATGCCGCGGTCCGGGTTGCCCGTGACGAAGGAGCCCATCGGGGTGGCCTTCGGGCCGACCGGCGCGTAGCCCCACTCCTGGAGGTACTCGGTCGCCATGAGGTCCGACCAGCTCTCGCCCATCGCACCGGCCTGCAGGCCGGACAGACCCATGTCGGGACCACCCGCCATGCGGTTGCTGATGCCGTGGCCGTACTCGTGGCCGATGACCGACATGTCGTAGTCGCCGTCGACGCACGGGGCGTAGAAGGCGCCGGCGAGCGGCTGCCACAGGTACATGTTGCTGTAGCCGCTCACGCCGTCCGGCGGGGTGCCGAAGTTGGCGTTGTTGCGGTCACCGCGCAGCGCGCCGGACTGGGAGTAGCCGAGGGTCGGGTCGTTGCCGATGCCGCCCTTGCCGTAGTTGTCGCGCTGGAAGTTCCAGGCCTTCTCGGTGAAGCCGAGGTTGTAGGCCCAGTCGTGCATGCGGTTGTGCATGCCGAAGAGGTTCGCGGTCGCGGCATCGATGTCGTTGCGCGCCGCGCTCGTGTAGCTCGCCGGGTCGCACTTGCTGTTCGCCCACTGGTTGGTCCAGCTGTAGACGTAGCTGCGGTCGCCGCGCAGCGCGGCGGGGGTGACGGGGCCTGTGCCCAGCCAGCGCTCGCCGGCGAAGGTGTTGTTGCCGCTCGTCGTCGTCGTGCTGAGCTTCGTGGCGGGGTCGACGTCCCAGGCGAGGGGGGAGGCGGGGTTGGCCACCGTCTCGGCACAGCCGGCGGCTGCCGTCCAGCACCACTCGACGCGGGTGTCGGGGGCTCCCTCGACACCGCTGGGGGTGCCGGTGAAGACCTTCCACCGCGGGTTGTCGGAGTCGAAGTCGACGAGGGCCTCGCGGGCGATCGTCTCTCCGCTCTGGGCGTCGACGTAGACGGAGTAGCCGCTGTCCTGGTCCTCGCGGACGACGACCTGGTAGGCCTGGCGGGCGTCCTCGCCCGGCACCGGGACGGCGACGAGCTTGGCCTGCTGGGTGCCGTGCAGACCGGAGGCGGTCATGTCGGTCCAGCCCTTGCCGGAGCTGCGCTGCGCGGAGCCCGCGCGCTTGATCCCCTTCGCGTCCGCGCCGACGTCCTCGGCGGCCTTGTCGAGGGCCTCCTCCGGGGTGAGCGCGGCCGCCTTGCGGGCGCCGGTGGCTCCGTCGACGGGGGCGAGGGTGGAGCTGACGTAGCGGACAGAGCCCTTGTCGACCGCGACGACGACCATGCCGTCGATGCCGGCGGGCACGCCGTCGATGACCTGGCGCAGCATGACCACCGAGCTCTTGCCGACCTCGTTGGTCGTCACGTGCTCCATCGCCGAGATGTCGGCCGAGGTGAGCCCGAAGGCAGTGGCGTTGTCCTCGAGGTAGGCGCGAGCCGCGTCGACCGGGTCGGAGCCGAGACCGGTGGCCAGGGGAGAGCTCGCCGACGTCGGGGTCACGGTGTCCACGGAGCCGAAGCGGTTCCACGTGACAACCGGCTCCGAGGTGGCCGAGCGGGCGGTGGCGCTCTTGGCCGACAGACCCTTGCCGGCGGAGCGCTGGGCGCTCGACGGCTTGGCGCTGCCCTTGCGGTTGTCGACGTCGGGCAGGAGGTCGTGCGCGTGCTCGTCCCCGGCGGCCGGTACCCCGGTCGGAGTGGAGGGCGAGGGCGGTGCGCTCGGGGCGGCACTCGCCCCGTCGACGGCCATCGCGAAGACGAGGGCTGCTGAGGCGGCGACTGCTGCCGACGTGGTCAGCCCACGGCGTGGGTGTCTGGTCATGGATGCTCCCTGGTCGGCCCCGGTAGGGGCGGCTGCACGGTGCGGTCAGTCAATCCAGGAAGCGGTATGAGGCGCATCACCTCTTGGTCTGGGTTTGTTCAGGATCTGCCGGTGGTAGGGGCCGGTGGCACACTCGCGGCGTGAGCGACGACTACCTCGCGGTGAACCGCGCGAACTGGGACGACCGGGCCGGTATCCACGAGCACTCGCCGGGCTACGACCGCGAGCGGCTGCTGTCCGGTGAGCACGAGCTGAGCCATGTCGTCGCCTTCGACCGCCCGCGCCTGGGCGACATCGGCGGGCTGCGCGCGCTGCACCTGCAGTGCCACATCGGCACCGACACGCTGTCGCTGCACCGGCTCGGGGCGCAGGTCGTCGGGCTCGACCTCTCGCCCTCCTCGCTCGCCGCAGCACGCCGCCTCGCGGCGGACGCCGGGGCCGACGTCGAGTACGTCGAGGCCGACGTCTACTCGGCGCCGAGCGCGCTCGCCGGGCACGCCCCCTTCGACCTCGTCTACACCGGGATCGGCGCGCTCGGCTGGCTGCCGAGCATCGACCGGTGGGCCCGGACGGTCGCCGCGCTGCTGCGGCCCGGCGGCCGGCTCTTCATCCGTGAGGCGCACCCCGTGCTGTGGGCGTGCGACGACCCGCGCCCGGACGGTCTCGTCGTCCTCGCGTATCCCTACTTCGAGACGCCGGAGCCGACGGTGTGGGACGACGCCTCAACCTACGTCGAGCCGGCGCCGGGGAGCGACGGGGCCATCACCGCCACCGTGACCCACGAGTGGAACCACGGGCTGGGCGAGATCTTCACGGCGCTGACCCGCCACGGCATGGACGTCGTCGCGCTCGAGGAGCACCGCACCGTGCCCTACCTCGCGCTCGGCGACCAGATGGTGGCCGACCCCGAGCTGCCGGGGGAGTACCGCCTCGCCGAGGGCGACGACCGGCTGCCGCTGACGTACACCTTGCAGGCCGTCCGGCGCGGCTGACCGACGCTACCCAGCAGTGACGGGACCCGTGGGGGCCTTGCCCCCGCATGGAGCGGGCTAGGCCCCCACAGGTCCCGTTACTGCCGGGTCACCGCGCCGGGGCGGGGACGCGCATGGCCAGCAGCCGGCTGCTCAGCGCCTTGCCGTGCGTGTCGACGGCAAGCGACGTCGTGACGCCGCCGTCGAGCGCGTGCTGGCACACGAGCTGGACGCCCTGCACGAGCGGCACCTCGTAGCGGGTGACATGACCGCGCAGGTGCTCGCCGAGGTGCTCGACGACGCGCTCGACGGTGAGCACCTCGCACAGCCATCCGTAGTCGGCGTCGTCGAGGGGGAAGACGGACAGGATCGAGGTGTCGCCCTTGTCGCCGGCGCGGGCGTGGGCGAGCTCGTGGAGCAGGACGTCGGTCATCGGGTCTCCAGGACGTCGACGTGGGTACGCACGGCAGAGCGGTCGACGAGCGTCGAGACGATGCCGATGACCTCCTCGACGCGGGTGCGCACGCCACCGCCACCGGCCGGGCCGTTGACGTAGAGCGCCTCGACCTCGTCGCACACCTCACGAGCGGTGTCGGCGTCGGGCGCGGTGGCGGCCACTCGCAGCCGGGTGTCGGAGAGGTCGACACCCGTGCCCGCGCCGACGACGTCGACGCGCGGGGTGATGCCGAGCGCGGCGAGCCGCGTCGCGACCACCTCACCGGCGAGCCGGGCGCGCTCGACGCACCCGGTCCCCGCGTAGGAGATGCCGCCCTCCGCGCGGTAGCCGACCGCGTACCCGACGCTGACCTTGAGCTGCTCGGGGGCGGGACGTCCGCGGGCGCCGCTGACCCGCACGCGGTTCGGCCCGGCCGTCTCGAGCCGCACGCCATAGAGGTCGAGCGTGACATCGGGGGTGAGGTATGCGCCGGGGTCGCTGATCTCATAGAGCAGCTGCTCTCGCACGGTCGCCCGGTCCAGCCGGCCGCCGGTGCCGTCGACCGTGCCCAGGGTCGCCGTGCCGTCCGCGCTGACGTCGGCCCAGGGGAGGCCGACGTGGGCGAGGTCGGGCACCCCCTTCGCGCCGAAGGGGGACGTGGGGTCCGCGAAGTAGCCGCCGCTCACCTGGGTGCCGCACTCGAGGAGGTGGCCGACGAGCGTGCCGTGGGCCGCGAGGGCCGGGTCGTCGAGGTCCCAGCCGAGCCGGTGGGCGAGCGGGGCGACGAAGAGCGAGGGGTCGGCGACGCGGCCGGCGAGGACGACCTCCGCGCCGGTGTAGGCATTCGCCGAGATGATCTCGCCGTAGGACGACAGCGGGCGGCCGTGCTCGAGGGAGGGCTGCTCGAGGTCGAGCCCGGCGAGCACGTCGTCACCGGTGACGGCCGCCACCCGGCAGCGCAGCCCGAGCTGCTCGGCGACCGCGACGGTCTCGCGGGCGGCGGCCGCCGGGTTCGCGGCGCCGAGGTTGCTGACGATGCGCGTGCCACGGGGGAGGGCCTCGGGCAGGAGCGCGCGCAGCCGTCGCGAGGTCCGGTCGGACGAGCCGGTCGTGCTCCCTCCCGGAGCGGGCTGGGCGGGCGCCGCGACGCGCTGAGCAGAGGTGCGCGACGGCCGATTTCGTCTGCTCGGCACGGACGGGGTAAAGTCGGCCCTCGTCGCCAGGCGTCACGCCAGGAGACACGCGCCCGTAGCTCAACGGATAGAGCATCTGACTACGGATCAGAAGGTTAGGGGTTCGAATCCCTTCGGGCGCACTCTTGTCCTGTCTCAGGACATATGAAACCCCCGAACCTACGGGTTCGGGGGTTTCGTGCTGTTCTGGGGCTGGTAGTCGCGGGTGGGGTCGAGGGTGAGCTGGCGGATGATCTCGCCGGTGTCGGC
>NZ_JAKLYZ010000010.1:0-50102 GCF_040900765.1 Janibacter sp. Y6
CCGCCCACCCCTGGCGGCGGACTCGGTCGACCAGCAGACGGCGACCATGAACATTGAGACGAGCGTTAGCGTGGGCCACGAGAACCTCCGGGTCGGGCGGGACTTCGACAATCCACACCTCACTCGGAGGTTCTCCTCCTCGTCAACGCCTACGCGTCACCAACCTCTCGGCCGAGTACATCTAGGAGCGGGCGAAGGGGGATCCCCCCGTCGTCGCTCGGCTCGCCCCCGGGTCGACCCACCGGGACGCCCCCGGGCGGTGCGTGACAGATGACATGGTCGGTGCCGCAGGGGTGCCCCCTAGGCTCGTCAGGGCCACCGAGGAGGGGACCACCCATGACGACCGATGTCGCCGCGAGCACGACCGAGCTGACGAAGACCTACGGCCGGGGAGACGCCACCGTCGTCGCCCTCGACCGCGTGAGCATCGAGGTGACCGCGGGGCAGTTCACCGCGATCATGGGCCCGTCCGGCTCGGGCAAGTCCACCCTCATGCACTGCCTCGCCGGGCTGGACTCGGTGACGTCGGGGCAGGTGCGGATCGGCGACGTCGAGATCACCGGGCTCGGCGACAAGGCCCTCACCCGGCTGCGGCGCGACAGCGTCGGCTTCGTCTTCCAGGCCTTCAACCTCGTGCCGACGCTCTCGGCCCGCGAGAACATCCTGCTGCCGATGACGATCGCCGGGCGCAAGCCCGACCAGGAGTGGTTCGACCACGTCGTGCGCACCGTCGGGCTCGAGGACCGTCTCGGCCACCGCCCCTCCGAGCTGTCCGGCGGTCAGCAGCAGCGCGTCGCGTGCGCGCGTGCGCTCGTCAGCCGGCCGCAGATCATCTTCGCCGACGAGCCGACCGGCAACCTCGACTCGACGAGCTCGGCCGAGGTCCTCGCCTTCCTGCGTCGCAGCGTCGACGACTTCGGGCAGACCATCGTCATGGTCACCCACGACCCCGTCGCCGCGAGCCACACCGACCGGGTGCTCATCCTCAGCGACGGCCGGGTCGTCGACGAGGTGTGGCAGCCGACGCGGGAGTCGGTGCTCGACGCGATGATGGCGCTGTCGGCGCGCACGGGGACCCAGGGATGATCCGCGCGGCCCTGACGTCGCTGCTCGCGCGCAAGCTGCGGCTGCTCCTCTCGGCCGTCGCCGTCGTCCTCGGCGTCGGCTTCGTCGCGGGCTCGCTGATCTTCACCGACACCCTCGGCCGGGCCTTCGAGGGCATCACCGAGGGCACCGTCGGCGACGTCGTCGTCGCCGCGTCCGACTCCGGCGAGGGCTTCTCGACCGCGACGATCAGCGCGGCCGAGGTGGCCCGCTTCGAGGACCTCGACGGGGTCGCCCGCGTCGACGGCAACGTCGAGGCCTTCGGGGTCTTCGTCGTGGGCGAGAACGGCAACGTCGTCGGCGGGCAGGGGGCGCCGGCGCTCGCCTTCAACCACAACGACGCGCCGAACCAGCTGGGTCGGCAGGTCGTCACCTACGACCAGGGCCGCCCGCCGCAGCGCGAGGGCGAGGTCGCCATCGACGCGCAGACCGCCGATCGCGCGGGGCTGAGCCTCGGCGACGACGTCGAGATGGTCACCGCCGGTCAGTACCCGCAGATCGACGCCAGGCTCGTCGGCATCCTCGAGTTCGGCGAAGGGGGAGTCGTCGGTGCCTCGATCTCGGTCTTCGACACCAAGAGCGCCCAGAAGTACTTCCTCGACGGCAAGGACGTCTACAGCTCGGTGTGGCTGACGACGACCGACGACGCCGCTCCCGCCGACGTCGCGAAGGAGGCCGCCGCGATCACCCCGAAGGGGTACACCGCCGAGACCGGCGCCGCCGTCGCCGAGCGGACGGCGACGCAGGTGCAGGAGGCGCTGGGCTTCATCACGACCTTCCTGCTCGTCTTCGCCGGGATCGCCCTGCTCGTCGGCTCCTTCATCATCGTCAACACCTTCTCGATCCTCGTCGCCCAGCGCGGGCGCGAGCTGGCCCTGCTCCGCGCCATCGGGGCGAGCCGCGGCCAGATCACCCGCTCGGTGATGATCGAGGCGCTCGTCGTCGGCCTCGTCGGGTCCACCGTAGGCCTCGTCGTCGGCGTGCTCCTCGCCCTGGGCATCCAGGGGCTCTTCTCGCTCCTCGGCCTCGACCTCAGCGGGTCCGGGCTGATCTTCGCGCCGCGCACGGTCGTCGCGGCCTACGCCGTCGGCGTCCTCGTGACGGTCCTCGCCGCCTACGTCCCGGCCCGCCGGGCGGGCTCGGTCGCGCCCGTCGAGGCGATGCGCGAGCAGACGAGCGAGTCGACCCGTACACGACCCGTGCGTCTGGCCCTCGAGGTCGCGGTGCTCGTGCTCGGTGTCGCCGCCTTCCTCGCCGGGCTCTTCGTCGTCGACACGGACGAGCTCGTCTGGGTGGGTCTGGGCACGGTCGGGATGCTCCTCGGTCTGGCCTTCCTCTCCCCGCTCGTCGGGCGCCCGCTCATCCGCGCGCTCGGCTGGGTCTACCGCCGGGTCTTCGGCCCGATCGGGCACATGGCGGAGCAGAACGCCATCCGCAACCCCGGCCGCACCGCGGCGACGGCCTCGGCCCTGATGATCGGGATGACCCTCGTCGCGCTCATGGGCGTGCTCGCCTCGAGCACGAAGGCCACGGTCGACCAGCAGATCGCCGACAGCTTCCGTGCCGACTACGTGCTCTCCAACGCCGTCAACCAGCCCTTCTCGCACACCCTCACCACCGAGGCGGCGGAGGTGCCGGGCGTCGCCGAGGTCTCGCCGGTGCGCTACGCGCCGCTCGAGGTCGACGGGGAGCGGCGCTTCGTCCAGGCCGTCGACCCGGCCACCGTCGAGCGCATCCAGACCATCGACATCCAGCGCGGCGACGCGGACCTGTCGGGCTCGACCGTGCTGATCTCGGCGACCCGGGCCGGAGACCTGCAGCCCGGCGACCCCGTGACGGTCAGCCTCGGCGGGCAGTCCCGCGAGCTCACGGTGTCGGGCATCTACGCCAACCCGGGCAGCCAGCCCGACGTCCTCGTCAGCCTCGACACCCTCTCCGCCCTCGGGGCGCCCGAGGCGGACAGCTCGACCTTCGTCTTCCTCGAGGACGGGGCCGACCGGGCGCAGGTCGTCAGCGGTCTCGAGCAGATCATCTCGGGCCAGCCCCTCGTCTCGCTCAAGGACCAGGCCGACTACGCCGCGGAGCAACGGGCGAGCATCGACCAGGTGCTCTTCCTCATCTACGGCCTGCTCGCCATGGCGATCGTCATCGCGGTCTTCGGGATCATCAACACGCTGAGCCTGTCGGTGCTCGAGCGCACCCGCGAGATCGGCCTGCTGCGCGCCGTCGGGCTCTCGCGCGGCCAGCTGCGCCGCATGGTGCGCCTCGAGTCGGTCGTCATCGCCCTGCTCGGCGCGATCCTCGGGATCGTGCTCGGCGTCGTCGCCGGGGTCGCGATCCAGCGCTCGCTCGTCGACGACGGCATCACCGAGCTGGCGATCCCGTGGGTGCAGATCGTCGTCTTCCTCGTCCTCGCCGCGATCATCGGCGTCCTCGCCGCCCTGTGGCCGGCGTGGCGCGCCTCGCGGATGGACGTGCTCCGGGCGATCGGCAGCGAGTAGCCGACGACCGGGCGGTCGAGCGCCCGTGAGGCAGCGGCGAAGGGGGACCGGTCCGGTCCCCCTTCGCCCCGGCTCAGCGTCGCCCGAAGGCGGCCTGGACCCCGGCCTCCGCGGCGTCGTAGGCCTCGCCCGCGTCGGCCAGGGCCCGGCCGATCTCCTCGAGGCTCTCCTTGACCTGCCGCTGCGTGGTGCGCCAGTCGGTGACGAGGTCCTGGAAGCGAGAGGACGCGGTGCCCGACCACTCGTCCTGCATCGCGACGAGCGTGCTCATCATCGAGGCGACCGAGCTCTCGACGTCGGCCGAGATCGAGGCGACGGTGCCCGACCCCGCGGCGAGGGTCGCGGTGCTCACGGCGAAGGTGCTGCTCATGGTGGCTCTCCTGTCGGTGTGCTGCGGGGCCGGTGCGACCCCTGCCCTCAGACGGTAGGAGCCGGCGGGCCCTGCGCCGCGGGGTTCTCCACAGCCCCCCGGGCGCGACGCGCCCGCTCCAGCGCGCTGGCGTAGCCGGCACCCATCGCGAGCAGCAGCACCCCGGCGACGATGAAGCTCAGCACGCGCGGCAGGCCGTCGAGCGCGGAGAGGTCGAAGAAGAGGAGCTTGACGACGGCCGTCGCCGCGAGACCGAGACCGGCGAGCACAGAGACGCCGGCGTCCTCGCTGCGGCCGAGGCCGCGCACGAGCAGACCGGCCGCCAGGGCCATCCACACGACGGTCGCCAGGGCGTGCCCGACGAGGAAGCCCGAGGCGGCGGGGTCGTCGCCGAGACCCGCGGCCCGGCCGAGGACGGACCCGCCGAGCACGAGGGGCAGAGGCAGGGCGAGCGCCGCGGCGCACACGGCGACCCGGGAGGCCTCCGGCGAGCCGGGCACGAGGGCGCGCAGGGCCAGGGCGACGAGGGCGAGGAGCACGACGACGCAGACCGCCTCGAGGACGTGCACCGCGTCGACCCGGTCGGCCTGGCTGCGAGAGACGAGCGCCGGCAGGTGCCGGGTCGCGGGGAGCAGGGCGAGCAGGGCGACGGGGAGGGCGACGACTCCGACCGAGGTAGAGCGCAGCCCGGCGGCGGCCGCCACCCAGCCGACGGCGACGACGAGCAGCGCGAGCGGCACGAAGGACTCGCCCGGTCCCCGAGTGGCCAGGAGGAGCAGCGCGAGCGCGGCGACGACGAGGCTCAGCTCGCGCAGCCGGGAGAGGGCCGGCACACCGGCGACGGGGCCGACCCATGCGGCGACGAGGTGGGCCGCGGCGAGCACGAGGAGCACGACGACGGCGACGGGCCGGTCCTCGGTGCCCCCGGCGAGCAGGGCGGGGAGCGCGGCGACGAGCGCGAGGGCGGCCAGAGGGGCGGGCAGGCCCGCTCGGGCGCCTAGACCGCGCACGAGCGGGGCGAGGGTCGTCGCGAGGACGAAGAGCGCGAGGACGAGCGCCATGAGCGTGCCCTCATGGCCGTCGTCCTGGGCGGCGACGGCGACGACCGCGTAGAGCGTCGTGGGGACGACACGCGCCACCTCGAGGACCGGCCAGCTGCGGCCCACCTGGGCCGGGTAGCTGGCGATCGTCAGGGTGAGCAGGAAGGCGCCGACGAGGAGCACCTCGGAGCCGCCGACGACCGGGGCGAGCACCGCGACCCCGACGACGACGAGCACGGCGAGCAGCTGGCTGCGCCAGGCCCGGGCGATGACGAGGCCGCCCGCGGCGAGCAGACCGGCGACGACGAGGCCGAGAGCGGCGGGCACCCAGTCGTAGATCCGCGTGACCGCGAGGACGTCGAGGTAGGCGGCGGCGACACCGGTCGCCGCGAGCCCGAGCGCGCCGACCGGGCTCTCCTGACGACGGCGCACGACCGCCGCGGCCCCGAGGAGAGCCGCCGAGAGGACCGCGCCGGACAGGACGCGGGCGAGCGGGCCGAAGATCCCGGCCTGGATCGCGATCGCGAGCAGGAAGGCGACGCCGATGAGCGTGATGCCCGCGCCGACGACGGCGAGCAGCCGGGCCACGACGCCGTCGCGCTGCCACCAGGGCTCGAGGGGCGCCGGGGCGAAGGGGGAGGCCGGCGGCGCGGGCGGGGCGGTGACCGGGCCGCGAGGGGGCGCGGCGGGCGCGGCTGCGGCGGGCGCCGGCGCGGCCCCTGCGACGGGGGCCCCCACCCGGACGGGCTCGGGGGCCTGCGGCGGCGCGGGGACCGCGCCGGCGGGCGTGGTGCGCGGGGCGGGGGCAGGGCCTGCGGGAGCCGTGGTGACGACCGGTCCGCTCGACGGGACCGGGGCGGCGACGGGGGGCGGGGCGCTCACCCCTTCGGCCCCGGCGTCGCGCTCGAGGGCGACGCGCACGCGGGCGAGGTGGTTGCCGACGCGGTACAGCTGGCTCATCGCCTCGGCGAACTCGTCCTCGAGCGTGCTCAGCTCGTCACGGTAGCCGGAGGTGCGGGGCGGGATGCTCATGCCCCCAGCGTGCCGCCACAACACGCCGGGGGCATGAGTCTGGCTACTCACAGCCTCGACCAGACGCCACACCTGGTCGAGGGGGTAGCACCCCTAGTCAGGAAGCCCGGGGCCGGCTGGCCCGTCGGGGAGGAGACGGTGGGATCCGTTGCCGGCACCCGTGCTTCCTGACTCCTAGTGGACACCCGTGGCCTTGGACGACCCTGCTCTCCACCTGGGAAAAGGCTGATCCTCTCGGGCCACGGGGTCCGGGTCTCAGCCCTCGGTGCGCTCGCCGAGGGTCACGTCGACCTGCGTGCTCTTGCCGTCGCGGATGACGGTCAGCTTCACCGTCGAGCCGACCGCCTCCTCGCGCACGTGGGCGACGAGAGATTCGGCGGAGGTCACCGGCGTGTCGCCGACCGCGACGACGAGGTCGCCGACCTCCAAGCCGGCCTTCGCGGCGCCGGAGCCCTGCGAGACCTGCTCGATCCTCGCGCCCGAGCGGGTCGCCGACCCGCTCTTCGCGGTGCCGTCGCTCGGGGTGACGCCGAGGAAGGCGTGCTGGGCGGAGCCGTCCGTGATGAGCTGGTTGGCGATCATCCGGGCCTGGTCGACGGGGATGGCGAAGCCGATGCCGATCGAGCCGGACTGGCCCCCCGAGCTGCTGCCCGTGCTCGCGATCGAGGAGTTGATGCCGACGAGGCGGCCCGACGCGTCGACGAGAGCGCCGCCGCTGTTGCCGGGGTTGATCGCGGCCGAGGTCTGCACGGCGTTGGTGACGACGGTCTCGCCCTGGCTCTGGCCCTGGGCGAAGGGGTCCTGGCTCGAGGAGTCGCTCGTCGAGACCGGGCGGTCGAGGGCGCTGACGACACCTGTGGTGACCGTGCCGGACAGGCCGAGCGGGTTGCCGATCGCCATGACTGGGTCGCCGACGGCGAGGGAGTCGCTCGCCCCGAAGGTGATGGGGGTCAGCTCCTTCGGCGGGTCGGTGATGGTGAGCACTGCGAGGTCGGTCGAGGGGTCCGTGCCGGCGATCGTCGCGGCGTAGGTGTTGCCGTCCGAGAGGGTGACGGTGATCTGCGAGCCCGCACCCTCCCCGGCTCCGGTCGCGACGTGGTTGTTCGTGAGGACGTGCCCCTTGTCGTCCATGACGACGCCGGAGCCCTGGCCCTCGCCCTGCGCGCTCTTGACGGTGATCGACACGACGCTCGGGCCGACGGCCGAGGCGACGGACTGCCAGTCGGGGGCGGACTTCTGCGCGTCGGTCACCGGGACGACGCTGCTCTGCGGCAGCTGCGAGGAGGCCGAGGTCGTCGTGCCCTCGTCGCCGTCGGCCAGGCTCGTCGCGGCGAAGGTGCCGCCGCTGGCCAGGGCCGCGGCGAGCACGGCCACCGCGGAGAGCTCGCCCACGCGGCGCAGCCCGCCGCGTCGGCGCGGCTGCTGGGGCGGGAGGGTGCCGACGGACGCCGGCGGGGGCGGGGGGTAGCCAGCGCCGCTCCGGGGGGTCTGGTGGGCGCCGAAGGGCTGCGTCTCATCAGGACGGGGGAGGGGGGAGGTGTCGTCGTGCATGGTGCTGCTCCTTCGGGTCGCGCGGTCCGCGTCGCGGATGCCTACGACTCCTATGAGACTCCTACGAGTCGTGACGGCCCTGGTGATGGGCTGTGAGGACTCTGTGCCTCGCGAGCCGGGCGGGCGGGCTACAAGACCCTGCCAGCAGCCCTTCGTCGTACCAGGAGCCTCTCGAGAGGGTCCTGGTACGGCGAAAGGCAGCCAGCAGGGTCTCGTAGCTGGTCGCGAGGTGGGCGAAGGGGGAGTCAGGCGGCCAGCGGGAGGGTGACGCGGAAGGTCGCGCCGCCACCGGGGGTCGGGCCGACCGAGACCTCTCCGTGGTGCTGCTCGACGAGCGCGGCGACGATCGCCAGGCCGAGGCCGGATCCCCCCTTCGCCCGCGACCGCGCCTTGTCCGCCCGGAAGAAGCGCTCGAAGACCCGTGCTGCGGTCTCGTCGTCCATGCCGACGCCGTGGTCGCGGACCTCGACGACCGCCCGGCCGTCCGCGGTGCCGACGGCGACCTCGATGGGCACCCCGGAGCCGGCGTGCATGAGGGCGTTGGAGAGCAGGTTGCCGACGACCTGGCGCAGCCCGGCGTCGTCGCCGCGCACGACGACGGGGGAGAGCTCGCCGGTCAGCCCGACGAGGTGAATCGGGCGCTCGGGGTCGCGGGCGCGGGCGTCGTGCGCGGCCTCGGCGCACAGGACGAGCAGGTCGACCTCCGTGTGCTCGAGGGGGCGCTCGTCGTCGAGCCGCGCGAGGGTCAGCAGGTCGTCGACGAGAACGCTCATCCGAGAGGCCTCGCCCTCGATGCGCTGCATCGACGTGTCCAGGGCGACCTCGTCGGCGATGGCGCCCTGGCGGTAGAGCTCGGCGTACCCGCGGACCGTGGCCAGGGGTGTGCGGAGCTCGTGCGAGGCGTCGGCGACGAACTGGCGCATGCGCGTCTCGGAGGCCTCCTGGGCGGAGAAGCTGCCCTCGATGCGACCGAGCATGACGTTGAGCGAGTCCGAGAGCGAGGCGACCTCGTCATGACTCGTGCGGACGGGGACGCGGCGGCTGAGGTCGCCGGCGGCGATGGCCGCGGCGACGTCCTCGATCTTGCGCAGCGGTCGCAGGGCGCGCTGGGTGGCGAACCAGCCGAGCACGCCGGAGATGATCGACACGACGACGCCGATGACGAAGGTGAGGGAGAGCAGCCGGGCGACGGTGTGCTGCTGCCCGCGAAGGGGGATCCCCACGGCGTAGGTCGTGCCCTGCGTGTCGACGGTGCCGGCGATGAAGCGCCACTCCGTCGTGCCGTCCGTCGAGGGCACGGTGAAGGGGCGGCCGGTGACGACCCGCGAGTCGTCGGGGGCGAGGTAGGGCAGCGCGGGCTGGCTCTGCTCCGCCGTCGGGTTGATCGCCTGGCGACGGTCCTCGTCGACGGGCATGTACGCGAAGGCGTAGGCGTTGGGCAGCGTCCGGTCGTCGTCGTTGTAGTAGATGAGCTGCCGGGCCACCGGGTCCTTGACCGAGCGCAGCTGCTGGTCGGTGCTCGCGAGGAGGTCGCGGCGCATGAGGTACGAGGTCGCGAAGCTCGACAGCGTGAGCGCTGCCATGAGCAGGACGAGGAGGATGACGACGAGCCGGTAGGTGAGCGGGATCGACTCGAGCCCGCGCACCACCCGCTCGCGGGTGCGCTCGCGGCGCGGGCCGACCGAGGCGGGTCGGCGCGGCGTGGGCTCCTCGTCTCCCGACGACGGGGTGAGGGTGTCCCCCTTCGCCGTGTGACGCAGGATCATCAGGCCTCCGGCGGCATCCGCAGGAGGTAGCCGAAGCCGCGCTTGGTGTGGATGAGCGGGGGCAGGCCCTCGGTGTCGATCTTGCGCCGCAGGTAGGAGATGTAGGACTCGACGATGCCCATCTCGCCGCGGAAGTCGTAGTCCCACACGTGGTCGAGGATCTGCGCCTTCGACAGCACGCGGTTGGGGTTGAGCATGAGGTAGCGCAGCAGCTTGAACTCCGTCGGCGAGACGTCGACGACCTTGCCGGCCCGGCGCACCTCGTGCGCGTCCTCGTCGAGCTCGAGGTCGGCGAAGCGCAGGACCGACTCGGCGTCGCCCTCCTCGAGGGTGCGGCGCAGGATGACGCGGATGCGCGCGACGACCTCCTCGAGGCTGAAGGGCTTCGTCACGTAGTCGTCGCCGCCGACGGTCAGGCCCTTGAGCTTGTCGTCGAGGCTGTCGCGCGCGGTGAGGAAGAGGACGGGCACGTGCTGACCACGGCCGCGCAGCCGGTTGGTCACCTCGAAGCCGTCGATGTCGGGGAGCATGACGTCGAGGACGACGAGATCGGGCTGCATCGTCGCGGCGAGGTCGAGCGCCGTGCGGCCGTCACCGGCCACCTCGACCTCGAAGCCGTTGAACTTCAGCGAGGTCGCGAGGAGCTCGCGGATGTTCGGCTCGTCCTCGACGACGAGCAGTCGCGCCTCGACCGGCGCCTGACTTGACGTGGGGCTCGGGACCATGCTCCCAGTGTGGGCGCGGATCCTGGGAGAGGCCTGTGCGCCGGGTGGGTGATCTGCGGGTGCGCCCGGCGCCAGACCTGCGAGGATGAGGTGACTCGCCCGGCCCAGGGGGGCCGGCAGGACGGAGCCAGTCATGGTGTGGATCGCCGGCGGCATCGCCGCAGTCATCGCCGTCATCGCGGTCGCGTACGACCGCACGCACAAGGGGGCGTCGATGCAGTCCGACCCCTCCAACGTCGCCAAGGACGCCGGCACCTCGCTGCGCTACCACAACAACAGCGGCGGCACCTCGCTCTGACGCAGACCTCGACAGCGAAGGGCGAAGGGGGATCCCCCCTTCGCCCTCTCGCATCACCTGGCCTCGTCAGCGGGGTGCGTCGCCCTCGTCGGGGACGTAGTCGGGGTTGGGGTGCTCGTCGGTCTCGTCGACGGTGGCACCCATGCCGCCGCCCTTGTTGACGTCCGGGGTCTCGGGGACGTTGTCGGCACCGCCGACGGAGGTCTCGGCGTTGAGGGCGCTCGAGCCGGCCTCGGAGACGGTGCCGCCCTCCTGGTCGTCGGGGCGGGAGTCGTCGTGTGTGCTCATGTCCTCAACGTAGTCGCAGATCAGGCGTCTGCGGCCGGGCCGAGAGGGTCAGCGCTCGAGCAGGTCCTCGGCGTCGATGATCCGGTAGGCGTAGCCCTGCTCGGCGAGGAAGCGCTGGCGGTGGGCGGCCATCTCGGCGTCGACGGTGTCCCGGGCGACGACGGTGTAGAAGTGCGCGGTGCGGCCGTCCTCCTTCGGGCGCAGGACGCGGCCCAGCCGCTGGGCCTCCTCCTGGCGTGAGCCGAAGGTGCCGCTGATCTGGATCGCGACGGTCGCCTCGGGCAGGTCGACGGAGAAGTTGGCCACCTTGCTCACGACGAGCAGGCGGGTGCGCCCCTCACGGAAGTCGGCGAAGAGCTGCTGGCGCTCCTTGACCGGGGTCTGGCCCGTGATGAGGTCGCAGCCCAGGCGCTCGACGACCTCGTCGAGCTGGTCGAGGTACTGACCGATGACGAGGGTCGGCTCGTCGGTGTGCTTCGCGACGAGTGCCTCGACGACGTCGAGCTTCGCCGGGGTCGTCGAGGCCATCCGGTAGCGGTCCTCGGGCTCCGAGGTCGCGTAGGCCATCCGCATGGACTCCGACATCGACACCCGCACCTCGACGCAGTCGGCGGGGGCGATGTAGCCCTGCGACTCGATGTCCTTCCACGGCGCGTCGAATCGCTTGGGGCCGATGAGGCTGAAGACGTCGCCCTCACGGCCGTCCTCGCGCACGAGCGTCGCCGTGAGACCGAGCCGGCGCCGCGCCTGCAGGTCGGCGGTCATCCGGAAGATCGGGGCCGGCAGCAGGTGCACCTCGTCGTAGACGACGAGGCCCCAGTCGCGGGCGTCGAGCAGCTCGAGGTGGGGGTAGACGCCCTTCCGCTTGAGGGTGAGCACCTGGTAGGTCGCGATGGTGACCGGGCGGATCTCCTTGCGCGCCCCGGAGTACTCGCCGATCTCGTCCTCGGTGAGCGAGGTCCGGGCGATGAGCTCGTCCTTCCACTGCCGGGCCGAGACGGTGTTCGTCACGAGGATGAGGGTCGTCGCGCTCGCCTTGGCCATCGACGCGGCGCCGACGAGCGTCTTGCCCGCCCCGCACGGCAGGACGACGACGCCGGACCCGCCGTCCCAGAAGCCGTCGACCGCCTGCTCCTGGTAGGGCCGCAGCGTCCAGCCGTCCTGCGCGAGCGAGATGGGGTGCGCCTCGCCGTCGACGTAGCCGGCCTCGTCCTCGGCCGGCCAGCCGACCTTGAGCAGCTCCTGCTTGAGCGTCCCCCGCTCGGAGGGGTGGACGAGGACGGTGTCCTCGTCGACGCGGTCGCCGAGGAGGGGCTTGATCTTCTTGTGCCGCAGGACCTCGGTGAGCACGGCGCGATCGGTCGTCACGAGGACGAGCTGTCCCTCGTCGTCCTTGCGCAGGGTGAGGCGCCCGTAGCGGTCCATCGTCTCGGCGATGTCGACGAGCAGGCCCTGCGGCACCGGGTAGCGCGAGTGGGTGACGAGCGCGTGGACGACCTGCTCGGCGTCGTGCCCGGCCGCCCGCGCGTTCCACAGCCCGAGCGGGGTGACCCGGTAGGTGTGGATGTGCTCGGGGCTGCGCTCCAGCTCGGCGAAGGGGGCGATGGCGCGTCGCGCCTGCGCCGCCGCCGGGTGGTCGACCTCGAGCAGGAGGGTCTTGTCGGACTGGACGATGAGCGCGCCGTCAGGCATCGAGCCCCGTTCGGGAGGGTGCGGGTGTGGGTGAGGTCCGGCGGTGCCGGCTCAGTAGGTGTCGTAGTCGTAGCCGCTGCTGCTGTCCTGGCTGATC
The DNA here is from genome assembly GCF_040900765.1 of Janibacter sp. Y6. NCBI lineage: Bacteria > Bacillati > Actinomycetota > Actinomycetes > Micrococcales > Intrasporangiaceae > Janibacter > Janibacter sp. Y6. The sequence goes on from NZ_JAKLYZ010000010.1 coordinate 12,465, forward strand.
GCCCAGGCGAAGAAGGAGGCCACGGCGATGATCGCGAGGACGGACAGGACGGCGAAGACGATCCAACCGATCTTCGTCAGCCTCGAGGCGGACGCAGGGTCGGAGGACTGCTTGACCAGACCCATGATGCCGAGGATCAGCGGGGCGATGCCGACGAGCGTGCAGTAGCACGACAGCGTGAGCAGCGCCGACAGGATCGTCAGCACGAGGGCCGAGACGTTGAGGTCGCTGCTGCCCCCGGCGGGCGGCGGGCCGTAGGGGTTCGGGGAGTACGGGGTCTGCCCGTACTGGGGCTGCTGGCCGTAGCCGGGCTGGCTCGCGCCGTACGGGCTCGGCTGCTGGCCCTGCGGGCCACCCGAGCTCTGGCCCCCGGGCTGCTGCGGGTCCTGGCCGGGCTGCTGCTGCGGGTAGGGGTCCATGCTCACGTGCGAGTCCTCGTCTGGCGTCGTCGGGAGGCGCGTCCCCCCGCTGGGTCGCCAGGGTACGCGGGCACGGCCTGCCCCACGACGGGGAGCGGTCCCCGGCCGCTCAGCGCAGGTGCTGCTCGACGAGCGCGAGCGTCGCGTCGTCGAAGGCCACGAGCGTCACCTCGTCGACGTCGGCGGTCGAGGCCGAGATGGTCTCGACCGCGCAGGCGACGGCGTCCCCCTTCGGCCACCCGTAGATCCCCGCGCTGACGAGCGGGAAGGCGAGCGTCCGCGCGCCGATCTCCTCGGCGACCTCGAGGCTGCGGCGGTAGCAGGACGCGAGGAGGTCCCGGTCGCGCTCGCCCGCCGAGTAGTTCGGTCCGACGGTGTGGATGACCCACCGGGCGGGCATCTCCCCCGCGGTGGTCCAGCCGGCGTCGCCGGTCGCGAGCCCGTGCGGGAAGCGCTCGACGCAGTCGCGCAGGACTGCCGGCCCCCCCGCGCGGTGGATCGCGCCGTCGACGCCCCCGCCGCCGCGCATCGCGCGGTTCGCGGCGTTGACGACGGCGTCGACGCGGGTCTGGGTGATGTCGCCGCGGACGGCGTGCGGTGTCGGCATGCCCCCATGCTGCACCGGTGGGAGGATGACCGGGTGAGTGCGACGCTGCCCCAGGTGGTCCCCGGAGCCGACCTGCCCGACGCCGTGACGATCTACGAGGTCGGGCCGCGTGACGGGCTGCAGAACGAGTCGACGGTCGTGCCGACCGCGGTCAAGGCCGACTTCGTGCGGCGGCTCGTCGCCGCGGGGCTCGGCACGGTCGAGACGACCTCCTTCGTCAGCCCCCGGTGGGTGCCCCAGCTCGCCGATGCCGAGGACCTGCTCACCGAGCTCGGCGACGAGGGCCTCGGCCACCGCCGGCCGGTCCTCGTGCCGAACGAGCGCGGGCTCGACCGCGCGATGGAGCACGGGGTCGGCGCGATCGCCATCTTCGGCAGCGCGACGGAGACCTTCGCCCAGCGCAACCTCGGGCGCTCGCTCGCCGAGTCGGTGCAGATGTTCGCCCCCGTGGTGCGCCGCGCGCTCGACAGCGACCTGTGGGTGCGGGCGTACGTGTCGATGTGCTTCGGCGACCCGTGGGAGGGCCCGGTGCCGGTCACGCAGGTGGCCGACGCGTGCGAGTCCCTCATGGAGCTCGGCGCCCACCAGCTCTCGCTCGGCGACACCATCGGCACCGGCACCACCGGGCACGTCGAGGCGCTGCTCCTCGAGCTCGAGCGGCGCGGCATCGGCGCCGACGTCATCGGCGTGCACTTCCACGACACCTACGGGCAGGCGCTGGCCAACACCCTCACCGCCCTGCGGGCCGGCGTGCGGGTCGTCGACGCCTCCACCGGCGGGCTCGGCGGCTGCCCGTACGCGAGGTCGGCGACGGGCAACCTCGCGACCGAGGACCTCGTGTGGGCCCTCGACGGGCTGGGCATCCGCACCGGGGTCGACCTCGGCGCGCTCGTCGAGACGAGCGTGTGGATGGCCGAGCAGCTCGGTCGTCCGGCGCCCTCGCGGGTCGTCAAGGCGCTCTCCGGGGGCTGAGGGACGGGTCCGCGGCGGCGGTCAGGGGCGGTCAGGTGTGACCGCGGGGCGGTCAGGTGTGACCGCGGGGCGGTCAGGTGTGGCCGGGGGCGACCGGTCTGCGGCCGCGTCAGCCGGCGACTGCGACGCCGGTGATCCGGTGGATCGAGTACGTCCGCTGCTCGTCCTCGACACTCCCGCGCACGCGTCCCCCTTCGACCGCCTCGGGCAGCAGGAGCACCCGGCGCACGTCGCCGATCGCGTCGGCGACACCCAGCCACACGTGCACCCGGTCGGCCGCCGCCTCGCGCAGCACGCCGGCGACCCCCGCGGGGTCCATCGGGGGCAGTGGGGGCCCGGTCGGGCTGACGAGCGCGCGGGCCTGGGCGGCCTGCTCGCCGCGGCGCATCGCGGCGACGAGCGCCGGTGGGTCGGCCGCCACCGTCACCGGCGGCGGCACCTCACGGGGCGGGCTGACGCGGCGCACCGCGCCCGCCGCCGTGACGACCCCGCCCGAGCTCTCGCGCACGGGTGACGCACCGACCTCGCGCAGGCTCTCGAGCAGGACCGGGGCGGAGGCGGGGGAGACGAGCACCGTCGGGGCGAGCCGGCGCAGCTGGAGGTGCGAGAGGTCGCGCAGGGCGAGCAGGCGGTCGAGGTGCGCCTCGTCGTCGCTGCGCAGGTAGGAGCCGACGCTGCCGGCGCGCAGCTGCCCGTGCCGGCGGGCGACGTCGCGCACGAGGTACTCCAGCCCCTGCGGCAGGGGTGTACGGCTGATCGCCGCGAGCTCGGCGAGGAGCTGCTCGCCGTCGAGACCGGCGTCGAGGGCCTGGCGCACCGAGGCGTCGCTGAAGCGGTAGATCGAGGCGCCGCCGCGCGACTCCAGGGTGGCGCTGCGGCGCAGGGTGGTCGCGAGGGACGGGCTCGGCGGACCGGGTACGACGGCGGTGAGGTCGGCCTGGACGAGCGCGTGGTCCACCGGCTCGGGCAGGTCGCCCTGGAGGATCTCGACCGCCTGGGGCGAGGCCCCCCGTACGACGGCGGTCGCCGCGGTGCCGATGCGGCCCTGCACGGTGACGCCGAGGCGCTCGGCCTCGGTGAGGACCGAGCCGACGACGCCCTGGGCGTCCTGGGGCATGCGGCGGGGACGGCGCTCGCGCAGCGCCGTCGTGACCTCGGCGGCGGGCACGCCCTGCGCGAGCACGTCGAGGACGTCGGCCCGCAGACCGCGGATCGGTGGCCAGACCATGTCGTCGGACAGGGCCCGCGGTGCGCTCTCGCCGATCTGCAGGGTGGTGCGCAGCGAGGTGGTCCACGGCACGACGAGGTCGACCCAGCGCTGGGCGGTGCTCGCCTCGCGCCAGGTCTCGACAAGGGTCGTGAGGCGCCAGGTCGGCTCGGCCCCCTCGTCGTCGGCGAGGAGCCGGGCGCCCAGGGCGAGGTCGAGCAGGAAGCGCAGGTCGTCGGGGTCGAGCTGGGTCTGGCGGGCCAGCGAGCGCAGGTCGACGACGGCCATGCCGCCGGACCGCAGCACGCGGGGCCGGGCCGACTCGAGGTGCTCGAGGACCTCGTCGAGGAGCGCGACGAGGTCGAGGACGACGGCCGCCGTCTGGGTGTCGACATCGGGGGAGGGGCCGCTCTCGGCCGGGGCCGTGAGGTCCGGGCGACGGCGGGTCGTCCCGCCGCGCAGGTGCAGGGCGACCTCGCGAGGGAGGGTGACGCGCAGACGGGCGGTGTCGTCGGCGTCCTCGCGCACCGCCGCGAGGCCGTGCTCGCCGAGCCACCGCGCTGCCGTCGCCGCCTGGCTGTCGCTGCTCACCGTCGCGACGGGCCCGCCGTCGACGAGCCGGTCGAGGACGGTCCGCGCCGCGGGCGGGGCCTCCTCGCGCAACTGGTCGACGTCGTCGGGGTCGACGACGGGCAGGCGCAGATCGGCGGCCCGGGGGCCGAGACCAGCGGGGGCGGGGCCGAGCACGTCGAGGACGGTGCGGGTGGGGGCCAGCCCGTCGGGTGCGCGCCACAGCAGGGCGGCGTCGCGCAGGGCGAGGACCGGCTCGGCCAGACCGGGCCCGTCGAGACCGGTGAGCTCGGCCAGTCCCTCGGGCACGGGCTCGGCCACCCCGTCGAGCGCTGCGCGCGGCGAGCCGTCGAGCAGCGCGGCGGCCTCGAGGACGGCGAGGTGGGTGGCGTCGAGGTGGTCGACCGCGCGGGTGGTGCTCGCGACGGTGGCGGCCCGGGCGGCGAGCGCGGTGAGGTCGGCGGGGGCGGGCCGGGTGAGGTCCGGACGTCGCCGGAGGAGCTCAGCCAGCTCCTCCTCGGAGCGGGAGCGGATGTCCTCGGCCAGCGAACGCACCAGTGCACGCTACTCCGGGACCCAGCAGCACCTCGACGCACGAGCAGCACGGCGAGATGCGGCTCGCGCTGCGAGGTGCTGCCTGCAGCACCTCGTCTAGGTTCGGGGGATGGCGCACCCGAGCGGAGAGCAGTGGCAGATCGAGCACGGCGACCTCGTCGCGGTGGTCACCGAGGTCGGCGGCGGGCTGCGGTCGTTGCGCCTGGGCGATCTCGACGTCGTCGCCGGCTACGAGGCCGACGAGATGGCCTCGTCGGGCCGCGGCCAGGTCCTCGTGCCGTGGCCGAACAGGCTGCGCGACGGGCGCTACGAGATGGACGGCACGACCCACGAGCTGCCGATCACCGAGCCGGAGACCGGCAACGCCAGCCACGGCCTCGCCCGCTGGGAGGGCTGGCGGCTGCGCGAGCGGCACGACGACGCCGTCGTCGTCAGCCACACGATCCACCCGCGGCCGGGCTGGCCCTTCCACGTCGAGGTCGTCGTCGCCTGGGTGCTCGACGGCTCGGGCCTGACGTGCACGACGCAGGCGACGAACGTCGGTGACGCCGTCGCCCCGTGGGGCTACGGCGCGCACCCCTACCTCGCGCTCGCCGGCACGCCCGCGGCGCAGGCCCGCGTGCGCGTGCCCGCCGCCCAGGTCCTCCTCGTCGACGACCGGATGCTCCCGGCCGACCTCGTCGAGGTGGGCGGGACCCCCTTCGACCTGCGCGACGGCGAGCCGCTCGGCGAGCGGGACGTCGACAACGCCTACACCGACCTCGAGCGGGGCGAGGACCGCTGCTGGCAGGTCGAGGTGGCCACGGACCGGCTCGTCAGCCGGGTGTGGGGCGGGCCGGGCCTGGACTGGGTGCAGGTCTTCACCGGCAAGGCACGCGACGAAGGGGGTGCCCCCGGGGTCGCCGTCGAGCCGCTGTCGTGCCCGGCCGACGCCTACAACACCGGGGTCGGGCTCGTGCGTCTCGAGCCCGGGCAGACGTGGACCGCCCAGTGGGGTCTCGAGGCGCAGCGGGTCTGAGGCTCAGCCGGCGCGCTGCGTGCGCGGCGAGGTCGAGGGGCTCGCGGCGGGCAGGCCGTTGACCTCGGGGCTGACGATGCGCTCGATGCGCAGCAACATCCAGGCGCTGACGACGAGGCCGAGGAGCATGCAGCCGATGAAGACGGCGGCCAGGCCACGCCCGAGCAGGACGCCCGCGAGGACCGGTCCGACGATCGCGCCGAGCATGAAGGCCGTCGAGCTCGCGGCGTTCATCCGGCCGCGCAGGTGGTCGGGGGCCGAGTCGTTGACCATCGCCGGGATCGAGGGCTGGAGCATCGTCTCGCCGAGACCGAAGACCGCGCCGTAGGCGACGACGAGCATCGCGGCGGCGAGGGTGCCCGGCAGCAGGCCGGACAGCCCGAGCAGGCCCCACGAGACGGCCCAGATCGCGAGGAGGGTCATCATGACGCGGGTGCGGCGGTGGCCCTCGATGCGGTGGAGGACGACGAACTGCAGCAGGACGATGACGGCGGTGTTGGCGGCGAAGAGCAGGCCGACCGCCTCGGTGCTCACCTGCGAGACGGTCCGGGCGAAGGCGGGGATGCCGGCCTCCATCTGCCCGTAGCCGACGGTGCTCGTCAGCGCGGTGACCGCGAGGATCCAGCCGAAGCCGGGGCGGCGTAGGACGGCGGCGTAGGACCGCGGCTCGGAGGCGTCCGTGTGCGCGGCCCGCCCGTGGACGTGGCGCAGCGGGCCGAGCAGCCACATGACGGGGATGAGGACGAGCACCGCGTCGAGGAGGAAGAGGGCCTCGAAGGTGATCGGCCGGTCGACGTCGACGACCGCGCCGGCGAGGACCCCGCCGAGGCCGATGCCGAGGTTGAGCAGGGCGAAGTTCACGCCGAAGTAGCGCTGGCGCATCCGGCCCGCGACGATCGCGGAGATGAGGGAGTTCGACGCCGACCAGCCGGTGCCGTGCGCGAGCCCGAGGAAGAGGCAGGCGACGAGCGCGATCGGCAGGGACGAGGAGAAGGCGAGCGCCACGGTCCCGATCGAGGCGAGGACGCTGCCGCTCATGACGACGAGCCGGGCGCCGACCCGGTCGACGAAGGTGCCGGCGATCGGCCCGTAGATGGCGGCGATGACCGCCATGAGACCCATGAGGGTGCCGGACAGCTCGAGGCTGAAGCCGCGGACCTCGTGGAGGTAGATGACGGTGAAGGGCAGGGTCATGCCGCGCCCGAGGTGCTGCAGCGCGACGGTCGAGAGCAGGTAGCGGCCCTCGCGCGGGAGGGCGGCCCAGAAGCCGCGCACCCCGGGGCCGATCTCGTCGGCCGGGACGTCCACCGGGAGGGCGGAGGTCCGATGGGCAGTCACGAGGTGACACTGTGCCCCATCCGCGCACGGCCTGCATCTGGAGGCGCACCGGAGCACCGCCTCGACCAGGCCGGACGCCGGTGGGGCACGGCGAGGTGGGCGCGGGCGTTAGCCTTGAGGGTGGCCCACGGGCCGCACAGACATCGACGGCGACGCGACGCCCACGCGAGCGCGGCCGTGCACACGACAAGACCAAGGGGTTCACCGTGCCGACTGGCAAGGTCAAGTGGTACGACCAGGAGAAGGGCTTCGGCTTCATCTCCGGCGACGACGGCGAGGACGTCTTCCTCCACGCGAACGCCCTCCCGCAGGGCGTGAGCACGCTCGGCGGCGGGACGCGCGTCGAGTTCGGCATCGTCGAGGGGCGCCGTGGCGCCCAGGCGCTCTCCGTCACCGTCCTCGAGCCCGCTCCGAGCGTCGCGGCCAACCGCCGCGAGCGCGACCGCAAGCCGGCCGAGGACATGGAGGTCATCATCGAGGACCTCATCAAGCTGCTCGACGGGGTCGGTGCCGGCCTGCGCCGGGGCCGCTACCCCGAGAAGGGCCAGGGCAAGAAGATCGCCCAGGTCATGCGCCGCGTCGCCGACGACCTCGACGTCTGATGGCGGCGACCAGGACCCGGGCGGTCAAGAGCGACGCCGTCCTCGCGGCCGCGGTGGAGACCGCGCGCGAGGCCGTCGTCGCCGTCGCCGACCCCGGCACCGTCGGCGAGCACGAGGCCTTCGCGATGGACGAGGACCGGCTCGGCACCCACTACTTCACGTGCACCGCGCCGGGCTATCACGGCTGGCGCTGGGCGGTCTCGCTCGCCCGCGTGCCCCGCGCGAAGGTCGCGACGGTGTGCGAGACCCACCTCGTGCCCGGCGCCGAGGCGCTCCTGTCCCCGCAGTGGCTCCCGTGGGCCGAGCGGCTCCAGCCCGGCGACGTCGGCCCCGGCGACGTCACCCCGAAGATCGACGACGACCCCAACCTCGTCGCGGGCTTCGAGGCGACCGGTGACGAGGACGTCGACGAGGTCGGCTTCTTCGAGCTCGGCCTCGGTCGCCCCCGCGTCCTGTCGGCCGAGGGGCGCGACGCCGCGGCCCAGCGCTGGTACGACGGCGAGCACGGCCCGAGCGCCGCGGTCGCCGTCAAGGCGAGCGAGCACTGCTCCTCGTGCGGCTACTTCGTGCCGATGGCCGGCGCGCTGCGCCCCGTCTTCGGGGTGTGCGCCAACGAGTGGTCGCCGAGCGACGGCTCGGTCGTCAGCCTCGACCACGGGTGCGGTGCGCACTCCGAGGTCGACATGGACGCCCCGGAGCCCGAGCGCGTGTCCGCGCCGGTGCTCGACGAGGAGACGCTCGAAGAGCTCTGAGCCGGTGGGCGCCCGGTCAGCGCTCGCCGACGCGTCGCACGGCGTCCGGCACACGGATCGGCGCGTCCGCGTCGGCGGCGTTGCCGCGCCCGCGGCGCAGGTAGACCCAGCCGAGCGCGCCGACGGCGAGGCCGCTGACGCAGGCCCACGGCCACCAGTCGCGATCGCCCGTGCGCAGGGACGGCACGGCGAGGACGACGACGAGGGCGACGGCCCACAGGATCATGCCCGCGGCGGCGACCCGGTCGGCCCGTACGCGCACGAGGTCCGGGGCGTCGGTGCCCTGCTCGCCCTTCGACCCGCTCGTCACGGGGTCAGCGTAGGCGCACTACTCTGCGCGCATGTCCTCCACCCCTGACACGGCGCGCCTGGGCGTCCTCGACGGCTTCTTCCGCATCACCGAGCGGGGCTCGACCCTCGGCCGCGAGATCCGCGGTGGCCTGGCCACCTTCTTCACGATGGCCTACATCGTCGTCCTCAACCCCCTCATCATCGGGACCCAGGCCGACTCGACCGGTGGCTTCCTCGGTGGGGGAGACGTCGAGCAGGCCAAGCTCCTCGTCGCCGCCGGCACCGCCCTCGTCGCCGGACTGCTGACCATCCTCATGGGCGTCGTCGCGAACTTCCCGCTCGCGCTCGCCGCCGGGCTGGGCCTCAACGCCTTCGTCGCCTTCGGCATCGCCAAGCTGCCGGGCATGACGTGGGCCGACGCGATGGGCCTCGTCGTCCTCGAGGGCATCATCATCTTGCTCCTCGTGCTCACCGGCTTCCGCCGGGCCGTGCTCCTCGCGGTGCCCGCCCAGCTGAAGACGGCGATCTCCGTCGGCATCGGCCTCTTCATCACCGTCGTCGGCCTCGTCGACGCGGGCTTCGTGCGCAAGGCGGCCGGCGGCCCCCTCGGCGAGCTCGGCGTCGGCGGCTTCCTCGCCGGCTGGCCCCTGCTCGTCTTCGTCATCGGTCTGCTGACGATCATCGGCCTGTACTCGCGCGGGGTGAACGGCGCGATCCTCTACGGCATCTTCGGCACGACCGTGCTCGCGCTCGTCGTCGAGGCCGTCGCCGACGTCGGCCCGCGCATCGTCGGCCCGGACGGCGTCGTGCAGAACCCCACCGGCTGGGGGCTCAACGTGCCCGCGCTGCCCGACTCGCTCGTCTCCGTGCCCGACCTCGGGCTCATCGGCGACTTCAACCTCCTCGGCTCCTTCGACAAGATCGGCGTCGTCGCGGCCTTCCTGCTGATCTTCACGCTCATGCTCGCCGACTTCTTCGACACGATGGGCACGATGGTCGCCGTCGGCGCGGAGGGCGGTCTGCTCGACGAGGACGGCAACCCGCCCCACAGCCAGCGCATCCTCGTCGTCGACTCGATCGGCGCGATCGCCGGTGGCGCCGCGAGCGTCTCATCGAACACCTCGTACATCGAGTCCGCCACGGGCGTCGGCGAAGGGGCCCGCACGGGTCTGTCGGCGGTCGTCACCGGCGTGCTCTTCCTGCTCGCGACCTTCCTCAGCCCGCTCGTCGCGGTCGTGCCCTACGAGGCGGCCACCCCGGCGCTCGTGCTCGTCGGCTTCCTCATGATGCAGCAGGTCGGTCAGATCAGCTGGGACGACCTCGAGATCGCGATCCCGTCCTTCCTCACCATCGTCCTCATGCCCTTCACCTACTCGATCACCGCGGGCATCGGCGCCGGCTTCGTCACCTACGTCTTCCTCAAGCTCGTCCGGGGCAAGGCGAGCCAGGTGCACCCGCTCATGTGGCTCGTCTCGGTGCTCTTCGTCCTCTACTTCGGCATCGACCCGATCAAGAGCCTCCTCGGCGTCCAGTAGCCGATGAGCGAGGGGCGACTCCCCCCACCCTTCCAAGTGAGCGCGAATCGCCGCTACGCCACTGGCGTAGCGGCGATTCGTGCTCACCCGACCGGGCGAAGGGGGGTGGCCCTTCGTCGGAATGCTTAGCACAGGTAATGAGTTATGCTAAGTACCTGACGAAGGGAGCCCCGTGCCGACGAAGGAAGCAGCCGCCACCCGGCGGCTCTCGGAGGACCTTCGACTGGCCTGCATGAGGATCAGCCGACGCGTCCGCTTCGAGAGCGACCACGAGGTCGCACCCCACCAGTTCTCCGTCCTGTCCCGCATCGAGGACGGACCGCTCACCCCCCGTGCGCTCGCCGACATCGAGAAGGTGTCGGCGCCGAGCATGACTCGCACCGTCGGCTGCCTCGTCGAGGACGGCCTCGCCGAGCGCGCCGCGCACCCCGACGACGGCCGGCAGGTGCTCGTGACGATCACCGCCCAGGGCCGCGAGGTCCTGCGCGCGACCCGCGCCCGCCGTGACGCCTGGATGGTCGCCCGCGTCGCCGAGCTCAGCGCGCAGGAGCGCGCCACCCTCGCCGACGCCGCGAAGATCCTCGCCGAGATCGCGGCGAGGTGAGCCGGTGAGCCCCACCTTCGCCTCCCTGTCGATCCGCAACTACCGCATCTGGGCCGCTGGCGCCCTCGTGTCAAACGTCGGCACATGGATGGGCCGTGTCGCCCAGGACTGGGTCGTGCTCACCGAGCTCACCGACCACTCCGCGACAGCTCTGGGTATCGTCACCGGCCTGCAGTTCGCCCCGATGCTCCTCCTCGCGCCGTGGACCGGTGCGGTTACCGACCGCATGCCCAAGCGCGCCCTCATCCTCGTCGCGCAGGCCACGCTCGGCCTCAGCGCGCTCATCGGCGGTCTGCTCGTCGTGAGCGGGTCCGCCCAGCTGTGGCACTTCTACCTGCTCGCGCTGCTCACCGGGGTCGCGACCGCCTTCGACAACCCGGCGCGGCAGACCTTCGTCGGCGAGATGGTGCCCGCCGAGCGCCTCGCCAACGCCGTCGCGCTCAACAGCGCCTCCTTCAACCTCGGCCGGCTCGTCGGCCCCGGTGTCGCCGGTCTGACGATCGCCGCGATCGGCTCGGGCCCGACGATGCTCGCCAACGCGGTGACCTTCGCCGCCGTCATCGCCTCGCTGCTGCTCATGCGCCCCTCCGAGCTCACCCCCGCCCCGCGCTCGGCCCGCCGCGGGTCGGTCGTCGAGGGCCTGCGCTACGTGCGCAGCCGCCCCGACATCAAGCTCGTCATGGTGCTGATCTTCGTGCTCGGGACCTTCGGGATGAACTTCCAGCTGACGATCGCGCTCATGGCCACGCAGGTCTTCGACAAGGGCTCGCAGGAGTACGGCCTGCTCGGCTCGGTCATGGCGGTGGGCTCGCTGTCGGCCGCGCTGCTCGCCGCTCGCCGCGGCGAGCCCCGCCTGCGGGTGCTGCTCCTCGCGCTCGTCGGCTTCACCGTCGCCTCCGGCGCCGCCGCGGTGGCCCCGAGCTATCTCACCTTCGCCATCGCGCTCGCGGCCTGCGGGCTGAGCGCGCTCACGGCGATGACGACGGCCAACGCGATGGTGCAGATGCGCACCGAGCCCTCGATGCGCGGCCGCGTCATGGCGCTGTACATGGCGATCTTCTTCGGCGGCACCCCGCTCGGCGCCCCGCTCGTCGGCTGGATCGGCGACGTCCTCGGCCCGCGGTGGACGATCGGCATCGGCGCGGCCGCGGTCGGTCTCACCCTCGTCGCGGTGTCGGCCTGGCTCATCAGGCGAGAGGATGTCACCGTGAGCTACGAGTCGCAGCGGCGTCCCCACGTGCGCGTGACCGTCCGTCCGACCCAGATCATGCCGGAGGCAGCCAAGTGAGCCCCAAGGTCCGCCGCACGACGACGATCGTCGTCCTGCTCGCCCTCGTCCTCGCCGTCGCGGCCGGCGCCCTGCTCTGACCCGTGCGGCTCCTCCTCGTCCGCACGGGCGAAGGGAGAGCCGGTCGCGCCGGCGACGGGAGCCACCAGCGCAGGCGACGGGGGAGTCAGCCGCCCTGGCGGGGCAGCGCCTCGCAGCCCTCGGGCAGACCCCCGGACGGGTCGGCCTGCACCGAGTCGTCGCGGACGTACACGACGACCGCGCCGAGCGGCTGCCGGTCGTACTGCGCCGAGCGGCAGCGCTCCCACAGCGCGAGGTCGAGCCCCTTGCGCTGCGCCCACTGCAGGTCGACGACGAGCACCGCGGGGTTGGCGTCGGCGGGCAGCCGGGTGGACAGCTCCTGGGTGGGCAGACCGAGCCGCACCGCCCGCATCTGCGCCCACACCGTCACCGGGGTCTGCTCCGGCACCGAGCGCTCGACGAGCAGCGCGGCCGCCCGGTAGTCGTCGACCTCGAGCGTGAGCACCCCGCGCACGTGCTGGGCGGCGACGCCGGCGACCGGCACGGTAAGGGCGAGCGCGAGGGCCGAGGCGACCCGCGGCGCCCACGGCGCGCGTCGGGGAGCGGTCGCGCTCGGCGCCGGGACCCAGGCCGCGGCCCCGAGGACGAGCAGGGTCGGCCACCACACGTACTGGTAGTGCGGCAGCTGCAGCGGTGACACGGCGAGGGCGAGGGCGCTCGCCGTGAGCGTGGCGACCACCGGGGCGCTGCGCCGCCGGTGACGCACGGCGCCGACGATCGCGAGCGCCCACAGCGCCGTCGTCGCCACCGGCCCGAGGTGCTGCGCCTGGTACCACCACCCCGACCACCACGGCGGGAAGAGCTGGTCTCGCCCGGCGACCGGGTGGGCGTGGCCCTGGGCGGCGTGCTCGGCCTGGAAGGTCACCGACGTGCGCACGGCCTCGAACGCGTCACCGCCGAGCGGCAGGTAGCACGCGGCCCAGGCGGCGAGCGCGCCCACGGCCGCGACGGCGAGCGCGGTCACGGTCCGCCGCACCGGTCTCGTCGCGAGCCGGTCGAGGCGTCGGCGGGCGCGGGGGTCGAGCCTGCTGAGCACGGCCGGGTCGCGCCGGTCGCGGACGCCGAGGAGCAGCACCGGCAGCAGCCCGGCGACGGCGAGCGCGCCCGTGAGCTTCGTCGCGACGGCGAGCCCGACGGCGGCGCCGCCGAGGAGGAACCACCACGACGACCAGCCCACGCGGGCGCGCAGCCAGGCCCAGGTCGCGAGCGCGACGAAGAGGGCGAGCGGCGCCTCGAGGGTCGCCATCCGCGCCGGCTCGAAGGGGAGCAGCCACCACAGCAGGGCCGCCCCGACGCCGGCGAGGACACCCCCCTTCGTCCGGCCGGTGATCTCCCACACGAGGCCCGCGACGACGAAGCCGGTGAGCCAGGCGCACGTCGCCGCCGGCAGCCGGCCGGGGATCGTCCCGTCGCCGAGCACCCCCATGGACAGCGCCATGAGCTCCTTGGCGAGCGGCGGGTGCTGCGCGTTGGCCAGCCAGTCGCCGGCGAGGTGGTCCAGCGCGGCGTCGCGGTAGTAGATCTCGTCGCCGCGGGTCGAGGCGACCCCGAGGCGCCACGTGGCCATGACGACCCCGGCGAGGCTCGCGAGGAGCAGCAGGAGGTGTCGCGGCCGGACGCCCCCGTGACCGCCCGCGTGCGGCAGGCTCACCGACTCAGCGGTCGAGCAGGTGGTCCAGGCACGCGACGAGCGCCGCGACGTCGTCGGGCTCGACGGCGGGGAAGGTCGCGACCCGCAGCTGGTTGCGCCCGAGCTTGCGGTACGGGTCGACGTCGACGACGCCGTGCTCGCGCAGGGTCTTCGCGATCGCGGCCGCGTCGACGTGCTCGGCGAGGTCGAGCGTCGTCACGACCTGCGAGCGGTGCGCCGGGTCGGTGACGAAGGGGGTGACCTCCTCGCGCCGGTCCGCCCACGCGTGGAGCAGCCCGGAGGACTCGCGGGTGCGGGCGTCGGCCCAGGCGAGCCCGCCCTGCTCGAGCAGCCAGCGCAGCTGGGCGTCGAGCATGACGAGGGTCGCGATCGCCGGGGTGTTGTAGGTCTGGTCCTTGCGCGACTGCTCGACCGCCGTGACGAGGTCGAGGCTCGGCGGCACCCAGCGGCCCGATGCGCGGACCTGCTCGGCGCGCTCGAGGGCGGCCGGGCTGAGCACGGCGAGCCACAGCCCGCCGTCGGAGGCGAAGCACTTCTGCGGCGCGAAGTAGTAGACGTCGCTCTGCGCGAGGTCGACGGCGACACCGCCCGCGGCCGAGGTCGCGTCGACGACGACGAGCGCGCCGTCGGTGCCCTCGGGCCGCTCGACGGGGGCCATCGCGCCGGTCGAGGTCTCGTTGTGCGGCCAGGCGTAGACGTCGACGCCGTCCTGCGCGACCGGCCGGGCAATCGACCCGGGCTCGGCGGAGACGACGCTCGGCTCGCCGACGAAGGGGGCGGAGCGCGTCACCTCGGCGAACTTCGAGGAGAACTCGCCGAAGACGCAGTGCTGGGCGCGCTCTTCGACGAGGCCGAAGGCGGCGACCTCCCAGAAGGCGGTGGACCCGCCGTTGCCGAGGACGACCTCGTAACCGTCGGGGGCGCCGAGGAGCTCGGCGACGCCGGCCCGCACGGAGCCGACGAGCTCGCGGACCGGTGCCTGGCGGTGCGAGGTGCCGAGCAGGGCCGGGCCGGGGCCGCCGGTGGCCCCGGCGGCGGCGAGCGCGTCGACCTGGGCCTGGCGGACCTTGCTCGGGCCGGAGCCGAAGCGGCCGTCGCGGGGCAGGAGGTGGGCGGGGATGGTCGTCACTGCTGCACGATCTCCGAGGCGTCGGGGGTCTGGATGTCCACGGGCTCGCCCCAGCGGTCTGCCCGCAGGGTCACCGTGGTGCCGTCGAGGTCGACGACGAGCTTGCGGATGAGGTCGTCCTCGTCGAGCCACACGTCGTAGAGGAGCTGGTCGGAGGTCGTCGGCAGCGGGTCGCCGCCCACGGCGTCGCGGGCGCGCTCGGTGTCGACCACCGTCGTGTACCGGGTCGTCTCCTCGCCGTCGACGTCCTCGCTGCCCTGCTCGCCGACGCTCGTCACCCCGCCGAGGAAGCCGTCGAGCTGGCGCTGCAGCGAGAGCAGCTGGATCTGGTCGAGGGTGGCGCGCACCGTCGAGTCGGCGCTGTCGGGGTCGATCTCTACCCAGCGCGGAGGCTGGGCGAGGAAGTAGCGGTCGTCGACGGCGCGGTAGTCGAAGGTGAGGGTGTCGGCGCTCACCGTCATCTCGAGCGCGTCGGCGTCGAGGTCCTGGGCGCCGGTCGCCTCGACGGTCGTGCCGCCGAGCTCGACCTCGGCCTGCACCTCGGCGCTCGGGCTGTCGCGCAGCCCGCGCCGCACCCGTTCGACGAAGTCGTTGCGGTCGACGCTCTCGCCGGTGCTCGAGGGGGAGGGGAAGGTCGAGCTGCCGGTCCCGCCACGCGAGGTGGGGGTCGCCCCCTTCGTGCTCGTGCGGCTCGACGAGCTGCTCGTGCCGGACGAGCTGCCGCCCGACGAGCTGCTGCCCGACCCGGTGCTCGTCTCCCAGGGCACGGGGTCGGTCGGCGTCGAGCTGTCGCCCGCGGTGGGGGCGGGGTCGGTCGGCAGGGCGCAGCCGCCGAGCAGGCCGAGGACCGCCGCCCCGGCGAGGGCCGGGAGGGCGCGCCGGGCGGCGCGCCGGTGCCGGTGCGCGTGCTCTCGGGTCATCTCGCCTCCATCGGTGGTCGGCCCCACTGTGCCCGAGCGGGCGGGGGCGGGTCGATCTCGTCCCACATCATGCCGGGGGTGCGCTCAGCGCTCGCCGGCCGCCTCGACGACGGCCGGGGCGAGCCAGGACCACACGGCGTGCGCACCCTCGGGGGTGAAGTGCACGCCCTCCTCGTACAGCAGCGCCCCGCCGACGACCCGCTGGTGGCGCCCGCCGGGGCACAGCTGGGCGTCGAGGTCGAGCACGGTGACCCGCGGGCCGTCATCGCCCTGCCGCGCCGCCCAGTCGTCGATGACGCCGTTGACCCACGTCGGGTCGAGGACGAGCTCGCCGTCGGTGATGCCGAGCTGCGTGCGGATCTGCTCGAGCTGCTGACGCGGCTGGCTCGAGCCGTCGAGGACCCGGCAGGGGACGTTGAGGATGTCGAGCTGCGCGGCCCCGGAGCGCTCCGTCTGCTCTCGCATCGCGTTGAGATCGGCCTCGACGAACCCGCGCAGCTGCTCCGAGCGCGGGGGCACGACCTCGCCGTCGACGACGGTCGGCAGGACGAAGCGCAGCCCGGCGGGGGCGAGGACGACGTCCGCGCCCTTCTCGCGGACCTCGCGCGGCCACAGCTGGCGCCACGACGGGCAGACCGGCGACTCGGGCACCTGCCGGTCGAGCACCTGCATCGTCACCGGGGTCGCGCTGCACCCGCCGTACTCGGCGTAGCGCAGCACCTCAAGCCCGCGGTAGCGACCGGGGTCCCACCCCGAGAGCAGGCTCGCCGGCACCGAGTCGCCGACGACGGCGACGCGCAACGGCTCGGCCGGCTCTCGCCAGGTGAGGGCGGCGTCGATCGGGCGGCCGTCCCACGGCTGGTCCTCCAGGGCCGGGGTGCGGGCGGCCATGACGAGGGCGACGGCGGTGACCGCCGCGACGGCGCCGGTCGTCACGGCGGTCGCGGAGAGCCCGCGTCGGCGCAGGACCCGGCGCAGCCCGCCGGTGAGCACCGGCATCTCGACGAGGCGGTACGAGGCGACGGCGAGCACCCAGCTGAGGGCGAAGGCGGTCACGCCCGAGACGACCGGGTGGAGGTCGAGGCGCTGCCACCACAGCCCGATCGGCCAGTGGAAGAGGTAGAGCCCGTAGGACACCTGCCCGAGGTCAACGAGGGGCGGCACGGAGATGACCCGGTTGAGCAGCATCGGGCGGGGGTCGAGCGCCGAGACGCCCATGAGGGCCGCGGCGACGGCGAAGACGAGCATCCCGCCGCCGGCGAAGACCCCGATCGAGGTCTCGTCGAGCACGAAGAAGGCGGCGAGCGAGACGGCCGTGCCGATCCACCCGATGGCGTGCGAGACGGCCAGCGGCAGCTCGGGCCGCCGCCCCCGCCGGTCCGGCGCGAAGTAGAAGGCGGCGGCGATGCCGATGACGAAGGCCTGCGCCCGCACGTCGGTGCCGTAGTAGAGCCGCGCGGCGTTGACGTCGGTGCCGACGAGGTGATGGCTCCACCCGGCGAGGGCGACGGCGAGCGCCACCATGAGCCCGACCCGCTGGGCCCGGGTGCGCAGCACCCTCAGCGCGAGGAGGACGACGAAGGGGGCGAGGAGGTAGAACTGCTCCTCCACCCCGAGGGTCCACGCGTGGCGAAGGGGGGAGGGCTCGGCGAAGAGGTCGAAGTACTGGTCGTCGCGGGCCACGAGCCGCCAGTTGATCCACAGCGTCGCCGTCGCGGCCGCGTCGCCGGCGGTCTGGCGCCGGTCGCCCCAGCCGGTCGCCGCCGTCACCGCGAGCACGCCGACGACGAGCAGGAGCATCGCCGGCAGGACCCGTCGGGCGCGACGGGCGTAGAAGCGCAGCACGTCGATGTCGCCGTAGCGCTGGTGCTCGCGCAGGAGGATCCCGGCGATGAGGAAGCCGGAGAAGACGAAGAAGTGGTTGATGCCGATCCAGCCGCCGCCGAGCTGGCGCACGCCGAGGTGGTAGGCGACGACGAGGAGGACGAAGAGCCCGCGGTAGCCGTCGACGGGCGCGCTGTACGCCGAGCCGTGACGGTGCCGGTCGGTGCTCACCGCCGCCCTGATGACCCCCATCGCCCGCGACATGGAGGACAGACTAAGCAGCGCCTGACCCGCGGGTAGCATCGCTGCGATGTCCGGCCCGAGGAGCCCGCGGCGGTACCGGTCCGCCTACGGCCACACCCCAGCCCTCGACGGGTTCCGAGGGCTCTTCATGGCCCTCTTCCTCGTCGGGCACTTCGGGCTGCCGCACGCCGACGGGCTGTGGCTGGCGATCAACACCTTCTTCGTCCTCTCGGGCTTCTTCATCACCCGTCTGCTCGTCGAGGAGCGGGCGGTCACCGGCCGGGTCGACGCGTGGCGCTTCTACCAGCGCCGGGCCCGCCGGCTGCTGCCCGGGCTGCTCCTCGTCGTCTCCGCGATCACCGTGTGGGCCCTGGCCCTCGCGCCCGCCGGGCAGGCCCGGCGCATCGGCGGCGACGTCCTGGCCACCCTCGGCTTCGCGATGAACTGGCGTCTCGTCGTCCAGGGCGACCAGTACTTCGGCGACCAGGCCAACCCCTCACCCCTTCGCCACGCGTGGACCCTCGCGATCGAGGAGCAGTACTACCTGCTCATCCCGCTCGTGCTCCTGCTCCTCATGACCGTCCTGCGCTCGCGCAAGCGGCTCGGCATCGCCTTCGCCGTGCTGTCGCTGGTCGCGAGCGTGCACCTCGTGGTCGTCGCGTCGAGCGGCGCGAGCTTCCCCCGGCTGTACTACAGCACCGACACGCGGGTCTCGGCCCTGCTCATGGGCTCGGCGCTCGGCGCCTTCTTCTCCGCCGGGCGGGACGGGGTCGTGCCCCGCGTCCCGCGCCGCTGGGTCTCGCCGCTCGCGTGGGTCGGCGTGCTGAGCCTCGTCGCCGCCTTCTTCTCCATCGGGCCCTACTCGTCGTGGGTGTGGGAGCGCGGCGGGATGCTCCTGGCCAACCTCGGCACGGTGGCGATCATCATCGGGATCGCCGACCCGGCGCGGCCGCGGGCGATCGCCGCGGTCTTCGAGTGGCGGCCCGTGCGCGAGGTCGGCCGGCTGACCTACTCGCTGTACCTGTGGCACTGGCCGGTGCACGTCGCCCTGCTCGCATCGCCCATCGGCGACCAGGTGCTGCTCAGCGCGGTCGTCGGCCTGAGCCTGACCGCCCTGCTCGCCCACCTCAGCGACCGCTACGTCGAGGCACCGGTGCTGCGCGGTGGCGTGCGCGCCCTGCTGCCGCGCGCCCGTCGGCCGGTGCTGCTCACCGTCGCGGCCGTCGCCGTGCCCGCGCTCGTCGTCGGCGCGACCCTCATGCGGGCCCCGACCCAGGAGGCGCTCGCCGCCGAGCCGACGACGATGGACGCCGCGCCGCAGGTCGTGCAGGGCCAGCCCGAGTACGTGCCCGGCTCGCCGACCCGGATCGGCATGGTCGGCGACTCCGTGCCGTGGTACCTCGTCGAGCGCTTCCCGGAGCAGCTCTTCCCCGACGCGCAGCCGGTCAACCTCGCCCACGAGGGCTGCGACCTGCTCGACGCGCCGCTCGTCAACGCCTTCGAGACCAAGGCGACGACGCCGCAGTGCCAGGAGGCGAAGGACTCGTGGCCGAGGCGGGCGAAGGAGGCCGGCGTCGAGGCGGTCGCGGTGTGGGGGAGCACGCTGCTCTCGCTGCCCCACGAGCAGCCCGACGGCACCGTCGTGCGTCTCGGCGACCCGGGGCACACCCAGATGGTCTTCAGCCAGCTCGACCGGATGCACGAGCGGGCGGGCGAGGCCGGCATCCGGGACTTCTACGTCGTCACCGTCACCTGCCGCAGCTTCCCCAAGGGGCCCGGCAACGACGAGTTCGACGCGATCCGCGAGGCCACCCCGGAGTACCTCGACGAGTACTCGGACCCGGTGCGCACCAACGCGCTGCTGCGCGACTGGGTCGAGGCGCACCCCGACACCCGTCTGCTCGACCTGCACGGGGCCGTGTGCGCCGACGGGTACACCGAGCAGGTGCAGGGCTTGCCCCTCTACGACGACGCCGTGCACTTCTCGCCCGAGGCCTCGCCGATGATCTGGCGCTGGCTGCTCGGTCAGGTCAGCCAGGCCTGGCGGACCCGGGGCTGACCCCCTTCGCCCGTCGTCACCACAGGTGGAGCGAGGCCGCGAAGACCCCGCGCAGGTGCTCCCCGGTGACCTCGAGCGGCGCCGTGGCGAGCAGGCGCTGCTGCTGCAGGGCGCCCTCGACGAGCCCGTCGAGATCGCCCTCGCCGTACCCGACCTCGGCCAGGCCGGACGGCATGCCGATGTCACGCATGAGCGCGGTGAGCACCGCGGGCAGCCGGGCGGAGGGCTCGTCGGCGGTGACCTCGCCGGTCGGGTCGAGCCAGTCGGCCGCGGCGAGATGGCGCTGCGGGTCGGCGTCGAAGGTCAGCGCGAAGGCCGCCGGCGCCGTGAGCGCGACCGCCATGCCGTGGGGGACCATCGCCTCGTCGACGTCGTAGCCCGCGGGCCGGAAGTCCGAGCCGATGTCGTGGACCCGGCCGGCGACCGGGTAGGCGTCGGCGTGGGGCACGTGCACTCCCGCGTTGCCGAAGCCCAGCCCGGCGAAGGTCGCCGCGAGTGCCATCTGGCCCCGGGCCTCGCGGTCCGAGCCGTCGGCGACGGCCCGGCGGAAGGACCCGGCGAGCAGCCGCAGCGAGCGCTCCGACCACATGTCGGCGATCGGGTTGGCGCCGCAGTACGGCACCCGCTCGTGGGGCTGCTTCGCCGCGAAGCCCGTGTACGGCCGCGCCGTCCAGCTCTCGAGGGCGTGGCACAGGATGTCCATGCCCGCGGCGGCGGTGACGCCGGCGGGCTGGCTCAGGGTGAGGTCGGGGTCGACGACGGCGAGCACGGGGCGCAGCCGGGCGTGGCTGATGCCGGTCTTCACCTGCGCCTGGAGCACGTCGAGCACGCAGATCGTCGTCGACTCGCTGCCCGTGCCGGTCGTCGTCGGCACGGCGACGACCGGCAGGACGGGCCGGCTCGGTGCCTGCCCGCCGCCGACCGGACGGTTGACGTAGTCCATGAGCTCGCCGGGGTTGGTGAGCATGAGCGAGACCGCCTTCGCGGTGTCGATGCTCGACCCGCCGCCGACGGCGACCACCGCGTCGACGGTGCCCTCGGCGCGGGCCCGCTCGACCGCGGCGAGGAGGGAGGCGTCGGTCGGCTCGACCCGGGCGCTGTCGTGGACGACCGCCTCGACGCCTGCGGCCCGCAACGACTGCGCCGCCCGCTCGGGATGACCGGTGGCGAGCACCCCGGCGTCGGTGACGACGAGCGCCCGGGTCGCGCCGAGACCTGCGACGTCGTGCCCGAGCTCGTCGAGCGCGCCGGGGCCGTACTTGAGGGCGGGCGCGGCGTAGGTGAAGACGGTCTCGCTCATCGCGCGTCTCCCGCCGCCGGGGCCGTCCCAGGGATCCGTCGCCGCCCGACGTCGACCCAGGTCGCCGCCGCGCTCGCGAGCACGCGGTCGCCGTCGAGCAGGGCCGTGCCGCAGTGGCGACGGCGCCCCTCGCGCCCCTCGTCCCACGACATGACGACGAGCTCGCGGCCGACCGGCACGGGCGAGCGCACCTCGGCGACGAAGGTCCCCAGCAGGAGCGCGTCGACCCCGAAGCCGACGGCGAAGGCGCCCGGGCAGTCCAGCGCGGCGAAGACGGTCGGCAGCTCGGCGTCGGGCAGGGTCACCGGCGCCGCGTGCACGCCCTCACGTCCGGCGACTGCGCCGGCGTAGACGTGCAGCCCGGCGCTCGCGTCCGGCCCGCACACGTAGCACCCGGGGTAGGGGTGCCCGGTGAGGTCGTAGCCGTCGGCCGCGGTGCGGGCCTCGTCGAGCGAGACCGGGTCAGGGACGTCGAGCGACGGGGAGGGTGCCGGCCGGGCGACGCCGAGGACCGTGTGGGCGTCGAGGAGCCGCACCGCGACATCGCGGTCACCGGCCCGTCCCTCGACCTCCCAGCGCAGCGGCCGGCCGACCGGCGTGGGCGCGACGAGTCGCACCTCGGTGGCGGGCAGCTCGCCCGACCCCGGTGCGAGGGCCTCGAGGCGGTCGGCGAGCAGACCGCAGACCCACCCCCCGTTGCCGCACCCGGGCGGACCCTGGTGATCGGCGTCGACGACGGTGGGCGACGGGGGAGCCAGGGCGGACGACGGCGTCATGGGCACCGACCCTAGCGACGGACGACGACGGCCCGCAGACCCCCGACCTGAGACGATGCCGGTGATGACCTCGACCCCCTTCGCCTGGCGCCGGATCGCGCTGCCGGCCTACGGCCCGACCCTCGCCACCGGGGCGGCCACGGGCGCCCTGCTCCCGGTCGCGGCGCTGCGGGCCCACGACGACCTCGGGGCCTCGCTCGCGACCGCCGGGCTCGTCGTCGCGCTCATCGGGGTCGGACAGCTCGTCGGCGCCCTGCCCGGCGGTGCGCTCGTCGCCCGGCTCGGCGAGCGGCGCGCCCTCGTCCTCGCCGGTGTGGTCGACGTCGTCGCCATCGCGGTCGCGGGCTTCGCGCCGACGCTGTGGCTCATGGCGGTCGGGATGTTCGTCACCGGGCTGGCGAGCAGCGTCTTCTTCCTCGCCCGTCAGGGCTTCATGATCGACGTCCTGCCGCCGGACCGGCTCGCCCGGGGGATGTCGCTCCTCGGCGGCTCGCTGCGTGTCGGCATGCTCCTCGGCCCGGCGGTCGGCGGCGCGGTCGTCGCCGCGACGGGGCTGCAGGGCGCCTTCGGCGTGGCCGTCGCCTTCGCCGCGCTGTCGCTGGCGATCGTCGTGTCGACCCCCGACATCACCGGCTCGCACGAGCGCGCGATGGCCGCCCGCGAGCAGGCGGAGGGCACGCCGACGATGCTTCGGGTGCTGCGCGAGCACTCCCGCGTCCTGCTCACCCTCGGCCTCGGCGTGCTCGTCATCAGCGGGCTGCGCCAGGCGCGGCTGGTCATCCTGCCGTTGTGGGCGACGCAGATCGGGCTCGACGGCGCCCAGAGCTCGGCGGTCTTCGCCGTCGCCGGGGTCGTCGAGCTCTTCCTCGTCTACCCCGCCGGATGGGCGATGGACCGCTTCGGCCGCGCCGCGATCGCCGGCCCGATGAGCTTCTTGCTCGGCGCGACGATGATCGCGCTGCCGCTCGCCACCGACCTCGTCGGGCTCGTCGTCGTCGCGTGCGGCATGGCCGCGGCCAACGGTCTGGGCGCCGGCATCGTCATGACGATCGGCGCCGACAACGCCCCGGCTCTCGGCCGCGCGCAGTTCCTCGGCGGGTGGCGCTTCTGCGGCGAGATCGGCAACGCCGGCGGTGCGCTCGCCGTCGCCGCGCTCACCGGCCTCTTCTCGCTCACCGCCGCCGCCCTCACGCTCGGCCTCGCCGGTCTCGTCGGCTCCGGCTGGGTGACGTACTGGGTGCTGCGGGCGGACCGGCGCCGGCTGCGCGATAGGTCCAGAGCCGATGAGCGGGCACAATCGGTCTCGTGAAGGACCTGGTCGACACCACCGAGATGTACCTCCGCACGATCTTCGAGCTCGAGGAGGAGGGCATCCCTCCGATGCGCGCCCGGATCGCCGAGCGTCTGGGCCACTCCGGCCCGACGGTCTCGCAGACCGTCGCGCGGATGGAGCGCGACGACCTCGTGCACGTCGGGACCGACCGCCGCCTGGTCCTCACCGACCACGGCCGCGTCCTCGCGACCCGGGTCATGCGCAAGCACCGCCTCGCCGAGCTGCTGCTCACCGAGGTCGTCGGCCTCGAGTGGGAGTTCGTCCACGAGGAGGCCTGCCGCTGGGAGCACGTCATGTCCGACCGGGTCGAGCGCAAGATCGTCGGCCTCCTCGGCGAGCACCGCGAGTCGCCCTACGGCAACCCGATCCCCGGGCTCGACGAGCTCCTCGGCGAGACCGAGGTCGACGAGTTCCGCGAGGGTCTGAGCAGCCTCACCGAGGTCGTCGACGGGTCGATGGCCGGCCCCTTCGTCGTGCGCCGTCTCGGCGAGCCGGTCCAGGTCGACGAGGCCGCGCTGCCGCTGCTCACGCTGGCCAAGGTCCGCCCCGGCGCCCGGGTCGTCGTGCGCGACGACGAGGACGACCGTGTCGTCGTCGTCCTCGAGGGCGCCCAGGAGAGCGAAGGGGTGTCGCTGCCCCGCGACGTCGCGAGCCACGTCTTCGTCCAGCCGGCGGAGCCGCTGACCATCTCGTGACACTGCCGTGACCCGAACGTGACTTTCGCTCACGTCGTGTGTACGGTGCTGGAGTCCGTCCACCCCCTGAGGACGGACCGTCGACACGGACCGCCGAGTCCTGCCCCCGTTCCGACGTCCGGTTCCACCACCGGGCAGGAGCGGGGGACCCACCATCGGGGCGAGCGTGCTCGCCCCTCGGGGTGAAGTCCTCCAGGTCGTCGCTCGCGCGGCGTCCTGCTGGGCCGGGTGTCCTCCACCCGAACCCGACAGCTCACCTCGTAGGCATCGAGAGGCACCACTGTGACCGAGCGCAGCCACGGGCGCCACCGCGCCGCCGGACGGTACAACCCCGTCACCGAGCTGACCACCATCGTCTCCGACGCGACGACCCCCCTCGTCAAGGGTGCGGCCGTCGTCGCCGCGTCCGGCGGGCTCATCGCCGCCGTCGCCGTCCCGGCCTCGGCCGCTGACGCCCCCGTCGACCAGGGCCGTCAGGAGGTCGCCGCCGCCGACGTCAGCACCGTCGCGGCCGCGCCCGCCGTCGCCGCCCCCGAGACGACGACCCCCAGCGCCGGTCAGCAGACCTTCGGCGCCCTGACCGTCGGCGCCGTCGAGAAGCCCCAGGGCCCGCCGCCGTGGATGGTCCGCCTCGTGCAGGAGCGCCGCGCCGAGATCGCCGCGGAGCAGCAGGCCGCCCGCGAGCAGGCCGAGCGCGAGCGCGAGCAGGCGGCTGCCGCCGCCGAGCAGGAGCGCCAGGAGGACGAGAGCGCCAGCCGCTCGCAGGAGCGCACCCCCGCCCCGACGCAGACCCCGACCGAGTCGGCCCCAACGCAGCAGACCGAGACCACGCAGGCCCCGGCCGCGTCGGGCGACGTCATCTCGATCGCGAAGCAGTACATCGGCGTCCCGTACGTCTACGGCGGCACCACCCCGTCCGGCTTCGACTGCTCGGGCTTCACCCAGTACGTCTTCGCCAAGGCCGGCAAGTCGCTGCCGCGCACGACGACCGAGCAGCAGGCCGCCACCACCCCGGTGAGCAACCCGCAGCCCGGTGACCTCGTCTTCTTCGGCTCCCCGGCGTACCACATGGGCATCTACGTCGGCGACGGCATGATGATCGACGCCCCGCGCACCGGGTCCTCGGTCTCGGTCCGCCCGGTCTTCGACGGGGTCTCCGGCTACGGCCGGGTGAGCTGACACCCCGTCGCTCGACGCCAGCGCGCTCGACACGCTCGAAGGCCCTCGCCACCGGCGGGGGCCTTCGGCGTGTCCTGGCACCATGGGCCGGTGCCCAGCCGTCGCAGCCTCCTCGCAGGGGGCGGCGGTCTGCTCGCGCTCGGGCTGACCGCCGCGGGCAACGACCACCGCGACGGGCAGCGACGCGCGCGCGAGCTGTCCTTCGGCGCGACCGTGGCCACGACGGGGGAGCAGCCGTGGCGCGCGTCGCGGCGCAACGTCTCGGTCGGCGAGCTCGGTCTGCTCGTCCGGGGCCGACGCACGGTCGACGGCCCGCTCGCCACGGAGGCGGTCGACGCCCAGGACGCGCTGCTCGCCGGGGTCCCGCTCGACCTCGACGGCCCGCACGGCGGGCTGCTCACCGAGGCCGCGCTCGACCTGTGGGTGCTCTCGTGGGGGCTGCCCGTCGCCGTCGCCGGCTGGGAGGGCCGCTGGCGATACGCCTGGCCCCGCGACACCGCTCACGTCGCGGTCGCGCTCCAGGCGCTCGGCGACGCCCCAGGGGCCGTCCGGCAGATGCACGCCCTCTCTCGGCTCGTCGTCGGCGACCACGTCGAGGCCCGGTACCTCCCCGACGGCGGCACCCCCGACGGCCGTCACCCGCAGTCCGACGGCATGGGCTGGGTCCTGTGGTCGGCCGGCCGCACCGTGGACGACTGGCTCGGGTCCTCGGCCCGCGACGACGTCGCCGCGCTCGTGCGCCGGTGCGCCCGGCTCGCCCTGGGCCAGGTCCGCGCGTCCGGCCTGCCCCGGCCGAGCCCGGACTACTGGGAGGTCGACGCCCCCCGCCTCACCTTGGGCACCGCCGCCCCGATCCTCGTCGGTCTCGAGCACGCCGAGCTCGTCCTCGCCCGTCTCGGCGGAGAGGGCGACCTCGATCTCGCCGACCGGTGCGGTCAGGTCGCGCGGCGTCTCGAGACCGCGATGATCGAGGTCTTCGGTACCGCCGGGTGGCCGCGGCAGCGGGGCCGCCTCTCGCGGGACGCGTCGATCGCCTTCATGCTCCCGCCCTACCGGGCCGCGGGCCGGGCCGAGGAGAGCCTGCGCTCGGCGCTCGAGTCGGCCAGCCGCCGCATGGCCCGCAGCAACGGCGGCTACGCCCCGGGCGAGGACTGGCGCGGCGACGGCGTCGCCTGGACCCCGGAGGTCGCCCTGCTCGCCGGCGCCTGGGCGAGCTCCGCGGACTCGCACGACCAGGCCCGCGACGCGCTCGGCTGGCTCGCCGTGCACCGCACCCGGGGCGGCTCCCTGCCCGAGAAGGTCCTCCACGACGGCGCCTCCGCCGGCCCCGCACCTCTTGCCTGGACCGCCGCCGTCTCCGTGCTCGCGGTCGAGACCCTCGCCGCCACCACCCCCCAGGGCCAGCCCGGTGCCGGGCCGGCCCCGAGCTCGCCCCCCGCTCAGCCCGGTCCCGCGCCCGTCCCGGGCTCGCCCCCCGCCCAGCCCGGTTCTGCGCCCGTCCCGGGCTCCGCGGCCTCGCCCCCTGCCCGGCCGGCACCTCCCGCCCAGCCGGCACCTCCCGCCCAGCCGGCATCCCCCTTCGGGCCCGCCTGATCCCTGCCGCGCCATCGCTCTACGTCCGTCGGTAGAAGCGGATCGAGACGGACCTGTCCTGTCTTCGGGTGGTGGTGTGCTGCCAGTCGGGTCCGTGGAGCATGCGGTGGTGTCGTCCGCACAGTGGTGCTGCGTCGTCGAGGTCGGTGCTCCCGCCCTGTGCCCAGGGGTCGAGGTGGTGGATCTCGCACCAGGCGAAGGGTCGGTCGCACCCGTCGGCGGCGCACTGGTCGTAGCGGGTGGTGAGGGCGAGGCGTTGTGCTTCGGTGTAGAGCCGGCGTTGGCGGCCGAGATCGAGGGGCTGGGAGGCGCCGTCGAGGACGAGGGGGATGATGCCGGCGGCGCAGGCCATGCGGCGGGTGGTGCCGGCGTCGAGGTGGTCGCCGGCGTCGGTGCGTCCGGCTCGGGTCAGCTGGCCGCGCAGGTCCTCGAGTCGGGTGGTGACCAGCAGGGTGGCGGCGATCTTGGTGGAGAGGTGGTCGGTGGGGATGCGGGCGAGGAGGTCGGCCAGGGCGAGGCCGCGGCGGTGCTGCCAGTCGAGCTGGTCGACCCGGGTGTCGCCGGTGAGGGCGGCGAGGTCGCTGGGGGCGGTGCCGACGGCGCCACCGCTCGTTGCCCTGCGGCGCGGGGCGGTCATGGCGTCGATGACCTTCTTGAGGATGATGCCGCTGGCCCAGGGGACGGTGAAGTGACCGGTCATGGTGCCGTCGGAGTTGTCCTTGATCCAGAAGGCTGCCGCATCGACCGCGCGGGCCTCCTCGTCGGCGAGCACGGACTCCTCGTGGGCGTCGACGACGTCCTGGTCGGGCTCGACGGTCTCGAGGACGCGTCTGGCGGCGATCCGCAGCTTGGCCGGTGCCCGGTTGACCGCGAGCAGGAGGAGCTCGGCTTCGCAGGTGCGGCGCTGTTCGGGGGTGAGGGTGTCGGGCAGCTCGGCCATCGCGCCGGTGATGACGCGGGCGTGCTCGGCGCTGATCCGCCCGTCGTCCAGAGCGGCCGCGGTCTGCGCGAGGTCTGGCTCGGGCGGGGGAGCGACGAGGCTCAGCACCCCGTCGCCCGCGGCGGCGGCGGTCGGGTCGTCCGCGCTGGGAGCCGTCGGCGCGCTGAGGGCGGCGGCCAGGCGGACGTCGCGCGAGGCGGGCCGCCTGTCGCCGTTCGTCGTCTGCGCGAGCCACGCCCCGGTGTCGGTGTGCCCGGTGCGCTCGGCCACGCGCACGGAGTCCGCGCGGGCGACGAGGCGCAGCCGCGCGGAGTCGACGCGCCGCGCCAGCCGCTCGACCTCGGCCACGTCTGCTCGCAGTACCCGACCTGCCGTGCGATCGTCACGAGCGATCGCCTCAAGAAGCCGGTCGACTCCTGCGTGGACCTCGTCGAGGAGTGCCGGCACACCCCCTTCGCCCGGGTGGGACCCGGGATCTGGGAGCTGCGGCATCGTCGCCATGGCTCCACAATATCGAACAGGTGTTCGAACAGGCCAGGCCCTGTCGACGAACGGTCGACGGCCCTAGCCTGGGCGCACCCGACCCAGGAGGACCGATGAGCCCGAGCCCCGACCCCGGCCGTGAGCGGCAGAGCCAGATCTACCGCGACGGGGTGGTCGGCGACCGGCCGGCGGTGCCGACCCACGCCGCCGGGCTCGAGGAGGCGGCCGAGTCGGCGATGAGCCGCCGCGCCTGGGCCTACGTCGCGGGCGGTGCGGGTGAGGGGCGCACGATGCGCAACAACCGCGAGGCCTTCGACCGGTGGGCGATCGTCCCCCGGATGCTCGCCGGTGCGGCCGACCGTGACCTCTCCCGCACCGTCCTCGGGACGCGGCTGCCCGCCCCCTTCGCCCTCGCGCCCGTGGGTGCCGGTCAGCTCGTCCACCGCGACGCCGATCTCGTCACCGCACGCGCGGCGGCCGCGACCGGCATCCCCTACGTCTTCACCAACCAGGGCGGGACACCGCTGGAGGAGACGGCGGCGGCGATGGGCGCGACGCCGCACTGGATGCAGCTCTACTGGAGCACCGACGAAGGTCTCGTCGACAGCCTCATCGGCCGCGCGGAGGCGGCAGGCGCGGAGGCGCTCGTCGTCACGCTCGACACGACCGTGCTCGGCTGGCGACCGCAGGACCTCGACCTCGGCTCGCTCCCCTTCGCCCGAGGTCAGGGGATCGGGCAGTACACGAGCGACGAGCACTTCATGGGTCTCGTCGACCAGCGGGTGGACACGGCGGCGAAGGGGGAGCCCGCCGAGCGCCCGAAGGTCACCCCGTCGGCCATCCGGTCGTTGCTGTCGATCACGCGGCACCACCCGGGACGGCTCCGCGACAACCTGCGCTCACCGCGGCCGCGTGCGGCGGTCGAGACCTTCCTCGAGACCTACTCGAACCCGCGGCTGTCGTGGGACCACATCGCCACCCTGCGAGACCGGACCACGCTGCCGGTCGTGCTCAAGGGGATCCTGCACCCCGACGACGCGCGCCGCGCCCTCGACCTCGGCGTCGACGGCATCGTCGTCTCCAACCACGGCGGGCGGCAGGTGGACAGCTCCATCGCGTCGCTGGACGCACTCGTGCGGGTGCGCGACGCCGTCGGGCCGGACGCGACGGTGCTCATGGACAGCGGGATCCGCACGGGCGCGGACGTCTTCGTCGCGCTCGCCCTCGGGGCCGACGCCGTGCTGCTCGGGCGGCCGTACATGTACGGGATGGCGGTCGCGGGTCAGCGTGGCGTCGAGGAGGTCATCGCCAACGTCGTCGCCGAGCTCGACCTGACGATGGCGCTCGCCGGTGTGCCAGACCTGGCGTCGATCACGCGAGACGTGCTCGTCGAGCGATGAGCAGGCTCCGCGCGGTCGCCGTGGTGGTCACGTGCGCGGGTGCCGCCGTGGCGTGCGGCGGGCCGCCGGCGCTCGACGTCGGGCAGGACGGCGGCGAGTCGACGCTGTGCACGATCGCCTCGCGCCCCGGCGACTGGACGGTCGCGAGCCACACGGCCGACGCGAGCACCGACCTCGAGCTCGAGGAGCTCGAGCTGGTGGGCGCCGACGGGGTGCGGCTCGAGGAGTCGTCGCTGTCGACGCTGGACGGGCCGACGACGATCCCCGGGACCTCGCCGGGGTGGCCCGGTGAGCTCGTCGACGTGGACGGCCCGATCTGGCGGGACCGCCGGCAGGCGGAGGGGGAGACGATGGCGAAGGGGGAGAGCCGGGTCCTCGTCCTCCGGGTGGTCGTCGAGGAGGTCCCGGCGACGCTCGAGGGCATCCGCGTGCACTACCGGTCCGGCTGGCGGGGACGCGCCGCGGACACGTCGATGAGGGTCGAGTGGCGGGAGGCCTGCGGACCGTGAGCCGTCGTCTCACCTCTCGCGCTGGGTCCAGCGGAACCAGGAGAAGAGGGTGATCGCCCCGACGAGGAGCATGAGGGGTGCGATGACGATCATCGCGATGTCGGCGGCGCTTCCGTCGAGGGTGAGCCGAGCCGTCCAGTAGACGGCGATGATGGCGAACATCGCGATGGACCACTTGCGGTAGGTCGGCATGGGCGCAGTCTGCCGGGTGGGTCGTGGGGCTTCAGTCGTGGGTGCGTCGTGGGCTTCAGCAACGGGTGCGTCCACAATGCGGCCTCGGCGGCCCCGCGCGCGGTCGAGGGAGGCCGGGAAGCCCGGTAAATGGCGGTGCCCCCGGCAAGATTCGAACTTGCGACACCTTCTTTAGGAGAGTCGCGAGAGCGTGATTCGCACGTCTGGCAACCGTGTGAACCGCGGAAACTCGGGCCATTCGGTCTCGGTCGGAGCCATCGAGTCGACTGTCGTACGTCCAAAATGCGGCCTCGAGGCGACGTGCAACCTTGGACTCGCAGGTGGCCAACGTCGCAGCCGCGAGTCCCGATGCCCCAGGTCGCGGGACCTCGTGGAGTCCCTACCTGGAGCGGTCTCCTGTGATCAGATGAGTGGTGGATGAATCAACCGGTGTTGTTCTCGACAAGCTGAAGGTGGCATTCCCGCAGGGGCCGCCGACCGCTGAGCAGGTGCGCGGTCAGGAATTCGTATGGGGCCGCTCGCAGTGGGAGAAGCGCTGGCCGGATGGGATGCACCGACCAGCGGCTCTGGACTCGCAGGAGGCAGTCGCGGTGTCACGACGCGCCGTGCATCGCCGGGCTGAGCGGGTGGATACGGAGGCTGACGCGCTCGAGCTCTACCTTCTGATGGCGGCCTGGGGTACTGGCACCAAGGCTCGGGCGATTGCTCGGGCTGCCCGTCCTCTGCGAGAGGAGGGGTTCGCCGCGACGTTGCTACGAGCTCATTCCGCAGCACGTTCCGAGGAACCCGCCGACTGCTACGCGCAGATGCTTCGAGGCGGCTCACTGCGCATCAAGCACCTGGGGCCTGCGTTCTTCACCAAGTGGATGTACTTCGCCGGGTTCGAGGCTGGTTCGTCGGGCCGCTCTCGGCCCCTCATCCTCGACGCACGTGTGGCTCGGACTCTCGGGTGGGCGACGTGGGGATGGTCGGCATCGAGCTATGCGAGATACATAGCTATGAGTGAGGCGCTCAGGGACGCGTGGTGTCCGGAAGCGCCTACGGACGTCATTGAGTACGCGCTCTTCACCGCCAACGGCGGATAACGACCATCCGGCGTCTCGACCCGTAGGCACGGGATGCCATCGATTCGACAGCGGAGCAATCCGGCCGTAGGGCTTACGGGTCAAGCGGCCGGGCTTCCACGGACTGAGCGACCGCAGGTGCGGAGCACCTTCCTGTCTCGACCGCCGAGTGCCGCTTGAGGCGGGAGGCTGCAGGCCGGACGGTGGAGATGTTCACAAATGGCGGCTGGCAGCCAGGGTTTCCTGGCTGGGCTACGGCTTCGAGAACGACCTCGGGTGCAGCCTGGACCTCGTCGTACCCATAGGGGCCCTTCACCGTCGCGACCACGAGGACGCACGAGGGGCGCTTCAGGTTCGCTAGTAGGGCCGTGAGGGCGTCTCGTGCCAGCTGCTCGCCGGCGTACCGGTGGTGGTGGAAGACCATCTCTGCGTCCCTCGGGTAGTCGTGAGGCCAGGCTGCCGGTTTGCTAGCGGCATCCTGTCCGATCGTCGGACTCGACAACCCGGCCGCCGCTCGACGGGTGTTCGGTGACGATCTCTTCGAACGGCTGCATGAAGACAACCGGGACACCGTGAAGCAGCGCGGTCTATGTGGTCATTGTGGTGTTTGAGGTTAATTTGGTGAGTGCAGAGACGCCTGAGATCGATGGGGGCGTGAGACCACCGTGCGGCGGATCCATCGATGCCTTTCCTCTGTCGGAGACCGCTTGGGTGCGACGATCACGGGTGTAGGCGGGCCCGCGGTCTTCCCCTGCCCGCGGGTCCGTCTACCTCGCTGCATCTGTCGGCAGCTCCGTACCGAGAGCGGCTGGGCTAGCCCCCAGCGGGGGAGGCGACGACGTTCGTAGGCGGGGCCGGTCGGCTCCAGCCGAGGACGACCGCTGCGTTCGTGCGTCGGAAGAGGTCGCGGTCGGCGGCCTTGCGCAGGTCCAGGGTGCGAGCGAGGCGGATGCTGTAGAAGCGGTAGTCGGTGGTGGCACCACCGCCCGAGGCGCCGGCTCGGATGCCGTAGTCGGCCGCGGAGCGGCTCGACACCGTCGTCGTCGCGATGATCGGACCGGACGTGCCTTCGGCTGCCACCACTCGCAAGGTCCCTGAGGGGCCTACTGAAACGGACGCCGCGCCGGTGCAGCTGCTCGTGGACGTCGAGGTGACCGACGGGTGCGCACCGGTGCCGCCGAACCGGATCTCGCACCCGGTCTGGCGCACGCCGCCCGCGGGTGCCGAGCCGTGGACGAACTGGCCGTACTTGTCCAGGGCGGGGGTCGTCGTCGCGTTGGCCAGACCGGGTCGTGTGGTGGTCTTGGTCCAGGCAACCCAGATGTTCGCGAAGGCGCCGGCCATGACCTTGCGGTCGGCCAGGCGCCGGAGGTCGACCCGCTTCTTCGAGCGCGCGTCGAAGAGGTCGACGTGCAGCTCAGCGGGAGAGGAGCTGATGCCGGTGATGATGCCCCGTCGCACCAGGGTCTCGTCCGGGTCGGCCGACACGTTGATGGTGCTGCCTCGCTGCTCGTCCGAGTACACGATCCGCATACGCCCCAGGGTGCTGATGCCGACGCTGCGCACCCCGGTGCAGTGATGGGTGCTGTTGGCGTGAATCTTCGGTCCCGTGGAGCTGAACCGGATGACGCACCCGCCGGCCACCGTCTGGTCGTCCGTCGCGAGCCGGTCGTGAAATCGCCCATAGGCGTCGACACCGGGGTCGAGCTGCGTCGTGTTGACGGCGCTGCGGCCCAGCCACCCAACGGACGCGCCGCCGCGCGCGACCCGGGCGCGCTGCGCCGTGCTGCGCATGTCGACCCGCTTGCCGCTCCTGGAGTCGAAGAAGCGCAGCGCAATCGAGCGGGGGCTGCGAGAGGCACCGACGGTGATCCCTCGTGAGGCCAGGGTCGTGTCGGCGCTGACCAGGAGCCGGGTCTGGGGGTACCGCGCGCCCGGGGCGAGATGGATCTCGAGATCCCCCAGACCGGTCCGAGTGATCGAGACCGCACCAATGCACGGCCTGCCCA
This sequence comes from Janibacter sp. Y6, assembly GCF_040900765.1. Classification (NCBI taxonomy): domain Bacteria; kingdom Bacillati; phylum Actinomycetota; class Actinomycetes; order Micrococcales; family Intrasporangiaceae; genus Janibacter; species Janibacter sp. Y6. The sequence continues at coordinate 45,603 of NZ_JAKLYZ010000010.1, forward strand.
ACGACGGCGACAGGTACGGCTGACCGGCCCCGTCGAAGCGCAGGAGACAGCCCCCGATGACGTTGCGGTCAGGGCTCGGCACGACGTCTGCGGACGCGGGCGCGGCGGCGCTCCCGGCACCGGCGGACATGACAACAAGAGCGAGCAGCACAGCTGCCGCCCGACGAACGAGCGAACACATCGAATTCCCCAACCCCTGCGATTGGCATCGAGCGACGCCTGGGCGAGGATCCTGGATCGCTGTGCCCGGTGTCCATCTGATGAAGCGAATCGCTTGTTCTTGTTGCACGGCCACGCTCAGTTACCGCGGTGTCGGCGTGAGGCCGAGGTGACGAGTGATTCCTCTGGGCGTTCGGCGTACGGGAGCACCGTGGGGAAGAGCCGGGCGAGGTCTTCGTCGAGGTGCTCGAGGTGGTAGGCGTCGGTGGGGTTCTGCACGGGTTCTGCGGCGAGGTCGCGGTCCTGCTGGTCGTGGAGCAGACGCAGGTAGGCGACCTCGCGGGAGTCGACGGCCACGGGCATCTCGCGGTGCGCGCGCACGTGGCTGACGAGCGGGGGGAAGGTCGGGCTGCCGGACCGGTCGACCGTGCCGACGAAGGTCTGCCCCATCGAGGCCATCGTGCGGTTGGTCAGCCCGAAGCGGTGCAGCCGACCGTCCTCGTACTCGGCCGTCAGACCCTTGCCGAAGGAGACCGACCACCCGTCGTGGGCGGCCGTCACCAGCGGGACCAGCCGGTCGAGGAAGGTCGTCGCGAGCAGGTCGTCGTCGTCGACGCGCAGCCAGGCCACCGGGCCGGGCCCGGCGTCGCGGGCGCGCAGGTCGTCGCGGATCGCCCCGACCCGGTCCTGCCAGCGGTGCGAGGGCACGGGCAGCAGCACAGGGTAGGTCGCCGCGGCGTCGAGCAGGGCGTCGCGCCACCGCGCCGGCATCTCGGCGCTGTACTGCACGACATGGCGGTACCCGTACGCGTCGTGGAAGCCCTGGTAGATCGGCGTCGCCCACTCGAGGAAGACCTGCTGGCGCGGGCCCATCCGCTCTGCCGACCACAGCCGCTCCCGGTAGGCCTGCTCGTCCTCGCCCGTCGAGGACAGCTGCCACTCCAGGCTCCCGGGGACGAAGACGCTGTAGCGCGTCGCACCGTAGATCGGGGGCACCCGGTCCGTCCTGACCGCTGACTGCGCCCGATCCAGCGCTGCCTCGAGCTCGACGATCCGCGCGGCCCGCTGCCTCGACCGTGCGGCGTGGTACTGCGCCTTCTTGCGCATCGCGGCATACCGCTCATCCATGCTGTCTCCCCTGCTACGTCCGAGCACCCCACCCGGACCGAACCGCGACCGTACCCAGCAAGAGGCGGGCTGACCTGCGCGAACGACCGACCGAGTGCTTTTGTTACCGATTGGTTGTCTACTGGGACGGCACGAGGTGCGCGCCGGTTCCACGGCCGGGGACACCCGTCGTCGACGCATCGCGAGGCGCCGTCCTCAGCCCGTCGAGGCGTGGATACCTAGCCCCCCTGCGGGAGTGACTCGCCGTCGCACCGACCCCGAAGAGTGGACAACGTGTTGCCGGTCTCGGAGACGACCAACTTGTGTTCGCTCATGACCTTCGGACTGTGGATCTCGGTGCTGCCGCTGCTCGTCGTCGCGGCGGCCTGCGTGTCCCTCCTCGTGGCCAAGCCCCGCTGACGCATCGGGACGCCCAGCAAGATCGCCACCGCAGTCCTTGGGTCGTCCACTCCGAACGCAAGCCTGATGACGCGTCGACCAAGGGTCGTCGTCGGCGCGAATAGCGGGGGGCGATTTCCCGAGGATCCTGCTGAGCTGCACGCTCCTCCCTCCGCCCGGGCACACCGACCGGCAGGTGATTCGCGGACGAATCGCTCTCAGTCGCAGTCGCACTGGACGATGGTCGCCGCACACCCCGCCGACGCCACATCTGCGGACAGATGCGCCTGGTCCCGATCATCGCCTGGGGGCGTGAGAGGTGCGGCTCGCTGGAGTGCTTGCGGCGCGGGGTCGTGAAGATGAGGTGCGACGCCGTCATGCTGCTACCAGCTGGCGGAGGCGCGCGGTCACGGAAGTGGGGCACCGCGCGCCTCCTCTGGTCCCTCAAGAGGTCCTGAGGTCACCCGGAGCTCGGGCGCTGGTTCGTGGGGGAGCTAGAAGGCCGCGCCCTGCGCCTTCAACCGCTCGCGTGAGGCCGGGACGAGCTCGTCGAGGCGGAGGACCGAGTGGACGGGGTTGGCCACGAGCAGCGTGGCGCCGATCTGCTCGGCGAGCTCGATCGAAGCCCCTGGGCCGCCGACGGCGACGTGGGTGCTCTGGGCCAGCTGGCGCGCCGCCGGCACGGCGGCCTCGAGGATCTCGGGTCGCGTGACCGCCAAGACGACGAGGTCGGCGCGGGTGCGCGCTGCTGTGGAGGTGATCGCCTCCAGCGGGGTGTCCCCGCCGAGGTAGCGCACCGACCAGCCCCGGCGGGTGAGCAGGGTGGCGATCATCAGCAGCGCGATGTCGTGACGCTCTCCGGCGGGGCAGGCGACCACGGCTGTGCGACGCCCGCCCGGATGGGGGTCTTGGGCCAGTGTCCCGATGTGCTTGCGGATGATGTGGCTGACGAAGTGCTCGTGAGCGACCGTGACCGCCCCGTCCAGCCACTGCTGCCCCAGCAGGCGAAGGTAGGGCAAGTACACCGCGACCATGGCGGCCTCGACCCCCAGAGCCTCGCTCGAGGCTCGAACCGCTCTCCTGGCGGCATCGGGATCGAGGCCTCGCACCGCCTGATCGATCCGGGCGATCAGCACCTGCGCGGTCGGCGCCTGCACGGGGGTGTCTCGAGCCAGCGCGACAGCCTTGGCCAACGGCACCCCTTGCGCCTTCAGGGCGACGACGTCGTGGGCGATGCGCTCATCACGCCCGGAGTACAACCGGTACCCAGAGGCACTGCGCTGCGGCTCGAACAGGCCGAACCGCCTCTCCCACGCACGCAGCACATCCACGCTCAGACCAGTACGACGGGACAGCTCCCCAATTCGTATACCTCCCACGACCACAATCGTAGCCTTACGCCGTAAGTTGGACTTGTCGAGAAGGAGCCGACGACGCAGGACGTTCGAGCACGTACGATACGAAGCGTCATTCCTGAGCGACGGAACACTCAACAGGGGAAGGTGCCAATGGTCTCGGAGTCAGGGACGCCGAGCCGGGCGCGGCTGAGCAGAGATCTCATCGTGCGTTCGGCCCTGGCCTACATCGACGCGCAGGGCGCCCAGAAGCTGACGATGCGCTCCTTGGGCAGCGCCCTGGGTGTGGAGGCGATGTCGCTCTACCGGCACGTCTCTGGGCGTGAGGATCTTCTTGAGGCTGTCGTGGCGCAGATGCTGCGGGGTCTGGAGGAAGATCTCGACGCCGAGCTCTCCGAGACCTGGCAGGGCTATCTGCAGACCTTCGCCCACCAGGTCCGGGCGGTGGCCGTGGCCCACCCCCACGCCTTCCCGCTGGTGGCCACCCGTCACCCGGCAGCGCCGTGGCTGCGCCCGCCTCTTCGCAGCCTGAGCCTGGTCGAGGACTTCCTCAGCACGCTGATCGGGCACGGCTTCACCGAGGACGGTGCCGTGCACGTGTACCGCTCCTTCAGCGGGTTCCTCCTGGGGCACCTGCTGCTGGAGTCGGTCGTGCACGGCGCGCAGACCTCACCGGTCGAGGTCGCCCTCGACGAAGGGGAGGCCAGTATCCCCGAGGGTGATGCAGAGCTCGACCTCGACGACTTCCCCACGATCAAACGGCTGCGGCCAGCGCTGAGCCAGGACCACTCCAAGGCCGAGTTCGAGATCGGTCTGGAAGCCCTCATCGAGCGCATCGAGCTGCACATCTCCCAGTAGCGCCCTCGCCTCGCCCCGGCAGGGTCGGCCAGGAGTCGCCACGCGAGAACACGTGCGGGACAGGATTTCTCACCTGCTTACATCGTAAGACTGGGTGCTAGATTTCGGACGGTGCACACACATCGCGCGGAGCTGCAGCTCGAGGCGCTCGGCGACGCCAACCGACGGGCGGTGGTCGAGCTGCTCGCCTCTGGCGGCCCGCAGCCGGTGGGAGTGCTCGCCGCCCAGCTGCCGATCAAGCGGCCCGGGGTCTCGCAGCACCTGCGGGTGCTCAAGCAGGCGGGGCTGGTGACCGATCTGGCCGAGGGGACCCGTCGGATCTACGCGCTGGACCACGACGGCATCGCCGATCTGCGGGCCTACCTCGACCGGGTGTGGCCGCCGCAGGGGTCCGCGGCGCCCCACAAGCGCGCAGCCCGCGAGGAGGCCCCGGGCTGCTAGATGTACTCGGCCGAGAGGTTGGTGACGCGTAGGCGTTGACGAGGAGGAGAACCTCCGGGTGAGGTGTGGATTGTCGAAGTCCCGCCCGACCCGGAGGTTCTCGTGGCCCACGCTAACGCTCGTCTCAATGTTCATGGTCGCCGTCTGCTGGTCGACCGAGTCCGCCGCCAGGGGTGGGCGG
>NZ_JAKLYZ010000011.1:0-3974 GCF_040900765.1 Janibacter sp. Y6
CCGCCCACCCCTGGCGGCGGACTCGGTCGACCAGCAGACGGCGACCATGAACATTGAGACGGGCGTTAGCGTGGGCCACGAGAACCTCCGGGTCGGGCGGGACTTCGACAATCCACACCTCACTCGGAGGTTCTCCTCCTCGTCAACGCCTACGCGTCACCAACCTCTCGGCCGAGTACAGCTAGTGCCGTCCGTGGCCACGGCGACCGCGCACGACCCGGGCCGCCCCGCCGTCCCCGCGCACGGTCTCGGCGGCCGCGACGAGGGAGCGTCCCTCGACCGCCACCCCCGAGGCGTTGCCGATCCAGCGCTGCGGCGAGAGCCGGTGACCGCGGGCGGTGAGCTCCACCCCGACGGGGCTCGTCGCCAGACCCAGGTCCGCCCCTTCGGCGGCGTTGCGCGAGCTGAGCCGGGGTGCCGCGATGGCGTCGACGAGGTCGAGGTCGCGGTCGAGGTAGCCCAGGAGGATCTGGGCGACGCTCGTGATGATCGTCGCGCCACCGGGGGTGCCCGCGGTGACCTCCGGGCGCCCGTCGCGCAGGACGACCGTCGGGCTCATCGACGAGCGCGGCCGCTTGCCGGGACCGGGCAGGTTGGGGTCGGGCACGCCCGGGGTGAGCGGCACGAAGTCGAAGTCGGTGAGCTCGTTGTTGAGCAGGTAACCGTAGCCGGGCACGGTGATGCCCGAGCCACCGGTCTGCTCGATCGTCAGCGTGTAGGAGACGACGTCGCCCCACCGGTCGACGACGTTGAGATGGGTCGTCGACTGGCCCTGGGTGGGCTGACCCTGCCGGCCGCCCCCGCCGGGGGCGTCCTCGTAGTCGCCGTCCGGCGAGCCGAAGGGGACGGGCCGGGCCATCGCCCGCTGCGGGTCGAAGAGCAGCGCGCGCTCCCGGGCGTAGCCGGCCGAGAGCAGCTCGTCGACCGGGACGCCGGGCACATCGCCGACGTAGCGGTTGCGGTCGGCGAAGGCGGTCGCGCTCGCCTCGGAGAACCAGTGGTAGTAGTCGGCCTCGGGCAGGTCGCGCACCCGCCGCCCGGTGCGCTCCTCGTAGGCGCGCATGAGCAGCAGGATCTGGCCGACGGCGATGCCGCCCGAGCTCGGCACGTCCATGCCGCGCACGTCGTGGTCGCGGTAGCGCACCCGGGTCGGGGCCTGGACCGGCGCCCGGTAGCGCTCGAGGTCGCGCATCGTCAGCTGCCCGCGGTAGACGTCGACGCCGGGCGCGGTCGTGGGGCTGCGCACCTCGTCGACGATCGCCCGGGCGACCCGCCCGCGGTAGAGCTCGCCGACGCCGTGACGACGGATGAGGGCGTAGGTGTCGGCGAGATCGGGGTTGCGCATCGTGTCACCGACGTCGGGGACCCGCCCGCCGGGCAGGTAGACCCGCGCGGTCTCGGGGAAGCGGCGGAAGCGCTCCTCGTTGGACTCGGTGTGGCTGCGGTAGTACGCGTCGACGACGAAGCCGCGACGGGCGAGCTCCTCGGCGGGGCGCAGCAGCTGGCGCAGGCTGCGACGGCCGAACTGGCGGGCCGCGACCTCCCAGGTCAGCGGGGTGCCGGGGACGCCGACGGACAGCCCGGAGCTCACCGCCGCGTCGAAGGGGAGGGCGGTGCCGGCCCCGTCGGTGAGCGAGGTGTCGGTGAAGCTCGCGGGCGCCGTCTCGCGCCCGTTGATCGTCCACGTCCGCCCGGTGCGGGTCTGGTGGTAGACGAGGAAGCCGCCGCCGCCCAGCCCGCACGAGTACGGCTCGGTGACGCCGAGGGTGGCCGCCATGGCGATCGCGGCGTCGACGGCGTTGCCGCCCGAGCGCAGGACCTGGATGCCCACCTCGCTCGCGTAGGGGTCGACGCTCGACACCGCTCCCCCGGACCCGATCGCCTCGGGCACCTTGAGCGGCTCGGGGACCGGCCGCGGGTGGTGGGGGCGGTGACGGCGGGACGAAGGGGGTGCCGGCGCGGCTCCCGCAGCGGGGGCGGCGAGCGCGCCGACGGCGCCCGCCCCGGTCGCGGTGAGGACGGTACGACGGGAGATCTCGGCCATGTCAGCTCCTGTGATGACGCGGGGTCTCCATCGTGGCCCAGGTCGCCCGATCTCGCCTCCCGGGGGCGAGCGGGGGCGCTGGGCGGCGGCATCGTTGAAGGAACAACTTCTTGGGGTACGCTGTTGGTTAGAGCAACAACCATCAGCGACCCGAAGGACGTCCTCGTGACCGTCAGCCCCGTCCGTCTCAACCACGCCGTGCTCTTCGTCGCCGACCTCGAGCGCAGCGTCGACTTCTACGCCCGCGCCTTCGGCATGGTCGTCATGGCCCGCGAGCCCCGCGCCGAGGCAGCCTTCCTGCGCCTGCCCCGATCGGGCAACCACCACGACCTCGGTCTCTTCGGCGTCGGGCAGCAGCCGCCTCGCCCCCGCGGGTCGATCGGTCTGTACCACCTCGCCTGGCAGCTCGACACGATCGACGAGCTGGCGCAGGCCCGCACCACGCTCCTCGAGCTCGAGGCGTACACCGGCGAGTCGAGCCACGGCGCGACGAAGAGCGTCTACGGCGCCGACCCCGACGGCAACGAGTTCGAGATCATGTGGATGCTCCCCCGCGCGAGCTGGGGCGACTTCGAGGACAGCGCCCCGGTCGAGCCCCTCGACCTCGACGCCGACATCGCCCGCTGGGCGGGCGTGCGCACCGCCGCAGAGCTCGTCCCGGTGGACGTGGCATGAGCTCGGCCCCCTTCGCCCCTGCCGTCGTCGCGACCCACGGGTCGACCGACCCGACCGCCCCGCTCGTCGTGCTGCTGCACGGCCGCGGCTCGGACGAGCAGCAGATCCTCACGCTGGCGCCGCACCTGCCGACCGGGGTGGCCTACGCGGCCGTCCGCGCCCCCATCGCCGAGGGCGGCGGCTACGCGTGGTTCGCCAACCACGGCATCGGGCGGCCCCAGGTCGACTCGCTGCGCGAGACAACCGCGTGGTTCGGCCAATGGCTGGACGAGGTCGCCCCCGCCGGGCGCCCCGTCGTCCTCGTGGGCTTCAGCGGGGGCGCGGCCTTCGCGGGCGCGCTCGTGCTCGCCGACCCCGCGCGGTACGCCGGCGCGGCGGTCCTCTACGGCACCCTGCCCTTCGACGCCGGCCTGAGCACCGACCCCGGTCAGCTCGCCCACCTGCCGGTCTTCGTCGCACAGGGGGACGCGGACCACGTCATCCCCCGCGAGCTGCTCGACCGGACCTGGCAGTACCTCCTGTCCGAGTCGGGCGCCCCGACCGTGGCGCTGCGCCAGCCCGGCGGCCACCAGCTGACCGCCGAGGTCGTGCAGCGGCTCGCCGAGTGGGTCGCCCACCGGCTCGGTCACGTCATGCACCAGGGAGCGGTCGAGGCCGGCGCCCGTCCGGCACCGACCTGGCCGACCCTCGGCGGCGAGCTGCCTCACCGTGCCGGCCCGCGCCCCGCGGTGAGCTGGACCATCCCGCAGCAGCAGGAGTCTCAGACGGCGCCCGTCGAGCTGCAGGCCTACCTCGTGGCGGAGGTCGGAGAGTTCGCCCACCTCCACCCGGCGCACGACGGGTCGATGCACCTCGTGCTCCCGGCCGATCTCGCCGCGGACGTCTCGGCGAAGGGGTGGGGCCGCCCGCACATGTGGGCCGGCACCCGGCTCTCGCCCGGCTTCATGATGGTCTTCGGGCCGCGTGACGAGTCCGAGCTCGCCGTCGTGCGAGGGATCGTCGAGGCGAGCCACGCGCACGCCTCGGGCGCCACGACTCTCGCCGTCTGATCGGCCGGTGCCGCGAGGCGCCGGAGCACGACGAAGGGCCCGGACCAGATGGTCCGGGCCCTTCGCGGGTGGTAGCGGGGGCAGTGTGGAGTCTCACGACATGTGAAAGGCATGTCTCGCGACATGTGAATACTCCGGGACGGCTGCGATACGTAGGTGTTGAAAGCCAAGCTGGTCATCACCGCGATCACCCGGCTGGGTCTGAC
>NZ_JAKLYZ010000012.1:0-1594 GCF_040900765.1 Janibacter sp. Y6
AGGGCGATTGAGTCGCTGGGTCTAGACCCGAAGCGGAGTGATCTACCCATGGCCAGGTTGAAGCGACGGTAAGACGTCGTGGAGGACCGAACCCACTTAGGTTGAAAACTGAGGGGATGAGCTGTGGGTAGGGGTGAAAGGCCAATCAAACTCCGTGATAGCTGGTTCTCCCCGAAATGCATTTAGGTGCAGCGTCACGTGTTTCTTACCGGAGGTAGAGCTACTGGATAGCTAATGGGCCTCACCAGGTTACTGACGTTAGCCAAACTCCGAATGCCGGTAAGTGAGAGCGTGGCAGTGAGACTGCGGGGGATAAGCTCCGTAGTCGAGAGGGAAACAGCCCAGATCACCAGCTAAGGTCCCTAAGCGTGTGCTAAGTGGGAAAGGATGTGGAGTTGCATTGACAACCAGGAGGTTGGCTTAGAAGCAGCCACCCTTTAAAGAGTGCGTAATAGCTCACTGGTCAAGTGATTCCGCGCCGACAATGTAGCGGGGCTCAAGCACACCACCGAAGCTGTGGCATTGACACACTGCCTGGCCACTTGTGGTCCAAGCGTGTTGATGGGTAGGGGAGCGTCGTGTGGCGAGTGAAGCGGCGGTGTGAACCAGCCGTGGATGCCACACGAGTGAGAATGCAGGCATGAGTAGCGAAAGACGGGTGAGAAACCCGTCCGCCGAATATCCAAGGGTTCCAGGGTCAAGCTAATCTGCCCTGGGTAAGTCGGGACCTAAGGCGAGGCCGACAGGCGTAGTCGATGGACATCCGGTTGATATTCCGGAACCGGCGAAGAACCGCCCCTGATGAATCTAGTGATGCTAAGAGCCTGAAGCTCACCACCGGCGACTTCGGTTGCCATCGGTGAGTGGAACGCTCGACCCGATCTAGTAGTAGTCAAGCGATGGGGAGACGCAGGAAGGTAGCCTCCGCGTGGCGATGGTTGTCCACGTCCAAGGGTGTAGGGAGTCAGGTAGGCAAATCCGTCTGACACATATCCTGAGACCTGATAGTGACCGCATCAGCGGGAAGCAGGGTGATCCTATGCTGCCAAGAAAATCCTCTAGCGAGGTTCGAGCCGCCCGTACCCCAAACCGACTCAGGTGGATAAGTAGAGAATACTAAGGCGATCGAGTGAATCGTGGTTAAGGAATTCGGCAAAATGCCCCCGTAACTTCGGGAGAAGGGGGGCCCGGATTCTGAAGTCCTTTCGGACTAGGATGATGGGCCGCAGAGACCAGGGAGAAGCGACTGTTTACTAAAAACACAGGTCCGTGCGAAGTCGCAAGACGATGTATACGGACTGACGCCTGCCCGGTGCTGGAAGGTTAAGAGGACCGGTTAGTCACCTTGTGTGGCGAAGCTGAGAATTTAAGCCCCAGTAAACGGCGGTGGTAACTATAACCATCCTAAGGTAGCGAAATTCCTTGTCGGGTAAGTTCCGACCTGCACGAATGGCGTAACGACTTCTCCACTGTCTCAACCGCGAACTCGGCGAAATTGCACTACGAGTAAAGATGCTCGTTACGCGCAGAAGGACGGAAAGACCCCGGGACCTTCACTATAGCTTGGTATTGGTGATCGGGACGGCTTGTGTAG
>NZ_JAKLYZ010000013.1:0-1391 GCF_040900765.1 Janibacter sp. Y6
GGAGTACGGCCGCAAGGCTAAAACTCAAAGGAATTGACGGGGGCCCGCACAAGCGGCGGAGCATGCGGATTAATTCGATGCAACGCGAAGAACCTTACCAAGGCTTGACATATACCGGAAACACCCAGAGATGGGTGCCCCTTTTGGTCGGTATACAGGTGGTGCATGGTTGTCGTCAGCTCGTGTCGTGAGATGTTGGGTTAAGTCCCGCAACGAGCGCAACCCTCGTTCTATGTTGCCAGCACGTCATGGTGGGGACTCATAGGAGACTGCCGGGGTCAACTCGGAGGAAGGTGGGGATGACGTCAAATCATCATGCCCCTTATGTCTTGGGCTTCACGCATGCTACAATGGCCGGTACAAAGGGCTGCGATACCGCAAGGTGGAGCGAATCCCAAAAAACCGGTCTCAGTTCGGATTGGGGTCTGCAACTCGACCCCATGAAGTCGGAGTCGCTAGTAATCGCAGATCAGCAACGCTGCGGTGAATACGTTCCCGGGCCTTGTACACACCGCCCGTCAAGTCACGAAAGTCGGTAACACCCGAAGCCGGTGGCCCAACCCTTGTGGGGGGAGCCGTCGAAGGTGGGACTGGTGATTGGGACTAAGTCGTAACAAGGTAGCCGTACCGGAAGGTGCGGCTGGATCACCTCCTTTCTAAGGAGCACTGGCCAGATATCTGGTCCAGGGCCTGGTCTGCTCGCGAATGTCGAGCAGCAGGTGCTCAAGGGTGGAACATCGATTATTTGGCACCGCAGGATCTGCCTGGTCCGTTAGTACGCACAGCTCTTGGGTTGTGATGGAACGCGCAGGGTGGGTGTTGGGGTGCTTGACACGTTGTTGGGTCCTGAGGGTTCGGGCTCACCGCCACGCGACCTTGGTTGCGGGTGGTGACGCGAGCGCCTCGAGGCCATCGGCCCCCACGGTTGTGGGGGTTGTGGTGCGGGCCGGCCATGTAGGACGAACCGCCACGCTGTATCAGCGTGGTAGGCGCCCAGTGTGTGGTTGGTGCCGACCGTATGTTGAGAACTGAACAGTGGACGCGAGCATCTTTGTGGCTCAAGTTTTTAAGGGCGCACGGTGGATGCCTTGGCACCAGGAACCGAAGAAGGACGTAGGAATCTGCGATAAGCCTCGGGGAGTCGATAACCAGACTGTGATCCGAGGATTTCCGAATGGGGAAACCCGGCTGGAGGCAAGTCCAGTCACTCCCAGCTGAACACATAGGCTGGGTAGAGGGAACGTGGGGAAGTGAAACATCTCAGTACGCACAGGAAGAGAAAGCAACCGCGATTCCGTGAGTAGTGGCGAGCGAAAGCGGATCAGGCCAAACCGTATCTGTGTGATAGCTGTCAGGCGTTGCAGGTACGGGGTTGTGGGATCTCTTGGTCA
>NZ_JAKLYZ010000014.1:0-1213 GCF_040900765.1 Janibacter sp. Y6
TGTCCTGTCTCAGGACATATGAAACCCCCGAACCTACGGGTTCGGGGGTTTCGTGCTGTTCTGGGGCTGGTAGTCGCGGGTGGGGTCGAGGGTGAGCTGGCGGATGATCTCGCCGGTGTCGGCGTGCACGACGGTGATCTCGAGGTCGTGGACAAGGACGAGGACGCGGTGGCCGTTGAGGGCGCGGCCGATGCCGATGTGGTGCAGCCGGCCGGCGTGACGCAGGGTGATGGTGCCTTCGTTGACCCTGTCGGTGCGCACCCGGGCGTGGGTTCGGGCTGTGGGTTCGTCTGGTGGCGCGGCTTTGGGTCGGGCTTGGTAGGCCGCGGCGGGTGTGCGGCGGTTCAGGGCGCGGTGGGGTCGTTGGTGGTTGTACTCGTGCTGGAAGCGGTCGAGCAGGGTCTGCAGCTGCTCGATGGTGGCGGGCTGGGTGGGTTGTCGTCGTAGCCAGTTCTTCAGGGTCTGCTGGAAGCGTTCGACCTTGCCCTGGGTTTGGGGGTGGTTGCCGCGTCCGTTCTTCTGGGTCACTCCCAAGGTGGCGAGCTCGTGCTCGAAGGCGTTGCGTCCTCCGCGCACGCCGTGGGCTGAGTGGCGCACGGTGTACACCATGCCGTTGTCGGTGAGTGTGCTTGCGGGGCAGCCGTGCTCGGCGATGGTGGAGCGGAAGGTGGCTAGCACGATGGGGCCGGTGATGCGGGGGTGTGCGCTGATGTGCAGCGCCATGCGGGAGTGGTCGTCGAGCCAGGTGATGACCTCGACGTCGCGACCTGCTTGCAGGGTGGTGTGGGTGAAGTCGGATTGCCAGCACTGGTTGGGCTGATCGGCTTCAAAGCGGATGTAGGCCGAGCGTGGCTTCTTCTTCGGTTCGGGTCGTACACGCCCGCTGCGGGTCAGGATCCGCGCGATCGTGGCTCGTGAGGGAGCGGTGATCCCGGCGCGTTGGAGGTGCCAGGCGATGGTGTCAGGGCCGGCGTCGTGCCCGCTGGCGACGAGGCGGTCGCGTTCGGCGGTGACCGCCTCGATCACGTCGCTGCTGATCGCTCGTGGGTTGCTGCTCGGGCGGCGTGAGCGGGGCTCGAACGCGGCCTCGCCCTCGGCTCGGTACCTGGCCATCCACCGTGACACGGTGGGCTGAGAGACCCCGTACTGCTGCGCGGCTTCGGCCTGGGTCAGACCCAGCCGGGTGATCGCGGTGATGACCAGCTTGGCTTTC